>NZ_JAGMUJ010000080.1 GCF_019049255.1 Streptomyces sp. AC558_RSS880 | reverse complement strand
TACACACCCCGGGTGAAGGGATACGCCCCCGGCTCGCCCAGCTTCTCCGCCGGATCCCAGCCCTCCAGGGCCTCCGGCCCGTACACCGGTTCGATGGGCAGTCCACTCTCGGTGGATCGGGCACTGCCCGACTCGCGCGCCATGGTGTGATGCCTCCCGCTGAGCGGCGTTGCTCGACTCGGTCGCCCGGTACCCGTCAGTTACTCGTCGGTGCAGGCCGACCCCTCGACGGACTGTAGCGGTGCGCGTGCGGTCCGGTGGAGGGGCGCACGCTGGGACCTTCCTCACAGCCTCGGCGGGACCCCGCTCACAGCACCGCCTCGGCGGTCGTCTTCCGGTCACTCACCACCATGCCCCCTTGTTCGCCGGTGGTCACATCCGGGGAACATCTCAGGTGACGGCCGGGCGCGGCCGGGGGGACGACGGGGGCCGGTGTGCGGAGGAGGGGCATGGGGAGGAAAGGGATCGCGGGTCTCGCGGCGCTGGCCGCCCTCGCGGGAGGGGCGACCGGCTGTACGGTGCAGCCGGCCGGGGCGGACGGGAGGCCCGGGTCGCCGGTGCGCATCGAGGTGCCGAGCCGGACGCCCTCCGCGCCGACGCCGGAGTCACCGGCACCGAGGTCACGGGTTCCGGACGACGGCGGGAAGTCCTCCCGTCCCGGCGCCCCGGCACCGCGCGTGCTGTGGTCCCCCGGTGACTCCGGTCGCGACATACGCGAACTCCAGGCCCGGCTGCGGCAGGTCGCCTGGATCTTCCACGGGCCGACGGGGACGTACGACGACCTGACGGCGGAGGCGGTCCGGGGCTTCCAGGGCAAGCGCGGACTGCCGAGGACCGGGGTGACCGACTCCGTCACCTGGCAGCGGCTGCTCGGCATGACGCACGAACCGGGCAGGTGGGAGCTGTACTTGATGGGCGGCCAGCCGGCCGACGCGCCCGACCCGCGCTGCCGGACCGGCCGCGTGCTGTGCATCAGCAAGTCGAGCCGCACCCTGCGCTGGATGATCGACGGGCGGACGGTGTCGACGATGCCGGTGCGCTTCGGCTCCGAGTACACGCCGACCCGTGAGGGTGTCTTCCACGTCTACTGGAAGTCCCGGCACCATGTGTCCACGCTCTACGACTCGCCCATGCCGTACGCCCTGTTCTTCAGCGGCGGCCAGGCCGTGCACTTCTCGGCCGACTTCGCCGCGCGGGGATACGCCGGTGCCTCGCACGGCTGCGTCAACGTACGGGACGAGGGGGCCATCGCCCGGCTGTACGGGCAGGTGCGGAACGGCGACAAGGTCGTCGTGCACTGGTGAGACGGGGCGCGGGCGGGACCGGGGGAACGTGTCCCGCCCGCGCCGAATGCACGAGCCGTGGGTACGGGGGGAACCCCGGCTCCGTGCGACAGCCGATGACCAGTCGGCTCACTCATTACTGCGCCACGAGGGTCGAAAGTGTCACACCTGTCGGGAAAAAAATTTAGCGGTCAACAAAAGGGCAGGTCAGGGGCGGTTTCACGGGTTCTTCTCGCCGCCCGTGCCGTGGTTGCCACCCGTGCCGCTCTCACCGCTGTCGCCCTTCTTGGCGCTGTTGCCGCCGTTGCCCTGGTCCTGGCTTTGATCCTGGCCTTGGCCCTGGTCCTGGCCTTGACCCTGGTCCTGGCCTTGACCCTGGTCCTGGCCTTGACCCTGATCCCAGCCCTGTTCCTGGCCCTGGCCCCTGCTCTCGCCGTCGGCCCTCCCGTCGCCGTTGCCCTTGTGAGCTCCCTCGTCGGTGCCGGACGCACCGGACGACGCACCGGACGTGTCCGACGGGGACAGCACGTCCTCGCAGTACGGGCCGACCCGGGAGGAGCCGCCCGCCGCGTCCTCGAGGAGGTGCTCGCGCTCGCCGTTCAGTGCCTTGCCGTCGCGCCACGCGCGGCAGGCCGCGGCGAGCTGCTTCCCGCCGCGGCCGGAACGGGCCGCGCCGTCACCCGTGTCCGCACCGGGCTCCTCCGGTGTGCGGGACCCGTCGGCGTCCCCGGCGGCACTCTCGGAGTGCCGGCCCCCGGGCGTGACTCCGCCCGGTGCGCCGTCCTCCGGCGGAGGGGACACCAACGGGTGTTCGGGGTGCGTGACGGAGGCCGCCGGGTCGGACCGGGAGCCGTCGGGCGGAGACAGGACTCCGGTTCCGGTCAGGACCGCGGCGCCCCCGGCCATGCCGGCGACCAGCGCGGCGGCCAGCCCGAGGTACAGGGGACGCTCCCGCCGGGGTCCGTTCGCGGTTCCGGAACGATCACCGTGCGGGGCTCCGATACGGATCGGCCCGATGTCGGAGGACCGCGTCCCGGTCGGTCGGCCCGCACCGTGGGCCGCCTCGGCCCGTCTCTCCCGTTCCTCGCGCGACGCGCGGAAGGCGGCCAAGGCGGCCGCCTCTCCGGGGAGTTCCGCACCGTCCGCAGGGGGCGGCGCGGAGAGCGCGCGCAGTGTTCCGGCGAGCCGTCGGGCCTGGTCACGGGCGACGGGATCGGCAGTTTCCGGGGGCTCTCCGCTCAGTAAACGCTCCGCGGTCCCGCGGTCCAGCCACCTGTGCTGCTCGTCGGCCATCACATGTCCTTCTGCGTCCGCGTTCGCGTCTGCGCGACACTCGCGGACGTCACCGTACGACGGCGTGGTTCTCTCTGGGGAGGGAGGGCGTCGAGCACCCCGGTGGATTCCGGTCGGGCTTCCGGATCGCCACCGATCAACTCGGCCAGGCGCTTCAGACCCCGGTGCGCGGCCGTCCGTACGGCACCCGGTCGTTTACCCAGGGTCTCGGCGGCGGACTTGGCGTCGAGGCCCACGACCACGCGCAGGACGACGGCCTCGGCCTGGTCCTGCGGCAGCCGGGATATGAGGGAGAACGCGTCGTCGGTGGCCAGCGCCTCGATGGCCTCGCCGGCGGTGTCGGACTCGGCGGCCCGCCCGGTCAGCTCGGTCTCGTCGCCGCCGATCGCGGGGCGGCGTCCGCGCATGCGTATGTGGTCCAGCGCGCGGTTGCGGGCGATACGGGCGGCCCAGCCGCGGAACCGGTCCGCGTCACCGGTGAACCGCTCCAGGTCACGGGCGATCTGCAGCCACGCCTCGGACGTCACGTCCTCGGCGTCGGGCTCGCCGACCAGTGTCCGTACGTATCCCAGCAGCCGCGGGTGCACGGCGCGGTACACAGTCCGGAACGCGGTCTCGTCCCCGTCCTGTGCCGCGCGCACCGCGGCGGTCAGCTCCGCGTCGTCCCCCAGCACACGCGCGCGCCCTTCTGCGCCTCAACCGGCACCGCTCTCGCGGACCGGGTTCTCGCCGTCGTGGTTGTTCGATCAGTGGTTGCGGTCTCGAGGCCACGGGCGGTTCGTGGTCATGTGTCCGTCGTGGCCTGGCGCGAAAGGCACGTTACGGCCTGAATCCTCTCCCCGTCCACATCCGTCCAGGATGCAACTAACCCGTGACACAGGAGGGTGTGACAGAAAACGCACTCATGGCGCTGTAGGAAGTACGGGTCGCCGCGCGGCCCGTGCCGCGCGACGGCCGGGGCCTCTCCTGTGGGGGGTGGCGGCCCCGGCCGTTGCCTTGGCCCCTCCCTCTCTGCCGAGAAGACGGGCCTGGCCGGGACGGCGCTTCGTCAACTCCGCTGGAAGAACTCCACCTCCGCCAGGGCCAGGTGACGTCCCGAGGTCAGGCCAACGGGTGAACGCAGTACCAGGCGTACCGTCTTCACGTCGCTGATGCCGGTGGGGATCGTCTGCGGGCCCGGCTTGTCGCTGAGGGTGATCTCCTTGTCGTGCTTCGTGCCGTCCTCCGCCGTCACCTCCAGGTCCACCTGGAGCGCGCGTGCCTGGCGGGCGTACTCCTCGGGAGACGCGGACGCCCCGTTGGTGATGATCAGGTCGACC
>NZ_JAGMUJ010000079.1 GCF_019049255.1 Streptomyces sp. AC558_RSS880 | reverse complement strand
CAGGAGGCCCTGCCTTCATGCGCGTACCTGCGGAAGATCACCCGACCAGGAACCCTGTTCGATCCACACGTTCCAAGATCGGTTGAGATACGGCTTCTAATGCTGGGCAAAGTCGCCTTCTCCTGATCGCCTTGGGTGCTGGTGGCCGTCGCCGGGCCGGGGCGGTCAAGACTGTGACGGTGCCTGTCGCGAAGGCCCCTATCGGGACACGTCCCCTGCCCGGCGGCAACCCGCACCGCGCCGAGCGGGCAGCCGACAGATCAATGCCAAGGCACACGGCCAGTCACGTTGCGAGTCAAGCCACCGCCCGGAGCGGCACCCGATCATCCTCACAGTCACGTTGGTTGACCGGGTGGGATGATCTTTGAATTGATCACGGCGGGGGCCGTCCGTGGCGCTGCCGGTGTGGGCAGCTGGACTGATCGTCACAGCGGTGCTGGGGGTGATCGCCGCGGTAATGGCCATGAGTGGAAAGAAGCAGATCGACCGGGCCTCGCCGCCCACGCCCGAGCAGACGGTTGAGAACGTGAAGGCCGACGTGGCCGAGATCAAGGAGAGTGCGCACAGATGCCCCAGCCGCCCCACGACGAGCCCACCGCCTCCAGTCCTCAGGAACTGCGCGAGCAGGTCGAGCAGACCCGTACCGAGCTCGGGAAGACAGTCGAAGTGCTCGCGGCGAAGGCCGACGTCAAGGCGCGTGCCCAGGAGAAGGCCACCGAAGTCAAGGAGCAGGCTGTGGCGAAGGCCGGTGAGCTGAAGGGGCAAGCCGCGCTCAAGGGCGGGGAGCTGAAGGAGAAGGCTACCGGTCTGGCCCGTCAGGCGCAGGACAGGCTGCCCGGTCCGGTCAAGGGCAAGGTCGTTCAGGCTGCCGAGCAGGCCCGGGCCAAGGCGTCCCAGGCCGGTCGGATGTGGCAGGACAAGGCGCCCGAATCGGAGCGGCATACCTCCCACTACAAGCCGGACGCGGCGCAGACTTCATGCAGGTAGTGGCGAAAGACATCAGGTAGAGGGCGGGACACCGGCAGAACGGCCTGCGAGTACTGCCGGTGTCAAAGGATGTTCCACCTGAGGGACTGGTCGTGGCGGCGAAGCCCGTCTACTCGTTGCTGGACCTCTTCCAAGCTACTTGGAGCATGGTGGACCTTACGCGCGTTCGTCGTGATCATGCGCAGCTCGCGGATCGACGCCAGGGTGCCGTAGCCGGACCACCGTGTGACGTCCCAGCCGTACGCGTCGGCGAAGGCTCCGTAGTGCTGTTTTCCGTGACCGAATCGTCTGCAGTGGACCTCTACGGTGATCAGGTCCCATTCCGGTTGTCCGATCGCCACCGTGTCCCAGTCGCACAGTACGGCTGCGCCGTCGCCCACGTGCAGGGCATTGCGGTGCTGCGGGTCTCCTTGGATCACTCCCTCCGGGAGTTCGAACTGCACTGCGCTGAGGTCGGACTCGAGCTGTGCGGCGTGCTCGCTCAAAAAGGACAGCGTCTCGGGTGACAAGCACGTGATCGCGGCGAGAGACCGGCGGATCGCAGCGATGTTGTCATGGGCGGGTAGGGATACGGGTGGAGTCGGCAGCGTGTGGAGTGCGTACAGCGGCTTGGCGAGCTGGGCTGCGGCAACGGGCTGAGCCGGCTGGGGCAGGTACTGCCAGAAGGTGATGGCGTGCTGGTCGATGATGACGGGCTGGTCGACCGGAAGCAGGGGAACGGTGGGGAAGCCGGCACCCATGAGCCAGCGGACAAACTGGACCGTGCGTGCCACGTCGTCGGTCCGTGACCCACGACGGGCGATTTTGACGACGACCTGCTCCTTCTTGAGGAGTATGACCGCGTTGGTGTGCCCGCGGAGCAGGCGAGCGTCGGAGGAGTCGAGGCCGACGGCCACGCACCCTCGCTCTAGAACCTGGTACATCTCGGACTCGTCGTACCCGCCGGGGGCCGGCGCAGCTTGTGTCATGGGGTCCAGGCTCGCCGACGTGTACGGCCGCTGTCACATCTGTCCGGAAGGAAGCGCGAGGATCTCCCGCAACTCGCGGGCTGCGCGGCCGGCCTCCGCGCCCTGCGGGAGCGCCCCGATGACTTCTCGTGCCCGCTTTTCCACAATCGGCGTCCGGTGCTCTGGGGCAATCCGCAAGAACGTGGTGGCCGCCAGCTGGCAGGCTTCCGTCGGGCTGCGATCCTGTGCGAGGCAGAGGGCTGCCTCGAGACTGAGCAGGGCTGGATCGATGCCGGTTTTCGAAGGGTAGAGACGAAGGGCTGCCTCCTGAACGCGACGTGCTTCGCTCGTCTTACCGAGGGCTGTCAGGGTTCCGCTTTCGTAGAGCCTGAATCGCCGCTCTGGGAAGCCGAAGGCGTCGTTGTCGGCTGAGCCTCTGGCTCTGCTCTGCTCGAACGCGGCCGTGGCCAATCGGCGTGCTGCCTCGGCTCCTTCCTTGTCTCCCAGCTTGGCAAGGGCGCGTGCTTCGGCCGCCGAAGCAAAGGCGGCCGTGGCGCTGGGGCGCCCGCGGCAGATGATCCGGGCCTCCCGGGCGAGAGCAACCGCGGCTTCCAGGGGGCCGTAGTAAAACGGGAGCATTGCGGCTTGTGCCCGTACTCGGGCACGGAGTTCCGTGTTGCCGCTGTCGTCCGCGGCGTTCCTCGCTGTGGCGTACCAGGACCGGGACCGGGGCAGGTGCCCAAGCTTCATGAGCGCGTCGGCGACCAGGGTGGCGAGCATCGAGGTCAGCTCGGACAGCCGAACCTGGACGGCGGCCGGCTGCCTTTGAGCGGCGAGCTCCTGGACCTCCGCGAGGAGGTCCAGGAGCACTGTGATCATGGGCGTCGGTGCTGTGTAGACGTACTGCTCTCGCACCCAGAGCACCTGTTCGTCGAGCATGTCGAGCTGGTTCGAACTGACGGTGCCGGCAGCCAGGGTCCGGTCCACTGAGCGTCGAGCCGCGTCGACTTGTTGTTCCAGCGCGTCTGCAGTGAAGGGCCGGGGTGCAGCGGTGGGTGAAGGCAGGATGCGGCCGGTCATGGCCAAGCCGGAGGAAGGTGGTGCTACAGCAGCCCCCGTGCTCGTGAACCCCAGGTCCTCTGGAGTGCAGTTGTCGTAGAACTCGCACAGTAGTCCGAGGGTTGCCGGGCGAGGCTGGCGGCCGTTCTCCCAGTGTCCGAGCTGGTCGCCGTCCACCCGGGGGGCGTCGTGACGTTCCGCGCTGAGCTCGTTCAGGCCTTTGGCTGCCTCCTTCAGCGTCAGCCCACGGGCGAGACGCTGGGCGCGCAGAAGGGATACCGCGCAGTGAGCATGGATGGTGCGAGCGATCTCGCCGGGGGGCTCACCGTGCTGGTTGGCCTCCTGGCGTAACCGCTTGGCGCAAGACGGGCCGTGCGCTGTGCGGGCCATCAGTACCTCCTCAGCCCGAACCGGTTCCTGAAATCGTAGTGACGAACCATCGACTCTGTGTCAAAAACAGTGACTTCGTCACGGATCAGTGACCCGGTTCGTCACTTCAGGTACTTGGGGTCACTGATCAGTGAACCGTCACGGTTGCCCGGCGTCACCTCAGGGCGAATCCTGCTGCTCTCGGAAGCCCGACAACGTCCGTCTGCCGGAGGACCTGACGCCCCGGCAGGCGGGCCCATGGCGGGCACCGCTCCAGCATGCGTTATCAAAACCCATGCAAAGCGGTGTCCGCCTACCAGAACCGGGAGGTGGACGCGTTGACAGCCTTGTCGAGCCGGGAGTACCTGGCGGTTCTCGCATACGACGTTGGGGTTGAGCGGGTCGCCGTCGAGATCGAGAGCTGTGAAAGCAACGTCGGTGAAGCTCGCCGTTTCGTTCGGCGGCAACTCGGCTGCTGGGGATTGCCCGAGGGTGACGGCCTCGCCGACCAGGTGGTCTTGGCCGTCAGCGAGCTGGTCACCAACGCGGTCTTGCATGGCCGGACACGGCCGCTGGAGGAGACGGAGACCGTGGGGGTCGCGCTCGCTTTGAAGAGGGGCTTCGCGCTCGGACTCATGGTGACGGACAACTCCTGCGGCGTTCCGCTGGTGAAGATCCGTCCGTCCGTGAGCGCGATCAGTGGGCGCGGTCTGGTTCTCGTGAACGCTCTCTCCGAGGGCTGGACTGCGGCTCCTCGCTGTGGTCGGGAGGGTGTCAACGGGAAGGCGGTGTGGGCCTTCTTCGCATGCCCATAACTGGCCCACCTGCCCGAGTTGCTGCCGCAGTCGGCGTGATCGGGGTAGGACGTGGAATCGAGTGCGAACAGGAGCGTGCATGATCGTCGCCTTAGGCGGTCTACCCTTCACCGGCAAGTCCGCCCTTGCCCGGGCCCTGGCGGAGGCCATACCAGGCGTCTTGCTCAACACAGCCCTGCTGCGGAAGGCCCTCTTCCCCACATTGGTAGCGGTTCCTCCGGAACTGAACGACTGGTTGTACGAAGGGGTGCTGAAGGCAGCTTCGTGGAACCTCGATACGGCGCCGGGGACGGTCATCGTGCTCGACGGACGCCCCCTCACCCGGCACCGGGACGTTCTGTCCCTGCGCCGTTTCGCTTCAAGTCTTGGTCACGCACTGCACATCGTCGAGTGTGTCTGCCCCGACAAAGTGGCGTCGGCACGGTCGGCGGCAGCCGGCGTTCCAGATTTACTTCCCAGCGCAAAGGACTCCGGCACGGATCCGATTCGGAGCCGAAGGTCGTGGTGGACACCTGCCAGCCGCTGGAACAGTGCGTGTCGGCCGCCCTCGACGCTGTGTCCGGTCTCTCAAAGGGCAGGGTGGAATCCGCTTCCTCGGGGCCCATGCACCCGACTTGACCAGGTCATTGGCATCTGCTCACAGCTGTGAGCATACGGCTCGTCCGAGCCGCTTACAGTCGTCGTCCTCTCAGGGCTCCGCTGGCATGGATTACCGACGCTGTCCCGCACGAAATAGGGCGAGGCGATGGTGCTGACAGCGAGCGGAGCGATTCTGCTCGTGGTCGTCGTGGGCGGGATGGGTGTTCTGGTGATCGCTGGATTGCGGTGGAAGCAATCGCGGTCCGACGAACCAAAGCATGACGCTGAGGCAGGCGAAAGATGATCAACGAGAACCTTCCGCAGTCGCCTCCTCCCCTCATGCCCACCCGCAGCGCCCCGTCCTGTGCTAATTCCGAGCCCCTCTGCGCCGCGACACCTCACTTACTGGAGCCACTCTCATGACCTTACGTAGTGACTTCTCATGGAATATCGATCTCGGCGAGCGACCGCCTGCCGTGGTTTCGCCAGATCTTGGTGCGGTGCGTGTGGGCTTAGCGCTTGGCCTACGCGCGATCGACGCCCTGGTCGCGGAGGGCTCGGATGTCGGGCCGGTGAAGTACTGCCTGCTCCATCACAGGCTCCTGGTGCCGGTGGAGGCCGAATCGGTCCACCAGTGGGGTGCCGCGCACTCCGACTGCGTCCCCGCGCCCAGGTTTTGGGGTTGTGGTGCCGACGGCTACTACGGCTGTTCGGGTCTGTGGGTGACCCGCCCGGACACACCCCTGGTCCGGGCCACCCCGGCCGATGCGCTACACGACGCGCTCAGCCGGACCCGCGCCGGCCTGCGTGCACCCCTCAGTGCGCACTACTCGCGTCACCGGCAGGTGTGCCGTGTGTAGACCTGCGCGGAAAAACAGGCGCTGGTGGACCTGGCGTCCTAGCTGCGGTCAGCTACGTGTCCTCACCTTCACTCTCGTGATGACCACCATCATTTGCGCCGGATCCGTACCGAGGCAGTGGTGACTCCCACCGAGTTGATCACCAGCGTGCTGATCGCGACCGTCAGGGACACTCTGGTGCACTTCGGCCCGAGCACCGCCTCCTGGCGCCACCCACCTCGCTTGCACCCGCACTGGGACCCCTCGCACGCCTACGCCATCCTCGCCTCGCCTGGAGACCGCACCTCATGACCACCCTGCCGCCTCTCACCCACCCCCCGGCCGTTCGCCGACCGCGCATCGAGGACTACGCGCTCATCGGAGACATGCAGACCGCGGCTCTGGTCTGCCGAGACGGAAGTGTCGACTGGCTGTGTCTGTCGCGCTTCGACTCCGCCGCGGTCTTCACCGGCCTGCTCGGCACCGACGAGCACGGGTCCTGGCGGATAGCCCCCACCGTCGCGGCCGGTGTGCCCGCCCCGTACGCGGACCGCCGCCGCTACGTGGGCGACAGCCTCATCGTCGAGTCCGAGTGGGACACCGCGACCGGCACCGTCCGCGTGCTCGACCTGATGCCGCCCCGTGACGGGCACGGCCCGCAGCTGATCCGCATCGTCGAGGGCGTCACCGGCACGGTGGAGATGACCTCGACGCTCGCCCCGCGCTTCGGCTACGGCCGGCTGGTGCCATGGGTCTACGACGAGGACGGGCGGACAGCCGCGGTTTCCGGTCCGGACGCGCTGTGGCTCGATGCGTCCGTACCGGGCATGGAGAAGGACGGCGCCGTCCACCACTCCTTCACCATCGCGGCTGGTGCCTGGGTGGCCTTCACCATGAGTTGGCAGCCGTCCCATGCTCCCGCGCCCGAGGTTCCCGACGCCGAAGCGGCGCTGAAGCAGACCGCCGCCTTCTGGGAGACGTGGGTGAGCCAGCTGGTCTACGACGGCCCGTACCGCGATCCGGTCGTCCGGTCTCTGATCACGCTGAAGGCACTCACCCATGCCCCCACCGGTGGGATCGTGGCCGCGCCGACGACCTCGCTGCCCGAGGAGCTCGGAGGGGTGCGCAACTGGGACTACCGCTATGTGTGGCTGCGGGACGCGGCGGTCACGCTGTCCGCGCTGCTGCGGACGGGATGCCACGAAGAGGCGGTCGCGTGGCGGCAGTGGCTGCTGCGCACGCTCGGCGGTGACCCGGAGAACTTGCAGATCATGTACCGCCTCGACGGCCGCCGCGACATGCCGGAACGGGAGCTGCACTGGCTTCCCGGATACGAGAGCTCCGGCCCGGTCCGGGTCGGTAATGGCGCGGTGGACCAGTTGCAGCTCGACGTGCCTGGCGAGGTCATCGAGATGCTGGCCCTGGCGCACGAACTCGGCGTCGCCCGGTGCGAGAAGACCGAGCGCCTGATTCTGCTGCTCGTCGACTACGTCCGCCAGCATTGGCGCGAGCCGGACGACGGGATCTGGGAGGTCCGCGGCGGCCGACGGCATTTCACCCATTCCAAGCTCATGTGCTGGGTGGCCATCGACCGCGCGGTCCGCCTCGTGGAGCAGGGCGTACTCGCCGCCAATCTGGAGGCCCTGATGGCCCTGCGTGCAGAGATCCACACCGAGGTCTGCGCGCGGGCATATGACCCGGAGCGCAACACGTTCACGCAGTCGTACGGCTCGGCGGGACTGGACGCCTCGCTCCTGCTCCTTCCGCAGACCGGGTTCTTGCCGGTCGATGACCCGCGGGTGATCGGCACGGTCGACGCTGTCCGCAGGGAGCTGGCCCCCGGCGGTGTCCTGGTGCACCGCTACCGCACGGAGGGCCGGCACGTGGGCATGGACGGACTTCCGGGCGGCGAGGGCTCGTTTCTCCTGTGCTCGTTCTGGCTGGTCGACGCGCTCGCCCTCACCAGCCGACTGGACGAGGCCGATGCCCTGTTCGAGCAGTTGCTGACGCTGCGCAGCGACCTGGGCCTGCTTGCCGAGGAGTACGACCCGGCCGCCCAGCGACAGTTGGGGAACTTCCCGCAGGCGTACTCGATGCTCGGGCTGGCCAACAGCGCCCTCTTGCTGCATGAACTGCGCAAGGCGGCGCCGGTGCCGGTGATCGCCGCGTGAACACTCCTCAGAGCTCCGCCGTCGGCCCGGTCTCCCCGCGCCTCCGTCCTAGCCCGCTCATCGGCCGCGCGGCAGGGCGGGAGCACCGCCTCTCCTCCGTCGCGCACCGCCCGCAGCCGACCCCCATGTGTCAGGAGTCTCCATGCTCGATCCACAAGTGACCGCAGCCGTATTCGGCGCCGGATTTGCCGTCACGTCGGCAGGTCTCCTCGCGCAGACCCGCACCAAGCGGGCTCTGGCCGCGCGCTGCGCGCGGCTGGAGAAGCAGCGCGAAGCCGACGGCACACACCTGGCCGCGCTCGAGGCGGAGATGCGGCACTTCGCCGAGGTGACGATGCCCGCTCTGGTGGATGTTCTGGCGCGCGGGCACCGCGGTGTTCCGGTCCCCGGGCTCAGCCAGGAGGAGCTCGCCGGCACCGTCGTCGACCACGCGCACCAGGCCGTGAGACGGCTGCTGCAGGAGGCTGTGGCCGTCACCCGCGAGCAGATCGGACGCGCGGCCAGGTCCGCGGTGCGCGACATGATCGACGAGGCGCAGACCGGTCTGCAGCGTTGCCAGATGCGCGTCGTCGAGGAGATGGAGCGCCATCCCGACGGCACGGCGTACCACCAGAGCCTGATGAACTTCGACCACCTGGTCACCCAGTCCCTGCACACGCTGCAGCGCATGCGGATTCTGACCGGATCGTGGCCGGGTTTGCAGCGCGCCGACTGCACGGTTCGCGAGATCGTGGAATCGGCGCGCGGGCGGATCAGCGACTACCTGCGCGTCAGCTACACCTACGAGCCGCGCACCGGGGAGACCTACCTGGAGGGGCGGGTCGTCGAGCCGGTCACCGTCGCACTCACCGAGCTGCTGTCCAACGCTGCAGCGTTCTCCGACGGCAAGGTGTTCGTCGAGGTGCAGCCCTTCCAGACCGGGTACTGCATCGTCGTCGACGACGGCGGCCTGAACATGAACTCCTTCCAGCGCGAGAGCGCGGGCCGGCAGCTGGGGCAGCGCGAGGTTCTGGACGTCACCACCGTGCAGGACACCGGCCAGCTCGGATTCGCGGTCATCGGCCGCCTCGCTGGCGAGTATGGCTTTTCCGCGGATGTCACCAGCACCTCCCCGTACGGCGGTGTGCGGGCGGTGCTGCGTATCCCTCTGGAGCTGTTCGGACGCGGCCCGACCGCCGAGGAGATCGAGGCCGACCGCCAGGCGGCCACGGCCCGTGCCGGACACATGCCCCTGCCCGTGGGAGCTGCTGCGGCCACCGGAGCAGCAGACGCACATCCGGCACAGGCGACGGCACCTGAAGGGCTGCCCCAGCGACGGCGGCGCTCACCGGCTGCCGCCGCGCCGGCCCGGAACAGCGAGCCCGCACCGGCGGACGACCCCGATGTGTTCTCCGCCAGCCTCGCCCAGCTCGGGCGGACCATCCACGACACCGAGAACACCCCTGAAGGAGACCACCTCCATGACTGAGCAGCAGCAGCCGACCGCCGACACTCACGACATGACCTGGATGCTCGACCGCCTCGCCAGGTCGAGGGGCGTCGCGCACGCCGTCCTGTTCACCAGCGACGGCCTGGTGCTCGCGCACTCCGAGGGACTGCACCGCGACGTGGCCGACCGGACCGCCGCCGGCTCCTCCAGTCTGTTCGCGCTGGGCCGCGGCGTCGGCGAGTTCGCGCCGACGCCCGACGACACGACCCCCCGCAAGATCATCATCGACCTTCCCGGGGCGTGCGTCCTCGTCTTCGCCGCCGGTCACAACACGGTGCTCGCCGTCGCGGTCAGCGCGGAGATGACCGACGCCGAGGTGGCGGTCGCGTCCGCCGAGACGATCAAGGCCATCAAGGGCCTGGCCCCCGCGCTGGCCGCGCGCGAGAGGACCCCGACCTCGTGACGCCCCGCGGCCGCCGGCGTGCCGGGATGGTGCGGCCTTACACCCCTACCGGGGGCAGGGCCGCACCATCCCGCCACACCCTGGACCTGGCCACGCTGCTGATCGCTGATCCGGACAAGCCGCTGGGCGGGTTGGACGCTCATTCCCACCGCCTGATGCAGCACTGCCTGCCCGGCGTGCTGTCGCTGGCCGAGGTGAGCGCCGACCTGCAACTGCCGGCCGCCGTGACCAAGGTCCTGGTCGCCTCCCTCGTCGACAGCGGCCACCTCGTCAGCCGCAACCCTGTGCCCGCCGCACAGCAGACCGACCGTCATCTGCTGGAGAGGATTCTCGATGCGCTCCACCAGCTCTAGCGGCCATTACCTGGGGCCCGGGATCGACCAGTCCGTGAAGATCGTCGTGCTCGGGCCGTTCGCCGTCGGCAAGACCACCCTCGTCGGCACCGTGTCCGAGATCCGTCCCGCCTCGACCGAGGAACGCATGACGGAGGCAGGCAAGGCGGTCGACACCCTGCGCGACCTGTCGGACAAGACCACCACCACTGTCGCACTCGACTTCGGCCGGCTCACCCTGACCGACGACATCGTGCTCTACCTGTTCGGTGGCCCCGGCCAGCCCCGGTTCAGCTTCATGATCGACGAGCTGATGCAGGGCGCGCTGGGCGGCGTGGTCCTGGTCGACACCGCGCGGATCACCGAGTCCTGGGACGCCATGGGACGCCTGGAGGAAGTCGGCCTGCCCTACGTGGTCGCCGTCAACACCTTCCACGACTCACCCCGTTACGGCGAAACCGAACTGCGTCGCGCCCTGGACCTCACCCCCTCCACACCGCTGGTCGAGTGCGACGTCCGGCACAGGGACTCGGCGAAGGCGCCGCTGATCGCGCTCGTCTCCCACCTGCTGTCCCGCACCAACCTGGAGCCCGTCTCATGACCACTCCGCCCCCGCTCTCCACCAGCGGCTGCCCCATGTTGCACGGTGCCGCATTCGCCGCCCAACCGAACGCCGTCTACGAGCAACTGCGTGCCCAGGGCCCGGCCGGATGGGCGGAGATCGCCCCCCGTGTGCACGCCCTGGTCGTCACCAACCACCGGGCCGCCGTCACCCTCGTCAACGACACGAACACCTACTCCAAGGACTCGCGCCTGTGGGTCGATCTGACCAACGGCCACGTCCCTCAGGACAGCCCGGTGCTCGGCATGATGGCCTGGCGGCCGTCCGTCCTTTACACCGACGGTGACGAGCACGCCCGTCTGCGGTGGGCCATGGACGACTGCATCGCCCGGATCAGCCCCCATTGGCTGCGGGAGATCACCCGGCGCAGCGCACTGAAGCTGATCGCCCGGGTCATCGCCCATGGTCAGGCTGACCTGATGGCCGACTTCGCCGACATGGTGCCCATGCTCGACTTCGCCGAGATCCTCGGCTGCCCGCCCGAAATGACCGACCAGATGGTGCGCGCCTGTCAGGATCTCATCAGCGCCGGCCCCGAAGCCGCGAAGGGCGCTGCGGACTTCGCCGGCCTGCTGTACGAACTCATCCAGCTGCGCCGGGCCCAGCCCGGCCAGGACCTCACGTCCTGGATGATCAACCACGCCGCGGCGCTCAGCGACGACGAGATACTCAACCAGCTGTTCTGCGTCACCGGCGCCGGCCTCATCCCCACTGCCGCCGCCACCGCCTGGACTCTGTACCTGCTGCTGCGGGACGACGACTACGCCGGCAACCTCGCCGCCGGCACGCTCACCGTGCGCCGGGCTCTGGACAAGGCGCTGTGGGAGCGGGCGCCCATGGCGAACTTCTCTGTCCACTTCGCCCGCCAGGACACCTACCTCCACGGCGTCCACGTACCGGGCGGTGTACCGGTCCTGATCTCCCACGCCGCCGCGAACACTGACCCCGCACTGCCAGGCGGCCGCAGCTACGACAGCCGGGCCCACCTCGCCTGGTCGGCCGGGCCGCACCGCTGCCCCGCGATCTCCCAGGCCACCACGATCGTGCAGACCGCCGTCGAGACGATCCTCGACCAGCTGTGGGACATGACGCTGACCGACGAGAGCGCCGAACCTCTGCTGCGGTACGGCCCCTTCCACCAGTGCCCGCAGACGCTGCCCGTCGCCTTCCGCCCCAAGTCCGCCGACCGCATCCCCGCCACCGCCCTCGCAGGAGGAACCTCGTGACCAGCACCTCCCCCACCGCAACCGTCACCCTCGACAGCACCGGCGGCCGCGCCCTGTTCGCCCAGGCCGACGCCCTCCGCGCCGCCGGGCCCGCCGTCCGCGTCCGCCTGCCCGGCGACGTCACCGCCTGGGCCGTCACCCGCGGCGCCGTTGCCAAGGTTCTCCTCACCCACGACCACGTCTCCAAGGACGCCCGGAGGTCCTGGCCGTCCCACATCCCCGGCTCCATACCGTGGCTGTACCCGTGGGTGGACGTCGTGTCGATGTTCACCTCCGACGGCGCCGACCACCAGCGCCTGCGCCGGCTGGTCGACCGCGCGTTCACGCCCGCCCGCATCGAGGCCATGCGCCCCGCCGTCCACGCGATCGTCACCGACCTCCTCGACCACCTGGAGACGCTCGCTCCCACCGGCCCCGTCGACCTGCGCGCGCAGTTCTCCTATCCGATCCCGGCCCGGGTGATCTGCGACCTCTTCGGCGTGCCCGCCGACCAGCGGCCCGAGATGCTGCGCGTGATCGACTCCGTGCTCGCCACCGACGTCACTCCCCAGGAGGCCGAGGCCATCAAGCGGGATCTCGGCCAGGCCATGCGGGCCCTGATCGACACCAAGCGCAGCCACCCGGGCGAGGACATGACCAGCCTGCTGCTGGCCACCCACGAAGAGGACGGCGACCGCCTCAGCCACGCCGAGCTCATCTCCACCCTCATCCTGATGATCGGCGCCGGCAGCGAGACCGCCGTCGCCCTGATCAACGCCGCCGTCCGCGAACTCCTCGCCCACCCCGGCCAGCTTGCCGCCGTGCTGGCCGACCCGGCGCGCTGGAGCGACGTCATCGACGAAGCCCTCCGTCTGCACCCCCCGATCATGTACATGCCCCTGCGGTACGCCACGGCGGACATCGACCTGGGCGACGGCGTCGTCATCCGCCAGGGAGACGCGATCATCATCGGCTTCGGCGCCCACGGCCGAGACCCGGACATCCACCAGAACCCCGAGGCCTTCCGCATCGACCGGGACGACAAGCAGCACCTGGCCTTCGGCTACGGCATCCACTACTGCCTGGGCGCCCGCCTCGCCAAACTCGAAGCCGACGTCGCCCTCCCGGCCCTGTTCCAGCGCTTCCCCCAGCTCGCCCTGACCGGCGACGCCAACGACCTCGAGCCGCAGCGGTCCTTCATCGGCACCGACGTCACCGCTCTGTCCGTCGCACTGCATCCCACGCTGTAACGGCACCCGGGCGCGTGCCAGGGAGCCTTCGCCCCGGCACGCGCCGACCACCTTCGACAACCCACCCACTCTCCCCCTGTCTCAGGACCGACGATGACCACCACCGACACCTCGCCCGCCCTCCTCACCCACGACCAGCAGCGCGTCGCCGCACGGCTCGTCTACGGAGCCTCCAACCAACTGATAGCCCGCCAAGTCAACTTGACCGTGTTCACGGTGGCCAGCCACCTCGCCGCTGCCCGCCGCAAGCTCGACCGCCCGAACTCCTCGCGCGCCGTCCTCACCCACGCCCTGCCCACGGCTCGGGAAGTACCGCCGCCCTCCACCACCGGGCCGGCACCGGAGTTCACCGAGCACGACTGGCAGGTCATCCGCGCGGTCGCCGAGCACACCCTCAACAGCGACATCGGTGAGGCGATCGGAGTGCGCGCCGACGACGTGCGCGCGGAGATCGACGCCGTCGTAGCCAAGGCGGGCGCCCACAACGCGGTCCACCTCGTCGGCCTGGCCCGCGCCTGGGGCATCCTCACAGACACTGCCCCGCCCCGCCTCCGCAGCCAGCCCGTGCCCGCCGCGGCCACGGCCACGGCAGGAGCAGCGTGATGGCCACTGTCGGTCCACCGGCGTACGCGATGCTTCCGGTCCGCACCGGCGCGGCAAGAGCCGAGGCTGCGGCACTCGCCCAGGAGACCACCCGCAGACTCGCCGAGCAAGGCATCGACCATCCTGCTGATCAGCTGGTCGCCCTCATCCGGTCGCAGGCCACCGTCACCGGCCTCTACGACGAAGGCGAACTCGCCGGATGTCTCGTCGTGCACCCCGGCGCGGACCTGCCGCACTGGAGCCGCGACTGCCCGGGCCCTGGGATCTGGGTGTCCCTGGTCCCGCCGGTGCCGGGACACGACGACCAGGCGGCGCGACTGCTCACGCTGTGGCTCGCCAACCACGCGGCACAGCACGGCCTGGAGTGGGTCTGGTGCGAGGTCCCGGCCGCCTCCCAGACCCGCGCGACGCTGCTGGCCCTGCTGCGTGATCTCGGATGGGAAGACCTGCCGCCTGTCCGCCGCGCCGACGGCGAACGCGTCACGCCTCTGCGACTGCGCGCCGAGCCGCGCCCCGCTCCCACCGTGGCGATCTCCGCTGCTGACGACGCGCTTCCCTTGCCGGAGGTGAGCGCCCGATGAGCACCCATGCACCCACCCTGTCTGCCGCTGCCGACCCGCTGTCGCGCCTGCAGCCGCCCGACGGCGTCCGGACCCTCACGCCTCGGGCCCGCGGCCAGCGCCCCGCACCCGTGCCGCCGTGGCGCCCCGCAGGAGCGCTGGCTCTCGCCCGGCAGAGGGCCGCCATCAATCAGGCCGCACTGCGGCACGTCGACGGGCCGCCGTACGTGGTCCTGTACGCCCTAACCCGTGCAGACCTGGACCCGCACGGCGACCTCGCAGCCGCCCAGGGACACGCCACCCTCCACTCCTTCACCGTCACCGACCGGATCGTCGACACGCTCGACGGCCACAGGGACGGCGACGACCCCACCCTGCGGTGCGGATACGCCCGCGCGCTGCGCCTCCTCGCCGACCTGGCCTCGCCCGTCCGCGGCGTCGTGGCCGTCAGTCGGACCTTGGTATCCCCCATCGACCGAATCTACGAGGCGCAGTTGCGCTCGATCACCGCTCGGGCGGGCGGGCTGTGGCTGGTGCGTGCCGAGACCGAACTCTGACTGCCGGACCGATCGAGAGGCAGGCACATCACGATGACTACGCCCGGAAAGCCGCCCAACTGGCCCGCCGTCGGCCGCGACCTGACCATGCGGGCCGACACTGCGAGGGAGTCGTGGCGGACGCCTGCCCACCGCCGGGCCTCCGCGCCTGCGGATGCGCTTGCGGCGGCCCGGAAGACCGACGCCGACAACGCCCTCTTCCTGGGGGAGATCGTTGCCCGGCACGGCTGGCCGGGACGGTCCCAGGTCGGTGAGAACGGATGCCGGGCCGCGGTCGCCATCGCCGTCCACGCCGACCAGGACCGCCAGCTTCAGAGCCGGTTCCTCGCCGCCTTGCGCGAGGCAGCGCAGCGAGGCGAGGCGACGCCTGCCCAGTGGGCCCACGTGCAGGACCGGGTTCTCGTCACCAGCGGCCGACCGCAGCTGTACGGCACGCAGTACGTCTACCGGCCCGACGGACCGGGTGGCCGTCTGGAGCTCCTGCCGGTCGCCGAGCCGGACACCCTCGACCGCCGCCGCGCCCAGGTCGGCCTTCCTCCCCACGGCGAGCAGGCACAGCATCTGCGCCGGCATCACCTCGCCTCCTTATCCGCCTCGCCCGTCCGGCTCGTAGGAAGGCCCGCCGCATGAATGACCCCCGATCCCTTCAGATCGACCTGCTCCCGAGCCTTGATGGCGACGTGTGTGAGGAGCTCGCGGTCCTGGCTCAGCGGTGCATCAGCGGGTACAGCGACGACCGGCCGGTTAGCACCTCCCTCGTGCGCTCGCGGCTGACGAACGCTCTGACCGGCACGCCGCCCGTACTCGCGGTGGCCCGGGACGGACGGCAGGTCGCCGGCTGGTGTGCCGTGCGGCGTCCGGAGCCCGGTGAGGTGAGGGCGCGGCTGTGGGGTCCGATCGTGGAGCCATCGGCACGCCGAGCAGGGCTGGGCCGGAGGCTGCTGCAGACGGTGGTGGAGGCGGCGGAGTGGCCGTTGGTGACCACGGATGTGCCCGTCGATCGGGACGGCGCGACCGACTTCTTCACCCGGTCCGGGTGGGAAGTGCTGGACACCATCACTGTGCTGCACGGCACCCCGTCCACGGGCGGGCCCAGTGCCGTCACCGCCGCCGACATCACCGGTCTGGAGGCATACGTTGCCGCGGCCGCGCGCCGGTTCGCTGGCCTGGAGTCGTCGTTCGCCACGTCGACGCTGCCGCGGTGGCGGGACGACGCACGGTTCAGCGCCAAGACGTTACTGCTCGACCCGCCGACCGGGTCGCTCCTGCTGGCCCTGGTCCAGCGGAACGCCACCGGCAGCGAGCTGCTGCTGGCCGAGGTGTGGGCCGCCGACGCGGAGATCCGCGGCCGGCTGATCGCCCAGGCGCACACCTTGGCCGCCGAACGGCAGGTCGCGACCGTGCGCGCGGTAACGCGGCAGGACCCGGCCGACTTCGTCGCCTCCGGCATGCGCGTCACCGGCCGCTGCCGCACCTTCATCCTTCCCGGCAAGCGCTGAGACCCGGGCATCCCTTGATCCACCACCCCTGACAGGAGGGCGTCCATGCCCGCATCCGTGAAACCGCCGCTCGTCCACGCGGTCGACATCGTCGCCACCCAGGACGAGGCCCGCCACCTGGCCGGTGAACTCGCCGCCCGCATCTCCGTCAGCCCCGACGTGCAGAGCATGGACTGGGACGAGGCCTCGGCGTCGTGGCGGTGCGCACTCACCGACGGCGGCCGCGCCCGGCTGACGCTGGCCACCCCTGCGGACCCGGCCGCGGCCGCCGCGCACACCCATCGGATCGTCGCGACGTTCGAGCAGGGCACCCCGGCCGCGGCTAAGGCGTTCTTCGTGGCCGCACGGCACCTGCCGTTCACCGCCACCGAGGTCGCCGCGGCCGTGTCCGAGCTGCCGCTGACGAGCCGACTGACCAACCGGTGGCCCGACAAGCCACTGTCCGGCGTCGGCGTGCTGCTGACAATCCACCACATGCGCGACTTCCTCGTCCTGGTCGACAGCCTGCTCGCCCTCGGTGTGGACCCGGGGCACATGACCGTGATCGACAAGGAGTACCCCTACGCGCACACCCACCGGGTGGACGCGCACCTGGTGCAGCGGAACGGCATCGCGGTGTGGCGCTACCGGGACCTGCGCGCGGGAATCGAGGACCACATCGGGCGCGTTGCCGCTGCGGGCAAGCGCACCGTGGTCATGGACGACGGCGGCTACGTGATGCCCACCGTGCTTCGTGAACTGCCCGGGCAGGCTGGTCACTTCGTCGGGCTGGTGGAGCAGACCACCTCCGGCATCCGCAAGGTGGAAGGGCTCGACCTGCCGCTGCCGCTGTTCAGCGTGGCTGAGAGCGATATGAAGTCCATGATCGAGTCGTACGGCATCGCGGACGCGGCCGTCCGCAACACCCTGCGGCTCCTGCCGGACGAGAAGCTGGAGGGCCAGGCCGCGCTCGTGCTCGGCTTCGGCCGGATCGGACACGAGGTCGCCCGCGTCCTGGAGAACCGGCGGATGCGAGTCGCGGTGTTCGACTCCGACATCACCCGCCTGGTCGCAGCGCACGAGGAAGGGTTCCTCACCGGCCGGTCGCTGGAGCAGCTGGTGCGTACGCACCGGCCGCGGCTGGTCATCGGCTGCGTCGGCAGCCGCAGCTTCGGCGCGCGCGAGGCCCGGCTCCTGCCTGAGCGGTCGTATCTGGTCAGCACCACCAGCCGGAACTTCGAGTTCGACCTCGACGAGCTGCGCGCAGGCAGCACCGCGGTGACGGACCGGGGCGTACTCGGCACCGGCTACGAGCTCGCCGGCGGCCCCGAAATCGTCGTCCTCGGGCACGGCATGCCGATCAACTTCCACTACGCCGAGTCCCTGTCCAACCGCTACGTCGACCTGGTCCTGGCCGGGCTCGCGGTCGGCGCGGTGGCCCTGGCCCGCGCCGACGAGCGGCTGCGGCCCGGACACAACGTCGCCGCGACCAACCTGATCCTGGCCGAGGCGGGCATCGTCGACGACTACTACCGCCTGTACGGCCCGGCCGCCGGCGGCGGACGTGGCTGAACGGATCTTCACCCTCGACGACCTCACCGGCGTCCGGTCGCGGTGCGGCTGCCTGGCCTGCAACCTCAGCGCCGTCTTCGCCGACCACCTCACCGCCCTGCGCACCGGCTACCCCGGCACCGTCACCACACTCGGCCACCGCGGCCCGTCGCCCGCGACGACCGCGGTGCCGCACTTCCTTGCCGTACGCCTGGGCGGCGGGATCGCGGACGTTGTGGTGTGGGAGGAGATGCGCCCGCAGCAGCTGGCCGCCTGGCTGCCAGCCGCCGACGCCCGGGCACGGGTGCCGCAGCTTGCCGCCCGGATCCCGCGCCTGGTCCGTATCCGCCAAGCCATCCGCACCGGCACCTTCACCCCCTCCGGAGCGGTCGGCGAAGCCTTGTCCACCGGAGGCCGTTACCCCTCGTTCCGCTTCCTCGTCGAACACTGGCCCACCCTCAACAAGGAGTTCAACTCATGAGCACAGTGCCCTCCTCTGACTTCGCAGCCGTCGGCACCGGCTACGCCGCGTACTCCAGCGGCGGCCGCGGCCGGCTGCGGCACGACATCACCGCGCGCCGGGTCCTCGCCGAGCTCGGCGAGCGTCCCGCCCGCGTCCTGGACGTCGGATGCGGCGACGGCGAGATGGTGCTGCGCCTCGCGGCCGCCGGACACCACGTGACCGGCGTGGAGAAGTCGCCCGGCATGCTCGAGGCCGCCGCCAAGCGGATCACCGCCGACCCGGAGATCGCCGAGCGGGTGACCTTGTCCGTGGGCGACATCTACACCCTGCCGTTCGACGACGCCTCCTTCGACGCGGTGGTCTGCCACGGCGTCGTGATGTACCTGGCCGACTCCGTCGCCCCCATCGCTCACCTCGCCCGGCTCGTCGCCGACGGCGGCATCCTCAGCGTCCTGACGAAGAACCAGCTCGCCGTGGGGGTACGCGAGGCGCTGTCCGGCGACTACGCGTCGGCCCGGGCGCAGATCGAGAGCGGGCAGGCCGCGAGCGTCGGCAACCTCGGCATCACCACCCGCGGCGACACCCCCGACCACCTGGACGACCTCGCCCGCGCGAACGAACTCACCCCCCTTCCGTGGCAGGGCGTGCGAATCTTCCACGACCACCGCACCGACTGGAAGCCCACCGAGGAGGAGTACCAGGCGGCGCTCGAGACCGAGTGGGCCGCCTCCAGCCGCAGCCCGTACCGGGAGCTGGGCCGCCTCGTGCACGCCGTGGCCTGCCGCGAGGCAACCGCATGACCAGCGGGGTCATCCGGCCGCTGACCATCGCCCACCTCGCCCGGTCCCTTGAGGACCGGGCGGGGCAGCCGATGGAGGCGCTGCGCTGCTACGAGTCGCTGGCTGCGCTGTGGATCCGCTGCTGCGACACCGGCACGTCCGGGGCGCGGGTGCTGCGGGACATGACGTTCCGCGCCGCCCGGCGGCTCGCGGCCGGCGAGGACACCCTCATTACGTCCGAGTTCGACCGCATCCCCAACCGGCTGACCAGGGACGCTTCCCTCGTGCGGCTGCCGGCGTCCCTGGCCGTTCAGGGCGTGGAGTGGCAGGACGCCCTCGCCCTGGCCGAAGCGTGGCTGGGGGCCCGGCGGGACGCCGGGCGGGTTCTCGTCGCGGGGGTGCGCACCGGCGGGGCGTATCTGGCGCCGCTGGTCGCCGCCCGGCTCGAGGCCGCGGGCGTGGATGTGCGGGTGACGAGCGTGCGGCCCGGCGAGAACCCGGATGTCCGGGACCGGCGGGTGCTGCTCGTGGACGACCCGCCGCTGACCGGCCGCACCCTGCTCTCCCTCGCCCGGGACGTGCCGGGGCCGGCCGGCGGCGAGGTGCTGGTGCCCGTCTTCGACGCCGCCGACGTGCAGGGACTGCTCCAGGAGGGGATCGCGGTCACCGTGCTGCCGCGGGAGCAGTGGCAGTCCACCCGCCGCCTCCAACCGGACGCCCTGTCCGCCTACCTGACCGCGCACGCCGACTGGCTGGACGCAGGGTCGGCACCGGTGGTGGACGGTCTCGTGCCCGGGCGGGAGAACTCCGCCCTGGCTCCGTGGCCGGGCGTGCGGCGTCGCTCCCCGGCCCGGGCCGCCGTCCGGCTGCGCACTGCCGCGGGCCTTCGGCACGCGGTCGTCGGATGGGTGCCACCCGGGATCTTCGGCGACGCCGCCCGGACCGCGGCCACGGCGGTGCGCAGCCCGGTGGTCCCGGCCACGCTCGCCGTGGCGCCCGCGCTCGTGGTCAGCGAGGACCTCGCCCCCACCGCTCCCCTCGGCGCCCAGCCGCCGCTCAGGAAGCTGGAGGAGGCGATGGACTACGTCCTTACCCGCGCCCGGCAGCTCCCTGTGGAATCCGAGGTACCCGGCGGGCCCATGCCCGCGGTCCTGCAGACGGTGGCCCGGGCCCTGACCGGAACGGACGGCGTAGAGGCGGCGCCGGCCGCCGCGCAAATGTTGCAGCTGCTGTCCGCGCTGGCCCCGGCGCTGCCGGACAATCGGTGCGAGGCGGAGAAGTGGTTCCTCGACGACGCTGGACGCCTGCGCAAGACCGGGCACCTCGCCCACCCGTACCGTCGCGACAACGAGCTGCTCACCCCGCTGCTCGATCTGGCCGCGCTCTGCGTCTCGTTCGGCAGCAGCCTGGACACCGTCGCCGACCGTCTCGCCCGCCGCCTGCCCGGCAGCAGGACCTGGTACGCGCCGCTCGCCGTCGCGCTGCTGTGCTACGGGACGGCGCGGGGCGCGCAGCTGCCGCGGACCTACAACCCGCAGCGGGCGGCCGAGACCGCCGTGGAGGCGTACCGGCTGCAGCGCGGCATGTCCCAGGCGGCCGAGGCTGTGCGGGGCGTCCTGAGTGACCTAGCCGGCGGCCCGGAGACGGCCGTGTCTGGTGTCGTGCACCGGTGGCAGGAGCCGCCCGGGGCTCTGGTGCAGCCCCGGCTGCCGTTCGGCGGCACCGTCGCCCGCCCGAGTGGCCCCGGCCCGACGGGTGAGGAGACGCAGATGGCGCTGAAGGCTGTCGCCCGCTGGGCCGAGGGCCGTATCCAGCCGGTACGCGAAGGCGACGTGCTGCTGCTCGCCCCGCTCCAGGCGCCGTCGGCCTGGGACCGGGACCGGGCCGCGCTGGGAGACCTCGCCTGGCTGCTGCCCCGCCCCGAACTGCTGGCCTGGTGCGGTGTACCGGTCGTGACGCTGGGCGAGGTGAGCTGATGCTGGTGTTCGACTTCGACGGTGTCCTGCACGACTCCCGCGCCCGGGCCTGGCGCTGCTACCAGGACGCCCGCCAGGAGATGGAGCTGTGGGCACTGCCCGACCTGGCCGGGCCCGGCGACCTGCCGCTCGTCTACCAGGGCGTGCTGAGCGCCTCGCTGACCCGCTGGGTCGACTTCGAGATCGCCGAGCGGTTCTGGAAGCGGCACGCCGAGCTGACCGCCCGGGCCGCCGCCGGTGAACCGCACGGCGTCATCCCCGAGTTGGCCGGCCCGCTGGCCGGCCTGGCCGCCGGGCCGGGATACACCGTGGTCACCGGAAGCCACCACACCACCGTCCGCACCCTCCTCGCCCGCACCCTCACCACGGAGGCGATGCCCCGGGTCCTGCTCTCCCGCGACGAGCCGGGCAGCAAGACCGACAAGCTCCGCGACCTGCGCACCCGGTGGGGAGCGACGGCGTACGTCGGAGACACCGGCAGCGATGTCCGCCACGCCCACGCCGCCGGTCTGACCGCGATCGCCGTCGCCTACGGCTACGCGAGCCGTGAGGACCTCACCAACGCCGGACCCGACCGGCTCCTGGGCACCCCGACCGACCTGGCCGCCTGGTGCCGGGCCCAGGCCGCCGGCCCCACCACCGCATCGGAGCCGTCCAGCACCACCTGACCGCATCCCGAACACCGCCCGCCCACCCCCCGGGGACCGCCTGCACACCCCGGGGGCCGGTAGGCCCTGCCCAAAAGGACCCTCCTACATGACCGACACCACCACTGCGGCACTGGACCGGCTGGCCCGCGCCGTCATCACCGCACACCCCGCCAGCCGCCCGCTGACCGCTACCGACCGGGCTGCCCTTGCCTCCCTGCTCACCTCCCCCAACGACCTGCGGGCCCGCCTGCAGGCCCACTTGGAGGGCACGCCGGGGCGGGTGAGGGTGAGCGGCACCCTGGACCGGCGCCTGCTGCTCCTGGAACGCCCGAACGGCGGGTGGGTCGCGGCCGACCTGTCCGGCGCCGAACACGCCTCCCGCCACTGGCCGCGGTGGAGCGAGGGGCACCTACGGCTGGACACGCGGGACTCCTGGCTGTCGCACGCCGAGCTGACCGAGACCGCCGTATACCGGCTGACCCGGCCGGACGTGCACCTGATGGCCCTGTACCACCCGGAGTTCTTTCCGCTACCGCGCTTCCCCCTGGGGATCAGCGACGTGGCCCGCGCGGCCCGCTCCACCCTCATGGGCACGGTCACCCTGTCCGACATGCAGTTAGGCGTCACGCTGGAGGACCTGCTCAAGCAGCTCACCACCGGGGCGCCGGACATCGTCGGCATCTCGGCGACGTTCGGCCAGCATGACCTGATGCTCCAGCTCCTGGACGCGGCCTTCGCCCTGCCCACACCGCCGCTGGTGGTGGCCGGCGGAAGCCTCACCGCCCGCAACGAACGGCTGCTGCTGGAGCGCTACCCCGACCTGCTCGTCGCCCGCGGCGGCGGCGAGGCCACCATCGAGGGTGTCCTGGCCCACTGGCACGGCGACATCCCGCGCGAGGAGATACCCGGCATCGGCTACACCGGCGCCGCCCGTGGCGGCGGCATGGCCATCGGCCGGCGCCGCACCGCCAAGCCCGTCGCCCGCGACACCGCCAGCGACATCCTGCCCGAGCTCGACCTGCTGCCGGCCACCTTCATCCACCACGGCGTCGCCCAGCTCGAGACCAGCCGCGGCTGCACCAACACCTGCTCCTTCTGCCCGCGCGGCCACAAGGGCCTGTGGGCGGGCGCCGCTCCCGGGCAGCTGCCGTGGATCCTGGACGAACTGGGCCAGGTCTTCGACCGCCACCCCGGCATCTCCCGCACCCTCTACCTGGTCGACGAGGAGATCATCGGCGCGGGCGACGACGCCGTCAGCCGGGTTCTGGACCTCGCGCGCACCCTGCACGAGGCCGGGTTCGCCTGGGAGTCCAGCTGCCGAATCGACCAGACCGTGCGCACCGACCAAGGCGAGGCGTGGCACGTCGAGCGGGCCCGCATGTGGCGCACCCTGGTCGACCTGGGCCTTCGGCGGATGCTGTTCGGCGTGGAGTCGGGCGTCGACTCGATCCTGACTCGCTTCAACAAGGAGACGACCGCCGAGCAGAACGCCCTGGCGATCCGCACCCTGTCCGCGCTCGACGTCCCCACCCGGTACACGTACATCACCTTCGACCCGCTCATGAGCCTGGGCGAGCTGAAGGCCACCCACGCCTTCCAGGGGCGCACCGATCTGCTGCTGCGGCCTCAGCCCGGCCTGGGCCCGCGCGAGATCGTCCGCGGCGTACGCGACGAGGAGTGGGTGGCCGCGCACACCACCGGCCGGCCGCTGCACACCGGGATCAGCTACATGCTCGTCAGCATGGAGTGCCTGATCGGCGCCGCCTACACCCGGCAGGCGACCGCCGAAGGGCTCACTGGGCAGCCGGAGCCGCTTATGGGCCGCGTCGCCTGCCGCTACCGGGACTGGCGCATCGGCGTCGCCAGCGGGTGGGCGCAGCGGTGGGTGGACCGCCACTTCGCCCTCGACTACACCTTCAAGAGCCTGGAGAAGGTCCTCGACGGCCCGCCCCGGCACGCCGTCCGGCAGGCGCGTGTGGTGCTGAAGGACGCCGCCTACGAGGTCCTCGGCGACGTGATCGACGCCATCGAGCAGTACGACCTCGAGCGGCCCGAGCACGAGACGGCCCTGTCCGCGCGCATCGAGACGACGCTGGAGGCGCGGGCCGGGATGCTGCGCGACCGGATGGCCACCACCGCGGCGGAGGTCGGCCGCCACCTGTCCGGTGAGCACGCGGCCACCCTCGCCCGGGAGCACGGCCGGTGGACGTCGGCGACGAGCTGGGAGCTGATCAACGCGGGCGAGTCCTGTGCGTGAGCGCCCGGCCAGGGCCCGGGTGCCCCGCAACCGCGTTGCGGGCGGGGCGCCCGGCACCCCGTGCTCAGGCGCCGGTCTTCTCCGGGATCGGCACCCAGTTGAACTCCGGGCAGAAGCGGGCGTACGTCGTCAGCTTCCAGGCCGCGTACTCGTCGGTGCGGCCCGAGCTGCGCAGCAGGTGCTTGACCCAGGTGTGGGCGATGCGCTCGTCCAGCGTCATGGTCGTGTCGATCTGGTCGAGCATCCGGCAGGCGACGGCGTAGTCCTCGACCGTCAGCGCGCTCAGATCGATCTCGATGCCGTCCAGGGTGAAGGAGAACACCAGCCGCGAGGTGGAGAAGCGGGTCTTGCGCTCGCCCAGGAACGTGGTGTGGGGCTCCAGGACCTCGCGCAGGCGGTCGCGGTCCTCGACCGGGTAGCCGATGCCCAGGTCCAGGTCGGAGCTCTCCAGGTTCAGCCGGGTGCCGAAGGAGCCGACGTCGCGCGGCTTGTGCCCGGCCCACTCCATGATCATCGCGGCCGCCTCGGCGCGCACCCGCTCCAGGCGGTCGTCGTGGACGCGCATCTCCTCGTAGAAGGCGCGGGCGCGGTCGAACTCGGCGTCGGTGAAGTCGCCGCGGTCGACCCACCGCCGTTCAGCGATCGCGTTCAAGTCAAGTTCGGTGAAGGGAGGTTGTGTCGTCACGCGAGGCACCATACTCACTCCCGCACGCGATTCATCAGTGTTTGCTACTAATTGAGAGGTAAGAGGTAATTCCTGTGAGCGCTCCGACTTCCCCCGCACACCGCACGCTCGCCCGCGGCTTGTCCGTTCATCCGATCGGGATCGGCGCCTGGGCCGTAGGCGGTGCCGACAACAACCTCGGGCTGCCGATGGGCTGGGGCACGGCCGACGACGCCGCCTCCCGCCGCGGCCTGGAGACCGCCTACGAGCTCGGCGCCAACCTCATCGACACCGCCGACGTGTACGGGCACGGGCACTCCGAGCGGATCATCGGCGACATCGTCGCCACCGTCCCCCGCGACACCGTGGTGCTGTCCTCCAAGGTCGGCTACCACCGCGGCACCGCCCGGCACGCCTACCTCCCCTCGGCCATGCGCCGCCAGCTCGAGACGAGCCTGGAGAACCTGCGCACCGACCGTCTCGACATCTACTTCTTCCACAACGCAGACTTCGGGCCCGACGACCGCTACCTGGAGGAGGCCGTCGCCCAGATGCGCGACTTCCAGCGCCAAGGCCTGGTCACCGCCGTCGGGATGCGCGGCCCCCACCGCCACGCCACCGAACGGGTCACCGTCGCCAAGGACCAGCGCGGCGACAAGTACGCCCGGTTCGCCTACCTCGCCGAGCAGATCCGCCCCGACTACCTCGCGGCCCGCTTCAACGCCCTGACCCCGCCGCCCGCCGCCGGCCGGCCGAACATCTTCGCCCTCGCCGACTCCCTCGGCGCCAGCGTGCTGATCAACAAGCCGTTGGCCCAGGGCCTGCTCACCGGCAAGTACGACCCCGACCACCCGCCCGTCTTCGCCCCCGGCGACCACCGGCTGCGCAAGGCGTGGTTCACCCCCGAGGCACTGCGGATCATCTCCGACGGCCTGAGGCCGCTCCGCGAGCGCTTCGGCGACAGCCCGGCCGCGCTGACCCGCGTCGCCCTCCAGGTGTGTCTGCAGCGAGCCGAGAACGCCGCCGTCCTCGTCGGCTTCACCCGCCCCGAGCAGGTCAAAGCGAACCTGAGCGCCGTTGGCACGCCGCTGACCGACGACGAGCTCGCTTTCGTCCGAGACGCCCTCGGCCGTCTCCAGCAGAACCTGGACGCGAACACCGAGGTCTTCCTGGACGAGAAGGAAGCCGGCCGATGAACCCTGCCTCTGAGCAGCTGTCCCTGCTCGCCACCGACGAGCCCGCGCACCAGCCGGCCACCGACGCCGTGCGGTTGCTGCTGTTCAACGCCCAGCACGCCTCTGCTGAACGCTCGCGCCGCCAGGCCGAATGGATCGCCGGTCAGGAGGGCGCCGACATCGCCGTCCTTACCGAGGTGTCCTCCACTCAGGGCGGCGACGCCCTCGTCGCCGCGCTCACCGAGCGCGGGTACGCCACCGTGATTGCCCCCCAGCCGTCCACGCCCGACTACCGCACGGTCATCGCCTGCCGCACCAGTGCCGTCCGGCCCGTCTCCAGCCCGGTCACCGTCACCCCCCACCGCGCCCCGGCGGCTCGCGTCGCCGTCGGCGGCCACGACATCGGAGTGCTGGGCCTGTACGTGCCCTCCCGCGGCCCGAAGGAGCAGCGCAACGTCGCCAAGCGCGCCTTCCAGGAGGCGGTCACCGAGAGCCTGCCACGGCTGCTCGCCGCCTTCCCGGACATGCCCGTCATCGTGGCCGGGGACCTCAACGTCATCGAGCGCGGCCACCAGCCCCCGCACAAGGTGTTCGGCGGGTGGGAGTACGCCTTCTACGACTCGTTCCGGGCCGCCGGCCTCACCGACGCCTTCCGCCACCTCCACCCCGACGAGGCCGCCCATTCCTGGTTCGGGCGCAGCGGCAACGGCTTCCGCTTCGACCATCTCTTCGTCTCCACACCCCACGCCGAGCGCATCCTGGCCTGCGACTACCACCAGGAAGCCCGCGAAGCGGGGCTGACCGACCACGCCGTCATGACGCTGCGCCTGGGCCTGCCGTCCACCCCGGGCGAACAGGGCGAAGTCCCAGCGAGGGGGGCTGGCTGACAGCCGACGGCCGCAGCGACCGAACGTCGGCGTTTCGGCCAACCTCCCCCGAGCCGCACGCCCTTGCGCGGCAAGGGTCGATGCACTGCGCACCCTCGGAAAACCGCTGGATCACAGGGCGCACAACACGTCCGAAAGGAACAGGTGCTCGAAAACGTGCGGCGTCGTTGAGCACGGCGACGCCACCACCACGTCCACGAGAGGGGAACACATTGACGCCAGTCGAACCAGACGGCGACAAGACCCACGAGGACCTGATCTCCCGTAAGCGCGGCCTGTACCGGGGCATATTCACCGCCGACGGCCCCCAGTACGGAATCGCCCCGTCGACCGGCGGCGTATCCGGCCCTCGAGGCGCCAAGCCGTCCGGCCACGGAACGGCAAGCTGAACCACCGGAGCTTCTTTCCCCCGCCTGCCCGCCCCCTGACATCGAAGGCGAGACGACGCCCATGCCACCCAGCTCCACCGCGATCCGCAGGACCGTCGAGGCGTACCTCGGCCGGCACCCCGGCGAGCGTGACGCCCTGGCCGAGCTCCTCGCCGCGCTGGACCGGTCCGTCGACGCGACCGCCCGGACGACACTGCCCGGGCACGTCACGTGCAGCGCCGTCGTCATCGACCGGCAGGGCCGGGTCCTGCACATCCGGCACCGGGCCACCGGCGGTCTCATGCTCGCCCCCGGCGGCCACATCGAGCCCGGCGACCGCACACTGCTCGCTGCGGCGCTGCGCGAGGTGGCGGAGGAAGCCGGTGTCCCGCCGGGCGCCCTGTGTCTGACCCGGCAGCTGCTCGGTTCTCCGATCGACATCAATGCCAGCCCCTCCAAGGGGGAACCGGCCCACCGCCACTACGACGTCCGCTACGTCTTCTACCTCGCCGACGAGGAGCCGCCGACGATCGCGCTGCAGGACGAGGAGGTATCCGGCGCCCGGTGGCTCCCGCAGCCAGAGGTCACCTCGCCGACACTGCGCGCGAAACTCCTCGCGGCGGGCCTGGACGGCAGGCCGGAGCCTGTGAACGCTTCCGCGCTGATCCACGACGGACAAGGTCGCTACCTGCTTCATCTGCGCGACCACAAGCCAGGCGTCATCTGGGAGTCGGGGGCGTTCGCTCTTCTCGGCGGCGGTCGCACGCACGACGACCAGAGCCTTGAGGGCACCCTGCTGCGGGAGCTGTCCGAGGAGGTGCCCGACCTCCGCCTCGAGGATGTGAAGCCCTACGCCGTGGAGACCGCGACCAGCATCGACGGCCTGAGCGTCCCGGTCCAGGTCTTCGCCGGCCGGTGGCGTGGCAACCCCGACCGGATCCGGCTGCACGAGGGTGTGCTGCTGCGCTGGTTCACGCCCGACGAACTGGACCGGCTGCGCCTGAGCCCCGCCACCCAGGCCCTGATTCGCCGGCACGCGGCCGAGAACCCCCCGGATAACGGGTCGGCCGTGGCTCCTGCCGTGTGGGACGGGGGCAGCCGGACGGTTCTGAACGGCGTCGGGGTCCACCTCCACCTCGAAGACGCCGAAGGCCGGGTGCTTCTCGGCCTGCGGCACCCCGACTCGAAGTACGCGGGCGGCACCTGGCACTACCTCGCCGGGCGGTGTGAGCAGGAATCCGCGCTCTCCTGCCTGGTCCGCGAGGCGTGGGAGGAAGCAGGGCTGGTCATCGACGCCGCGGACGTGGAGCTCGTCCACGTCGTCCACGTCGTCGATGCCCCTGGCAGCCTGCCCCTGATGCAGCTCGTCTTCCGAGCTCGCCGGTGGGAGGGCACCCCCGAGGTTCGCGAGTCCGACAAGTGTCTGACCTGGCAGTGGTGGCCGCGGAACGAGTTGCCGGACCCGATCGTCTCCTACACCCGCACGGCCATCACCGCGATCACCGAAGGCCGCCCCTATTCCGAACTGGGCTGGTGAGCAGGGTGAGCACACCCGTCGGTAGCGGACCCGGCCGACGGGCCCAGGCCGAGTCCAGGTACGTGCTGCGGGGGCTCCTGGCGGAGCCGAGGGAGGTGCCCCGTGCCGCCCTGCACTGAGTCCCTCTCCGCCGCCGGCACTTCGCTGTGGCGGCACCGGGACTTCCGCCGGTACCTGACCGGCCAGGCCGCGAGCGTGACCGGCAGCTCGATCACGCAGATGGCGCTGCCGGTACTGGCCGTGCTCCACCTGGACGCGACCACCGCCCAGGTCGCCTGGCTGGCGTTCCTCGGACAGCTCCCTCCCGCGTTGCTCGCCCTGCATGCCGGCGCGCTCGCCGATCGGTACTCCAAGCGCCGGCAGATGATCGCCGGGGACCTGGTGAGCGCGACGGTGCTCGCCACCGTGCCGGTCTCGGCCGCGCTGGGCACCCTCACCCTCACGCAGCTCATGATCGTCGCCGTGGTGCAGGGGGCGGCGAGCGTGCTCCACGACGCGGCGGCCATCAGCCTGCTGCCCAGCCTCGTCGACCGGTCCTTGATCCAGCGGAGCAACAGCCGGGTCGGCGCGCTGTTCGCGGTCGCCGCGACCGCCGGAAGCCACCTCGGCGCCGCGCTGACCGTGCTGCTCGGCCCTGCACGGGCCCTGCTCGGCGACGTCGCCTCCTACCTGATCAGCGCCGTGTGCACCGCCCGCATCCAGACCGCCGAACCCGCCCGCGCCCGCCCGGAGACCCGCCGGCTGCGCGGCGAGATCGGCGAGGGCCTGCGGTACGTGCGCGGCGATGACCGGCTGTGGACCCTGACCCTGGTCAACGCAACGACCTCGTTCGCCCTCGGGCTGCTCAACACCCTCTGGGCGCTGTACCTGTTTGTTCCCGCTTAGAGGTCGTTTTTTCCCGTTGTTTCATCCCGGAATCTGTGGTTGATGGTGCTTTGCGGGGTCGCGCCAGGAGATGGTGCTCTCGCCGGTGAGGCG
>NZ_JAGMUJ010000078.1 GCF_019049255.1 Streptomyces sp. AC558_RSS880 | reverse complement strand
AGCAGTACTGGGAAGAGAAGCTGGTCAAGTGTGCCGAGTAGTCAACGTTCCACCCATGAGCAACCAGCACCGGACGTTCGCCGATGTACTGGCCCCTGGACCGCTAGGCGGCCTAGAAGTGCTCCTTAGAAAGGAGGTGATCCAGCCGCACCTTCCGGTACGGCTACCTTGTTACGACTTCGTCCCAATCGCCAGTCCCACCTTCGACAGCT
>NZ_JAGMUJ010000077.1 GCF_019049255.1 Streptomyces sp. AC558_RSS880 | reverse complement strand
GAGCGGCCCCGGTCCGGCGGCCCTCCGGCGGCGCCACGTCGCCGCTCACCTTCGTCCTGCTCATCACGACACCCGCCGTGGTCGCCGTCGCCGCGCTGCGTCCGCGCTGAGGCCCGGACCGATCCGACCCCTTCTGGAGGCACCTCTTGTCGGAATGGCTTGTTCTCACCCTCGCGATGCTCGCCGCCTGTGTCGTCGTGGTGGTCATCACCCTCGTACGGCACCGCAGGGCGGCCGACGACGAGGATCCCAGCGAGACCCCGGACGTCATCGAGTACATGACGATGTGGATCGGCGTGGTGTACGCCATCGTCCTGGGTCTCGCCATCGCCGGCGTCTGGGAGGGACGCAGCGCCGCCCAGGAGCACGTACGGGCGGAGGCGGTGGCACTGCACGAGATCACCGAGCGGGTACGGGTCTACCCCGCGGAGGTGCGCGACCGCATCCGGGACGATGTCAACGCCTATGTCGGACACGTCGTCACCACCGAGTGGCAGACCATGGCCGACGAGGGCCGGGTCACCGAGCGCGGCACCGAACTGCTCGACCGGGTCCGCCGGGACGTCACCGACTACGAGCCGCGGACGGACTTCGAGGCGCAGGCCTACCAGCCGCTCGTGGACCAGGTGGCCGCCGCCGACGAGGCGCGCAGCGCGCGGGCCGAGTCGACCGGGGAGATCATGCCGGGCGTGGTGTGGTTCGGGCTGATCTCCGGGGCCGCCATCACCATCGGGATGATCTTCGCGCTGCAGATCCGGCGCACCACCCGGGAGATGGTCCTCGCCGGGCTGTTCTCCGCGCTGATCGCCTTCCTGCTCTTCCTCATCTGGGACTTCGACGCCCCCTACGGCCGGGGCCTCGCCGCGTCGACGGACCCGCTCCTGCGGCTCTTCCCGCACATCGAGGGCTGACACCGCCCGCGGGAGGAGCAGAGCGCCGCCCCGGATCCCGTGGGATCCGGGGCGAGCGGCGTGCGAACTCGTGCGAAACGGCGGCCCGAAGGGGACAGCGGTTCAGATCCGCTTCTCGGCGCGGCGGCGCATCCAGAAGACACCGCTGCCGAGGACCGCGGCGGTCACCAGGGCCCCGCCGATGGCCATGTCGGTCGGGGTCGCCCCGATGGTGCTGCTGCCGCCGATACCGCCGCGGACCCCGCCGATGACGGTGAAGGCGGCCGGCCGGGTCAGGCTCCGGCCGGAGCAGTGGACCGTGATGTCGTAGGGACCGGGACGGGCGTCGGCGTCGATGGTGGCGACGCCCTTCGAGGTGTCGTTGGCACCGCTGATGGGCGTCAGTTCCGTCCGGGGGAAGGCGTTGGAGGTCGCCGTGCCGCCGTTGGGGCAGCCGTCGACCGTGATGGTCAGCTGGCCCCCGCGGGCGATGACGCTGGGCAGGGCGACGATGTTGGACGGGCTGGGAACCCGGCCGGCGTCAGCGACCGCCGCCGGGGCGGCGACCCCGAGGACGGCGACCGCGGCGCCGGCGGCCGCCAGGGCACGTGGATTGCGCATGTGTTCCTCCGCGGAAGACGCCCCGGGTCCCGTTCCCGGTCGATCGGCGAGAAAGCGTCTCCCGGAAAGACCCTCAGATGCCCTGCGCACGCCCGCATTTCGGGAATGGTCCGTACCGGTGAGGCGAACCCCGCGCGGAAAACCGCGAGAGGGTATATCGCCGCAGGTCACGGACCGTCAGAAAATCTTCGTCCGGTACCTCCTCGGATGGCGCACCCGGCCGCGCCGGGGCCACCCGTTCGCCGCCGCCCCGTCGCCGGTTGCGCACGCGGCATTTAGCGTTTTCCTCATGCGCGAGTGGTACGGCGACGGCCGTGTCGAGAGGGGAAGGCGAATGTCTGCTTTCGAGCCGGCCGAAGCCGAATGGGAGGCACGGCGGAAAAAGCGCGCCCCCTGGGGCGTGATAGCACTGGTTCTGCTCACCGGTCTCGCGCTCATCCGGAACGGTTCGGGGGAATTCGACGAGGGCCCGCCGCAGCCGGCCGCCGCGGCCGCCGCCGACAGCCGGATGCCCGCTCCCGCCACGGCCGCGGCGGTGCAACCGCTGCCGTACGCGATCCCGGACCGGGTCGTGATCCCGGGGATCCAGGTGGACGCACCCGTCATTCCGGTGGGCCTGGACGCGGAGGGCTGGGTGGACGCGCCGCCGCCCCAGGACCCCAATCTGGCGGGCTGGTTCACCGGCGCCGTCTCACCGGGCGAGAAGGGCACGGCGGTCGTCGTCGGCCATGTCGACAACGCGCAGGGACCGGCCGTGTTCTACGGGCTCGGGGCGCTGAAGAAGGGAAACCGCGTCGAGATCACCCGCAAGGACGGGAAGACCGCCGTGTTCGAGATCTACGGCATCGAGGTCTTCGCGAAGAACAACTTCCCCGGCGACCGGGTCTACGCCTCCAAGGGAACCGCGGAACTGCGGGTCATCACCTGCGGTGGCGGTTTCTCCCAGCAGAACGGCTACGACGGGAACGTGGTCGCCTTCGCCCGCCTGGCCGAGGTCCGCTGAGCGGCCCCGCGTCCGGACGGGACCCGCTCAGACGTACTGCCGGCGGGGCACGGTCACGTGGTACCCGGAGTCCAGCAGTCCGGGCAGATAGGCGCGCAGGGCCCGCACGCTCTGCGAGCGGTCGCCCCCGGCGTCGTGCGAGAGCACCACGACGCCGGGGGCGGCGCCGTCCTCCACCCGCTCGACGATGGTGCGGGTGCCGGGCTCGGTCCAGTCGAGGGTGTCCACCGTCCAGGCCAGCGATTCCATGCCCAGCTCGGCGCCGAGCTGGAAGGCGGCGCGGTTCCAGGCGCCGTAGGGCGCGCGGAACCACTCGGGGCGCTCGCCGCAGGCCTTCTCGATGACGTCGCTGGTGCGTTCCATCTCGGAGCGGATCCGGGCGCGCCGCAGCCGGGTGAGCAGGGGGTGGGTCCAGGTGTGGTTGCCGACCACGTGCCCCTCGTCGGCCATCCGGGCCAGCAGGTCCTGGTTGCCGACCGCCATCTCCCCGCACACGAAGAACATCGCCCGCACCCCGTACCGGGCCAGGGTGTCGAGGATGTGCGGGGTGTAGCGGGGGTCGGGTCCGTCGTCGAAGCTCAGCACCATGGTGCGGCCGTGTCCGGGCACGCTCAGCAGCGGTTCGCGCCGTACCGGCGTCTTGCCGTGCGGGGCGCGCGGCGGGCCGTAGCCGGTCAGGGGCCTCAGCCGGTACTCGGAGGGCCGGAGCGGGCGGCGGGCCGCCCGGGCGCCGGCGGCCGGCGGCGGCGTGGACGCGGCACGCTTCCCGGCGCCCGGCGCGAACACCGCGGCCGCACCGGCGGCGCACAGGGAGACGGCACCGGCGAGCAGTGCCCGGCGCCGGGTCGGCAACTGATCATTCTGCATGACTCATCAGTCGCCCCGCCGAGGACCGACGCACCTCAGCGACACCGGTGTGGCGGCACGACTTCACCCGATCGGCGCAGTGCGGGGCGACGGGCACCGAGGGACGCGTGGGGGCCGGGACGCCGGACTCCGATAGCCTCGCTGCCGTGACGGAACAGCAGTCCCATCGGTTCGAACGGGGCACGGACGGCCCGAAGGTGATCGTGGCCGGCGTGGACGGCTCCGACTCCTCGCTGCGCGCGGCGGCGTACGCCTCCGGTCTGGCCCGGCGTCAGGGCGCGCTGCTCGCCCTCGTGTACGTGCAGCCGGTGCTGGCCGCGGGAGCGGCGCTCGGCGCGCCGGTGGCGGACACGACCAAGGAGATAGCCGAGGACCTGGTGGCGCAGGTCAGGGACGCGATGGAGCGGGTCAAGGGCATCTTCGACATCCGCTGGGAGTTCCACACCTTCCGCGGCGACCCCTACAACGGACTGGTGAAGGCGGCCGACGACCTCAAGGCGGACGCCGTGGTGGTGGGCGCCTCGGAGCAGGCGGGACACCGGATCATCGGCTCGGTCGCGGTGCGGCTGGTGAAGGCCGGGCGGTGGCCGGTGACGGTGGTGCCGTAATCCCGTACGGGTGTGCCCGCGGTGTGCGTGGTGTCTTCTGTCGGGGGCGTGCCGGGGGCATCATGATCCGCCGTCAGCCGTTTGCAGATCGCGAAGAGGTGAGGCGCATGGCCCGGCTCCGGATGGGTGAGGGGATTCTCCGCCGCAAACCCATCGAACACATCGAGGCGACGGAAGTCGGCGAGGGAACCCGCCTGGAGCGCACCCTCGGCCTGTGGCAGCTCACCGCGATCGGCGTGGGCGGCATCATCGGCGCCGGCATCTTCACCCTCGCGGGAACGGTCGCCAACGGCACGGCCGGTCCCGCGGTGCTGCTCTCGTTCCTCATCGCCGGTGTCGCCAGCGCCGCCGCCGCGCTGTCGTACGCGGAGTTCGCGGGCCTGATCCCGAAGGCCGGCTCGGCCTACACCTACGGGTACGCGGTGCTCGGCGAGCTGGCCGGCTGGTTCATCGGCTGGGACCTGCTGCTGGAGTACACCGCGATCGTGGCGGTGGTCGCGATCGGCATCTCCGGCTACTTCAGCTTCCTGGTGGACTCGATGGGCGCGGACCTGCCGAACTGGATGCTGGGCGCGCCCGGCACCGGCGACGGTCACCGCGTCGACCTGTTCGCGGCGCTGCTGTGCCTGCTCATCGCCTTCCTGCTGAACCAGGGCATCAAGAACGCGGCCCGGTTCGAGACGGTGGTCGTGGTGCTGAAGGTGCTGGTCGTGCTGCTGGTGATCGCGGTCGGCGTGTTCCACATCGACACGGCGAACTACGACCCGTTCTTCCCGTACGGGGTCGGCGGCGCGTTCACCGGTGCGGCGACGGTGTTCTTCGCGGTGTTCGGCTACGACGCGATGTCGACGGCGGCCGAGGAGTCCAAGGACGCCCAGCGGCACATGCCGAAGGCGATCATCTACTCGCTGGTGATCTCGATGGTCCTGTACGTGGCGGCCTGTCTGGTGCTGACGGGCATGCAGGACCACAAGGACATCGACCCCGAGAGCGGCTTCTCCACGGCGTTCGAGGCGGTGGGGCTGAGCGGACTCGCGGACGTGATCGCGGTGGGCGCCATCATCGGCATCCTCACGGTGATGTTCACGTTCATGCTGGGCGTGACGCGTGTCTGGTTCGCCATGTCGCGGGACGGGCTGCTGCCCCGCTGGTTCGCCAAGACCCACCCGACGCGGCACGTGCCCACGCGGGTCACCTGGATCGTCGGGGTGGGATCGGCCGCCATCGCCGGGTTCCTGCCGATCGGCGAGGCGGCCGAGCTGACCAACATCGGGATCCTGCTGGCGTTCGTGGTGGTGTGCGCGGCGGTGATCGTGCTGCGCTACCGGCAGCCCGACCTGCCGCGCACCTTCCGCACGCCGTGGATGCCGGTGGTGCCGGCGGTGGGTGTGGTCTTCTCCATCTGGCTGATCACGTTCCTGCAGTGGCAGACCTGGGCGCGGTTCGCCGTGTGGTTCGCGATCGGTCTGGTGGTCTACTTCGGTTACTCCTACCGGCGTTCGGAGCTGGCGCGCCGTCAGCCGGATTAGAGGGAGCGGAGGAAGTCCAGGAGGATCTTGTTCAGCTCCTCGGGCCGCTCCATGTTGGGGTAGTGCGCGGTGCCGTCGATGAGCACGGAGCGGCCGTTGCGGACGGTACCGGCGAACCGTTCCGCCTCGGCGATCAGGTCGGGGGCGTCGAGGGCACCGTTGACGGTGAGGACCGGAACGTCGATCCCCGGAACGCGGGCCCAGGTGTCGGTCATGGGCACGTGGTGGTCCTCCTCGTCCGGGGTGTGCTTGGCGAGGGTGCCCAGGGCCATCTCGCGCAGCCGGGTCGGGATGTCCGGGTCGATGTCGGCGGCGGTGCGGTGTTCGCCGGGCACGTAGCGCAGGAACGCGGTGAGCCAGCCCTCCACGTCGCCCGCGCCCAGGGCCGCGGCCTGCTCGGCCTGCACCTGGCGGACCCAGGGGTCGGTGTACTGGAAGTCGCTGGTGGCGGCGCCACAGGCCACCACCGCGCGCACCAGCTCCGGGTACTCCAGCACCGTGTCGGTGGCAATGGCGCCGCCCATCGACACACCGACGAGCACGGCCGGACCGGCGTCCAGGTGGCGCAGCAGCCCGGCGAGGTCGTCGGCCCAGCGGAACGGCGCGGTGGCGTTGGCCGAGGCGCCGTGGCCGCGGACGTCCGGTGCGATCACCCGGTACTCGGCGGCCAGGGCCGGGATCTGGGCGTCGAAGACCCGGTGGTCGGTGAAGCCGGAGTGCAGCAGGACCACCGGGTCGCCGGTTCCGGTGTCGAGGTAGGCGAGATCGCCGTCGGCGGAGGGGAAGAAGCGCAGTTCCGAGGCACCATTCATGACAACCAAGGTGTCATCTTCACCCGAGTTTGGCAACCTAGGTGTCATGATGGTGAGGTGACAGACATCGACGCACCCCTCCCCCCGGACGAGCTCGGCCGTCGCCTCACCGAGGTGTACGACCTGGTCGGCCCCCTCTACCGGCGCGCCCAGCGCAGTGTGGAGCAGGGCCTGACCGCCGACGACCTGTCCGTGGGCGTACGTGCCGTGCTGACCCTGCTGCACCGCAACGGGCCGATGACCGTGCCCCAGATGGGCAGGGCACAGGCGATCAGCCGCCAGTTCGTGCAGCGCATGGTGAACGACGCCGCGGCACAGGACCTGGTGGAGGCCGTTCCGAACCCCGCCCACCGGCGGTCGTCGCTCATCCGCCCGACCGAGAAGGGCGCCGCGGCGATCTCCGCCGTCCTGGAGCGCGAACACCTGCTCCTGCGGAAGGTCGGCGGCGGCCTCACGGACGCCGATGTGACGGCCTGCCTGCGGGTGCTGGGCGAACTGCTGACGGCACTCGACCACGTCGACCTCGACTGACGGTCCTCACTCCCCCATCACCAACCCGTCCTGCGCCGCGCCCCGGCTCAGCACCACGTTCCGGATCCGGTCGCGCACGGACTGCACCTCGGCGCCCCGGGCGAGCGCCCGGTTGAGGTTGACGACCCGGCCCGCGTCCACGTCGAAGAACTGCGGGACGAACTCGGCCCGGGTCACCTCCCAGCGCCCGCCGGGGCGCTTCGGCGGGGCGAAGGTGAAGCGGCCCAGGGTGGACTGGTTGCCGCGCGGGTCCTGGACACCCTCGTGGTTGGTCATCTCGCCGGCGATCTGGTCACCCATGCCGTAGATCACCCAGGTGCCGTTGACCTTCTCGTAGGCCTGCGGGACATGGGCGTGGGTGCCGAGGATCAGGTCGATGTCGGGGCGGCCCCCGGTGGCCGAGGCGGTGAGCGAGCGGGCGAGGGCGGTCTGCCGCTCGTCGGGGGCCTCCTGCCATTCGGTGCCCCAGTGCAGCGAGACCACGACGACATCGGCTCCGGCCCGGCGGGCGGCCCGTGCGTCGGCGACGATCCGCGCCTCGTCGACGAGGTTGACGGCCCAGGGCTCGTCCGGCGGCAGCGGGAGGCCGTTGGTGTCGTGGGTGTAGGCGAGGTGGGCGACCCGCGCCGAGCCCGCGCGCAGCACGGCCGCCGTGCGGGCCTCCCGCTCGGTGCGCGCCGAGCCGGCGTGGCGCACACCGGCCCGGTCGAGGGCGTCCAGGGTGCGGCGGATGCCGTCCACGCCGTCGTCCAGGGAGTGGTTGGAGGCGGTGGAGCAGCCGTCGTACCCGGTGGCGGCGAGGCCGCGGGCCACCTCGGGCGGGGATTTGAAGAGGGGGTAGCCGGTGTAGTCGCCACCAGTGCCGTACACGGTCTCCATGTGGCAGAGCGCCACATCGGCGGAGTCGACGACGGAGCGGACGCCGGAGAGCATCGGCCGGAAGTCGTACCCGGTGCCGCCCGCGTCGTAGCGGGCGCGTTCGATGATCGAGTCGTGGGGCAGTACGTCCCCCGAGGCGACCAGGGTGAAGCCGCGGGGCCCCGCGGCGGAAGGGGCCGGACGCCCCGGTTCCGGCGGTCGGTGGTCGCGGGCCTGGCAGGCGGCGCCCGCAGCGAGGACGACGGTCAGAACCAGGGCCACCTGTCGACTGCGTGTGATCATCACTCCACCCCGTTGTGGTCGTATTTATGGATAAACAGGTAAGAAGTCGCCTTGCGCCCGTCGTCGTTCCGACACGCCCTTTAGGCCGTCCGGCGTGCGCGAACACCCGCCCCGACCGTTCGTCGAACCGTTCGTCGACGCGATCGACCGTCCGCCGCACGCTCCTGTGCGCGCCCTGTCCCCGCGTCGCGCCGTGCGCTGCCATACGGCCATGACGGCCGGAATCACACTCATGAACGGGACGACCGCCGAGCACGAGCTCGCCGCACTGCAGCGCGAGCACGGCCGGCCCCTCTTCGCGCTGCTGCTCCGGCTCTGTGACGGGGACCGGCAGCGCGCGGAGGACCTGGTCCAGGAGACCCTCGTGCGCGCCTGGCAGCACCCCGAGGCCCTGCGCGCCGAGAACTTCGACTCCGTACGGCCCTGGCTGCTCACCGTGGGACGACGGCTCGCCATCGACGCGCGACGGGCCCGGCAGGCCCGGCCGGCCGAGGTCGGGGACGCCGTGCTGGAGAACGCCCGGGTGATCTCCGACCACGCCGAGCGGGCCGCGGCCGCGCTCGATGTCCGCGAGGCTGTGAAGACACTCACTCCGGAGCACCGTGAAGTCCTGGTGCTCGTGTACTTCCAGGGGGCGAGTGTGGCGGAAGCCGCGACGGCCCTCGGGATTCCACCCGGTACCGTGAAGTCCCGCGCGTACTACGCGCTGCGCGCCCTGCGCCGGGTGCTTCCCGGATACGCCTCCGACATGCGGTGAAACCGAAGGCAGAGTCAAGCCTTCGCAAAGCGCCTTGCCGACCGCCCCGGTTGAGTAATCGGCTGTCCTCATCCGTGTTCCGGACCGGGGGCCCGGGTTCGGGCGACGCGCACGCACCGGAGGAAGGCAGGAAGGGATGCTGCACAGAGGTCGAGAGAGCACGGACGGCACCGGCGACGGTGAACTGACCGTCCCCATGGCCTGGTTCTACGCCGAGTACATCGCCGACGAACTGCTGCGCAGCGGCGATCTGATGCCGCCGACGTCCTTCGAGTTCCGCGCGGGGCGGGACGCGCTGGCGCTGACCGTGTTCCTGTCCGACACCGACGGCGAGCTGTCCGGCATCCGGGTGGTCACCCAGTTGGAGACCTGGCTGTCGCTGACCGCGTACGACCAGCCGTGGCAGGAGTGGGTGCAGGGGCGCCTGCGGGACCTGTCCGCGGACGCCGCCGCGGACGGCCGGGACACGCCGGACCCGGACCTGGAGCTGGCCCGGGAGGCCTGGCGCTGGCTGCGGGAGACGGAGCTGCTCGCGCCCGACCTGAACGCGGTGCCGGGCGGTGGCGCGGTGACCGGTGAGGACGAGGGACCCAAGGTGTGGACACCGGCGTGGCAGCTCGGACTGCCGCTCGGTCACCTCGCCATCCATCTTTTTTAGGTTCCTCGCCGATCCGACCAATCCACGGGCCGGTCGGCTCCGAATCCCTTGGTTACGATTCGGCACGTGGCTTGAGTGATTCGGCTGCCTGGTGCGTACCGATGGGAGCAAGGAGTAACCCCACCCGCACCCAACGGCACGAGGATTCGGCATGAGGTCCCTGGAGAGGCATCGCGACGTCGGCGCCTATGCGCTCGGCGTGCTGGACGAGGCGGATGCGTTCCGCTTCGAGGACCACCTCATGGAGTGCCCTCAGTGCGCTGTCCAGGTGACCGAATTCGGCCCTGCGGCACGCCAGTTGATGCTGTACCGGAGTTCCACCCCGCGGCTGGTGCACCCGCTGGCCGAGCCCGGCCCGAGGATGCTGGACCGGCTGCTGTCACAGGTGGCGGCCCGCAACCGCGCGGGGCGTCGCCGGCTGCTGCTGGCGCTGGCCGCCTCGGTGGTGGTCGCGGTGTCCGCGCCGGCGGTCGCGATGATGGCGCGGGACGACGGCGGGAGCGCCGTGAGCGTCGCGGCGACCGACGAACGGTCCGGGGTGTGGGCGCAGGTGACCACTCAGGACGAGGCCTGGGGCAGCGCCATGGAGATCGAGGTCAAGGACGGTGCCGGTCCTCGCACCTGCCGTCTGGTGGTGGTCGGCCGGGACGGCTCCGAGGAGACGGCGACCAGCTGGAGCGCGCCCCGTCACGACGCCCGCCCCCACACGGTGCTCGGCGGCTCCGCCATGCGTCCCGAGGACATCGCCCGCTACGAGGTGCGTACGGCGGAGGGCGAGAACCTGGTGACGCTGAAGCCCCGGTGAGGCCCCACGGGCAGCACGGTGCGCGGCGCCCTCGCGGGCTCAGGCCGGGGTGGGGTCCTTCGCCATCACGAACTCGCTCCATACGCACTTGCCGCTGCCGCGTGCCTCCACGCCCCATACGTCCGTGAGCGTCTCGATCAGCAGCAGGCCCCGTCCGGAGACGCCCGACTCGCCCGCCTCCCGACGGCGCGGCAGGGCGCTGGAGGAGTCCTCGACCTCCACCCGCACGCGCCGCTCGGTGCCGTCGAGGACCCGCAGGGTGACGACCGCGGAGCCCTCGGTGTGCATCAGCACGTTGGTGATCATCTCGTCGGCGACCAGCTCTATCTCGTCGGCCCGGTCCTCCGCGCCCCAGGAGCCCACCGCCGTGCGGATCAGGCGCCGGGCCTCGGCGAGCGCCTCCGGTTCGCCGGGCGTCACCCGCTGCCTGAGCCGCCCGCCGGGCCGCGCGCTGTCCAGGGCGCGGCGGCGCAGCAGGAGCAGCGCCACGTCGTCGCCGCCGCCGCGTTCCCCGGCCAGGTCGATGAGCCGGTCGGCGAGGGCGCGTACGTCGTCGGGACCGGCGGCGATCAGCGCCGAGAGGTTCTCCATGCCGTCGTCGAGGTCGGCGCCGGGCTGCTCGACCAGGCCGTCGGTGCACAGCAGCAGGGTGTCGCCCGGGTCGAGCTCCATCGTGCCGACCGGGTAGTCGAGCCGCCCGAACTCCGCGGACAGGCCGAGCGGCAGCCCGCCGGGGACGGGGACGCGCCGGCAGGAGCCGTCGGTGCGGCGCACCAGCGGGTCGAGGTGGCCGGCCCGGACCACCTGGAGCACGCCGGTGGACAGGTCGGCCTCGGCGTAGAGGCAGGTCGCGGAGCGGTCGGTGTCGAGCTCGTCCAGGAAGACGGAGGCGCGGGCCATCACGGTGGCCGGCGGGTGCCCCTCGGCCGCGTAGGCGCGCAGCACGATGCGCAGCTGGCCCATGACGGCGGCGGCGTGCGTGTCGTGGCCCTGGACGTCGCCGATGACGGCGCCCACCCGGTCTCCCGGCAGCGGGATCAGGTCGTACCAGTCGCCTCCGATATCCCGGCCGAGGGAGCCGCCGATGGTGGCGGCCCGGTAGCGCACGGCGAGGTCGGCGCCGGGCACGCTGGGGATGGTGCGCGGCAGCATGGCCTGCTGCAGCCCCTGGGCGAGGTCCATCTCCTGCTCGTAGAACATCGCGCGCTGCAGGCTCTGGGAGATGCTGCTGCCCAGGGCGACGAGGATGTTGCGCTCCTCCGCGGAGAAGCCGCGCCGGTCGCTGTAGAGCAGGCCCATCGCGCCGATGGGGTGGGCCTGGACGATCAGCGGCAGGTAGGCCGCCGAGGTGATGTCCAGGCCGGTGAGGCCCTGCCACAGCCGCGGATAGCGTTCGGCGAACTCCTCCGGGGAGTCGATGAAGCGCGGGCTGAGGGTGCGCACCGCCTCGCTCATCGGGTACGGCTCCTCGATCCCGGTGACCTCGGTGCCCGGTATGAGGCTGCCCTCGGGTCCCTCCGCGATGAGCCGGATCCGGCCCGCCTCGACCAGCCCCATCACGAGACTGGTCGCACCCAGATGGGTGAGGCCGTGGGTGTCCTTGAGGACGTCGATGACGTCCTGCACGGTGCGGGCGTGGGCGAGGGCGGCGGTGGTGAGCTGGACGACGTTGGTCTGCCGGCGGCGGTCGTCCTCCTGGGCGGCCTGTTCGCGTCTGGCCTCGCTGTCGCTGAGCTCCTGGGTGGCGTCCCGGACGATGCCGATGATGCGGCGGGGCCGGCCGCTCTCGTCCCGGCGGATGTAACCCTGGGTGTGGGTCCAGCGCAGGGAGCCGTCGCGGCGGCGGAGGCGGAAGTAGGCGCCGTAGTTCTCGCTGCCCGCCTTCAGCGCCTGCGACACCACGGTGTCCAGGCGCAGGGCTTCGCTCGAGGGGACCCGGCTCCCCAGGGACTCGGGCCGGTCGTCGTATTCGTCGGGGCGCAGGTCGAAGATCTCGTGCGCCTGGGCGTCCATCTGCATCACCCCGGCGTCCAGGTCCCAGTCGAAGCTGCCCATGCGGTTGAGCGCCAGGATCGGATCCGGGTGGTCCGGCCAGTCGTCCGGGAGTGACAGGGGGTTCGCTCCCCGATCAGCCATGGGCCCACCTTGCCAGGATTCACCCGATTCTTCGACCGCTGGGCGCCTGCCGCGCGCTTCTCGCCCGTGGGTTGCGCGGCCCGCCCGGTGGTATACGGAGAGTCACGGATGTCCTGGTGGGACGAGGCAGGAGGGAGCGCGGCCGTGGAGTGGTTCACCGCATCCGAGTACTGGACGGGCCGGCTGGTCTTCCAGCGGGCGCTGGCCGGGCTGTACCTGGTCGCGTTCCTGACGGCGGCGCTCCAGTTCCGTGCGCTGATCGGGGAGCGGGGCATGCTGCCGGTGCCGCGTTTCGTGGAGCGGGTGCCGTTCAGGAGGTCACCGAGTCTGTTCCACCGGCACTACTCGGACCGGTTCTTCGCGGGGTGCGCCTGGGCGGGCTGCGCGGTGTCGGCGGCGCTGCTGGCGGGGCTGGACTCGCTGCTTCCGCTGTGGGGCGGGATGCTGCTGTGGCTGGTGCCGTGGGCGCTGTACCTGTCGGTCGTCAACGTGGGGCAGACCTGGTACTCGTTCGGCTGGGAGTCGCTGCTGCTCGAGGTCGGTTTCCTGGCCGTGTTCCTCGGCAACGACGAGGTCGCGCCGCCGGTCGTGGTGCTGTTCCTGCTGCGGTGGATCCTGTTCCGGGTGGAGTTCGGCGCGGGGCTGATCAAGATGCGCGGCGACGAGTGCTGGCGGAAGCTGACCTGTCTGGACCACCACCACGAGACCCAGCCGATGCCGGGGCCGCTGAGCTGGTTCTTCCACCACCTGCCGAAGCCGCTGCACCGCGCCGAGGTGGCCGCGAACCACGTCACCCAGCTCGTCGTGCCGTTCCTGCTGTTCGCCCCGCAGCCGGTGGCCTCGGTGGCCGCCTCGCTGATGATCGTCACCCAGCTGTGGCTGGTGCTGTCCGGCAACTTCGCGTGGCTGAACTGGATCACGATCGTGCTGGCCCTGCCGGCGGTCGCGTTCCCCTCCGATCCGCCGGCGGTGTCCGACGCGCCGCTGTGGTACGTGGTGGTCGTCCTCGCGGTGTCCGCGCTGCTGCTCGGCCTCTCCTACCGGCCGGTCCGCAACATGCTCTCCCGCCGCCAGGTGATGAACCGCTCCTTCGACCCGCTGCACCTGGTCAACACCTACGGGGCGTTCGGCAGCGTCAGCCGGATCCGGTACGAGGTGGTCGTGGAGGGGACGGCGGACGAGGTGCCCCGGAAGGACTCCGGCTGGCGGGAGTACGAGTTCAAGGGCAAGCCGGGTGATCCGCGGCGCTGGCCGCGGCAGTTCGCGCCGTACCATCTGCGGCTCGACTGGCTGATGTGGTTCGCCGCGCTGTCGCCCGCGTACGCGGGGCCGTGGTTCGGCGCGCTGGTGGAGCGTCTGCTGGAGGGCGACCGGGACACGCTGAGGCTGCTGCGCCGCTCCCCGTTCCCTCCGGACGCGCCGCCCCGGCACATCCGCGCCCGCCTCTTCCGCTACCGCTACACGACGTGGCGGGAGCTGCGGGAGACGGGCGCGTGCTGGGAGCGGACGTACGTGCGGGAGTTCCTGCCGCCGACCCGGCTGACGGGGTCGGCTCAGAGACCGTAGACGCGGGTGGCGGTGGTCTCGAAGAGCTGACGGCGTTCGGTGGCGTCGAGGCTCCCGGTCAGCGCCCGCGCGGTGGCGAGGACGTCGCCGTACGCCGCCGCGAGGGTGCACACCGGCCAGTCCGAGCCGAACATCAGGCGGCCGGGCCCGAAGGCGTCCAGTACGACGTCGGCGTACGGGCGCAGGTCGTCGACGGTCCAGGAGGCCCGGTCGGCCTCGGTGACCAGGCCGGAGAGCTTGCACACCGTGTTGGGCAGCGCCGCCAGGGCACGGACGTCGGACGCCCAGGGTTCGAGCGCGCCCGAGGCGACGGGCGGCTTGCCCAGGTGGTCCAGGACGAAGGTGAGCCGGGGCGACGAGCCGGCCGCCGCCGCGCAGGCCGGCAGCTGGTGCGGCAGGACCACGAGGTCGTAGACCAGACCGGCGTCGGCCACGGCGGCGAGTCCGCGCCGTACGTCCGGGCGCAGCAGCCACCCGGGGTCGGGTTCGCCCTGCACCTGGTGGCGGACGCCCTTCAGATACCGCCCGCCGGGCAGCGCCCGCAGCCGGGCCAGCTCGTCGGCGACGTCGGGGCGGGTGAGGTCGGTCCAGCCGACGACCCCGGCGACCAGCTCGTGGGCCGCGGCGAGCGCCAGCAGCTCGGGGGTCTCCTCGGGGACCGTGACGGTCTGCACCAGGACGGTGCGGTCGACACCGGCCGCGCTCGCCTCGGGTGCGAGGTCGGACAGGCCGAAGTTCCGCCGCAGCGGCCGGAGTCCGGGGCCGGTGAGCCAGTCCTGGTCGCGGACGGACAGGTCCCAGACGTGGTGGTGCGCGTCGACGGTCACGGCAGCTCCTCCTCGGGCGGCAGCAGGCCGGTGGCGCGCAGTTCCCGCCAGAGGGCGGTGGGTACCGGGGCCGCGAACTGGTCGGCGCAGTCGTGGACCTCGGCGGCCGAGCGGGCGCCGACCAGCACGCTCGCGACCGCCGGGTGGGCGGCGCAGTAGGCCAGGGCGGCGGCGCGCAGGGTGCTGCCGTGCCGCTCGGCGGCCTCCTTCAACCGCAGGGCGCGGTCCAGCAACCCGGCGGGGGCCGGGGCGTAGTCGTACGTCGCTCCCGGCCTCGGGTCCGCGAGCAGGCCGGAGTTGAAGGCGCCGCCGACGACGACGGAGGTGCCGTGTTCCAGGGCGGCGGGCAGCAGGTCGGTCAGGGCGCTGTGGTCGAGCAGGGTGTGGCGGCCGGCGCACAGGACGACGTCGACGTCGGTGTCGCGGACGAAGCGGGTGAGCATCGCGGTCTGGTTCATGCCGGCGCCGATCGCCCCGACGACGCCCTCCGCGCGGAGCCTCTCCAGGGCCGGGTAGCCCTCGCGGAAGGCCTGTTCGGCGTGGTCGTCGGGATCGTGGAGGTAGACGGTGTCGACCCGGTCCAGGCCGAGGCGTTCCAGGCTCCCCTCCAGGGTGCGGCGTACGCCGTCGGCGCTGAAGTCCCAGACGCGTCGGTGGGTGGCGGGGACGGCGAAGCCGTGGGCGAGGTCGTCGCCGCCGGCGTGGGAGGGTTCGAGGCGGCGGCCCACCTTCGTGGACACGGTGAACTCGTCGCGCGGATGCTCGCGCAGGGCGGCGCCGAGGCGGCGTTCGGCGAGGCCGAGGCCGTAGTGCGGGGCGGTGTCGAAGGAGCGGATGCCGCGCTGCCAGGCGGCCCGTACCGCCTCGTACGCCTCCTCCTCGCCGACCTCGGTGTACAGGTTGCCGATGCCGGAGGCCCCGAAGGCCAGGGCGGTGACCTCGACGCGGCTGCGGCCGAGCCGGCGCCGGTTCACCGGCTCTCCGGGCGCGGCCGCAGTCCCTGCATGCCGCCGTCGACCGCGAGGGCCGTGCCGGTGGTCGCGCCGGACAGCGGGCTCGCCAGGTAGGCGATGGCACCGGCGACCTCGGCGGCCGAGACCAGGCGGCCGGTGGGCTGGCGGGCCTCGAGGGCGGCACGCTCGGCGGCCGGGTCGTCGGCCGCGTTCAGCAGCCGGCCGATCCAGGGGGTGTCGACGGTGCCCGGGTTGACGCAGTTGACGCGGATGCCCTCGCGGACGTGGTCGGCGGCCATGGCGAGGGTGAGGGAGTGCACGGCGCCCTTGGTGGCGCTGTACAGGGCCCGCTGGGGCAGGCCCGCGGTGGCGGCGATGGAGCAGGTGTTGACGATCGCGGCGTGCGCGGAGGCACGCAGGTGCGGCAGGCAGGCGCGGGCGGTGCGGACCATGCCGAGGACGTTGACGTCGAAGACGCGGTGCCATTCCTCGTCGGAGTTGGCCTCCACCGTGCCCTGGGCGCCGACGCCGGCGTTGTTGATCAGCACGTCGAGGCCGCCCAGGCCGTCGACGGCGGCGGCCACCGCCGCACGCACCGAGGCGTCGTCGGTGACGTCGGCGCGGTGTCCGGTGAGGGGTTCGCCGACCGTCGAGGGGTCGAGATCGAGTACGGCCACGGTGGCGCCGCGCTCCGCGAGGAGGTCCGCCGTGGCCCGGCCGATGCCGGAGGCGCCGCCGGTCACCAGGGCCGTCAGGCCCTCGAAGTCACTCATGCGGTCCGCTCCTTCTCCTTCTGCGTGTCCGGGTCGGCGGCCCAGAAGCCGCCGTCGGGATAGGTGTAGCGCGCCAGGGACTCGGGCCGCATGGCGGCGGAGAAGCCGGGCGCGAGGGGTGCCGTGTAGTGGCCGTCGCGGATCACCACCGGGTCGAGGAAGTGGTCGTGCAGATGGTCGACGTACTCGATGACCCGGTCCTCGGTGGTGCCGGTCAGGGCCACGTAGTCGAACATCGACAGGTGCTGGACGAGTTCGCACAGGCCGACCCCGCCGGCGTGCGGGCACACGGGGACGCCGTACTTGGCGGCGAGCAGCAGGACGGCGAGGTTCTCGGGGACGCCGCCGACCCGGGCGGCGTCGATCTGGACGATGTCGAGGGCGCCGGCCTGGAGGAACTGCTTGAAGACGATCCTGTTCTGCGCGTGTTCGCCGGTGGCCACCTTCACCGGGGCGACGGCGCGGCGGATCGTGGCGTGGCCGAGGATGTCGTCGGGGCTGGTGGGTTCCTCGATCCAGTACGGGTCGAATGCGGCGAGGGCCTTGGTCCAGCGGATCGCCTCGTCCACGTCCCAGCGCTGGTTGGCGTCGATCGCGATGCGCACGTCCGGTCCGACGGCCGCGCGGGCGGCCCGGCAGCGCCTCAGGTCGTCGTCGAGGTCGGCGCCGACCTTGAGCTTGATCTGGCGGAAGCCGTCGGCGACCGCCTGTACGGCGAGCCGGGTGAGTTTCCCGTCGTCGTAGCCGAGCCAGCCGGGCGAGGTGGTGTAGGCGGGGTAGCCGCGCTCCAGCAGCAGGGCGGTGCGCTCCTCGGCGCCCTCCCGGCCGCGGCGCAGGAGGGTGAGGGCCTCTTCGGGGGTGAGGGCGTCGGTGAGGTGGCGGAAGTCGATCTGGCGGACCAGCCACGCGGGGTCGGCCTCGGCGAGCAGTCGCCACAGCGGCTTGTCCGCGCGTTTGGCGGCCAGGTCCCACAGCGCGTTGACGACGGCCCCGATCGCCATGTGCATCACGCCCTTCTCGGGTCCGAGCCAGCGCAGCTGGCTGTCGCCGGTCAGAGCGCGGTTCAGCACGGAGGGGTCGGCGCAGAGTTCGTCGGCGGACCGTCCGACGAGGTGGCCGCGGAGCGCTTCGATCGCGGCGACCTGGACGTCGTTGCCCCGCCCGATGGTGAACGCGAACCCGTGCCCCTCGTGTCCGTCGGCGGCGTCGGTGCGCAGGACGACGTAGGCCGCCGAGTAGTCGGGGTCGGGGTTCATGGCGTCGGAGCCGTCGAGCTCGCGCGAGGTGGGGAACCGGATGTCGTAGGTGTCGACGGCGGTGATGCGGGCGGGTCGCGGAGGCACGGAGGACCTTTCGGTGGGCGACGGGGACGGTAGGGCGTCAGTCCGGGGCACGGCCGCATACTTATCAGACCACTTGGCGGCCAGAACAGCCCCACGCACGGATCTTGCGCTTTTTCGCCCCTAGTGGTCTGACCACTCTCGTCGTTAGACTGCGGCGGACCGGGTGAGTGGAGGAGTGGCGTGGAGGAGACGGCCCCGCAGAAGGGCACGGTGACGCAGCGCGCCATCGAGCGGATCACGGCGATGATCCGCGAAGGTGAACTGGAGCCCGGTGAGCGGCTGCCCACCGAGCGGGATCTCGCCGCCCGGCTGGGCATCTCCCGCAGTTCGATGCGGGAGGCGATCCGCGCGCTCACGGTGCTGGGCGTGGTCGAGGCCCGGCACGGCTCGGGCATCTACGTCACCCGGCTGGAGGCCGGGGACCTGCTGGAGACGTTCGGGGTGGTGGCCGATCTGTCCCGGGGGCCGCGCCTGGTCGAGCTGCTGGAGGTGCGCCGCGTCCTGGAGTCGACGGCGACCGCGCTGGCCGCCGCGCGGATCACCGCGGACCGGCTGGCCGAGGTGGAGAAGCACCTGGCGGCGATGAACGCCACCGACGATCCGGAGGAGATCCTCGCCCACGACCTGGCCTTCCACCGCGAGATCGCGGCGGCCGCCGGCAACGAGACGATGGCCGCGATGCTGGAGGGCCTGTCCTCGCGCACCTTCCGGGCCCGGGTCTGGCGCGGCTACCAGGAGGAGGGCGCCTTCGCCCGCACCCGGCGCGAACACGCCGCGATCCACCGCGCCCTGGCCGCCCGCGACCCGGAGGCGGCACGGGCGGCGGCGTCCGCGCACGTGGGCGCGGTGGAGGAGTGGCTGCGCACCCGGTTGCGGGGCTGAGCCGGTCAGGCCCGCTTCAGCCGCAGCGTCATCAGCTGGAAGGGGCGCAGGCGTACGGTGATCCGGTCGCCGTCGAGCGGGGGCGCCTGAGTCTCCGCGAGCGGGCGTTCCAGCAGGTCGGTCACCTCGACGCCGGTGGTCGCGAAACCGGTGGTGAGCGTGGCGCGGGCACGGGCACCGTGGGCCTCGTGGAAGCGGACGACGACGTCGCCGCTGCCGTCGTCGGCCAGTTTGACCGCCGTGATCACGACCGCGTCCCGGTCGGCCGTCACCAGCGGGGCGACCTCGCCGGCCCCGGTGAGCCGCCGCTCGGGCAGATTGATCCGCCAGCCCTCGCGCACCGCGTCGCCGAGGGAGGCGCCCGGCACCAGCGCGTGCCGGAAGCGGTGCACGCCCTGGTCGGTCTCGGGGTCGGGGAAACGCGGGGCGCGCAGCAGGGAGACGCGGACCGTGGTGGTCGTGCCGCCGTCGCCGTCGGTGCGGACCGTGCGCGTCACGTCGTGGCCGTACGTCGAGTCGTTGACGACCGCCACGCCCCAGTCCGGCTCCTGAAGGTGGACGAAGCGGTGGTTGCACGCCTCGAACTTGGCGGCCTCCCATGAGGTGTTGGTGTGGGTGGGCCGGAAGAAGTGCCCGAACTGCGTCTCGGACGCGTAGCGTTCGGCGTGCAGGTCGAGCGGGAAGGCGAGCTTGAGGAACTTCTCCGTCTCGTGCCAGTCGACCTCGGTGTCCACCACGAGCCGCCGCTCCCCCGGCGGCAGCGTCAGCACCTGGACGACCCGGGAGCCGCCGAAGGAGCGGACGATCCGCACCGAGGCGCCGTCCGGACCGGCGGTGACCTCGTCCGCGCCGGTCAGATCGGTGACCGTGTTGCGGTAGAACGCGTCGACGTCCCAGGCGTCCCACATGTTCGGCAGGTCCGGGTGGAGCTGGAGCAGGTTGCCCGCCCGGCCGGGGGCGATGGTCTCGCGGTCGGCCTCGACGTCGTGGACGGAGACCACGAGGCCGCGGGCGTCGATCCCGATCCGGAGCAGACCGTTGTCGAGGACGTGTCCGCCTCCTGGGCGCGCGTCGAGGGTCGTACGGCCCTCGAGGTCCGCCGGCCGCGCGCCGCCCGCCGGGACACCCGCGCGGGTGTGCGGGGCGGCGTTGAAGACCAGCGGGACCGTGCCCTCACCGGCCAGGGCGCGCTGGGCGGAGTCGATGACGCCGTTCAGTTCCGCGGCGATCCGCGCGTAGGTGGCGCGGGCCTCGCGGTGCACCCAGGCGATGGAGGAGCCGGGCAGGATGTCGTGGAACTGGTGCAGCAGCACCGTCTTCCAGATCCGGTCCAACTCCTCGTGGGGGTAGGGGAATCCGGTGCGCACGGCGGCCGTGGCCGCCCACAGTTCGGCCTCGCGCAGCAGGTGCTCGCTGCGGCGGTTGCCCTGTTTGGTGCCGGCCTGGCTGGTGAGGGTGGCGCGGTGCAGTTCGAGGTACAGCTCGCCGACCCAGACGGGCGGTTCGGGGTACTCGGCCTCGGCCTTCGCGAAGAACGCGGACGGTGTCTCCCAGGTCACCGTCGCCGAGCCCTCCAGGTCCCGCAGCCGGGCCGCCTTGGCGACCATCTCGCGGGTGGTGCCGCCGCCCCCGTCGCCCCACCCGGTGGGCGCGAGGGAGTGGCGGGCCGCGCCCTTGTCCTTGAAGTTGCGGACGGCGTGGGCGATCTCGGCGCCCCTCATGGAGCAGTTGTAGGTGTCGACGGGCGGGAAGTGGGTGAAGATCCGGGTGCCGTCGATGCCCTCCCAGCGGAAGGTGTGGTGGGGGAACTTGTTCGTCCGGGACCAGGAGATCTTCTGCGTCAGCAGGTAACGGGAGCCCGCCGCCTTGATGATCTGCGGCAGTCCGGCGGCGAAGCCGAAGGTGTCCGGCAGCCACGCCTCGTCGTTCTCGATGCCGAACTCGTCGAGGAAGAACCGCTTGCCGTGCACGAACTGCCGGGCCATCGCCTCCGAGCCGGGCATGTTGGTGTCCGATTCCACCCACATGCCGCCGGCCGGCACGAACCGCCCGCCGGCCACCGCCTCCTTCACCCGTGCCCACACCTCGGGCCGGTGCTCCTTCACCCACGCCCACTGCTGGGCCTGCGACATGGCGAACACGAACTCGGGTTCGTCGTCGAGCAGGGCGGTCATGCCGGCGGTCGTACGGGCGACCTTGCGCACGGTCTCGCGCAGCGGCCACAGCCACGCCGAGTCGATGTGCGCGTGACCGACGGCGCTGATCCGGTGCGCGGAGGGGACGGCGGGGGCTGACAGCACCTCGGTGAGGCGCGAACGGGCCCACTCCGCCGTGCCGTTCACGTCCTGGAGGTCGACGGCGTCCAGCGCCTCGTCCACCGCCCGCAGGATCTCGAAGCGGCGGGGCGCGTCGGCCGGCAGCTCGGCCATCAGCTCGCCGAGCACCTCGAGGTCGATCACCAGCTGCCACACGTTCTCGTCGAACACGGCGAGATCCATGCGGGCGAGGGTGTACTGCGGTGCGCCGCCCGCGGTCTCCTTGTCGCCGAGCGGGGTGGGGACGAAGGGGCGGTAGCCCAGGATGACGGGGTTGGAGGCGGCCTCGATGTGCAGGCGCACCTCCTCCCCGCCCTCGGCGGGCGCGCCGACGCGCACCCACTGGTTGCGGGGATTGAGGCCCTTCACGGGAGTGCCGTCGGGCCGGTAGACCAGGCCCTCGCACTGGAAGCCGGGCATGTTCTCGTCGAAGCCGAGGTCGAGGACCGCCTCCACGGTCCGCCCGGCCCACGCCTCGGGCACGGTCCCGGTGACCCGGAACCAGCTGGTGCCCCAGGGCGCGCCCCAGCGTGCGCCCACCTCGACGGGTTCGGGTTCGGCCGCGAGGCCCTCGGCGACGGGGACGGGTTCGCCGGGGGCGTGCCACACCGCGACCTCGAGGGGCACGGACTCGGGGTACACGGCGGGGCGGATGCGCTCGCCGAGGACGCGCTCGAGGCGGGCTTCGACCAGGGTGCGGTCGTCATGCATGCGGGGCGCTCCATGGGTGAGAACGGGTGGTCACCAGGGGTACCACTCCCCCGGCGCGCACCCGTTCGAACCAGGCCGCCGTTCAGTGGGCGGTGCCGTGCCCGTCCGGGGCGCCGGCCCGCGCCTGGGCCTCGAGGCGGCGCTTGGCGTCGTCCCAGTCGACCGGCAGCCCGTCGACGGGCACCTCCCAGAAGGTGAACGTCGAGTCGCGCATCGTCGCGCGCAGGCCGGTCATGACGCTCTTGTGCGGTTCGGTCCGGGCGTAGGCGTAGAGCGTGTCCCGGCTCTCCCACGCGGACAGCGTGTAGAAGACCCTGCCGAACGGCCTGGCCTCCAGGGAGGCGCCGAGGGCGCCGGGTGCCTTGCGGACCTGGCCCCAGGCGGAGAGGGACTTCCAGAAGAAGCGGGGGACGTCCTTCAGCGACCGCACCTCGAAGCGGGAGGCCATGACGAAGGCGTGGGTGGTGTCGGGGCCCGCCTGGTGCGGCGTGACCCAGGGGAGAGTAGGCACGGTAGTCTCGCCTCCATAATTGGTGAGTGGCACTATCCAGATTAGACAGTGCCACTACCCAATTTCCAGAGGGAGAGGGGAAGAACATGAGAATCTCGGAGCTCAGCCGCCGCAGCGGGGTGCCCAACGCGACGATCAAGTACTACCTGCGCGAAGGGCTGCTGCCGCCCGGCCGGGCCACCGCGGCGACCCAGGCCGAGTACGACGAGACCCATCTCAGAAGACTCCGCCTGATCCGCGCGCTGACGGGGGTGCGGGGCCTGTCCGTCGCCTCGGCCAAGCACGTCCTGGACGCCATGGCCGAACACCGGACCGACCTGCACCGACTGCTCGGCATCGCCTTCGGCATCCGGCCGTCCGACGACGGCACGCCGGACGCGGCCGAGGGCGAGGGCGAGGGCGAGGCCCCCGCCGGGGCGAACCCCGAGGCCGCCGCCCTGGTCGACGCGATGGGCTGGACGGTCTCCGAGCACAACCCGGCCCGGCAGACCATCGACGAGACGCTGCGGACCCTGCGCTCACTGGACATCGAGTACGACTGGGAGGCGCTCCTCCCCTACGCCGAGCTCGCGGAACGGACGGCCCGGCACGACCTCGACCGCCTGGAGACGGTCGCGGACCCGATGGAGAAGGCCGAGCGGGCGGTGCTGCTGACCTTCCTCCTGGAACCGGCGCTGATGGCCCTGCGCCGGCTCGCCCAGGAGAACGAGTCGACCGCACGCCACGGCGGGGACGAGCACAACTCGGCCTGACCGGAACGGCGTTGCGGCGACCGGCCGCGAGGGTCTAGGGTCGGGCGGGTGACTGCCGGGTCGGCCGTAGGCCATGCACGCAAGGCGCTCCCGGCCTCGGTGTGAGGCCGGTGCGGGGCGCGCCCCCGCTCGCGCGAGGCCGTGGCCCGCCTTTCCTCTCCGTGTTCCCGTCCCACCATGGAAACCGACACCGGAGACGAATCCAGCCATGTCCGCAGCACAGCACGTCCACTTGAACCACACCGCCGTCTACGCCAGCGACCGCCGGCACTCCGCCGAGTTCCTCGCCGGGATACTGGGACTGGAGGTCGGCGCCCCGTTCGGCCCGTTCCTCCCGGTCGACCTGGGCAACGGCGTGACCCTCGACTATTACGAGAAGCGGGACGAGCCGGTCCAGGGCCAGCACTACGCGTTCCTGGTGCCCGAGGAGCGGTTCGATGCCATGATCGCGCGCCTGGAGGCGGCCGGGATCACCTACTACGCGGATCCGGGCCACACCGAGCCCGGCAGGGTCAACGGCCTCTTCGGCGGACGCGGCGCCTACTTCGACGACCCGGACGGCCACAACATGGAGATCATGACCCGGCCCTACGTCCGGCCGTAGCGACGGGGGCGACCCGCCCGCACGTGCCGTCAGTCGACGCTGGGCAGGATGTGGGGCTCGGCGAGGTCGTCCTCGTAGCCGGCGAGGCGGATCGGGGCCGAACGGGCCCACACGTCGAGACTGCCGAGCTTCTTCGGCTGGCGGGCGGTGCGCTCCGCGCGTTCCTCGGGGCGCTGATCGCTCTTCGTCTGCTCCGGTGTCACCGCGCACTCCTTATGTGTCGGTCACCCTCGGGACGTACCGCGTCGGCCCTGCGCCCGGCGCCCGACGTCCGCTCGGGCCTGAAGGGAAAACCGTTCGGACGCGGTGGCGCCGGCGACTCGAGGGAGAGCAGGCCGTGGTGAACCGGCTGGTCCCATGACGGACCGTGGGTGCGGGTGGAACCCTGACTGCTGTCCGTCCGGATCAGAGTAACCAAATGAGCGGCCCCCCGCTCGATGGGGCTCAAAACTGACGGTAACAATCATGCGTCGGAGGGTGCCCAACAACCGGAATATGCTCCTATTTCCGGATGAACGCGACCGACTGTAGTCACTCGTTCGAAGTACACAGGCGTCGGCACTTCCGGCCGGGCCGCGTGGTCGGGGCGCAGTTCAGGTCCCGTTGGCCGGTACGCAAGCTCGTCATGGTCTGCTGCCGCACGGCAACGGCCTACTCCCGGGAGGACCGGCGCATGGAGCTGCGCACCGTCGAGGAGCTGATGGACCTGCTGTACGCGTGCCGGGGCACGCGGGACGTCCGGGGCCGTGGCGGCGCCCCGGTCGACGCGCACGACCACGCCCTGCGCACCGCCGCGCTGCTGCGCCGCGGCCGGCCCGCGGACAAGGAACTCCAGGTGGCGGGCCTGGTACGGCCCGTCGGCCGGCTGCTGTGGCCGGGCGAACCGGCGGTACGGGCCGACCGCGCGGCGGACGCGATACGGACGCTGCTCGGCGAGCGGGTGGCCGGCCTGGTCCTCCGGCACGCCCGGTACGACCTTCCGGCCGACGACGATCTCCTCGCCCTGCGCGCGGCGGACGAGGAGGCCCGCACCGCCTGCTTCGACGCCGGTGTCCTGGAGGACTGGCGCACCGTGCTGGAGCTGCTGGCGGCGCGCAACTCGCGGCTGGGCATGGTCGACTGACGGCCCCTCGGGCCGTCCCGCGTCACCACCGGCCGGGCGCGTAGTCCTTCAGGAAGACGCCGTACAGGTCCTCGCCCGCCTCGCCGCGCACGATCGGGTCGTAGACGCGGGCGGCGCCGTCGACCAGGTCGAGCGGGGCGTGGAAACCGGCGTCGGCGAGGCGCAGCTTGTCGAAGTGGGGTCGCTCGTCGGTGATCCAGCCGGTGTCGACCGAGGTCATCAGGATGCGGTCGGCGTCGAACATCTCCTGCGCGCTGGTCCGCGTCACCATGTTCATGGCCGCCTTGGCCGCGTTGGTGTTGGGGTGGCCGGCGCCCTTGTAGCCGCGGTCGAACACGCCTTCCATCGCGGAGACGTTGACGACGTAGGCGCGCCCGGCGGACGCCCGGCGCGCGGCCTCGGCCATCGCCGGACGCAACTTGCTGATCAGGATGAACGGCGCCGTGTAGTTGCACAGCTGGGTCTCCAGCAGCTCCACCGGGGAGATCTGCTCGATGGTCTGCACCCAGGTGTTGGTGTCGACGACGTCGGGGAGCAGGCCGCCCGCGTCGATGGCGGTGCCCTCGCGGTGCCGGACCACGCTGGCGTTGCCCGCGACCAGGGCGAGGTCGGCCACCTTCTGCGCGTCGAGTCCGCTGACGCCGACGGGCAGCGCGGTCAGTCCGTCGACCGCGCCGGAGTTGAAGGCGCCGATGACGTGGTGGGCGGGCAGCTCACCGGCCGGCAGCGGGGCACTCTCGCCCTCGACGAGCGCGGTGTACGCGGACGGCAGACGGCGTACGGTCTGGGTGGCGTTGTTGATCAGGATGTCGAGCGGGCCCTGCTCCGCGACCCGGTCGGCCAGCGCGACGGCCTGGGCGGGGTCGCGCAGGTCGATGCCGACGACCTCCAGGCGGTGCATCCAGTCCGCGGAGTCGTCCATGGCCTTGAAGCGGCGGATGGCGTCCTTGGGGAAGCGCGTGGTGATCGTGGTGTGGGCGCCGTCGCGCAGCAGCCGCAGCGCGATGTACATGCCGATCTTGGCGCGTCCGCCGGTGAGCAGCGCCCGCTTGCCGGTGAGGTCCGCGCGGGCGTCGCGCCGGGCGCGGTTCTCGGCGGCGCACTTCGGGCAGAGCTGGTGGTAGAAGTAGTCGACCTCGACGTAGCGGGCCTTGCAGGTGTAGCAGGAGCGGGGGCGCTGGAGTATCCCCGCGATCTTGCCGGACTCGACCCGGGAGGACGGCAGGATGCCTTCGGTCTCGTCGTCGATGCGCTCGGCGGAGCCGGTGGCGGTGGCCTCGGTGACCGCCCTGTCGTGGGCGGTCTTGGCGGCCCGGCGCTCCTGGCGGCGGCGCTGCTTGACCGTGCGGTAGATGTGCGAGGTGGCCCGGCGGACCAGGATCGCGTCCGGGTGGTCGACGTCGAGTTCGTCGAGTTCCCGCAGCACGTCGAGGCAGACGGCCAGCCGCTCCGGGTCGATGCCGGGCCCGTGTGCCACCGCGTCCGTGGCCTCGGGGCCGTCCTGTGTCACCGTCATCGCCGCTGTCGTTCCCGCTCTGCTTCTCGCGGCGCTCCGTTCGCGCACGCTGTCGAACGGCGGATTTTACTTCAGCGCCGGGCCACAGCGCCAAACCGCGTCCCTCAGCGATCGCAGACGGCGGTCAGCGTCGTCACCTCCTCGGTCAGCGCGCGGGCCAGGCGGTCGAGGTCCGGCACCGCGGCGCCGTCGGCGACCAGGCCGTAATGGACGCGTCCGCGGTAGGTGGAGACCGCGACCGCGAGGGAGTGGCCGGGGGCCAGTGGCGCGAGCGGGAAGACGGCGCCGAGCGGGTCGCCGCCGAGCCTCAGGCCGAAGCCGGGCAGCGGCACGCTGGTGACCAGCACGTCGAACCAGAGCCGGGCCGCCTGGCCCAGCAGCGGTCCGCCGAGCCGGTGGCCGAGCGGCGGAACGTGCTCGGCGAGCAGGGCGACGGCGCCCGCGCCCCGGTGCGGACCGGCGTCCTTGTTGCGGTCCATGGCGGTGCGCACCAGGGCGAGGCGGACGAGCGGGTCCCGCTGGTCGACGGGGAGCTGCAGCAGGTACCCGGAGAGCCGGTTGCCCTGCGGGTGGGCGGTGCGCGGCCGGCGCCGGGAGACGGGGATGAGGGCGCGGGGCGCGACGCCCTCGCTGCCGTCGCCGCGCTCGTCGAGCCAGCGGCGCAGGGCGCCGGCGACGACCGCGATCGTGACGTCGTTGACGGTGCCGCCGGCGCTCTTGCGGATCCGGTGCACGTCGTCGAGGTCGACGACCACGCCGGCGGTGCGGCGGGTGCCGCTGGGCGCGCAGGTCAGCGCGGGCGAGGAGCGCACGTCGAGGGTGGAGCGGGCGACGGCGGCGCCGATGTCGAGGGCCCGGCCCGCGTCGGCGAGGGCGTCCCGGACGAGACCGGGCACCTCGCGCACGTCCGGGAGGAGTCCGCGCGGCGGTCCGGCGGGGCGGGGCCGGGGCGCGGGCAGGTCCATCGGGTCCATCAGCGCGGCGGCGAGGGTGAGGGCGCGCAGCCCGTCGGCGAGGGCGTGGTGGAACTTGAACAGGACGGCGAAGGAGGTGCCGTCCTCCCCCGGCAGCACATGGGCCTCCCAGGGCGGCCGGGTGCGTTGCAGCGGGCGTCCCATGAGCCGGCCGGCCGCGGTGTGGAAGTCGGCGGCCGGGGGGTGCAGCCGGACGTGGTCGAGGGGGTCGAAGCCGGGGTCGGGTTCGCGGGTGGCGCCGCCGAAGGCGAGGGACCGGCGCAGGGCGGAGGCGAGCGGCTGCCGCAGCACGGCGGCCAGGCGCTCGCCGGGCGCCGGCCAGGTGCGGCGCAGCGCCGACAGCGGCTGTCGCAGGGCGAGCGGATGCCAGGTGTCACGGATGCGCATCCGCAGCCCGGGCACGGCGGCGGCACGGGCGGCCAGCAGATCCACCGCGTGGGCCGCCGCGGAGGGCGAGCCGGCGGAGAACACCCCGAGCGCCGCGAGGTGCATCGGGTGACCGGTGGACTCGATGTTCCAGAACGCCAGGTCGAGAGGGGCGAGCGGGTCTGCGGTCATGGGCGGGGCCTCGCGTCGACGACGGGAACGGATCAGCAGTCAATCGCCCCGGCCGATTACGGTCAAGTACGATCCGGCTACCCCCAGTGAACAGCATGTGACGTCTCCGCCCCTCCCGCCGGTGCGGCGGAAGGGGCGGGACGGGAGTGACGGACGGGGCCACCCCGGCGTGATCAGCGCCTCCTGGGTGACGGATGCCACCCGGACGGGCGCGGCCCGCCGGAGGAACGGTTCACCGCGTGGCGCCCTCCGCCGACGGGCAGCCCGCGGGCTGTGCCCGGGAGGCGTCCCGGATCAGGGCCTCGTGCGCGGACTTCACCCGGGCCACGTCCGGCTTCATCACACGCCGGTCGTAGGTGAGCAGACCGTTGAGCTCGCCCTCGACGTCCGTGATCTGGGTGTACACGGCGCCGTTGCTGCCCCGGCACACCAGCGCGCGCACCTCGTCCAGCTTGGTGAGGTAGTCGTCGGTGTAGGTCGCCGGGTCGACGTCGACGTACGACTGCTGCACGGACCAGGCGTGTCCGGGCACGGCGAGACCGAGGCCGCCGTACTCGCCGCTGACCAGGGCGCGTTTCCCGTCCGGGCGGGGCGGGAGCGCCGGGCTGGGATAGCCGTGCTCGTCCATGATGTCGCCGGCGCCTCCGTCGGCGCCGAGGTTGAGTCCGGACTGGTTGTTGACCAGCCGGGTCGGGTCCCAGGCCTTGGCCTGTTCGGCGATGCGGCCGATGTCGTACTGGCCCCAGCCCTCGTTGAAGGTGACCCACATGACGATCGACGGGCTGCTGATGTGCTCGTCGATCATCTGCTTCATCTCACGCTCGAAGCGGTCGCGGGCCTCGGGGCCCGGGGTCTTCCCGGCCGTCATGGAGGGCATGTCCTGCCACACCAGCAGCCCGAGCCGGTCGGCCCAGTAGAACCAGCGGTCCGGTTCGACCTTGATGTGCTTGCGCACCGAGTTGAAGCCGAGTTCCTTGTGGGCCTTCAGGTCGTACGCGAGGGCCTCGTCGGTGGGCGCGGTGTGCAGGCCGTCGGGCCAGAAGCCCTGGTCGAGGGTGGCCATCAGGAAGACGGGCTCGCCGTTGAGGACCGTGCGCGGCACCCCGTCGATCTGCTCGACGGCGATGGAGCGCATCCCGAAGTAGCTGCCGACCCGGTCGGCGCCGACGGTGACCTTCAGCCGGTACAGGAACGGGTCGTCGGGCGACCACAGGCGCGGGTCGTGGATCTTCAGGGTGAGCGGTTCGCCGGTGCGGCCGACGGCCGTGGCGACCTCGCGCCGTCCTTCGTACGCGGTGGCCCTGACCGGTACGCCGTCGCGGACGCCCCTCGCCTCCACGGTGAGCCGCTCGCCGGGCACGTCCGGGACGAGCTTGAGGCTGTCGACGTGGTCGCGGGCGACCGGCTCCATCCAGACCGTCTGCCAGATGCCCGAGCTGGGCGTGTACCAGATGCCGCTGGGGTCGAGGCGCTGCTTGCCGACCGGCTGGTTCTCGCCTTCGGCGGAGTCGGTCGGGTCGTACACGCCGACGACGATCTCCTGGGTGCGGCCGGGCTTCAGCGCGTCGGTGACGTCGGCGCTGAACTTGTCGTAGCCGCCCTCGTGCGTGGCGACCTTCGTGCCGTTGACGTACACCTCGGAGCGCCAGTCGACGGCGCCGAAGTTCAGCCGCAGCCGCCGGTCGGAGCCGATGTGCCAGTCGCGGGGCACGGTGAAGGTGCGGCGGTACCACATGCGGTCCTCGTGCCGCTGGATGCCGGAGAGCCGGGACTCCACCGGGTACGGGACGAGGATGCGCTCCTTCAGCGTCCTGCCGACGGGCGGCTGCTCGCCCTCCTCGGCGGCGGCGAACTGCCAGCGGCCGTTGAGGTTGCGCCACTTGTCGCGGGTGAGCTGCGGGCGCGGGTACTCGGGGAGGGCGTTGTCCGGACCCACCTCGTCCGTCCACTCGGTGCTCAGCTCGTGGGTGGAGTGGTTGGGGCCGCTGCTCAGGAACGCGTCCACGGGGTCGCCGTCGGCGGCGGTCAGGCCGCCCTGTCCGTCGTAGCGGATGTCGGCGCTGCCGCGGGCCGTGCCGGTCTTGTTGCCGACGACGGGCTCGGCGAGCGTGACGAGCAGCGCCTTCGGGTCGGCCGGGTCGGGTTGTGCCGACTCCAGGGGCCAGTCGGCGCCGCCGATCACCGCGTCGAAGTGGTCGGTGAATCCGGCCGGGGGTGCGGCGAGCGGCCGGGGGAAGTCCAGCTTCAGGGTGCGGCCGGAGGCGAGGACGGTGGCGGCGAGGGCACCGTCGTAGTCGAAGCCGTCCGGGAGGCGGAACGCCGACTGCGGTACGGGTTCCTTGCTGCCGCCGGGCTCGGTCCAGCGCAGGTGGAAGTTGGAGCCTCCGTAGTGCTCGAAGTACTCGACCTTGATGTCGTGGGCCCGGCCGGCGGTCAGCTCGATGGGCTCGGCGGTCTGTTCGCGGTCCCAGTCGTCGATCCAGTGGTCGATGGCGATCTCGCCGTCGATCCACAGGCGGAAGCCGTTGTCGGCGCTGACCGAGAAGGTGTGGGCGCCGGTCTTCTCCGGCACGATCTTCCCGGTCCAGCGGACGCTGACGTCGTCCGACCGGCCGGTGGTGAGGTTCAGGCGCGGCTCCAGGTTGTCGAAGTCGAGGTCGGAGTCGAAGGCGGTGGCCTTGAGCTCGTGGAAGTCGAAGGCGCCCGGGGCGGACTGGGCGTAGTACTCGCCCTTCAGTCCGTGGATCTCCACCGGATCGTCCTCCGCCGCGGTCGCGGCCGGGACGGTCGCGGTGAGTCCGGTGACTCCCAGGGCGGCGGCCAGCAGAAGCGCGAATCGGTTTCTGAGTCGTCTGATGCGCACGGATCCTCCGTCGGTGAGGAAGGTGACGGCTCGCTGCTCAGTACGTGGATCTGGTGCTGTGCGTGTTCTGTTCTGTGCGCTGCACTCGCCGGTACAACGTTGTCAAAGAACAGTACTTGGCATAACAACACGAATTCTGTCATCCGTCCAGGGACATGACAAAGGCCCCGGTGGTCACAGCGACCGACCGGGGCCCCTCACTTTCGTCCCTACGGCACGAGCTGTCCCTTGCCGAGCGCGATCACCCCGCCCTTGGACACCGTGTACAGCTCCGCGTCCCGCTCGGGATTGACGCCGATCGTCGCGCCCGGCGGCACCTCCACGTTCTTGTCGAGCACGGCGCCGCGCACCACCGCGCCCCGCCCGATGTGCACGTTGTCGTGCAGCACCGAGCCCTGCACCACGGCCCCCGGATCGACGACCACGCCCGGCGACAGCACGGACCGGGTGACCTGGCCCCGGATCAGACAGCCGGCGCTGATGATCGACTCGCTCGCCATGCCGCCCGCGTTGAAGCGGGCCGGCGAGAGCTGGCCGGAGTGCGTGTAGACGGGCCACTGCCGGTTGTAGAGGTTGAACGCGGGACGTTCGGCGATCAGGTCCATGTGCGCCTCGTAGTACGCGTCCAGCGTGCCGACGTCCCGCCAGTAGCCCTGGTCCCGGCTGGTCTCGCCGGGCACGTGGTTGGAGCTGAAGTCGTACAGCGCGGCCTCGCCCCGCTCGGTGAGCTGGGGCAGGATCGAACCGCCCATGTCGTGCACCGAGTTCTCGTCCTCGGCGTCCCGGTGGAGGGCCTCGATGAGCGCCTTGGTGGTGAAGACGTAGTTGCCCATGGAGGCGAACACGCACTCGGGGTCGTCGGCCAGACCGGGCGGGTCGGCGGGCTTCTCCAGGAAGCGGTCCACGGACTGTCCGTCCGAGCCCGGGGTGATCACGCCGAAGGCGGAGGACTCCGAGCGCGGCACCCGGATCCCCGCCACCGTGACACCGGCCCCGCTCTCGATGTGCTGGGCGAGCATCTGGCGCGGATCCATGCGGTACACGTGGTCGGCGCCGAACACCGCCACGTACTCCGGCCGTTCGTCGTAGATCAGGTTCAGCGACTGCAGGATCGCGTCGGCGCTGCCCAGGTACCAGCGCGGGCCGAGGCGCTGCTGGGCGGGGACGGGGGTGACGTAGTTGCCGAGCAGGCTGGACATCCGCCACGTGGTGGTGATGTGCCGGTCCAGCGAGTGCGACTTGTACTGCGTCAGCACGCAGATGCGCAGGATGTCGCCGTTGACCAGGTTGGACAGCACGAAGTCGACCAGGCGGTAGGTGCCGCCGAAGGTGACCGCCGGTTTGGCGCGGTCCGCCGTGAGGGGCATCAGACGCTTGCCCTCGCCGCCCGCCAGCACGATTCCCAGGACCGAAGGACCTCCACGACGCATGGCCGCTCCCCTCACGCCGGATTTTCCCAAGACTGCCCCGGAGGGGCGGTACTAAGCCTGTTCGAGGATCTCCTCGTACAGCAGGGCCGTACGGCGGGCCACCGCGTCCCAGCCGAACTCGGTGACGGCCCGCTCCCTCCCCGCCGCGCCCATCCGCCGTGCCGTGGCCGGGTCGCCGAGGACCGAGTCGAGCGCCCGCGCGAGACCCGTCTCGAAGTCGTCGTCCGCCTCCACCAGTACCCCCGTCGAGCCGTCCGCCACGACCTCGGGGATCCCGCCGACCCGGGAGGCGACCACCGCCGTGCCGCACGCCATGGCCTCCAGGTTGACGATGCCGAGCGGCTCGTACACCGAGGGGCAGACGAACACGGCGGCGTGCGTCAGCAACTGGATCACCTCGGGCCGCGGCAGCATCCGGGGGATCCAGTGCACGCCCTCGCGGACCCGGCTCAGTTCCTCGTACAGCTCACGGAACTCCCGGTCGATCTCGGGCGTGTCCGGGGCTCCGGCGCACAGCACGACCTGCGCGGCCGGGTCGATGCCGCGCACCGCCCGCAGCAGCTGGGGCACGCCCTTCTGCCGGGTGATCCGGCCGACGAACAGCACGTACGGGCGGGAGCGGTCGAGGCCGATCCGGTCCAGGGCGTCGGTGCCGGGGTCGGGGCGGTACAGGTCCGTGTCGATGCCGTTGTGTACGACGTGCACCCGGGCGGGGTCCAGCGCCGGATAGGAGGCGAGGATGTCCTCGCGCATGGCACCGGAGACGGCGATCACGCCGTCGGCCGCCTCGACGGCGGTGCGCTCGGCCCAGCTCGACAGGGCGTAGCCGCCGCCGAGCTGCTCGGCCTTCCAGGGGCGCAGGGGCTCCAGGGAATGGGCGGTCATCACGTGCGGGATGCCGTACAGCAGCTTGGCGAGGTGGCCGCCGAGATTGGCGTACCAGGTGTGGGAGTGGACCAGCTCGCGGCCCTGGAGCGCGGCGGCCATGGCGAGGTCCACGGAGAAGGTGCGCAGCGCGTCGTTGGCGCCGTCGAGCGCGGTCCAGGGGCGGTGGCGCAGCACGCCGTCCGCCTTGCCCTCGCCCCAGCAGTGCACCTCCAGGTCCACCAGGGGCCGCAGCTCCCGGGCGAGGAACTCCACGTGGACTCCCGCGCCGCCGTACACGTCCGGGGGGTACTCCCGGGTCAGCAGTCCCACTCGCACCCGTGAACCCCCTGTCTGAGCGGACGTTGTCTTCATGGTCACCCAGATGGGGCGCGTGGGGAAGAGCGGGGCGGCCGTGCGAAGCAGCAGTCGCCGCAGACGCCCCCGCCGGGCACCCGGTAGTACAGACAGCAGCTGCGGCGCCGGAAGGAGGTGCCCGTGAGGGTTCCGGTCCCGGCGAGCCGGGGGTGCGTGAGGAGTTCGGCCGTCAGGGAAGCGGCGCGGGCGGCGACGTCCGTACGGCCGTGGCGGCGCCCCCAGCGGTCCAGTTCCCGGGCGGCGCCCGCGAGCGCGGAGGCTGCGTTGCCCCGCAGCAGGCCCGGTGCGAGGCGGTGGCGGGAGCGCAGGGCCGCGGCGAGGGGGTCGAGATGGCCGTGCAGCACCAGCTCCGCGATCGTCGCCGCGTCGCCGGGCAGCGGCCGTACTCCGGTCAGCCACAGGTCGTCGGGGGCGCTGCCCTCCGGGTCCCAGCGCAGCAGCGGCGGGGAGAGGTCGGGGACGGCGTCGTAGAGGGCGGCGGAGCCCAGGGCCACGGACCACAGGCGGGCGGCGAGCCCTTGCTGGGCCACCGACGCGGCGACCCGCGCCTCGGGGGTGCGCAGGGCACCGGCGACCCGGCGGACCCGCGAGGCCAGGAGGTCGCCCTGAACGTCCGGGGGCCGCGGCCCGTATGCCTGGGCGAGCGTGGGCAGGGAACGGCCGGCCGTTCCCGCCGTGCGCAGGACGAAGAAACCACCGAGGCGGTGAAGGGCGGTGAGAGACGGGTCGAGGTCCACGACGTGCAGTAGTACCAAGGCCCTTAGGGGTGACAACCAGGGGCCCTCCGTCCGGGGACACCCACCCTGGGGATGACGGGGTCGTTGTCGTACTCCATCGGCAGTAGGACTCATTGAGTGCTCAGGGACGACGACGGGAACACTTTGACACGGCATCGTGTTGGTCATGGAAGCCGACCGTTCGCCGCGCCGGGTGCACCGCCCCGGCCTCGCGCAGAGGAGCAGCCGATGAGCGCCCTCGCGTTGTCCGTGCTGCTGTCGTTCGTCTCCGCCGTGGCGTACGCCGGAGGAGCGATCGTGCAGGAGCAGGTCGCGGTGGACTCACCCGGCGCGCAGCAGTACGCACCGCTGCGCCGGCCGGGCTGGTGGGCGGCGGTCGCGCTCAACGGGCTCGGCGGAGTGCTGCACGTGGCGGCGCTCGCCTACGGCCCGTTGAGCCTCGTCCAGCCCCTGGGCGCGCTGACCATCGTCTTCGCCCTGCCCATGGCCGCGCTGTTCGTCGACCGGAAGGCCGGGGCGACCGCGTGGCGCGGCGCCATCATGGCGACGGTGGGCCTCGCGGGGCTGCTCTCCCTGGTCGGCGCGTCCGACGCGCAGTCGCTGGACACCGTGCAGCGGGTGGCGGCGGCGCTGGGCACGGCCGGGGCGGTCGCGGCGCTGATGATCGCGGCCCGCGCCGTGCACCGTCATCCCGCGGTGCGCAGCATCCTGCTGGCCACCGCGTCCGGGGTCGCGTTCGGCATGTCCTCCGTCTTCACCAAGACCGTCGCGGTCGACTGGACCGGCGGGGTCTCGGCGGCGGACCTGCCGTCCCTGGCGGTGATCGGCGTCCTGGCCACGGCCGGCATGCTGCTCTCCCAGGCCTCCTACCGGGGCGCCGGCCTCGCGGCCCCGCTGGCCACGCTGACGGTGGTGAACCCGATGGTGGCGGCCGCGGTCGGCATCACGATGTTCGGCGAGACCTTCCGCTACGGCACGACGGGCACGGTGCTCGCGCTGAGCTGCGGCGTGGTGGCGGCCGGCGGTCTGATCCTGCTCACGACGGAGCGGCTGGCACGCGAGCACCAGGAGGCGCGGGCGGCGGAGGCCCCCCTACCGGGGCCCGCGCCCGAGGCGGCTCCCGCACGGGCCGACGAGCAGCCGCCCGCCGACCCGGCCGAGCGGCTGCTGGCCGCACTGGAACTCCCCGAGGACGTACGGCTGCCGGCCCCCGTGCCGGCACCGGGCGGCGCGCCGGACGACGCGGATTCCGCCCCGGTGCCGCTGGTGTCGTACGCGCCCTTCTACGGCGGCCCGTACGTACCGGTGGCGGTGGTGGACCGGCACAGGACGCGGATCAGATCCTGACGCCGCCCGCCCTCAGGTAGGCGACCGGGTCGATGTCCGACCCGAAACCGGGCCCCGTCCGCACCTCGAAGTGCAGATGCGGGCCCGAACTGTTCCCGGTCGAACCGGAACGGCCGATGCGCTGGCCCGCGCCGACGGACTGCCCGCTCTTCACGGAGATCGCCGACAGGTGCGCGTACTGGCTGTAGCGGCCGTCGGCGTGCCGGACCACCACCTGGTAGCCGAACGACCCCTCCCAGCCCGCGCTGACGACGGTGCCGGCCCCGACCGACTTCACGGACGTGCCGGTGGGGACGGGGAAGTCGACGCCCGTGTGGTAGCCCTTCGACCAGGCGGATCCGGCCTTGTGGTACGGCGTGCCGAGCGCGGCGCTGACCGGGGCGACCAGATCGCCGGTGGTTTTGGTGGTGCGGTCCGCCCGGTCCTCGGTGCGCGGAGAGGGTGCCTTCTTCTCGGCCCTCTTCTCGGTCTTCTTCTCGGTCTTTTCGGCTTTCCCGGTCTTCTTCTCGGCCGACTTGGCCGGTTTCCCGGCTGCCTTCGTCGTCCCGTCGGGCAGGGCGAGCCGCTGGCCCGGGATGATCAGGTCGGGATCGCCGCCGATGGTGGAGCGGTTGGCGTCGTACAGCTTCCGCCAGCCGCCGCCGACCCGTTCGCCCGCCGCGATGCCGGAGAGGGTGTCGCCGCGGACGACGGTGTACATCTCGGCGCGGCCCGCGCGGGACTGGGGTGTGGTGTGCGGTTTGACGTCCTCGACGGAGGACCCACCGGTCTTCTTGCCGCTCTTGTTGCTCTTGTTGTTCTTGCTGCTCTTTTCGTTTCCGTCCGGCTTGTCGGTGGCCGGCTGGATGTCGGGGGTGTCGCCGCCCCGCGTCAGTCCGGCCCGTACCGAGCACACCGGCCAGGCACCGGGTCCCTGTCCGTCGAGCACCTTCTCGGCGACGGCGATCTGCTGGTCCTTGGTGGCCAGATCCGCACGCGGCGCGTACCGGGTACCGCCGTACGCCTCCCAGGTCGACCGGGTGAACTGGAGCCCGCCGTAGTACCCGTTGCCGGTGTTGATGTCCCAGTCGTTGGTGGACTCGCAGGCGGCGACCTTGTCCCAGGTCTCCACGTCGGCCGCCTGGGCGGCGCCCGTGCCCAGCAGCGGGAGCGCCATTCCGGCGCCGCCCGCGGTGACGGTGAGCGAGGCCCGGTTGATCCTGTTCGGCTGATACCGGCGGTGCCGGCCGCGCACGGCCATGGAAATCCCCCTCGACAATGCGTCAGGAGGGGCAAAAGTAAGCGGTGCGAACCAGCCGTGACAAGACGGCTATCGGCCGCACGGATGCGCCAAGTGGCCGGGATTTTTCGCCCGTTGCGCCCCCGTTGGCGCTCCGTGGGGAGCGTGCGCGGGCGGGTGTCTCCGTCCGCGGGGGCACGCGGGTGCGTGCGCCCGCTGAGTGCGCGAGGGGCATCCGCGCGTATGTGCCTGAGCGGTGTCGCACGACCCGCGTGTGCACACGCGAGTGCGGCACGTCAGGATGGTCGATGGCAGGACTGGCGCGCATCGACCGGCAGCACCGAGACTCGGCAGTACCGATACCAAGGTCACTAGGAGCCACCCCAATGAGCAGTTCAGCGCAGATCGGCGTCACGGGGCTCGCGGTCATGGGCCGCAACCTCGCACGCAACTTCGCCCGCAACGGCTACACGGTCGCGGTGCACAACCGGACGGCGGCCCGCACGCACGCACTGGTGGAGGAGTTCGGGCACGAGGGCGGCTTCGTGGCGGCCGAGACGGCCAAGGAGTTCGTGGCGGCGCTGGAGCGACCGCGGCGGCTGGTCGTCATGGTGAAGGCCGGCGAGCCGACGGACGCGGTGATCGAGGAGTTCGCCCCGCTCCTCGAGCCCGGTGACATGATCATCGACGGTGGCAACGCGCACTTCGCGGACACCCGTCGCCGGGAGAAGGCGCTGCGCGAGCAGGGCATCCACTTCGTCGGCATGGGCGTCTCCGGCGGCGAGGAGGGCGCGCTGCACGGGCCGAGCATCATGCCGGGCGGACCGAGGGAGTCGTACGACTCGCTCGGCCCGATGCTGGAGAAGATCTCCGCGAAGGCGAAGGACGGCTCCCCCTGCGTCACGCACGTCGGCCCGGACGGCGCCGGCCACTTCGTGAAGATGGTGCACAACGGTATCGAGTACGCCGACATGCAGCTGATCGGCGAGGCGTACCAGCTGCTGCGCGATGTCGCCGGGTACTCCCCCGCGCAGATCGCGGAAATCTTCCGCACCTGGAACACCGGCCGGCTGGACTCCTACCTGATCGAGATCACGGCCGAGGTGCTGTCGCACGTGGACGCGGCCACGGGCGAGCCGTTCGTGGACGTGGTGGTGGACCAGGCGGAGCAGAAGGGCACGGGCCGCTGGACCGTGCAGATCGCGCTCGACCTGGGCGTGCCGGTGTCCGGCATCGCCGAGGCCGTCTTCGCGCGCTCCCTGTCCGGTCACGCGGCGCTGCGCGAGGCCTCGCGCTCCCTGGCCGGCCCGAAGGCCGAGCCGCTGGGCGAGTCGGAGGCGGCGGCGTTCGCCGACCGGGTGGAGCAGGCGCTGTACGCGTCGAAGATCGTGTCGTACACGCAGGGCTTCCACGAGATCGCGGCCGGCAGCGAGGAGTACGGCTGGGACATCGACCTCGGCGCGGTCTCCGCCCTCTGGCGCGGCGGCTGCATCATCCGCGCGGCCTTCCTGGACCGCATCCGCGCCGCCTACGACGCCCGCGCGGACCTGCCGAGCCTGCTGTCGGACGAGACGTTCGCCCAGGAGATCGCCGACGCCCAGGACGACTGGCGCGAGGTGCTGATCGCCGCGACCCGCCAGGGCGTGCCGACCCCCGGTTTCGCCGCGGCCCTCGCCTACTACGACGCCCTGCGCGCCGAGCGCCTGCCGGCCGCGCTCACCCAGGGCCAGCGGGACTACTTCGGCGCGCACACCTACCGGCGCACGGACCGCGACGGCTCGTTCCACACACTGTGGGGCGGGGACCGGTCGGAGGTCTCGGCGTAGGCCCCTGTGACAGGGCGGTGGACGGCCGGCCGGCCGTCCACCGCCCTGTTTCCTCTCTCGTTCGGATCAGCTCAGCGGCGGACCGGGTTCCGGGTTCGGCACCGGCTCGGGGCCCGGCGGGATCGGCGACGGGGACGGCTCGGGGGGACCCGGATGCGGCGGGGGCGGCTGCGGTCCCGGGGGCTGCGGGGTCGGCTCCGGACCGGGCCCCGGCGACGGGGGCGGAGGGGTGGGGTCCGGATAGGGTTCGGGGTGTGAGGGGTCCGGGCCCGGAGTGGGACCCGGCGGGACGGGATCCGGGTACGGGTTCGTCATGGCGCGTGTCCTCCGGCCTGTCGCTCGACGTCGGCTCTGGACTACTCCCCCGCCTACCCGACGGCCGCCTCTCCAGTCACCCGCCCGCGTGACGGCGCGGGGCCGGTTGGCCCCACCCGCCGGCCGGCTGGCGGGTCAGGGGCGCGGGGTAAGGACGTCGGAGCGGCCGGCCTCGATGCGCGACCACTGGGGGATGGGGCGTCCGTCGCTCCGCAGCCGCACCTGATCGACGGGCGTGCCCTGGACAACGGGCCAGTCGGGGGGCGACTCCTCCCACAGCTCCTGACGTCCGTACACGGTGAGGTCCATGAGCGCGTAGCTGTAGTCCATCGCCTCCACGCCGCGCCGGGTCGTCCAGTACGTCTCGAACACGCGGTCGCCGTCCCGCAGGTAGCACACGATGTGCATCATGCCGACGTGCCGCCCGGTCAGCAGCTCGTCCTGCGACGGGACCGCCGAGTACCACGGCACCTCCCAGCCCATGAAGTCGCGGTAGCGGCGGCTCTCCTCGTACGGGCCCTGGCAGAAGACCGCGTAGGTGATGTCGCGCGAGTGCAGGTACGACAACTCCTGTACCTGGGTGGTGACCCAGGTGCAGCCCTCGCACTGCCCGGCCGCGTCGTGGCCGTGGTGCCACATGAAGTAGTAGGCGACGAGCTGCCGACGCCCTTCGAAGGCTTCGAGCAGGGTGACCGGCCCGTCGGGCCCGGTCAGTTCGAGGTCGGCGGCCACCTCGACCATGGGCAGGCGCCGCCGGGCGGCGGCGATCGCGTCGCCTTCCCGGGTGTGCGCCTTCTCCCGGATCCGCAGGCGGTCCAGTTCGGCCTGGAAGGTGGCACGGTCGGCCGTCGGGGGCAGCGCCGGAGCGCGGTCCGTGGGCCTGTTGTCGTGGTCGGTCACGGTCTTGCCCAATCGTCGTGAGTCGTTGTCCGTCACGTGGCCGCTTCGGGTCCGGGGCGCTCCGCCAGTTCCTTGATGCGCAGCAGACGCGTCTCCCAGGAGCGGCCGATCCGGTCGAGTTCACGGGCCAGCGCGCCGAGCCGGGCGCCGACAGCGAGGTACACGACCTCGCGCCCGCGCTGCTCGGATTCGACCAGCCCGACCTCGCGCAGCACCTCCAGGTGCTTGCCGATCGCCTGCCGGCTCACCGGCAGGACCCTGGCCAGCGCGGACGCCGACATGGGGCCCTCGCCGAGCCGGGTGAGTATCTCCCAGCGCGTCGCGTCGCCGAGCGCGGCGCACACGACGGGAAGAGCGGAAGCGGTCACAGCTGCCTCGCCGGGGCCGACGCGTTCTTCTCGACGAACGTCTTCGCGGCCGCCAGCTCGGTGAGCCAGCCCTTGTCGTTGCCCTCACGCTCCTTCAGCCACGCCGCCGGGTCGTCGGCGAGACCGGAGAACCCGCTCTCCACGACGCGCAGGGTCACCCCGCCGCCGTCCCGCTCGTCGATCCAGAACTCGACCAGGGTCGAGGGCGTCGAGTCGTCCCGGTACGGGGTCCCGATCCAGCGGAACGCCGCGTAGCGCGGCTTGTCCAGCTCCACCGTCCGGAACCGGAACTCGCCCAGTGACGGATGGCGCACCACGGTCACCTCGCCCTCGTGGCGCAGGTCCGGCTCGGCCTCGACCTCGCCGTCATTGATGTACCAGCCGGGCCGTACGACCAGCTCCCATACCCGCTCGGCGGGGGCGTCGATGTCGATCTGCCGCGCGATCCGGTCGAGCTCGGCCAGCTCCGCGTCGGTGTGGGTGGCGTTGTTCACGGGGTACCTCCATCGCCCATCAGTATGCAACTGAACGATTGCACATCCTGGCGACGTGTGCAACCCGACGGTTGCACTCAATGGATCCGTTCGCGGCGCACGCGACCGTCCACATGACGCATGTCGACGAAGTGTCACGCTCTCGGCCGAAGCGCCTCCCGGTCCGGCGCGGCCCCACCGGGGCCCGTCCGGCACAGGCGGGCCGCCGCCGCGAGTCCCGGACGGGGACTGGACAGCACGGGCACCGGCGTGGTGGTGAGCGTCGCGGCCGGGGCCATGGACGCCTGGGCGAGGACGATCACATCGGCACCGGTGACCGCGTCCGCGGCCCGAGCGACCCGTCGGACGTACCCGGCCGAATCGCCCGCCTCGAAACACTCCCAGGCGTCTTGGACCAGCACGGTCCTCACCCCGCCGGACCGCCCGACGCGACGGGCCTCCTCCTCGATCAACGCCACCGTCGGCCGAAGCGTGCTCTCCAGGGCGGCGAGGACGACGACCCGGGCTCCGGCCGCCACGGCCTCGGCCGCCATCGGCCGGTCGACACGCAGCACCGGCACACCGACCCCGGCGGCGGCCGCCTCCGCGACCCCGCCGATGGTCGAGCAGGTGCACAGCACGGCCCGGGCGCCACGGCCGACGGCCTCGCTCACCCTCGCCCGTACGTCGTCGGCGACCGCCGCGGGACCGTCGACGCGGGCACGCTCCAACAGGTCCTCGGCGACGAGGTGCCGCAATTCCAGCCCGGGATGGGCCTCGTCGCGCAGCGCGTCGAAGACGGGCACGTGAACGGGCGAAGTGTGCAGCAGTGCGAGCACGTCGACTTCAGAACCGCTCGGGATGTGCCGCCAGCCACCCCTTCGCCGCGCGGATCAGCTCCGGCCCGGCCGCCGGGGCCTGGTCGGGGTGGCGCTCGGCCCACTTGGCGACGTACGGGCAGAGCGGGGCGACGGCGCTGTCCTCACGGGCGGCGACGGCGTAGAGCTCGCGGGCGAGGGAGCCCGCGATGCCCTTGCCCTCGTGGGCGGGCTCGACGATGGTGTGCACGGGCACGAGCGCGCGCTCGGGACCGTCGAGCGGGAAGTACTCGATCCGCCCGACGACCTCGCCGTCCGCCACCGCCTCGAGCCGGCCCGCCGCCCGGTCGTCACGGATCTCGATGTCACCCATGGCCACGTCACGCTCCTGCCTCGGTCTGCGCCGGTCAGGCCGTGGCGACGGCCCCCGGACTGCGCTCCTGGTCCGACCCCGGCACCGGCTCGGACGGGTCGGCGCCCAGGGCCACGATGCGGTTGTCTCCGTCCACGTGCACGACCCGGGGTTCCAGCGCCCGCGCCTCGGCGTCGGTCACCTGAGCGTAACTGATGATGATCACCAGATCACCGGGCTGGACGAGATGGGCGGCGGCCCCGTTGATCCCGATCACCCCGGACCCGCGCTCGCCCTCGATGACGTACGTCTCCAGCCGGGCCCCATTGGTGATGTCGACGATGTGCACCAGCTCCCCGGGCAGCAGATCGGCGGCGTCGAGCAGCTCGGCGTCGATCGTCACGGATCCCACGTAGTGCAGGTCGGCCTGGGTGACGGTGGCTCGGTGGATCTTGGACTTGAACAGAGTACGCAGCACTTTGGACTCCTGGAAGACGGCTCCCTGCCTGCTTTCTGCAGGTCAAGGGCGGTCTTCACTGTACACGGGCACGCCTCCCGGTCGAAGACCTTGCAGAACATCGTGCACCGTACCGAGCAGGCTTCCCGCCTGGGCTTCGGTGCGCGGCAGGCTGTGGTGACGCCGCAGACCAGGCGCTTGTCCGGGTAGCCGTCTCGAACAGTTCGGGGACTGATGCTGATCAGATGCCGACTTACCTGACGGAACATCAGGAACAGGAGAGGTGGAGAACGAGCGACTCGGCCACGCCCACATCGGCGTCGCAACCGGCGCCTACGCCCACGTCCGACTCCACCTGCAACACCAAGCCATCGACACCCTCGGCATCGCCCTCAACTCAACCGACGACGGCCCTGACGACTCGCCCGCCACAGCAGTTGTCCGCTGACATCGCCGTCACCGTTGCCGTCGAACACCTGGGAGCCTCCGTCATTACCGATTCGACGGAGGCTCCCCATTCACACCCGAGTGAACTCAGAAATCCTCGATGATTTACTCTTCGACGCACCGAGGGCGTTGGCATCTACGACAAGTTGTGCCAGGCGTGAGTACAAGCTCCTCGGCACTCCATTTATCCGCGTCGCGCATCAGCCACCGTGAACGTGGACATGAGGACACGGAACGCCTTAGGCAGTCCATGAGCGCGGTCGGCACCAGCGCGGACGACGCTCTCGCCGAGTCGTTCAACGCGACCCTCCAACACGAAACGCTCCGTGGCGCCCGCCGCTTCGACGGAGCCCTCGCCTGCCGCCTGACGGTTTTCCGCTGGACCACCCGCTACAACGCCCGCCGACGACACTCGGCGAACGGACACCAGGCACCGATCGCCTACGAACAGGTGTCCACTCCCCGGGGACAAGGCCCGATCACTTCTCAAAGACCCTGGCTCGGCGGGCAGCCGGAGATGCCCCTGCGGCACGGCTTGGCCGAGGTCATCTCGTCGTTCAGGGACCTGCGGGCGGCGGCGCGACTCGACGCAGTCGACTGAACGGCGCGCGTCGGCCCGGGCTCTCTGCGCCGCTTCCCGCCCGGGCGGCCGCCGTGCAACCCGAGCCACCGCGTCCCGCCCGAGTGTGCGAGGGCTCGTGCGCCGGCCGTGCGACGGACCGCCATGCGCGGCCACCGATCCGGTGCGCTCCGGAAACCGGCATGCGCGTTAGCGTGATCCTCTGCCGCATGGAGTGTCCATGGGCCGGGTCGGCCCGCACGAGGGTCTGCGACGGAGAGTGACGGAACTGCGATGAGTGAACTGACGAAGCCCGAGGTCGACGTCCCGGAGGGTGCTGCGCCTGCCGAACTGACCGTCCGGGACCTGGTCGTCGGGGACGGGGCCGAGGTGAAGCCGGGCACGGTGGTCAGGGTCCACTACGTCGGGGTGACCTTCGAGACCGGGAAGGAGTTCGACTCCTCCTGGGACCGTGACCAGCCCTTCAAGTTCGCCCTGGGCAGCGGCAGGGTCATCAAGGGCTGGGACCGGGGGTTGAGGGGGATGAAGGTCGGCGGTCGGCGCGAGATCGTCGTTCCCCCGCGTCTCGGCTACGGCAACCAGTCGCCCTCGCCGTTGATCCCGGCAGGCTCGACCCTGGTCTTCGTGGTGGACCTGCTCGACTCGTACTCCGCCGGCACAGGCGGCTGGAGCAACGCCCGCTGACCCGGACCGTTCCTGTTTCCGCGCCCTCGCCCTCGCCTCAGGCGTTCTCGTCATGGATCCGCGCACCCAGATCCTCCGCCCACTCCAGCGCCCACACCTTGAGTTCTTCGATCTGCCGGGAGGTGAGCCCGTACGCGGTGTAGTCCTCGTCCTCGTACCAGTCCGCGCCGATGAGCCGGTCCCGGAGGTCTTCGAGGCTGAACTCGTCGTGGGCGCGACGGCGGCCCAGGGATTCGAGGTCGGCGGTGGAGCGGTGGCGGGAGGCGGCCTGGACGTCGATGAGGTCGCGAACGGTGCCGCGGTCGGCGAGGGCACGGACCTTGGTGCCGATCACGTCGTCGAGGGAAAGAACGGGGCCGTAGGGGGTCTGGGCGGGCGGAGCCCAGAACGCCTCCTTGAGGACGTCGACCTCGCACTCCTCGCCGGTGTCCGGATCGGTGACGAGGAACCGGCCGCTGAGCGGATCGGTCTGGACGTGCGTGGTCCGCCATCCGCGCGCACTGAGACCTGCTGTGAGTGAGGCGACGATCTCCTGCATCGGAGCGGGGTTCTCGGTGGCGACGTCGAGGTCGCGGCTGACGCGTTCGACCAGGCCGTGGGCCTGCACGGCGTATCCGCCGGTGAGGACCAGAGGGTAGGGGGAGCCGAGGTCGATGATGTCGGCGAGCAGACGCTCGTGGAGCGGAGTGAGCCTCACGCGGCGGTCGTGTCGGCCGGAGCGGTACGGAGCAGCTCGGGGAAGGCGTCCTCCCAGACCTCGCGGATGTAGGGACTGATCAAGCGCCGCAGCACGGGCCACTGCTCGACGAGCAGCCGGTGGTGCAGGAGGGCCACCAGGTCCTCACTCAGTCCTTCGGCCAGGACGGTCCGGTAGAGCGTCATGCGGGACTTCGGACGGTCCAGGCTGTAGCTCGTCCGCCCGGACCAGACGATGTGGAGCGGCAGGTCCACGTCGCCCTCGACGGGGCCAGCCAGCTCCTGCAAGCGCTCGGGCAGCCGGCTGCGGTAGCGGTGCCGCAGCACCTCGGCGCGGGGGGCGGTGATCGTCGTGTCCATGCATCCAGTATCACTGCCGGGAGGCGGCGGCATGGCGGATACGGGGCTCCCCTGTCGTACGTACGAGTCGGGCGCCGCACGCTCCTCCCTCGGGCATCTCCCATTGAGCGCGTTCCATCCTGAAAATCGCAGGTCATGGGCCCTGGTGTGGGTCGTGGCTGGTGGGCTCCGGCTGGTCGGGGGCGAGATCGTCAGCACGTGATCGTCTGTCACGGGTGAGGTCGGGCGTTCTGAGGTGGGCCCGGCCGCTGGCCGCGTAGGTTCCGCGGCATGACGGATGTGCTGACGTGGACGGTGCAGCAGCGGCTTGAGCTGGGAACGTGCGGAGCTGTTGCGCACGGAGCCGGCCGGTATCTCCTCCGCCCGGCCCGGCCGGTCCAGCGAGATCACCGCCGCCCGCCACGACAAGATCACCGCGCATCTCCGCGAGGCCGGCCTCGGCGCCCTGGCCGACCTCGGCTTCGTCGGCCTGGACGACCAGCCCGACGACGACCCCGTGATCATCACCGGCCGCAAGGCCAACCGACGATCACCCCCGCAGTGATCATGATGCTGACCGGCAGGAATCCGTCACTCCCGGACCACACCAGCCCCGCGAGCTGCGGAATCAGGATGAAACGGTCCCATTGCCGACCGTACCGGCCTACCGCCGACCGTACCGACCGCTCTCCGGCCGTCGTTCCCGAACGGTCCTCGGCCGACGGTCCCTCACTCGCACCTGAAACAATGGCGATCAGTCACAGCGGGGCGGCGCAATCGGCTGCGCACCGTTCTTGCCGCGGCTGGGGAGGACGGTGCTCGGCGACGGTGTGACTGAGGGCGGCGATGCCGTCGGAAGACGGGCTGAGGATACGGAGTGCTGCTTTTCATGCGGTTTCGAAAGAGCGCTGTCATCGCGGTTGTGTGTGCCTTGGTCACTGGTGTCTCGGGGGACCGTGCCGGCACCTCCGCGCCCGCGGGGGGACCTGTGGAAGACCTCCTGAACGGCAGGGACTGGGCTCACTTCGCCGGCGGGAAGCCCACGCACACAGGAGTACGGATCACACCCCTCGACCGGCGCATCACACGCCAGGACGGTACCGGCGGACAGCCGAACCCACCGGTGAACCTGCGCGGTCCCCACCTGGTGTTCCGAGGGGATGTCCGGATCGAAGCCGGCCTGCGGCGCACGGATGACACGGATGCCTACCTGCATCTGTACGGTGAGACGCCGGTCATCTACGACGAATGGCGCTACGAACGGCGCGGCGTGCGCATCGGCGTGGTCGGCGGGAGGCTCCGGATCGACCGCTGGGACGGGGACTCCGACAGACCTGCGATGACCCGGACCTTCGGGAGCGGCCTGGGGCTCGAAGTCCGCCTCGCCGTCGAAGTCCGCGCGAACAGGCTTGTGCTGGAGGCCGACGGCAGGGTCGTGGGAACCGTTCCCGCGCGGGACGTCTTCGGCAGTGGCCGCATCTGGTTCGGCGCGGATGCGGGAGCCCGCGGGAAGGGCTGGACCCTCAGCGATCTCCACGCGCGGTCACTGGGACGGGGCCGGATGTCCGTCGTGGACGCGCCTGGCCTGCGAGTGCCCCGGTCCAGCGATGCGATGCGTGATCTGGCGGCGGTTCTCCCACGCCCGATCCATATGGGAACCGCCCTGGCCGCGGGCCCCTTGTTGACTGACAGCGTCTACCGCCGGACGGCGGGTGAGGAGTTCTCCATGCTTACGCCGGAGAACGACTTCAAGCCGCAGTTCGTCCAGCCTCGACGCGGCGTGTTCGCGTTCGCGGAAGGCGATATCTTGGTGGACTTCGCCGAGGCCAACAGGATGAAGGTGCACGGCCACACCCTCGTCTGGTTCGAAGCCCTGCCCGCATGGATGCGCGCCGAGATGACGCACGAGCAACGCAGGCGCGTCATGGTGGAGCACATACGCGCGGTAGCGGGCCACTTCCGGGGGAAGGTGGCGGAATGGGACGTGGTGAACGAGCCCATGTCCGACGAGGATGAGGACTACTCCAACGGCAACCGGGGCGTGCGGCCACAGTTGTGGTTCGAAGCGATGGGTGAGCAGTACATCGACATCGCCTTCCATGCTGCCCGCGAGGCCGACCCGCACGCGGTGCTGTACCTCAACGAGTACGGGGTGGAGGAGGACGGTCCACGCTGGGATGCCCTCTACGCGCTGCTGATCCGGTTGAAGGAGCGGGGCGTTCCGATCGATGGCGTCGGTTTCCAGGACCACGAATACGCCGTCGGCGACCGTACCGACCCCGAGGTCTTCCGACGCAAGGTCCGGGCTTTGGCCGGGCTCGGCCTGAAGGCCCGGGTCTCGGAGGCGGACGTCCTCGTCGACGAGGACGAAGAGGACATCCAGGCCCGCCAGTTGGCGGGGAAACTCGCAGTCTGCGGCGAAGAACCCAACTGCACCTCGTTCTCGACCTGGGGTTTCACCGACAAGTACGGCTCCACGGCTGACCTGCGACACTATCCCCCGAGTCCGGGAAACGCTCTTCCCTGGGACGCGACGTACGAGGCGAAACCCGCCTACTGGGCGCTGCGTGACGTCCTGGACGACGCTCGCCGCTCAGGTACTGGATAGGTACGGCGAACACCGCGAACGACCAGGGGGACCGTTTCATCCTGATTCCGCAGCCCGCGGGGCCGGCGTGGTCCGGGAGTGACGGATTCCTGCCGGTCAGCATCATGATCACTGCGGGGGTGATCGTCGGTCACCTCCGGACCCGGTGTTCGCGATGACGAGGAGGGCCCGCAGGAGGGTGGTCGCGTGGCGGGCGTTCGTGCGGACCTTGGTCAGGATGCGCCAGGACTTGAGGTGGGCGAACCCGTGTTCGACGGCGGCGCGTTCGCGGCTGATCAGCCGGTTCGCTTCCTTCTCGGCATCGGTGAGTTGGTGGTTCCGGGTGGCCTTGCGGCCGGTGATGATCACGGGGTCGTCGTCGGGCTGGTCGTCCAGGCCGACGAAGCCGAGGTCGGCCAGGGCGCCGAGGCCGGCCTCGCGGAGATGCGCGGTGATCTTGCCGTGGCGGGCGGCGGTGATCTCGCTGGACCGGCCGGGCCGGGCGGAGGAGATCCAGATCAGGTTGCACCAAGGCACAGGGGCTGGCCGACAAGGTGCTGCCCGATGCGGTCAAGGCCCAGGCGCACCGGAGGATGGCCGAGCCGGGATCCGGTGAGGCCGAAGACACCGGATGAAAGCCCGCGGAGAGCGAACCGCGTACGCACACGGACTGCCCCCGCCGCTCCCGTGGCCGAAGTCGTGCGGATCGCCATCAGCTCAGTGGGGACTCCTTCCGGGAGCAAGGAAAGGATCCCACCTGATGTGACGCCTACGGGCGTGGCACGGCAGGGGGTTGCCTTCGCACGCACTCCAACTCCTGGCCTTCACCAGCATGGAGACGACGCAGGGGACGGCCGCCGGTAGGCACGCGTCGTACACAAGGGCCCTTGGACGAAGCGGAATCGAGGTGAGCGCCCTCGGTTTTGGCTGCTGGGCCATCGGCGGGGAATGGCAGGGCCCCGACGGGAGCCCGCTCGGCTGGGGCAAGGTCGATGACGAGGAGTCCGTGCGTGCCGTGCGCCGTGCGCTGGACCTCGGTGTGACCTTCTTCGACACCGCCGACGTCTACGGGACCGGGCACAGCGAGCGTCTACGGGGACGGGCCCTCGGCAGGCACAGGGCGGACGTCGTCGTGGCCACCAAGTGGGGCAACCTCTTCGACGAGGAGAGCAAAGTCCTCACAGGCAGCGACGACTCACCGGCGTACGTACGACGTGCGCTGACGGATTCGCTCGGCAGGCTCGGCACCGACTACGCGGACCTTTACCAGCTGCACCTGTCGGACGCGGACCCCGAACGGGCCGCTCTCCTGCGGGACGGCTGCGAGGATCTCGTACGGGAAGGGCTGATCCGCGCGTACGCATGGAGCACTGACGCCCCGGGGCGCGCGGCCCTCTTCGCCGCAGGCCCGCACTGCGCGGCCGTGCAGCACCGCTGCAACGTCCTCCAGGACGCGCCCGAAATGCTCGTCCCTGTGTGAGGCGTCCGACCTCGCGAGCATCAACCGCAGCCCGCTCGCGATGGGGCCGCTGACCGGAAAGTACGTTCCGGGAGCACGCTCGCCTCCGGGGACATCCGCAGTGCACCGCCTGCCCGGCTCGGCCCGGACCTCGCCGCCGTCCGGCCCTACGGTCTCATCGATCTCATCGATGACGCGATGACGCGATGACGCGATGACGCGATGACGCGATGACGCGATGACGCGATGACGCGATGACGCGATGACCGTGCGGTGTGAGCTGTCAGATTTTTCCGATGCCGAGCGTGGTCTCGCGAGGCAGCATGCCTGAGCCCAGGACCTCCAGCCAGAGTGGGCCGAGGAGTTCGGCGAGCCTCGCGGTGCCCTTGTCGCCGAGAGTCCGCCAGGGGGCAGCGGCGAGTTCGTCGGTGCGCCGCTCGACCTCTGCGCGCAGGGCGCGGCCCGCGTCGGTCGCGGTGTGGTCGGCGTTCAGCAATCCTCGGGCGAAGAGCCGTTCGCGGGCGGCCGCCCACTCCTGCTCGTTCCAGCCGCGGCTGGCGAAGACGTCGGCCGGCGCCGCGCCGATCGCGGCGAACGACACCAGCGCCTCCACCGAGTCGAGGCCCGCCGTCAGGAGAGCGGCGAGATGACCGTCGCCGCGGTGCTCGCGCAGGATCGTCGCAGCCTGCCAAAGCACGAGGTGCGGCTCCTGGGGCCAGGGCAACTCGGCATTGGCGGCGGCGAGCGGTCGGCCCTCGGTGTGTACGGCCTCCGCTGCCCGGCGGGCGAGTGCGGCGGCCTCGGCGACTTCGGGGCTGTCCGTCCGCGCACGGAAGAGAGCGCGGTACGCCCGGTCGATGCCACGCGTCCGGGCATCGATCACCTTGCCCGGTGCGGCGACGTCCCAGGCGGCGGGGATGTGCTCAGCGACCATGCGGGGGCTGAAACTGTAGAACGCGGAGGCCACCTGACGAGATCCTTGCGCCCCGAGCGGTGCCGCCCGCAAGGCGAAGTAGCTCGGCCAGCGCTCGCCGGTGCCGTAGCCGAGCGACTCGACCTCCTCGAGGACCTGTGGCGCGAAATAGAGGACGGCATGCAGGGGCTCCAGGAGGTGCCACATCTGCCTTGCACGGCCCTTGTCGTTGCTCAAAGCGGCTCCCCTTTTCCGCGGCCCTCACGTTTTGTCATTGCCCAGACTGCCTTCGACGCGCAATCTTGTCAATGACTAGATCGCGCTAAGCTGCTCTCATGCCCACCGAACGCTCCTACCACCACGGAGACCTGCGACGGGCCGTGCTTACCGCGGCCCTCGACGTCATCGCCACCGAAGGGCCGGCGGCCCTGTCCCTGCGTGACCTGGCCCGCCGCGCGGGCGTTTCTCACGCCGCGCCCGCACACCACTTCAAGGACCGCTCGGGGCTTCTCACCGCCATCGCCACCGAGGGTCACAGCCTCCTGGCCGCCACTCTTGACGAGGCGAAGGACCTGCGCGACCTGGGCGTCCGGTACGTGCGCTTCGCCACTGCGCACCCAGCACACTTCCAGATCATGTTCCGACCGGAGCTTCTGCGCCCGGACGACGCGGAACTCCTCGCGGCGCGCGAACGGACGCGGAGCATGCTCCGTACGGCCGTGGAGGGCCATGGTGACGATCCGGTCATCAACTTCATGGCGGCCTGGTCGATGGCCCATGGTTTCGCGACGCTGCTGCTCTCCCGCAACCTTGACGGTCTGCTGGACGGACGCGATCCCGAGGAGACTTTCGAGGCGCTGGCGGGCGTGATGTTCGGCCCGACTGGATCCGCCTCGGCGGGCTGACCCGTACGGACGGAGACGCGGGCCGGCCGTATCCCCGGCACCACTCGGCCTCCGTCCGGGGCCGGGTCGGCCCCGTCACGCCTTCGCCTGCCCCGGGCCCGGGGCAGGCGAAGGCCGCATTGCCGATGCCGAGCTGCAGAAACGCCTGATGGCCGGACGCGCCGGCGTCCACCTCTCCGCCACGGCGTCGTCCTTGTCGCCCACCCCGGAGCCTTCCCAGAACCACGGTCTTCCTCGGCTGCGTATGGATCAGTTGGGCCACGTCGTGGGGCGCGGGTCAGTTTCGTCCAGCGCTGCCGCCTGTTGCTGGAGGGCTCGTATCAGTGCCATGACCTGGGGGAGGCTGCGGCGGAGGATGGTGGCGACGCCGATGTGCCGGGTCGGAACCGGCGGCACGATCGGGACGGTGCGCACTCCCGCCACCTGAGGGGTCTGCGCGATGGAGGGGATCAGTGAGATTCCCAGGCCCGCGGCGACGAGCGAGCGGGCGAAGAAGTAGTCGGTCGTCGTGCTGCGCACATCTGGGTCGAAACCGGCACGTTCGGCGTAACGGCGCAGGTAAGCCTCGGTCTTGAGGCAGCCGAGCACCCAGGGCTCGGCGGCCAGCTCGGCGATGTCGAGTGACTCTCGGTCGGCCAGGGGGTGGGCGTCGGGCAGGACGACATGCAGGGGGTCTTCAAGGAGTGCCGTCCACGCCAGGCTGGGGGTCGGGCCGAGCCGGCCGGGCAGCGGGCCGTCGAAGTGGTAGGCGAGTGCGAGGTCTACGGCGCCCTGGCGGACCAGCGGCAGGCTGTCTTCGGGCTCGGCTTCCCTGACGTGGACCACGGTGTCGGGGTGGGCGGTGGCCAGGCGGGTGAGTGCGCCGGGCAGAAGGAGCCTGCCTCCGCTGGTGAAGGTGGCGATGGTGATCTGGGTGCGGCCGCTGCCGAGTTGATCGACTTGCTGCTGGGCGTGTGCGAGCTCCGCGGCGACCGACTCGGCAGCCCCGACCATGATCCGGCCGGCCGGGGTCAGGGTGACTCCGCGGGTACTGCGCGCGACGACCTGGGCACCGAGGCTGCGCTCGAGTGCGGCGACGTGCTGGGAGACGGCTGAAGGGGTGAGGTGGAGGGCCGCGGCCGCCTGGTTGAAGCTGCCGTGTTCGGCCACGGTCCGCAGGACACGGAGCCGCTGCACATCGATCAACAGTAATCCTTAATACGTAGCCAGTGGTTGGGCACTTCTGCTGATGACTGTAGGTGTTCAGGATGGGGGCATGAAAAGGATCTGCGTGATCGGCGGAAGCCGCTATTTCGGCAAGGTCCTGGTGCAGCGCCTGCAGGCAACAGGACACCGGGTCACTGTGATCAACCGCGGCTCCACCCCGCCGCCGACAGGGATCGAGCACCTCGTTGCCGATCGTGATGACGAGGCTGCCCTGATCGCCGCGCTGGGGTCTCGCAGCTTCGATGTGGTCGTGGACCAGGTCTGCTACACCCCGGTGCAGGCCGCGATCGCCGCCCGTGCCTTCAGCGGCCGCACCCGGCGCTACGTCATGACCTCCACGATCGAGGTCTACGATCCGGCAACCGCCGTGCTGCCTGCGGTCCCGCCCGGGACATCGGTGCCTGAGGAGACGGTTGATCCGGCCACCTGGCTGGTGCGGATGGACCTGCCCTGGCACGACGCGGCGTACCTTCAGGCGCATTACGCTGAAGGCAAGCGCCAGGCGGAGGCCGTCCTCGCCCAGCACCACGGGTTCGCTTTCGCCGCCGTACGCAGCGCCCACGTCCTCGGTGGCGGCGCGGCGGAGTTCACCGGCCGGCTCAGGCACTACACCGAGCGCATCACCCACGGTACAGAGATCACCGTGCACGCCGAGGCGCTGCCCACGGTCTTCGTCCACTACGAGGAGCTGGCGGAGCTGCTGCGGTGGGCGGCCACGCTCACCGATGCCACCGGCCCGGTCAACGCCTGCTCCGACGGCCCACTTGACGTCTACGGCCTCGGTGCTGTCATCGCCGTACAGGCCGGCAGGGAGGCCGCGTACCGCAGCGTCGCCGCGGGCGAGCCGGCCTCGCCGTTCTCTTTCGACCGCCACTACGCCATGAGCAACGCCCGCGCGAAGGGACTGGGCTTCTCCTTCTCCCGCACCACCGACTGGCTCCCCGGCGTCGTCGCCGAAGCCCTCGCCACAGCCGCCGCCCCCACCTCCTGAGGAACGGACACACCATGCAGTACCGCACCGTCGGAGACACTGCCGTGAGCGCCGTCGGCCTGGGCGCCATGCCCCTGTCCATCGAGCACCGCCCGGACGAACAGCGGGCCATCGCCACCATCCACGCCGCCCTGGACGCCGGGGTCACGCTCATCGACACCGCCGACAGCTACCACTGGCACGCCGGCGAAGCCGGCCACAACGAACTCCTCATCGCCCGCGCCCTGGCCCGCTACGGCGGGGACACCTCCCACCTGCTCGTCGCCACGAAGGGCGGCCGCGGCCGCCCCGGCGACGGCAGCTGGACCGTCAACGCCACCCCCGGCCACCTCAAGCGCGCCGCCGAGGCGTCCCTGAAGCGCCTGGGTGTGGAGGCCATCGGCCTGTACCAGCTGCACAAGCCGGATCCAGCCGTGCCCTGGGCGGAGTCCGTGGGCGCGCTGCGCGAGCTGCTCGACGCCGGCACCATCCGCGCCGCCGGGATCTCCAACGTCACCGTCGGCCAGATCCGCGAGGCGCACGCGATCCTCGGCGACGGCCTCGTCTCCGTACAGAACCAGTACTCACCGGCGGTTCGCGACAGTGAGCCCGAGCTGCGGCTGAGCACCCGGTTGGGGCTGGCCTTCCTGCCCTGGAGCCCACTGGGCGGCATCTCCCGAAGCTCCCTGGACGGCACCCGCGGCCCGACCGCCGCGAGCACCGCCTTCCACCGCATCGCGTCCGTGCACGGCGTCAGCCCGCAGCAGATCGCCCTGGCTTGGCTGCTGGCCCGCTCCCCGGCGGTGATCCCGGTGCCGGGCGCCAGCCGCCCGGCATCGATCCAGGACTCCGCCAAGGCGGCCGGGCTCGAGCTGAGCGAGGCGGAGCAGACTCAGCTGGACGACTGCCCTGGTGCGCGGCGCGTGAGGCTCGCACCAGCGCCCTCCGGTCGGCCTCGGCGTCACTCCCCCACCTCGCCGGACCGCCGCGTCGCGCCCATCCCGGTTGCCGGTCTCCGCGGCCATCCGTGCGGGATTCCGCTTCCCTGACGGTCTTGTCGACGGTCATGGAGTCCCCCGCTTTCGGCCGGTTCCGCGTCACGGAGTTCCCCACCCTCGTGGTCACGGTTCCCCAGGGGGACGGCGGTCGCGGACCTGGGCGCCATGCAGGCGTTGGGGCGGGCAGCCGTCTGCTGTCGGCGATCGGACTGACCACACCGGCGGAGGGTACTCGGATCACCTCGGCCAGTGCGCGTGCGGTGTTCTCACGGGTGCTGAGGCGTGGCACGCAGTCCTTCGAGGAGTGCGGCCAAGTAGCGGCGTGCGGTGTCGAGCCGGTCGGCGGGGGTGCCGCCATGAACGTCGACGGAGTAGGCGATGCCGCACATGAGCGGGACGAGGTCGGTGGCGGCCAGGTCACGTCGGACCGCCCCGGCGGCGCGCGCCCGGTCGAAGAGTGCGGTGCCGACCGACTGAAGCATCTCTTTGAGTTCCGTGGTGCGGGGCAAGGTGTCGGTGGCTGCGGCGGCGACCGGGGCCAGGGACGCATCGGTGACCTGCGCTTCGACGGTGCGGAACAAGAAGGCTTCGAGGGCGCGCCGGGGGTCGGTGTCGGCCAGCGCCTGCCGGCCGTGGGCGGCCAGGGCTTCCAGGCAGGGAGTGGCGACGGTCTCCAGCAGCGCCTCAGGGGTGGCGAAGTGGCGGTAGACAGTGCCGACTCCGAGTCCGGCGCGGCCGGCGACATCGTTCAGTTGCAGGGGTGTGCCCTGGTCGACGAGGGCACGGGCGACAGCGACGATCCGGTCCCAGTTGCGGGCCGCGTCCTTGCGAAGGGGCGTCGTCATGGGGGACATGCTAATCGGATGACCCATCCGGATGATGCCGCCGCCGGCACCCGTACCGCTTGGCGGGTCAGGTTGCCGTGAGGGGTGCGTACCGTTCGCTGAGCCGACGCACGTCCTGGGCGACGCGGGGGTCTGTGGCTGCGCGCGGAGGTGTCACCGGGTGGGTCCGGGCTCCGATGACGATGCCGGTCCGGCCCGTAAGGGCGGCGTCGGTGGCGGCGACGATCGAGGGCCGGGCAGCCAGGGACGCCGGACCCGAAGTAGAGCGTTCGAACTTGCGGCGTACCAGCGGCCACAGCAGCCGCAGGGCTGGTGAGACGATCTTCGGGTGGGTCATGGTGCCGTTGGTCATGTCGGTCGCGGCGCCTCCGGGGTCGGCGGCGAAGACAGAGACGGCCGTGCCCTGGAGCCGGGTGGCAAGGTCGAGCGTGTAGGCGAGGTTGGCGAGCTTGGCGCGGCCGTACCAGTGGAAGCCGTAGTAGCCGCCGGGCGGCTCGACGGCGTCGAAGGACCTCTTCGCAGCCCTGACCGCACCCGATGTCACGTTCACGATCCTGCTGGGCGCGTCGGTCGTCAGCGTGGGCAGGAGCAGTTCCGTCAGCAGGTACGGCGAGAGGTGGTTGACGAGGAACGACGCTTCGATCCCGTCCAGGGTCTGTCGCTCCGGGAACATCGCACCGACGTTGTTGACCAGCACGGTCAGCGGGTCGCCAGAGGTGGCATGCTCGGCGGCGATCTGGTCGGCGAGTGCGCGCACCTGGTCGAGCGAGCCGAGGTCGGCGGGCAGGAACCGTGCGGGATGGGCCGGGTTCATCGCGTTGATTCGGTCGACCGCCTGGGCACCCCTGTCGGCATTGCGTCCGACCACGGTGACGGAGAGCCCGGCGTCGGCCAGCCCCAGGGCCGTCTCCAGCCCGATACCGGCTGTCCCCGCCGTGACCACAGCTGCCTTCTTCGTCATGTGCCCCTCCACCCAGCCATACGGATAGCTCATCCGTTTGTCGGGGACCGTAACACACAACTGGATGACCTATCCGCTTACGGTTGCTCGGCCGTGGAACAAGCGCTGCCGGACGGCATGAAGCCGCTCCGATCCGAGGGCGCCGGACGCCCTGGGCGTCCGGCGGCCAATGTCCCCACCGGACACCTGGGGAATTACGTGACCGTCCACAGTCTTTCCGCGATGCGTCGGGTACAGCGGGGAGGCAGGGAAAGAATGCGACTGGCGTCACGCGACCCATCCCCGTCCGTCGCATCGGGGACCGCACACGCACGAAGGACCCCACGGCTCAACAGGTACGCGCGATCATGACCACCGACCTGGTGACCGTCGCCCCGCAGACCCCGGTGAGGGATGTGGCCGGGCGGTTGCCCGGGGCTGCCGCGAACGGGCAGTCGGCACAGGGCAGGCATTCGGCGACTCCGCAGGTGCGGGGACGAGTGCGATCGGTGCGGGGACGGATGCGCAGCCGGTCCGTCGGTCGGCCATGCCCCGGCGTGCCGGACGTCGTCCTGGTTCAGGGCATGGCGGTGTCCGACCGCCTTCCGCCCGGGCTGGGCGCGTTCGGCCAGTGGATCCGGGCCCACCCGGTCGGGCTGCCGGGGTTCGCCGGCAGCGGTGATCCGCCGCATGAGCTGGATGTGCCGGAGTTCGGTCGCTGCGTCGCCGACCGGCTGCCCACTCCGTCAGCCGGACCGCGAGTTCCTGGCCGACAGGGCGGCGGTCGTGGAATCACATGATCTGGATATCCGTCTTCCTTAGAGGTTGCGCGGATAGGCGCTGTGGAGGTCTCGTCGGCCCCGCACGGCTGCGCGTGGACACCGTCCGCTTCGGCCGGATCGACACCCCACTCCTGCACTCGCGGCCGGGGCTGGACTCCGACGACGCGATCACCGCCGGCTGAGCGACCACTCCTTTCGGACGCTTCGGCACCGCCGAGGAAGCCGCCGCCCCGGCCCTTTACGACGGAGCGTCCGTCTGCCGGTATGCCGGGGTCGAGAAGGCGGCGAACGCGGCGTCCAGCAGTTCGCCGAGGTCCTCTTCGCCGTCGCTCGCACTCCATTGCCCGAGGACGATCCACAGGCATTCGAGCGCCGCCGCTACGCGAACGTTGGCGATGACCGATGACCCGTCGGTCGAGGAGGTCGTCTCCTGCAGTCGGGCGACGATCCCTGGTCGCCATTCAGCCTGCTTCTCGCGGAGGCGTGCGCACAGGGCCGGGGTCTGCTCGATGAGGCCGAGGATCGTCACGAGTTCCTGGACGTCGCGCACGAGGAACGTCACGGCTGACTCCAGGGCGTTGCGCAGCCTGCTCCAGTCGTCCTGGTTGGCCCGGTCGGCATCGAGCGCGTCAGCGATGACGTCACCGACAGGGTCGAAGACGAACAGGACCACGTCTTCCTTGGTGCCGAAGTAGCGCAGGAAGGTGCTCCGCGACACTCCGGCGGCTTCGGAGAGGTCGGTAAAGGTGACCTGGTTGAAGCCGGTGAGGCAGAACCGGTTGAACGCGACGCGGGCCAGCTCTGCTCGCACCGCGTGGCGGCTGATCTCACGGGTACCGACTGGCGCTGCGCTCATGGGACGAGTGTACTCCGACACACTCGTTTGCTTCTTTGGGTACAGGATTCTAACTTGATACTCAGTGTCAGCCGCGACGCTGAGATTCGCGACGCTGTCCCCAGCCGACGGCCCGGTCGCGGGCCGTCCCTTACCGCGAAATGAGCCACCTCATGAGCTACGCAGACCTTCCCGCCCTGACGATCGACGTCTCGGACGGGGTCGCGACGGTGACAATCGATCACCCGCCGCTCAATCTGATGGACGCGGTCCTCCTGCCGTCCCTCCGGGCATTCGTCGCGCGTGTGCGGGACGACGCCGACGTCCGCGTCATTGTCTTCGAGAGCGCCGACCCGGAGTTCTTCATTGCGCACGGCGACATGGCCTACCTCACCGACCCTGACGCGCTGCCTGCAGCCACTCGCGCTGCGATCGCGGCCGCGCCGGGCTCGACCGTCCCGGAAGGCCTGAACATCCTCCAGGCGATGAGCGAGGAGGTCCGCTCGCTGCCGCAGGTCACCATCGGCAAGCTGGCGGGCTTCGCGCGCGGCGCGGGCAACGAGTTCTTCATGTACCTGGACATGCGATTCGCGGCGATCGGCACGTCGGGGCAGGGGCAGCCGGAGTCCTTGATGGGGATCCTGCCCGGAGGCGGCGGCACGGTGAACATGACGCGCCTGGCGGGAAGGGCCCGCACGCTGGAGCTCATCCTCGGCGCCGAACTCGTGGGCGCGGAGCTCGCGGAACGGTACGGCCTGATCAACCGTGCCCTGCCCGCCGCAGAACTCGATTCCTTCGTCGACACCCTCGCCCGACGGATCGCCGGCCTCCGGCCGGAGGTGATCTCCATCACCAAGGCTGCGGTCGACGCGGTCGCGCCTCCGATTCCGCGTGCGGCGTACGCCGTTGAGAACGAGGGCCTGTTCGCGGCGTTCGGCGATGAGGTCACCGAGCTCGCCCACAAGCTGCTCGCCGCTGGTATCCAGACCCGCGAGGGCGAACGGGACCACGAGCGCATCGCCAACAGCGTCTGAGAGGTCGTTTTCGCCTGCATTGCCCATGTATCCAGCGGTTTTCAGGCCGCCGGGTTGTGGTGCTCGTGCTGCTGGAGATGCGGGCTGATTTTTGCTG
>NZ_JAGMUJ010000076.1 GCF_019049255.1 Streptomyces sp. AC558_RSS880 | reverse complement strand
CAGGGGCCAGTACATCGGCGAACGTCCGGTGCTGGTTGCTCATGGGTGGAACGTTGACTACTCGGCACACTTGACCAGCTTCTCTTCCCAGTACTGCTTCGGCGTGGAACGGAACGAGGAGGGGTGAGGGTGTCGGGCACGCTGTTGGGTGTCTGAGGGCACGGCCGTATGGCTGCCTTCAGTGCCGGCCCCAGTGCACTCGGGATGTGGTCCCGGGGTGATGGGTGGTTGGTCGTTGTTTGAGAACTGCACAGTGGACGCGAGCATCTGTGGCCAAGTTTTTAAGGGCGCACGGTGGATGCCTTGGCACCAGGAACCGATGAAGGACGTGGGAGGCCACGATAGGCCCCGGGGAGTCGTCAACCAGGCTTTGATCCGGGGGTGTCCGAATGGGGAAACCCGGCAGTCGTCATGGGCTGTCACCCTTGCCTGAACACATAGGGCAAGTGGAGGGAACGCGGGGAAGTGAAACATCTCAGTACCCGCAGGAAGAGAAAACAACCGTGATTCCGGGAGTAGTGGCGAGCGAAACCGGATGAGGCCAAACCGTATGCGTGTGAGACCCGGCAGGGGTTGCGCATGCGGGGTTGTGGGATCTCTCTT
>NZ_JAGMUJ010000075.1 GCF_019049255.1 Streptomyces sp. AC558_RSS880 | reverse complement strand
GATTCCGGGAGTAGTGGCGAGCGAAACCGGATGAGGCCAAACCGTATGCGTGTGAGACCCGGCAGGGGTTGCGCATGCGGGGTTGTGGGATCTCTCTTGACCAGTCTGCCGGCTGGTCGACGAGTCAGAAACCGTTGATGTAGGCGAAGGACATGCGAAAGGTCCGGCGTAGAGGGTAAGACCCCCGTAGTCGAAACGTCAGCGGCTCGTTGGAGA
>NZ_JAGMUJ010000006.1 GCF_019049255.1 Streptomyces sp. AC558_RSS880 | reverse complement strand
GGCCGGTGCGAGCGGGGTGGCGGCCGGTGCGAGCGGGGCGGGGGTGGCCGTGGTCCGGGCGTGTACGGCGGCGGCCCAGGCCAGGTACCGCCGGTGGGCGGTGCCCGCCGCGTCGAGGTAGGCGCGGTGGGCGGCGGCGATGTGGACCGCCGGGCTCGCCGGGGCCGCCGTGCCGACGGCGGCGGGTGACGGCCCCGCGGGGGCCCCGGGGTGCGTGGGCGGTACCCGGGGTACGCGCTGCGCCGGGGGCGCCCCGGGTGTGGGCACGCCCTGGGGCGCCGCCGGCGTTGCCGCCTCGCCGTGCGCCGGTACGGGGTCGGCACCGACCGGGGGGAGGGCGGGGGCGGGGAGCATCGGCTCGGGGTCCGGAGAGCTCGGCGGACCGGACTCCTCGATGGCTTCGGTGGCTTCGGTGCTTTCGGTGACTTGGGTCGCTCGGGTCGCTTTCGTGCTCTCGGTCATTTCGGTCGCTCGGGTCGCTCGGGTCGCTCCCGAGGCGGATTCCCGGGCGGGTGGCAACGCCGCGGGCGGGGGTACTTCCGGGAGCCGGGCGGGGACGCGGACCGTGGCGGGCGGGGGCGGCGGGGCGGACATGCCCCGGCGGAGCAGCGCGGCCAGCGCGGCGTGGTCGACGGGGACACCGGCCGCCGTCAGTTCGGCGACCGCGCGCACCAGGTGCGGGACGCCCCGGTCGGGGCCGCCGTCCATGGCCACCGCGAGGTGGTCGCGGCCGGCCAGGATCCGGCTGGTCCAGCCGGTGCACAGGGCGCCGGGGCCGTGCTCGACGAAGACCCGTACCCCGTCCCGCCAGGCGCGCTCCACGGCGGCGGTGAAGTCGAGCGGGCCGAGCGTCTGGTCGGTGACGGCGTCGGCGGCGCGGTCGGTGTCGGGGACGTAGGGCTCCGCGCCGGTGGCGGAGTAGAAACGGATCCCCGGCACCGGGTGGGTCTCGCGGTGGTGCAGGGCCCGGCAGGTCTCGCGGACGGCGGCGGCCTCCGGCACGTGTACGGCGATGTCGTAGTCGAGCGGGATGGCGTCGGGTGTGCCGAGCCGGTCGAGTACCCGTCGGCAGCCGCCGGCCTCGCCGCCGATCACCTGGACGCCGGGGGCGTTGCGCGCCATGAGGTGGACGGCGGGTTCGGCGGCGAGCGCGTCGCGCAACGCGTCCTCGGGGGCGTGCACGGCGTAACTCGCCCATCGTCCCTCCGGGATGCCGAGCGCCCGCCAGTGGCGGCGCACGTCGGTCATCGGGCCGGCGAGGCGGGTGGTGAAGATGTCGGACCGGCGGGCGTCGTCGATCAGCCGCGGCACGTCCCGCCAGGCGCCGAGGGCGACCAGCGCGGTGGATTCGCCCGAGGAGTAGCCGATGGCCGCGTGCGCCGGCAGGCGGAGGACGTCGCGGCTGACAGCGGTGTGGAGCTGGGCGACGAGCGCGGCGCCCCAGATCCGGTCCAGGGCGTCGCTGTGCGGGGCCGTCCGGTCGGCGGGGTCCCGGTAGGCCCAGCCGGCGATGTCCTGGAGCGGGCCCCACCGGTCGCGTATGCCGTGCAGCGGGGCCGGCAGGGCCAGCATGAGGCCGCGGGCCATGCCGGGGTAGGTGGCGGTGCCGTTGGTGAAGACCAGGGCCGTCTCGCCCGTGACCGGCCGGGCCGCGAACGCCACGCCCTCCGGACGCACCCCGCCCGCGGTGAGCCAGCGTTCGGCGGCGGTCACCCGGGCGGTGAGGGTCGCCGGGTCGTCGGCGGCCACCACCAGCCGGGCGGGCCCGGTGTCGCTCCCGGTTCCGGCGCGGGCCGCCGCCAGCGCCCCGGCCGCGTCCCGGCCGGAGAAGACGTGCAGGGTGGTGGCGGTGCGGGGGGCCCAGGGCATCACCCGGTCGGCGCGCAGGCCGAGGGTGACCCGGGTGCCGCCGAGGGTGCGCACCTTGACGCGGGCGGTGCGGCCGTGGTCCAGCGCCGGGTCGGCGGGGCCGCCGGTACGGGGGATCGCGCCGTGCCGCAGCGCCAGGACGGCGCAGGCGAGGGCGAGGGCGCCCTGCGCGGCGTGCGGGGTGCCGAACAGCCCGGCCGGGTCGAAGTGCTCGGTGAGCTCGGTGTATTCGGTTCCTTCGGCGCGCTCGGCGTGCTCGGCGCGCTCGGTCGGGTCGTGCGCCCCGGCGTCGGCGGGCCCGACGACCAGGGCGGCCGCCGGGGCGGCGGCAGAGGCGGCGGGACCGGCGGGGGCCGGGTCGAGTACGGCGAGGACGTCGTCGCCGTCACGCCGGGCGTCGGCGAGGCGCTTGAGGACGACCACCACGGCCGCGTCCCCGGCGGGGACGGAGCGGTCCAGGTCGGCCAGCGCCGCCCGGTGCACGGGCTCCTGGGAGAGATCGACGGCCCCCGCCAGCACCACGTCGGCCTCCCGGCGGCGCAGGGCCCGGGTGCCGAGGTCCACGGCGACCAGGCCGGACGCCTCCTCCGCGGAGACGGTGAAGGCGGGGCCGCCGGTGTCGAGCTGGGCGCTGATCCGGTTGGCGACGACATTGGGCATGGTGCCGACCACGGCCGGCGCGGTCAGCCCGGGGGCGAGGGGGGCGGCCTGCGCGTCCGCGTCGCCGGTCCGCCGGCGGGCCTCGGCGGGGTAGCGGGCGACCTCCGGGTCGCAGCCCATGCCGATCAGGACCATGGTCCGTTCCCGGGGCAGCGTGATTCCGCGGGCGGCGTCGCGGGCGGCCTCGAGCACCGCGGTCTGCTGGCCGAGCGACCGGGCGAGATCGGCGGGCGGGAAGCGGAGGTCCGGGAGGGCGACGTCGTACGTCCCGGCGGGATCGCGCAGCGGGGTGCCGGTCAGCAGCGCGTCGCGGAAGGCGTCCAGCCCGGCACCGTCGGCCACGCGGACGCCGAGGGCGACGACGGCGACCGGGTCCGAGGCCGGGACCTGTCCCGGACACGGGGTGTCGGGAGAGCCGGCTGCCGGGTCCCCGGCACCGGTCTCCGGGACCCGCTCCGGAACGCCGACGGCCGGGACTCGGACCGCCGCTGCCGTGGCCGTGGCCGTGGCCGTGGCTGTGGCTGTGGTCGTGGCCGTGGCCGTGGCCTCCGGATCGTTCCGTCGGGGAGCGGCCGGGCGGGACGGAAGGGCCGGGGCGTGGCCGTCGTCGCCGGTCCAGGCGTCCAGGATCAGGTGGGCGTTGTTGCCGCCGAAGCCGAAGGCGTTGATGCCCGCGCGGCGCGGGCCGTCCCAGTCCTCCGCGTCCACCAGCGGGCGCAGCGGCCCGTCCCGCAGCGCGTCGACGGGTTCGGCGGCGCCGGGCGTCGGCGGGCGGACGCCGGCCTCCATCGCGGCGAGCACCTTGAGGATCCCGGCGCCGCCGGCGGCGGTCACCAGGTGCCCGATGTTGGCCTTCACCGATCCCACCGGCAGGTCGCGGCAGCCGGCGAAGACCTCCGCCATCGCCTCCGCCTCCGCCGCGTCGCCCACGGGCGTGCCGGTGGCGTGGCATTCGAGGTAGGACAGCGACTCGGGGGCGAGGCCCGCGCGGGCGTACGCCTGCCGGACGGCGCGGATCTGGTCCCTGGGCGAGGGCGCCAGCAGGCCCCCGGTGCGGCCGTCGTTGCTCAGCCCGGCGCCCCGGACGACGCCGAGCACCCGGCGGCCCTGGGCGAGCGCGTCGGTCAGCCGCATCAGCGCCACGAACGCGGCGCCCTCGGCGGGCACCAGGCCGTCGGCGTCCCGGTGCAGCGGGCGGCTGCGGCCGGTGGGGCTCAGCGCGGACAGGGCGTCGAACGCCAGGTGGACGGCGAGGTCGTCGGTGCGGTTGACCGCCCCGGCGACCATCAGGTCGGCCGTGCGGTCGTGCAGCCGGTCGCAGGCGAGCTTCACCGCGTACAGCGCGGAGGCGCAGGCCGCGTCGAGGGCGTACGCCCCGCCCTCCAGGCCCAGGGCGGCGGCGGCCAGTTCGGCGGGCAGGCCGGAGGAGAACCGGCCCAGCGCGTCCGGCCGCCGTTCCCCGCCGCGCCAGACGGCCTCGGCGTAGGCCGCCAGCCCGTCGGTGGGCAGCGAGAGGTTGCCCATCACCAGGCCCGCCCGGCCCGGATCGTACGGCCGGTCCGCGCCCGCCTCGCGCAGCGCCTGCCGGACGGCGTGCAGCACGAACCGTACGCACGGGTCGAAGGCGCGGACCCGGTCGGCGCCGGTCGCGAAGCCGCCGGGGTCGAAGACGTCGTCGAACCCGTGCACATAGCCGCCGACGCCGGGGCCGGCCCCGACCGCGACGCCCTCGGGGAGCCGCCAGCGGCCCTCCGGCACCCGAGACAGGCTCACCCGCCCGGCGCGGACGTTGTCCCAGAAGGTGCCGGGGTCGAGGGCGCCGGGCAGCACACAGCCGCGCCCGACGATGGCCACCGGTTCGAAATCCATGGTCGTCCGCCGTCCGTCGCTCATCGCTCACGCTCGTTCAGGTCGTGTCATCGGTGTGGGGGGCGTCAGTGCCTGACATGCGGTCACCGCGCCGTCAGCGGGGGCGGGCGACGAGCCGGACCCCGGTCAGGACGGCCACCGGCGTGCCGTCCGGGGCGCTCAGCTCCACGTCGCACTCGGCCTCCGCCGGGCCGACCGGGCCGGGCCTCACCCGCAGCGACGCGGGGCCGTCGAGCGGTCCCGGGCGGTGCCAGACGAACGCGCCGACCCCCATCGGCAGTGCGGCGCCGCCCAGTACCTCCCGCGCCCACAGGGTCGCCAGTTGCAGCGCCCCGTCCACCGCGAGCGGGTCGGTGTGCCAGGGCCCGCCCGGCCAGCCCGCCGCCCGCAGCCCCTCCACGGTGCCGGTCGCCCCGGCCGCCGCCGACAGCCCGCCGACCTCGCGCAGGCACTGGAAGGCGGGACCGTGGAAGAGGGTGTGCCCGTCGTAGACGGTGCCCTCGTACGGCGGCGGGGCGGGGGGTGCCGCCCGGCCCGCCGGGGCGGGGGGTGGTGTCCGGCCCGCCGGTACGGCACGGGCCCGGTAGTTCGGTACGGCCTTGCCGTGCCCGTCGGGCCCGTCGTACCGGAGTTCCAGGATCGCGCCGGGCCGCGGGCCGCCGGGCGCGTCGGTGCGGGCGGGCGCGTTCGTCGGACCCGGCTCGGTCTCCGTCAGGCGCAGCAGGTCACCGCCGTCGCCCTCACCGCTGTCGCGGCCGTCGGTGTGGAAGCCGGTCAGGGCGACCTTGCTGAGGACCCTCAGGTCGGTGACGGTGCGGTCCGGTCCGGCCAGGGCGGTGAACCACTCCAGCGCCATGGCCGCCGGCAGCACCGGTACGCCGCCGATCTCGTGGTCGGCCAGGTAGGGGTGGGCCGCCCGGGTGACCAGGACCTCTCCCCCGAGGCCCGGAAGTTCCCCGGCTCCCTCCGCTCCCCCGGCCCGGCCGGCTCTTCCGCCGCGCGCGCCGGGCGCCGGTGCGGGCGGGCCGGCGGCGAGCACCACCGGCACGTCGCCGCCCTGCGCGCGGAGTTCGGCGAGGCAGGCCCGCGCGCCCTCCCGTACCGGGATGAGCGGCACGCCGGCCGCACGGAAGCGGCCGGCGAGGGTGCCGTCGACCATGCCTCCGTCCCACGGGCCCCAGGCGATCGCGCGCACCAGGCAGCCGGGACGGCGGGCCGCCTCGGCCAGTGCCATCTGGGTCACGGCCTCGTTGGCCATGGCGTAGTCGCTCTGGCCCGGGTTGCCGTACACGGCGGCCACCGAGGAGAAGACGCACAGCACGCGCAGCGGGTCGCCGGCCGTGGCGGCCAGCAGGTTGCGCAGGCCCTCCACCTTGGTGTCGAAGACCCGGTCGAACGCCTCGTCGTCCTTGTCCTCGATCCGGCTGTCCGCCAGCACCCCGGCACCGTGGATCAGCGCGGTGACCGGCCCCCACTCGCGGCGCACCCCGGCCAGCGCCGTCTCCAGCGCGGCACGGTCCCGGACGTCGAGCGCCAGGTAGCGCACGCGCGCCCCGGCCTCCTCGGCGCCGACGACGGTGGCGCGGATCTCCCGGGCGGCCAGGATCGCCGCGGCCTCGGCACGGATACGGCGCGGGGTGGCCTCGCCGGCCGCGCGCAGCCGCGCGGTGACGGCCCGGCGCAGCTCCGCCTCGCCGGTGGCCCGCCGGACTTCCTCGGGTTCGGGGGCGTCGGCGGATTCGGTACGGCCGAGCAGCACGATCCGGCAGCCGTACGTCTCGGCGAGGGCGCGGACGACGGCGGCGGTGACCCCGCGCGCCCCGCCGGTGACCACGACCACGGAGTCCGGGTCCAGAGGGCTTGCGCCGGTGGGTACGGCGGCGGTGCGTACCGGCCCGGTGGACACAGGACCGGTGGATCTGGTGGACACAGGACCGGTGGACACAGCAGCGCTGGACGCGGGGCCGGTCAGTGGTGCTTCGGCGTGGATGAGGACCCGGCGGGTGCCGTCGGCGGCCAGTCCGGCGTCCGGGACGGCACCTCCGGTGAGCAGTTCGCGGGCGATGTCCCGGGCGACGTCGGCGGCCGGGCGACCGTCCCGCGCGCAGTCGACGGCCTTCGCCGACACCCGCGGCCACTCGGCGCCGACGGTACGGGCGAGCCCGGCGAGCGCACCGGTGACCGCCCGCCCCGGTACGGCGCCGGACAGCCCGAAGTCACCGCCGGTGTCCTGGACCGTGACGAAGACGCCCTCGCGTGCGGCCGGTCGGGGCGCCAGCGCCCGGGCGGCGCGGAAGGCGCGGCGAACGGCGGCGGGTGCGTCGAGAGCGCCCAGGCCGTCCAGCACGATGACGCCGTCCGCGCCGTTGCCGTTGCCGTTGCCGTTGCCGTTGCCGGAGGTTTCCGCGAGGCCGACAGCGCTGGTGATGCCGGTGATGTCGGTGATGTCACGGGCGAGGAAGGCGCGTACGCCCGCCTCGTGAAGCAGGGGGAGCAGCGCCCGGGCGACGCCCGTGCCGTCGTCCGTGACCGCGACGCGGGAGCCGATGAGGCCGGGGAGCGCGAGACCGGGCGCGGCGGCGGGAACCGCGCGGACCGCCAGCCGGAACAGGCCGGTGGTCGCCGTGTCGGAGGCCGCCGGGAGACGTTCCGCGTGGGCCGCGTCAGCCGGGGTGGGCTCGGTGGCGGGGCGCTGCTGTGTGTCGGGGGCGGGGGCCGGCGCGGGCGGCGCCGGCCCCTCGGTGGAGGACTCCGTCGCGCCGCCCCGTCCGCCCTGCGCCGGGCCGTCGGCGGCGGTGGCCGGGGCACCGGCGGTCGCGGGGGCGAAGGCCGCGACGACCTGGCGTACGGTCCGCGCCTGGTGTGCGGTGCGGGAGTCGAGGTCGGGCAGGCCGGGGTAACGGCTGCGCAGGGCGGAGAGGATCTCCACCCGCTTGATCGAGTCGACGCCCAGGTCGGCGGCGAGGTCCATGTCGGCGTCGAGGACCTCCTCGGGGTAGCCCGTCCTGTCGGCGACGATGCCCAGCACCGCCGCCTCGTCGGGCAGACCGCCGGGGCCCTCACCCGGACCGGCCGGTTCCGCCGGGGCCGGGGAGGCGGCGGGCCCGTACGGCTGGTCGGCCTCCGGCTCGGGAGCCGGTGCGTACGCGGGAGCCGGTGCGTACGCGGGAGCCGGTGCGTACGCGGGAGCCGGTGCGTACGCGGGAGCCGGTGCGTACGCGGGAGCCGGTGCGTACGCGGCCGGGGCCGGCGCGGCGGGTGCGGGCTGGAAGGGCTGGAAGGGCTGAGGCGCGTGATCGTACGGCCCGGCCGCGTATCCGGGCTCCGGTGCGTACGCCTCGGGGGCCGGCGGCGGGACGACCGCCTGCGGAACCGGGACGAACGTGTCGGGGAGCGGCGGACCGGCCGGGGCCGACGGGTGGGCGAACGGCTCGGCGGCCGCGTACGGTCCGGAGGCGGCGTGCGGGGACGCGTACGGCGCTGGGGTGGCGTGCGGGGACGCGTACGGTGCCGGGGCGGTACCGGCGGGCGGGACGGTGACGGGCTGATGGCCCGTCAGGGTGGCTTCGGACATGCGCAGGAAGGCCATGTGCGCCTCGGCCGTCACCCGCTGGTAGGTGACGTGCGCGGCGCTGACCTGCTGGTGTGCCTCGCGCAACGCCGCCGACCACCGGTCCTGCGGGACCGGGACGGCCGGAGTCCGGTCCGTCGCCACCGGGGCGTGTCCCGCCGTGGGCGCGTACCCCGCCGCCGGGTCGGCGACGGCCCCCGGGAACGGTGTGCCGGGACCGGGCGCCGTCGCACTCCCCGCCTGCCCGGGGGCGGTCCCGTACGGCGCCGGGGCGACCGTGGGGGACGTGCCGCTGCCCGGAACCGGAACCTGAACCTGGGCCGGTGCCTGGGGTGCCGGGTCCGGCACCTGGGCCGGGCGGGGCGGGTTGGGCGGGGGGAGCGCGGCGGCGCCGCCCGGGGGCGGGTACGGCCTGCCGTGGTTGGCGCCGGTGAGCTCCACGCTCGCCGCGGACGGGCTGGTCTGCATCGATGTCTCCTCGGTGGGCGCGAAGGGCGCCCACAACTCGTCGAATTCCAGGGCGATTCCGTGGACGGCCAGCCGGGCGAGGCCGTCGTGGAGCGCGGCCGTGCCCTCGGCGCCCCGGCGGTCCAGGCTCACCGCCAGGTGCTCGCGGCCGGCCAGGACGCGGCCGGTCAGGCCGGTGAGGGTGTCTCCGGCGCCGACCTCCACGAAGACGCGGACGCCGTCGTCGTGCATGGCCCGGATCTGCTCGGCGAACCGGACCGGGCTGGTCAGGTGCCCGGCCACCCGGTCACGGACGGCGTCGGGGCCGGCGTCGGCCGGGTAGCGGTCGGCGGAGGCGTTGGCGTAGACGTCCAGCGCGGGCGGCCGTACGTCGAGGCCGTCGAGGAACGCCCGCAGCGCGGGCACCGCTCCGGCGACGACCGGGCTGTGGAACGCGGTGGCGGTGCGCAGCCGGGTCCAGCGCACCGACGCGGCGGTGAGCCCCGCCTCCAGGCGTTCGATCGCGGGACGGGTGCCGGCGACGACGACCTGGTCGGGCGCGTTGTGGTTGGCCACCCACAGCTCGGGGGCGCGGGTACCGCCGTCACCGTCATCACCGTCGGCGCCCTCCCCGTCGGCGCCTTCGCCGTGGTTCAGGGCGTCCAGCAGGGCGCCGACCTGCTCCGGCGGGGCGGAGACGGCGGTCATCGCGCCGGGAGCGGTGGCCGCGTCGCGCATCAGCTCGCCGCGCCGCCGCGCCAGACGGACCAGGGCGGGGGCGTCGTAGCAGCCGGCCAGGTGCAGGGCGACCAGTTCGCCGAAGCTGTGCCCGGCCACCGCGTCGGGCCGCAGCCCGGCCGCGCGCAGCACCGCGGCCAGCGCCAGGCTGTGCGCGGCGAGCGCGGGCTGGGCCCACTCGGTCCGTTCCAGCTCGGCGGCCTGCCGTTCCCGTACGGCGTCGTCGAAGGCGGGCGGCGGGAAGACCACCCGGGGCAGGTCGTCGAGGCGGTCCAGGTCGTCCGGGGCGCCCGCGGACTCGTCCGGGCCGGGGCCGCCGTCGCCGGGCGGCCCGGCCAGCGCCCAGGCGGCACGGTCCCACTCCTGGCGGGCCTGGGGGTAGGCGATGGCGACGGCAGCCCCCATGCCGGGGTACTGGCCGCCCTGCCCGGGGAAGAGGAAGGCGACCCGGCCGGTGAGCGGGGCGGAGGCGCCGTAGTGGACGCCGCGCGGGTCGGTGAAGGCGGCGGCGGGGTCCGCGCCGATCCGCTCCGCGGCGGTGGCCAGTTTCTCGTTCAGGTCGTCGCGGGTGCGGGCCACCACGGCCAGCCGTACCGGCGCGGTGGGCCGGAAGTCGCGCTGGGCGGCGCGGGCGACACCGACGAGCGGACGCGGGTCGGCGCGCAGGCTCGCGCACTTCTCCAGCAGGGCGTCGGCGGAGTCGGCCGCGAGCGGTACGAGTTCGGTGGCGGAGGTGCGGATCAGCCGCCCGGGCCTCCGGTCCGCGTGCTCCCCCGCCGGGCGGGGCCCGCGCTTCCCGGCCGGCCGGGATCCGTGCTCCCCGGGCGCGTCCCCGCCCGCGTGCGCGCCCGGCACGTACTCCTCCACCGTGACGTGGAAGTTGGTGCCGCCGAAGCCGAAGCTGGACACCCCGGCACGGCGGGGGTGGGGCCGGGCGCTGATCCAGGGCCGGGCCTCGGTGTTGAGGTGGAACGGGCTGTCGTCGAGGTCGAGCGCGGGGTTGGGCCGGGTCACCTTGATGGTGGGCGGCAGCACCTTGTGCTCCACGGCGAGGACGGCCTTGAGCAGCCCGGCCGCGCCCGCCGCGTTCTTGGTGTGGCCGATCTGGGACTTCACCGAGCCGAGCGCGCACCACTGCCGCCCGCGGTGTCCCTCGACCTCGGCCTCCTCGAAGACGGTGCGCAGCGCGGCGATCTCGGCCGCGTCGCCGGCGGCGGTGCCGGTGCCGTGCGCCTCGATCAGCTCGACGGTGCCGGGTCCGTAACCGGCGGCCTCATAAGCGCGGCGCAGCGCCCGCACCTGGCCCTCGGGCAGCGGGGCGTAGATGGCGGTGCCGTGGCCGTCGGACGACATGCCGATGCCCCGCACGACGGCGTGGACGTGGTCGCCGTCGCGTTCGGCGTCGGCCAGCCGCTTGAGGGCGAACATCACCACGCCCTCGCCCAGCACCATGCCGTCCGCCCGGTCGGAGAACGGCCGGCAGTCGCCGGTGGGCGACAGCGCGGGCGTCTTGCTGAACGAGGTGTACATCACCGGGTCGTTGAGGGTGTCGACGCCGCCGGTGACGACCAGGTCGGCCTGGCCGAGGGCGAGCTGGCCGACGGCTCCGGAGAGCGCGGCGAGCGAGCTGGCGCAGGCGGCGTCGGCGGTGTAGTTGCCGCCGTGCAGGTCGAAGCGGTTGGCGATGCGGCCGGCCACCACGTTGCTGAGCAGGCCGGGCAGCGTGGCCTCCCGCCAGGGGGCGTACTGGGCGGCGATGGTGTCGCACACCGCCAGCGCCTCGTCCTCGGGCATCCCGTGTTCGCGCAGTGCCTTGAGCCAGACGGGACGCTGGATGCGGCCGGCCATCTCGGTGAGGAGTTTGAGGGCGGAGGTGCCCAGGACGACGGCGGTGCGCTCGCGGTCCGCCGCCACCGGGCGGCCGGCGGCGAGTCCGCCGAGCAGCCGGTCGGCCACGATCAGGGCGAGGAGCTGGCTGGTGTCGGTGGCGGACAGGTCCCTGGGCGGGATGCCGTACGCCAGCGGGTCGAAGACGACCGGGGGGAGGAAGGCGCCCCGGGTGGTGTAGGCGCGGTCGGGGGCGGCGGGGTCGGGGTCGTAGTGGTCGCCGGCCAGCCAGTGGGTCGCGGGGACCTCGGTCACCTGGTCGGTTCCGGCGACGACGGCGCGCCAGAAGCCGCCGGTGTCCGGGGCACCGGGCAGCAGGGCGCTCAGCGCGACGACGGCGATGGGCGGGACGCGGGTCATCACGTGTCTCCTCGGATTCCGGGTGCGGACGGGCGGGCGGGCGGTGGGGCCGATACCGGCTGCGGGCGGGGGCTCAGCCGAGCGGCCGGGGGGTGAAGCGGAACGCCTGTGGCGGCACCGGCACCCCGTGGGTGCGGAACTGGTGGGCGCGGGTCAGTACGGCGGCGCCCTCCAGCAGGTTGCGGGCGACCTGGACGACCGTGCGGCGGGCGGGGTCGGCGAGGAAGCTGTCCCGGGTCCAGTCGTTGAAGGCGCCCACGGCCGGGCCGCACCAGATCTGGTAGTCGGTGCGGCGGGCGGTGGTGCCGTCGATCGCCCACCGGCTGGAACGGCCCAGGTACCAGCGGAAGACCAGCGCCATCCGGTGCTTGGGATCCTGTTCGGCGCGGTCCAGGACGGCGGGGTCCCGGCGCCGCCAGTACGCCCGGGTCTCCTCCCACACCTCGTCGAAGCCGGCGCCCAGCACGCCGCGTTCCAGCCGTTCCCGCAGCGGCGGCGGGATCGCCTCCAGGGAGGCGTGGGCGTGGTAGGCGTCGTGGAGCTGCCGGGCGCGCGGGCCGAAGAGCGTGCCCCGGGCGAGGACCTGCACCGAGGCGCCGAGTTCGAACATGTCGGAGGCCGGGGCCAGGGTGACGTCCGCGACGCCGGCCCGGTCCAGCAGGCGCTTGGCGTCCTCGGACAGGCCCGCCTCCACGCAGGTCTGGTTGACCGAGCCGGTCAGCACGTAGGCGGCGCCGGTGGCGAACGCGGCGGCCACCGCCTGCGGGGTGCCCAGACCGCCGGCCGCGCCGATCCGTACCGGGGGGAGGTGCGGGTGGCGGGCGGCGAGCCGGTCGCGCAGCTCGGTGACGGCGGGCAGCAGGGCGGGCAGCGGGCGGCCGTCGGTGTGCCCGCCGCTGTCGGCCTCCACGGTGAGGTCCCCGACCACCGGCAACCGGGCGGCCAGTTCGGCCTCGGCGGGGGTGATCCGTCCGGCGGCGGCCAGTTCGGCCAGCAGCCGGGGCGGGGGCGGGCCGAGGAACTTCTCCGCCACCTCGGGCCGGGAGACCTTGGCGAGCAGCCGGCGGGGCCGCACGATCCGTCCGTCGGGCGCGGTGCGCAGGCCGCTCGCGGCCAGCAGTACGACGGCGGGGGTGAGGTCCATGAACGCCGACACCGACACCGCCGGCACCCGGCGGCGGACGAGCAGTTCGGCCAGGCCGTCCTCCCAGGCGGGGTGCTGGGGGGCGTGGATGAGGTTGACGCCCCAGTTGGGGTGGTCCGGCAGTGCGGCGGCCAGGGTGTCCACGGCCCGCTCGACGGTGTCCAGGGGCATCCCGGCGGCGCCGTAGAAGCCCAGCATCCCGGCCCTGGCCACGGCGGTGACCATCGCGGTGGTGGCGATGCCGTTGGCCATCTCCCCGGCGATGTACGGGAAACGGGTGCCGTGCGCCCGGGCGAAAGCGCGGTCGCCGAGCCACTCGGGGTAGAGCGGGGGCAGGCTCGCCCGTACCGGCAGGCCGCGCGGGTCGCCGGTGACGGCCCCGACGCCGCCGTCCGGGGTGGCGACCAGGTGGGCGGGCTCGCGGACGGCCCGGACGGCACGCAGGACGTCGGGTGCGCCGCCGGGGAACGGAGAGGCGGGGACGGGGGCGGGGGTCGTTGCCGTGCTCACGGCCGGCACGGTGGTGGTCGTGGCGCCCGGTGCGGGCCCTGCCGAAGACGCGGCAAAGGGTCCGGCGGAGGGGGTCAGGGCGCCGGTGAAGGCGGCGTGGCCGGGCACGGCACCCGGTGCGAAGCCGCCCTGCGCCGGGGTCCCCGGTGTGCGTGCTCCTGGCACGGGGACCTCCGGCCCGGTGGTCAGGTGTGTCGTCATGGCGCGGACCGCCACTGGTCCGGGATCACGGCCCGGCCGGCCGGAGGCACCGCCCACCGCCCGTCCAGTACGACGCGCAGCCGGTCGGCCACCGCGCCCACACGGTCCGGGCGGAGCAGCGTGAAGTGGCCGCCGGGCAGCCGGGTGACCTCCAGCGCGCCGAGGTCCACGCCGCCCCACCCGGCCGTGGGGTCGGAGACCGGCAGCCGGGGGCGGCGCGTCTCGCCGATCACCGGGGGGAACTCCTGCGCCGCCTTGACCAGTACCACCCGCAGATCGGACGGGGGCACCCGGTAGCGGACGTACGCGGCCAGGGACGCCTGGTAGACGGCGAGCAGCCGGTCGAGGGTGGGGTCGGCCAGGGGGGTACCGGTGGCGGCGAGCTCGCGGTGGGCCAGGGCGCGGCACTGGGCGTCGGTCAGTTCCGGCCGGGGCCGGAAGCCGCCGTCGTCCCCGGCCATCGCCCGGTGCACGGCGGCGATCTCCAGCAGCGCGGCCCGGTCGTCGCGGCCCGGCACCGGCTGTCCGGGCTCGGGTACGTAGGTGTCGAGCGCGACCACGGCGGTGACCTCGTGCCCGGCGCCGCGCAGCAGGCGGGCGGTCTCGTAGGCGACCAGGCCGCCGAAGGAGTAGCCGCCCAGCAGGTAGGGGCCCTGCGGCTGGACGGCCCGAACGGCCGTCAGATACCGCTCGGCGAGCGCCTCCACCGTGGTCAGCGGCGTCTCGCGGCCGTCCACGCCGGGGGCCTGGAGCCCGTAGAAGGGGTGCCCGGGACCGAGGGCGTCGGCGAGCGGGAGGAGCTGGTGCGCCGAGCCGATCGCGCCGCCGACGCAGAAGAACGGCGCGGCGGGGGTGAGCGGGACGGCCGTCGGCGAGGCGGGCGGGAGGGCGGGGCGCGAGTCCGTCGCACCGGCCGCGGGGGTGCCGCCCGGGGCTGCGGCGCCCGCCCCGGGTGCGGGCGCGACGGGTGCGGGCCCGGCCGCCCCCGGGGTGGCCGGCGTGGGAGTGGCCGGACCGGTTCCGGCCGGCGCGGGGGTGACCGCCCAGGACGCGGGCGCGATCAGATCGGCGGTGTACGCGGCGACGGCGTCCAGGGTGGGCAGGTCCAGCAGCAGGGTCGGCGGCAGGGCCGTGCCGACCTCGCGGGACAGGTCCGCCAGCAGGGTCACCGAGGTCAGCGAGTCCAGACCGTACGAGGCCAGCGGTGCGTGCGGGTCGAACTCCTCCCGCCGGTGGCCGAGTTCGGAGGCCAGATGGCCCTCCAGCCAGGCCAGGATCTCCGCCCGGCCGGGCGCGGCCGAGCCCGGGACCGGGGCGGAGGCGCTGCCGGCCCCCGTGCCGGCACCGGAGTTCGTCTCCGGCGCGGCCGACGCGCCGAAGAATCGTTCCACCAGGGCGCGGCTGTGGGCGATGACGTTCTCGATCAGCTCGAAGCCGTGCAGACCGCCGGTGTGGTACGTGCGGTCGCGGCCCTGGAGGTTCTCCAGCCGGTCGAGGATCCCGGCGGCCAGGTCGTCGGCGGAGAAGTGCGGCATGAACCGCCAGGTGCGGGTCAGCAGCACCTCCTCCAGCCGGCCCCCCATCGCCTCGATGTCGGCGCGCAGCACCGCCTCGGCCTCCGGGGTGTCCGGGCCGTAGGCGTAACAGGCGTAGACGTCGCTGCCGGGGTGGCGGTGGTGGAAGGCGACGCAGTGGCCGGGCGGCGCGATCCGGCCGCCGGTGCGCACCAGGTACATGCCGTTCTCCGGCAGTCCGGTGATCCGGCACAGCACCGTGCGGTAGGGCAGGGTCCGGATCCGGGCGGCGAGGGCGCGTTCCCGGGCGTCCGGTTCCAGCAGGGCGGCGGCCTGGTCCAGGGGGCAGGCCAGTACGAGGGCGTCGGCGCTCAGGGTGCCGTCGCCGGTGTGCACGGTGATCCCGTCGGCGGAACGCTGGATGCGGGTGACGCGGACGCCGGTGCGTACGTCGGCCAGTTCGTCGGCGACGCGCCGCCACAGCCGTCCGAAGCCGCCCTTGACCGTGAAGGTGCCGAGGTGTCCGGTGGCCGCCCGGCCGGGGGTGATCAGGCCGGTCATCTCGGCGTGCCGGACGAAGTACAGGGCGGGCACGCCGCCGGTGCGGGGCCCCCGCTCGCCGTGCCCGTCACCGTCACCGCCACCGTCGAGGTGACCGTGCCCGTCGCCGTCGAGGTAGCCGTACCCGGAGGCGGTGCAGGCGTCGCCCAGCCAGTGCCCCAGCGCAGTCAGGCCGTGGTCCTCGAGCCAGCCGGCCGCGGGACGGGACAGGGCGGGCGCGGCCGGCGCCAGGCCGGGGGCGGAGATGCCGGGGAACCGTTCGGCGCGCAGCGCGCGGTAGCGGGCCAGCGCCTCCGGCAGGCCGGGGACGGGGGCGGGCGGCGCGATCGCGGCGCGGTCGGCGTCGTAGAGGAGGGTGGGGGTGGTGTCCTCGGTCTCCAGGCCCAGTTCGGCGACGAGCCCGGCGAGTTCGCCGTACCGGCTGGTGCACAGGTGGGCGCCGAGGTCGTAGGGGCGGCCGTCGATCTCGACCGAGGCGGACTTGCCGCCCACCTCACCGGCGCTGTCCAGCACGACGACGGTGTGACCGCGTTTCTCCAGTTCCCGGGCGGCGGTGAGCCCGGCCGGGCCGGCACCGATCACGCAGACCCGCCGCAGGCCGCCCCCGGGACGCGGCCCGGCCGACGGCACCGGGGCCGGGACGGGGGCCGCCGGGCGGGGGGTGCGGGCGGCGTGGACGGCGCGGTAGACCAGCGCGCGGGCGTGGTTGACCGAGGCGGTCTCGTACGGGGAGCGGGCCAGGGCGATGCCCAGTCCGGGCGGGGCGCACGCCGGGTCGAAGACCGCCTGTTCGGCGAGGTCGCCGCCGGGGACGCCGTCCAGGGTGAGACGGGCGATGGTGTGGTGGGGGAACGCCGCCTCCGGCCAGTCGGCGGAGGGGTCGAGCGCCGCCCGGTTGGCCCGCGGGTCGGTGCCGAGCGGGTGAAGCCGGACCTGGAACAGCAGCCGTACGCCGCCCGCTTCCCGTACCCGGGCCAGCAGGTGGTCGCGGAACAGCCGGGGCGGGCGCCGGTCGCCGGGCTCGCGCGGCAGGAACTCCGGTGCGACGGGCGGGAAGAGCCGGTCGCCGGGGTCGTGGCGGCCGGGGCCCGAGGGGTCCGCCGGGGCGCCCGGATCCCCGCCGGACTCCCCGTCCGGCACCACGCGGTACCGCACCAGCCAGGGTGTGCCGGTGGCGTCGGTGTACAGGCGCGGAGCCTGGGAGTGGTAGTGGTGGCCGGCGAACGGCACCGGCCGTCTGATCTGCTCCCACAGCGCCTCGCGGGCACCCGGCACCTCGCGGGCGACGGCGGCCCGGTCGGTGTCGGTGCCGAGCAGGTAGCGGGCGAAGGTGGCGGCGTCGGGGGCGAAGAGGCGACGCCCGGTGTTGAGGGTGAGGTTGAACGGTGAGCGGGCCGGGTCGGAGGGGGCGGCGGGGTGGAGGAGGAGCAGCGACAGCCCGCGCGTGCCGGGGATCAGGTCGTCCGGGGACTCGCCGTTGCTGAACCGGGCCAGGACGGGGTAGCGCAGGCCCGGCGCGAAGAACGGGTGCCGGGGAACGCCGGGGACGTCCTGGAAGTCGAGGGTGCCGCCGACGGTGACGGCGTGGGTGTGCAGCGGACGGCGCAGGGTGACGCGGGCGCGCCGGGCCATCCCCTCGAACCGGTCCAGCAGTGCGCGGAAGTCGCCGTCCACGTCGTCCAGGGCCGGGTCGCCGGGGCCGTCCGCGGCCCGCACCCCGGGCACGGTGACCGCTCCGGCCGCCCCCGGACCGGGGACACCGCCGGGCTCCCCCGAACCGGGGCCCTCGTCGCGCCCGCCCGGGCCGGTACGGCGGTCCTGCTCCCCCTCGCCCGGAACGCCGTCGCCCGTCACCGGGGCCGGGGTGACGTCCGTGGCGCCCCGGTCCGCCCCTGCCGGGCGCCCGCCGGGGGCGGCAGCGCTCCGGTCCGGGTCCGGGTCCGGCACGGGCACGTACCGGCCGGACGTCGCCGGACCCCGGTCGGAAGTCGCCGCGCTCCGGTCGGGTGCGGGCGTGTCGCTCATCGCACGGCCTCCGCGCCGCGCGCGACGCGGGCCCGCTCGCTCTCCAGGAACGCCTCCCGGCAGGCGGTGCGGCGGATCTTCCCGGTGTCCGTCCTGGCCACCAGCCCCGGCGGGCCGACCACCACGGTGTCCGGGGCGATGCCGCAGTTCTCCAGCACGCCGGCGCGGACCGCCGCGCGGACGGCGCGTTCGTCCTCCGGTCCGGGCGCGTCCGGACCGGAGGTCTCCACCACCACGATCAGCCGCTCGCCGGAGCGGACCGCGGCCGAGGTCGAGGCCGCGTCGGGGTCGGGGTCGGGGTCGGGGTCGGCGGGTACGGAGAAGGCGGCGACGCCGTCCGGGCGGATCAGCGGGTGCCGGTCGCGCACCGCGTCCTCGATGTCCCGCGGGTAGTGGTTCTGCCCCCGGACGACGATCATCTCCTTGAGCCGTCCGGTGACGTACAGCTCGCCGTCGTGGACGAAGCCCAGGTCACCGGTGCGCAGATAGCGGTGGGGGTCGCCGTCGGCGGTGGCGGCGCGGAAGGTCTCCTCGCTCTCCCGCTCCAGGCCCCAGTACCCGGCCGCCTTGGTGGGCGAGTCCACCCAGATCTCCCCCACCCGGCCGGGCGGCAGCGGCAGCCGTGTCTGCGGGTCGACGACGAGCAGCCGGGAATCCGGTTTGGTCATACGGTGGGAGCCGTAGAGGACGGCCGTGGCCCCGCCGGGCGTACCGCCACCGTTTCCCCTGCCGTCCCCGCCGGGGGTGTCCGCCACCGGTTCCGCCCGGCCGTCCAGCAGGGCGTCGCGGTCCACGCGCAGCGGCCCGCCGCCGCCCATGGTGACGCTGAGGGTGTGCTCGGCCATCCCGTAGCCGGGGCAGAAGGCGGCGGGGACCAGCCCGTACGGCAGGAACGCGGCGAAGAACCGCTCGACGGTGGCGGGCTGCACCATCTCGCCGCCGGAGCCGAGCACCCGCACATGACCGAGGTCCCAGCCGACGCGCTCCTCCGGCGTGGTGCGGGCGATCATCAGCTCGTACGCGAAGTTGGGCGCCGCGGTGTGGGTGGCCCGCACCCGCGAGACCACGTCGAACCACAGGGCGGGACGCCGCAGTACGTCCAGCGGCGAGAGCACGTAGGTGCGCGGGCAGTACCCGGCGAGGGTGCTCAGCAGGAAGCAGACCAGGCCCATGTTGTGGAAGTGCGGGATCCAGGTCACCGCGACCGCGTCGGCGTCGAGCCGCAGGTCGCGGGCGATCGCCTCGACCTCGTGGACGACGTTGCGGTGGGTGATCACCACGCCCTTGGGCGCGCCGGTGGAACCGGAGGTGTACTGCAGGAAGGCGGGCTCGGCCGGGTCGGCCGGGCGGTGCCAGGAGGCGGGGTCGGGCTCGGGGGCCGGGCCGCCGCGGTCGTCGGTGAGCAGCCGGGCGGGGCCGGGCCGGTCCACGCCGTCCGGAGCGGGGGCGCCGGCGGCCCGGGCCGCGCGCAGCAGGGGGCCGTGGGTGAGGAGGACGGTGGCGCCGCTGGCCGCCGCGACGGCCGCCAGCGGGTCGGGGCCGCCGGCTCCGGGACGGGGCGGGGGCAGCGGCACCGGCAGCACACCGGCGGCCAGGCAGCCGAGGAAGGCGGCGACGAAGTCCAGCGACGGCAGGTACACCAGCAGCGCCCGGTCGCCCGGCGCGGCACGGCCGGTCAGCAGCGCGCGGACCCGCTCGGCCTCCCGGGCCAGTCCGCGCACCGTGAGGGTCTCCGCGTCCCGGCCGTGCTCGTCGACGAGGGTGAACAGGGCGCGGCCGGGGTCGTCGTCGAGCAACCGCGTGAAGGCGGCGAGCAGCGTCTCGGTGGCGGGGTGCGCGGAGCCGTCGGCCGGCGGGTGACCCTCGGCGTACGAGGCGGCCCCGGTGTACGCGCGGTCGGCGCGGGATTCGTCGTCCATCTCTGCTTCTTCCTCGAACGTCACTTCCGGGCGTCCCCCGCCGGGGTCGTGCGGTCGGCGGGCGTCACAGCGGGAACACGGCGACATGTCCGGCCCGCCGTTCGGCGATGAACGCGCTGCGCACATGAGCGGTCACCGAGAGGCGAGAACCGGCAATCTGTCGACGCCGGGAAAACGGTGTGGACCGGGAGGCGGTTCATGGACCGGTTTTGATGTGACCCCGATCACACGGAGGGGTGATCTTCCCGGCCGTACGGATCTGCACCGGCCGACACCGGTACCACTGGTACCGTGTCTGCCATGACAGATTCCTCCGCCTCGGCCGCCTCCCCCTCCCGGGCCATGAATCTCCGCTTCCGCGATCCGGAGCAGCGAGAGGCGATCATGGCCGCCGCCCGGCAGGCCGGCGTCAGCATGCAGGAGTACGTCCTGTCCGCCGCGTACGAGCGGGCCACCGCCGTCCAGCGGCGCTTCCTCGACGCGTTCGAGCGGTCCATGGCCCGCAGCGGTGACGCCTTCGCGGCGGAGCCGAGCGCCGCCGACCCGGCGCCCGGGCAGCGCGCCGCCGAACGCGAGGCGCTGCGGGACCTGGCACCGGGCGAGCGGGGCCACGCCGCGTGACCCGGCCCGGCCCGGCCGGTCCCCCCGGCCCCTCGCACCCGATCGACGTCCCGTTCCTGCTGCACGCCGCCGAACTCCTCCCCGGCGACCCCCAGGTCGACGACCTGGGACCGCTGTACGCGGCGGTCGCCCGGGTCGACGCGCGGGCCCTGGACCGCGAGGTCTACGGCTCTCCGTTCCTCAGGGCGGCGGCGCTGCTGGAGACCCTGGTCCGGCTGCCGTGCCTGGAACACTCCAACGAGGCCTTCGCCTGGCACTCCTGCGAGGCCTACCTGGCGCTCGACGGCCACGAGCTGGACTACCCGCCGAAGGAGGCCGTCGCCCTGGTCCGGGACGCCGCGTCCCGCACCCTCGGCGTCGCCCGGATCGCCCGCCGACTGCGCTCCTGGGCCGCCCCGCCGGAGTCCTGACCGCCGGGGCGCACCGTCCGGGGCCGTCGTTCCCGGCGGTCCCGCAACGCCCGGCGCGCGCCTCGGCACCATCCGCGCCCCGTTCCGGTCCGGCGGCCGGGGTCTGTCGGAAACCACCGGACCCGCCGGCGGCCACCGGCTTCGGCCGACGTGGCCGCGGCGCAGCGGCCGGGCGGACCCACCGCCTCCTCCAGCATCGGGTTCAGGATCCCAGGCACCGCCCCGAACTCGCCCACATAGCGGTTGACGATTCCTCGCACGACGGGGTTCGGATTGTCGGTGAGCATCTTGTGCATGTGTTGCACGAGGCGTGGATCGATCTCGAACCGTCTGCCCAACGCCAGCCTGGAAGGCGGCCGCTCACCATTGTGGCTGCGCAGGTGCCACTGTTTGCAGAGATAGGAGTCCATGGCCTTGCGCCTGCTTGCGCCCAGGCAATCCGCGGCCAGTCGGGGTTCCACTCTCTTCCACACCCCGGGGTGATCGTCCGGGAGGAGGGGGCCAGCAGCTTGGACAGGCGTTCGCGGTCACATGGGGAAATCCGCAGCGCATTCCACCTGACATCACCGACTCGCGGCATGACCGCGGGGGAGGCCGAAGCCGGCATTGCGCCCACCAACCGGTCCCAGAGGCCCGATTCAATCCATCCCCTCAGCTTCTCGCGAGGCGAGGCCCCCGGGAATCCGTCCTCGGCAACGGCAGCTTTCCAGTACTTTCCCTCAGCCTTTTCCATTCGCTCCCGGGCGGGCGGATCGCCCCCGCCGGCCAGGAAGAACCCCCGTAGAACACGGTCACCGCAGTCAGCGCGATGTTCACTGTGGTACGTCCCTGTTCTTCGGCTTTCTCAGATCTCCGGCGACGACGCCCCCGCCACCGCGGAAACGGTGACGGGGTGCGTGTGGTTCATCACCCGGCGGAGAGCGACCGGCCGCCGCCGCTCACTTGGCCAAGGAAGCGAGCAGGGCGTCGGTGACCTCTTGGCGCAGGTCACGGCAGGCCAGGCGGGGCGCCCCCGACGACGATGTGCTCGGCCTGCGGGAGGGCCCGGTGGAACGGCTCAGCGGTGGCCTCGATCGGCAGGATCAGCGTCGATACCGCCACCGCCCTTGAACCACCGCGGGGAGTTCCTCGTAGAAACAGTGACGCCTGGGCGTAAAGGGCCCTTACCGGGCGTCAGCCCTGCTGGCTGTTGTGGCGGCAGCCAGCAGGGCGGGCAGGCGCCCTCCCCCGCCCACCTCGCCCTGACTCGGACCACCCCCTTGCAGGCCGCCGAGCTCGCGGGAGAAGACGTACGAGGCGGGCAGCGACGGATCATCGGCCCGCCGCCAGATCACCGGTCCAGCATCGGCGGCGGCGTCCAGCGCTTGCAGTGCGCCGGAGACGAACAGCCCGCAGGCGTGCGCCGGCAGGCGGCGAGGGTGCGGCGTACCGCCTCATACCGCTGGAGCGCCTCCGCCGTACGGCCGACCGCGTGCAGGGCGCGCGGCAACGTCACCCAGGACGTTTCGCGCAGCGGGTTCCCACCGAGCAGTAACTGGGCTCGCAGCTCACCCGGGGGATCCGTCTCGCCGCGGCCTGAATGAGGCCATGCCCGGCTTCTTCGTGAGCGCCCCGCCACTGGGTGGTGCGACGTCGGCCGAGCAGAAGAGGGACCGTGTGAAACGCGGTGCCTGCGTCCCTCTGGCAGGCAAGGACACTCAGCGGGTGAGTGGGGAGTGGTTCGGGGGCACCCGTAGTTCGTGGTTCGGGTCTCGCCGCCCATGGCAAGCGGGTGAACAGGCCGGACGGACCGCGCGCCCCGGGTGGTGACGGCCGGGGAGACGGTGGCTGAGACCTCGGGGCTGAACTTCAATGAGTCACTGCGGGGAAAAAGCAGCTCAGCAGGCATGCGCACCCCCTACCAGCGACCGAAGCGACTCAACGACGGACACAGCCCAGCGAACACGGCCCTTGAGGTCGTGGAGCTCATGCCGAGAGTCGAACCTGTCAGTTGTGCGTGGAGCGGTGATCTGGTCCAGCAGTTCTAGACCCGGGAGACGCGGCGAGTGGCCCGTGGGCCCGTGGGCCCGTTCAGAGCGCGCCGGCGCGGATCATGGACTTCCGCGAGTTCTGCTTGAGCCGGTCCTCGTAGCAGGTGAGGGCGGTGCTCACAGTGGTACCGCCGGTAAGGACGCCGTCGGGGATGCCGGCGAACAGGCCGGCGTTCTCATCCGTGACCACGCGGCGGTCGTCCGGTCGGGCGGCCGGCGTGAGTTCACCGAGCCGGTTGAGCCGGTGGGTTTCAGGGCCCGCGATCTGGCGGACTCCGTACAACGGCTCCTCCTCGACCGATGTCGCGACCGCGGCCGCGACATCGGCGGCGGCAACCGGGCGCAGTTGGGTGGAGGGCAGGTGCACCCGCCCTCCCCTGGTGGAGAGCCCCATGACCGGAGCGACGAACTCGAAGAACCGTGCGGCGCGCACGATGGTATACGGCAGCTCGCTGTCCCGCAGTACCCCTTCCTGGGCGGACTTGGCCCGGAAGTAGCCGTTCTCAGGCAGTTGGTCGGCCCCGATGACGGAGAGCATGACGTAGCGACGCACGCCTGCCCGCTGCGCGGCCGCGATCAGGTTCTGCGCCGACCGGGTGAAGAAGTCCAAGGATGTTTTCGCCTGGAACGACGGGGAGTTGAAAGCGTCCACGACTACGTCCGCGCCCTTGAGGACCTGCTTCATCCCTTGTCCGGTCAGAGTGCCGACACCGGTGAGGGGAGCGGCCGACACGGCATCGCGGCCGCTGCTTCTGAGCATGCCGACCACCTGCCGGCGAATCAGCCCCGTACCGCCGGCCACCACGACCTTCATCAGCTCTCCGTGTTGTTGGGACTTCAGGACAGTTCCGGCCCGGCCGTGCACCAGTCGTCCTGATCGGGGCACGCCGGATCAGGGCGGGCGCCCATCCCGTGCTCAGCAAGCCGCGTACGGCCTTGGCCACGGTCGGACCACGGACGGTGCGCCGCCTTCCCCTTCACGGTGTCGCCCGGTCATGGCACCCGTTGCGCCGAACAATGAAAAAACCGGCCCGGTTCATCGATGCCGCTCACCAAAGCCGGCACTTCCCCACTGCGCTGCTGGAGCCGAGTCCCCGTACGGTGCAACAGGCCCACAGCCGTTCCAGAGGCCACGAGCTCCGATTCCTCAGCGGCGAGCAGGCGGTCGGTGTCGGCTGAGGATCGTCGGCGGTTCCGCTCGACGTGGTGTCGCAACGCCATGGCAACGGCACTCAGAACGGGCCCGACGCGTTCTCTGCCGGAGACGGACCAGCTGACGGCCCCCGGGAAAACACGTGGGACTGTAAGTCGTTCGGCTCTTCCAGGATTTTCGTGGGCGTTGATCGTTCAGTTTGGGTCTCAGTTGAGCAGGACGATCTGGCGCAGGAGGCCATGGCCGGCACGGCCGGACATCAGGCGCTTGAGGAGTTTGATCTTCGTGTTGACGCCTTCGGTGCGACCGTTGTGCCAGGGCAGGGTGAGGGCAGCATCGACTGCGGCGCGGTCACGCTCCAGACCGTTCGCGAAGGAGTGCAGAAAAGGCAGGTCAGCACCACGAGTCCGGGTGATTCAGACTGCCGACTCCTCAACGTTGTCCGCGTGCGGAGTCAGTAGTCCGGCGAAGGTTTCGTGCCCGCGCTGGAGCAGTTCCTGGGCAGCTCGGCCGGACTCTCCCCTGCGGGGGTCGCCCGGCTGACCCGACAGTGGCAGGCCGACCACGCCGCCTTCATGGACCGCGACCTCGCAGAAGTCGACTACGTGTACGTCTGGGCCGACGGCATCCACCTCAGCGTCCGCCTGCGGACCAAGGTCACCCGCGGCGCCGGCTCCCGCACCGCCGCCCTCGCCATGGTATTCAAGCTCGTCGGGTCCGCCCAGCAGCGGTGGCGGGCCGTGAGCGCACCCCACCTCATCGCCCTCGTCCGGGCAGGTGCCCGCTTCGAACGCGGCCGACTCGTCGAACGCCCCGAGGTGGTCGCAGCGTGAGCACCCTCGCGGCCCAGCCCATCAACACCAGCAGGCTCGACCTGCTGCCACTGCACGTCGAGCACGCCGAGGAGATGGCCGCGGTGCTGTCCGATCCGGCCCTGCACACCTTCATCGGCGGCACGCCGGACGCCCCGCAAGCCCTGCGCTCGCGCTACCAGCGCACGACCGCAGGCTCTCCCGATCCAGCCGTGTCCTGGCTGAACTGGGTGATCCGGCTTCGTGACAAGTCCTGCCTGACGGGCACAGTCCAGGCGACGGTCAGCCCCTCCGGCCACGGTCCCATCGCAGAGATCGCCTGGGTGGTGGGCACCCCGTGGCAGGGAAGAGGCATCGCCACCGAAGCGGCCCGAGGACTCGTCGCCCGGCTCGGCCGGCAGCCGGTGCGCACCGTCATCGCCCACATCCATCCCGAACATCGGGCATCCGCCGCCGTCGCCACTGCCGCCGGGCTCACACCCACCGACGAATGGCACGAAGGCGAGATGCGATGGCACCGGAGCATCAGACGATGACTTCAACGATCCACAGGTCTTGACCATTACTCGGGCCGGTGGGAGTTGCAGAACTTCCCGAACTCACGCAGGGCATGGAGCAGGTGTCGCTGATTCCAGATCACGGTGCGGCCCAGCAGTTCGCGCCGACAGGTCTGCACCCGCCTCTCCATGATCGAGTTTGTTCTCGGCATCCGGACTCCCGTCAGCACGACCTCGCTCCCCGCGTCGGCCAGGACGGCGTCGAACGGGGCGGGGAACTTGCCGTCCCACTCCCGGATCGGGAACCGCGCCCGGCAGCCGGTGTCCTCCAGCTCCACGGCAAGGTTCTTCACCGCCTGTGCCACCCGGGCGGCGGTCGCCGACATGTGCAGGTGGGAGCGGACCCGTTGGCTGTGCGCCGACCGTGTGCCGCGCTCACAGTCGGTGCGGGAGTGGCGCCGCGCCACCGGTTCCCCGCCTCGGAGTTTCCGGACGACGAGCGGTGCACGGCGGTACCGGGCCACCTACTTCCTCCTTCGCCCATGTCGGCCGTGCGGGTCCAGTACTTCTCGGCGGCACACAGACAACCCAGAGCCCCAAGTGTTGCCGGATCTCGCTGCTGTCCACGGACGGGTGGGTACGAGGGACCCTCCCTGCACCTCGCTCGCAGCCTTGGTGTCGGGTCATGAACGACGAACAAGTGATCACGGACCTGCACACCCGGTGGGTGTTCGGATGGGAGCGCGACGAGGGGGACGGACCGTTCGGCTTCCAGCGCACCTTCGGCGAGTTCTACGACTTCAGCTCTCCAGACGTCCGACTCTACGACGACTTCGCCCCCGGGCGACGTGCGGCGACGGCAGCCACCGAGTACGGCTCGATCCGGGAGCCCAACTTCCACAGCCGAGCCACGACCAACATCATCGCGATGATCGCGATCGTCGGCAGCGCGAACACCCCAGTGCCGGGACAGTCCTTCCGCGAGCGGCCGGCGACCAGCGTTCCCACCATGCCGCCGCCCGTGAAGAGCGCGACAACCAGCCCCATCGCGACCTGTGACTGTCTGTCCTGCCGGGAGGTTTGCGCACCAGGATGAATGAGAGGGACAACGCGCCCACCATGACGCCCTGCAATACCTGACCGAGCGACAACACCGGCAGGTTCGGCGCCAGGCCGGCCAACGGACCACCGGCCGCAACCACCGCCATCAGCCGTATTGGCCGCTCCAGACACCGCCGGGCGTCGTCCCCCGCCGCCGTCTTCCCCTGGTGTACCCGCACCAGCCACTCACATGACCTGATGCCTACGCACTACAGGCCGGATCGGGGAGCGTCACTGAGTGACACGGTCGGCGAAGCGGGCAGGTCGGCGGCCACCGTGCCGAGTAGTGCGAGGGCCTGCTGGGAAGCGCTGCCGAGTTCGGCCTGGTACACGACGAGCTGCTGGTCCGTCGCGCTGTCGACGGTGAACGAGTCGTAGGTCAAGGTCAGCTCGCCGACCTGGTGATGGTTGAAGGACTTGGCCTCATGAGCCTTGCCCCGGACATCGTGCCGGGCCCACAGAGTGCGGAACTCCGCGCTTTTCAGGGACAGTTCACCGACCAGTTCGGTGAGCCGGGAATCGTTCGTCAGGTCGCCGCTGCCCGCGCGCAGGGCCGCGAGTCCGGACCTGGCGACCCGCTCCCAGTCGGGGTAGAAGTCCCGGGCGTCCGGGTTCAGGAAGGTGAACCGGACCAGGTTGGTCTCGCCCTGGTCCAGCATCCTGGCGAAAAGGGCGCGTCCGAGGCGGTTGCCGGCGAGCACATCCAGTCGGCGGTCGAGGACCAGCGCGGGTGTGTGATGCCAGCCGTCCATCAAGCGCAGCAGCCTCGACCCGACGGTCACACCGCCGCCTCGTCGGACGGAACTTCGAGCCGTTCGTGCCAGCTGGTGCAGGTGCGCCGTTTCCTCGGGATCCAGTCCCAGGGCACGGGCCAGGGCGTGCACCACCTGTGCGGAAGGGCGCTTCTCCCGTCCCTGTTCCAGCCGGGCGTAGTAGTCGGTGCTGACCCCGGACGCCTGGGCGACCTCCTCCCGGCGCAGGCCCGGCGTCCTGCGCCGGCCCGACCAGGGCTGCCCCGTCCGGGATGGGCTGGTCATCTCTCGCCGGGCGCGGAGGAACTCGCCCAGTGGGTTGCCGCTGTCCATGCCGCAACGATAGGCGCGCACGCGATCGGTTACCTGGGTGTGGCGCACCCTGGATAAGACCGCCCTGGTTGGCCCTCGGCCCACCGAACACGATCGACCTCATGACAGACAACGCTTCGAACGACTTCTCCCTGCCCGTTGCCGGTGTGCCCGCGGGTCCGCTTGCCGGCCGGGTCGCGGTGATCACCGGGGCCAGCGCCGGGATCGGCGCGGCGACCGCACACCGCTTCGCCGCCGCCGGAGCGGCGGTCGCTCTGCTCGGCCGGCGATCCGGGCTACTGGAAGACCTCGCCGCGACCCTGCGGGAGGAACACTCCGCCGAGGTCCTGCCGCTCGCGGTCGATGTAACCGACCCCGCCGCGTTGACCGCCGCCGCGTCGACGATCCGCGCCGCCCTGGGCCGGCCCGACCTAGTCGTCGCCAACGCGGGGGTGATGCTCGGAGCACCGTTCGACGAGGCGGACACGGCCGAGTGGGACCAGATGATCGACGTGAACCTGCGAGGTCTGCTGGCGACCGGCCGGGCCTTCATCGCGGACCTGCTCGACGCGGCCGAAGCCGGACGGGCCGCGGACCTGGTGAACCTCGGCTCGATCGCGGCGGAAGTGATTTTCGCCGACTACCCGGTCTACGGCGCGACCAAGGCGGCGGTCACCCAGCTGACCCGCAACCTGCGCGCCTCTCTGGGGCCTCGCGGCGTACGGGTGCGGTCCGTCGACCCGGCCTTCGCCATCACCGAACTCGGCGCCGGCATGGCACACGAGGCCACACGGGTCGGGCTGGCGGAGATGCGGTCGGCCATCACCACCATCACCGCGGAAGACGTGGCCGACGCCATCACGTACTCGGTGGCGGTACCGGCCCGGATCAACATCGCCGCGCTGACGGTCGTTCCCACCCAGCTCGGCTGAGAACGGCGTGCGGGCGCCCACCGCGGTAGCCGGTGGGCGGGCGGTTTCCAGCGGTCGTTGCGACACGAGGTTGTGTTGATCAGGTTCTCGCGTGGCCGGTCGGCGATGTGGATCCGCTCGTCCTCGGACGGATACCGCGACGAGCCGGAAGCCGGCACCACCAGATCGATCGGTGGTACCGGCTTCCGGTTCCGTTCCCCGGAGCGGCCGTTGCGCCACTTCCAGCCGGTCCGCGCAACGATGCCGCCGACCCGGCATGCCTCGGCATTGCTGTATCCCTGCTGCACGAGCCGGGAGTATGCCTCCCGTTCCCGGGACAACTTCTTACGCCCCTGTGGAGTCCGGTCCCCTCGGGTCCTGAAGTCCATCGCACCCCTTGAACTGGGGTGTTGCGACGACCACTGGAACCCGAGCAAAGGGGCCGGCCCCATGTTGCGCTGGTTACTCGGTCAGGTCGGCCATTGGCCGTGACATGGTTCAGCCGGTGTGGACAGTGTGGCTGTCCCTGTGCTTGACGAGGAGGTCCAGCATCTTGTTGAACTCCTCGGGCGGCATCTTGTGGATCAGGTGCTGCGCCGCATAGACGCCGTCGTCGTAGGGGAACCGCTTCGGCTGCTCTCCTGCACCGGCCGCCGCTGCAGGAGCGGTGGCCTGCTCGGGAACGGATGGCGTGTCCTTCCCCGCTTCAGTAGCAGGCGACTCATGCTCCGTGACCGCCGGCACAGGGGTCGCGCGTTGCTCCGCAGTGGCTGGTTTCTCCGGTGCCGGGGATGGTTCGGCCGCTCCCTGTCCGTGCGGTTCGCCGTCGCCCGCGTTGCCGGTGATTACGTCGTCATCACCAGGAGGGCTGTTCTCCGAGCGTGCGGGCGTGCTGGTTGTCGGTTGCGTCGTGTGCTTCGCGGGGATGCGTGCCTTTTCTTCTTTTCGTGCTCTTTCCGCCTTCAGTTCTTGCAGAGCTGCTTCCTGCTGGTCTGCTGGTTTGTTGCCGACAGCCCGCAGCAGGTCGATGGGGTCCTCACCGATGCGTGCTTGCAGCTCGGGAGTGAGGTTGAGCAGGGCGAGACGCTGGGACACCCAGCCCTGGGAGCGGTGCAGGCGCTTGGCGAGGGCCCTTTGGCTTCCATGGATGGCCAGGAGCCTTTGGAGAGCGCGAGCTTCGTCGAGTTCTTCGAGGTCCTGCCGGTGGATGTTGGCGACGAGAGCGGACTCGAGGAGTTCCTCCGAGGTGGTGCCCTGGTCGTCGCTGACCATCACCTTGACGGTGGTGAGGCCGGCTTCGCGTGCGGCGGCGAGGCGGCTGCTGCCGTCGATGACGATGTGGGTGGTGTCCGGTTCGAGGTCGGCTTCACGGTCCGGGTTGGCTTTGATGTAGGCGTCGCGGTTCATGACCGTGATCGCCTGTTTCTGGCCGTGGGTCTTCAGGCTGCCGGCAAGGTCCGTGAGGTCTCCGAGGGCGGAGCGGGGGTTGTCCGGATTGGGGCTGATGCGTTCGACGGGGAGTTCCGCCGGTGGGGCGACGCCTTCGGTGGGCACGCCGGTCGCGGCGGCGACAGCCTGGCGGCGTGCGCTGACGGGACGTACTCCCCCACCGAATCGGCCGGCACCGAGCTGGTCGGCCTTACTCACAAGACCTCCCTGGCGAGCGCACGCATGCCGACTGCCTGCTGTGATTTGGGCGCGTAGGACAACAGGGGTTCCTTCACCCGGACGGCTTCTTTCTGTTCCTTGAGGTCTCCGATGAGGCCGACGACCCGGGGATCCTTTATGTCCACCCACCCCTGGAGGGACGAGGTGGCGATGTAGCCGCGGCGGGAGTCGTACAGGTTGACGACGATGCCGAGGTAGTCGATGTCGACCTGAAGGTCGCCGCGGAGGTCGTCGATCTGCGTGGTGAGCAGTTCGTACGCGTCCGCTGAGCTGTCTTCTGCCTGAACGACGATCAGGGCGCCGGACTGACCGGGGGTCTCTCCGTCGCGACGGCGGCCGTAGTAGGCGGCGGCGTCCATGCTCAGACCGAGGCTGGGCGGGCAGTCGACGATGATTACGTCGTAATCAGCTTCGAGCGGGGCGAGGGCCCTCTCCAGTGCCGCTTCCCGGGCACGCACGGCGGAGAGGCGCACGTCGAGCAGGAACGCGTCGTTACAGGCGGGCAGCAAGTGGAGTCGGCCGTTGAAGGTGTCGTCGTCGATGGAGACGATGAGGTCGCCCAGGTCGCCCTTCGGGTCGCCTGCCATGTGGTTGGTGAGGCTGTCACCGTTCATGGGCAGCGGTGCGGCGCCGAGCTGGTTGGTGAGGTGGCACTGCGGGTCGAAGTCGACGAGGAGCACACGCAGACCGGGGCCGGGGAGGTTCTCGATGTCGAGTGGATTGTCGTCCGGCCCGGCTTCGTCGGTGTGGACCTCGCTGGCGCGCAGTGCTTTGGTGAGGGCCTTGGCGACGCGGACAGGGTGCAGGGTGTTGGGGTCTTCCGCCAGGGCCTCGCCCAGGCCTGCGGTGATCGCGGTCTTGCCGACTCCGCCTTTCTGATTGCAGACGACGATCCGGCGGGTGATGGAGGGCCGCTCGATATCCGGGGCAGGGTGGGTGTCGAGCCACAACTGCACGGACTGGGCGAGGCCCTGGATGAGTGAGACCCGTCGGTCGACGGCGATCTGCCGGAACTCCTCCCACTGACCGGGAGGCAGGAAGGTGGCGAAGGAGTCGGCGCCGGCGGTGTCGATCGTCGCGGTGGCGGAGGCCAGATCGCACCAGGCGCTGATGCCTTCTTCTACGGCGGCCTGGATCTCGATGCCGCGCTGAGCGGCTCTGACTTTGAGGTTCTGCCGGAGCCATCCCGGCAGTTTGGAGACGACCTTCTCGCGGTCGCTGGAGGTGGCTGGCGAACTCATGCGAGACACCATACTAACGTCCATGATCCATCGACACATCGACACGTTAGTTAGACCAAGTTGGTGTGTGCCGGTGACCGCCTGGGTGATTACGGCGTAATCACCCAGCGCGTCAACCGGGCACGAGCCCTCCGGTGATTACGGCGTAATCACCGGCAGCGGCAGGTGTGCGCCGACAACCGAGGGGAGAGCTCGAGCAGGGTTCCGCACGCTGCCCGGCCGCGACCCCGAGTGCTGCCGCACCACGCCGCAAGAGCACCTCCGCCACCAGGAGATCCCTACGAATCATCCCATCCAGCCGTTCAGGGGAGCTGCCATGTCTGGCCGCCGTCTCACCGTTGCCGAGCAGAGGGTCTGGACGTCCTTCCCCACCGAGAGGACCATCATCATGATCCCTCCACCCGCAGACCCACATCGGACCCCGACACGGTCGTGCACGCGGAAGTGATAGCCCGTCTGCTGCTCGACGAGTGCGGACCAACACCCAGGCGCGCCCCTGCCCCATGGTTACGCGGAGCGACAGTGACAGGAGAACTGGACCTCTCCGTCTGCGGTGTGCCCGACGCGCTTGCCATGCCGACAGCCTCATCGTGAAGCACGATCTCATGTGCCGCGACGCCACGATCCAGGGCGAGCTGCTGATGTGGAGTGCCCGGCTCGGCGGGGCGCTGGTCATGGACGGCTATGCATCTCAGCGCGGAGGTCATCTCGAAGTGACTGTGGGAGTCACCCTCTGACTGAGGGTGTTGCGTCGGTGTGTTCTGAGGTCACCCAAGGGCTTGCGAAGGGACTGCGCGGTGTACTTCCGCAGTCAGGTGGCGGTGAAGCAGGAAGCTTCCGAAAGGGTCCGCCCACCCAGGCCGGACCCCCTGGACTTCAGGCCAGGGAGCACGTCAGTCGCACCCTCTCCCGGCGCTGACGCCACTCCCCCAGCGCGGGTGATTACGACGTAATCACCCGCCTGCCCCACCGCACATCGCAGGAGCGCTGAACATCCTCCGTAGCCTCTTCCCTGCCAGGACCACGTGCGGTGTCCCCCGGAACGCGCACAGGCCGGTACAGCCGAGGACGCGCGGCCTCGAGGAGATGTCGTCCGTCATGCGACGCCGGCACGATGTCCGGTTTTACGCGGCCGGTGCCGCCAGGCGGAAGCCCACGCCGATCGCTTCGAGATCCGGCTCGTAGGCGCCGTGTCGGCGGGCGCAGCGGGCCAGGTCCCGGTCGTGGAGGAACGAGCCGCCTCGGGTGATGTGCCGGTCGAAGGCCCAGTCCTCGGTGGCCGGTACCGCGGCGGGCGCGCCCGGGTAGGGGGCGTAGAGGGTGGAGGTCCACTCGTCGGCGTTGCCCGCCATGTCCAGCACCCCGAAGGGGCCGGCTCCCTCGGGGAACGAGCCGACCGGCGTCGTGGTGCCGATACCGAGGTCCACCAGGTTGGCCAGGCCGGTGCGGTACTCGTCTCCCCATCGTCGGTCACCATGCGTTCGACGCTCGGGTCCTCGGCCTCCTCATGGAAACGTAGGGGAGTACTCAGCGCACCTGCTCTATTCGACGGTCCGCGGGGCTGCCAGATGAGATGTGCGGGCGCAGACCCATGGGGTGCCGGTCCACCAGGCGGTGAGGCAGTGAGGCGATGAAAGTTCATAGCGGTGGCGGTGAGCTGATGCTGTAGTCACGCGTTGGCCTCGGCCGCCCCGGACAGCAGTCCACCTCTGGACCTGGCCGGCTATGGGGGGTTCTTGGGTCATCCATCCGAAGGTCAGGCGTGCCTCGGGTGAGGAGATTCACCAAGCACGGGTGGGTCATCCCCGTGCGGGGGTTGGTCGCTTTCAAGGCTCTGTCCGCAGTTCCGTGAAAGCGGAGGTCGGTGAGGGGAGGACACCATCCGTCCATGAGTGTCCGTACCGCCGCGATCGATGCGTTCAGGAACGTGGGGACAGTGGTCGGTTGTTTTGTGGTGATCGACGGCTCGGCTGGTTCACGCCTGGAACTCGGTGAGGTCGATGGCGTGAACGCGCAGCGGATAGCCGTACACCGGGTGTGCCGTTTCCCGCTCGGGCACCATGCCGAGCTTGCGGATGACGTTCTCGGAGGCGTTGTCCCCCACCCGGCTGATGCTGATGACGCGGTCCAGGCCGCGGTCCTGGAGTGCGAACTCCAATGTGGCGTGCGCGGCTTCGGACGCGTATCCCTGGCCCCAGAACGGTGAGCCGAGCCGCCAGCTGATCGCCACGGCGGGCATCACCTCCGGCAGGAACTCGGGCACGGACAACCCCGTGAAACCGATCAGTTCACCCGAGGCCAGCAGCTCGACGGCGAAGAGCCCGAAGCCTTCTTCGTCCCATTCCTCCTCCCAGCGCTCGATGTCCTCGGCCGTGTGGTCCAGGTCGCGCACCGAGCCGTCGTCGATCCAGCGCATGACCCGTGGGTCCGCGTTAATGTCCGCCATCGGCGCGAGGTCGTCGTCGTGCCAGCTACGGAGGAGAAGACGGGGTGTGCGGATCTCGGTCATGCGCCCATCCTGCCGAAAACGCGTGCCTCATCGGTAATCCGGCGCTCGCCCGCGCTGCCGCTCCGGAACCACAAGGCGTCAAGCCCTTGCATCGCACATCGGGACGGGGAAGACACCGGCCGACGGCCGGCCAGACGACGTGCCACTTCGGCAGGGTGGTCGAGCGGCCGGACCGATTCGGTGGCAGCCTGCCGCAGCACCAAGATTGTTCACGAAATCGCGGTCAGAGCCGCTTTCAACGAGCGCCATCCCACCCCACGATGTTTGCGTGATTACGGCGTAATCGCTCCCGAGGGTGTCGGCGCGTCCAAGAACGGGCGGACCAGCTTCAAGCAGGACCAGGTCTTGGTGATGATCGCCGCCCCGGCTGCCCTTGACCTTGAACACCTGTGGGTAGGTGATGTCCCCGACCGGAGCGCACGCCGATATCCCTTCTCAACGAAGTTGGTCCGCCGTCACGACCGTCGCTCCCGCCCTCGCCTGTTCCCCGGCCTCACCTGCGGGATCAGCGTGCCGGCATCCACGTTACGAAGAAACTGCCGTACCCGGTTGCCAGAAGGCATCGCCTTCGACCTCGAGGTTGCACAGCAAGGGGTGGTTGGCGAACCGATGCGGCAGTAGGCATACGCGCCTCCCATCTCGCCCCTCCCATGCGGGTCAATCGGGCGGGTCGACCCGTGTTCGGAGCTGCTGCCAGCAGTGGTGAACGTGCTGTTCAGCCTCTCGCACGACGCAGGAAGCGGCGTCCGGGAACACGGCCGCAGATGACGTGGCTCTGTCGGCGCCCGGTGCGGTGCGACCGCGCACCACGTGCGCTTCGCGAGCGGCACACCTTCGACTGCCCTGGTGGAGGACGACTGCCCGGGCGACCAGGATTGCGGCGATCACTGCTGCAGCGGTCAGTGCGGCAGCCGCGTGCTGATCGGACATGACTATGAGGGTCCTTTATAGGAAGGAGGTACGGGTCGGAGGGCGGGACGGCCGGCCGGTATCCGTGTCCTACCGGCCCTCCCGCCTCCTCATGCCCATCGGCCGGGCCAGGTTCCGGTCAGGCGGTGACGTTCGGGCGTCCTCATCGTGGCTGAACGTCTTCCACGTCTGCTGGAACAGCGCTCCCGTGGCCGTGCCGCTGACGGCACCGAGCGCCAGACCGACCGACTTGTCGACGATTTTCGATGCCTACGCCCGGCTCACGCCTTCCGACGCCTGCAGGCCAGCCACACCACGACCGCCACACCCGCTGCCGTCAGCAGCGTCTTGCGGTTGTCACGTGCCAGTTGCGCCCCTTGGGTGGTCTTCTGCCGCACCGGCTCGGGCGCCTTGTCCTGCCACATCTGACCGGCCTGGGTCGCCTTCGTCCGAGCCTGCTCGGCAGCCTGGGCGGCCTTGTCCTTGACCGGATCGGGCAGCCTCTCCTGCGCCTGGTGGACCAGGTCGACAGCTTTCTCCCTCAGCTCTCCAACCTTCGCCGCAGCCTGCTCCCTGACCTCGGTGGCCTTCTCCTTGACCTCGGTGGCCTTCTCCTGGGCGCGCGCCTTGACGTCGGTCTTTGCCGCGAGCACCTCGACCGTCTTCCCGAGCTCGGTGCGGGTCCGCTCGACCTGATCCCGCAGTTCCTGAGGACTGGAGGCGGTGGGCTCGTCGTGGGGCGGCTGGGTCATCGGTGCGCACTCTCCTTGATCTCGGCCACGTCGGCCTTCACGTTCTCGACCGTCTGCTCGGGCGTGAGCGGCGCGGCGCGGTCGACCTGCTTCTTTCCACTCATGGCCATCACTGCGGCGATCACACCCAGCACCGCTGTGACGATCAGCCCAGCTGCCCACACCGGCAGCGCCACCGCCAGTGCGGCCATCACGCTGGCGACCAGTGCCTGCGCCATGAGGAAACCGACGACGCCGGCGCCGCCGAACAGACCACCGCCCTTGCCGTAGCGCTTGCCCTTTTGCCTCATCTCCGCCTGAGCCAGGCGCAGTTCGCCGCGCACCAGCTCGGTCAGCTGCTGCGAGGCCCGCTGTACCAGCTCGCTCACCGGCTCCTGGCCGGAGCGGTCGGCGCCCGGGACGGATCCGGCATGATGCGGCTGCGTACTCGACACGGCGATCACCTCCCCTCTTTCTGAGTTCCTGCAGGCCGGGTCCAGTCATGCGCCCGGCCCTGTCCGATGACGGCACAAGTACCCCGAACAGACGAGTTCAGGGCGGGTGATGCCGCCGGTATTGCACACACTGTGCCGACGGGTGCCACGGTGGCGGTGTGCCCGGAGGGAAGGGGGAGGAGGAGTCGGGGCGGTCGTCGGCCTTGCCGTGAGGAAACCACGCCATCGCGGCGGCAGCGCCGCACCACAGCTTCGTGCTCTCGGTGGCCTCCTCCACCGCTGCGAGCACCTTGCCGACGCGGGGAGAGATACGCGAGGCCGCCTGCTTGGTCAGCGACCCTTCGACGTCTTCCTCTTGTTCTGGACCCGCTGTTGTCCGTAGTGATTTTTGGACAGGAACAGGCCTTCAACCCGCACAGCCGGCAGCAGTGGGTGAGGGCAGGGCTGATCGCCACGGTACGGATCTTGGCTACCTCCATCGCTGCTGGTCTCACGCGCACTCCCTCCCGGCGATGGCATGACTTCTGTGGCGCGTGTGATTACGGCGTAATCATCGGCCTCAGGTAACGGTGCTCTCTTCCAGCCGCCACGAGTTGCGCTTGGGCCAAAGTGATGGCCTGGCTGGCATGCATGGGCAGGGGGGCGCTGAGCAGGCATTCTTCAGGAGACGCGGGAACAACTCACTCGTTGTGACACGGCCTTTCAAAGGCAGGATCGCCAAGATGAGGTCGGCGCCGTAGATGCCGTGGCGGGTCGAGGTCTGCAGCCGGGGGGGGTGGGGAAGCGGGTGGGTTGACAGGCGTGGTGGGACTCGTGCGTGCGCTGGCCGTGCTCCTCCAGTACACCGATGAGGAGGCGCGTCAGCCGGTCGCGCTCGGCATCGGGGATCCGGTCCACCATCGATCCCGCGGCGGATTCCCGACGAGAAGTACACCGAGGTCTTCGCCGGGCTCCGTTCTCACCGCGACCGGGCCCTGCCGGCGTTCTGGGTCGCCACCGGCGCTCGCGCCGGGGAACTGCTCGCCGTCACGCAGGGCGGTGCGGTCGTCGGCGAGCAGACCGTCTCACTACTCGCGGCACACGGCGACGTTCCTGATGCTCGACGAGCAGAGGTCGGCGTCGTGGCTGACGGGCCGACCGGGAGTGCGACGGAGCCCTTCCCCTGACTCGACCCCGACCATTTTTCGCTCTGCGCCCGGTCGCCCCTGATCGGCCCCCGACCCGACCCGGAAAAGCCCCTGATGAGGGCGCCACACAAACGACAGTGCACCTAACGTGACGATGGTGCCCCGGCCGGGTCCGCACGCTTGGCACAACCACTCTCTCCATGAGGAGGATCCATGCCGTTAAAGGGCAGATCCGCACTGCGGCGCATCGCCGCGCGGGGCACGGCCATGGTGTTGGGAGCCGCCATGGCCGTCATCACCAGCCTCGTCGCCGCTCCCGCGGTCCACGCGTCGCCGTCTGCCACAGGGGCCCTGCGGTGGGCACCGTGTGACGACCCGGCAAAGCCGGCAGCCGAGTGCGCCACCCTTTCGGTGCCGGTCGACTGGGCCCACCCGACCGGGCCGAGACTCGACCTGGCCGTGGCCCGCCGCAAGGCCACCGACCCCGGCGCACGCGTCGGCTCGATGGTGTTCGGCCCCGGCGGGCCGGGCGACTCGGGTGTGGAGATGGTGGTGCGCCGTATCAGCCGGTTCAGCCCTGAGGTCCGCCGCAGGTTCGACATCGTCAGCTTCGACCCGCGCGGCGTGGGCAACAGCAACCCGGTGACCTGCTCCAGCGACCTGCTTGCCGAGCGGCCGTCACCGGAGCTGAAGAGCCAGTCGGACTTCGACGCCACCATGGCGTACAACAAGCGGCTCCGGGCCGACTGCCGGGCCCGTACCGGCCCCGTGTTCGACCACCTCGACACCGCCCAGACGGTCCGGGACCTGGACGCCCTCCGGGCCACCCTCGGCGAGCGGAAGCTGACCTTCCACGGCAGCTCGTACGGCACGCTGCTCGGGGCACAGTATGCCGAGACCTACCCGCGCCGCGTGCGCGCGATGGTGCTGGAGAGCGTCATGGACCACAGCGTCCCGACCACCCGTGACTTCCTGCGGTCCGAGGCGGCCACGGCACAGGATTCATTCCAGGAGTTCGTGAAGTGGTGCGACGGTGCCGCGAACTGCGCGCTGCACGGCCGCGACGTCCGCGCCGTCTGGCAGGGCCTGTTGGCCCGGGCCGGGCGGGGCGAGCTGGAGGACCCGGCGAAGCCGGGCACCTCGCTGTCGTCCTCGGACCTGGTCAACAAGATCGCGTTCCGGAAGTTCTACCAGGTCGACTACGCGGGCCTGGCCACGGCGATCGCGGGGATGGACGCCGGCAAGCCGCTGCCCGCGTCGCCGACGTCGACAGCGCCGCTTCCTTCGGCCACCCCGGTCTTCTGCTCGGACTGGCACCTGCCAGTGCGCGACTACCGAGAGTACGCCTCGCTCGTCGCCATGGTGAACAAGACCGCGCCTGACCTGCCTTACCTGCTGCCGGTACACATGGCAGCGGCGTGTCTGGGCGCGCCGACCGCCAACCCGCAGCACCGCCTGGACGCACACGGTGCCCCGCCGATCCTGGTCTCCAACGCGCTGCACGACCCCGCCACCGGCTACCCGTGGGCGGTCTCTGTGGCCCGGCAGCTCGGCCGCAGCGGCGTGCTCCTCACCTACGAGGGCCACGGCCACGGCAGCGTCACCAGCGGTCCGTGTATGGAGGAAGCCGTGGACAGCTATCTCACCGACCTGGCAGTCCCACCACGGGGCACCAGCTGCCCCGCCGTGCCGTTCGAGTCGGGGCTCGTGACGCCGGGGGAGAGGAGGTAGGACGGGCTCCTCGCACTGCCCGTTCGGTCCTCCAGGTGTGCCCTGGGTTCTGTCCTTGTTCCTCTTCCGTATGCGCGGCCGACCTCCTATGCATGAGGGGAAGCCTCAACCGAGGAGAGCCCTCGCCCGAGGTAAACCCTTCTCCGCCCCTCCGGAAGGACCGCATCATGCGCGCGCAGGACCCCGGCAGAACACCTGACGTGGGCAAGCTGCGCCGCCCTGCGTCCCCCGCCGTGTCGACCGCCGCGGACCCGGTGGTGGTCGGCCGGGTCGGCCCCGCGCCGAGCTCGGTCCCCTCTCTCCAGTCTCTCCAGCGGAGCATCGGCAACGCGGCGGTGACCTGCATGCTCCAGCGGGAGACGCACCGGCACGACGCGGGCTGCGGCCACGAAGAGCCCGCCGAGCCGGTCCAGCGTTCTACCGCCGTCCACGACGTGCTGCGGTCCCGGGGGCGCTCGCTGTCGGAGCCGGTCAGATCGGAGATGGAGGGCCGGCTGGGTGTTCCCAAGGGCACCTTCCGGTCGGTGTCCGTCCACGACTCCCCACGTGACATCGAAGTGTCCCGGTCCATCGGCGCGATCGCGTTCACCTCCGGGGAGCACGTCGTCGGAGACGTCTCAAAGCCTCAGACCCTGGCGCACGAGTTGCACCACGTCCGCCAGCAGCGGGAGGGTCAGGTGCCCGGCACCGAGACGGGGAACGGTCTGAAGATCTCCCACCCGAACGATTCCGCCGAGCGGGAGGCGGAGGCGGTCTCGGCGAAGGCGATGGCCGATCCGGCCCCGGTCCAGCGGGAGGCGGAGCCGTCCCCGGCCGGGACGCGGAGCGGCGCCCCCGCCGACGGGGCCGTGGCGATCCAGCGGAAGGTCGGGTTCGAATTCGAGACCAACATGCTGGTGCGGGCCGACGACCAGCCGGTGATCTCCAAGAACGAGAAGATCTTCGAGGCCGCTTCCGGGGACTGGTACATCACTCCTGACGCCAGTGCGCTGGAATTCGTGACGGTCCCCTTCGAGGAGGAGGGCAAGGCTCCGGAGATGGAGCGGATGGCCAAGGCGGTCGGCGAGATGGCCGACGCGTTCAGCACGCTCCACACCTCGGTGAAGCTGGCGAGCCTCATGGACGGGAACACCGAACTCGGCGAGGTGCTCTCGGAAGACGGCACGGTCCACCAGCACCGGGGGAACGACGTGTACGTGCCGGGCTCGGACCGTCTGCACCCGGCGTTGGCGAAACCGCAGGCGACCGGGGGCGTCAGCCTGGAGAAGATGCTCACCCTGTTCCAGGCACTGGTCGAACAGCAACTGCCGCTCACCTCCCCGTCGAACCCCGAAGACGTGCATATCCTCGGTGAGGAGCCGGAGGAGCGGACCGACACGACCGCGCTCGGTGGCGCCAACCGGGAGCGGGACGCGGCGATTCTGGCGGACGCCCAGCGTTTCACCGACACGTACTGCGCAGGCCTGGACCCGGCCGGGACGCGGGAACTCCGGGGACTGCTGGCCATGGTGTACACCTATCTGCTGGCCGGGGCGCAGCAGTCCAGACTGCAGGACCAGGCGAAGTACTTCCTGCCGCTGATGAGCCGGATGAGCTTCTCCGCGATGTACGCGGCACTGCCCGACGAGGCGAAGTCCCATTTCGTTCCCACCCGTGTTCTCGAAGTGGCCTCTCTCGCGGCGGGCGAGCCCGTCTACAAGCACGGCTTCGCCGACCACGGCGCGGGCGACACCGAGAAGTCCTTCGGCCCGCAGCGCGGGAAGTGGCTGGACAGCATCGTCTCCGGTGGCCCGGACCTGATGTCCGCGGGCGGTGGAAGCACCGTGACGGCGGGCATGAAGGCCAGTTCCCCTGCCATGGGCCAGCACGACCGCCTCGATCCCGGACACACGGCCGGTGCAGCCGGGCTGGTGCAGGTCGAACTCCGCCGGCTACCCGGCCAGGTCCCCCCGGAGGAATGGCTGCCTCTCGCGGTCACTCTCTTCGAGATGTTCAGGAAGGTCCAGGAGGCGGAGGCCTGATCCCGCCCCGGGACCACCGGCTTCGCGGACGCCACTGTTGCCCTGACGCTGGAGGGGCCGGTGGTCGGTGTACGGGTGAAGGCTGACCTGGTGTGTCGAGTGGACGTCACGTCCCGTTCCGAATGATCGGGTGTCGCCCGTTCGCGAGTGAGGGGAGTGCCGCACACCCCGCTGCAAGTCCACGCTCGTCGACCCCTGCCGAGACCGGTCGAAAACGGTGAGCAGGCGGCCCTCTTCCAGATCAGGGACCTGCCGGGGCCGCCATGACCCCGGCAATGTCGCTCACTGCGTGTTCACGGTCGCTTCAGGGGCTTTGCCCGGATGCGGCTCGGCGATCGCCCGTCCCTCCGTGCTGAGCTCTCTGGGGGTCAGGGTCCGGAAGTCGAGGTTGACTTGGACGCAGGTCCCCTCGGCGTAGAGCGTCGCATTGTCCCTGGAGAGGATCCGGTACGCGTACGTGTGGCTGGTGCGGCCGATGCGGTCGCACCAGAACCGTACGGTGACCGGGCCGGGTCGGGGTGCCAGCCGTGGCTTCGCCAGAACGCGGTGAAGGCGTGTTCCGCCAGCGACGGGTAGCGGCGTTGTGCAGGACACCCATGAGATCGAGATCTTCGAGGTGGACCTCCACCTGAGGGGACGTTCCGGCCCGTGGACGGTTCATGGGCGTGGTGGGTTATGCGGCTGAAGTCACGGCAGGGCTTCCTTCCACATTCATCGGGGGAACGTCACGGAGCGGGCTCCGGTTCGATGGCCGACCGGAATCCTCGCGGCAGAAGAGGGGATCGCCATGATCGGCGATGTCCGACGACAGCCTGAAAAAAAGGCCTGCGACGGGCTGGTCCGTCGGCGGGGTGCGGCCGCGGCCGACCTCAGGCTCGGTCGCTTTGGTCGCTTCAGTCGCTTGGGTCTCTGGGCCTGGCAGGGGACAGCGACTGAACGACCAGCGACCGAGACCGCTTCAGTCGCTCCCGTAGGCGAAGGTAAATCCGCAGGTCAGCGCGTTGCTCCACCAAGGACAGCGACTGAAGCGACTCTAGGTCCCTATATATGAGTGACATAGAGGGTGTGCGTGTGCGTGATATATAGAAGGCTTCAGTCGCTTCAGTCGCTTTTTGATCTTCGTTACCCGCTCTGACCTGGTCTTTTGTCAGCGACGGAAGAACAGCGACTGAAGGGCTTTCAGTCGCTGCCTCTGTCGTTCGGTCGCTGGTCACTGGAATCGCTGATTCCGTTGGCATGGCCCCAGCGATGTTCCGCATGTACTCCACGACGACACAGGCCCCGTTTCGCTAGGCTGTGTCCGTCGTTGAGTCGCTTCGATCGCTGGTAGGGGGTGCGATGCCTGCCGAGCCACAGTTTTCCGGCAGCGGCTCACAGGAAACCGACGCCTCCGGAGCTCCGGTCGCTGCGTCCCTTGCCACGGCGCAGTGGTGCGCCCGCCGGGGCTGGCCCGTGCACCCGCTTGCTCCCGGCCGCAAGACACCGGCCGCCAACTGCACACGGTGCCGCAACAGCGACCACGCACCGGCTGACTGCCCCTGCCTGCGTACGGACCGTTGGTGCCATGGCTTCTACGCCGCCACCCTGAGCGAGGAACGCATCCGGCGGTGGTGGGGGCAACATCCCGGATTCGGCATCGGAGTCTCCTGCGGCCCGGCCGGCCTGGTCGTCATCGACATCGACGCACACCCCGCCGAACTCCCCGCGCGGGACCGGATCCTGCCAGGCATCACCATCGGTGACCAGGTCGATCTCACCGGCCTCGCCAACGGCTTCCACACTCTCGGTGTCCTTGCCGCCCTCCGAGGCCGACAGAGCCCCGCCGAGGACACCACCACCCTGCGTGTGCGCACCCCTTCCGGGGGGCTCCATGTCTGGTACCGCGCCGCCGGCGACCGTCAGTGGCTGTCCTCAGTGGGTTCCGGCCGGGGCCGCGCCCTGGCCTGGCAGGTCGATATCCGGGCCCATGGCAGCTACATCATCGCCCCGGGAACCAGAACCGACCACGGCACCTACACTCCCGTCGGTGAAGCCCGTGAGCCCGCAGCCCTGCCCCTGTGGCTGGCACAGGAACTCGACCGCACCGGGCACCTACGCGCATCCGGTCTCCCCGCCCACCGACCGGTTCCCCCGCGAGCCCGGCAGGCGGTGCTGGCCGCAGGTGGAGGCCGTGCTCAGGGCGCACACACCCTCGCCACGGTCCTGGCTCCGGTCGAGGCCTGCGGTCAAGTAGCTGAGGGAGCGGGCTTTTCCGACACTCTCAACCGCGCCGCCTACACCCTCGGCGGTCTCGTCGCGGCCGGGCGGATCTCCCGTGAGGAGGCCGAGCAGGCTCTCAAGGAGGCTGCGGTCAAGGCCCGTCCCGGCCAGGAGACGCGCATTCAGCAGATCATCGGCAGCGGCCTCGCCGCAGGTCTGAAGAAGCCCCTCTACGCCACTGGGAAGCGCCCATGACGTCCTGCGGAAGCGAGAACGTCTTCGGCTTCGAAGCTGCCGCCACAGCTGTCGTCACCCCGATCCCCGGACGGGCCACCGTCATCAGCCCCGTACCGGAAGGCGCCGTCGGCCGTCCCGCGAGGACCGGCCACGAGGTGTCGAAGGCCGCCGTTCACTTCCGGTGAACCGACCGGCCGGCTGCGGACGTCCGACACCATGACGGTCCGCGTCGTGCGGCGGCACGCGGAGAACCACCTGTAGGGGTGTGGATGCCGCGCGCCACTGCCAGGGGACGGAGCCTGCGGGGCGGGACGGAACCCGGGCACCGGAGCCGCCGCCGTCCGGCGGGAGACCCCGATGGCCGGCCTGCTTCTGAACCCGGTTTCCGTACCGCTCGTCCCCGGGAGTAGCGGAGCTGCCTCACAGCGAGTCGCCCATGTTCAAGGAGATCCCGAGCGCCATGCCGTCAGCACACCGATATCGCACCGCCTCCCGGGTCTTCCCCACCGTCGTCCTTGCCGCCCTGGCCGTCGTGCTGGTCGTCGCCACTCTCATGCAGCTCGGTACGCAGCGCAGCGGTGCGGCCACCGAGTCGCCCCGCGGCGAGATACGGGTCGATCAGGTCGGTTACGTCCCCGACGAGCCCAAGTACGCGTATCTCATGGCACCGTCGCGTTCCCTGGGCGCGGCCCGTTACGAGGTCCGTGACGAGCAGGGCCGGACCGTGCTGACCGGCTGGGTGGGAGCGAGCACGGGAAACTGGAACAGCGGCTACCCGGACGTCCGCGTCATCGACCTCGGGAGTCTGCGCCGAGAGGGCACTTATCGGGTGCACGTCACCGGCCCCGTGACCGCCACCTCACCGCCGTTCTCCATCGCTTCCCGGCAGAAGCTGCTCGTCCCGCTGACCGCCGGTCACGTCCGCTTCTTCCAGGCCCAGCGCGACGGTGAGAACGCCATCTCCTCGGTGCTGCACCGTCGGCCGTCCCACCTCAATGACCGGAACGCCACCGTCTACCGCACCCCGCGCTACAGCCCTGACGGAGAAACGCTGCTGGACGCCGGGCTGGTCGCCGACGCAGAGCTCGTGGACGTCTCCGGAGGCTGGTTTCGACGCCGGTGACTTCCTGAAGTTCACCCAGACCACGTCGTACACGGTGGCGACGATGCTGCTGGCCGAGCGGACGGCTCCGCGCATCCCCGGCCTCGCGGCCGAGACGGACCACGGCCTGGAATGGCTGGACCGTGTCACGAGGGCGGAGTGGTGCCGGGTTCCCGCATGCCGGTGCGGAAGGCGCTCCGTGGGAAACTTCCCGTGTGATCATCGAACGTGCCTATCTGCACCCGGCTCCGGGCGAGGAGGACGCCTGGCCGTGGAACGTGGCCTGTGTACGCGCGCTGGTGGAGGAGGGGCTGCGCTTCACCGCGCCGGTGACGTTCGTCGTCGGTGAGAACGGCTCGGGCAAGTCCACCCTGGTGGAGGCCTTGGCGGAGGGCTTCGGGCTGGATTCCTGGGGCGGCTCGCACGACTGGCGTTATGCCAGTCATCGCGCCAAGTCGGTGCTGGGGGAGCGGATCCGTTTCGACGGGGCACCGGGTGGACGGCGCATGCTGGGCAACTGGCACGCCCGCACAGGGTTCTTCCTGCGGGCCGAAACGGCCCTGGACGCGCTGGACCGGGAAGGGTTCGGGCCGGACTCGCTCAGCCACGGTGAAGGATTCCTCGCCGCCTTCCGCGGCAAGTTCCTCCGGCCGGGACTGTATGTGCTGGACGAGCCGGAAGCGGCGCTGTCCTTCGCCTCGTGCCTCGAACTGATCGGCCATATCCACCAGTTGACGGAGAACGGCGGTCAGGTGATCTGTGCCACCCACTCTCCGCTGCTTACCGCGCTGCCCGGTGCGGACATCGTCGAAGTCGGCGAGCACGGTATGCGCCGGGTGAGTTGGGACGAACTCGAGCTGGTCGACCACTGGCGCCGCTACCTCGCCGACCCGCGGTCCTACCTGCGTCACATCCTCGACTGAACGCTCACACCGTGTGTGTCCGGGCAGAGGTACAGCACGCTGTACCTCTGCCCGGACACACACGGTAGTGATCTTCGGGTGTGTCTCTGGTGAGCTGGTCAGATCGAATCGGCCCGCGCTCAAAGGGACACCATGGTCAGCCTTCACACATCTGCCGACACCGCGGCACGACCGGCACCGGCGCACACGAGTCCGGCAGCCCCGGGGAAGGGTCCGTCGAGGCTGCGGGCAGCCCTCTGCAAGAGCCCTTTGACCTGGTTCTTCTCGCTCACCTTCACGCTGAGCTGGCTCGCCTGGACCCCGTACGTCCTCTCCGAGAACGGCTTGGGCGTGTGGCATGTCGCCTTCCCGGCGGTCGGTGGCACCACCCAGCTTCTGGGCGTCCTGCCCGGCGCGTACCTCGGCCCGATCGGGTCGGCGCTCTTCGTGACCTGGGCCGTCGAGGGACGTCAGGGGCTGCGGGTCTGGCGTGGCCGGATGACCGGACTGAAGGTGGGCCGGCGCTGGTTCCTCGCGGTTCTCGTCGCGGTGCCCGCCGTGCTGACCCTTGCCTCCGCCGTGCTGGGCGGCCGGGCCCCGGCCCTTCCGTCGCTCGCCGTTCTGGTCGCCTACCTGCCCGGTCTCGTCCTGCAGATGGTCACCACCGGCCTGGCCGAGGAGCCCGGCTGGCGGGAGTTCGCCATGCCCCGCATGCAGCGCCGGTACGGTCCCGTGATCTCCACCCTCGTCGTGGGCCTGCTGTGGGGTGCCTGGCACCTGCCGCTGTTCCTCACCGAGTGGGGCGGCCCGCACGTGGACACGACCAGGGTGCTGGAGTTCACGGGGACGACGGTCGCCTTCAGCTTCGTCATGACGTGGCTGTTCAACCGCTCCGGTGAGAGCATGCCGCTGGTCATGCTGCTCCACACCAGCGTCAACAACTTCATCTCCGTGATGTGGTCGTCCATGTTCCCGTCGCTGTCCCCGGAGTACGCGATGCACGCCTTCCTCGCCGGCTCCGTCGTGGCCGCCCTCGTCGTCCTCGTGGCCACCCGCGCCCGCCTCGGGCTGCCCGCACAGCCGGCCCCGGCACTCGTACGCTGACAAGGATCTTTCCTCTGCGCGTGACGGGGGTGAACCGGGCCGGATCTATCATCGTGGGGCACAACGAGGCTGCCGTCACGAGAGGTCGGCCCTCGCCGCGGCCGCTCCCGTCACCGGACCCGCTCGGTGTGGAGCCTGATGGCTGCCGAGCGGAAGGCGGGTGGCTCAGCCGGCGTGTGCGGAAGGCCGTGACCCACGCCAGGGCGTTCCAGAGGTGTACCTGCGTTCTCCATGGCGGAGGCTCAGTCGCTCCAGTCGCTGTTCCGGGCGCGGTGGCTTCTCCGCATGGGTTCCGAGAACCTACGCGCACTGTTCGCTAGGCTATCCCCATCGTTGAGTCGCTTCGGTCGCTGGTAGGGGGTGCGCATGCTTGCTGAGCTGCTGTTTTGTCGTAGTGACTCGTCAGAGCACAGCCCTGGTCCTTCAGTTGCCGCCGCACCGGCCACCGTCGGCGGCCGGGCGGCGGGCCGCCGACGGCCCCGTCACCCGCGCGGGGGCTGCTGATGACCTTGCCCGGCCGTGAGCCCGAACCCCTTTTCGACGCCGGAGCCGTTGCCGCTCAGATCCGCGCGCAGACCGGCTCCGTCGCCTCGGTGGCCACGGTCCCGCTGCCCGTTCAGGCGGAGGCGTCCCGCGCGGCCGCGGGCGAAGCGACCGCGCACGGTCTGCTGCCCGACACGCTCTCGGACCGGGGCAACGCCAAGCTGTTCGTCAAGCTGTACGCCAATGACTACCGGCATGTGCCCGGAATCGGCTGGTACCGGTGGGACACCACCCGCTGGCAGATCGACGAGGACGACACCGTCCTGTGGGCGGCCGGTGATCTCGCCGAGAACATCGCCGTGCACGATCCCCGGGGGGTGTTCACATCCCAGGCGCTGCAGCAGCACCGCCGCCGCGCTCTGTCCACCACGGGCATCAACGCCATGCTCACCCAGGCCAAGTCCGCACCCGGGATGGTCCTCAACGCCGCGCTCCTGGACGCCGACCCGTATGCCCTGTGCACCCCCGACGGCATCGTCGACCTGCGCACCGGACTGATCAAGAGCCCTGATCCCGACAAGGATTTCCACTCCCGCTCCACCACCGTCGGCCCACAGTCCGTGCCCGCCCCGCGGTGGGAGAGGTTCCTGACCGACACCTTCGGCGGCGACGCCGAGGACCGGGACATGATCGACTACCTGCAGCTGCTGCTGGGATACTCGATCACCGGTGACGTCGGTGGTCAGGTCCTGCCGTTTCTGTTCGGGTCCGGCAAGAACGGCAAGTCGGTTCTCCTGGACGTGCTGATGAAGCTGCTGGGTGACTACGCCGACGCCGCGCCGCCCGGCTTCCTGATGGCCCGTCCCTACGAAGGGCATCCCACCGACCTCGCCGAGCTCCACGGCCGGCGTGTCATCGTGTGTTCCGAGGTCAAGCCCGGCGACAAGTTCGACGAGGCGCGAGTGAAGCTGCTGACCGGCGGTGACCGGATCAAGGCCCGCCGTATGCGGCAGGACTTCTTCAGCTTCGAGCCCACCCACAAACTGTGGCTGCTGGGCAACCACCGCCCCGAAGTCGGCACCGGGGGCTTCGCGTTCTGGCGCCGTATGCGTCTGATCCCCTTCGAGAGGGTCGTCTCCGACGACCGCAAGATCGACAACCTCGCCGACATCCTCGTCACCGAGGAAGGGCCCGGCATCCTGGGCTGGCTCATCGACGGCGCACGCCGCTACCTCGCAGGCGGCCGGGACCTGACAGGCCCCGAACGCGTCCGGATCGCGACCACGGCCTACGCCGAGACCGAGGACCACACCGGCCGCTTCTACGACGAGTGCTGTGTCCTCGGCCCGGACCTGCGCGCGGAGCAGACCGCCCTGTATGCCGTTTACCGGGCATGGTGCCAGAATGAGGGGGCTCTGGCCATGTCCTCGAGGGCGTTCGCGGCACGCACCCGGGAACTGGTCGGGCTGGCCTCGCCCAAGGAGATGATCCTGTCCAACCAGCGCAAGCACTACCCGGGCATCGGACTGCTCACCGACCAGGAAAGGGACCCCGGCGCATGAGTTCCCTGATCACCGAGGACGAGATCAGCCACGAGACCGAGCTCGTCTGGCTGGAGGACGTCGAGGGCCTCGACTACGTCCGGCAGAGCCTGGACCGGCTGCCCACCCGCAAGGGCAGGCCCGCCTACCACCGTGACGGCCGCATGGTCGGCTACGCCCTCCTCGACCCCGCCATGAAGCCCTCCCGGTCCTCGGGCACCTTCCGCCGGCGCGTCTTCTGGCTCCTGCCCCACGACCGCGACACCCAACCCGACGGCCTGTACGCCAAAGGCGCCCCCGCCGAGGCCGTCGACCCCCGCACACTCGGCCCCCGCATCAAGGGATACAAGACGGAACGCTCCGAAGGCGGACCACCCTCCACCGCCATGCGGGAACTCGGCATAACGCTGCCGTTGTGACCCGCCCCCGGCCGCCCCGGTGAGCCGTCACGCCGGGACAGTCGGTACGGCTATGCCCCTGCGCTTGAGCCTGCGCCGGACGGCATCAGCCATCTCCGGGCGGTGACCGGGCACCTGGGCGTGGAGCAGCAGCAGGGAGGGCGCCAGGTCGTAGAGCGCACTGGCGTCCTCCACCCGGCTCCACTCGTGGTAGGCACGGTCCACACACGCCCGGTGCGGGGCGCCCTCCAGGCGGGCGAGCACGGCCTGGACCTCGATCCAACGCGTGGCCTGCGGCGACCCCACACCGTGTGCCCGGACGGCGCTCGATTCGAGAGTGCGGGCGATACGAGCGGCCTCGTCGTGCCGCCCGCTGTGCGCGGTGTCCCCCACCAGGGCGTGCATCTCGTTCATCGCCGTCTCGTCCAGTGTGATCACGGGAAGGCTGATCAGCATGCCCTGTCCGCCGTCGTCGAGGACCCCGGACACCGTCTTCATGCTGCGGGCGTCGCTGATCACGACCACCGACACCCCCGCCATGATCAGGCCCAGGCCGGCCCAGGGGGGCCCGCGGGCACCTGGTCCAGCCAGAGCCATGCCAGCAGCGTCACCCGGTCCACACGCACGTCGGCGGTGCCCATGACCACGCACACCAGGGTCGGTTGCAGCGCGCAGACCAGCGCGCACAGCGCGGAGTGCACGGACGTGCCGGTGTGGGTGCGGGCGCGTTGACTGAACGCCGTATAACCCGCCAGGGCGACGGCACCGACCAATGCCAGCAGGTCTCCCAGGAGAGCGGAGGTGCCGCCCTGCCAGTCCCGCCCGGCGGCGACCGCCGCGCCGCAGACGGCCAGGGCCATGCCCGCCCAGACGGTACGTGACAGCCGTGCGCCGCACGCGGTCGCGATGACGGCCTGCCACACGGGCTGGGTGGACACCAGGGTGGTGGCCATGGCCACCGATGTCAGACGGGTGCTGGGCTGAACATGGCGAAGTGCACGGCCAGACAGGTGCCCGCCGCCAGCCCGTACAGCAGCGAGCGACGGCCCTTGGGACCCGGAAACCTTCTGGGTCTGGAGCGGTGCCGCCACAGGACGACGGGCCCGAGCACGGCGAAGCCCAGCAGATTCCGGCCGGCCGCCATGAACAGAGCCGGTGCCGTGGCGGCGGCGGTCAGTGGTGCGGTGGCCGCGAAGGCCGTCACCGTGACGGCGACGGCCGCGGCCGACAGAAGGTCGAGACGTCGGCGCATGGACAAGACCCTTCGTGCGAAGCCGATGAGGGAGGACATGGGGAGAGGGCGCATCAGGAGCACTCGGGACTCCTGTCCGCGGCGGGGGAAGGGAGCGCGGTGCGGCATGTGCGCCTACATGTAGCCGGCCCGCATGGCGTAGGCGACGGCGTGGGTGCGGTTGCGCAGGTGCAGGCGCTTCATCAGGTCGTGCAGGTCCCGCTTGATCGTGCGTTCCGAGTAACCGAGCCGGTCGGCGATCTCTCCGGTCTCCTCGCCGTCCGCGGCCCCGCGCAGGATGCTCACCTCCCGTGAGGTCAGCGCCGCCAGGCGGGGCGAGCACCCCGGGACGCCCTGCGTGAGGAGGCTGCTCACCTGGTCCATCAGCGCCCTGACCAGGTCGGCCGGCATGTCACCCTCCCCGCGGGCGACGGCGGTGACGGCCCGCACCAGCCGGGGCCCGGTCGCCTCGTGCCGCCACACCACCGCTCCGATCCCCCCGGCGACGATGCTCGACAGACCGGCCTTCCGGAGCCTGCCCGTCACCAGGACCGCGCGCGGACCGCCGGCCGGGGCGGACGCGCACCACTGCGTCACCATCTCGTCGTCCGCCGAGTTCGCCACCAGCAGGGACACCGTGCCGGGCCGGGAGCCGTCGCCGGTCAGCACGATCGCCCGCTGGTCGCTCAACCGGGCCCGCGCCCCCGCCTCGGACAGGGGGTCCGAGGCATGGAGCAGGACCGGGATCGGGGACTTGCCCCCGACGGTGGGGGAAGGCATGGTCGGGCATCTCCCAAGTGGACGCGTGGTGTCGACGGGCGTCCGCCGGACGTGCCGGTGCGGCCGGGCACCGGCGGACCTCCTCACCCGGCTGGACGGCGGCCGCAGGGATACGGTTCACCCCCGTACCACCCTGCTGCCCGCGGACTCCGGCCGTGGAGGCTGCGCTCGGCGCCCGCCGCCGGGACCGCCCCGTCGAGCCCGGGCCGGCGAGGACGGAGAAGCGGTGGGCGGCGCGGTGGCGGACCTGGGCTCGGAGCGGGGCCGGTACGAGTCCGTCACCACCACCGGGTTCGCCACCTGACACACCAACCGGTGTCCGCCGCAACGGGACGGGGAGCCTGCCCGAGGTGAACCGGATCCGTTCCGCCGACGTTCAGGCGAACGGCACGCCCGCGCGTCACGCGCCCGAGGGCGGGCCGATGATCCGTACGGCTTCTTTCTCCAAGGGGACTCCATGGTCCATTCCCGCCCGTTCTCCACGGTCCGCAGAGGGGTGGCCACGGCTGCCGCCCTCACCGCGGCCACCGCCTCGCTGCTGACCTCCGGCGCCGCTCCGGCCGCGGCGGCCGGAGCCTCCGGTCAGGGCTCCGTCAAGCACTACGTCGCCCTGGGCGACTCCTACGCCGCCGGCACGGGCCTGTCCCAGCAGACGAACGCGGAGTGCAGGCGCTCAAAGGGCAGTTACCCGTCCTGGATCGCCGAGACGTACAAGCCGGCCGTGTTCAAGGACGTCACCTGCGGCGGCGCCACCACGCGCTCGCTGTGGAACAAGGAGGGATCGGCCGCCCCGCAGGTCGACGCCCTCACCCAGGACACCGACCTGGTGACCGTCACGCTCGGCGGCAACGACCTCGGCTTCTCCGACGTGCTCACCACGTGCGTCCTGGCCGGGCTCACCACCCGGGAGGGAACTCCCTGCCGGGACAAGGCGGTCAAGGACGTGGACGCGGGCTTCGCGAGGCTGAACACGCGTCTGCCCGACATGATCACCGACATCAAGCGGCGCAGCCCCAAGGCACGTGTCGTCGTGGTCGGGTACCCCAACCCGTTCCCCGCCGACGGGAGCACCTGCGGCTCCTCCGTGCCCCTGGCCAAGGGCGACGTCACCTGGCTCCACCAGACCACGAACCGGCTGAACATCATGCTGGAGCTGACGGCCTTCATGAAGCAGGTTGAGTTCGTCGACACCTCTTCGGTGTTGCGGGGCAGGGACATGTGCCGGCCCTCGTCCGAGCGGCTGATCAACCCGCTGCTGCCGCAGACGCCCGGCTCCGCCCACCCCGACGCCTCCGGCCACCTGATCATGGCCCACGAGGTGTACAAGCGGCTCGAGAAGTAGTCACCCCGCCCTCTTCGCCGGTCCGGACGGACACACCGGCCCGGCGGAAGGAGACCGGGGGTGAACCGACACCGTGCCGGCGTCGTTGGGGCAGGTGTCTGGTTGTTCATTCCTTTCCATTCCTAAGGCGGACTCATGCCCATCGATGACTACACCGGAGGCCCGGCGCAGGGCTCGGACGTTCTGGTCGTGACCACCAACGACGTGCCCGGATACGAGGTGAAGGAGGTCATCGGAGAGGTGTTCGGGCTCACGGTGCGTTCCCGCAACCTGGGCTCGCAGCTCGGCGCCGGGCTGAAGTCGGTGATCGGCGGTGAGCTGAAGGGCCTGACCAAGACGCTGGTGCAGACCCGGAACGAGGCGATGGAGCGCCTGATCGAGGCCGCCGGCGCCCGCGGCGCGAACGCCGTGCTCGCCATGCGTTTCGACGTCACGACGGCTCAGGACGTCGGCACCGAGGTCTGTGCCTACGGAACGGCCGTGGTCATCACTCCGGCCGCCTAGCGGCAGGCAACGTTCGAGCTCGGGGCGGCCGGACCTGTCCGGCCGCCCCGAGCGGTGTCCGGGGTCAGGACGCCGTGTCCGGGTTCTTCCCGCGGCGCAGTGCACGGGCGCACCAGCCGATGACCATGGCGTTGGCGAGTGCTCCGAGAACCATGGAGAGCAGGAACGCCGTGTCGCCCTCGGGCAGGAGGAGCAGGAGTACGAGGCTGGCCGGGAGGGTGGCGAAGAGCGGGAGGACGATTGCCATGGATCCTTCGGAGGCGGCCACCAGTGCCCATCCGAGCAGCAGCACACAGCCCGTCAGGTAGATGCGGGCGGCGAGGGTGCCGAGGGTGCGGCGCACGCCGCGCAGGACGGAGAGACCTGGACCGGTCATGGTGGGTGGGGCTCCTGGATGGTGGTGGCCGGTGGGCCGTCAGGCGGGGGTGTGGGGCGGGTTGGGGTGGGCGAGGCCGAGGTCGTAGGCGAGGATCGTCGCCTGGACCCGGTCGCGCAGTTCGAGTTTGCGCAGCAGTGCGTTGACGTGGGACTTGACCGTGCCGACGGTGATGTTGAGGTGTTCGGCGATCTCGGTGTTGGTGAGTCCCGCGGCGATCAGGGTGAGGACGCCGCGTTCGCGGCCGGTCAGGTGGTTCAGTTCGCGGGGGGTGGTGCCGCCGGGGATTCCGGTGCCCGGTCTGGAGGCGTAGTGGCTGATCAGCCGGCGGGTGGCGGAGGGGGCGAGGACGCTCTCGCCGGCGGCCACCACCCGGATGCCGTTCAGCAGTTCGCCGGGGTGGACGTCCTTGAGGAGGAATCCGGAGGCGCCGGCGCGCAGTGCGTCGAAGACGTAGGCGTCGAGGTCGAAGGTGGTCAGGACCAGGACGCGGGGGGCGTCGGGGCGTGCGGTGATGATCCGGGTGGCGGCGATGCCGTCGAGTTCGGGCATGCGGACGTCCATGAGGACCACGTCGGGTGCCAGTTCCTGGGCGAGGCGTACCGCGGCGGCGCCGTCGGCGGCCTCGCCGACGACCGTCAGGTCCTCCTCGGCGTCGATCACGGCGGCGAATCCCGCCCGTACGATGCCCTGGTCGTCGACGACCAGCACCCTGAGGCTCATCGTTGTCCCTTCTCGTCGTCCTGCGGTGCGGCCGGCGCCGCGGTCAGCGGCAGCAGGACGCGCACCGGACCGGACGGGCCGGCGGTGACCGTCCCGCCGACCATCGCGACCTGCGCCGACAGCCGCCGGCGCAGGGTGGGACGTACGGTACCCGGAACGCCGGTCGCCGTGATCGTCAGCGCGGTGCCGTCCGCGTCGAGTTCCACCGTCATCGGCTCCTCGCCGCCGGCCGCGAGTACCGTTTCGCAGGCATGGTAGGCAGCCAGGTCCACGGTGGTGGGCAGCCGTCCCGGTATGCGGTCGGTCAGGTGTATCTCGACGTCGCGGCCGGTGGCCCGGATCTGATGGGCGAGGAGGTCGAGGGCCTGCAGGGTGGGCTGCGGACGCAGTGCGGGCACGGCCTCGCCGTCCCGGACCGCGTCGAGCAGGGCGCGCATCGCGGCGAGGGCCTCGCGGGCACGCTCGGCGACCTCGTCGAGTCGGCCCGCCTCGGCCTGCGCGACCATGTCGGCGGTCCGCGCCAGCACGGTGGTCTCCAGCCCGGTGGCGATCCGGCGGCGCTCGGCCCAGGCGTCCCGTACCGCCTCCTCGGTCCAGGCCGCGAGATGGTCCGCCTGCGCGCTGCGGGCGGCCCGACGGCGGTGCCCGCGCAGGATCCCGCCCCACCAGGCCGCGCCGACCACCAGCGCCGCCAGGGCCGTTGACCCCGCGGCGAGCACCCAGCCGGGGAAGGAGGTGCCCCGGTGCACCAGGGCGGCGGTCGTGGCCGCCGCGTGCACCGCCGTGGCCACGACCGGGCCCGCCCACACCGGCAGGCCCGGGCGGCCTTCGGCGACGGACGGAGCGGTGACAGCCGTGCGGGCCGCGCCGGAGGCGACCACCGCGCAGGTGGCGGCCATGCTCAGCAGGGGCGGCAGGAGCACCCAGCCGCTGTACTCGCCCACGGCCGTCGCCACCGGCCAGAGCAGGGCCAGACCGAGTACGACGCCCTGGGCGGCGCGGGGCGCCCGGCGCCGCCACAGCAGCGCGAGCGCCTGCCCCGCGGCCAGCAGCGCGAAGAGCGCGCCCGCCGACGCCCCCGGACCGCTCGACACGGATTCCGTCCGGACGACCAGCAGGGGAAACAGCGGCTGTACGGCGAGACCGACGGCGGCCGTCACCTGCGCCAGACGGTACTGCCACGGGACCGGACGCTTCACCGAGGCGGCGGCGAGCCGGCCGGGCAGGACCGCGTTCACCTCCCAGCCGCCCTCCGCCGTCGGGCCGCTGGTCAGGGTGCCGCCCGCTTCCCGGGCCCGCGACCGCAGAAAGCCCTGGCCGCGCCCCGAGCCGAGACCGGCGCCGTGCGCCGGCGAACCGGCCGGCGGTGCGGCGCTGGTGACGACGACCTCCGTGCGGGCGTCGCCGTACCGGCACGTCACGGTGGTGCGCGCACCGGACGCGTGCCGCGCCACGTTGGTCAGCGCCTCGCGCACGATGCCGTACGCCGCGTCCCCGACGGCACCGTCCGGCAGCGCGTCGATCTCGCACTCCACGTGCTGGCCGAGCTGGGAGAATCCGGCGACCAGAGCCAGCAGCCGCTCCCTCGGGGACGGCTGCTGGTCCCGTGAGGGCGCCGGCGCCCTCACCGCGCCGAGCGCCCGGGTGACCTCACCGCCCGTCTCGACAGCGAACCGGAGGGCTTCCTCGGCCAGTTCGGGGCGACGGTCGCGCAGTCCGAGCGCCGCACCGGCGGTGACGACCACGGCCGTCAGATGGTGGGCGCTGACGTCGTGCAGCTCCCGCTCCATCCGCTGGCGTTCGACCGCCGGGAGCCGGTGACGCTCGATCTCGGCCCGCCTCAACCGCTGTTCGGCCACCTGCCGGGTGTGCCGGCTGCGCCGTGCCAGCATTCCGGCGGCGGACGCGGCGGCGTACAGCACGGCCGTCAGGGGGAGGTCGAGCCCGTCGCGGTCACTGAGCCCGTGCAGGGTGATGTTGTACAGGGACTGCCAGAAGACGAGCGCCAGCACGCACAACAGGGCGGTGAAGGCGTCGCGTTCACCGGCCACGGTGAACAGGGCCAGGGCCGCACCCGCCGTTCCCAGCACCGCCATGGCGCCGGTGGGCAGGGGTCCGGCCCCCAGCGCACAGGCGGCGGCGACCAGGACGAGGGTGAGCACCGGTCTCGAACGGCGCAGCGAGAGCGCGGCCGTCACCAGCCCGGCGACGAGGACCGCCACGAAAAGGTCGGCCCCCGCCGGGATGTTCCCGCGGATCACGTCCGCCCCCGGCCACACGATGGCCTGGGCGCCGAGCAGCACCAGGGGCAGGAGCCGGTCATCGGTTCTCTTCATAAGAGATCAAGGTTAAGACCGCAGGTGAGCGGCTGTCCTCGGACTGGAGGCGGACCGCTTTCTCTTACCTGGGGTGCAGACGCTGCACCCACGGTTCGAGGCGGCAATCGTCCCGCGGCGTGAGGATCCGGCGGGGTTCCCGACCCTAGTCTCGATCACATCGGGAAAGCGGCCGACCGACCAGCGGTTCCTGAGCTTTCCCGCCCATCGAAACTCCACTCGCAAACAGGGGGATCCCTCATGTCCAAGCGCGTTCTCGTCCCGTCCGTCATCGGCGTCGTCGCCCTCGGTGCCCTCGCCGCCGGCGGTTACGCCATGGCCTCCACCGCCACGGAGCCGACCGTGAAGAACGGCACCGCCAGTTACACCGCCCCGTCCCAGAAGAGCGAGGGGAAGCTCACCTACACCGCGGACGTCAGCGACGACTCCGGTGTCCGCGAGGTCAGGGTCATCGCGTGGCCGGCGAGCTCCGAGCTCGACCCGACGAAGGCGGAGCTGCGGCACGTCGACAAGGCCGAGTGCCGCAGCACCTCGGACGAGACCTCCCGCTGCACCTACACGCTGAAGGTGACGCGGCAGGACGCGGCCGACCTCGAGGAAGGCACCTGGCACGTGTCGGTGCTGGCGACGGCGAAGGACGGCGACACGAAGTTCGTGCCCCGCGCGGCCACGTTCGACGTCACCCGCTGACCCGTCACCAGGACCGGACACCCAGGGCGGCCGGCCGTGGTGACGCCGTCCCCCGCTGCCGCGGCGGTGGCTCAGGCCCGGTCGGCCGCGTGCAAGGGGCGGCAGGGGCCGCCCGAACAGAAGCGAGGCACATCGATGACCATGACCGCCATCACCCACGCGCGCGTCTTCGGCGGTGAGTGGGTCCGGGAGGAGACCACCGTCGTGCTCGACGGCCCGGCGATCGCGGCCATCGGGGGAGAGGTGCCCGCCGGGGCGGAGACCGTCGACGCCCGGGGCGGCACCCTGCTGTCCGGTCTGTTCGACGCCCACACGCACACCTCGAAGGAGGCGCCGGCCTTCGCGCTGCGGTCCGGTGCGACGACCGAGCCGGAGACGCAGGGCGTACCGACCGGGCCGTGCCGGGCACACACCGAGCGGAACGACCCGGGGCCGCCGTCCTGCGGCGACGGCACCGGCCACGCCATGCTCGACGGCGTCGAACTCGCCCTCCGTCCGGCCCGTCACGACGACCTCGGCCGGGCCGTCGCCGCCTACGGGACCGCCTACGGGACCGCCATGCGGGCGCGGGTGCCGCAGAACCGCGACACGCCGCCGGCCGGGACCTTCCGCCGGACCACCCGTGACCGCTCCGTCCTCACCTGCTTCGACACGTTCGGCACGGCCGGGCAGGAGTCCGGGCGGCACGGGGCCGTCTTTCGGACAGGACAGGTGAACCGGGCCCGTCCTCCGCTCGTCGGGCATGACGAAGGGCGTGGTACCCCGGCCGCCGGGGTGCGGTGATGCTCCCCTACCCGGGCCGGGCCACAGTGCGGTGGTCCCGCGTCCGAGGGCCGCTGTCGCGAGCCGCCCACCGCCCGTCCCCTTCCCTCCGGGCGCCGTCCCCACGGCCGCCCGTGTGCCGCCACCCCCGCCGAAAGGAGTGCGCAGTGTCCCGTGCGGCCGAATTCTCGGTCACCACCGCCGCGCCGGCGCCTGCCGCCGGCACCACGCTGACGCACACACGCGGCAGCCTCCCGGGACGCGCCGGCAGCCACGGGCTGGTGCCCGACAGCCTCAGCGACCGGGGCAACGCCAAACTCTTCGCCGACCGCCACCGTCACGACTTCCGGTACGTACCCGGCCTCGGCTGGTACCGCTGGTCGGGCCACCGCTGGGAGGCCGACGACAGCGAGGCGGTGCTGTGGGCCGCCGGGGAACTGGCCGAGAACCTTGTGGAGAAGGACCCCACGGGCCGGCACTCCGACGCCGAACTGCGCCTGCACCGACGGCGGTCGCTGTCGACCTCCGCCATCCGGGCCATGCTCGAGCAGGTGAAGGCCGCTCCCGGCCTGGTGCTGCCGGCCGCCCTGCTCGACGCCTCCCCGCACACCCTGTGCACCCCGGACGGGGTGGTGGACCTGGTCACCGGCGAGGTGACCCGCCCATGCCCCGAGGGTCCTCCGCACTCCCGTGCCACCGCGGTGCCGGTCCGCGCCATGCCCGTACCCCGCTGGGAGCGGTTCCTGCGCGACACCTTCGGGGAGGGCGACGACGGCACGGAACTGATCGCGTACCTGCACCGGCTGCTGGGGTACTCCCTGACCGGGGACGTCGGGGCGCAGGTCCTGCCGTTCCTGCACGGTCCCGGACGCAACGGCAAGAGTGTGCTGATCGGCGTGATGCTGAGACTGCTGGGCGACTACGCCGACGCCGCTCCGCCCGGTTTTCTGATGGCCCGTCCGTACGAGGAGCATCCGACCGACCTGGCGGAACTGCACGGGCGCCGTCTGGTGGTCTGCGCGGAGCCACGCCCCGGTGACCTTCTCGACGAGGCCCGCGTCGCCTTCCTCACCGGTGGTGACCGGATCAAGGCACGGCGCATGGGCCGGGCGTTCTTCGGTTTCGACCCGACGCACAAGCTCTGGCTGGTGGGCAACCACCGGCCGGAGGTGGCCGTGGGCGGCCCCGCCCTGTGGCGGCGCATCCGGGTCGTTCCCTTCCGGCACGTGGTGGCGGACGACCGGCGGGTGGACAACTTGGCGGAGCTGCTGGTGGCCGAGGAGGGACCCGGCATCCTGCACTGGCTGGTCACCGGCGCCGGCCACTACCTGCGCGGCTCGCACGACCTGACCGGACCGTCCCTCGTCCGGGAGGCCACCGCCGCGTACGCCGACACCGAGGACCACGTCGGCCGCTTCCTCGCCGAGTACCGCCCCGGCGTGACGCCCGGGCTGTACGCCGGCTACCGGCACTGGTGCGGGCAGGAGGGCACACAGCCGATGCACCCGCGGGCCTTCGCCGCGCGGGCCCGGGAGGAGGCGGCCGCCGGCGCGGGCCAGGAGGCTCTTTCGTTCCGCGCCCCGGTCTCGGGCCCCTCGTCCTCCGTCGGCGACCGGGGCCGGGGAGGAGAGCGATGACCGTCGGCCGCCAGCCGGGGGACGCACCGGCCTCTGTCACGGAAGGCAACAGTGTGGTGACACGTCCGTCCGGTCTCTCCGCCGTCCCCGTCCGCCGGGGCGGGCACCGGCGGCGGGACGACGGGATCCCGCCCGGCCCGTTCTTCGGTGTGCTCGGACCGCTGGAAGTGCGAGGAGACCGCGGACACCTCGACCTCGGGCCGCCGCAGCGCCGCGCCCTGCTGCTGCGGCTGCTCATGGAGGACTGCCGCCCGGTGAGTGTGGAGCGCATCTGTGACGACCTGTGGAACGGCAGACCGCCCTCCTCGGCCGCCTCCTCGGTGCACGCGCACATCAGCCGGCTGCGGTCCGTGCTGGAGGAGTCCTCCGCCGGGCGGACGTCGTCCTTCCTGGTCAGCACCTCCGCCGGATACGTCCTGCGGGCCGCCCCCGACCGCCGGGACACCGTGCTGTTCGAGGAGGCCGTCGAGTACGGTCACCGCCTGGCCGACGAAGGCCGTGCCGACCGCGCGCTCCGGACGATCGAGCGTGCCCTGACATGGTGGCGGGGGCAGCCCTACGCCGATGCGCAGGGGTACCTCTTCGCCCGGCAGGAGGCCGACCGGCTGACCGAACTGCACTGGTCGGCAAGGGACTTGCGGGCACGCCTGCTGCTCGGCGAGGGACGGGCCGAGCAGGCGGCAGCCGCCTGCGAGGAGCTCGTCGGCGAGAACCCGCTGCGCGAGACGTCCTGGGTGACGCTGCTGCACGCCCTGCAGGCGGCCGGCCGTACCGCGGAGGCGCTCCAGCGGTACGAGACGGTGCGCCGCACCTTGGCGGACACCCTGGGAACCGATCCCGGGCCCCTGCTGCGGCGGACCCATCTGGCGCTGCTGCGCCAGGAGCCGGCCGGCACCGCGCCCGGCAGGGTCCGGCGTCCCGCCGCCCCGGTTGCGGCCCTGACCGGCCGGGGCCGTCAACTCGCCGCCCTGGAGGAGCTGTTCGCCGGTGCCGGGGCAGGTCGCACGGTATGGGCCGTGCTGCACGGCGCCACCGGGACCGGGAAGTCGTGGCTGCTGCGCGAGTTCGGCCGGACCGCCCGCGCCGCGGGGGCGGTCGTGGTCCACGACCGGTATCCACGCCACGCCACGCCGGACGGTGGAGCCGGACACGGCGGCGCGGCCCTGCGCGTCCTGCGGGAATCCCGGGCCGTACCGGGTACCGCCCGGCACACGGAACCCGTGCTGTGCCTCGTCGACGACGTCCAGGGCGCGCCGCCCGAGGACCGGGAGGCGCTGGCGGCCCACGCGGACGTGCTGCGCGGGGTCCCGCTCATGGTGGTGTGCGCGGTCACGGAGAGCCGTGACCCCGCGGTCGCCGGGTTCCTGGCACGACTGGCCCGGAGCGGAGCCCGGCTCATCGAGGTGGGGCCGTTGGACGTCGCCGACGTCGAAGAGCTGCTGCGGGCGGGGAGTTCCCGGACCGGCGGCGCCGTGGGCGCGGACGAGGGGCCGCGTACGTGGTGCCCGAGCGGGCCGGACCTGTCCGGCACCCTTGCCCCGCTGTCCGCCGAAGCGGCCCGGCTGCACGCTCTGACCGGAGGCAACGCCTTCTACCTCACCGAGCTCCTCGGGGCGTCGGACGGCCTGTCCGCCGGCACCCCGGCACGGGTGCCGCACGTGATCCGGTGCGAGGTCCGTGCCCGGCTGGCGACGCTGTCGCCCGACGCCCGGCGCGTCGTGGAGACGGCGGTCCTGTCCGGCCCGGTCGAGGCAGGGTTCCTGGCGCGTGCCTGCGAGTTGTCCCTCACCGCCGTACTGCGGGCGCTGGAGGACGCCGCCGACGCCGGGCTGATGACCTGGCAGCGGGCCGACGGCCCGTCGCTGCCTGCCGCGTACGCCTTCTCCTGCGAACTCGTCCGCAGCGCACTGCTCGCCGACATGCCCCCCTCCCGTGTCCACACCGCCCGGACGGCGGTGGCCCGGGTAAAAACGCGGTCGGCGGAGCAGAGGGCCGGCCCGGCTGCCCTGCTGGTTGCCGCCACAACACCCAGCAGGGCTGACGGCCGGTAAGGGCCCTTATGTGCCCGGGCGTCACTGCTTCCTACGAGGAGCCCCGCGCGCTGGTTCACGAGCGGCGGCAACCAAAAAGATGTGAGGCAACTCAGTTGTGCACAACTGAGTTGGGCACTATATTTCTTCTCGGAGCCGGGCCCGCCTCGCCGGCCCGACTCGATCAGGGCATCAGCCCGCACACAGAAGGACGCTGAAGATGCGCATCACCCGACCGACCCGGTCCGCCCGGCTGTTCACCCTGCTCGGTGTCGCGGCCGTCGGCCTGTCCGTCACGGCCGTGACCCTGCCCGGTGAGGCCGACGCGACGCCCCGCCACCACCAGGAGCGGCCGACGATCGTGCTGGAGCACGGCGCGTTCGCCGACGCCTCCAGCTGGGACGGCGTCATCGAGCGCCTGCAGCGCGCCGGCTACCCGGTGGTGGCCGCCGCCAACCCGCTGCGCGGCCCGGCGAACGACGCCGCCTACCTGCGCAGCGTCGTCCAGCATGTCGACGGGCCCGTGGTCCTGGTCGGCCACTCCTACGGCGGCACCGTCATCAGCCAGGCCGCCGCCGGCCTGGAGGACAAGGTCAAGGCCCTCGTCTACATCGCCGCGTTCCTGCCCGACACCGGCGAGAGCTCGCTCGGGCTGACGAACAAGTTCCCCGGCAGCACCCTCGGCAACGTGATCGAACCGGTGAACTACACGCTGCCGGACGGCAGTCAGGGCGCCGACGTCTACATCAAGCCGGACAAGTTCCGCAAGCAGTTCGCCGCGGACGTACCGGCCGGCCAGGCCCGGCTGATGGCCGCCGGACAGCGCCCGATCGCCGCCGCCGCGCTGGAGGAGAAGTCCACGAAGGCCGCCTGGAAGACCATCCCCTCCTGGTCCCTGGTCACCACCGGGGACCTCAACATCCCCGTGGCCGCCCAGCGCTTCATGTCAGACCGCGCCCACGCCCGCACCACCGAGATCGACGCCTCGCACGCGGTGTCCGTCTCCCGCCCCGGCGCCGTGACCCGCATCGTCGAGCAGGCCGCCCGCACGGTCCGCTGACCGCGGACCGCACCCGACTCCACCCCCCGCACCACATCCCACTCCGGAAGGCAGCAACCACCATGGCATTCATCACCGTCGGCCAGGAGAACAGCACCGACATCGAGCTGTACTACGAGGACCACGGCACCGGGCAGCCGGTCGTGCTGATCCACGGCTACCCGCTCGACGGCCACTCCTGGGAGAAGCAGTCCGCCGCCCTGCTGAAGGCCGGCTACCGCGTCATCACCTACGACCGGCGCGGCTTCGGCCGCTCCAGCCAGCCCACCACCGGCTACGACTACGACACCTTCGCCGCCGACCTGAACACCGTGCTGGAGACCCTCGACCTGCGCGACGCCGTCCTGGTCGGCTTCTCCATGGGCACCGGCGAGGTCGGCCGCTACCTGGGCACCTACGGCTCCGAGCGGGTCGCCAAGGCCGCCTTCCTCGCCTCCCTGGAACCCTTCCTGCTCAAGACCGACGACAACCCCACCGGCGTCGACGGCAGCGTCTTCGAGGGCATCAAGCAGGCCGTCACCGCCGACCGCTACGCCTACTTCACCGCGTTCTACCAGGACTTCTACAACCTCGACGAGAACCTCGGCACCCGCATCAGCGAGGAGGCCCTGCGCCACAGCTGGAACACCGCCGCAGGCGCCTCCTGGTACGCCTCCCTGGCCTGCGTGGACACCTGGACCACCGACTTCCGCACCGACATCGAGAAGGTCGACGTGCCGGCGCTGATCCTGCACGGCACCGCCGACCGCATCCTGCCCATCGAAGCCACCGGCGAGCCCTTCCACCAGGCCCTGCCGCAGGCCGACTACGTCGTCATCGACGGCGCCCCGCACGGCCTGCTGTGGACCCACGCCCAGGAGGTCACCGACGCCCTCCTCACCTTCCTCGCCAAGTGACCGGCTCCCGGCGGACTCCCGCCGCCGGGAGGTGAACCGCACGCACCCCGCCACCGTTGCCGCGGTGGCGGGGTGCCGTCGTTGTCGTGCGGCATCCGGGACAGTCGAGGAAGAGGAACGCGCCACAGTGAACATCGTTCTGACGGTCGTGACCGTGTTTTTCGGGGGATTCTTCCTGGTCGGCGGGACCGGACAACTGCTGGGCCGGTGGCCGGAGATCACCCCCGCGGCCGCGTGCGGATTCTCCCCGCAGGCATGCCGGGTGATCGGGCTGCTGGAACTGCTCGGCGGCGCCGGCCTGCTGGCCGCCTCCTTCGCTCCCGCGGTGGGAATAGCCGCCGCACTGTTCCTGTTCCCGGTCACCGGCTCCGCCTTCGTCCACCACAGCTGGTACCAGGAGCGCGGCTTCCGCCTCGTGGCGCCGATCGCGACCGCCTGCGTCATGCTGTGCGTGGCCGCAGGCCTCTACCTGACCCGCATGGGATGAGTCACCGGGCCGTCGGCGGCACGGGCGGAATCGCCTCCTCTCGCCGGCGCACCCGGAGCACGCGGAACCGGAAGACGTGCGTGAATTCGCCTCGCTGGAGGAGGAATCGGTCGAGGAGCACCGGTGCGGGCTGCCGCCGGCGATCCGTGAGCAGTACACGGCCGTGATGCGCTCGCCCACCGGTGCCGACGGTACTTCGGCCATGCGCCAGGAGGCGTCTCGACCGGGAGCAGGCGTACGACACCTGTACGCGTACCTGTTCGAGGACGGCAGGCAGCCGGCCCCCGCCCGCGGGAGAACGCGACGGCGCGGGCCGGCCACCGCGGCGCGCACGCGCCGTGTCCGGGGAGCTGGGCCGGCTTACCTCTCGGCACCGGCCTGACGGGGCGGCCTCGGCCTGGTGGCATCAGGGGTCGGGGCCAGCGCCGCGCGGGCTGTCGCGGCGTCGGTGACGATGCCGGTGAGCAGGCCGGACTTGAGTACCGCCCGCACGGCCCGGGCCTTCTCCCGGCCGCCCGCGACGGCGATGATCTCCGGTGTGCGGCGCAGCTGGTCGGTGTCCACGGCGATCACCCGGTCACCGAGACCGGTGCGGACCGGCGTGCCGTCGGCGTCGAACAGCAGTGAGGCCATCTCGGCGACCACGCCCATCTCGGCGTGGTGGTGCCGTTCCGGTTCGGACAGGGCGTCGTGCACTGTCGACAGGCCGGGTCCCCAGGCGCCGACCGTCAGTACAGCGATGGTCAGTGCGTCGAGCCGGTCCAGCGTCTCCGCGATGGTGGGCTGGCTGCGCAGTACGGCCGCGGTCAGTGCGTTGGGCAGCACCAGTGGCGTGTACAGGGGATGGGCGGCGCCGCCGGACAGGGCGGCGGCCAGGCTGACCGCCTTGACGGACTCGTCGGTGAGGGGACGCTGCGGGTCCACGCCGGTGAGCTGGACCACGGAACAGGGCGGCAGCCAGGTGAACGCCCTGCTGACGGCGGTGACCTCGCGGCCCCAGGCCAGGCCCAGCACGTCGTCCTCGTGCAGCAGGTCCGTCACCAGCCGGGCGGCCGGGGGAGCGAGCAGTTGGGTGAACGGCTCCGGACCGCCCGGATCGTCCTGGTGCGGGTTGACGACGATCGCGTGCTTGAGCCCGTAGCGCCGTGCGAGCGAGCCGGACAGCTCCGCGTCGATGTCGGTGGGGAAGGTGATGTCGATCCGGACGAGACCGCGGGCGACGGCCATCTCCAGCAGCCGGGCCACCTTGAAGCGGCTGAGGCCCATCTCCTGTCCGATGTCCACCTTCGAGGCGTTCTCCAGATAGAAGCGCTTCGCGATGATGGCCGCGAGCAGCGACTCGGCGTAGGAGTCCTCCGGTGCGTCCTCGACGGGCGCCGTCCTCACAGTTCACTCGCCTTCTCTCGGTCTGGTCAGTGGGCGTGGTCCGGGTCCGGGACGCCCCTGTCCGGGGTGGTGCCGGCACCGGGGCGGACGGGCCCGGGGACGTCGGAGGTGTGGCCCCGGCGGTCGGCAGATGCCGCCGGGGCCGTGCCACGTGCGGTCGGGGGACGGACCCGCCGTGGCGGTTCGCCGGGACGCTCCGGTGGTACGCGGCGTCATGGGGCGTCATGGGGTCGAGGACTCCGCATGCCGACCGGACACGCTCCGTTGTCCACATGTCCCACTACGGCGAGGTGCGGTTGGCGGTTCACCGCGTCCGTCAACCCCGTGCACGGAGTGCGGACGGTGCCGGGCCGACGGGCCCGGCACCGCGCCGTCACGTGCCGACCACGCCTCGCTCCTCGAGTGCCTTGCGGAGTGCCCGCAGGGCGTAGTAGGCGCGGCTCTTGACGGTGCCGGGAGGGATACCGAGGTGCTCGGCAGCCTGGGCCACACTGCACTCCAGGTAGTACATCAGTGTGATGACGGTCCGCTGCTGTTCCGTCAGCTCCTGCAGCGCCTCCAGCACCACGTGGAGGGTGAGCAGGGTTTCCGGGGTCTCCCATGCGGCGTCGAGCTCCTCGACCGGCATCAGCTCGAGCGGCCGGAGCTTCCGGGAGCGGTGATGGTCGATGACGAGGTTCCTGACCACGGTGAAGAGCCACGGCCGGACGAGTTCGTCGCGGGTTCCCAGGTAGTGGGCGTGCTTCCAGGCCCGGGCCGCCGTCTCCTGGAGGATGTCCTCCGCCTTGTGCCAGTCCCCGTCCAGCAGCCGTGCCGCATACCTCAGAAGCAGGGGGCCGTACCGGTCGTAGAGCGTCAGAATGAAGGTGTCGCAGCTGACGTCCGGTGAGGAGTGCGGGGTGGGGGGCCGACCGGGGGCGGGAGTGGCGGTCCCTGCCTCCAAAGTCCCGTTCATGGATGGTGACCAATCGTTCTTCGGTGATCTGTGGCGTGGCTGCCGCCCTAGGGCGGCAGCGTGGGGCCACACTCTCCGGAAGGTCTTGGCCAAACCTTGTCGTCACCTTGTCGCCCTGGCTGCCGCGGCGTGCCGGGGCACCGCACGGGCGGCGTACGGGTGTTGAGCGGGCCGGCGGAAGATCCGGAGCGTACGGGGGTGCGCCGTCGTGAACTGGGTGAAGGCCGGCGCCGTTCTTCGCGACGAACCCCCGCGATGTGCCCCCCGCGGGGGCTCGTCGTCGTGTCCTCGGGATTTTCGGGAACAGCCGGAGCGTTTCTCGCAGGTCGGTGGTGAAGGTGAAACACGGGAGGAATTCCGTCCGACCGCCGGACTGGCGCTCATGTGCGCACGGAAGAGGGCTTGTGATGTGCGCAAACGAGCGAAATCGTGGAAATGCATCCCTGCTTTTGTCTTGTACGGCAGATGAATTTTGTCTTACGATTCTCGCCGGGTGGCGCGAGAGGGGCAGGGGGTGAGAACGGATGGCCGAAGTCGCGTACGAGGCCGACCCGGCGAGGAGTCGTCGAAAGATTTGTCACCGACTACGAGAAAACTATGAGCCGGCAGGGGGAGGATGATTCACTCGCCGAGTCGCTCACTGTCGCACTGGCCAAGGAATACAAGAGTGTTCTGGATTCCTGTGCCGTCATCCAGGATGCGCCACATTCTCTCGCCGATGCTTCCGGTCAGCAGGCTGATGAAGTCCAGCAACCGTGCACGATGCCACCGAAAGGATTCATGAAGCCAAGGGGCGTCACCGAATCGGTGACGAGCCCGCTGATGCTCTGAATTCTTGACCGAAGGCCGCCGGTGAACCCGGCGGCCTTTTCTTCTCTCTTTCGTCCCGGCCGACGATGGTTCCAGGAGTGCGGCGTGTCCGAGTTTGACCAGTTGGTGCGTGTCCTGGTGCGTGCTTTGACGGGCGAGGAGTTGCCGACGGCGGATGCGGATGGTGCGTTGGCGTCGCGGGAGCCGTTGCTGGGTTTGGCGCGGGGTGTGCGGGGCTTGTCGGGTGCGGTGCAGTCGGGGATTGCGCGGGTGGGGGCGGGGCTGCCGGGGGGTGTGGGGGATGCGTATGCGTCGGCGTTGCGGGTGCTGGTGGATGACGGGGGGGAGAACCGGCTGCGGGAGTTGGCGGACGGGTTGGAGGGGGTTGCTGAGCGTCGGGTTTTGATTTCGGTGCAGGTGCGGGAGTCGAAGATCGAGATCTGGCTTGAGGTGGCGGTGCTGCTGGCGCAGATCAAGTTGTATGCGGCGTTGTCGTTTTTCACGGGTGGGGTGTCGCTGGGGGCGGTGGCGGCGGTGCGGGCGCGGGCGGCGCTGCGGGTTCTGTTGGCGGTGCAGGCGTTGTCGCATTCGGTGGTGCCGTTGGTGGGGGCGCCGTTGGAGGCGTTGGAGGAGGCGTTGCAGTCGTTGGCGGCGCGGTTGCTGACGATGGCGTCGGCGCCGGTGGGGGCGCGTCCGGCGGGGGTGGACTGGTCGAAGGTGGGGCAGGACGCGTTGTTCGGCGCGTTCGCGGGTTTGTTCGGTGAGGTGTTGGAGGGTGCCACACAGGGGGTGGTGAACAAGGTGGGGAAGGAGGTTTTCAAGGAGCGGCTGGTTTTCACGGTGCCGCTCAGGTCGGTGCATGCGGGTGTGGTGGAAGGGGGTGCGGAGTCGCTGGGGGAGATGTTCACGCTGGGGGCGTTGGGTCGGGGGTGGGTGTTCCGTCCGCTGACGGCGGGTCAGGCGGCGGGGGCGGCGGGGATGTTGGTGCTGGTGGGTGCGGTGGAGGTGGGCAAGGGGCTGCACAAGTGGGTGTTCGCTCCTGGGGGCGGTTTGTACACCCCGGCCGGTGCCGGTGCTGCGGATGCTGCCGGTGCGGTCGAGGGCGGGGTGAACGCGCTGGGGGTGCTGGACGGGCTGCGGGGCATCGGCGCGGGCCTGAATCCCACCGTGCCGGCAGCAGATCTCCCGCTCGCCCGGCCCTACACCGTTCCTCCCGCCATGACGTCCACCTCTCCGTCTCCCCTCACTCCCGTGCTCCCCTTCACGGTCACGGAGGCACCGGCACCCCTCGCAGCGTCACCAACGCCCGGGCCTGCGGCCGTGGTCACGTCCGCACCCGGGACGGTGCCGACGACGGCGGACTTCCCGTCCGTTCCGCAGCCGACGCGTGACGGTGCCGGTCCGGCGTACGGGCAGCAGGCCGTGACGTCCGGACAAGTACCTGTGGACGGTGACCTCTCGGACGACGTCTCGTCCATGACATCGATGGTGGGGGACGGCGACGACGCCGATTCCGTGCCATCGTTCTCCACGGACACCGGCTCCCCGGATTCCGACCCGTCGCGGACGGGGGCGCCGGACACCCGGAGCGTGCCACGACCGGTGAGCGGCACCGACGGGCCGCCGGGGACACCTCCGTACAGGGCAGCGGGTGACGTGGCCGCGGCCCTCACCGGGCACGACGGCCGCGACGCCGACCGGGTGGCCGCGTGGCTCCGCGGGCCGGACGCGGCCCCCGGCACCGGCGACTTCGCCGGCTCGGTCGGGGCTTTGGGCGAGACGCCCTCGGCGGACGTCACGTATCCGGCCGGTGAACCCCCCGCCGGCACGCCTTCCGCGCATTCCGCGTCCCCCGCGCCTTCGCAGGTGGCGCCCGCACCGCAGGTACCGGCGCCCGCCCAGGTGCCGCCCCCGGCGGACGAACCGGTGCCCGTGCCGCTGACCGATGAGGAGCCGTCCGGTGAGCTGCTGTCGGAGGCCCTGCCGGGCAAGGACGGCGCCGGGCAGGGAGGAGGCCGCGCATGGTTCACACCGGAGGACATGGCCCTGCGGCGGTCGCACTACGCCCATGCCGCGACGGTCGGGCACTGGGTGGCGTACGACGCGGCGCTGGACATCGAGAGCCCGCCGGAGCGGCTGCGGGGCAGGGCGGATTACACCGCCGCGTTCCACCTCGGGCCGGACGGAGCGCGTCTGCCGTTGGAGGGTGGCGGCGTGCGGAACGTCAGCGGACCTGAACTGGGTCGGCTGCTGCGGCATCGGCCGAGTCTGTCGCGGTTGGGGCCGGATGCCCGGGTGCGGTTGTTGGCCTGTGGTGGCGGGGCGCGGCCGGAGGGGGGAGATCCGCTGGAGCGGGTGCCGTTCGGGCAGGACGTGGCCACCGAGACCGGCAAGGTGATAGACGCCTACACCGGTGAGGTGGCGTTGGTGGGGCCGTCGGCGGGCAGGCCGGCCCGGATCGGGGTGGCGGACAGTCTGAAGGAGCCCAAGCACAAGGTGATGGTCTTCCATCCGGAGCCGGGGCCGGTGGAGCTGGAGGCGCTGGCGCGGCGGGCGGGGCTGGCCCGGGGTGCAGACCGACCGGCCGAGCGGGCGCGGCGCTGGCTGCGGGCGATCCGCCGGGAGGCGGGCGCGGACCTGGGCTGGGACTCCGCCCGCAAGGCGGAACTCGAAACCCTCATGCGCGGGGCGATGGCCTGGGAGAACACCCGCCTGACCGGCAACACCACCGACACCGGCCCGGCCGCCGACGCCGGCCCGGCGGCGGACGCCGGCCCGGCGGCGGACGCCGGCCCGGCGGCGGACACCGGTCCGCTCACCTCGCGGGAGCTGTCCCGGCTGCTGGAGCGGCACCGGGCCTCACACCCCGGTGACACCCTCACCGACGCCCTCACCCGCCTCGCTGGACCGGACACCGCTTCGGTCATGGACATCCGGACATCCACCGAGAGCGGGTCCGGGACCACCGCATCGTCCCTCACCGTGACCGCATCCTCCGGGGCCGCACCCCTCCCCGGGGCGCCGCGGCCCCCGGGCGGCGCGGCAGCCTCGCCCACCGGCCCTCCGGCGATCGTCGAGGACCCCGACCCCGACTCGCCCACGCGGGGCTGGAAGGAGTTCCACCGGGAACCCACCGAGGACGCCCTGGACGACCTCGCCGGCCGCATCGGCCTGGACCCCGGCGTCGACAACGGGCCGTTCCGGCTCCTGACCTGGATACGGGCCCTGAGGTACGTCGGTTTCGGTTTCGCCTCCGACCCGGCGCGCGGCGCCGAACTGGTATCCGCCCTGAAGGCTCTCGCCGCCGTGGAGAACCTGCGTATGGCGGACCCCGCCGCCCGGGACAAGGGGCCGCTGACGCTGGACATGCTCCGGCGGTGGGAGAACATCAGCCAGGGGCTGGAGGGGCCGGCCCCCACCGTGACCGCGGCCTTCGTCGGGGCCCTGGTGAGGCAGGGGAGGAAGCCGCAGACCACGGGTGAAGGAGCCTTCGACGACTTCCTGAAGTCCCTGCGGCCCGAAGAGGCCGGTGTCCGGCAGACGGCCGGTGCCACCCCGTCCCGGCCCGGACGGCCACCGGGCCGGGACGAGACAGCGTCCCCCCTCGCCGACCCCCGCCAGTACAACTCCGGCTTCGGCGGCACCGACCCCGGCGTGCCGTCGGGTCCGTCCGCCACCGCCGTCGGCAATCCCACCGGCTCCGCCCCGGCCACATCCGCTCCCGGCGGAGCCGGGTCCGGCGCCGAGGTCTCCGACGAGCGAGTGACCGACTCCGACGACGACTCCCGTGCGCCGGACGCCGAATCCGCAACCCCCCGGCAGCGCCCCGCGTCCACCGAGCCGTCCCGCACCGCAACGGCGTGGATCGACCGGGGACCCCTGCCGGGTGCCGACGCCCGGGCGGTTCACGGCGTACCGGTGCCGGCACCCCTCGGGGCGGAGCCGCTGTCGACTCCCCGGGAGTCCGCCGTCCCCGCGCTGCGGCAGTACGCCGGGACGCTGACGGCCGAGCCGGAATCGCTGCTGGACGAGCGGCCGGCCCCCTCCGAGCCGCCGCGACGTCCCCTGTCCCTGGAGGCCGGTCTGGCGGCGCGCCGCCCGCCGCGCATCGACCGGAGCCTGCCCCTCCCCACCGTCGCGGAGCCGGGTGTGCCGCCGGCCTACACCGACGGCGGCCGGACGCCCTCCCGGCCCGGAGACATCCCGGCGGACCTGCCCGGACTGCCGGCGTCCGTACGGGAGTGGTCGACCGCTCCCGGTGCGGTCACCCTGCGCGGCATCGACCTGATGGTGGACACCATCGCGGCGGACCTCGACGCCCGGCCGGCCGGCCGGGCGCGCCGGGACGACGGCCAGGGTCCCGGCCCCGGCTCTCGCTCCGGCTCCACGAGCGGCCCCCGCGGGCGCCTCTACACGGACCTGCGGAACGCCATGCTCGACGACCCGGGGAGCTTCTTCGGCGACGGCGGCCGGGAGTTCCGCTACACCGATGACGGGGGAGAAGCCCGTGTGCTGCGCGTCCGGGCCCGCGGTCACGGCAACTGGGAGCGCTTCAGCGATCCGTCCGCGGACGGTCCCGTCGTCCGGGGCGTCGTGTCGCTGGCGTCCACCGGCCACACCTTCCAGGAGAGCACCGCCTACTGGGTGGACCCCGCGCTCCCGCTGTGGCCGGCCAAGAAGCTGCTCAGCGTGTTCTTCCGGATCAGCGCCCGGCTCGGCATCGGCCGTGCCGTCGAGTACACCCTGCGCGACCACGCCAGGAGCGAGATGACCAGCGTGCTGCCGGCCGAGTCCCATCTGCACCTGGACGACGTCCGGTTGGAGTACACGGTCGTGACCCCCGGGCAGGAAGCCGGAACCGAGGCCGGCCCGCCCGTCCGGTCCGGTTTCGCCGTACGCTCCGGGCTCGCCGTCCGCCTTCCGGCGAGCGCCACCCGCGCGTCCGGGCCCGGCCGTATCCCCCGGTCGTTCCGCTTCGACCCGCGCAAGGCGTACCGGGCGGTGACCGTCGAGAACCACGGTCCGGTCGACCACATCCGCGACTGGGCCGCCGCCCAGCTCGGCGCCGAACCGGGCAGCGGCCTCCGCCGGCAGATCGACGACTACTTCTCCGCCACCACCTTCCACCGCATGGCCCGGCGGGCCGCGGCGGGCCGCATCGTGAGCCCCGCGTTCTTCGCGGACGACCGGGGCATGACCCCGCTGGGAGTGTTCACCACCCGGGTGACGTCCACGCGGGCGCTGCTGCTGGGCGAGTCCCCGGACGCCGAGATGGAGGAGAAGGGCGGCACCGAGCACGGCAACGCCCGGACGCGGAGCAGGACCTTCAGCCAGGACTTCGGCGTGGCCGTGGGCCCGGTGTACGACGTTCCGTTGCAGCACGGCACCTCCGTACGGGCCCACGCGGGCCCCCGCGGCGGTTACGGACACACGCAGGCGCGCACCGCCGCGACCGGCGGCATGGCCGCGGGCCTGACCAAGGCGGTCGTCAAGGAGGGCCCCACCGGCCTGTACCTGGTGGAGAAGGCCGTCACCGTCCGCCGTGCGGGCCGCGACCGGCGGCAGGCGGGCGACCCCGAGTTCCCCGAACGCACCTTCACCACGTGGACCCTGGAGCGGCTCTCCCGCGCCGAGGCCCGCCGTCTGGCGGGGTGGGACGACGGGACGGCCCTGCGCAAGCGCACCGGCGCCGGCGAACCGTACGCCCCCGCCTATCTGACCGAGGACCACCCGCCGACGCTCGGCATGAGCCGGGTCGAGGGATTCACCTTCGCCGACGGCAGCGAGCGCGACCCGGCGGGCCGCACGCTGCTGGAGGATTTCGCCGACCGGCTGCTGGAGAGCCTCTCCCGGACCCACCCGGGGCTGGTCGCCCCGCTGAACGAACTGGACCCGGGCAGTCCGCGCTGGCGCGGCGAATCCCACTACCGCAAGGCGCTGGCCAACACGCTGGAAGTACTGAACACCCTCGACCAGTCCGGCATGGCGCACCTGATGGAGTCGCTGACCGGCGGCGGCCTCCGGATCAGGTTGCGGGACACCCGGCGCGGCCACCGCGGCTACCGCACCATCCAGCTCGACGGCGAACTCACCGGGCGCCGGTACGAGGGCACCGAGGGCGGGGGCAAGCGCATCACGACCGGCTTCGAGAGCGATGAGCGGCTGTCCGGCGAGGACAGCACCACCCACCGCGTCGAAGGCGGGATCGAGGGCGGCGTCCTGGGACGCGGCAGCGAGTTCGGCGACCAGGGGGGACGACGCGGTCAGGGCGGCTTCAACTTCGGTGCCGGCGGCGGCCGCCACCGCCGCCAGGGCGTCGCCTCCGGACCCGACGCGAAGGCCGAGTACAAGACGGCCGGCACCCGCGCACCCCACCTGTACAGCTACCACCTCGCCGTCACCGTGCGCCAGGGCGGCTACTGGCGGCTGCCCGGACTGCTGCGCGGCCTGGTGTCCTTCGGACTGTTCGGCACCCAGCCGTTCGTCTTCCGGGACCGGCCGGTGCCCCTGGCACCGCACCCGGAAGGCGCACACGGCACCACCGGGACCGACGACGGCAGACTGACCGGCCGGGTGCTGCTCAGCGTCGGGGACGAGCACATACCGGAGACCGACCCGCACGCTCCCGGCGTGGACAACCCCTACCGGGCCGCCGACGCGCGGACCACCGTGGCGCCGATGGACCCCGAGCGGGCCCGTGCGCTGGCCCTCGCCACCCCCGAAGCCCTCGAGGAGGCCGCCGGCGCCCCGGCCCGGCTCTTCGACGGCCACCCGGTCAGCACGCTGAAACTGCGCACCCCGCACGAACTGGCCACCGTGACCGAGGAGGTACTGACCGAGGCGTCCGGCGGTTCCTGGCACGCCACCCAGGACGGCACGCCCGTGCACGACGCGGCGACCCGCTCCCTGCAGGCACTGGCCCTCACCGCCACCGCCGACCAGAGCGGCGACCCGCTCGGCCGGCGGACCACCGGACTGTGGGCCACCGGCCCCTACACCAACCGCGAGGTCCAGCTCGGCCACCGCCTCACCCTCCACAACGCCCGGTCGCTCACCACCCCCGTCCCGATGACCACCGAGGACGCCCTCGTCCACGGCAACCACGTCACCGGGGCCACCGGGCGGAGCCGGACGTTCGCCCTGGGCGCGTCCGGCTCCGGGGCGACGAGCTACGAACCGGGCTCCGGAGTGCTGTCCACCTATGCCCTGGTGGCCAACCCGTGGGCGTACGCGCGGTCCGACCAGGCCGCCCGGGTCGTGCGGACCGAGCACAAGGTCGTCCGCAAGTACAGCGGCCACCTGGTCCCGGTGACCGCGGACGCCGAGCACGAGGTCGCCGCCGTCTCCAGCGCGCTGGGCACCCTGTCGTTCGCCGGGCGGCGGGCCGTGCCCCGGGCGCTGGCCGGCGCGTCCGGGCGGCGGCTGCGGGTGCCCGGCGGCTGGCTCGGCCACCTGACGGAATCCAGCGCCGTCGAACTCGGCGTGCTCGCCGACGGGTTCGGCCACGCCCCGCGCTACGACCGGAGCGGCTGGTCCCCCGCGCCGTGGCTGGCCCACAGCCTCGTCCGAGGCCATCCGGTCGGCACCCTCAACGGCGCGCGGGCGTTCGCGGAGTTCCTCGCCGAACTGCGTAAGACGTCCGACCTCGACGCCAGTGGCCACGACACCGTGCTGCGCATGGTCTCCTCCCGGATCACCCGGACGATGAGCGGGGAACTCGCCGGCGGCGGTACCGGCGTCACCGCCCGCACGGGACGGTGGGGTACGGCCCGCTTCCGGATCGGCGGGCGGCAGGTGCGCGTACGGGTGGCCCTGGTCCCCGTGGAACGCAGGTACCACGGGGCAGGGCACGGCATGTCGCTCAAGGACGAACTGGGCAGGGTGGAGTCCGTGGTGGCGGTGGCCACCCGCACCGCGGGCGCCGACTTCGGCGTGGGCACCACCCAGCTGGGCGAGGTGAACGACCTCGTACCGCTCACCGGGCCGCACTATTCGGGCATGGGCTCGGCCCGCCGGACCACCGGGCGGATCGAACCCGTCACCACCTACCTGGCCCGCGAACTGGAACTGAGCGGCCCGCACGCCGAGCACGGCACCCGCTACGAACTCCGCATCGAACTGGACACACACGGCGCGCCCCCGCACGGGCCGGCCCAGGCCGGGCGGATCACCTCCGCCCTCGACGAACTGCGCGGTCTGCGGAGGGTCGCGACACGGACGGACGTCGGCGAACTGCGCGAGCAGATCCCGCTCGCTCTGCTGGTCCCGGAACCGTCCGACGGCACCCGGGACGACGACCCCCTGGCCCCGGTCACGCTGCCGGACCCCACCCCGCCGCGGCCTGTCGCCCCGGCCGTGCCGGAAGGATGGCGGTCCGTCCGGCACCCCGACGGCCGGATCGAACCGTTCACGCTCCCCGAGAGCCTCCTGATCCGCGGTGTCGTCGGAGCGGACCAGGTGCACGCGGCGACCGTCCTGTCCGTGGCGGGGGCGTACGGCGTCGAACTGCCCGCCGGCGAGCCACTGGACCGGCTGCTGGAGCGGGCCCAGGACACCGGTCTGACACGTGTCGCCACCCGGACGGCCAACGCCCTGGAGGACGCCGCGACCCCCACCATGCTGTCCGGCTTCTTCCCCCACGCGCTCGGCCCGGACGGCTACGAACTGCCCGGACTCAGCCAGGACAACGTGTTCGGCGGCGCCGACGCCCGCGTCGTGCTGCGCGCCAGGCCGGATCTGAGCGGAGCCCGGCTGCTCACCGTGGTCGACGGGGCCCACCAGCTGGCCGTCGGCGTCGGCGTCGGGGAGCACGGCACCCTGGACTCCGACGCGGACACCCACAGCCCCGGCCTGACACACCTGGCGATCATGCCGGTGGGCGAGAACGCCGTCCTGGTCCCCGGCGCGCCGGGAGCCGGGCAGGCCGACGGCACCACCGGGTCGCACAACCAGACGGCGGTGACGGTGGGCATCGGCGACGACGGAGGCATGCGGGTGCTGCCCGGACGGCACTTCGTGTTCGCCGTCCCCGTCACCTGGCGCAGCACGGCACGGGTGCACCGCCACATCAAGGACAACCCCGCCGTACGCCGGCTGTTCCGTATCCCCCACGGGGGCGAGCAGTCGTACGAGACGGACGGGCACGTCATCGTCTGGGCCCGCGAGGTGACCGCGCGCGAGCTGGGCCTGATCGACGACACCACGTTCCCCGAGGCGGTCGCGAAGGCCTGGGACGCGGTCAAGGAGGCCAACGCGGCCTGGAAGAAGGCGGACGAGAAGTACTGGGAGAAGCGCCGCGGGTACGGAACCCGGCTCCAGGACGACCTGACGCGTGCGCAGCACCGTTTCGACGCCGCCCTCGGGACGGCGGGGGAGGAACGGGAGACCGCCCGTGCGGAGCCGGTCGTCGGCCGGGCGGACGCGGACGGCACGCGTACCGAACCGGCCTCCGCCCGGGCGGACGTGGACGCCGCCCGGGCCGTGCTGGACGCGGCCCGGGCGGAGCTGGACACCCTGAAGCGGGCGGCGGAGGACCTCGCCGACGAGGTGCACCGGGTGCGTGCCGGCGCCGACCGGCTCACCCGCTGGCACCGGCTCCACGCGACCGAGGAGGGCCGGGCCCGCCTCGGCGGCCTGCCCGAACCGGACGCCGTGGTCTTCCGGCGCCCCGGGACGGCCCCGGAGGCGGCGCCCGCCGTACACCCCGCCTACACCAGCGGCCCGGCCGCCGACGGCACCACCGTCCTGACCGCGCCGGACGGCACCACGTACACGCTCGTCGACGTGCCCCGCGACGGCGACTCCTTCCACCACGCCCTGGCCGAGGGCCTGCGCCGGACCGCACCCGCAGCCCTGGCCGCCCACGGCATCGACCCGGCCGACGCCGCACGTGAGCTGCGGGCGCTGCTCGCCGACCGGCTCGGCGCCCCGGACAACGCCGACCTGCTCGACGCGCTCGCACCGGACGAGACGGACACCTTCAGCGGCGAAGAACTCGCCGCCGCCGGCATCGACCTGGAGACGGACACGCCCCCGGCCCGCGAGTTCGAGGCGCTGGGCGTCGTACCGCACTCCACGCCGCTCACCGCCGGCCGGCGACTGGCCCTGGCCCGGACCCAGTTGCTGCGGTCCGGCGACGCCGACCGTGACACCGGATGGGACCACGGCGCGGCCGACCTGCTGCCGGTACTGGCCGCCCGGACCTTCGGGGTGCCGGTCACCGTGGTCCGCGGCGACGGCCGCTTCCAGACCTTCGGGCCCGACGCCACCGGCGTACCCGGGAACGGTCCGGACCTCGCCCTCGTCCTCCGTCTGGACGGCCGTCACTACCGGCTCGCCGTCCGGGCCGACGGGCCGTCAGGCACCCGGAGCCCGGCCCCGGGGACCGGCCGGCTCCGTGCCGAGGACACCTCACGGCCGGTACGGACGGCCCCGCCGCCCCGTCCCGCCCACGTCGCCCTGCCGTGGGAGGCACCGGACGGCGTGCCGGCCGAGGCACGCTTCGACGCCGCGAAGGACGCCCGGACCCTGACCGGACCGGACGGACGGGTCTACGACCTGGTGGAGGGCGAAGGAGACGGCAACCGCTTCTACGCCGCACTGGCCGAGGCGCTGCGCGGCACGGCCGGGACGGCGCGGCCCCCGGAACCCGGACGGCTGCGCGACGCCATCGTCGCCCAGCCACTGCGGGCCGACGGCACCCTCCCGCGAACCGAGGACGACGGCGCCCTGCGGGAGTCGCTGCGCACCGCGACGCGCTGGGACCCGTCCACCGCCGGCCTCGCCGCCGGTCTCGCGGCCCGCGCCCACGGCCTGCGTGTCCTCCTGGTGCGCGAGAACGGGACGTTCACCACCCACACGGCCACGGACCGGGACCATCCCCTCGTCGTGCTGTACGAACGCGGCGGCGAATACCTGGCGGCACGCCCGCGCGACGACACCGGCGACGCGCGGCGCGGAAGGTCACCGCTGACCGGGCGCCGGGGAGCGCCGCCCGCCGCGGAGGAACCGGAGACCGTCACCGTGGACCGTCCGGGCCTTGGTCACGCCGTGGCGGAAGGACTGCGGCTGGCCGTACCGCACATCCCGCCGCGCGGCCCGGACCAGCGGGTGCCGCTGTTCCTCACCGCCGAACACGCGGCGGATCCGGAGACGTTGTACGACTGGGCCGCGGAACGGGTGACGGAGGCCGATCTGCGTGCGGCCGGGGAGCCGGCGCCCGATCGGCTGCTGTCGCCCGGCGACCTGCTGGCGCTGGGCGTGCCCGCGACCGACGGACGGTACTTCCAGGCCGTGCTGAACAGCGGGCTCCCGGCCTCCGGGGCCGGGCTGACGCCACCGCAGTGGCTGCGGGCGTGGAGCCTGGGCTCCGGCGACGGCCCGGACGAAGCCGCAGCGGTCGCGGCGGAGACGGTGGGGCGCGTGCTGGGCATCCGCTTCCTGCTGGTGACGGACGTGGGGGAGGGGGAAGGACGGTCGCTCGGGGACGGGACGTCCGGCGTCACCGTCCTCCTGACCCGGCAGGGGAGTGGATACCGCGTCACCGTGTCCATGGTCCCCCGGGTGTGACGGCCGGTGGTGAACCGGACCTCTGGTGGCCGTGCTCCCGCGGAGGGACAGGCGTGAGGCCGGCCGAACGGACCGGGGAACACCCGCCGCCTCTCCGCGGCACGCGGGTCGCGCACGGCCCGGCCCGGCCGGTCGGACGGACACCCGGGAAAGGGGCGGCCCCATGAGCGAGCCGGCGGCCCCATGAGCGAGCCGGAGGCGACGGACGGACCGCGGTGCCCGCGGAAGCGGAGACCGAGCCGCCGGCGGAGGACGGCTGGGTACAGGTGACACCGCCGGACGGGATCCCCGAGCCCCCGCCGGAGACCGTCCGGGCCGCTCCGGCCGCACCTGAGCACCGCACCTGCCCGGCCGATGAGCGGGGTGCCGCGGACGCTCGCCCGCGTGACCCGCTGCCCCGGCCGCGCGGGCGAGTGTCCGCGCGGCCCGCGTCACGGCACGGGGCGCTCCACGGCCCGGCCCGCTCCACGGTGCGGGCCACGGGTCAGAGTGCGGCCCGGCTCCGTTCCGTCCGGCCGCCGGCCGCGGACACCGCCTGGGGCAGGTCTTCCGGCAGCAGGGTGCGCAGGTCGCTGACGCTGGGCAGTTCCAGGCCGGCCAGCCGCCGCGCCTGCCGGGTGACCATGTTCTCCAGCAGCTTCCGGGCGAGCCGGGCGTTGCCGAACGACCGGTCACGGGGCAGGGCGTCCACATGGGCGTACAGCGCGGCGAGGGCGTCGGGGTGGCACTCGTAGCCGGAGGCGGCCGCGTGCCGTTCGACGATGGTGACCAGTTCGCCGGTGCTGTAGTCCTCGAACTCCACGGTCCGGGAGAAGCGGGAGGCGAGCCCCGGGTTGGAGGCGAGGAACCGCTCCATCTCCTCGGTGTAGCCGGCGACGATGACCACCACCTCCTCGCGGTGGTCCTCCATCAGCTTCAGCAGGGTGTCGACGGCCTCACGGCCGAAGTCGTTGCCGGAGGCGCCCTCGGGGGTGAGGGTGTACGCCTCGTCGATGAACAGCACCCCGCCCAGCGCGCTGGTGAAGACCTCCTTGGTGAGCTGTGCGGTGTGCCCGACGTACTGGCCCACCAGATCCGCCCGGGCGACCTCCACCAGGCGGGAGGCGGGCAGCACGCCGAGGGAGTGCAGCAGCTCGGCGTACAGCCGGGCCACGGTGGTCTTGCCGGTGCCGGGAGGCCCGGTGAAGACCAGGTGGTGGCTGATGCGCGGCGCGGGCAGCCCGGCCGCGGCCCGCTGCCGGGCGTTGGACAGCAGGCTGACCAGGTCGTTGACCTCGTGCTTGACCGCGCCCAGGCCCACCATGGCGTCCAGCCGTTCCAGCGGGCTCGGCTCGCCCTCGCCGTTCTCGGCCGCACCGGAGGAGGCCGCCGCGTCCCCGACGTCCTGCGGCAGCAGCAGCGTCAGATCCTTCTCACCGATCTCCGTCATCCCGGCCAGCCGGAACGACTGCCGGTCGATCATCTCCTCGAACACCCCCCGGGCCGCACGCCCGTTGCCGAAGGTGGCGTCCCTCGTCATGCCGTCGAAGTGCGCGGCCAGCGCCTCACGGGTGCCCTCACCCAGCTCGTAGCGGTGCCGGACGCACATGTCCTCGGTGATGGTGACCAGGTCCCCCACCGAGTAGTTGGCGAACTCGATGGTGCGGGTGAACCGGGAGGCCAGGCCCGGGTTGGCGGTGAGGAACGACTCCATCTGCTGCGAGTAGCCGGCGACGATGACCACCACGTCGTCGCGGTGGTCCTCCATCAGCTTCAGCAGGGTGTCGACGGCCTCGCGGCCGAAGTCGTTGGAGGCGCCGCCCTCCGGGGTGAGCGTGTAGGCCTCGTCGACGAACAGCACCCCGCCCAGGGCGCTGTTGAACGCCTCGGTGGTCTTGATGGCCGTACCGCCGATGACCTGCGCGACCAGGTCGGCACGCGCCACCTCCACCAGGTGTCCGCTCCTGAGCACCCCGAGGTCGGCGAGGATCGCGCCGTACAGCCGCGCGACGGTGGTCTTGCCGGTGCCCGGGGGGCCGGCGAAGACCAGGTGCCGGCTCATCGACGGTACCGGCATGCCCAGCCGGCGGCGGCGCTCGGCGAGCTGGTTGAGGTTGACCAGGGTGTGCACCTGGTGCTTGACGTTCTCCAGGCCGACGAGGGACTCCAGCTCCTCCAGCGGTCCGGCCGGCCCGGTGCCGCCGCTGCCGCCCGCGCCGGGCTTCCCGGCCGGCCCGGTCTCGGCGTTCTCGCCCCAGGCGTCCGGGGCGCCGTTGTCCGCGCCGGCGAGGCCCTCCACCGTCAGCCGGTCGCCGAAGCGGCTCTGCCGCAGCCCGGCGCCCTGGTTGTCGCGTACCGAGCAGGAGGTCAGGGTGACCTCCCGGTCGGTGTCCACCCGGACGCCGTCACCGGTGCTGCCGGTGATCGCGCAGCCGGTCAGTCCGGCCCGGGCACCGTCCATCAGGTGTACGCCGTGGAGGCCGGAGCCGTCGATCCGCAGATGCTCCAGCCGGGCCTCGGCACGCTCGCGCACGGAGACCCCCGAGTCCCCGCTGCCGGTGATCTCGCAGTCCCGCAGAACTCCCAGGGCGCCCTCGCCGAACATCACCCCGGAGCGGGCGGCGGACCGCAGCACGGTGTCGCTCACCCGGGGATCGGCACCGTCGCCGAGGTGCAGGGCCGCGCCGCCGGCCGCGTCGATCTCGCAGTGCTCCAGCCGGCCGCGCCCGCCGTCGGTGATCTCCACGCCGTGCCCGCCGGAGCCGGTGACCGTGGCGCGCAGCAGCAGCGGGTCGGCCGCCGAGGCGATGGCCACCCCCACCCCGGCCGCGCCGGTGACGCTCAGCCGGTCGAACTCGGCGGTGGCGCCGTCGCCGACCGACACCGCCCCGCCCTCGTACGCGCAGTCGCGCACCGTCGTGCCGCGCAGCAGCGGAGCGCTGTACTCGGTGATCCGGATGGCCGGCTCGCCCGCGTCCTCGAAGGAGCACTCCTCCAGCACGCCCCGGGAGCGGTCGATGACCAGCAGCCCGCTGCCCTTGGTGCGGCGGGTGGTACAGCGCCGCAGATACGGGTCGGCGCCGCCGGTGATGACGACGGCGTTCTCGCCGATCGCCTCGAACCGGCAGTCGTCGATCTCCGGGCGGGAGACGCTGGTGACCAGCAGCCCGACGGCCGTGTCGTGCACGGTGGTGCGCAGCACCCGGGTCGAGCTGTGCCCCTCCAGCGCGATGGCGGGCTTGTCGCAGCCGGAGACGTCGCAGTCCTCGACGGTGCCCTGCGCCTCGCCGTTGGCCAGTACGCCGTTGCCCCGGGCGCCGCGGATCCGGCAGTTGCGCACGGTCGGCCGGCCACTCTCGCCGATGACCACCGCGGAGGTGCCGAAGTTCTCGAACACGGTGTCCTCGACGACACTGCCGGCCTCGGAGGTGTCGACGAGGCCGGCGCCCCCCGGGTTGCTCACCCGGCAGCCGCGCGCCGCCAGGGAGCCGGTGCCGCGCACCAGTACGGCCGTCCAGCCCGAACCGGTGACCGTGCAGCCGTCCAGCGCGACCTGCCCGGACGGGACGTCCACCACCGCGGTGTCCTTGTCGTGTCCGCGCAGGGCGAGGTTGGTCAGGAGGACCGCGTCGGCCAGCAGACCGACCGCACCGCCCGCGCGCGGACAGATCTCCACCTGGCCGGGATCGCCCTCGCCGATGATGGTCACCCGCGTCCTGATCACCAGGTTCTCCGGATAGCGTCCGGGCGCCACCCGGATCACCGCGCCGGTGCGCGCACGGGCGAGCGCATCGCCGATGGTCCGGGCGTCACCCGGCCGGTCGGGAGAGACCGTGAGCAACTGCCGTGACACGCGCCTCGAACCTCCTGGTCGTCATCGCCGCCACCCGGTACCGGGACGCGGACACCACTGCACGAACAACCCGCATGACCGGAACGCTGCCGTGCGCCCGGCCGACGGGTACGGACCGCGATCCGGCCCGTGAGGGACACCGATCGTCCCTCGCGGGACGTGTCGTGTCCCGTAAGGGACATCACTGCCGGGGCGGCGGGGCACGCCCCTGCGGGCCGGCCGTGAACACCGCCTGCCGGCTGGGACGTTGCCCGCCCGGCGGCGGACCGCCGGGTGCCTATCATGCACGCCATGCGAAGCTCCACGAGGCGCCTGCTGACCGTCCTCGCGGCCACCGCCGCGCTCGCGCCGGCGCCCGCCGCCCCAGCCGCCGCGGCGCCCTCGCCGGCCCCGGCCGCCGGACAGGACGTCACCGTGCTGCCCCCGCTGCCGGTCCGGCTCGGCGACGGCAGGCCGTGCACCGCCCCGTCCGGGCAGACCGCCGCCGGCGGCACCTGGGCCGCCCCGGCGCTCGGGCTGACCCGCGCCCAGCGGCTCACCCGGGGCGCCGGGGTGACCGTCGCGGTGGTCGACTCCGGGATCGCACCGGACACCGCGGGGTTGTCCGGCCGGGTCACCGGCGCCGCCGAGGACTGCCTGGGCCACGGGAGTTTCGCCGCGAGCCTGATCGCCGCCGCGCCCCGGAGGGACAGCGGCATGGCCGGGGTGGCGCCCGGCGCCGAGATCCTGGCGCTGCCCGGCACCGACGCCCGGGGCGTGTACTCCGCCGCGCTGGTCGCCGCCGGCATCCGCCAGGCCGCCGACCGGGGCGCCGACGTCATCTACACCGGCGCCGCCCTGACCACCGGCCGCACCGAGCTGACCGGCGCGGTCGCCCACGCCACCGGCAAGGGCGCCCTGGTCGTCGCCCCGGCCGCCCCGGACGCGCTGCCCGAGCAGGACGGCGATGCCCGGGACACCCAGCCGCCCGACGGCCCGTACTGGCCGGCCGCCGCCCCCGGTGCGCTGTCGGTGGTGGACTTCGGGCCGTCCGGGACCCGGCCCTCCGGCGCCCCGCCCGCCCACCGCCCCGACCTGGCCGCGCCCGGCGACGCCATGGTCGGCTCCGGGCCGGGCGGCAAGGGTCACTACATCGCCTCGGGTTCCTCGCTGGCCGCCGCATGCGCCGCCGGCGCCGCCGCGCTGGTCCGTGAACTCCACCCCGGTCTGAGCCCGGCTCAAGTCGCCGGACGGCTGCTGCGCACCGCCTACCCGGCCGACGTGCCCCGGCTCGACCCCTACGCCGCGCTCTCCCTGGACACCGGCACCCGCCCGGACCGGGTCACCGCCGCGCCGCCCGCCCGGGTACCCGAGCCCGCCGACACCGGCCCCCGGAACACCGCGCTGGCGGTCTCCGGGGTGTGCCTGGCGGTCATCGTGCTGTTCGGCGCGGCGGCCGTGGTGGTACCACGCGGCCGTTCCCGCCGCTGGACCCCGCCCGGCGTCGGCTGACGCCGGGCGGGGTGAAGCGGGCGGGGCTTCGACCGCAGGCTCCGGGACACCGGGCGTACGCCGCGTCGCGCCCACGACACGGGTGCTCATCGAGGAAGCCTTCCGAGCGGTCGTGCCGGGGCCCGGAAGCGGTGCGCGCATACGGCCTGCCCGCCGCTGGGCCGGGCGCGCGTGTTCACGCGGTGTCCCCGTCGTCCAGGAGCGCCGTCTGGATCTGCACCGCCTTGCGGCGGGCGATGCGCAGTGCCCGGCCCGGGACGAGCGGGCGGCCCTTGATGTTGTCGAAGAGGTAGCCCTCGCTGGGCGGGCAGGACATCAGCAGCACCGGGGTGTTGACCTCCTGGAGCCGGCGCAGCATCGACTCGTTGACCCCACGCCCGGCGCCGGCGGCGGCGCGCGCCACGATCATGTGCAGCCCGACCTCGTGACCGAGCGCGAAGTGGTCGTAGAGCGGGGAGAACGGCTGGGTCATCGGGCCGGAGCCGAGCATGTCGTAGTCGTCGACCAGGACGAACAGCCGGGGCCCGGACCACCAGTCGCAGTGGCGCATCCGGGACGGTACGACGTCCCCGTCGGGCACCCGCTGACTGATCGCCCGGGCCGCGCCCTCCACGAACTCGTTGAGACCGTCCATGGAGACGGCGTGCCCGAGCCGGTACTCCTCCGGCACCGCCTCGACCAGTTCGCGCCGGTAGTCGACGGTCATGATGCGGGCCTGGTCCGGGGTGAAGCGGGCGGTGATGCCCTGGGCGATCAGCCGCAGCAGGTTGGTCTTGCCGGACTCGGTGTCGCCCACCACGATCAGGTGCGGGTTCTCGGTGAAGTCGTGCCAGACCGGAGCGAGTTCGTTCTCCTCCACGCCCAGCGGGATACGAAGGTTGTACTCGCCCAGCTCCGGCTCGGGCAGCTCGGCCACGGGAAGGGTGACCGGCAGCATCCGCACCGGCGGCGCGACCGGCCCGGTCCAGCTCTCGGCGACCCCCGCGACCAGCCCCTCCACGCCCTCGGCGAGATCCTCGGCGTCCTCGACGTTGTCGATGCGCGGGAGCGCGGCCTGGTAGTGCAGCTTCTCGGCGGTCAGGCCCCGGCCGGGGATCCGGGGCAGCGCGGCCGACTTGCGCGAGTCGATCTGCGAGTCCATCGCATCGCCCATCCGCAGCTCCAGCCGGGTGCCGGCCTGGTCGCGGACCGCCGCCGACAGCTCGATCCAGCGGGCGGTGGTGACGATCAGGTGCACGCCGTAGTTCAGGCCCCGGGCGGCCAGCGCGTTGAAGGTGGTGATGTGCTGGTCGAAGTCCTGCCGCACGGTCTGCCAGCCGTCGACGACCAGGAACACGTCGCCGTGCGGTTCGTCGGCGAACTCCCCGGCCGCGCGCCGCCGGCGGTAGGTGGCCATCGAGTCGACGCCGTGCGTCAGGAAGAACTGTTCCCGCTTGGCCAGCACGCCGCTGACCTCGGCGATGGTACGGGCCACCCGTTCGGCGTCCATCCGGGCCGCGACACCGCCGACGTGGGGGAGCCCGGCGATACCGGCCAGTGAGCCGCCACCGAAGTCCAGGCAGTAGAACTGCACTTCGAAGGGGGTGTGAGTGAGGGCCAGCGCGGTGATCAGGGCGCGTACCAGGGTGCTCTTGCCGCTCTGCGGGCCGCCGGCGATCGCGACGTGACCGCCGGCGCCCGACAGGTCCACCGTCAGCAGGTCGCGGAGCTGGTCGAAGGGCCGGTCCACGATGCCCACCGGCACGGTCAGCCGGCCACGCCCGGCCCAGCCGACGGTGGTCAGGCCGTACACCGGGTCCGGGGCCAGCGGCGGCAGCACCTGGTCCAGGGTCGGCGGCACGTCCAGCGGCGGCAGCCACACCTGGTGGGCCGGAGGGCCGGAGTCGCGCAGCCGGTCGAGCGCCACCGACAGCAGGGTCTGTCCGGTCTCCTCCTCGTCCGTCCCGGGCGTCCCGGGCGTCCCGGGCGTCTCGGGCTCGGGGGCGCCGCCCTCCTCCGCCGGGGAGCGCGGCACCACCCACCCCGACGACCAGGGCACCACCTGGCTCGCCACCCGGGCCTGCGCGACCGGGCTCCGGCGCCGCCGGTGGGGGCCGGAGACATACGCCGCGCGGAACCGGGTCAGCGCCTCCACACCGCTCTTGAGGTAGCCGCTGCCCGGCTCCGGAGGCAGCTCGTAGGCGTCCGGGACGCCGAGCACGCCCCGGCTCTCCATCGCGGAGAACGTCCGCAGGCCGATCCGGTACGACAGATGGCCCTCGAGCTGGTGGATACGGCCCTCGTCGAGCCGCTGCGAGGCGAGCAGCAGATGCACCCCGAGGCTGCGGCCGAGCCGGCCGATCATCACGAACAGATCCATGAACTCCCGGTGGGAGGCCAGCAGTTCGCTGAACTCGTCGACGACCACGAACAGGCTGGGCAGCGGCTGCAGCGGGGTGCCGGCCGCCCGGGCCTTCTCGTACTCCAGCGCCGAGGTGTAGTTGCCCGCCGCCCGCAGCAGCTCCTGGCGGCGGATCAGCTCGCCGTGCAGGGCGTCCTGCATCCGGGAGACCAGCGCCACCTCGTCGGCGAGGTTGGTGATCACCGCGGAGGTGTGCGGGAGTTCGTCGAGGCCGAGGAAGGTGGCGCCGCCCTTGAAGTCCACCAGCACGAAGTTGAGCGTCTCGGAGGAGTTGGTCATGGCCAGCGCCAGCACCAGGGTGCGCAGCAGCTCGCTCTTGCCGGAGCCGGTGGCGCCGATCAGCATGCCGTGCGGGCCGGTGCCCCCCTGCGCGGACTCCTTGATGTCCAGCTCCACCGGCCGGCCCTCCGCGCTGACCGCGATCGGCACCCGCAGCCGGGCACTGCCGCCGAACCGGGCCCACACCTCGGCCGGCTCGTACCGCTCCAGGTCGGGGATGCCCAGCAGGCTGGTCAGCTCCACCTCGGCGAACGGCTGCGAGGCGTCCATCACACCGGTGTTCATCCGGTACGGCGCCAGCAGCCGGGCCAGCGCCAGTGCCCCGGCCGGGCCCAGCCGGTCGGGGGCGCCCAACGGCGTGGTCTGCTCCCGGCGGTCCCGGTCGGTGCGCACCAGGGCCAGTTCGTCCGTCGTCACCTCCAGCCGCAGTGTGGTGCGTCCGGGCCGCCAGGTCAGCGAGCCGCCCAGGTCGATCACCACGGCGTTGCGGAAGCCCGGCCCGTCGAAACGGTGTCCGGTCGGTACCGGGCAGCCGTCCACCACGACGACGGTGAACGGCTCCTCCCGTCCCACGGTCGCCTCCGGGTCGGCCGCGGGCCGGTCCTGGAACTCCCCGCCCAGCAGGTTCTCCAGCTCACCGAAGGCCGAGGCGATCAGCCGGGCCGGGCCGGCCCCGTCGCTCTCGTGCGGGTGCAGGCTGTGCGGCAGCCACTTGACCCATTCCCACTCCGTCCGCCGCTCGTCGCAGACGCACAGCGCGATCCACAGGTCCTCGGGGGCGTGGAACAGCGCGAGCTGGGCGAGCAGTGCCCGCACCAGGCCGCGCGCCGCCTCGTCGTCGCCGCGCAGCAGCACTTTGGACCAGGCCCGCAGATAGACGGCGATGGGCTGGTCGGGGACGGTGGAGTAGGCGCGGATGAAGCTGCGCAGCGCGTGCGCGGTGAGGGGTTCCATGTCCTCCACCGGCGTGCCGGAGGGCGCGAGCAGTTTGACCGCCATGCTCTGCTGCCCCACCCCGGCCCGCACCTCGGCGAAGTCCTCGTCGGTGGCGCGGCGTTCCCACAGCCGGGTGCTGGACACCAGGCAGGCCAGCGCGTCCGGGTGCGGGTGCCGCCAGGACAGCGCCCGCTGCTGCTGGGCGATGGTGGAGCGGACCTTGCGCCGGGTCTGCGACAGATACCGCAGATAGTCGCGGCGTTCCCCCTTCAGCATCTGCTTGCGTTCGGCGGCCCGCCGCATGGTCTGGCCGACGATCATCACCACGGCGCCGAGCACCATCATGCCGAGCGCGATGTACAGGAAGCCGTTGGAACCGGACTGGCTGGTGCCGCCGCGCATGTACATCAGCATCATCGACACCGACATCAGCGCCATGGGCAGATACGTCCACACCGAGGAGGTGTCCGGCTGCTCTTCGGGCAGACCGGGCGGTTCCTGGAGGGTCATCTCCCCCGAGGGCATGTCCGGGCCGCGGCGGCGCGCGGGCCTGCGGAACGGGATGACGCTCAACGCGTGGCCTCCTTGACGACGGTGATCGAGCGGTCCGCCGTGCGGCTGTGCTCTCTCGGTGCTTCCCGATCCTGCCGCAGCCGGTCACCCGCCGCGGAATGCCATGAAAGCCCGCAGTGGAACGGGAGGACAGACGCACGGAACGAAAGAGACACATTCCTGGCCCGAAAGTGCCAGGAAATGGGGGCCGCGAGGGACATCGTCCGGGAGGGAGAACCGGGCCATCGGGGCGGTGAATCCGATGGTGTCTGTAAAATCGGGCGAAGAACGCACTGGTAAACCCGTCCGAAAACGAATACGGGGGACGCCGGCGGTCTTCTCGGCTGCCATTTCCTCCCTCCGATCGTTGCCGATAGGCTCGAACGGCCGTAGAAATCGGGGCCGCGCGGCGACGCCGCGGCCCGTCGGCGGACGGCCGGTACCGCACCGGAATTCCCGCACCGACATTCCCCGCACCGACATTCCCCGCACCGCGAGCGAGCGGTCTGCCAGGAAGCGCGAACGACCCATGACTGACACCACGTCGGCCGCCCTGTGCCGGCTGACCGTACGTGCCCCCGCCCGGACCGTCGACCTCGCCGTGCCCGTCGACGTGCCGGTCGCCGACCTGCTGCCCACGCTCGTCGGTTACGGCGGTGAGGAACTGGGGGAGGCCGGCGCCGAACACGAGGGCTGGACACTCCAGCGTCTCGGCGGTCCGCCCCTCGACCCGGAGAGCACCCTGGCCGTGCTCGGCCTGCGCGACGGCGAGACGCTGTACCTGCGGCCGCGCGCCGACGCACTGCCCGAGGTGCACCTCGACGACCTGGTGGACGGCATCTCCACCACGTTGCAGGACCGGCCGTACGGCTGGAGCCCGGACGCCGGCCGTCGGCTGCTGTACGGCCTGGGCGCCGCCCCCCTCGCCCTCGGCCTGATCGTGCTGGCCCAGCCCGGCCCGGCCGGCTGGCTGCGGGCGGTGGCCGCCGCCGTCACCGGTCTGCTGCTCATCGCCGGCGCCGGGTCGGCCTCCCGCGCGGTCGGTGACACCGCGGCCGGCTCGGTGCTGGGCCTGGCCGCGGCCGGGTACTTCACGCTGGCCGGCTGGCTGCTGCCGGGCGGCGCGGCGGCCGACGGCAGTGCCCCGCTGGCGGCCTGTGCCGCCGGCGCCGGTGCGGCGGTGCTCGCGCTCACGGCGGTCGGGACGTACCCGGCGCTCTTCCTCGGCGTCGCCGTGATCGCGGTGGCCGGGGCGCTCGGCGCGGTGCTGCTGCTGTGCGGGCTGACCGTCAAAGAGGCGTCCAGCGTGGTGTCGGTGACCGTGGTGCTCTTCGGCGGGTTCGTGCCCTCGCTGTCCTTCCGGCTCGCCGGGATGCGGATGCCCCCGCTGCCCACCAACGCCCGGCAGCTCCAGGAGGGCATCGACCCGTACCCGACCGGGGCGGTCCGTGACCGCTCGGTGCAGGCCGACGGCTGGATGACCGCCTTCTACGGGGCGATCGGCCTGGTCTGCCTGCCCTGTCTGGTCGGACTGCTCGCCCACCCGACCACCCCGGGCATCTGGACCGCCGTGGCGCTCTCCGCGCTGCTGCTCCTGCACAGCAGGGGTCTGGGCAACGTCTGGCAGCGCCTGGCGCTCACCGCCGCCGGGGCGTTCGGGACGGCGCTGCTGCTGTACGGCCCGGTGCGCGGAACGCCGTCCACCGAGACCCGGCTGCTGCTGTGCGCCGTGCTGCTCGCCCTGGCCGCCGGTCTGATGATCGCCTCCTGGACGGTGCCGGGCCGCCGGCTGGTGCCCTACTGGGGCCGGGCCGCCGAACTGCTGCACTCCCTCGCCGCGATCAGTCTGATCCCGCTGATGCTCTGGGCGGTGGGCCTGTACGGCCTGCTGCGCGGGCTCAACGGCTGAAGGGGGCGTCCGGATGCGGAACAAACGCGACCAGGTCCAGGCCCACATGTTCGTGATGAGCCGGCTGACCTCGGCCATGCTGCGGGCCGAACCCGACGACGTGGAGAGCCCGAACGGCCGTACCAACCGGGGCGCCCTGATCGGCGTGGTCATCGCGGTCCTGGTGTGCGCCGGCGCGTTCGTCATCGGGCTGCTGCGGCCCGGCGGCAACGACTCCTGGCGCTCTCCCGGTGTCTTCGTCGTCGACAAGGGCACCGGCGCCTCCTACCTCCACCTCGACGGACGGCTGCGCCCCGTGCGCAACTACGCCTCCGCCCGGCTGATCGCCGGTAAGGACATGAAGACGGTCTCCGTCGGCAGTTCCTCACTGCGGCACGCCCCGCACGGGGCGCCGGTCGGTCTGCCCGGAGCCCCGGACGCGCTGCCGGACCCGGCCGACCTGGACACCGGGCCCTGGCGGGTGTGCGCGACCGTCCACACCGCCAGGCACACCACCACCGCCCGGACGACTCTGGCCGTCGGCGCCGGCCCGGCCGCCGGCATCGACGGGGCGCGCGGCCTGAGCGCGCGGGAGGGGGTCCTGGTCACCGGCCCCGACGACATGGTCTGGCTGCTGTGGCAGGGCACCCGGCTGCGGCTGGACCACCGTATGGGCGCGCTCGACGCCCTCGGCTACGGCGCCATGACGTCCCGCCCGGTCTCCGCGGCCTTCCTCGACGCCCTCCCGCAGGGCCCCGACCTCGCTCCGCCGGACATCCCCGGCCGGGGCGAGGCCGGGCCCCGGCTGGAGGGCCGCGCCACCCGGGTCGGGCAGGTCTTCCGGGTCGACGTCCCCGGCTCGGAGTCCCAGTACCACCTGCTGACCGAGGACGGCCTGACGCCGCTCACCGCCACCCGTACCGCCCTGGTCCTGGCCGACCCCCGCACCCGTACCGAGGCGTACGGCGGGAGCACCCCGCAGGCCGTGCGGCTCGGCGCCGAGGCGCTCACCGGCCACCAGGCCGGGCCGTCCGGAACGCCGGGCGACGACGCCGAACTGCCCGCCGCCCCGCCGAAGATCCTCGGCACGGCCGCCGGCCAGGCGGTGTGCGCCGAGACCGAATCGTCCGGCACCGCCGCCCGCACCGCCGTCTCCCTGTTGCCGGTCACGGCCCTGGGCACGCCCGCGCAGCCGCCCGGCGGGGATGCCGCACCGGCCTGCCGGCCCGTGGACGCCGTCACCGTACGGCCCGGCGCGGGCGCGCTGGTCCGCGCGGTCGGGGCGGGCGGCGGACCGCTCGGCGACACCACCTTCCTGGTGACCGACACCGGAGTGAAGTACCGCCTGACGGGCGCCGAGGCCACCGGGGCCCTCGGCTACGGCACCGGCGACGCGCGGCGGCTGCCCGCCCACCTGCTGGCCATGCTCCCCACCGGCCCGGATCTCGACCCGGCCGCGGCGACGGCCGGCCGGGCCGGCACCACGGTGCGGTGCGGAACGGAGAAGCGGTGACGAGGGCGCCGCGCGCGGGCCGGCGGAGGGGCGGCGCGGAGGAGGAACCGAGCGGCCTGGACCGCTCGGCACCGGACCGGCTGGAGAAGGCCCTCGACGGTGTCCTGCCCGGGTGCGACGGGCCGGGCCGGCCGGCCCGTCGCACCGGACCGGTGGGACACGCGGGATGACACGTCCCGCCGTGCGCGGCCCCCGGGACCCACCCGTACCGGCCGGACAGCACGGCGGCGGCGCACACCCCCGCACCGGCCGCGTGGCAGCGCGAGCGCGCGGTCGCCACGTGGCAGACAACCGCGAGACCGAAGGAGAACGAGCGATGTCACGCCAGAACAGGTCGGGTGGCGGCGCGTCCGCCCGCCCGGCCGGCACCGACGGCGGGCCACCGGTCCGCCGCGCGGTGGCGCTGCCCTCGGTGGGCGACGACGCGGAGCAGGCCCTGCGGCCCGCCCCGCGCCGCGGCACGGCCACCACCGGCACCACCACCATCGGCGGTACCGGAACGGCCGGCGAGGCCGGCCGTGAGGGGGCGGAGACCCCCTCCACCGCTCCGGCGGCCCCGGCCGCGAACGAGCCGGAGGCACGGGAGGAGGCCGCGGCACCGGACACGGACCGCCGGGAACGGCCGGAGGCGGCGGCTGCCGCCACGCCGGCGCCCGCCGCGTCACCGGGCGGCAGCGGAGGTGCCCTGTCCGGTCTGGCCGCCGTGCTCGGCGGCGTCCGCCGGTCCGGCGGAGCCGGGAGGGGCAGCGGCGACGGCGACGGGTCGCCGGGGCGGCCGAAGGCCCCCATGCTGGCCGCCGCCGGAATCGCCGGGGTGATCCTGATCGCCGTTCCGCTGCTGGTCATGGCCGGCAACGACCGGGACGAACAGGCCAAGGACCACACCACCGTGGCCGCCGATTCCCGGGAGCTGCGCGACGGGCAGGAGGCGCAGCAGCCGCCGGACGTCTACGTCGCGGAGAGCCCGAAGGACGACACGCCGGCCGGCCCGGGCAAGGACGGCGGCGAGAAGGACGGGAGACACGGGAAGGAGCAGACGGAGGAGAAGGACGCGAAAGCCGGGGCGGGAGGGCAGGACTCCGGTCCGGCGTCTTCGGACGGCCCCGCCGACGACGGCGCGAACCGCCCGCAGGCCGCCTCGCAGCAGGAGGGGGAGGAGGAGACGGCGAAGGAGCCGGCCCAGCAGACCGAGCGGAAGGCCCTCGCAACGGTCAGCAACGGCGCGGCCCGGATCGTCAACGCCGACACCGGCAAGTGCCTCACCGCGAGTTCCCGCGGAGCCGGCGCGGAACTGGTCATCCAGCCCTGCGGAGCCTCGGAGGGCGCCCAGGTCTGGGCCTTCCACGACACCGACCGCACCCTGCGCATCGGCGAGGACCTGTGCATGGGGCTGGACGGCGGGTCGGTGGAGAACGGCACGGCGATCCGGCTGCAGCGGTGCGACGGGTCGGACGGGCAGAAGTTCAAGATCAACGCGACCGAGGACCTGGTGTCGCTCAAGGCGGGCAACAAGTGCGCCGACGTGTGGTGGGGCAAGGAGGCCAACGGCACGCCGGTCAAGCTGTGGCCCTGCACCGGCACCGCCAACCAGACCTGGCGGCGCGGCTGACCCCGCGTCCCGGGCCCGGTGGCGGGCCGCCGCCCGCCACCGGCGACGGAACGGGCGGATGACCGGGCCCCGGGTGCTCCCGCGCATCGCACGCGAGCACCCGGGGCCTTTCCCCGTACGCGGGGAGGGACGTCGTACGGGGAGAGACCGCCGGACGGACAGGACGCCCGGCGGTGGTCCGGGGGGCCGGCTTCGCCAGGGTGCGGCGTCGACCGGGGAGGGAGGCGGAGGCGGGGCGCGCTTTGTGGTCGGCGCGGCCACGCCGGGACCCGAGCCCGCGGCATCGCGTCCGCCGGGCCGCACGACCGGAACCTGGACCGGTCGGCGCGGCGCGGGCCGCCGCGCGCGGCCGGGAGGCCACGCATGAGGGCGCGCCGGGGCGGTCCGGCAGGTGGCGAGGCGTCATGCGCCGGTGGCGCCGGATGTACCGAGCCGGTCCCGCTGCCCGCACTCCCGACAACGGTGGCGCGCGGTGACCGGTTCACCCGGCACGGGGACGAGTTCTTCCGGTCGCGCTCGGAGCGGCGGAGCAGGCCGGGTGCCCCCGCCGGTCACGTCGGGGCGGCCCGCCCTCCGGGTGGACGGCGCGAGTTCGGCGACAGGACTAGCGGCGGTCCGTGGCCCTCGGCACCCGGTCGGCCGTGCCGCGCCAGGGGTGCCCTGTCTGCGGGCAGGTACAGTCCCGGGCGTCGGGGGCCGTCTCGCGCGGCTCCGGTGTTCTCCCGGGGGTCCGGGCGCCGGCTGCCGGAAGCCCTTCGAACGCGAGCAGGCCGACGCTCGAGAGCACCAGGGTCACGTCGGCGAGCCGCCGTTGTTCGGCCGAGCACTCCGCGCAGTGGACGAGGTGCTCGGAGCTCTCGGCGTCCAGCCCGCCGTGCCGGTTCCCGAACAGGGCCTGGACGGCCAGCTCTTCCCTGGTCTGCTCGCAGTTCACCATGTCTCCTTCGGCATCGGTTCCGGCTGCCACGGCTGGAACGTCCCCACGTCCGGACCGGTTCACCCGTCACCCCGGGCCGGAACACCCCCTGGCCTGGAGGCACCGTACGGGAGGAGCGGGGCAGGACGGGACGACGACCGGAAGGGCCGGAGAGCCCGGAGGGCAGGGCCGGCGGTGAGGCCCGGTCCGGCTCCACCACCCGTGCGGTGCCTGTGCCGGTCTCCGCCGGACCCGAACGGTTCACCGCGGAATCCCGGGGAGTTCCGCGCGTCGTGAACCGGTCTCCGCCCGGCGTCGTTCCTGTGGTGAGTGCCCGCTCCGCACACGGGGGCACGTCGTCGGGCCCGCCCGCAGGCGAGGGCCGGGCGCGGAAACCGTGCCGCCGCCCACCCGGCGGCGGCACGGGCTTCTCGCATGCCCGGAAAGCCCGTGGGGCCGACCCTGTGCGCGGGCCTGCGCCACGGGCACGGAAAAAATTATATGTGACGGTGGGTATTCAGTCCATAACGCGCGGTCACGCCGGGTCCTTTCCTGTAAGGGGAAACCGCCGGCACGTCCGAGGAAATGCTCAGGTGAGCAATAAAAAGGCATTCACGACCGGGCATACGAGCAAAATTCTGCATGGTGCGGCCTGGGATGCTTGCTTGATGTGGGCCGCAGGCACAATTACGATCCTTGCGATGCGACCGCGGACGGGTAATGCCGGCGGGCAACCCGGTTTCGGCATACGTTCGCGGCATTCGATTTCCAGCATGGGGAGGCCGGCATGGCCATGCAGCACTCGTCGCGTCAGGCGACGGTCAACGGAATCAGCGCCCTCGGCATGGCGCTCAGGGGTGTCGAGAGGATCCGCAAGGACGTCGAGAGCACTGGCGCGAGGCTGATGGCGGGATACCGAGGCAGCGACGGCGGTCAGTTCCAGAACCTGCTCAACCAGTGGCAGGAGCAGGCCACCATCATCGCCAAGAACCTCGGAGACGTGCAGGAGGAACTGACCAACACCATGCGGGCGCACGGGGTGACGCAGCAGACCACCACCGATTGGGTCGGAAAGGCGAGCCAGAAGTCGTCGGCCGTCTTCGACGCCCTCGCCGGCTGACCCGACCCCCCCCGCCCCAGGGCCGCCCACCCCCCTCGCACCGGAAAGAGGAACGATGAACGAGGACTTCACCGACGGCATCATCCACGTGGACTACGCCCACATGGACAACGCCGCCGACGACATGGTCGCGCAGACCAAGGCCATCGGCGAAACCCTGGAATCGCTGGAGATGGAACTCAACGAGCTCAAGAAGTCCTGGATCGGCGACGACGCCGATGTCTACCGCGAGAAGCAGCAGGCCTGGGGGGAAGCCTTCCGGCGGATGGGCACGCTCCTCTCCGAGAACTCCGTGCTGCTCACCGCAATCTCCGAGCACTACCGCTACACCGGCAGCAGCCTGGCCCTGCGATGGTCCGACGTGAAAATCGGTCGCTGACGGTTCGCCGGCTCGTGGGGCGGTCGCCGCGTCACGGCGCCCCACGACCGCGGACGTCGCCGCGGGCCGGCCGCTCACCGTCCCGTCCGGGTGAGCGCCGGACGCACCCGATCCGTCCGCCGGGGATCAGTCCGCTAGGGAGATGGCATGACCAACACGACCACGCTCAACGTCGAGTGGCTGAAGAAGTTCAAGAACGGACCGGTGCACGACTTCATCATGGAGATCGACCGGATGACCAAGCCGGACGGCTCCGTCCAGCCGATCGAGGAAATCGCCTCGGGCGTCAAGACCGAGAGCACGATCGACACCACCAAGCCGCTGATCATCGGTCCGCTCGCCAAGGACGATTCGCTGAGCGGCGGAAGGCTCAACTCCGCGGTGCAGGGCACCGCCGAGGCCCTTGCGGCGCTGCTGCGGCACCAGCAGACCCTCTTCGACGACATCGCCGAGGCCATGGACGACACCGTCAAGCAGCTCACCAAGGCCCAGCAGGACAGTCTCGACAAGATGTCCGGCCAGGACTTCCTGGACGTGTGGGAGGACGTGGACAGCGACCTGTCCGGCGGGCCCGGGTCGGCCGGCGGCCGGGGCGCGTCGTAGTGAACCGCCCGAGCATCTGATCCCCACGGAGAACCGCGATGGCCACACCCGCCGACAAGACCAACGACGACTACTGGAAGAGGGCGGTGGACGCCCTCACCGGCTACACGCTGGCCGACCGGAAGACGTTGTTCGATGACATGAAGGGCAATCACGACATCCCGCTCATGTACATCTGGGTGGACAGGAACATCAGGCCGGTCGGCACCGGTTACGTCCCCGGATTCGCCAGTTCCGGTGGGTGGCAGCGGGAGGGGGAGGACTTCCTCCTCCCCTTCTACACCATGGCCAAGCACGGCAAGGGCCTGGACCACAACAAGGCCCACATCACCTTCATCGGTGCGCCGGTCGACAGCCAGGGCAAGGACATACACCCGGCCGGCGGAGTGTACGCAAGGGCCGGCAAGTGGACGAGCAAGGCCCTGAAGAAGAGCGACGGCTCCCACTTCACCTGGGACAACTCCAAGTTCGCCCAGTACTCCCTGGGAGCGGGCAATGCCCTGGCGCAGATCGCCAACGCGCCCTTCAGCACCCGCGGCTTCTCGCACAGCGGACTGGCGGTGGACGACAGCCTCGCCGTGCACCTGCCCTCCTTCACCGAGGTGGCACTCTCCTTCGAGCGGGTCAACCGGTTCCTGATCGCCCAGTCCAAGGTGCTCGCCGACTGGGAGAAGCGGGACATCGGCGAGGGCAGCACGGAGTGGGCGGGCAGCGCGGCCAGCCTGTTCAAACACCTGGTGCACAGGATGAACCGGAACTACGAGGGCTACGTCGAGCAGCTCGCGCCGCCCGGCAAGGGCGGCACCGCGTCCGTGGTCCTCGACGGCGACGTCTTCACCACCTACCCGGGACGGACGCTCGCCGAGACCCAGATCGCCTACCGTGAGGCCGCCCGCCGGCTGTATGACGCGTGGTCGCGGTGGCAACACCTGATGGGCTCCCCCCACCGATGGCTGCTGGACCACCTGTGGGATGTCTACCGGCAGGTCCTCGACAACCAGATGGCGTTCGTCGACTTCGAGACCCGCGGGTTCATGTCGTACCCGGTCCGGACCGAGGGCTACAAGGGCTACGTCGAGATCGGCGGCCGGCAGATGTGGCTCAGCGAGTGGGACGCCTGGAGGGCCATCGGCCAGGAAGCCGTCGACCGGTGGCAGAAGAGCCTCGACGACGCCCTCGGTGCGGTCGCCAAGGAGGTGATCCCGAAGATCGACAGGACGCTCGCCGACGCCGTGGACGCCTTCCCCAAGCAGCTCACCGACAAGGACACCAGCTCTCTCAGCGACACCTCGGTCAAGGAGGAGAACAGGAAACTCCTCGACGAGCAGAAGAAGCGGCTGAACGGCATGGGCGGGAACGACGAACTCACCCAGCAGGCGCTGACGCACCAGAAGCAGGTCCAGGAGGACTACAAGAAGGACCGCGAAGAGGGAAAGAAGGCCCAGGAGGAGGCGCGCAAGCAGAGCGAGCTGGACCGGGCCGAGGCGCGGAAATACCAGGACGAGGCGCGCAAGCAGAGCGAGCTGGACCGGGCCGAGGCGCAGAAGTACCAGGACGAGGCGCGCAAGCAGAACGAGCAGGACCGCGAGGCGGCGAAGGAGGAGGCGAAGAAGGCCCAGGAGGAGGCGCGCAAGCAGAGCGAGCTGGACCGGGCCGAGGCGGAGAAGTACGAGGAAGAGGCGCGCAAGCAGAGCGAGCTGGACCGGGCCGAGGCGGAGAAGTACCAGGAGGAGGCGCGCAAGCAGAACGAGCAGGACCGGGCCGAGGCCCAGTCACTCGCCGCTTCGTCGGCCGGCCTCAGTGCTCTGGCGAACGACCAGGCGCGGGCCGAGGCGAAGAAGGCCCAGGAGGAGGCGCGCAAGCAGAGCGAGCTGGACCGGGCCGAGGCGGAGAAGTACGAGGAAGAGGCGCGCAAGCAGAGCGAGCTGGACCGGGCCGAGGCGGAGAAGTACGAGGAAGAGGCGCGCAAGCAGAGCGAGCTGGACCGGGCCGAGGCGAAGAAGTACGAGGAGCAGCTCCGGGCGGCGAACGACGGGGACCTCGCGGCGGCCCGTGCCCTCCTCGACGGTTCCGACCTGTCCGCCCCGAGCAACGCCGACCTCCAGGCCGAGCACCAGCGCGAGACCCTTCAGGCGCAGATCGCCCGCGACGCCGCCGAGCACCTCGCCGACCAGCAGGAACAGGACGCCAGGGCGGACTACGAGCGTGCCAGGGCCGACGCCCAGGACAGTTACGAGCAGGCCAAGCAGGAAGCCGACCAGGCCCGCGCCGACGCCAAGGCCGAGTACGACAACGCCATCGCCCGGGGCGAGGACCCGCAGAAGGCCAAGGAGGAGTACGACAAGGCCGTCGCCGCGGCCGATCAGCAGCAGCAGGCCGCACGGGCCGAGGCCGACCGGGACCTCGCCGCGGCCCGTGAGCGGTACGACCAGGCGATGGACGACGCCGCGACGGCCCGGCAGGAGGCGCAGGAGGACTACGAGCGCCAGATCGCCGACATCGACGGCAAGTACGACGACCTCGGGCTGGACCTCCGCACCCCGGAGGAGATCGTCCGGGACAGACTCAGCACCCTGTCCGAGCCGTACTCCTCCTCCTCGCAGGGAGGCGACGTCTACGCGCCGGGCACCTTCGACACCGGCACCTACGCTCCCGCCGGCTACGTCTCGAGCCTGCCCTCCGGTGATGTGCCGGCCGGCACCGCGGAAGCCGTCCAGGCCGCCGCCGCATGGGAGGACGGGACGTACGGCGCGCTCGGCGACGGCGCGCTCGGCCGGAACGCGGCGTCGGCGGGCGAAGCCGCGGCAACGGCCGCAGGAGCCGGGGCCGGGGCCATGGCCCCGGGCATGTATCCGCCGATGGGCGGCATGGGCGGTGCTCCGGGCGGCGGCCAGGACCAGAACGGCAACGGACGGCAGCGCAACGTGCTGGACTCCCCCATCGTCCGCCGGTCCACCCGGGCCGGGCGGGCGGGGGACGGCGGGGAGAACGCCGTCCCGGCCGCCCGGCGGGTCTCCACCAGCGCCGGGGTGCCCTTCGCGCCGCCCATGGCCGGCGGCAACGAGCGCGGACAGCGGACCAGCAGCGACCGGGCCCGTACCGCCTGGGCCACGGAGGAGGACGACGTGTGGGGAACCGAAGAGGGCGGCGCCCCGCAGGCGCTCGGCCGGTGAGCAGGCGATGACCGGAGCGGACCCCGGGAGCGACAGGAAGGCGAGAGGCCGAGCAGCCGAAGGAGTTCGAGGTGACTGAGAATCTGCCCATCGACGACCGGGTCAAGAAGGCCTGGGACCAACTGCACGCCGTCGAGGCGGCAGTCCAGCGCGCCGAGGAGGAACTGCACGGGACGACCGTCACCACTCGGTCGGCCGACCAGAAGGTGGTACTGACCGTCGGTGCCCAGGGCGAAATCACCGCCATCGAGTTCCCGGGCAACGGCCATCGGACCATGTCGGGCGCGGAGCTGTCGGCGTCCGTGCTCGACGCCGCCCGCCGCGCCCGCGCCGAGATGGCCCGTCAGGTCATGGAGACGTTCGACCCGCTTGCGGGAATGCTGTCCGGCGGGCCGGGTGCGGAACGCCTCGAGGTCGACTGGAACAAGATCTTCGGACCGGCTCTCGAAGGATTCGACGAGCCGGGCGAGTCAGCCGCGATGAGCCGGCTGCGGGACGAGATCGACGAGGAATAGACCCGGTGCCGGGCCGGAGCGGTGCCGCCGCTCCGGCCCGGCGGCCGTGCACGCGCCCGGCGGAAACCACCGGGTCGCGAAACGGCGACCGTCACACGTGAGAACGCGGGACCACAGAGCGGGAAGGAGCGGAAGGAATGGGAGAAGCCAGCTATGAGGCTTCCGTCTCCGGCATCAAAAGCGGGGCCGGTGAACTGCAACGCCTGGCGGGCGAGGCCACGCGCCTCGTCACAACGTTCATCGAGGACTACAAGGCGACCGCAGGATGGCAGGGCAGCGGCGATTCGCTCGCCGACTCGCTCACTCCCGCCCTGGAGAGCGAGTTCAAGGGAATTCTCGACGCCTGTGACAGCATCACACGTGTGCTCGACTCCGCCGCTGCGGCGTCCGACAGGCAGGCCCAGGACGTGAGGCAACCCGTCGCCGACGCCGTTGACATGATCAACGAGGCGAAGGGCCGGCACTGATGACGTGCATCGTGCGCCGGTCGGTGAAGGGCCGGCTCATGGTGTGTCCGGGCCGGCCCATGGAATGACGGGATGTGCGTGGCGCGCCGGTCGGGCATCCGCTTCGTGCCGGTGACGGACGTCGAGCGGGAGGGGGACGAGGCCGTTGGGCGACCCTGCCCCCGCGATCACCGTCCTGCTCAGGCCGGAGAACGGCGGTTGCCGCGTCGCCGCGCAGGTGGATCCCCCTGGCTGAAGTCCCTGGCATGGCATCCCGGCATCCCGGTGACCCGGTCACCCCTCTCCCGGTTCCCTGCCGGTGCGGCTCCGCGAGCACCGGCAGGGAACCGGGAGAGGCTGCCGTGCGGGCGCGCACCGCGGATGCCCGACGCCGGTCTCGCGGTGAACCGGAGGCCCGCCGATCTCGTTCCTGTGACGAGGGCAGTGTGAGGCCGGCCGTACGCGCGGGAGCCTCCCGGCCGTGCGCGGTATGACGTACGGACGATGTCCCGGCAGATCGACCAGACCCCGGGAGAGGACGTGACCGTATGAGTGGGCCGGACGTCGGTGGATGGGACGCGGCGGCGCTGGGCGCCGTCCCGGAAACGGACACGGGACGACTCCCCGGTGACGGTCCTGGCGGTGCCGGGGAGTCCGCCCCGGCCACGGAGGGGGAGACACCGGCCCGGTCCGCGGACGGGAACGGGGACGGGGACGGGGACGGGGACGGGGAAACCCTGTCCGAGGACGGCTGGGTGCAGGTGACCCCGCCCGACGAGATTCCCGAGCCGCCTCCGGAGATCGCCCGGGCCGCCCGTTTCGCGCCCGAGCACTTCATCTACATGGCGGACCCGAACTGGCGGGGGGAGGGGCCGGCGCCGTCCTGGGCCGTCTTCGGACGGTGGCGGACGGACGCGCGGGGCGAGATCGTCGACTGGGAGGACAACGAGGAGTATCGGCCCTCGCCGGAGGCCCTGGGCTGGCGCCCGCCCGCCGACCCGGTGGACGAGGCCGCCCAGCGCGCGGTGACCGGATACGGGCCGGTGAGCGAGGTACCGCGCGCACTGGCCCGCGAGCCCCGCATCGCGGTGGTGGTCGAACCCGACGGCGCCCCGCGGGTGGGCCCGGCGCCGGACGGCACCCAGGCGATACCGGTCTTCACCGTGCCTCCCGAGGATGAGAACGAGGGCGAGGGCGGCGAGCACGGCGGCGAAGGGGAGGGGGACGGTGCCGACGAGGGGCCGGGCCTGCCGCCGCACCGGATGGCATCGGTGACCGAACTGCTCGAGTTGGCCGGGGAGACGGCGCTGCTCTATCTCAGTCCGACCGCTCCGGTGACGATGACCCTCGACACCGAGACGCTGCGTGCGGCCGTCGAAGGCAGGGAGATCCCCGAACCGACGGGCCGGCCGTGGCCGGAGGAGCCGGAGGAGCCGGAGGCGCGGGAGACGGCGGACGCCGGCCTGGACGAGGCGGCCGGGCAGCCGTCGGCCGTCGCCGGGGATCCGGCCCTCGAGGACGTACCGCCGGCCGCCGACGTGCCCTTCGCGCTGCGCGGCGGCCTGGTCAGTCAGGACTACGGACGCACCGAGGCGGACAGCGGTGGTGGTCTGGAACGCGCCGGTGAGACGGGTGGCGTCCAGCCCGGGCGCTGAACCCTCCGGCACGGCGAGGCCGGACGGAACTCCGGCTGGTGCGGAAAGCGTGTCCGCCGGGAGAACACGGGTGCACGGAAGGCGTGTGCGCCTCCGCCGGCGGCCGGCGCCCGGCCCGTCCGCGGCCCCTGCCGGGTGGAAGCCGGTACGGACTCTGCCGCCTTCCCCGTCTGCCTTCCCACCAGCGAGTCGTTGTCCCGGCTCTGGGGCGGGACGCGCAGGGCGTAGCCGGCGGGTTCGGTGACCAGCACCTCGAGGGCCGACTGCCGGCACCGGGGTTCCAGGGTGGCGCGGATCTTGCTGACATGGGCGTAGAGGGAGGCCGTCGCCCCGCCCTGGCTCCGTCCCCGTTGCGGTGGCCACAGTTCCTCACACAGCGTCTCGCCGGCGACCGCGTGGCCGTCGGCGAGCAGCAGCCGGATCAGCAGCTGCCGCTGCTTGCGCCGGCCGGGGTCCAGCACCGCACCGGCACGTCGCACCACCAGCGGACCCGGCATCCCGAAGTCCAGCTCATGTCCCACGGCCGTCACCGTTCCCCTGGCGCGCCGCTCACCGGCGTCACGCCCGTCCCCCCGGCACGCGGACGACCCACCTGACTCACCCTGCTGAAGGACTGGTGCCGCACCGCCCGGTCGCCTGTGCGGCTGCCGTGCCCCGTCGCGGTGACCTGCCCGCCCCAGGACGGGGAGCCGCGCAGTGCTCGGAACGGTGAGGACGCCTTCGCCCGATTCCCGCATGTCACGCGGGAGGTCAGCAGGGAGCCCCGCACATCGGCGCATCCGGGATTCCCCGCACGGTGAACCGGGGACCCCCGCTCCTCGTTGGTCCCCGATGAGACGCATACGCGTCCGGTCGGCGGGAGCGGTGGCTGCCACAACCTCTTCTCCGCCGCGGGCCCGGGCCCCGTGCACATCGTGTGTCATCCGCCGATCCCCGGCGAAGGACGACGGCGTGCGCCGTCCGAGAACCGTGCCGCTCCTGCGGCACCGCACCCCACGGAAGGAAAGTTCCCCACATATCGAGGGCATCAACGCCACGCTGTAACGGCCTGCGAATTCTCCGATCCGTGGGGACGTACTCGCCCATCCGTCATGTCCCGGCGTGACCGCCGGAGTCCGACCAAGAAGAGAAACAACTGTGAATGGTTCACGGCTTCACCGCCTCCTGCTCTCCGCGGCAGTACTGGCCGGTGCTCTGGTGACGCTCAACGCCCCGGCAGCACAGGCCCATTACAGCCAGTGTCCCTCCGGGCACTTCTGCGTCTGGCAGCACAGCAGCTACGAGGGCCGCTTCTTCTCGAGCGACCGTGACACACCCAACGTCGGCAGTTACATGAACGACCGCACGACCTCGGTCTGGAACCGGAGCAACCGCACGGTCTGCATGTACCGGAACCAGAACTACGACTACCCCATGGGCTGTTACCTGCCCGGTGGTTCCTCGGCCGCTCTGCCGATCCACAACGACACGCTGACCAGTTTTCGGTTCGAGAACGTGTAGACACCCGCTGGAAAGGCGCTGACGTCGCGGGCGGCCCCCGGCTGCTCAGCCGGGGGGCCGCCCGCAGCCTCGAGGAGCGCCGCTTGTCCGTACTCGTTCCGACAGAGAGGGTCGGCGATGCCCGTGGAAGCAGCCCGGAAGGCCTCTCCCTGGATCCTTTCGCCCCTTCCGCTGACCGGGAACGAACCCTGTGCCGGCGCGGACGTGTTCTTTCTCGATTTCTATGGTGCGACAGAGTCCCGGCTGGCCACCCGGCTCTGCCGGCAATGTCCCGTCGTCGAGGCCTGTTTCATCTGGGCGCTGGCCCATCCGTCACTGGCGGCGGACGGCATCTGGGGAGCGACGACCCCCGGACAACGGGACGACATCCGCGCCGGTCTGATCAGACGTCTCGGTCCGTCGCGTCTGAGGCACGTACTGAAAGAGGCCTACACCCGGGCGGTCAGGAAGAGCGACGCCTGAGGGCGGCCCGGTTCCACCGTCCACGCAGTCCGAAGGAGCGCACACACTGATGGAGACGACCGCGAACGTGCTGACCGGCCTGGTGGCCGCGTTGCACCTCTACTTCCTGGTCCTGGAGATGTTCCTCTGGGAGAGGAAGCCGGGCCGCGAACTGTCCGGCTTCGACGCGTCGCTGGCCCGTGCCACCGCGCCGCTGGCCGCCAACCAGGGCCTCTACAACGGGTTCCTGGCGGCGGGACTGGTCTGGGGAACGGCCGCCGGCGACCCGACCGGGTTCCGGGTCCAGGTGTTCTTCCTCGTCTGCGTGGTCATCGCCGGCGTGTACGGCGGTCTCACCGCCAGCCGGCGCATCCTGACGGCGCAGGCACTGCCCGGAGCGCTGGCGCTCGCCGCGGTCCTGCTGACCCGGTGACCGCGGTCACGCGGGGTTCGGCGCCGGGCCCGTTCCTCCTCGGTCTCGCCCCGCAGCCGGTTCGCCGCGGCCGACTCGCCCGGCTCGTCGAGTCCTTTCCCCCGCGGTCGGCGCGCGACTGGTTCCGGGCCGGCCCCGCCGGATCAGCGGGCATGTGAAAAGCCCGTGCCGCCGGGGGTGACGACACGGGCGCTCCCCGCACCCGGTCCTTCAGGAGGGGATGTCGGACCGGCCACGGGAGGAGTGCCCGGGGGTGTTGTCCGACGCACTCACAGCAGAAACGGTGCCGGGCCGGGATCGGTTCACTCCGCGCAGAAATCCGTGCCGGCGTGTCGCGGGGCTGTCCGGGACACCTCCGCGGACGGACGCCGACCGCGACGCCCGGGGTGCTCGGCGACCGGGAGTGACGGAGTGAACCGGTGCGGTAGCGAGGACGTTCCCAGCCATGGGAGCCGGAGCACAGGCAGAAGGAGACATGGTGGACTGCGAACAGACCAGGGAAGAACTGGCCGTCCAGGCCCTCGCCGGGGACCGGCACGGAGGGCCGGACACCGAGATCTCGGTGCACCTCGGACAGTGCGCCGAGTGTTCGGCCGAACAGCGGCGGTTCGCCGAGGTGACCCTGGTGCTCTCACGTACCGGGCTGCCCGCGTTCGACGGGCTCTGCGCAACCGGCGCCCGGACAGCTCCGGGGACGTGGAAGACGGTTCCGGAGGAGGCCTGGGAGGCGGCTGCGGAGGCCTGGCAGCGTACCCGCCCGCGGGCGGGACACACCTGGCACGGCACGGCCGACCGGCCGCAGAGGCCGGCGGAGTGCTGCTAGGGCCTTTCGTCCGGGTCGGGGCGGGCGGTGAGTGGGCACGGGCGCCGGGCGTCGTGGCCGCTGTCCGTCCGGCGGCATCTCCCCGTACGACGTCCCTCCCCGCGTACGGGGAAAGGCCCCGGGGACCCGCGGTGAGGCACTTGCCGGTGCCGGCGCCGACGATCCGGGCGGAGGCGGCGGGTGACCGCCGTGGCGGCCTTCTGCGCGGCCGGACCGGACAGGGCACCTCTCCGCTGCCGCCCGGTGACACGGTGGGCGCCGGCGCGGGGGTGCGCGCCGCCGCCGTGCTGTCCGGCCGGTACGGGTGGGTCCCGGGGGCCGCGCACGGCGGGACGTGTCATCCCACGTGTCCCACCGGTCCGGTGCAACGGGCCGGCCAGCCCGGCCCGTCGCCCCCGGGCAGGACACCGTCGAGGGCCTTCTCCAGCCGGTCCAGCGCCGAGCGGTCCAGGCCGCTCAGTTCCTCCTCCGCGCCGTCCTGGTAGACGGCGGAGGTCGCGGGCAGCTCCCGCAGCAGGACCACCGGCGCACCGTGCGGCGCGCGGGTGCCCAGCACCCGGAAGGCGCTGCCGGGAGCGAAGACGATCTCGTCCGCGGCTCCGGCGGCTGCGGGCCGGTCCAGCAACTGCCGTACCTTGCGGCCGGTGACGGACCAGATCGCGTACCGCACCGGGACGCCCTCCGGCAGGGTCCGGGGCAGGGCCAGCGCCCCCACCGGGGCCGGGTCCAGCAGCAGCGTGCCGGGCTCGGGCACCGCCTCACCGGCGTCCGGCCCGGCACCCCGGACGGCCACCCCCCGGTGGGAGGGGAGCCGGCGCAGCGCGGAGGCCAGGCAGGCGGCGTATCCCGGCAGCCGTCCGTCCCCGGCCCGCAGGTCGCGGACGAGCGCGGCGTGGTCCAGCGGGCCGTCCTCGTCGGTGAGGTAGACGTGCAGCGCGATCAGGTCGGCGCGGGCCTCCTCCAGCTCCTGGCCGCGCAGTGCGGGCATCCGGGTGAGCCAGCGCAGCACGGCGGCGCCGTGGCGTTCCCACCCGGGTGCGGCGAGGTCCCGGAAACCCGCGCGCTCGGCGGCGGTACTGATGTGACCGGGCCGGTAGGGCACGGAGGTGAACCGGGCGGGGGCGGCCCCGCCCGGAGCGGCTGGGGGTGCGGCGCCGGGAGTGGCTGGGGGTGCGGCGCCGGGAGCGGCCGGGGGGTCGCTCCGGCCGCCGGTGGTTTCGGCGGTGTCCGGCCGGCGCGGGGCGGGGACGGCCGAGGTGGTGCCGGGTGTCGTGGACGCGGGAGGCGTGCCCGTGCCGGAGTCACCGGAGGCGGGCTCGGCGGTGTCCGGCCGGCGGGGGGCGCGGGCCGGAACGGGGCCCGGCGCGGTGTGACCGGGGGAGGCCGGACCGCCGCCGGGGGACGACGAGGCCCGGTCGTCCGCAGGGGGAACGGAACGGGTACCGGGGGCCGTATTTGGGTCCGGGTCCGGGTACGGGTCCGGTCCGCGTCCCGATGGCGTCGCCCGGACGTCACGGCCGCCCCGGAGGCCGTCGCCGTCCGGGGCGCCGCCTTCCGGCCGCGCCGTGCCGGGGCCGGGCGCCGGGCGGGGGAGGCCGCCTTCCGGCCGCGCCGTGTCCGGTCCGGCCACCCGACGGCCGGCCTCACCGGGACCAGAAGGACGGGCGGGTGGAGTGGGGCGGGGCGGGAGGCTCCGTTCCCGGGCGGTCTCCTCGGACCGGGGGTGCGGCAGGGGGCCGTCCGGCCGCGGCGACCCGCCGGCGAGCGGCTCGCCCGCCGCGGACCGCGGCACCGCGAGGGGGCCGGAGGACGTCGGGTCCCCCACGGCCGGATCCGGTCCGGGCGGGCCGGCGGGATGCCGGCGCTCCGCCGGGGCGGAGGCGGGCACCGGACGTGGGTGTCCGACCGTGGTCCGCCCTGTCACCGGCAGTTCTCCGGCTGTGGGGGCCGGCCGTTCTCCGGGGGCGGGGACGGGCCGTTCTCCGGGGGCGGGGACGGGCCGTTCTCCGGCTGTGACGACCGGCCGCTCCCCGGACGCCGCCGCGACGGACCGCGTACCGGACGCGGTCGGCGTCCCCGACGGGCGCGCGGGCGGCGGCGGGGCCTGCGCCGGTGTCCCGGTGGCGGCCGGAGCAGCGGACCCCGCCAAGCCGCCCGTACGCGGACCGGGTGGGCGGTGGGTGACGTAGCGGATGCCGGCCACGCCGTACTCGGTGGCCAGGTCGCGCAACGCCCGTTCGCTCATGGTGAGCCGACCGCGCACCAGCAGCGTGGTCCGCGCCCTGACCCGGGAACCGAGCTCGATCAGGAGCCGGGTCAGGGCGGGCAGCAGCGACTCGTCCAGCGGCTGCCCGGGGACACCGAGCTCGAGAGTGAGGGTGTCCGGGTCGACGGGGACGGTGACGACGGGCGGCCGGGGGCCGTCGAGGAGGACGACCGCGAGACCGGCCCGGGTGACCGCGACACCCCAGCCGTCGGTGAGCGGGGCGAAGTCCGGCCGGCCGCCGGGCATCGCGACCAGCGGGGGGCGGACGGACACCGGGCGGGGCATCGGCGGGCGGCCGTCGGCGCCGGCCGGGCCGCAGACCACGGCGGTGACGTACGGCTGCCAGGTCCGTTCCCCTTCGCGGCTGATCAGGTTGGCCCGGACCACGCCCGGGGCCTCGAGGTCAGCGGTGAGCAGCGGGATTCCGGTGAGCACCTCCACCTCACCGGCGAGCATGTCGGCGATCGACTGGGTGAGCCGCAGCAGGTCGCGGCGCCCGCCGGGGGCCAGCCGGACCCGGGAACGGTACTCGGCGGGCAGCGCGGCGAGCACCGTGGCGACCTCCTCGGCGGCCACGTCCTCCGCGTCGGGCGCGCCGACCAGGATCAGAGGGCGCTCGGGGTGGACGGGAACGGCGAAACTCAGGTCGTCGGTGCCGGGGGTGGGCGCCTCCGCGGGACGGATCACCACCCCGGCGGGAATCTGGTGGATCACACAGCCGCCGGAGGTACGGGCGGGCACCCGGCGCAACGCGTTCTGCCAGTCCGGTACGGGGGTTCGGCGGCCCAGCGGCCGGGGCGCGGTGCCGGGGCCGAAATGCCACCAGCCTCCGGCGGGTGCGGACGGCTGCTGCACGAAGAGCGTTCCGCCGGGGGTGATGAGCACGGCCCCGTCCGGGGCGATCACCTCCAGCTCCCAGGCGTCGGCGATCCGCCGGGCCAGGCAGGGCCGGTCAGTACGGTCGTGGCCGGCGCCGGAGAGCACCAGCCGCACCCGGTCGGTGCCCCGGTCCCGCAGGGTGTCCAGGACATCGCCGAGTCGCGCCCAGTGCGCGGCGGTGTCCCCGCCTTCCGCGGGCGCGCCGACCAGCACGGTGACCGTGTCCTCGCCGCCGACGGCCAGGGCCACCTCCGCCGCATCGGCCAGGGACGGGAAGCCGTCGTCGGCCGAGCGCAGCAGCACCACGCCGTCGACCTCCTCGAGCGGAGCGGGGCCGGTGGGCCGCCCGGCCCGGCCGTGAGGGGCGTTGTGCACCGGAGCGACGCCGCCGCGCCGGGAGAAGAGGGAGGCCCACCGGCTCACGCGTTGCTCCTCCTCGCGCGGGGGCCGGCGGCCGCGGCACGGCACGGCCGGGCGGTTCCCACGACGGGCCCGGCGCCGCCGTGCGTCCCGTCCGCGGCCGGAGCCGCGACGGGCTCCGGGCCGGGCACGGTCCGCTCGCCCGTGGTCTGCTCGCTCATCGTCTCCTCACAGTCCTCGACCGGCCCGGCAGGTCCCGCACGCACCGTCCCGGCGCCCGGCGCCCCGCCCCGGAGCGCCGCCTGCGTCCCGGTGGCGTACCGGGCACCGGCGCGGGCGGGCGGAGGACAGAGGGACCGGCATGGACGGAAGGCACGACTCGGACTCCGGGGAATTCGGCGGCCCGGCGCCACCCCTGGCTTTTCGGGCCGCCGTCGGGGCGGCACCACGCCGCTCACGAGTACCGCCCATCCCGTCTACGACGGCGGAAGCGGATCGGTTCACCGCTCCGGTGGTGTTTCCCCGGCGCGGAGCACACGCCGGGGAAACACCACCGGAGCGGGGTCATGGCGCGGGGGCCGCCGTCCGGACGGGGGCCCGGTACGGGGTCGTGGCGGGCGCCGGAATCGCGGCGCGGGCCGGGGACGGGATCCCGGCGGGCGTGGGGGGTTGCGGTGAGCGCGGGCGGCGGCCCGGAGGCGGCACGCGGCCCGGGCGCGGGAAACGGGCTGGTCGCGACCGCCTCCACGTTCCGTACCACCACCGCCCGCCAGCGGTCGCCGTCCGGGGTCGGCAGCACCGTGGGGCCGGACGCGCTCCCCAGCGCACGCGGGCCGGATCCTCCGGGTCCGGCGAGTACGACCCGGCAGCCGAGCAGGCGGCCGACCAGGTCCGCCACCGTCTCACCGGCCGGACCGTCCTGCCGGTGCACCCGCAGCCAGTACCGCTGCGCGGTGGTCAGCGGGACATCGGTGCCGACCGTCACACTCCCGCCCGTCAGGGCGGCCTGGACCACCACACTTCCGTCGAACGGCACACCCGCCGCCCGGAGTTCGTCGAGAGTCACCAGGTGGCCGTCCGGGAGCGGCTCCGCCCCGGCCGGCACGTCCGCGTCGGCGATCACTCCGCCGGCCCACACCCGCAGCGCCCCGGCGTCCGGCGGAACGGGCGCGGCCGGGTCCACGCCGAGCGCCCGGGCCGCTTCGACGGTCGGCAGCGCCGGCTCGGCGCGGGCCGGCGCCGCCAGCAGCGCCTCCACGGGGCCGTCCCCCTCGCCGTGGCCCCCGCCGTGCGGCCCGGCCGCGTCGCCCTCCCCGCCGTGCGGTCCGCCGGCACCGTCAGTTCGGCGGGGACCAGCAGGCGTACGTCGCCCTCGACGCGGGGACCGGCACGGGCGCCCTTCATGGTCGCGTGGGGACCGGCGCGAACGGCCGGTGACCCCGCGTGGGATCACGACGGTGCGGTGGAACACCACGGTGGCCGGACGGTACCTGGGCGTATGCCCGGCCCGGCCGCCGTGGCCGGTGTGGCGAAGGACCGCCCGGTTCAGGCGCCGGGCACTCTCGGCCGCCTCGCCGTCAGCGCTCCTCCGGGTCCGTTCCGCCGCCGTCGGCGCCCGCCGCGCCGTCGCCGGAGACGGAGGAACCCGCGTCGGTCGAGCCCTCCGATCCCTCAGTACCCTCCGCATCCGGCTCTTCGGCGCCGTGCACGATGCGCACGCCCTTCACCGACAGTCCGGGCCGCTCGGAGCTGGTGGTGGCCACCGGTTCCGGCGCGGGCGGCAGGGCCGGCTCCGAGGCGTAGAGGGCGTCCAGCGCCTCGCGTACCGCGCTGGGCTCCACCGTCATGCTGACCGGGCCGGAGGGATTGACGTAGATCTGGTGGCCGTCCGGGATCCTGTCCAGCAGGTTCTCGTCGACCCGCTGCAGCTCGTAGCCGAAACGGCCGCAGGTGTGCAGGAAGACGGGCGAGGTGAAGACCGGGATCACCGCGTTGCCGTCGGGGGTGGCGGCGGTGAGCGGTTCGCCCCCGGGGCCGGTCAGCACCGCGACCTCGTGGTCGAGCAGGGCCTTGGGCACCGCCTCGCCCGGTCCGTAGCCGGTGGCGGCGAGCTGCACCGCCCGGTCGACGTCGTCCTCCGGCTCGGGCCAGTCCAGGGCACGCGGGGAGGGCTGGTAGTCGGGGTTGTCCTGCCATTCGGCGATCTCGCCGTCCTCACCGGAGCGCCACCGGCCGACGATCGCCCACTCGGGCGGCTCCCCCTCGCCCGACCAGGTGGGATCGACCATGCCGAACCAGTGGTCGGGCGCCAGCCGGCCGGCCTCCCGGATCTCGTCCGGGACCGGGATGTCCCCGAGGTCCGGCCCCTGCGCGGTGTCCGGCGAGCCGTCGCCGCCGGTGCCTTCGCCGACGTCGTCCGTACCGTCGGCGGTGCCGTCCCCGGTTCCGCCGGTCCGCGCGGCGGCGGGCCCCGGGGCGGCGGCTGCCGCTGATACCTCCTCGGCGGTCCCCCGCGCCGTGTCCGCCGGCACGATGTTCTCGGTCTCCGAGGCGGCGTCGGAGGCCCTGGGCCCGCCGGTGGTGTTCTCGCTCATCGTCGTCCTCAACTCGGTGGATGGATACACAAAGGGGCGGGCTCGGCCAGACGGACGGCCCGTGGTACCGGCCGATGCGGCCGCCCGGCGAGAGGGGCCGTTACCCGGAGCACGGGCCACGGCTCGGAAAAGGCGGTAGGCATGGGACGGGCTTCGACACCGGTCCCGTACTCGGTGGAACGGGACGGAAAGACGCGGCGTCTTCGGCGCCCTTCTCGTGAGGAGCCCCTCGCACCGTTTCCCACGTTCACCGGTGTCAATCGGTTCATCAGCGCCGGCCGGACACGGCCGGCGTCACGGTGCGGGGAAGGTTGCGGTGCAGCGCCCGCTCCTGGTGGTCGGCAGGATCGTCGGGACGCCGTCCGGGCCGAGGAAGCGTCCGGCTGTGCCGTCGGCACCCGCGAGGTGGACACGCAAGCCCGATCTCCGTGCCGGCAGCTCGAGCGCCGGAGTCCGGGCGGCGGGATCCCGGCGCGCCCACAGGGGATACCACTGCACGGGTGTGAGATGAACATCGATCCCCACGCGCAGAGTACCGCCCAGGGCCACCTGGGTCTGCGCGTCGACCGTTCTCGCGCCGACCATGTCGAGCTCTTCCAGGGTCACCGGTTCCCCTGCCCGGTTGTGAGGAGATCGTCGAGCCGATCGGAGTCGGCCGGTTGCCGGGCCGCCCAGGAACAGACGGATCCAGCGTCCGACGGCACCGGCTCGATACCGGTTCCGGGACCGGAGGCCTCTTCGAAGAGCTCAGGTCCGGTACCGCGCAGCAGCATCAGAACGGCCTCGACCGGGTCGGCGGCCTCACCCAAGGGATCGGCCCCCGGACCGAACGTTCCGGGTTCCCGGGGTACGGACTCGGCCGAACCGTCGTTGACCCACTGGACGAGGGTGTCCCAGTAGTGATTGACCGTGGCGGCCTGTACCACGTTGACCTCGCTGTGGTGACCGTGCTTGACCCATACGCCGTCACGGCCGAGGGCGGCCAGGACCCGAAGCTTGATCTGCTCGTCGCGGGCGAGTTCGCAGCGGGGGACGGCAGTCGCCGGAACAGGACGGTCGGTGAGCCCCGCACAGGAGGACGGCGGGTGGCACCGGGCCGCCGCCACCGCGCGCCTCGCCGACCGCGGCGAGCGGTACCGGCAGTGCGGGAGGCGGTGATGAACCGCGTCCCGGCGACCGTCGTACAGCCGGATGAGGAGGCACGGCGGTACCGGCCGTACCGGCGCACCTGGCGGGTCCCGGGGAATGCCGCGTGGGACGGACGTCCTGCCGCAAGCACCGGCCGATGCCGCCCACAGTGCCCCCCAGCATCCGCAACGCCACGCACCACCAGGGAGATGCCCGACCATGCCTTCCAGCGCCTTCGGCGGCAAGTCCCCGATCCCGGTCCTGCTGCACGCGTCGGACCCGCTGTCCGACGCGGGGGTCCGAGTCCAGCTGGGCGACCAGCGGGCGGTCGTGTTGGTCGATGGCAGCTTCCGGCCCGACACGGTGTCCCTGCTGGTGGCCGATTCCGCGGACGACGAGATGGTGACGCAGTGGTGCGCCACCACTCTCGCCAAGGGCCTGCGCGCGGTGCTGGTGACGGGCCGGCTGCGGCAGTCGGGCCTGCCGGACATCATCGCCGGGGGGATCGGGGCGGTGGTGTGGCGGCACGAGGCGACCGGGCCCCGGCTGGTACGGGCCGTCACCGCCGTGGCCCGCGGGGAAGGAGACATACCGGCCGATCTGGTCAGGGCGCTGATGGACCAGGTGGGCGGTATGCGCCCTGGTGCACCGGGGCGGTCGCCCCTCCCGGCGGCACTCACCCCCCGGGAGGTGAGCATCCTGCGCAGGGCGGCGGACGGTGACGAGACCGGGGAGATCGCCGACCGGCTCGGCTACTCCGAGCGCACGATCAAGCGGGACCTGCACGCGCTGATGAAGCGCCTGGGTCTGCGCAACCGCGCCCATGCCGTGGCCTACGCCATGCGCGCCGGTTACCTGTGAGGCCGTCGCGCGGCGCGGGCAGGATCCCGGGGCCCGACACGGCGCCGAAGCACCGGCACGTGGACGCCGGCGACACCGGTTACCGCAAGGATCTCGCCGCCCGCCACATCAACATGATCGCCATCGGAGGGGCCATCGGCACCGGCCTGTTCCTCGGCGCCGGAGGCCGGCCGGCCGACGCGGGACCGTCGCCGTTCCTCGCGTACGCGGTCTGCGGCGTCGTCGCCTTCCTCGTGGTGCGGATCCTGGGCGAACTGGTCCCGCACCGGCCCTCCTCCGGTGCCTTCGTCTCCCACGCCCGGGAGTTCACAGGAGAGAAGAGCGCCCGCACGGCGGGCTGGCCGTACTTCCTGAACTGGGCGACGACGGCGACGGCGACGGCGGACATCACCGCGGCCGCCACCCACGCGCACTTCCGGTCGCTGTTCACCGATGTCCCGCAGTGGCTGCTCGCCCTGGTCGCACTGGCCGTGGTGCTGGGCGCCGACCTCATCCCGGTACGGTACTCCGGCGAGACGGAGTTCTGGTTCGCCATCGTCAAGGTGGCCGCACTCGTGGTCTTCAGGGCGGTCGGCATCGTCCTCGTCGTCGCCGGGCAGGACGTCGGCGGTCACGTGCCGGGGCCGGCCACCGTCACCGAGAACGGGGGCCTGTTCCCGCACGGCCTGGTGCCCACGCTGATGGTCGTCCAGGGAGTCGTGTTCGCCACCGTCTTCGGCCGGCTCGGCGCCCCCGGGGCGGCCGACGTCATGAACCTGGTGGTGCTCACCGCTGCCCTGTCCAGTCTCAACTCCGGCCTGTACTCCACCGGACGCATCCTGCGGTCGATGTCCCTGTCCGGATCGGCATCGAAGTGCACCGGGCTCATGAACAGGGGCGGCGTACCGTACGGCGGCATCCTGCTCACCGCCGGGTTCGGGGCCCTGGGAGTGGTGCTCAACCACGTGATGCCGGGCGAGGCGTTCGAACTGGTACTGAACTTCGCGTCCGTCGGAGTGCTCGGCACCTAGGGCATGATCATGCTCTGCTCGCTGTTGTTCTGGCGGGCCTCCCGCGCCGGGCGCGTCCGGCGGCCCGGCTACCGGCTGCCCGGCGCCCCGTACACGCAGGTGGTCACCCTCGTCTTCCTCGCCTCCGTCCTGGTGCTCATGTGGTGCGACGGCGGGGTCTCCCGGACCACCGTCGCCTGTCTGACGCTGCTCGTCGCCGCACTGATCGGCGGCTGGTACGCGGTACGTCGCCGGGTCGCCTCCGCCGGCGGACAACACCGCTGACACCTCTCGAAGAAGCGGTGCGGCCGTCGAGGACGCCGGGCTCCCCGGCCTCCTCCGAGACGCGAAGCCGGCGTCCTCCTCCCACCGCGGACCAGTACACGGGCCCCGACTTCCGGTGGACGCCGTACGCGAGGGAGGGGACGAGAACCGGCGACAAGGCGCCGCCGGCCCTCGCCCGGTGTCCCGTCCGTCCACATCACGCCGGCCCGAACGGCGTCTCCGCCGGGTGGAATCCGGCAGTGCCCGGGGGACGACCCGAGGAACTGGAGGAGCGATGAGAAATCCCGCGGCCGGTGTGTCCGACAGAGGTCCGTCCGCCACCGCCCGGGGTCGAGAACCCCGCCGGACCCCTGAGCTGTTCTTCCGGATACTCGGTCCGTGCACGGTCGAAAGCGCTTCGGGGCCGGTCGACCTGGGCCCCCGCAACGCCGTGCGTCACTGCTGTGCCTGCTGCTGGAGCAGACCCGCCCGGTGAGTGTGAGCCGCCTGGCGGAACTCCTCCGGGCGGGCAGGCCTCCCGTCTCGGCGGCGTCATCGATCCACGCTCACGTCTGCCGGCTACGGGCGGCACTGACCGGGCCGGGCCCGTCTCCTGCTCGCTGAGGGCCGTCCCGTGCAGGCGGTCATGGCCGCGGAGCAACCGGTCGCGGACAGCCCTTTCCGGGAGACGGCCTGGGTGACCCTGCTCAGGGCCCTGTGTGCCGCCGGCCGTTCGGCTGAGGCCCTGGGCCGCTACGAGATGATCCGCCACCTCCTCGCCGACGCCCTCGGTACCAGTCCCGGGCCCGAACTGCAACGGATCCACCTGGCGCTGCTGCGGCACACCTGGGCGCAGCAGGGGTGAGCGCTCGGGGCAGGTCACTCGCCTCCGGCCGGCACCCCACCCGGCGGGCCCGAGCACGGCGAAGTCCGGCGGGCCGCCAGAAAGCCGGGCGGCGCGGCGTCGGCACAGGCCCCGAGCGGCTTCATCAGCACGTCCGGTGCCCGAAGGCCCGGGGCGGGGCCCGGCGGGCCGCTGCGGGAAAGGCAGCTCAGCAGGCATGTGCACGCCCTGTCAGCGACCGGAGCGACTCAACGGCGGGCATGGCCCGGTGAACGCGGGCCGTGGGATCGCGGAGCCCATACGGAGCAACCCGACGCTGCGTCGATGAGCTCTCCCGGGGCGTCGGCGGCGGTTCCGCGACCGGGGCAGCGACCGGACCGTGTTCGGTCGCTGCCGAGCCGACGCGGGAAACAGCAGTTCAGACGCAGCATCACACTCAGAACAGCGACTGAAGCGACTGAAGGTTTCCCCACCAGGACCTGGCCAGGGGACGCCCCGCTTCAACGGGGTTTCGCCTCCAAGGCGTCGGGCACGTCCGCGCATGGGACCCGTTCGAAGCGCCCCATGAGCCCGGCCGGCAGGGCCGGTGAGGGAATCGCTGGAGGGCCTCCCGGCCGCGTCACGCCGGGAGGCCGTATCGCGTTCTGGACCAGCCCGTTGAAGCGCCCCCTCCGGCCGCTCCAGCCACGGCTCGTGAAACCCGGGCATCCCCAGGATCCGCCGGGCCGTCCTCGTCGGATCGCCTCACGTCACCGCCGTTCCCGTGACGTCCACCGAATGTGAGCGACACCGATGAACCGGCCCGGCCCTTTCACCGTTCGGCACAACGGGTTGCCGTAACCGGGCGACACCGTGAAGGACCGTTGTCCGTGAAGGGGAAGGCGGCGCACCGTCCGCAGACCGCTGAACCCGAGACGGACGCTTGAACCCGAGACGGACGCTCGGACCATGATCCGGCAATGCCCCGACCAGGACGACTGGTCACGACCGGGCCGGAACCGTCCTGAAGGCCAGACAACACGGAGAAAATGATGAAGGTCGTGGTGGTCGGTGGTACGGGGCTGATTCGCTGGCAGGTGGTCGGCATGCTCAGAAGCAGCGGTCGCAATGCCGTGTCGGCTGCTCCCGTCACTGGTGTCGACACTCTTACCGGACGAGGAGTGGCGCAGATCCTGAAGGGCGCGGACGTGGTCGTGGACGCGTTCAGTTCCCCGTCCTTCGAGGCGAGAGCATCCTTGGACTTCTTCACCCGGTCGGCGCGGAACCTGATGGCGGCCGCGCAGCGGACAGGCGTGCAGCACTACGTCATGCTCTCCCTCATCGGCGTCGACCAACTGCCCGAGAACGGCTACTTCCGGGCCAAGTCCGCTCAGGAGAGGGTCCTACGGGACAGCGGGCTGCCCTACACCATCGTGCGTACCGCACAGTTCTTCGAGTTCATCGCTCCGATCATGGGGCTCTCCACCAGGGAGGGGCGGGTGCACCTGCCCTCCACCCAACTGCGCCCGATCGCCGCTGTCGACGTCGCCGCCGCGATCGCGACCGCGGTCGAGGAGGAGCCGTTGTACGGGGTCCGCCAGGTCGCGGGCCCCGAGATCCACCGGCTCAACCGGCTCGGCGAGATCACACTGGCCGCCCGACCGGACGGCCGTCGCGTCGTCACGGACGAGAACGCAGGCCTGTTCGCCGGCATCCCCGACGCCGTCCTCACCGGCGACGACATGGCGACCACCGCATCCACCTGCTACGAGGACTGGCTCAAGCGGCACCCGCGAAAGGCCATGACCCGCATCGGCGCACCTTAGCGGTGGTTGGGGGAAGGGCGTCTTGTCGTCGTACCGGACCGTTGCCGGTGTGATGCGGGCCAGGCCGAGCGAGGTCGGCGGGGCCACGAGGGCGGTGGGCAGTCGGTGGTGGACGCGGTCGGTGGGCAGATCGATGGCGGCTGTCACCTGGTGTCAGATCGGGTCGTGTCCTTCTGTCTCAAAGCGGAACTTCACGAGCGGCACGAGGAAAGCGAAAGGTTCGGCATCGCCGACAAGGGCACTGGCCGCGGTGGAGACGACCGGTCCGGTGAGCGCCTTACAGGCTTCGAGAGGGATGCCCAGGGAAATCTCCTGCCGGGTTACCCGCCCATACCACGGCTGCACCGACAGCGCATGGTCCTGAGGGACGCAGTAGGTCAGCATCTGTTCGTAATCGGAGAACGCGTGGCGCCAAGGCCCGTCCGCCGGCCATTCGGGCAACGGGTGGAGATGGGCCTCAGCGTCCGGAGCGGTGCCGCGCCCCGGATCCAGAAGCAGGTCGATCCGGCCGCCCTCCGCAGTGACCAGCGACGCCCGTTCGAGAACGTGCATGGGCAGCGCCTCGGCAGCCAGCCGGGCGCCAAGAGCATGGAACGTGCGATCGATGGCGGTGCTCAGGAAGTAGACGCCCATGGTGTCTGTGCGACGGTGGTGCACGTACACACGCCAGTTGCTCTGCAGCGGCGAGGGCAGCAGCCGCCGCCACCGGCCGAGCAGCGTCGGCCCCAGGTGCCCGTGGCGGTAGCTCAGGAAAGTCAGCATCGCCTGGTCACCGGCCTCGCCTATGCGCTGCAATTCCAGGCCGGGAGGGACCAGTGGCGCGATGCGGTGAGCATCCACTACGTAGTTGACGTAGACGACGTCGGTGATGTCGCTGACGAAGGTCACCGGTGGAATGCGCTCGCTCAGAGCCCGTAGCAGTCTGCTGTTGGCCACCCAGTTCAGCGGCGCGGCGAGCCGGCCTCGTGGGTGGGTCCATGGCGCGTACCGTCCGTACCTGGTCTGCTGACGAGTACGGCGCAGCGCGTGCTCGGCGGCCCAAGTCGCTGAGCCGGCCGACAGGACCAGGCCGAGTACGGCGAGGAGTGCGAGCATAAAGAAAGTATGACCATCGCAGTGAGCCCGTTTACCGGTACCCCGACACCGCGCCCCCCCGTGTCCGGGTGCACGATGACCAGGATTCCGGCCTGGGTCGTCCGACCCTTCCAGGGGCTTCCTGCTTCACCGCGCTGTGCGGGCACGTGTGCCCGTCTTACCGGCGCTCCACAGGTGCTTGGCGTCTCCGCCCGTCCGGCGGCGACGGTACGGCGTCCTTCGAAGAGGACATCGCGGGCTGCGTTGTGGTCGCGGTCGTGCACCGTGCCGCACTCGTCGCACGCCCGCTCACGGACGTGGAGAGGCTTCGGGCCGTCTCTGGATCCGCAGGCCGAGCAGACCTGAATCGTTCCGGGTCCGGAGTCCTACCGAACCCGGAACGGTTCATATCGCTTGTCGCCACACCGGACAGCACCGTAGGTTGGAGCGACCCCCGCCGCCCTACAGCCTCGCCCGGCAGACAACGCGACGAGAGCCCGACGGCCTCAGCGCGACGGGGCACCGGTGACCGACCGAAGCGCTGTGCCCGGCCGCCCCGATGACGACAAGGTGCCTGGGTCGCCACTCTCGTGCTTCGGCTCAACGGTCCGGGCCTCACGGCTGTTCGGGACGTGCTGCTACAGGTCGAACTCGAGGTGCTCGATGTCCGTGAACCGGACCTCCTCCAGGCTGCCGGCGCGGCGGCCGCCGTCCTGGAAGTACACCTCCTTGAGCGCTTCGGCCGCGATCTCCTGAAGCCGGGCGTCGCCGGCACCCTGCTCCTGGGCCTCGAAGAGACGGGCGGCGTAGACGGGCGGCAGGGCGACGGTCAGATGCCGGATGCGGTCCTGGTCGGTCGACCCGATCGGCGCGGTGTAGCCCATGCGGGCGCGGGTGTCGATAACGATGCCGCCCGTGCTCGCCGCCTTCGCCCGCGCCTTCGCCCGGATCTGCGGCTGCCACCGCTTCTTCACCTCGCGCTCCATGCGCGCGGCGAGGTCCGGGCGGGGCTTCTTGATCTGGTCCTTCACGTACCGCTCGACGGTGCGCTGGGAGATCCGCAGCATCTGGGCGACCGCGCGGGTGCCCTTGAGCTGCTTGACCAGATAGCGCATCTGGGCGGGTGCGCTCTTGGGTACCGGGCGGGTGAAGGATTTTTGCACCGCGGCGTCCAGGCCGTCCCCGAACAGGCTCATCGTGGCCTTCTCCTACTCTCCGTTGTCGACGTCGGTGACGGTGCCGTCCTTGATGTAGCGGGCGAGGTTGAGCTCCGGCGCGTCGAACCGGTCGCGGACCTCCTCACCCCACAGGACGGTCTGGGTGCCCTCGTGCTTGACCAGGCCGGGGTTGATGCCGAGCTTGAAGCCGCCGGGCAGCGGTTTGCCGTCCCGGTAGGGCAGGAAGTCCAGCGGGCTCTCGCCGTTGGCGGCGTAGACGACGCAGTCGGACAGGATCGCGATGGGGTACTGCCCGGTGAACGCCGCGTGCTTGACGATCTTGCGGTGCAGGTTGATCCGGGTGCGGGAGATGACCGCCGCGCGGATGTCCGGCCGCCACGTCGGGCGGGACAGGGCCCGCCACGGCTCACCCGGCCGCCACCCTTCGCCGCGGGGACGCTCGCGCAGCTTGCCCAGGCCGCCCTTGACCGTCGCCTTGATCGCCGAGACGACGATGGCCAGCTCGGGGTCTCGCTCCTTGTGGCCGTCCATCGCGGCGAGGAAGTCGGCCGGGTTGAGGTCGGCGTCGACGCCGAGGTCGGCCATCGTGGCGAGGTAGGCGTCACGGAGCCGGTTGTACCAGCCGTCCAGATAGCGGCCGTTCTCGTACCGGACCCACGCCTCGATCGGGCGCACCTCGTAGCCGAGCTCCTGGGCGTAGGCGACGGTGGGCGTCGCGTACCAGGCCGGCCCCTCGGGACGCTCGCCCTTCGGCGTGAACGGGGAAGGCAGCAGGCTGCCGTCCAGCTTCACCCACTCCTTGCCGACCTTCACCCGCGACAGGTCGACGTGGCTCAGGTCGACCAGCCACGAGCCGGGCAGCTTCGGGTCGAACGCCGGGGCCTTGACGTGCGTCGCCTCACCGAGGCCGACGTTCAAGCCGTTCGCTCCGGCGGCGAAGGCCATGTTGACGTCGATGCCGACCAGGTGCCGCAGGGTGCACTCGGCGTCGGTCATCGGCCGTGCCCAGTCGTACGCCTCCTCGAACAGCTTCTCGTCGGGGCCGCGCATGTGGAAGCGGGGCAGGTCCTTGAGGACCGGGTGGCCGTCGGGGGCCTCGCAGGGCGCCGGGTCGACCGGGTCCTTGCCCAGGCTGCCGGGGTTGTGCTCGGAGTGCCGCTTGCCGTCGGCGTCCGGCTCGGAGGCGCGGGTCGCAGGGTGCAAGGCGGTCATCAGCTCCAGGCCGGTGACGGCGGTGGATCCGCGAGGCGTCATCACACGGGAGGCGTACACGCCCAGGACGCGGGCGAGTTCGGCCGGCGGGAGCTGCGCGGCGTGGCCCCAGTGCCGGATGTCCAGCGCGTGCCACGACGGGATGCACAACTGCACGCAGGTCCGCTCCGAGCCGGTGGCGGGGCGGTAGATCCTCGCCCACGGCCCGAAGCCGCGCTTGGTCAGCTTCCACTCCGCGCGCGCGAGCTGCTTGATGACCTTGTGGCCCTCCGGCAGGCGCCCGGCGAGGCGCTCCTCCTCCGTGAGGGTGACGGGGAGGCCGTAGCGCTCGAGGGCGGCCTCGGTGAGGACGATCAGCGGGTCGGCGTCCTTGCCGGGCCCGACAAGCTTCGGCTGCCCGAGCTTGGCCTCGCGCAGCGTCCAGTCGATCAGGGCCGGGAGGGACTTGACGGGCACGTCCAGGACCAGGCCGCCGCTGCAGTACGCCAGTACCTGCCCGTCGTCGTCGACGTCGACGACCGCGAGCGGGCCGTTCTCGAACCGCGGGTCGGTGCCGCCCGCCGGGGTGCCGGCCGGGGCCGCCTTCTTCACGCCGGGACGACGCGACGTCGACGACGTCGGCCTGGTGGTGTGCGCCGGACGCGGCGCGGCCACCGGAGCAGCAGCCGCGGGAGCGGGGGCAGAGGGCTGGGTGTTCTCGGTTTCAGTCATGGCCACAGCCTCGGACGCCTGGCCTGTGGACAGAGTCCGCGCTTCCGCCGGGTCGGAGGCCCCGGTGAACGTGGCGGGCACCGGGGCGGCCGGCTCCTCCGGGGTGGGGTAGAGCTCCGCGAGCTTCCGCAGCAGCCGCGCGTACGCCTCGCGTTCCGGGCCGCGCGGCTCGGTCGGCTTCTTCACCGACTCCCAGCCGGACACCGTGGCCCGCCGCACCTGCAGCGCGCCGGCCACCTCGTCCAGCGTCAGACCGTGCGCGACCCTCAGCCGCTTGCGCTCCTCCGCCGGCGGCAGCGGAGAGCGGGACGCGACCAGCGCGTCGACCGCGTCGAACAACTCGGACATGGAACACCTCCCGGCCCCACACCCTACCCCATGAACCGTAAAAGTCACGTACTTCTACCGTACGGATCGCGTACGAATGGCGTTTCGTGGCATGGGGGGCAGCCCGGCCAGGGAAGGGCTGGAAACGATCGCATCACGCCGGGCCCGTGGGGGGAGATATGGGCGGTCGCATGCACTGAGTAATCAGGGGGTCACGTGGGGTGGAAAGACGCGTTCGGTGACGCGATGAACGAACTGGAGGCCATACGCAAGCAGCTTGACCGTCTCGACGATCCGACTGTCGGGCTGACCGCACTGCACGGTGACCTCACGCAGAGCCGCCTGAAGATCCTGGAACAGATCCAGGCGGGCGTCACCGGACTGCGCGAGGAGAACCGGGAGGTCCGGCGACGCCAGGACCGGATGATCAGCGACCTGAACGAGACGAGGGGCGAACTCCGGCAGCTCCTGGACCTTGCCGACGTCCTGCGTTCCTTCGCACCGCCCGAGAAGGCAGGCGGCAAGTCCGGCGAGGACACGCAGGCGCATTCCGGGGGGACTGCGCAGCCACCCAAGCTCGAGGCGGAGGCCGGCTACGACTCGCCCGCCTCTGCCGAAGCTCATCCGCCCGTCTCGTCCGACACCGAAACCCAGGGGGGAACCATGGAGAACACCGAGCACCAGCCGCAGCCGCAGCCGGAGGCAGGGAGCGAGGATCAGGACCTCGCGCTGAAGAACGCCGTCGAGGCCGCCTACCAGGGCACGGGCACCTCCGCCGGCCAGCCCTCCGCTGTCACGCCCCAGGCCTTCGCCGGCACGGATGACCCACGCATCGCCCACGGCGTCCTGCTGCTGAAGGCCGCCGGTGTGGCCTCCGCCGAACTGATCGCGCACCGCGACACCTGGGAGTGGCTCGCCGCCCTGGCCGTCGACCACAGCCACTTCCGCACCCCGCCCTCGGTCGAGGACTTCAAGGAAGGCCGCGTCCGCACCGTCCTGTCCGGCCGCTCGCTCATCGCCCTGCTGATCGAGCTGTGGAACACCCGCTCCACCGCCACCCCGCTGCAGGGCGACTGGGCGCTGGCCATGACCACCTACAACCGCATCGCGGCCGAACTCACCGACATCGCCGGACAAGGCGAGACCATCCGCATCGTCCTGGACGACGGTCTCCCCCACGAGACCGGCGACTGACCGGCACCACACGCGACAAGCAGACGGCCGGCCTGGTTCCCCGGCCACGAGCTGGAAAGCGCGAGGGCCGCACGGTCAAACCGTGCGGCCCTCTCTGGCGTCATGTACGTGCTGCGGACCGGTGTCGCCTGGCGGGACGTCCCCGCAGAGACCGTGGGCTGCTCCGGTGTGACAGCCTGGCGCCGACTGAGGAACTGGACCAAGGCCGGCGTCTGGCCACGCCTGCATACCGCCCTGCTGACCGAGCTTCGCCGCGCCGACCTGCTGGACCTGGACGATTGTTCCGTGGACGGATCGCACGTCCGGGCTCTCAAAGACATCTCAAGGGGCTAAGAAGTCAAGCTGCCCCCTCGGTGGAGTCAGCTTGTGAGCCATGAGCTGGGAGAGGCAAGACGTGTGTTCGTCGCCAGCGAAGACAGGTGTGAGGTACGGCTGCTGCTGCCAGGGTGTGCTCATGAATACGACACCGGACGGACGGCCGATCCCTCCCGCGCACGCCGACGAGCAGACCATGCTGGAAGCTTGGTTGGACTTTCACCGTGCGACTCTCGCCGTGAAGTGCTCGGGCCTGAAAGATGATCAATTACGGCTTGCTGCGGCGTCACCCTCGTCGATGACGCTGCTGGGACTCGTGCAGCACATGGCTGAGGTGGAACGCAACTGGTTCCAGCGTGTGTTCGCAGGTCAGGACGTGCCGCCGGTCTTCGAGGAGAGCAACCACGATGGTTTTGCCCTCCAGCCTGAACGAGGGTTCGACGAGGCGGTGGCCGCGTGGCAAGCCGAGGTCTCCCGCGGCCGTGAGCTGATCGCTGACGCAGGACTGGACGACTCCGGCCACCTGTCTGAACAGGAAGCAGGTCATGTCGGCGATCAGGGAGTCTCCCTGCGCTGGATCATGGTGCACATGATCGAGGAGTACGCACGTCATAACGGCCATGCCGACCTCATCCGCGAGCAGATCGACGGATCTACTGGCGCATGAGGTGTGCTCTCACGGTCAGAAGGTGACCAGGAACCTCTGGCTGAACTCCAGGTCACGCGGCAGCTTGAACGAGCGGTGCGAAGGCGTGCTGTTCGTCGAACTGCTGTCGGGTCTTGAGGCAGTGGTGGAGCTGGCCGAGGAAGCGGTTCAGCAAGTGCCGTTGTGCGGCGGCATGCCAGTCTCCGTGCTCGCGTCGGCGTCGGTAGTGCGCGTTCGCTCCCGGTGAGGCGGTGAGGGCGGCGAAGGCCCAGAGGAAGCCGGCGTTGATGAGGCGGTTGTTCTTGACGAACCGGCGGCCGACGAAGCGTTTCCTGCCGGAGGCGCGGGTAATCGGTGCGGAGCCAGCGTAGGACTTCAGCGGGCGCTGTCACGTTATTGAGTGGTTCTCTGACAGCGGGTGAGGCATGTGGCGGGGACCGGGCTTCGGGCCGGTGTTCAGGCCCCGGCGGCGCCGGTGGCCTGGTCCCAGATCGCACAGCGGATGGCCATCCCAGCTCGGTAGCCGGGAGCGGTCATCAGGTGGCGGCGGGGCCGGAAGTGCGGTGAGATGCCGCTGAAGGCAGCCAGGAACCGTTGGGCCCCACCGGTACTGCGGAAGCCTTTCATCGCGCGTTCACGCTGCCGGGTGGGCTGATGACTGTTCTCGGCCCGGTTGTTCAGGCCCTTGTGCGAGCGGTGCTCAACGGAGGGCATGACCTCGCGGTGGGCCGCGTCGTAGGAACGGAGCTTGTCGGTGACCACCACCTGCAGCACCGAGCAAGTCTTCTTGAGTAGTTTACGGAAGAAGCGCTTGGCCCCAGCGGTGTCCCGCCGGTTCTGGACCAAGATGTCGAGCACGTTGCCGTCCTGGTCGACGGCCCGCCACAGGTACCGCTGCTCGCCGTTGACCCTGATGAAGACCTCGTCCAGTCCTCGACCTCGCGGAAGCTGAGCGGGAAACGGAAGTACAGCCACACGCAGTGCGCGATCACCTCGACCGGGCACCGGTGCCCCTTGTACGACGGCGGTGCGCTGCCCACGGACGACCCCTCCCAGCACGACCAACCAGAAGATCATCCCACCCGGTCAGCCAACGTGACAGCGCCCGCACGCCGGTTCCGGGCGGAACTGCGGGCGAGCGGCGCGCTCGTGGACGCCCCGGCCGGCCCCGGGGCGCGCTGGGTGGCGGCCCGGGGCATCGAGTGCAACTCCTCCTCGGCCGCCGCCGCGTTGGTGTACGGCTACGACGCGTACACCGCTGACACCGCCGAGAATCGCATCCTGCGCGCCGCCGGCGAGCGGCTGCTGCGGCTGCCGGGCGTCCCCGGCCCCGTCCGGCGGCGCCTGGCCCACCAGCGGTCCGGCTCGCCGACACCCTGCCGCTGGTGCGGGGACAGGAACTGCCGCACTGACAGCCGTCCCGCCTCGGCTCCCACCACCAGTCCGCGCTGCGGCTCGCCGAGGCCGCCGCGACGGAAGCCGGCGTCCTCCCGGCCTTCACGGCCGCCGAGGACGCCGGGCGGGCCCTGGCACGGGCCGCGAGGACGGATCTACCTGTTGATCCAGATGCCGAAGTCCCGCGTGGCCGTGTAGAAGTCCTGGAAGCCCAGGCGCGCCCCCGCACTACGGGTCACCGTGCCCTTGGCGATCGCGCCGCCGGCGGCCGAGGCGGTGTAAATCGGGCCGCCGCTGTCACCGCTGCGGGCCGCCTCCCGGCCGTCCATCTGCTCCGCCTCCACCAGGTCTTCGGAGTCGTTGTAGAAGAAGAGGACCTTCATGTTGCAGACCGGGCCGCCCGTGGCCCGTGCGCTGGTGATTCCGGACTGGCACAGGTACTCACCCGGGAAGACGTGGTCCCAGCCGTCGACCCGCACGCCCGCGTCGCTGTCGGGTCCCCCGGTGTACATGAAGTTGTCGGAGTTCGTGGGGATGAGCATCACGTCATGGGCGTCACTGGACTTGGTGGAGGTGCCGATGTAGGTGCCCTGCGGGTTGGTGAACCGATTGCCGCTCCGACCGCAGTGCTCAGCGGTGAGCAGGTAGGTCGCGCTTGCGTCACGCACACCGAACCCGGCCGTGCACGCCCCGCCATTGAAGTTTATCTGTGCTCCGCCCGACCACGGCGCACCGTCGTTCACACGCGAGCGTTCCTGGAGAGGCTCCTCGCTGATCGTCTTCACGGACACGCCGGCGATCCGGTCGACCGTGCTGTGGTCCTGCGCGACGGAGGCGGTGCGTGCTGCGCGGGTGGTGTCCTGTGCCAGGACCAGTCCGCTGCCGTCAGTGGGGATCTTGACGCTGTGGCCGAGCGAGGGGTCCTTCTCCAGCCGGGCTTGTAACAGCTCGGAGGCGTCCTTGAGTTCGGCCAGCGAGTGGTCCGCGGCAACGATGTGCACGGGGGCGGTTCTGCGGGCCCGCTCCGCGGCCCGCTGTACGGGCTCGGGCAGGTCGCCCTTCCACCACAGGGTGACGTGGTCTTCCTGAAGGCCGATGCCCGTGTAGCCCTCGTAGTGGCCCCGCTCCTGGGCCTTGGCCAGGATGCTCGCAGCGGCGACGAGGGGTCGCTGCTCGTTCATCTTCCGCAGGTTGTCGGCGCCGACAACCTGTGAGATCGGGACGCTCTTCTCGCTGTTACCGTCGCGCTGCTGCTCGGCGCTGGCGCCCGGGGCGAGGGTGCCGACGAGCGCCATCGCCGCGGCCAGGGCCGAACCCGCAGCCCACAGGCTGGTTCTGCCGTATCTCATGAGTATGCCTTTCCTCTTGGCGTAGCAGTCTGTGATCAGACGGCACAGGCATCCTCATGGGCCCCGATTTACATTCGATCTACAAATGATTAATACCAACCAGATACTCGGGCGTCGAAAGTGAAACACGGAGTCGCACGTGCAGCCGGGTGCGGTGCCGGGAGAGCCACCTTCTCGACGGACTCCGTGGAGACATACCGCTCGACGTCCACGCACGGCTGGACGCCGACCGGACCGTCGAACCGAGTGCCGTACCGGCTCCGGTGCGACCGGCAGGGAGCCCGGCTCCACCGCAGCGTGCTCTCCACTGCCGTCGACCGGAAGACGGCCGGACCCCACGCCCGTCATGCCGACTTCCTGCGCACCTGAAGGACGGACTGCCGCACTCGGCCCGCGACACCCCAAGTGGGCGCCCCCGCCGGCACCTTCACCCAGCCGCTGTCGTCCACGCGGCGCCCGGCTCGCCCGGCTTCTCGCGGTCTCCGGCTGTAGTGGAGATCGCGGCAGCCGATGACGAAACCGCGCCCGCGGTCCAGGAGTTGCCCGCCGCTCCGTGCGATCGCACCGGCGGACCGTACGAGCCTGGAGCCCGGCGAGCCCGGTGTACGGCCGCACTGCTTCCTTGGACTTGCGCCACGCTCGTGGCGCCGGGGGCGGCCGGCCAGGTTCCACTGACCAGCCATGGCCGGGTTCATGGTCGGGGTTGGCGGCAGCCGTCGGTGACCCGCTCTAAGAGGGCATCTGATCTATGTAGTTGGTAGTTAGGGATGGTTTTGTGACTGCTGGCGTTGGCGGTCGTTGGGCGAGGTGTGAGTGCTCGTCGTCCG
>NZ_JAGMUJ010000073.1 GCF_019049255.1 Streptomyces sp. AC558_RSS880 | reverse complement strand
CCCCGGCGCCGGGGTGGGCGGCGATCCACGGCACGCGTTCGCCCTCGTAGCGCAGTTCGCCGTACGGGTCGTCCTCGACGATCCACAGTCCGCGCCGGGCGGCGACCTCGGCGACGGCGGCGCGGCGGGCGGCGGGCAGGGTGCGGCCGGTCGGGTTCTGGAAGGTGGGCACGGTGTAGAGGAGTTTGGGGCGTTCGCGCGCCACCGTCGCGTCCAGCGCGTCCGGGTCGAGGCCGTGCTCGTCGCCGGGGACGGCCACCACGCGCGCCCCGGCCAGGGAGAAGGCCTGAAGTGCCGCCAGGTAGCAGGGGTTCTCGACCAGGACCGTGTCGCCGGGTTCGAGCAGCGCGGTGGCGAGGAGGGAGAGCGCCTGCTGGGATCCGGTGGTGACGAGCAGGTCGTCGGGGGTGGTGGGCAGGGAGCGGGCGGCCGTGCGGGCGGCGAGCGCCGCCCGGAGCGCGGGCTCGCCCTCCGTCGTGGAGTACTGCAGGGCCCGCGCGGGGGTCTCGGCGAGCACCGCCTGGTACGCCGCCGCGATGCCGTCGGTGTCGAACAGCTCGGGCGCCGGGAGCCCGCCCGCGAAGTTGATCACCTCGGGGCGGGCGGTGACGGCCAGGATGTCCCGTACGGGCGAGCCGCCGACCGTGCGGGCCCGTGCGGCGAGCTGGGGCGTGGGAGCGAGGACGGGCTCGGTGACGGTCATGGCACGGCTCCTTCGGCTGCGGTGACGACGCGTGCCCGCAGCCTAGAAAACCACGTGCCCTCTACACGCGGCTTTCCGCGATCCGGACGGCCCGGCCGGCCTCAGGCCTTCCTGCCGACCGCCCCGTACACGTTGATGTCCGCGTCCGTCACGTCGTTGATGTCCGCGTAACGGACCCGCTCGATGGGGTCGAGACCCTCCAGGTAGGAGGCCTCCGGCCGCTCGGGGACGGGCGCGGCGTGGTCGGGACGCCAGTGGTGCACGGGGACCACGCCCGGGTCCACGACGTCCAGGGCGTTCTCGGTGAGGAACCGCTCCACCTCCGCCCGCGTGCGCAGCACGAACGTGAACCCCCGTTCGGTGTAGGTCCGTTGCACCGCCCTTATGTTCTCGGCGTTGAGGTCCTCGGTGAGGTGGCTGAGCACCACGCGGCTGCCGGAGGGCAGGGCGCCGACGAGTTCGCGCACGATCGGGTACGCCTCCTCGTCCTCGACGAAGTGCAGGACGGCGACCAGGCACAGCGCGATCGGCCGGTCGAAGTCCAGTGTCTTCGCCGCCCGTTCGAGAATGGCGGCCGGGTCCTTCAGGTCCGCGTCGATGTAGTCCGTACGTCCCTCGGGCCCACTGGTGAGCAGGGCGCGCGCGTGCGCCAGCACCACCGGGTCGTTGTCGACGTACACGACGCGCGACTCGGGGGCGACGCGCTGGGCGATCTGGTGCACGTTCTCCGCGGTGGGCAGGCCGGTGCCGATGTCGAGGAACTGGCGGATGCCGTCGTCCGTCACCAGCGCGTTCACCGCGCGCCGCAGGAAGTCCCGGTTGTGCCGCACGTCGAGGTACCCGCGCGGATTCGCCGTCAGTCCCGCGGCCGCCGCCGACAGGTCCGCGGGGTAGTGGTCCTTGCCCCCAAGGAACACGTCGTAGACCCGGGCCGGATGCGCCTTGCTGCTGTCGATCCGCCGTTGGAACTCGGCGGGATCCTGACTGAGCGCGTCACCGGACACGGGCTTCTCCCTCACGGTTCGTGCTGGACGGAACAGTGCGCACGCGCTCCTGCCGGGAGCGGTGCCGAACGCGATCACCTTACGTCGGGCGGCGGTTGGACCGCCGCCCGAGTGCGTCGTCCACCGGATCAGGTGCCCTCGAAGTACTCCCAGCTGTTGCCGCCCAGCATGTACCCGTAGTACTCGGTCTTCGAGGCGCTGGTGCGGAACGGCTTGCCGTGGTCGTCGACGCGGATCGTGCCCCGCCGCGATCCGCTGGACCAGTCGAGCTCCAGGTACCAGCGGACGTCGCGCCCGGCGGTGTGCGCGTTGACGTAGAAGACCTCGGGGTCGGACTTGCTCACGCTGTAGGGGAAGTTCCGCTGCCCGTTGATCGGGGTGACCAGGGCGCTGCCCAGATCGAGGGACACGTCGAACGACTTGATGCCCACCTCGCCACCGCAGCCGACGCCCACCGCGTACTTGTTCCAGGTGAGCGGCGCCCCACTGCCCGCCACGCGCAGGTGCAACCCTTGCAGGACGACGGTCTCCTCGCTCGTGCCCTGCACGGTGAGCGCGACCATCTGCCGGTCGGCGGAGACGGCACCGAGCGGGGTGGCCCAGCCGACCGTGTCCCGCTGGGCGGACGGCGGCGGCGGCATGTTCTGCGGGCTCCGGTCGACGAGGAAACTTTGCTCGCAGGGGGAGTCCCAGTAGTACGGCGTGGTCTGGACCGCGACCGGAACGCCCTCCTCTCCCCCGGTGTCCCGGCCGGTGGAACCGCCGGCGTTCCCGCCCCGGGAGGCCGAGGGGCTCGCCGTCGGCTCGTCCTTCTCGGACGCGGAGGCGGACGGCGTGGCCGACGCGCTTCCGCTCGGGGAGGCCGACCGCGCGGTCCGCGACGGCGAGGGGGACTCCGAGGGGGAGACGGTGGCTCCGGCGACGTCGGAGGAGCCGCCCCGTCCGGCCTCCCCGTCCGGGAGCAGCGTCGCTCCGAGCGCCACGGCGGTGACGAGGGCGACGGCCGTACCGGCGTACAGCGCGGTCCGCCGCGAGAACCTGCGGCCACCCACCGGTGTGCCACCACGGGCCGCGTCACCGACCACGGTGACGGCCTCCTCCTCGTCACCCGGGGACGCACCGGCGGGGGGCTCGCTCCCGGCGCGGCCGGACTCGGCTCCTCCCGCAGCTGGCTCGGCACCCCCCTCGGCGGGCTCGGCTCCCTCCGCAGCGGACTCGGCATCCCCCTCGGCGGGCTCGGTTCCTCCCGCAGCGGTTTTGACCTCCCTCTCGGAGGACTCGGCCTTCTCCTCCGAGGACTTGGCCTTCTCCTCCGAAGACTTGGCCTCTCCCTTCGCGCCGCTGTCCTCCTTCACGCCCCGCATGGCGTCCGCGCGGATCCAGCGGCGGTGGAGCTCCAGCAGTTCCTCGGGGGTCGCCCGGCACAACCGGGCCATCCGTTCCACCGGGGCGAACTCCACCGGTACGACCTCACCGCTGACGTAGCGGTGGAGTGTCGACGCACTCATGTGCAACCGCTTGCCCAGCGTCCCGTAACTGAGGCCGGAACGCTCCTTCAGCTCCTTCAGCAGCCCCGCGAAATCGTCCCCGGCCACCATTTCTCCCACTCCCGCATCCCCGTACCGCGTCCCAGCGGGACACCGTTTCCCCAGCTCAGAGTCGTTTTTCTCATTCCATTGTCCCGCATGCCCCGACGTCGCTGGCGACCGGGACGGAACGTGCCACACGCTGTGGTCATCCAAGCAGCCGTTCCTGAAGTCCAGTTGAGCGGCCCGCACACTCCAGCCACATCCGAAGGGGCTTCACCATGTCCGTACGCACCGTCCGCACCCGCCTGTTCGCCGCGTCCACCGTCGCCCTCGCGGCACTGGCACTGACGGCCTGCGAGGGCGGATCGGACACGGGCGCCGACAGCCCGTCCTCCTCCACCACGGCCACCGCCGAGGCGAAGCCGTCCACCGCAGGCTCCGCCGGCACGTCCGGAAACAACGGCTCGAACGGCACGGACGCCCAGGGCGACAAGGGCGGTTCGTCCGGCTCCTCGGGCACCGGAAAGGACACCGGCACGGCAGGCGGGTCCGGAAACGGGTCCGGGAGCAGCTCCGGCTCCGACACGCAGGACAAGGGCATCCCCGGCAAGTGCTCCGCGTCCTCCGTGAAGATCACCGCCACCGAGGTGGACCGCCCGGTCAACCACCTGCTGCTGACGGCCACCAACACCGGCTCGAAGACGTGCTACCTGCCCGCCTACCCGCAGGCGAGGTTCGGCGAGGCCCAGTCCGTGCCGCCGGTCTTCGAGGAGACCAAGCCGCAGGCGGTGACGACCCTGGAGCCCGACAAGTCCGGTTACGCGGGCGTGCTGCTGTCGGCCGCCGACGGCAGCGCCGGGAACGGGCACACGGTGAACACCCTCACCGTTCCGTTCGACGACGGCTCGATCGCCACCGTGAGCCTGCCCTCCGGCGGCGTCCACGTCGACGACGCCCTGAAGGTCACCTACTGGCAGTCCACCATGGACACCGCCCTGTACTAGAGCGCGGCACCCCGCCCACGGCCCGGAGCGGCCGGCGCGGGGTGCGGCCTCACTCGTGCGACACGGCCGCGTCGAGCAGCCGTATCTGGTCCTCGGCGGTGAGGGTCCGGCCCCGTGCGAACGCCGCCGTGAAACCGGGCCCGCCCAGGGCCTCACGGGCACGCTCCGCCGCACGGTCCACGTCGGCGCGTTCGGCCGGGGGCAGGGGCGCGCCGACGGCGTCCCGGACGGCGGCCGCGGTACCGAGCAGGGACGCTGCCTCCTCGGGCCGACCGGCCGCCGCCCGCGCACCGGCCAGCCCCTCCAGGGCGAGCGCCACCGCCCGCGGGTCCCCGCTGCGACGCGCCGCGGCGAACCCGTCCCGGTGCAGTTCCCCCGCACGCCGCGCGTCACCGCGCTGCTCGGCGACATAACCGAGCTGCGCGAGGACCAGCGCGGCGCCCGCGTCCACACCGAAGCGCCGGTTCCAGTCGAGCCAGGGCCGCAACAGCGCCTCGGCGGCGTCGAGATCGCCCCGGCGGCGGGCGCCGAGGGCCAGCCCGTTCTCGGCGAACTGCTCCGCGGTCCGGTGCGACTGCTCCACGGCGAGCCGCCTGGCCCGCTCGTGCAGCTCCGTGGCCCGTACGTCGTCGCCGGTCAGCAGCGCGATACGGCCGAGCCTGGCCAGCCGGAACGAGACGTGCGACCACAACTGGAGTTCCTCGGCGCTGCGTACGCCGTCCTGGTGGAGCCGGGCCGCGGCCGGGTAGTCGCCGGTGACCTCGGCGACGACGCCCAGTTGCTCCGACGCCTGCAGCTGACCCCACCGGTCGCCGACTTCGGCGAAGAGCGCGGCGCTCGCCCCGGCGTGACGCCGGACCGCCGCGAGGTCACCCTCGTAGAGCGCCTGGGTGGCGAGCGTGCTGAGCGCGGCGGCCTCGCCCCAGCGGTCGCCGGCCTTCCGGAACTCGGCGGTCAGCCCGTCGAAGGAACCGTCGCCCCCCGCCGGGTCGCCGAAGCCGCAGCGCGCGTGGGCGAGCAGCCACCTGCCCCAGGTGTCGGCGCCCTCGAAGGACCCGTCCGCGGCCGGGTCGTCCCCGGTGTAGAGGGCGAACGCGGCCCGTCTGGCGCGGGCGGAGGCGAGGGCGGCGGCGAGGGCGGAATCGGTGCGGACCGCCGCGGGGCCCACCGCGGGGTCCACCGCGGAGCCCGCCGTAGGGCCCGGCACGGGGGTGTCCTCCAGGTCCGCGCCCTCCATCGCGTGCCGCAGCGACCTGACCGCCTCACCGAAACGTCCGCGCAGATACCAGTACCAGGTGAGCGCGTTGACCAGCCGCAGTCCGAGCCCGCCGTCCCCGGCCGTCACGGCGCGGTCGAGGGCCGCGCGCAGGTTCAGCGTCTCGGCGTCCAGGCGGTGCAGCCAGTGGCGTTGGTCGCGCCCGTGCAGCAGGGGCGCGGCCCGCTCGGCGAAATCGACGTGATGGAGGACGTGCCGGCGCAGGGTGTCCTTTGCCTCGCCGGCCTCGTCGAGCCGTTCCATTCCGTAAGCGGCCACCGACTCGAGCAGCCGGTAACGGGGGCCCTCCAGACCGCCGGTGCCGCCAGGGCCGTCTCGCCGAACAGCTCGACCGGGCCGCCCCCGACGGCATCGACGTCTACCTGGACTCGGTGGCCGGCGACCACCTCGAGGCGGCCATCGGCGCGATGCGCGCGGACGGCAGGATCGCGATGGTCGGCGCGATCAGCACGTACAACGCCACGGAACCGGTTCCCGGCCCCCGCAACCTCTTCGACGCGGCCGCCAAGGAGGTCACGCTCCGCGGGATGGTGGTCAGCAGCCACCTGGACCTGTTCCCCGAGTGGATCGCCAATGCAGCGCCCTGGCTCGCCGACGGCACCCTGCGCACCGAGACGACCGTCGTCGAGAGCATCGAGCGGGCACCCGACGCGCTCCTGGGCGTGCTGCGCGGCGCCAACACGGGCAAGATGCTGGTCAGGCTCGGTGAGCCCCGATGACCACCGCACTCTCCGGAACCGGGATCTCCGCCTTCCGCGGCATCGAGAACGCGTCGGCGGACGAGGCGCTGGAGGCCCTCCTGGCCTCGTGAGGGGTCCGGTCCCGCGGTAGGGCTTCGGGCCGTCCCGGCCGGGACGGCCCGAAGCCCTACGGCCCTAGGGGATCAGCGCAGGGCGCGGGCCGCCTCGACGGCCCAGTAGGTGAGGATGTTCCGCGCACCGGCCCGCTTGATGCCGGTCAGCGTCTCCAGGATCGCCCGCTCCCGGTCGATCCAGCCCTTCTCGGCGGCGGCCTCGATCATCGAGTACTCACCGGAGATCTGGTACGCCGCCACCGGCACGTCCACCGAGTCGGCGACCCGCGCCAGGATGTCCAGATACGGACCCGCCGGCTTCACCATCACCATGTCGGCGCCCTCCTCCAGGTCGAGCGCCAGCTCGCGCATCGACTCGCGGAGGTTCGCCGGGTCCTGCTGGTACGTCTTGCGGTCGCCCTGGAGCGAGGAGGCGACGGCCTCCCGGAACGGCCCGTAGAAGGCGGAGGCGTACTTGGCGGTGTAGGCGAGGATCGCGACGTCCTCCCGCCCGATCTGGTCGAGCGCGTCGCGGACGACCCCGATCTGCCCGTCCATCATCCCGCTCGGCCCGACGACGTGGGCGCCCGCGTCGGCCTGCACCTGGGCCATCTCGGCGTACCGCTCGAGCGTGGCGTCGTTGTCGACGCGCCCCTGCTCGTCGAGGACCCCGCAGTGCCCGTGATCGGTGGTCTCGTCGAGGCACAGGTCGGACATGACGAGCAGGTCGTCCCCGACCTCGGCCCGCACGTCCCGGAGGGCCACCTGGAGGATCCCGTCCGGGTCGGTGCCCGGCGTCCCCACGGCGTCCTTCTTCGACTCCTCCGGCACGCCGAACAGCATGATCCCGGAGACCCCGGCCGCCACGGCCTCCGCCGCCGCCTTCTTCAGGCTGTCCCGCGTGTGCTGCACCACGCCCGGCATCGCCGCGATCGGCACCGGTTCGCTCACGCCCTCGCGCACGAAGGCCGGAAGGATGAAGTCGGCGGGGTGCAGCCGGGTCTCGGCGACCATGCGCCGCATGGCGGAGGTGGTACGCAGACGCCGCGGCCGCGTGCCGGGGAAGGATCCGTACGTCGTCATACCGCCTACGCTACGCCCGCCCCACCCGTGCCTTTGCCGACGCACAGTCGGCCCGGACCTCCGGGACCGGGCCCGGCGTCTCCCCGGGCCCACGGCCGCGTCACGCGCAGCCGTCTCCCCCTCAGGCCGCCGCGTCCCACTCGCCTGGTAGGTCCTCCTCGTCCGGCGGCCGGTGTGCGGCCTTCTCACGGGCGCGCAGGACGGCCCAGGCGAGGAAAAACACGCAGGCGAGGTACCAGGGCAGCGGCCAGAGGACGGGCCACCAGCCGACGGACGGTGCGAGGAGGAGGTCGGTGGCGGCCGTGGCCATGCCTGCGGCGAGGTTCCAGCACAGCAGGCGTCCGGCGCACCGGACAGGACCGGTGAACCGGTTCGTGGCGGTGCGGCGTCTCGGACGGAAACGGCAGGAGGGCAGGGCTCTGCCCGGTTCACTCATCGCTGGGAATCCTTCACGAAGCGGGGGCGGATGCGACTGGGCCGACCGGACGCGACCAGTGTGCAGGTTGTGGAATCGCTCCCACAGGAACCTCACGGGGCGCGCGCACCCTCTGAGACAAGTTGCCACCAGGCGTTTCCCTCATCCGCACCCGAGGAGCCGGGCAAGCGCCGTCCATACGGACGGCCGCCGCGCCATGAACCTGGCCGGAAAAGCACCCCCCGAGAGCGGAAGGCACCCGAATTGGCCCTGTCTTGAAGCTTTTCGGTCGATGCCGTCGCGAGAAAGGGGTGAGGAATGGATAACCTCGCACCCTGAGCAGCCCAATTCGCCCGAGTAAAAGGTCATTTGCACGCAATAAGCGGTGGGACTCATTCCGGCCCGTATGCATATGACGTTCGAGGGCACGGCACGCCGGTTCGTGTGCGTCCTGTGACAACTTGTGGGTCGCCGGTGACCGTGAGGGAGCACCGGTTCTGACTGCCTGTCTGTCGTACTCCTGACTCCCTGTGGGGGAAGCTGATGCACTCGCGTGCCGCGCGCACGCCGTTGTGGCGTGCCCGGAGAACACACAGAACCGCTCTCGTCGCGGCGATCACCACGGCGGCCGTGGTGATCGCCGCGGCACCCGGCCTGGCGGCGACACCGAAGCCCGTGCTGCCGGAGCCGGAGAGTCCGTGGACGAAGCCGACGAAGGTCGAGGCCCCCGCGACGCCGACGGGCTCGACGCGGCCTCCGGCGTCCAGGGCGGAGGCCGAACCGTCCGCGGAGGTCGCCGCGTGGCGCGCGGCGCAGCAGGCCCTCGCGACCCGTGCGGCCGGAAAGGGCACCACCGCCCGAGCATCCGCCGCCGCCGAGACGACGTACGTCCCCGAGGGCCAGGGCGAGGTGCCCTGGCACCGCATCCTCGACACCCGCCTGAACGACGCCCTCGTGGCGCGGGTGAACGTCTCCGACGGCAACCTGATGCTGGCGGCCACGGACTTCGACATCGCCGGCGTGGGCCAGAAACTCCAGCTCACCCGCACCTACAACTCCCTCGAAGCGCCGTGGGGGAAGGTGTCGCAGCGCTGGTGGCAGGCCTACGAGCGCTACCTCCAGGTCGGCGACGGCGAGGTGGACGTCTTCGACGCCACCGGCAACCTGCTGCGCTTCACCGCCGACGCGGACGGCACCTACACCACCCCGACGGGCTACTCGAAGGACCTGAGGAAGAACGCGGACGGCACCTACACCCTGACCGACCGCAAGTCCGGCACCAAGGACACCTACGACGAGCACGGCACGCTCACGAAGGTGACGGACAAGAACGACGGCACGATCACCGTCGACCAGCACGACGAGGGCGCCGAGCACAAGGGCTTCAAGCTGACCGAGACCCGCTCGGGCCGGTGGATCGACCTGCTCAAGACGGACGCGAGCCAGTGGCAGGCCAAGGACCACACCGGCCGCACCGCCGTCCTCGACCTCGATGCGGCCGGCAACCTCGTCAAGGTCACCGACACCGCCGGCAAGGCCACCGCCTACGAGTACGACTCCTCCCGCCGGGTGACCAAGGTGACCACCCCTGAGGGCACCGTCACCCTGTTCACCTACGACTCCCACAACCGGATCACGTCGATGCAGCGGGCGACGGAGTCCTCGTCCGGCGGCCACACAGGCCCGACATGGACCTACGACCACACGGCTGCCACCCCGTCGGACGCGGGCACCACCACGGTCACCGACCCCGACGGCGACGCCACCGAGTACGTCCACAACGCGGACGGCGAGGTCACCAAGGTCACCGACCCGCTCGGCCATTCCCGCCACGCCACCTACAAGAACCACCTCACCCAGACCGCCGTCGACGCGATGGGCACCGGCACGGACGGCACGGGCGGCAACACGACCACCTACGGCTGGGACGGCCGCAACAACGCCGTCTCCCAGAAGCTGCCGATGGGCGCGACCGCGTCGGTGACCCAGTACCAGACGATCGCCGGCACCGACCTGCCCAACGACTTCACCACCGCCGACGGCCGCAGGGACAGCTTCACGTACGACACCAACGGCAACACCCTGTCGGTCACCACGTCGGGCACCGCCGGTGCGACGCGCGAGTACACCTACAACGAGGCCGACCCGAAGTGCGGCGGTTTCGAGGGCCAGCGCTGCACGGCGAAGGACGGCAACGGCAAGGTCACCTCCTTCACCTACGACGACCAGGGCAACCTGATCAGGGTGAAGCCGCCGGCGCCGCTGGGCGAGACGACGTACACCTACGACGCGCTGGGCCGGGTGGAGACCGTCGAGGACGGCCGCGGCATCACCACCGTCTACGGCTACGACTCCCGCGACCGCGTCCGCGAGGTCTCCTCGACGAACTTCACGATCACTTACTCCTACGACGGTGACGGCAACGTGAAGTCCCGCACGGACGCCTCCGGCACCACCAAGTGGGACTACGACAAGCTCAACCGCGAGAGCGTCCGCACCCTGCAGAACGGCGCACAGACGGCGCTGGCGTACACACCGGGCGGTGATGTCGACCACTACACCGACCCGACCGGAAAGACGGACTACACCTGGGACGAGGCCGGCCGCCTGGATTACCTGACCGCCCCGGACGGCAAGAAGACCGACTTCGACTACGACGACAACGACAAGCGCACCAAGACCGTCTACCCCGGCGGCACCACCCAGGCCGTCACCATCGACGACAACGGCCGACCGCAGGCGATCAAAACCACCTCCGGCACGACGACGCTGATCGACCTCGCCTACAGCTACGAGAACACCGCGGGCAAGGACACCACCAAGATCCGCACCCGCACCGACAACCTCACCGATTACACGACCACCTACACCTACGACTCCCAGGACCGCCTCTCCTACGCCCTGGAGGCCGACGCGGCGGGCACGCGCAAGGCGTCGTGGCTGTACTGCTTCGACAGGGCCGGCAACCTCACCAGCCACGACGGCGGCAAGAGCACCTGCCCAGGCTCCACGACGTACACGTACAACGACGCCTCCGAGCTGACCGGGAAGAACGGCTCCACCACCGGCTGGTCCTACGACAAGCTCGGCAACGAGACCTCCGGCGCCGGCAGCGTGGCCCGTACGAACGAGACCTGGACGGACTACAGCCAACTGTCCGGCATCACCGCAGGCGGCAAGACCTACGACCTCGTCCACTCCGGCACCACCAACGCCGAGCGCACCAAGCTGGGTTCGACCTGGTTCCACCACACCGCACTCGGCCTGGCCTCCACGACCACCAACGGCGTCGACACCGGATTCATCCGCGAACCCGCGGGCACCCTGAACTCCATGACGACTGGGGGGAAGTCCTACTACTACCTCACCGACGCCACCGGCAACGTCCTCGGCCTCGTCGACGACACGGGCAAGCGCACCCACACCTACGCCTACGGCCCCACCGGCCTGCCCCGCACCACACCCACCGAGGCCGTCCCCCAGCCCTACCGCTACGCCGGCACCTACCTCGACCCGACCGGCCTGTACAAGATGGGCCACCGCTACTACGACCCGTCTCTCGGCCGCTTCACCCAACCCGACCCCTCCGGCCAGGAAACCAACCCCTACCTCTACGCCGCAGGCGATCCCATCAACAACAGTGACCCGTCCGGGCTGCTTTCCTTCCCGAACCTTTCCGGGGGCCTGGAGTTCGGCAAGCTGGCATACGAGACCATCACCGGAAACGAAGATGCCGCCTTCGCCACCAAGGTGGGCATTCTGACCGCAGCCGGGACTGAGGCGCTGTGCCTGGCAGCGGCTGCCGTCGGCGCGGCTCCGACCCTTGGAACGTCTGTCGGCGCGGGGATCAGCGGCTGCCACGTCTTGGCGGCGGGCTTGGGAGGAGCGGCGGCGGCGGGTACCGCGGCCGCTCGCTCGTAATCATAAAGAAGAAGACCGAAAAGCACGTACGGGAGACCGGGGGCGTCCGGATGGACGCCCCCGACTCTCACAGGAGGAAGGTCGATGAGCAGCAAGGCACAGTTCTTCATTGGTGTATCCGTGGCTGTTCTGGCGGCCACCGGGTTGCTTGCGCTGGCAGTGCAGGAATCGGAGGGCGGCCCAGGTTGGCAGATACCTGCGGCGATCGGCCTGGTTCTGCTCGTTTCCGTCATGTTCCTTTTGATGAAGAACCGGAAGGGGCGACGGTGAATCACCTGGCAGTTCTCACCGGTTTTGCACCCAGTGGCTATGAATGGCTCGTCGGCACCGTCTTCCTGGGGTGCATTGCGCTGGTGCTCTACGTTGCGATGAAGAACAGACGTTGATGAAGAACAGACGTTAAGGACGACTGGGGAAGTCCTACTGCTTCACCGACGACAGCGGCAACCGGACGCATACCTGCGCGTACGCCGACCCGACCGGCCTGCACAGGATGGGCCACCGCTGCTACGACCCCACCCTCGGCCGCTTCACCCAACCCGACCCTCCGGCCAGGAAACCAACCCCCTACCCCTATGCCGCGGGCGGCCCCGTAAACGGCTGTGGGACCGGGAAGTGCCTCCCGGTCCCACAGCTCTCGTGCGAAAGCGAAGGGAACGGCACCGAAGTGCGACGAAAGGAGGAATCGATGAACGACGCGGTAAGAGGAGTGCGGACCTTTTCCGCGGTTTTAATGACAGGAGGTATATACGCGTGCGTTGCGGGAACGGTCACTGATGATGCTGTGCCGATCGTGCTCGGATTGATCGCCGCGGTGAGCGGAGCTGTTCTGGCGGTCCTCGCATTCCTGGCCCATCGGAAGACTCGTTCTTGATGCCGACGCCTCGCCGTCCTCGGTGGAGGCCCGCACGGGCCCTTCCGCCGCAGATCGGTTCCGATTCCAGGGAAACTCCGGACGGGGCCCTCGGGATCTTGGGTATCGGAATGCTCCCGTACGCCATGACACGTGGCGACCGGACAAGGAGATGAAGGGCTCGCAGCGGGTGGCACTGTGACGGAACGGCAAGCGGATCACCGTGCCGTCTCCCGCCACAGGCGCCTGGGACCTTCCTTCCCGGCCGGGACGTGCCGACGTCACCCCACCGCCCCCGTGGTGATCCAGGTCCCCGACTGCGGCCACAGCACCGTGGTGGACAATCCGGAGGCGTCCGCCCGTGCCGTGGCGGAGGCGCCGGTCTCTCGGGAAAGGACTGTCATGCGGCTTCGCTGTGCCGTGCTCGACGACTTCCAGGACATCGCCACCACGATCGCCGACTGGAGCCCGGTGGGTGACCGGGTGGAGGTCACCTCCTTCACCGAGCACTTCGCCTCGGAGGACGAACTGGCGGCGGCCCTCGCCGACTTCGACATCGCGGTGACCCTGCGCGAACGCGTCCCGTTCCGCGCCTCCCTCCTCGACCGGCTCCCCCGGCTGAAGCTGATCGTCGCGTCCGGCATGCGCAACTCGGTGATCGACTACGCGGCCGCCGAACGCAACGGCGTCACGGTCTGCGGCACCCGGAGCTCCCCCACCCCGCCGGTGGAGCTGACCTGGGCGCTCCTCCTCGGACTCGCCCGCGGCATCGTCACGGAGCACAACGCCCTGCGTGCGGGCGGCCCTTGGCAGTCGACGGTCGGCGCGGACCTGCACGGCCGCCGCCTCGGCCTGCTCGGCCTGGGCAAGATCGGCAGCCGGGTGGCGCGGGTGGGCCTCGCCTTCGGCATGGAGGTCACGGCGTGGAGCCCGCACCTCACCGAGGAGCGCACGGACGAGGTGGGCGTCGAACTGGCCTCCTCGAAGGAGGAGTTGCTCCGCACCAGCGACTTCGTCTCGCTCCACCTGGTCCTGGGCGACACCACCCGGGGCATCCTGGGCGCCCCCGAACTGGCCCTGATGAAGCCGACCGCCCACCTGGTCAACACCTCCCGCTCGGCACTCGTCGACCAGGACGCGCTGCTCACCGCGCTGCACGAGGGCCGTATCGCGGGCGCGGCGGTCGACGTCTTCGACACGGAACCGCTTCCCTCCGACCACCCGATGCGCACCGCGCCCCGCCTCCTGGCCACCCCGCACCTCGGCTACGTCTCCCAGCTCAACTACCGCACGTACTACGGCCAGGCGGTCGAGGACATCGAGGCCTACCTCTCCGGCACCCCGGTCCGCCGTCTCGGCTGAGGTCACGGGGCGCTAGAATGTGCACGTCGGCCTTCGGCGCCCCGGCGGGAGCGTCCGGAGGCTTTTTTCATGCCCTCCGACACCTCCGACACCTCTAAACCCACCACCACCTACCGCGCGTTGCTCCGCAACCGCGAGTTCGCCGGCCTGTACGCGAGCTTCACGCTCACGGTCGCCGCGAGCACCCTGTCGGGCTTCGCCCTCGGCACCCTGGTCGACCACCAGACAGGCTCCCCGTTCCTGACGGCCGTGAGCATGTACGGCGCCACCTTCGCGACCGTGCTCGGCGCGATGACGCTGATGTCGGTCGCGGACGGGAACCACCCCCGCCGCACCCTCGTCGCGCTCCAGTGCGTCTCCCTGCTGGGCGTGGCCGCACAGGCGGTCCCGGGGCTGCCCCTGGCCGCCCGCTTCGCCCTCCTCCTGCTGCTGGGCTTCTTCCAGTCCCTGGGGACCGGCATCCGGATGGGGCTGCTCTCCGAAGTGGTGCCGATCTCCGCGTACGTGCCGGCGCGCTCGCTGATGAACATCACCTCGGGCGGCACGGCCGTCCTCGGCTACGCGCTCGGCGCCGCACTCCTGCGGTACCTGACCCCGCGGGAAGTCTTCGTCGCCGCGACGGTCCTGACCGGCGCCGCACTGGTCGTGGTGGCGACGACCGTCCGGGAACGCTCGATCCGCCCGCCCCGCCGCCCCGGCCTGCGCGAGACGTGGGTGACGAACACCGCGCTCTTCTCCCGCCCCGGCTCTCGCGCCCTGCTGCTGAACCTGTGGGTCCCGGGCGGTCTGATCGTCGGCTGCGAGGCGCTGTTCATCTCCTACGCCCCCGACCACGCCGGCGTCCTCCTGGCCGCCGGATCCGCGGGCATGCTCCTCGGCGACCTGACCGTCGGCCGGCTCCTCACCGCCGCCCGCCGGGACCGCTGCGCGTTCCCCCTGCGCCTGCTGCTCGCCGCGCCCTACCTGCTGTTCGCCCTCCACCCGCCCCTGCCGGTGGCGACCGTCGCCGTGCTCCTGGCCGGTGCCGGTTTCGCCGCCACCCTCCCCCTCCAGGAACACCTCCTGGCACTGACCCCCGACCCGGTCCGCGGCCAGGTCCAGGGCGTCGAGTCGGCCGGCCGCATGACCTGGCAGGGCATCGGCGCCGCGCTCGCCGGCGCCCTCGCCCAGTACCTCACCCCCGCCACGACGATCACCGCTCTCGCCGCGCTCTCCGTCGCCGTCACGGTCCTCTCCCGCCCCTTCGTGACCCGCACCCGCGCCGTCCACGTCGAGAAGGCCGACACCTGAGCCGTGCCGCGACTCATGGGAGGGATGGTGCCGGCCCCGCCCCAGGGCCGGTGGCCGACCGGCTGATCGCCGGACCACCGGATCTATGCACTCGTCTCCATGTGACGCTCAGGGAGCGCTCGTACCGTGTTTCCCGTTGTCGTCGGCGCCACCGGTTCCTCGCCCACGGAGTCGTCACCGCCGACCCTGCACGCGACCGCGCACAGCAGCAGTAACACCAGTACGACGGCCCTCGTGCCCCTCTGTACTGTTCCGCGGGTGGCCACGACGGCCATGGATCTCTCCTCTATGTGCTGGATGTGTGGACTCGGCCGCGTCACCGGACGCGGACGATCTGGATCCGTGCCGGGTCGGGACCGGACGTGCGCAGCGTGATGTCGAACAGGTATCCCGATCCCTGGGGACGCAGAGTGATCGTTTCGCCGGGCGCCAGCATCCGGTCGGCGCCCTGTTCCCGTACTCCCTGGCGCGGCCCGCTGATGACGCTCGCGAAGAGACCGGAGCGTCCGCTGTTGCGCACGGCCACCGCCGTGGTCCGCGTACAACGGGTCTCCCCCTCGTCCGTGCGGCAGACGTGCCGCAGGTCGCCGAACCCCTCGGTGCCACAGGACAGTTCCATGCCGGGGTCGAGGCCGGAGCGGCATACGCGCCCCACAGCGACCCGGTCCACGCCGTCCTCGGCGTGGACCGGTTCCCGGGGCGCCCCGTCCGTGTTCCACCCCAGGGCCAGCAGGACGACGGCGGACATGAGCAGGCCCCTCGTCCAGCCGGCCGTTCCCCCTCCCGAACGGGCTGCGACCGGCACGTCAATCCCCCGCCGCCAGGATGTCCCGCACGATGGGGCCCGCCGCGTCTCCCCCGTGCCCGCCGGCCTCCACCGTGGCCGCGGCGGCCGTGTCGTCGCGGAACCCGGTGAACCAGCTGTCGGACGTCTCGGCACCGTCGACCTCGGCCGAGCCCGTCTTGGCCCCGATGTCTCCGGGCAGCCCGCGCATCGCCTCGGCGGCCGTGCCCTCGGTCGCGGTGCGCCGCATCATGGCGCGCAGTTGCTCCGTGACGTCGTCCGGAAGGGAACGCTTCGCCTCGGCGATGCTCCGGCCGTCCAGGTCGAGTGCCACGAGGATCGGTTGACGGAACGTGCCCGTGGAGGCCGTGGCCGCGACTGACGCCATGTTCAGCGCGTTCACCTGCACCTTGCCCTGCCCGATCATCGAGGCGGCCCTTTCGGGCCCGTCCGCCTCCGGGACACGGCCGTCGAACGTGGCCACACCGCTGTGCCATTCCAGACCGAGCCCGAACACCTCCTTCGCCTCCTCGGCCAGACCGCTGCTCCCCACACGGTCCGCGAAGCCCACGAAAGTGGTGTTGCAGGAGCGGATGAAGGCGTCGGAGAAGGTGCCGCCGTCGATCTCGAACTTGTCCAGATTCTGGAACGTGGCACCCCCGTAGCCCTTCACCTTCGGACACGGAGCCGGTCCGGACGCGCTGACGAGGTCCTTCTCCAGGAGGGCCGCCGCGGTGACGATCTTCATCGTCGAGCCGGGTGCGCGATTGCCGAGGAAGGCGGCGTTGAATCCGTCCTCACGGTTGTTCGCCACCGCGAGTATCTCCCCGCTGCTGGGCTCGACCGCCACGGCGGACGACCGCGGGTACTTCTTCACGGCGCGTTCGGCGGCGCGCTGCCGCTCGGCGGACAGGGTGGTGCGCAGCTCGGCCCTCTTCCCCTCCGACACGACGTGGAGCGGCGGGCCCGTCCGGCCGTCCCGCCCGGTGACGCGCACCTCGACGCCGGGTTCGCCGCCCAGGATGTCGCCGTACCGTTTCGCCAGGTCCGGGAGGACGCTCGCCAGGGACGGGAACTCGTCGACGGTCAGTTCCCTGCCGTCCCGGTCGGTGGCTGCGACGGACAGCGCGTCGTCCTCCACCAGGGTCAGCCTGTCACCGCTCGCCAGCCGGGGGTGCACGACACCGGGTGACCAGTCGACGCGGGGCTCACCCGACTCCTCGTCCCGTACGACCTTCAGCTCGGAGTCGTAGGTCCACACGGACCGGGCGCCACCGCCCTCCAGCCGGACGGAGACGGAGAAGGCCACGGTGGTCGACCTCCGCTCCGCGGCCTTCAGCGTCACCTCCTGCCCCAGCTCCTTGCGGAAACCGTCCAGTGCCGTGAGAGCGGACTGGCCGTCGTCGGTCAGGTCCGCCGCCTCACCGATGTCGCCCTCCGCCCAGGCGGCGAGGAAGCCCTCCGACGCCGAGCGGACCTCGTCCTCCGACAGGGGCCCTGTCTTCTTGAGGAACCCGGCGGCATCGGCTGCCATGTAACCGCCCACGCCCAGCAGCACGACCACCGCTGCCGCGCCGGCGATCCTCGATGCCCTGTTCACCCTGACCTCCAAGCGCGGACCCGCGCTTCGTTCACTCGTGCCACGCACCCATGTGCGCCCACACCCACAACGGCACGCCACGGTGTTCGGTTCAGGGGCTGTGACCCACACCTCGGACGAGAGGGCCGGGAAGGGCATGTCACCGGCCGCGGTCAAGTCCTGCCGGGTCACGGATCTGTCCCGGCGGACGGCGGCCGCGAACGGGCGCGGAACGGTGCGGGAACCGCCGTCCCGACCGGGGTGCGTCCGGTGGTGGTGTGTGCCACGCCCGTCTCCGCCCGTAACAGCGGTGTACTAGCGGACGGTTGGGCGAAACGGCGGACGGGACGGACGGCTCTTGGCACTCAGAGACGCTCGCCCGGACCGACGGGCCGGCACACCGACCGATACCGAGGAAGACATCATGCGCATCAACAAGATCACCATCGCAGCCCTGGCCGTCGTCGCGGGTCTCTCGCTCACCGCCTGCCAGAACGACGACGCCGCCGCGGGCCAGAGCGACTCGTCCACCTCATCCTCCGCGAACGGCGGTTCGGGCTCGGGCAGCTCGGCCCAGAACACCGCGAAGGACTCCGCCGCGAAGGACTCCGCCGGGGAGAACTCGGGCGAGGGGCAGAGCGCGACCGGCAAGTGCCGCACCGACGAGCTGGAGGTCACGGCGACGGACAGCACCATCGAAGGCGACCCGGAAGGCAGCGTCGCGGTGGAGTTCACGAACGGTGGCGGCCGGGACTGCACGATCTCGGGTTACGCGGGCGTCGACCTGAAGACCAACGCGGGATCGCTGTCCGCGGAGCGCACCGGCGAGCAGGCCCCCTCGGTCACCCTCAAGGACGGCGAGTCGGTGGCCTTCGGCATCACCTACCCGGTCAACGACTCGGGCGGCTCCGGCATCCGCATCACGGGACTGGTGGTGACCCCGCCGGACGAGACGAAGTCGGTCACCCTCGACTGGCCGGGCGCCGCCTCACTGCCCGTCACGGACGGCTCCGGCTCCTCGGTGCAGGTCGGCCCGATCGGCAGCGCCGGCCAGGGCGGCTGACCCGCACCACCGGCACCGGGCTCAGGCCGCGCTCGCCACACCGCTCGTTGTCGCCGGTCCGTACCGGCAGTCGCGGCAGCGGCCGGGCTCCGGGGCGCGGAAGACCCGCTCGCAGCCGTCGCAGTCCTGGAAGGGGGGCGGGCGGTGGGCGCCGGCCGTGACCGGTGGAGACGCCGGGGCCGCGGGAAGCGGCGGGGGCAGCAGTTCGCGCAGGCGGTAGGCGATCACGCCCGCCGGGTGCTTCATGGGGACGGGCAGGTCGGCGGTCAGGGTGCGGTGGACGGCGGCGGGGGCGGCACCTCGTTCGAGCCAGTCGACGACACTCGGGGCGAGTCTGTTCACGTCCCGCAGGGACAGGGTGAGCCGCTCGTCGGTACGGGCGGCCGGGCAGGCCCCTCGCCGAGCAGCCCGTGGTCTTCATGGGCTCGGAGGGCGAGAACGGGGTCGTGGCGGGCAACCTGTCGGACTTCCTGTGGGTGCTGGCCGACGGCATCGGCCCGCTGGAGACGGTGCTGTACGACGAGCACGAGGCCCGCCCGAACGCGACCCTCACCGAACTCGCCGAACGACACGCCACCACCCCGCGCCGACCGGCCCGGGACATCATCGCCGAGGCCCGTGCCGAGTTCCCGACCTTCGCCGAGGACATCGACGCACTCTGCCGCTGAGCCGCACCGCCGGCACCGGGATCACCGACGGAGCTCCAGCTCGGCCCACACGGTCTTGCACGGCGTCGGCCCCGACACCACACCCCAGCGGTCGGCCAGTTCCTCGACCAGCAGCAGCCCGTAGCCCGACTCGGCGGGCTCCGGTGGGGCGTCACGGGGCACGGGCGCGCTCTCCCCTCTGGGGTCGGTCACCTCGACGCGCAGCACCCCGTGCGCGGTGACGGTGAGGACGAGCCGGAAGCTCCGGCCGGGGACCCGGCCGTGCACGACGGCGTTCGCGGCGAGTTCGGCGACGATCAGCCGGGCCGGATCCAACGGCAGCCCCCACGCCTCCAGTTGCTCGGTGGCGATCAGCCGGGCGAGACGGGCACCCCGGCGGGTGGCGGAGAGCGGCACGGTGAACTGGTGCAGCGGGGTGCGCGGTGCGGTGATTTCCTGATTCACATCACCCAGCGTGTTCACACGTGCGTACTGTGTGAAGACGGACGGCCCGTGCGACCTGCGGCTGTCCGTGAGATGTCCGGGTTCCGTCCGGGCTGCCCGGGGTGACCGGGCGCGGGCGGCCGGAGTTGTTCCGGGGAAGGGCGCGACGGGAGGGCGGCGAGCATGAGTGAGTGGGAAGCGGGGCTGGACGACGAAGAGGCCGGGGCCGTGATGCGTACGGTCACACGGCAGTTGAAGCTGTGGCGGGAGGCGGCCGGCCTCACTCAGGCGGAGTTCGGGGCGGCGATCAAGTACGGGGAGGAGACGGTCTCCTGTGTGGAGCGGGGACGACGGATTCCCCGGCCGGAGTACTTGGACGCGGCGGACGAAGTGCTGGGCGCGGGCGGGAAGATCGCCGCGATGAAGAAGGACGTGGCGGAGGTCCGGTACCCGAAGAAGGTACGGGACTTGAAGAACCTGGAGGCGGAGGCTGTTGAGCTGTGCGCCTACAACAACTCCGTCGTCCACGGGCTATTGCAGACCAGCAGTTACGCACGAGCAGTCTTCAGCGCTCGCCGACCGACCTTTACGGCAGAGGAGCTCGAACAGCGGTTGTCAGCCCGCGTGGCGCGTCAGGAGATCGTCAGCGACACGACGGCTCGTCCCCTCTTCAATTTTGTCCAGTGTGAGTCGACGCTCCGTCGGCCCATCGGGGGCAGGATGGTCATGCGTGAACAGCTCGAACGGCTGTTGAAGGTCGCCAACTTTCCCAACGTCGACCTTCAGGTGCTTCCCCTGAGCCACGAGGAGAACTCAGGTCTCGCTGGGTCGTTCAGGCTGCTCAGGCTCAAGGACGGCACCACGGTCGGACACGTAGAGGTGCAGCACATCAGCCGAGTGATCGCTGATCCGAAGGAAGTGCAGCTCCTCGACATTCGTTATGGGACCATCCGGGCTCAGGCTCTCAGCCCACGAGAGTCGATGGCCCTCATCGAGAAAGTGCTTGGAGAGACATGACCCTCAAGCCCTACGCCGGAGCCAATCCCAACTCCGTGTGGATAAAGAGCAGCTACAGCACGGACGAGGGCCCCGACTGCGTCGAGGTGGCCACCGCCCTCGACCACATCCTCGTCCGCGACTCCAAGAACCCAAACGGCCCCCGCCTCGACCTCACCCCCACCACCTGGACGGCCTTCCTGCCGTACGCCTCTGGGCACTGACGAAGTGAACGCACGTGGCCCGCACCCGAACTTCAAGGGTGCGGGCCATATCTGCGTGTCAGTCGACAACCGGAACCGCAGCGCGGGCAAGTTGTCCGCATTGCCGAGACAGGCTGATCACTCACGCAGCGACCGTCCCCGGCGGCATTTACGACAACGGACCGCGCCATGCGGTGAACAGCAGCGTGTCGGCCGCTCGCGGCCCCTGCCCGGCGGGAAGGACGTCGCCGCTGATGCGGGTGAATCCGGCCTCGTCGAGGAGCTTGGCCCACACGTGCTCTTGAAGCACCCAGCGGCGCATCGTGGCCGACTCCCCGTCCGGGGTCTTGGCCGGAATGTCGGCGTGCTCCACGTCGGGCTGTGCGGGCGCCCCGCTGAGATAGTGGGCGAGGGTGGAGAACACCAGCCGTCCGCCCCGCCGCAGCGCGGACGCCGCCGCCGGCAGCAGCTGGCGCGGCTCGGTGAAGTCGACCGCGCCGAACACGCTGTAGAGCACGTCGTACGTGCCGGGCGCCGCCTGCAAGTGCTCCACGACGTCCGACCGCACCAGCTGCAGGCGCGGCGCGAGATGGCCGTACAGGTCCGTGGCCATGGCGTGCTGGGCGGGTGAGGCGTCGACGGCGACGACCCGGGCGGGCCGGTGGTGAACGGCCAGGTGGGCGGCGTGCCGGGCGGCGCCCGCGCCGAGGTCGGCGACACACAGCCCGGACAGGTCACCGAGGATGTCCGGACCGGGCCCGCAGTCCTGGCCCCAGGCCCACCGGAACGTGTCGGGCACGGTCCGGTCGGTGGCGTGGCGGGTGCGGCCGTAGTGGTGCCACAGGTCTGCAGAGGTGGGGGCTGTCACCCGCCCCATGGTGGCGGGCACAGCCTCCGGGCGGGCCGGTTCGCGGGAATCTCACCCGGACGTGCCCTGGACTCCGGCGACCGGCCGACTCCCCGGCACCGCCCCGGCGGGCCGCCTGTTCCCGATCAGCCCAGCCGCCGTCGACCTGTACGCAGTAGGCGTGCACTGGGCCCTCGGCGACGCGGGCGCCGCCCTGGACGCGGGGAAGAACCTGCGCGCCGACCAGTTCCCGACCGCCGAACGCAAGGCCCGCATGGGCACCGACATGGCACGCGCCTGGTGGGCATGGAACCGGCCCGAACAGACGGCCCGCGCCCTGCTCGACGCCTACCGGGCCAGCCCCGGCGAAGTACGCGACCGGCCGGCGATCCGCAGCATCGTCGACGAGCTCGCCGAGCGGCACCCGCGGACCACGGGCGTACGGGAACTCCACACCGCCGTGACCCGAGCCTGAACAGGCGCTGCAAGACACAGGTGCCCGCTTGCCGGATGTCCGGGGGCCGTCGCCCATCTCCCGAACCCGCTGCAGCGCCTCGGCGTAACGCGGTGAACGAGGTGCCGCAGTGGTGACGTCGGAGGCCGGACGAAGAAGGGCGCCCCCGAAAGGGCGCCCTTCTTCACCTCAGGTCGTCGACCGACGCCTCCGCGCCCCCGGCCGCCGCTCGCTCGGCCTCGTCACCGGGTCGCCCGCGTCCAGCGCGGCCAGCCGGCGTCGCGTGCCGAAGTCGGCCAGGGCCTCCGCCAGCTTGTGGACCGACGGCTCGGGGGCCATCACGTCCACCCGCAGGCCGTGTTCCTCCGCCGTCTTCGCCGTCGCCGGGCCGATGCAGGCGATCACCGTCACGTTGTGCGGCTTGCCCGCGATGCCGACCAGGTTCCGGACCGTCGACGACGACGTGAACAGCACCGCGTCGAAGCCGCCGCCCTTGATCGCCTCACGGGTGTCCGCCGGGGGCGGCGAGGCGCGGACCGTGCGGTAGGCGGTCACGTCGTCGACCTCCCAGCCCAGCTCGATGAGGCCCGCGACCAGCGTCTCCGTGGCGATGTCGGCGCGCGGCAGGAAGACGCGGTCGATCGGGTCGAAGACCGGGTCGTACGGAGGCCAGTCCTCCAGGAGGCCCGCGGCCGACTGCTCACCGCTCGGCACCAGGTCCGGCTTCACGCCGAAGGCGACCAGCGCGTTGGCCGTCTGCTCGCCCACCGCCGCGACCTTGATGCCGGCGAAGGCACGGGCGTCGAGGCCGTACTCCTCGAACTTCTCCCGGACCGCCTTCACCGCGTTGACCGACGTGAACGCGATCCACTCGTAGCGGCCCGTCACCAGGCCCTTGACCGCCCGCTCCATCTGCTGCGGGGTGCGCGGGGGCTCCACCGCGATCGTCGGCACCTCGTGCGGCACGGCCCCGTAGGACCGCAGCTGGTCGGAGAGCGACGCCGCCTGCTCCTTCGTACGCGGGACGAGCACCTTCCAGCCGAACAGCGGCTTGGACTCGAACCACGACAGCTGGTCGCGCCGGGCGGGGGCGCTGCGCTCACCGACCACGGCTATCACCGGCCGGCCGCCGTCCGGGGACGGCAGCACCTTCGCCTGCTTCAGCGTCTGCGCGATCGTGCCGAGCGTCGCCGTCCAGGTGCGCTGCCGGGTCGTCGTACCGGCGACGGTCACCGTCAACGGGGTGTCGGGCTTGCGTCCGGCGGACACCAGTTCGCCCGCCGCGGCGGCCACGGAGTCCAGCGTGGTGGAGACGACCACCGTGCCGTCCGACGCACCGACCTCGGTCCAGCACCGGTCCGAGGCCGTACGTGCGTCCACGAAACGGACGTCCGCGCCCTGGGCGTCGCGCAGCGGCACACCGGCGTACGCGGGTACGCCGACCGCCGTCGCGACACCGGGGACGACCTCGAACGGCACCCCGGCCGAGGCGCACGCCAGCATCTCCTCGGCGGCGTACGCGTCGAGCCCGGGATCACCGGACACCGCACGCACGACCCGCCTGCCGCCCCGCGCGGCCTCCATGACAAGATGTGCGGCATCCCGCACCGCGGGGACACCGGCGGTTGTTGACGCGCCGTCAACGACCGTCAGCTGGGGCGTGCCCGTACCCGGAACCGACGTATCGGCATCCGTGTGCACTTCGGCGACGCCCTGCCTCGCGTGCGTGCGTACGACGTCGAGCACCTCGTGCTCGGCGACGAGGACGTCCGCGTTCGCCAGCGCCTCCACGGCGCGCAGGGTCAGCAGTCCCGGATCCCCGGGTCCGGCACCGAGGAAGGTGACGTGCCCGTGTTCCGGAGGGGCGGGAAGGGTGGTGGGGCTCACTGTGCTCGCTCCCCCATCAGACCGGCCGCGCCCTGCACGAGCATCTCGGTGGCGAGTTCGCGACCGAGTGCCATCGCCGCCTCGTGCGTCTCGGGCACGGGACCGGTGGTGGACAGCTGCACCAGCGTCGAGCCGTCGGTCGTGCCGACGACGCCGCGCAGGCGCATTTCCTTGACAATCTGCCCGTCGGCCAGAAGGTCGGCCAGCGCCCCCACGGGGGCGGAGCAGCCGGCCTCCAGGGCGGCGAGCAGGGAACGCTCGGCCGTCACGGCGGCCCGCGTGAACGGGTCGTCGAGCTCGGCGAGCGCGGCGATCAGCTCCGCGTCGTCCGCGGCGCATTCGATCGCCAGTGCCCCCTGGCCGGGGGCGGGCAGCACCGTGTCGACCGACAGGAAGTCGGTCACCTCGTCGCTGCGTCCGATCCGGTTCAGTCCGGCGGCGGCCAGCACCACGGCATCCAGTTCGCCCTTCAGGACGTACCCGATGCGGGTGTCGACGTTGCCCCGGATCGGGACCGTCTCGATGTCCATGCCGCGGCTGCGCGCGTACGCGTTCAGCTGCGCCATGCGGCGCGGCGAACCCGTGCCGATGCGGGCGCCGCGCGGCAGGTCGGTGAGCTTCAGCGCGTCGCGGGTGACCATCACGTCGCGCGGGTCCTCGCGCACCGGGATGGCCGCCACGACGAGCTCGTCGGGCTGCGTGGTCGGCAGGTCCTTCAGCGAGTGCACCGCGAAGTCCACCTCGCCCCGCGCCAGCGCCTCGCGCAGCGCGGCCACGAACACGCCCGTGCCGCCGATCTGCGCGAGGTGCTCGCGCGAGACGTCGCCGTACGTGGTGATCTCGACGAGCTCGACGGGCCGTCCGGTCACCTGGCTCACGGCTTCCGCCACCTGCCCGGACTGGGCCATGGCGAGCTTGCTCCGCCGCGTCCCCAGCCTCAGTGCCTTCTCAGTCATGCCGGCCCTCGGTTCTGTGCGTTCTTCTCGGTGCTTTCCTCGGCTCGGGAGACGGAGGCCACCGTCTCGGGGTCGAGGTCGAACAGGGTGCGCAGCGCGTCCGCGTACCCGGCGCCGCCGGGCTCGGCCGCGAGCTGCTTGACCCGTACCGTCGGCGCGTGCAGCAGCTTGTCGACCACCCGCCGCACGGTCTGGGTGATCTCCGCGCGGTGCTTGTCGTCCAGGCCGGGAAGCCGCCCCTCCAGACGGGCGATCTCGCCGGCCACCACGTCGGCCGCCATGGTGCGCAGGGCGACGACGGTCGGCGTGATGTGCGCCGCCCGCTGTGCCGCCCCGAACGCGGCGACCTCGTCGGAGACGATACGCCGCACCTGGTCCACATCGGCAGCCATCGGAGCGTCCGCGGAGGCTTCCGCGAGCGACTCGATGTCGACGAGGCGCACACCGGCGAGGCGGTGCGCGGCCGCGTCGATGTCGCGCGGCATCGCGAGGTCCAGCAGGAACAGCACGGGCTCGGGGCGCGGCGGCTCGGCCACCGGCTCCGGGCGGCGCCGCTCGGGGATCCGGCCGACGGCGGACGCGGTCGCGGCGAGCGCGCCGATCAGGTCGGCGTCGGCCTCGGGGCCGGTCCGGCTGGTCTCCCGGCGGTCGACGGTTCCGCCCGCGACCCACGCGGCGTGCTGCTCCAGCGTCGCCGCGTCCATACCGGCGACGGCGGCCTCGCCCATCACGGAGAACCCGGGCCGTACGGCGGACAGGTCCAGCGGACAGCCCTCGTCCGTACCCACGGAGGTGGGCGGGAGCGGTGCCTCGGCGGCCTCGTCCAGGTCGACGACCGGCTGCTGTCCGACGCGGCTCCCGACACCCGCGGCGACCACGTCGGCCGTGAGGACCAGCCCCGTCGCGCCGGTGCAGGAGACGACGACGTCGGCACGTGTCAGCTCGAACGGCACCGAGGGCATCGGGACCGCGCGGGCCAGCACGTCCGTGTCGTCGCCCTCGGTGAGGATCTGGGCGAGGCGCTCGGCACGCTCGGGCGTGCGGTTGGCGATCACGATCTCGGCGACACCGGCCCGCGCGAGCGTGGCCGCGGCCAGCGACGACATCGAACCGGCGCCGATGACCAGGGCCTTCTTGTCCCGCGCCCACGTCTCGACGGGCGCGCCCACGGCCAGCTGCTCCAGGCCGAAGGTGACCAGGGACTGCCCGGCGCGGTCGATACCGGTCTCGGAGTGGGCCCGCTTGCCGACCCGCAGCGCCTGCTGGAACAGGTCGTTCAGCAGCCGTCCGGCGGTGTGCAGTTCCTGCGCGCGGGCGAGCGCGTCCTTGATCTGGCCGAGGATCTGCCCCTCGCCCACGACCATCGAGTCGAGGCCGCAGGCCACCGAGAACAGGTGGTGGACGGCCCGGTCCTCGTAGTGCACGTAAAGATAAGGAGTGAGCTCCTCCAGGCCGACCCCGCTGTGCTGGGCGAGCAGCGTGGACAGCTCGGCGACACCGGCGTGGAACTTGTCCACGTCGGCGTAGAGCTCGATGCGGTTGCAGGTGGCGAGGACCGCGCCCTCGGTGGCGGGCTCCGCGGCGACCGTGTCCTGCAACAGCTTGACCTGCGCGTCCACGCTCAGCGAGGCCCGCTCCAGCACGCTGACCGGCGCGCTGCGGTGGCTCAGTCCGACGACGAGGAGGCTCATGCCGGCATCACGGCGGGTACGTCCCCGTCGGGCCCCTGGTCGGTGGCGGACTGCCGGCGGGTGGCGGCCGGGGCGGCGGCGGCGGTGTCGGCCGTGCTCTCCTCGCCGGCCTTGCGCTGCTCGTGGAAGGCGAGGATCTGCAGCTCGATGGAGAGGTCCACCTTGCGCACGTCGACACCGTCCGGGACGCTCAGCACGGTCGGCGCGAAGTTCAGGATGGAGGTGACACCGGCGGCCACGAGACGGTCGCAGACCTGCTGGGCGGCGCCGGCGGGGGTGGCGATCACGCCGATCGACACGCCGTTGTCCTGGATGATCGACTCGAGCTCGTCGGTGTGCTGGACCGGGATGCCGGCGACGGGCTTCCCGGCCATCGCGGGGTCGGCGTCGATCAGCGCGGCGACCCGGAAACCGCGGGAGGCGAACCCGCCGTAGTTGGCGAGGGCGGCGCCGAGGTTGCCGATTCCCACGATCACGACCGGCCAGTCCTGGGTCAGGCCGAGCTCGCGGGAGATCTGGTACACGAGATACTCGACGTCGTAGCCGACGCCCCTGGTCCCGTAGGAGCCCAGGTAGGAGAAGTCCTTGCGCAGCTTCGCGGAGTTGACCCCCGCGGCGGCCGCCAGCTCCTCCGAGGAGACCGTGGGCACCGAGCGCTCCGAGAGCGCGGTCAGGGCGCGGAGGTACAGCGGAAGGCGGGCGACGGTGGCCTCGGGAATTCCTCGGCTACGGGTCGCCGGTCGGTGAGTTCGGCCAGTTGCCACGGTGCTCCTGCGGGTAGAGCGGGGCTTCAGGCGGTCATACGTCAGGTCATACGTCCCCGGACCGCCCCGTCGAATGCAGGCTATGTCTTTGTGAACGCGTGCACAAAGATTGTGTCCGATTTGCCCGGCCAACGTGACCGGGGTCACGCGCCCCCGGCGCACTCGCGAGGAACCGGCGCACGAGCGCCACCGTTCCTTTTCTTCTGGGGGCAAAACCGCACACTCTCCTCTGTGAATCCCGCCCCCGAGACCAAGCCGCCATCGATCCTAAGCGACTTTCCGGTCGGTTTGGACTGGCCGGTCAGTCGGTGAGGGCCCTGCGGAGACGGTCCTCGTTCACACGCCAGAAGGTGTGCTGCTCGCCGTCGACGAGGACGACGGGGATCTGCTCCCAGTACCGGTCGTGCAGCTCCCGGTCCTGGGTGATGTCCTTGTGCTCCCACGGGACGCCGAGCTCCTCGCACACCTTCTCCACCACCACCTGCGCGTCGTCGCACAGATGGCAGCCGGGCTTGCGCACGAGGGTGACGAGCCGGTCCTGCGGGGCGGCCGGGGTGCTGCGGCGGAAGAGAGGGCTCATACGGGTCATTGTCGCGCGCGCCTTAACGCCCGGGACCCGGAGAGTTCACGGCGCCCGAACCTCTCGGCTCCGGAACATCCGCACCGACTGGCTATGCTCACGCCATGGCCGCTCTAGGATGGCTCACTCCCCGTAGGCGCTCCGCCACGGCGCGGAGCGTGTTGGCAGGCGAGGCCTCGGCGGAGGCAGCACGCAAGTCCACCCAGGAAGTTTCCGAACGCGAACCGGAGTTCCCGGTCGTCGGGGACGAACGGGCCGCCGCGTTCTTCGACCTGGACAACACCGTGATGCAGGGCGCCGCCCTGTTCCACTTCGGGCGGGGCCTGTACAAGCGGAAGTTCTTCGACACCCGCGACCTCGCCCGGTTCGCCTGGCAGCAGACGTGGTTCCGACTGGCCGGGGTCGAGGACCCCGAGCACATGCAGGAGGCCCGCGACTCGGCGCTCTCCATCGTCCAGGGGCACCGCGTCTCCGAGCTGCAGTCCATCGGCGAGGAGATCTACGACGAGTACATGGCCGAGCGGATCTGGCCGGGGACCCGGGCGCTGGCACAGGCGCACCTGGACGCGGGACAGCGGGTCTGGCTGGTCACGGCGGCGCCGGTGGAGATCGCCACGGTGATCGCGCGCCGGCTGGGACTGACCGGGGCGCTGGGGACGGTCGCGGAGTCGATCGACGGCGTGTACACGGGCAAACTGGTGGGCGAACCGCTGCACGGCCCGGCGAAGGCGGAGGCGGTCCGCGCGCTGGCGCTCGCGGAGGAGCTGGACCTGAGCCGCTGCGCGGCGTACAGCGACTCGCACAACGACATCCCGATGCTGTCGCTGGTGGGCCACCCGTACGCGATCAACCCGGACTCCAAGCTCCGCAAGCACGCCCGCCGCATGGACTGGCGCCTGCGCGACTACCGCACCGGCCGCAAGGCGGCGAAGGTCGGCATCCCGGCGGCGGCGGGCGTGGGCGCGGTGGCCGGCGGCACGGCAGCCGCCATCGCCCTCCACCGCAAACGCCGCTGACCCCACGAGACCAGCGGACACCCGCCTGCCGCGTCAGCCGCGGGCAGTCGCCGCCGCTCCCACCGCTCCCGCGGGCAGTCGTGCCGCTGGGGCGGCACGGGTGGGCGCGACGGCACCCCGCAAGCGCCGGGCCGCGCGACCCACCCCCGCCCAGCCACACCACCGGGCACCCGGCCGACCCCGCCGCACGAATGGGCGTGAGGGCACCTCGCAAACCCCGGGCCGCGCGACACCCCCCGCCCGGCCCCGACACCAGGCACCCGGTCAACCCCCGTACGCTCACCGAACCGGTCACCGGGGACCACTTCCGTCACCCCGCACCCAAACCCGGCCAATCCAACTGCCCTACCCCGCAACCCCCTTGTCCAGTCCTCTTGGCTGAACACGGCCACAACTCGCCCCACACCGCCCCCGAATGCGAACGCTTCCGGTCGAAAACCGACCCCCATGCGACACCCGAACACCCCTCAATCAGTTACAGAAGCGACGCAATCGGTGATTTGAGCAACTCGGTGTAGCAGAGCCTGCACGAAGCGTTATTCTCCTCAGACGCAATCCGGTACCCACCCATAGCTACGACGGGTGAACGGTCCCGCACTGCACGTGATGGAAGCTCTGCCTCTGGGAGTCCCGTGTACCCACACGTCGGGGTTGACGCCTCGGGCCTGGCTACGCTGCGCGCGACAGTCGCGACAGCCCGAGACCTGCTGCGCGGCATCGTCCCCACCGCGCACGCGGTCCCCGCGTTCGCCACCGCCCCCGCCGCCGGCCCGTGCTACGCCCTCGCCGACGGCAGCGCCGCAGTCGGCGGACGGGGGCGCCGCTCCGCAGCACCCTCCACAGCCCCCGCCGCGGCCAAGAGCGCGGCCAGAGGAGCCGCCGCCAGGACGACCAGCGGTGCCTCCGCCGCCCGCCGCCCCGCCGCCGACAGCGACAGCGCCCGGATGATGGACCTCGTCGAGCGCGCCCAGGCCGGCGAGGCCGACGCCTTCGGACGGCTGTACGACCAGTACAGCGACACCGTCTACCGCTACATCTACTACCGGGTCGGCGGCAAGGCGACCGCCGAGGACCTCACCAGCGAGACCTTCCTGCGCGCACTGCGCCGCATCGGCACCTTCACCTGGCAGGGCCGCGACTTCGGCGCCTGGCTGGTGACCATCGCCCGCAACCTCGTCGCCGACCACTTCAAGTCCAGCCGCTTCCGCCTCGAGGTCACCACCGGGGAGATGCTCGACGCCAACGAGGTCGAGCGCTCCCCCGAGGATTCCGTTCTCGAGTCCCTGTCCAACGCCGCCCTCCTCGATGCCGTACGACGACTCAACCCCCAACAGCAGGAGTGCGTCACGCTCCGATTCCTCCAAGGTCTGTCCGTCGCCGAGACCGCCCGCGTGATGGGCAAGAACGAGGGCGCCATCAAGACCCTCCAGTACCGGGCCGTCCGCACCCTCGCCCGGCTCCTCCCGGACGACGCCCGCTGACCCGAACCCGCCCGCCGACCGGAACACGCTCCGCGACACCCAACTCACGGTACGTGAAACTCGGTTGGCTTCCTCATTCGGTCATCCCGGGTCCGTAACCCAAGTGCCGCGCCACTCGTTGTGCGGGATACAGGCTCCCTGTGGTCACCCCCTGACCGACTTCGATCACTCGATCGCGTGACCCTGGTCAGGGCGGGGAACCCTCAGGACCCCCTGGGGAGTCGACCGTGATGACGAGAGGAGGTGCCGCCAGTGATCGCGAACGTATCGGCGCACCGGCGGGCGAACGCCTTCGCCCAGGCCCTGGAGGAGCAGTCCGACCGGGGCACGGCGGCCGAGCAGCCCGAAGGATCGACACCGGCCCCGGCCCCGGCCGCCGCCGCGGAGACCGAGCAGGCACAGCTGCTCACTCTGACCTCCGGCCTCGGCGCGCTGCCCAAACCAGAACTGGACCCCGAGGTCAAGGTCGTCCAGCGGGCCCAGCTGGTGGCCGCGTTCGAGGCCATGCTCCAGGAGGGCACCGCTGCGGGCGAGGCGACGGATCAGACCGTACCCGGACAGCGCTCGCACCGGGCCAGGGGCGCCCACCGGGCGACCCCGCTGGGCAAACTGCGACCACGGTCGCGGCTGGCCAAAGGGCTCACCGCGGGCGGACTCACCGTCGGCGTCGCCGCCGGCGCCCTCGGCGGAGTCGCCGTCGCCAGCTCCGACGCCCTGCCCGGTGACTCCCTCTACGGACTCAAACGCGGCATCGAGGACGTCAAGCTCGGCCTCGCCGACGGCAACGACGAGCGCGGCCGGGTCTACCTCGACCACGCCTCCACCCGCCTCAACGAAGCCCGTCGGCTGATGGAGCGCGACCGCAGCGGCCGCTTCGACCACGAGTCCCTCGGCGATGTCCGCCGCGCCCTGTCCGGCATGCGGCACGACGCCGCCGAGGGCCACCGGCTGCTGCGCGAGGCGTACGAGCGCGACCCCGGCTCCCTGGGCCCCATGCAGGCGCTCTCCTCCTTCTCCCAGGCACACCGCCAGACCTGGGGCACCCTGCGTGACCGGCTGCCCGTGCAGCTGGGGGACGTGAGCGAGCAGGTCTCGTCGGTGTTCGACGCCATAGACGAAGACGTCGCCCCGCTGCAGTCGCTGCTCCCCGGCCCCTCGACCGACGAGGACGACGGCGGCGCACGGCGGCGCGGCTCCGCGTCGACACCCGGCACCCCGTCCGGCACGGACCCCTCGCAGTCCCCCGGCACCGGCGGCGACACCTCCGGCGAGAGCGGCCCCGGCAGTGCCGGCCCGTCCGGTTCCGCCGACGCCGACCGCGAGAGCGACGACCTGCTCGGCGGCAACACCGGCGACCTGCTCGACCCGCCCGAGGAGAGCGGCGCCGTCACCACTCCGCCACCGGCGACGGGCGGCATCACCCCGCCTCCCGCCCCCGACGTCACCATCCCGCCCCTCCTGCCCGGACTCCTCCCGGGCCTGGGCATCGACAGCGAGGACGCGGAGTAGAACGGAGGGCGCCCCTCACGACGAGGGGCGCCCCCGAAGACGTACGCGACAACGGTCCGCCAGAAGAACCTAGAAGAACACCGACCGCCGCTGCACCAGCAGCTTGTACAGCGTGTGCTGGATCTGTTCCCTCACCTGGTCGGTCAGGTTGAACATCAGCATCGGGTCGTCCGCCGCCTCCGGCGGATAACCATCCGTCGGGATCGGCTCGCCGAACTGGATCGTCCACTTCGTCGGCAGCGGGATCGCACCCAGCGGACCGAGCCACGGAAACGTCGGCGTCAGCGGGAAGTACGGAAAACCCAGCACCCGGGCCAGCGTCTTCGCGTTGCCGATCATCGGATAGATCTCCTCCGCCCCGACGATCGAGCACGGAATGATCGGAACGCCCTGCCGCAGCGCCGTCGAGACGAACCCGCCACGCCCGAACCGCTGCAGCTTGTACCGCTCGCCGAACGGCTTCCCGATGCCCTTGAACCCCTCCGGCATCACCCCCACCAGCTCACCCTGCCCGAGCAGGCGTTCGGCGTCCTCCGTACACGCCAGGGTGTGCCCCAGCTTGCGGGCGAGCTCGTTGACCACGGGCAGCACGAACACCAGATCCGCCGCGAGCAGCCGCAGATGACGGCCGGCCGGATGGTGGTCGTGGACGGCGACCTGCATCATCAGACCGTCCACCGGCACCGTCCCGGAGTGGTTGGCGACGATCAGCGCACCGCCCTCCGGGGGGATGTTCCCGATGCCCTTCACCTCGACCCGGAAGTACTTCTCGTACACCGGCCGCAGCAGGGACATCAGGACCTGGTCGGTGAGCTCCTCGTCGTATCCGAAGTCGTCGACGTCGTAGTCCCCGGTGAGCCGGCGGCGCAGGAACGCCAGACCGCTCGCGATCCGCTGCTCCAGGCCGCCCGAGCCGACACCCGAACCGTCCCCGGCCGGTTCCTGGAGCTGCTCGTCCACACCCGTCACCCGATCATCATCCTGCACGGACGCCACACCCGGCAGGGGCTGGACCTCCCCGACCGCCGCGGGCTGCGCGCCGCCCTGGCGCCGGCTGCCCGCACTTCGGCGGCGCGACGGGCGCTGCGCGGCACCCCCACGCGAGCGGTGGTCGTCGTCGAACGGAATGACCTTGGCGTCCGCCATCGTTGCTGCGCTCCTCAGTTGGCGCTCTGCGTCGGGGGGTGACCGCTGCCCGGCAGGGGCAGCGCGGCGATCCGGTCGACGGCCCTCTCGAGCCTCTCCGGGGGAAGCAGCCCGGGACCGCGACTGCGCACGAAGTCCGCAAACGTTTCAGCAGTCGAGTACTTCGGGGTGAAGCCCAGCGTCTCCCGCATCTGGTCCGTCGACACCACCCGCCCGTGTGTGAGCAGCCGGATCTGCTCGGGCGAGAAATCCGTCATCCCCAGCGTACGCACCAGTGAGCCCGCCCAGGTGACCGCGGGAAGCAGCAGCGGCACGGTCGGCCGGCCGAGCCGCCGCGAGCACTGCGAGAGCAGCAGCACGCCGTCACCGGCGATGTTGAAGGTGCCGCTGTTGAGCGTGGAGCGCCTCGGTTCGTGCGAGCCGATCCGCAGCACCTCGACGACGTCGTCCTCGTGCACGAACTGCAGCCGGGGGTCGTAGCCGAACACGGTCGGCAGCACCGGCAGCGAGAAGTACGAGGCGAGCGGGCTGTCCGCGGCCGGGCCCAGGATGTTGGCGAACCGCAGCACACACACGGCGACGTCCGGACGGCGGCGCGCGAAGCCGCGCACGTACCCCTCGACCTCGACCGTGTCCTTCGCGAAGCCACCGCTGGGCAGGGACTTGGGCGGGGTCGACTCGGTGAAGACCGCCGGGTCGCGGGGCGCGGAACCGTAGACGCTCGTACTGGACTTCACGACCAGCCGCTTGACGCCGGGGGACTTCTGGCAGGCACCCAGCAGCTGCATGGTGCCGATGACGTTGGTCTCCTTCAGCGCGGTCCGGCCGCCGCTGCCGAGCGGCGTCCCCGTCACGTCGAGGTGGACGACCGTGTCCGCGCCCGACTCGGCCAGCACCCGCGCGATGGTGGGCTGACGGATGTCCGTCTGGACGAAGTCGGCACCGCCCAGGTGATGCTCGGGCGGGACCGCGTCCACGCCGACGACCCGGTCCACCTCGGGATCCCGCAGGATCCGCCGGACGAAACGGCCCCCCAGCTGACGGGCCACCCCGGTCACGAGCACGACCTTTCCCAAGATCAGCGCCTTCCTCTCGCCCTGCTCCCGACGGCCAACCTATCGGGTCGCCGTCGCTCTGTGGTGTCCATCGGATGCTTGAAGTGACGACGACGGACCCGTACGCACGAGGCGAGTGCCCCGGACGTACGAATGGCAGTGGCCCCCCACCGGAGTGCGGTGGGGGGCCACTGGACACGCTCTCGCGCTGTCGCTTACTTCTTGTTGCGACGCTGGACGCGCGTGCGCTTGAGCAGCTTGCGGTGCTTCTTCTTGGCCATCCGCTTGCGCCGCTTCTTGATAACAGAGCCCACGACTACCCTCGCTCACTTCTCATCACTCGGTGTTTGGGCGCCATGGGCCCACACGACCTACGAGGGGCTAGCCTACCCGCCCGAGCGCTGAGGTCGTAATCGAGGGGGCCGGGGTGATCCCGAGTGGCCTGTGAGGGACCACCCCGCCCCAGCCGTCAGGCCGTTTCCACCCCCACGTAGCTCTCGCGGAGGTACTCGTGAACCGCTTGCTCCGGGACGCGGAAGGACCGCCCCACCCGGATCGCGGGCAGATGACCGCTGTGCACCAGCCGGTACACGGTCATCTTCGACACTCGCATCACCGAGGCGACTTCCGCCACGGTAAGGAACTGAACCTCGTTCAGAGGCCTCTCGCCAGCTGCAGCCATGACACACCTGAACCTTCCGCACTCGACGGCCACCGGCTTCCCCTTCCGGTGACTCTTCGTCGTTGCGTGCTCACTCCCCAATGTAGGGGCGGGTGATGCGAGTGGGGAAGAGGTGCACCCATCGGCGGCCTACTGTGACAGACACGCTCGATTGAGTACGTAGCGGGTCAACGGCAGGTAGTAATCAGACCGCACGCCGTCATCAAGTGGAACGACGAGGGAGACGGCCCCCTCGGCCTCACCGACGAACGGCGCGGGGTCGTTCACATCGGCCGGCCCGACGGCCTCGAACCCCAGCTGACCTGCCCCGCAGACCCAGCCGTGATCTCCGATCACCAATTCCGGAAGCGGTCCGCCGGCATCGGCCGCCGCGGCCAGCGCGGTCCGAACCGGGAGGGGGGAGTGCGTGTGTGCGCCGGGCTCACAACCGGGGCGTTCCGCGGTCGCGCCCCGGACGAGCCCGACTCCCCGTACGTAGTCGAGGTTGTACGTGCGTAGACCGAACCGGGTCGTTATGTCGACACAGCGACCCTGCGCGGGGGTGAGGACGGTACATCCCGCCGCCGACAAGGCGTCTGCCAGAACGGCGTAGAAACCGAGCAGCCGGTGCGGGTGACCGGTGCCGAACAGGACCGGCCCGCCACGCTCCGCAGCGACCGCCAGCCGCCCCGCGAAGGCGTCCAGGGCGGCCAGGGTCCGCTCGGGGTCGATCACATCATGGCCGGAGACGTGCGCGGGATCGGCCGAGACCCCGCACCTGTCCGCCATCAACGCGAGCAATTCCCGCTCACCCCATACCCGTTCGGGATCCAGCCCGATCAGCAGGCGCGGATCCCGGGCGGCGAACAACCGGTAGCTCCGCAGGCTCTCCTCCCGCGTGGTGCCCACGACCCCGGCGAGCCGGACGGCGAGGAGGTGCACACGGAGCTCGGCGGTGGTCAGCACGGAAGCGATGCTGCGGGATACCGGGACGAGGCGGGACCGGAACGGGGGAACACCGCACGGACGGCGTAACGGAACGCCCGTACGACCGTACGGCCGTCAGGGCAGCAGCCCCCGCAGCGGGAACACCGCGCGCCGCGCCGCCAGGATCGCCTGGTCCAGGCGGTCCGCCGGGTCGTACCCCTCGTCCCACGCGGCCCAGGACACCGGCCACCGCCCGTCCGTCATCCGCCGCGGCGCCGGCTGCCGGGTCCGGGCGTACACCTCCTGCCGCCAGCCCTCGGGGATCACCGTCGTGGGCTCCACCGGCCGCTCGGCCGCGATGCCCACCAGATGGGTCCAGGACCGCGGCACGACCTCCACCACCGCGTAACCGCCACCGCCCAGCGCCACCCACCGCCCGTCGGCGTACTCGTGCGCCAGCTCGTGGCACGCCACCTGCACCGCCCGCTGCGCGTCCAGCGACACCGCCAGATGCGCCAGCGGATCCTCGAAGTGCGTGTCGGCCCCGTGCTGCGTCACCAGCACCTGCGGCCGGAAGTCCGCGATCAGCTCCGGCACGACGGAGTGGAACGCCCGCAGCCACCCCGCGTCCCCGGTCCCGGCCGGCAGGGCCACGTTGACCGCGCCGCCCTCCGCACCGTCCGCCCCCGTCTCCTCCGGCCACCCGGTCTGCGGGAACAGCGTCCGCGGATGCTCGTGCAGCGAGACCGTCAGCACGCGCGGGTCCTCCCAGAACGCCGCCTGCACCCCGTCCCCGTGGTGCACGTCGACGTCGACGTACGCGACCCGCTCCGCGCCCAGCTCCAGCAGCCGCGCGATCGCCAGCGCGGCGTCGTTGTACACGCAGAAGCCGGAGGCCGCGCCCGGCATGGCGTGGTGCAGCCCGCCCGCGAAGTTCACCGCGTGCGGCGCGTCCCCGCGCCACACCGCCTCCGCCGCGCCCACGGACTGCCCCGCGATCAGCGCCGACACCTCGTGCATCCCGGCGAACGCGGGATCGTCCACCGTCCCCAGCCCGTACGCCTGGTCCGCGGCCGCCGGGTCCGCCGACGCGGCCCGCACCGCCTCGATGTAGTCCTCCCGGTGGACGAGCCGCAGCGTCGACTCCCCGGCCGCCTTCGCGGCGACCACCTCCACCTCACGGTCGAGCCCCAGGGCACCGACCAGACTCCGGGTCAGCGCCAGCCGGACCGGGTCCATCGGATGGTCCCGGCCGAAGTCATAGCCCGTCACTGCCTCGTCCCACATCAGCTGTACGCGCCCGCTCATGCCCGCCACCGTATCGGTCCGGCCGATCCGCGAACGACCTGGCGTACACGAGCGTCACCAGCACCAACACCATCGGCACGAGCATCGCCCCGCGGTAGCTCCAGGCATCGCCGAGCGCCCCGACCAACGGCGAACCGATCAGAAAACCCACATAATTGAAGACATTGAGCCGCGCGACGGCCTTGTCCGAAGCCCCCGGGCCGCCACGCCCGGCAGCCCGCCGCCCGGCCGCCGCGAAGGTCTGCGGCACCAGCACGCACAACCCGAGCCCCAGCAGCGTGAACCCCAGCATCCCCACCCACGCACCCGGCGCCCCGGCCACCACGGCGAACCCCACCGCCGCCACCAGCGCCCCCGCCCGCACCACCGCCACGGCCCCGAACCGCCGCACCCCGACGTCCCCGAGCGCCCGCCCCAGCAGCGTGGTGACCATGTAGACGTTGTACGGAACGGTCGCCAGCTGCTCCGAACTCCCCAGCACGTCCTGGAGGTACTTCGCACTCCAGTTGGAGACCGTCGAGTCCCCGATGTACGCCACCGTCATCACCAGGCACAGCGGCAACAGCCACGCGAGGCCGTCGGCCGCGTGCCCGCCCTCCGCGTTCTCCGGAGCCGGCTCCTCTTCCCCGTCTCCCCCGTCGACGTACCACCGGCTTCCGACCAGCGCGGCCGGCAGCAGCACCAGCACCACCGGCAGATACGACACCCACAACGCCAGGTCCCCGTGCGCCCCCACCCACGCGAGCGACGCCCCGACGATCCCGCCCAGGCTGTACGCGGCGTGGAAGCTCAGCATGATGCTGCGCCCGTACGCCCGCTGCAGACTCACCCCGAGCATGTTCATCGACGCGTCCAGCGCACCGACGGCCAGCCCGAACGCGGCCAGTGCCACGCCGAGCCCCGCCATGTGTTCGCCCGCTCCGACGCCCAGCAGCGCCAGCAGCACCACCGGCTGCGACCACCGCAGCACCCGGCTCGGCGGCACCCGCTTCACCAGCCGCTCCGTGGTGACACTTCCGATGCCCGCCAGGATCGGCACGGCGGCGAGGAAGACCGGCAGCAGCGCGTCGGAGACCCCGTACCGGTCCTGGACGGCCGGGATCCGCGTCACGAGCAGAGCGAAGGCGACGCCCTGCACGAGGAAACTGAACGCCAGCGAGACCCTGCCGCGCCGCAGCACATCAGTCATGGCGGCGAGCGTAGGGCTCGGGGATACCGGTGGGTAGATCCGGTCAAAGATGAATCACCTTCAGTTTCGTCCTCGCGCGAGCAGCGGGAGCAGCTCCTCCATGCCCTCGAAGAGTCCTGTGGCCGCGGAAAGCTTCTCCGCGGGTGTCATCGCGGTGAACCCGTACACGTCCATCCCGGCCGCGACCGCCGCCTGGACGCCCAGCGGACTGTCCTCGACGACCACACACCGCTCGGGCGCCACGCCCATCCGCTCGGCCGCGTACAGGAACAGGTCCGGTGCGGGCTTCCCCCGCCCCACGTCCTGCGAGCTGAAGATCCGCTCGTCGTCGAACCACCGGTCGAGCCCGGTCATGCGGTGCCCCACCCGGATCCGCTCATGGCTCCCGGACGAGGCCACGCAGTACGGCACCCCGTCGGCGGCCAGCTTCTCGAGCACGTCCATGGCACCGACGACCGGCTTCAGCTCCCGCTCGAACGCGGCGAAGACCCGGGCGTGGAACACGTCGTCGAAGTCCGCCGGCAACCGCCGCCCGGTCCGTTCCTCGACGAGATCGTGCACGCGGTGCATGGCGGAGCCCATGTAGTCACGGATGGAGTCCTCGTACGAGGTGGGGTGGCCGAGTTCGGTCAGATAGGCGGCCAGAAGGCTGTTGGAGATCGGCTCACTGTCGACGAGAACACCGTCGTTGTCGAAGATGACGAGGTCATAGCGCATGGCTCTGACCCTAAACGCAGAAAACCCCGCACCGGTACGGTGCGGGGTTTTCCCGAAGAATTGTTCGGCGGCGTCCTACTCTCCCACAGGGTCCCCCCTGCAGTACCATCGGCGCTGTAAGGCTTAGCTTCCG
>NZ_JAGMUJ010000072.1 GCF_019049255.1 Streptomyces sp. AC558_RSS880 | reverse complement strand
TCTACACGCTCTTCGCCGCGCTCTCCATCCCGTTCGTCCTGAAGTTCGTCAAGGAGACGAAGGGCAAGTCGCTGGAGGAGATGGGCTGAGCACCAGCCCTCCCCAAGTCCGGGGAGAAGGACTCAAGTCCCCGCCGTCCCTCTCCCCGTACCGTGCCGCCTCCGTCCGAACCGAACCGGACGGAGGCGGCACTCCAGCGGCAGACCCTTCACGCAAGGGCGGTCAGTCGGCGAACCGACAGCCGGTGGTCACGCCGACGATGTCGGCCACCGCCCGACCCACGCTCACGCCTCCTCGTCGACCCAGCTCATGAGCTTGCGCAGCTCCTTGCCGGTGGTCTCCAGCAGGTGCTCGGAGTCCTGCTTCTTGTACTCGTTGTACTTCTTCAGGCCGCCGTGGTACTCGTCCATCCAGTTCTTGGCGAAGGTGCCGTCCTGGATCTCGGCGAGGACCTTCTTCATCTCGGCCTTGGTGGCGTCGGTGATGATCCGCGGACCGGTGACGTAGTCGCCCCACTCGGCGGTCTCGGAGATCGACCAGCGCATCTTCTCCAGGCCGCCCTCGTACATGAGGTCCACGATCAGCTTCAGCTCGTGCAGGCACTCGAAGTAGGCGATCTCCGGCTGGTAACCGGCCTCGGTCAGCGTCTCGAAGCCCGCCTTGACCAAGGCAGTGACACCACCGGCGAGGACGGCCTGCTCACCGAAGAGGTCGGTCTCGGTCTCCTCGGTGAAGGTCGTCCTGATGACGCCGGCGCGGGTGCCGCCGATGCCCTTCGCGTACGACAGGGCCAGCGCGAAGCCGTTGCCCGTGGCGTCCTGCTCGACGGCCACGAGACAGGGAACGCCGCGGCCCTCCTCGTACTGACGGCGCACCAGGTGGCCCGGGCCCTTGGGGGCGACCATGCAGACGTCCACGCCGGCCGGGGGCTTGATGAAGCCGTAGCGGATGTTCAGGCCGTGGCCGAAGAACAGCGCGTCGCCGTCCTTCAGATTGTCCTTGATGTGCTTCTCGTAGACCTCGGCCTGGATCGGGTCCGGGACCAGGATCATGATGACGTCGGCCTCGGCGGCGGCCTCGGACGGGCTCACCACGCGCAGGCCCTGCTCCTCGGCCTTGGCTTTGGACTTGGAGCCCTCGTGCAGACCGACACGGACGTCGACACCCGAGTCACGGAGCGACAGGGCGTGGGCGTGGCCCTGGCTGCCGTAACCGATGACCGCGACCTTGCGGCCCTGGATGATGGACAGGTCGGCGTCGGCGTCGTAGAACAACTCAGCCATGGGACTCACCTCTCGTGGATAACTCTCCGGGCACCATGGTCGTCGAGGGCGGGCTGAAAGTGAGCACTGCGCCTCCGGAGAGTGTGGAAAGCAGACACAGGAGACCAGGGGGACGGCACACTCGTCCCGCTGGGATGTGAAGACGCGAACGAGTGGTGGGTCAACACTGGCCGATAGGCCAAAACACTATCTCACACCCAACTGCACTGACGGGGCATCTGGATGACGGTCCGACGGTACAGGCCGTGCGCCGAGGCGCTGGGATCTCACGTACGGGAAGGCGCGATCCCGGTCCGTCATCGGCATGCGGGGGTGAACCCGAGTGTCACAGATGTTGTGTTTGCCCTGTCAAAGGTGTGACCGCAAGGCGCCTGCTCACCCTGTGGCGGCGTGCGAACAGGTCAGTCCTCAAGGTGACGACACCGCCGCGCGACCATCGGCTGCCTCAGGTTCGCCTCCCCTGCGCCCAGGACATCGAAAGAGAGCCCAGCCCCATGCCTGAAAACCGTTTCGACACCTCTGCCGGCCCGTCTGCGACAGGCATCGAGAGCTTGGAAGACCTGCGCAGGCACCTGCAGTGGGCCATCGAAGTGGAACATGCCACCCTCCCGCCCTACCTCACGGCTCTCTACTCCCTCGACCCCGAGCGGAACGCGGACGCCGCACAGCTCATCGGGGGTGTCTTCGTCGAGGAGATGATTCACCTCGCCCTGGCCGCGAACCTGCTCAACGCGGTAGGCGGACAGCCCCGCCTCGACGCGCCGCACCTGCTGCTTCCCTACCCCCGCGTCATGCCGCACGCGGACCCCTCCATCGAGTTGGCCCTGCTCCCGTTCGGGCAGGAGGCCCTCAAGATGTTCCTCCGTCTCGAACAGCCGGCGCATCCGGGGGACGCGGCGGAGGGTGACAACTACGAGACCATCGGGCAGTTCTACGACGCGATCGAGAAGGGTCTGCGGCGCCTGTCCATCGAGTTGGGGGAAGACCAGGTCTTCACCGGGGACCCCACCCGTCAGGTCGCCGGTGGCCCGTTCGCCCACACCGCGGGCCGTCTCAGCCCGGTCACCGACCTCAGTTCGGCACTCGCGGCGTTGAAGGAGATCGTCGAGCAGGGGGAGGGCGCGGCCCGCGCCGACGTCTGGGACGGGGACATCGACTTGTTCCACCCCGAGACCAAGGCGGTCTCCCACTACTACCGGTTCAAGGAACTCGCGCTGGGCCGGCGTTACCAGCCCGGTGACACGCCTGAGTCCGGCCCCACCGGAGACGTGGTGACCGTGGAGCCCGCCGGAGTCCGCCCGCTGCGCCCCAACCCGCGGCTGGACGATCACCCCGAAGGCAGCGCGATCCGCATCGCGCAGGAAGCGTTCAACAAGACGTACTGCAAGATGCTGCAGCAGTTGGAGCAGGCGTTCAACGGCAATCCGGCGATGCTGGGCATATCGGTGGGCACGATGTACGCGATCAAGGGGCAGGCGCAGAGCCTGATGGCTCTCCAGGACGACGACGCACTGGCCGCGGGCCCGACCTTCGACTACGTCGCACCCGAAGATCGCGGGTAAGACGGGCGTGAGCCCGATGCGGACGGGCCGCCGCGGCTCCTCCGGTCACCGCACCGACACAGACCGGCACCCTGCGGGTGTTCGAGTGCCGGTGTCGGCGCGGTCCGGTCAGGATTCGTGGGTCGCGCGCCGGGCTGCGACCAAGTGCGCACCGATCAACAGCGAGGCGATGACACCGGTGCACAGTACAGCGAACGTCGTGAAAGTAGTGGCGAGTACGGCGAGAGCCGCGACCGGGGAGAGGACGTCGGCTCTGGCGGACGGCCGTGCGGCGGCCCGCCGGTGCAGCAGCCACACACAGACGATGAAGAGGGCGACAGGCACGGTGTACGTCGCGGCGGCTTGGACGTCGGTAAGAACCCCATGGTCGGTGACGTGGGCGACGTTGACCGCCAGCGCCGCTCCCACCGCAGCCGCAGCGGCGAACACCACGTAGTGCCCGTAGCCCCACAACATGGCTGTGGACTGGGTTCTGAGGCGACGCGGTGCATCCTGGGCGAAGTACAGCCACCAGAGCGCGAAGACGGTCAGGAGTCCGCCCAGCGCGATGGCCAGGACCGGACCGAGCTCCTTGTGCGTGTCCAAGGCGGTGCGGACGGCCAGGCTGGCGGCCATGATGGACTCGCCGAGCACGATCAGAGTGAACAGTCCATAGCGCTCGGCTATGTGCTGCGGGTGCCACGTGGTGCCAACGGCGCGTTCGGCCCAGACCGGCACAGCGAGTTCACCCAGGGCGAGGAGAGCGAAGGAGGCGATGCCTCCGTCGTGCGGCAGGAACAGACGGACCAGCCAGCCCATCTGCAGGACGAAGATGCCCAGGGCGTATCTCAGCGCCGACCTTCGGCGCTCCCGGTCCGTGTACGCGGCACGCAGCCATTGAGTGACCATGGCCAGCCGCATGACGACATAGCCCCAGGTGATGACCGTGAAGTCTCCGTGCTCCAGGGCCTCTGCGGCGCCCGCTGCCACGAACAGAGCCCCCGTGATCTGGACCAAGGTCAGGAGACGATAGGGAACGTCGTCCGTGTCGTATGCGGAGGCGAACCAGGTGAAGTTCATCCATGCCCACCAGATCGCGAAGAACACGAGTGCGTAACCGAGTAGACCGTGAAGCGAACGGCCGGCTGCCACCTCGTGCTCGAATGCCGAGGACGCCTGGGCCACGGCGGCGACGAAGCAGAGGTCGAAGAACAGTTCCAGGGCACTGGCTGTGCGGTGATCCTCGCCGGCGTGGCGGGCGAGCATCGGCCGGTACCAAGCGCTGTGCGCGTACGGTGACTGATTCATCACGTCCTGATCTCAAGGTCGAAGCGGTGTCAGAGGCGACAAGTGGCAAGGGCAGTCACCAGGCGCCCGGAGGCACTGTGCCTCGACTCTTCGGGTGCGGTGACGGAGGCCTTCGCGGGCGAGAACGAACCTGGTTTGCCGGCCTTGCGCCACATTGTTGCGGTGAGACGTTGTTCGCAGTGACCACGGCCGGCCCCTCACCTTGCATCGCCACTGACTACGACCAGATCCGGTGGCAATCGGTGACAGCCCTTGTGAAGCACCGCGCACCATCAGGGAACGGACCCTGCCGTCCCCGGAGACTGAACCCTTTCCAACCTCAGGTTGAGGCGTTCGTCGTCCGAACACGCGTGGTGAGGCGCTGAGCCTGCAGGAGAGGGCTGCCCAGGCGGCAGGACTTGGACAGCCCTGCCTGGACGCTGCCGCCCCCTGGCAGCCCGGTGCCCTTTGCCAAGTCAGCCGCTGACGGTGTCGAGCACCACCCGGGCGACCCGCTCGGGGTCGTCGGACATCGGTGAGTGCCCGCAGCCCCTGAGCGAGACGTGCCGGGCGCCCGGCAGCAGTCGTGCTGCCCTGAGTGCCTGGTGGGGTGGGGTCATCAGGTCCCGTGTGCCCCAGCCGACCGTGACCGGGACCTCAGGGGTGAAGGCCCGCAGCCGGTAGGCGCGCACAGCGCGCTGCGTCGGCTCGAAGCCGGGAGAGCGGGCCAGGTTGCGCAGCGCGCCGGCGGCCGCCGCCTCCGGGATCCGCCAGGGCCGGGCGGCGAGCTGCCAGAAGGCCACGGTGCGCCCGACCGGGTGTCCGGCGATCCAGTGGGGGCGTTCGGCGCAGGCTCGTGCCATCGTGCGGGCGACGCGGAGCGAACCGAGAGCGTAGGCGGCCTCGGGGCGGGTCCACAGCCCGATGGGGGACAGCGTAACGGCGCTGCCGACCGCGCCGCTGCGGGCCAGTTCCAGGGCGACGGCCCCACCGAGGGAGTTCCCCACGACGGGCGGGCGGGTGAGGTCGGCACCGGGGAGCCACTCGGCGACGGCGGCGGCCAGCGCCTCGACGGTGGGCGTGGTCCCTTCGGGGAGCGAGGGGCTGTCACCGAAGCCCGGGAGGTCGACGGCCACCACCTCGTGCTCGCGGGCGAGACGCTCCAGGACGGGCGCCCAGCCGTCCCGGTCGAGTTGGAGGACGACCATCAGGGGCGGCCCGCTGCCGAGTCGCCGCGACGCCAGTTCCAAGTCCGGCATATCCGCATCGTAGGGGGACGGTCCAGGACGCGCACCCGTGCACGGAAGCACGCGTCGGTGGTCTGTCCCGCACTCTGCCTCGGCTCGAGGTTCCAGGCGCCGGGACCAGGACCCGGCATGACCCGGAAGGCAAACCCTCCAGCACCGATGAGGTCTCCGTCCGTACGGTTCGACAGGTGGCCGGGAACCGTCACGCCTAGGATTGATGTCCGGACGATCCCTGTCTCGGGTCCTGCGGGATGGAGGCGCGATGCTGCGGACACCGGTGTGCGGAGTACTGGGCATCGAGGTGCCGATCGTGCAAGGGCCGCTCGGAGGGCCCTGGCAGCAGAGCATGCGGCTTGCCGCGGCGGTCAGCGACGCCGGGGCGCTGGGCAGCGTCCCCACCACGCTGCGCACGCCGGCGCAGGTCCGTGACGACGTGCGTCGGCTGCGCGATCTCACCGACCGGCCGTTCGCGCTGAACATGACCCGGCGGCCGTTCGACCCCGAGGTCTTCGACGCGGTGATCGCCGAGTCCCCACCGGTGTTCTCCCTCGCGCTCGGCGAGCCGGATGACCTGGTGACCCGCGTCCACGATGCCGGCGCGATCTTTCTGCAGCAGGTGACGACGGTCGAGCAGGCGGTGCGCGCGGCCGAGGCCGGCGTCGACGTGATCAGCGCGCAGGGCACCGAAGCCGGCGGGTTCTGCGGCGATGTCAGCACAATGGCGCTGGTACCGCAGGTCGTCGACGCCGTCCGGCCGCTGCCGGTACTCGCCTCCGGCGGCGTCGCCGACGGGCGGGGCATCGCCGCGGCACTGGCCCTGGGGGCGCAGGGCGTGAACATCGGCACCCGATTCCTGGCCTCGGCCGAATGCGGGGTCAGCGACGACTGGAAGGCAGCCATCGTCTCCGCCGCTAGTCAGGACGCTGTCAAAGTGGCGTTCGTCGAGCACATCCTGCCCCCGCCGACCGAGGGTGGGTACATGACCGTCCCCCGGTCGCTGCGCACCCGGTTCGTCGAGGAGGGGAACGCCGACCCCGAAGCGGCCGCCGACCGGGCCGAGGCGTTGCGCAGCGAGGTGATGACGTCGATGCGCGACGGTACGGCGCACGAACTGATCCCGCTGACGGGCCAGACCGCCGGCCTCGTCCGCGACATCGCCCCGGCCGCCGAACTCGTCCACCGGCTGATCACCGAGGCAGAGGCGACGCTACGCGCTCTCGCCGACCTGGCGCCGGCGAAGAACGGCGCGGATGAACCCGGTGGGAACGGCTGACGCCGGCGTCTCGCAGCAGGATGCCGACCCGAGCCCGCTGATCCCGCCGAGGCGACGAGCCGAACACCTCGGCAACGCACTCCGACAACTGACACCGAAGCGGCTCCACCTCCCCCGACCTCGTACCCGGACGATGCCCCCTACCAGGCCGAGATCACCCGACATGACGAAGCACTACGGGGCAGCCCGGTCGCTCCTGCGGCCTCGTACCGCCCAGGCCAGGGCCGTGAGCGCGACGGAGCCGTCCGCCTCCCGGGGAACTTTCGCGCTCAGTGCGTCTCGTACCCGCTCCCGGTGGGCCGGGGCGAGGGCGGCGAGATAACCCGGCGCGGGACCCTGGCCCGCCCGGAAGGGGTCCCACAGGTCGGCGAAGTCGGTGAAGACCGTGGGCACCTCGATCGGGACGACGGACACGTCCGCGAGTCCCGCCCCGGCCCAGACCGCGCGCAACGCCTCCGGGCGGCAGACCGGGAACCGGCGGCCCTCGTCCAGCGGGGCCGCGGCCGGGTCCACCTCGACGGCGGCGTCCCAGAAACGTCGCAGGAAGCCCATGCCTTCGGCGTAGTCCCACACGTACGCGGCGACCAGGCCACCCGGCCGGGTCACCCGCGCCATCCGGGCGACCGCCGCGGCGGGGGAGGGCAGGAAGTTCAGGACCAGGCCGCTGGCGACCACGTCGCACGCCTCGTCGCGTACGGGCAGCGCCATCGCGTCGGCCACGACGAAGTGCGCGGGCGAGGAGGCGGACGCCCGCGCTTGGGCGACGAACCCCTCCGACCGGTCGATTCCCACCACCGCGCGGGGTCGGCAGCGGGCGACCACCACGGTCGTCAGGCCGCCCGCACCGCAGCCCACGTCCAGCCAGCGCAGACCGTCGGCGGCGCCGAGCCAGGCGCCGAACCGCTCGGCGACGCGGCGGCTCCAGCGGCCCATGTACCGCTCGTAGGCGGCCCCGGCCGACCACACGTCGTACCGCTGCTGCTCTTGCACGCGTCCAGGATTCCGGCCCCGCAGCCCTACCGGCCGCAGCCATGCCGACGTCGTTCGACGACTCCTGGTTTCCTGGCGCCTGCCAGGGCGTCATGTTGCCCGGCATCCACATGACGCCCGAGGAAGGCGTCCGGGCCCATCTCGACCTGCAGGGCGGTGACGCGGCCGGCGTGCTGCTGCCCATCCACTGGGGCACCTTCAACCTGGCGCCGCACGCGTGGGCGGAGCCGGGGGAGTGGATGAAGGACGTGGCCGGGGAGGCGGGGCAGGCGGTGGCGTTCCCGCGGCCGGGTGAGCCGTTCGAGCCGGCGGGGAGGCTGCCGGTGGAGGCGTGGTGGCGGGCGGTGTCCGGTCCGATCGCGCGTCCGTGGCGGCGTCCGAGGGGCGCTGAGGGTGTGGCCGGGACGAGCAGGGTGATCTCGACCTCGCCGGTGAGCGGTGAGCGGTGAGCGGTGAGCGGTGACGTCGGTCGGGGACGAGTTCGGGGAGACGGCCCGGAGGCCGGAGCACCTTACGTCCGAAAGGCGCGACCGTGTGATGCGGGCCTTGGACGGGGCGGTCATGGAGCGGTGCCGGCCGGGACAGCGGCGAACCCGGTGGTCGTCCGGGCCGTACTCCTGCTCCGCCGTCTGGAAGCACTCCTCCACGTGTTCTCCGACGGGGCCGGAAACCGGGGCGCGCCGGGCTTTCCCGCCGTGTGATGATCCTTTCGGTGCGCCGGGGCTCCTGGCGCGCCAGTCGCCTTACCACACCCTTGGGGGGTAACGATGAGCCTGTTATCTGCCGGACGCCCGGTACGTCTCAGATCCGGCGCCGCCGTGGCGGTGGCGGCCGGTCTGCTGACGGCCGGCCTCGCCGCGCCCGCGTCCGCCGCCGACGACCCGCCGCAGACCGACCAGCTGTGGATCAACACGCCGTACGAGCAGACGCTGCCGACCGGCACCGACGGCGGTCAGCCGCAGTCCCGCACCCTCGGCGTCGGCATCTACCACGACAACGACAACTTCACGGTGACCGACGGCAGGCTCACCATCGACGTCTCCGACCTCGCCGGGGTCGCCGAGGTGACCTGGTCCGACAACTGCACGCCGAGCGGCGCCGGCGCGGTGTGCGACATCCCCGTGGTCCCCGCGATCGGGGGCGACTACGAGGACCAGGTGTTCCTGACGGTGCGCGCGGCCGACGGCGCCGAAGCCGGCGCGCAGGGCAGGATCACCTACGGGGCGACGGCCACCGGTGGCCCCGACGGGACGCTCACCGCGCCGCACGACAGCTTCGACACCACGCTCACCGTCGGCGCCGGACCCGATCTCGCCATCGGCCCCGTCGCCGACATCGAGGACGGTCTGCCCGGCGACGAGCGGACGATCCCGTTCAGGGTCACCAACAACGGCAACGAGAGCGCGAACGGGTTCACCGTCAAGCTGTACGCCTCGTACGGCCTGACGGACCTGACCCGGTACGACGCCTGCGCCTACACCACGACGGACGGCAACGACTACGCACCGTCGAACAAGGCGATCTGCACGTTCGATCAGGTGCTGGCGCCGGGCGAGTCCTTCGAGCTGCCCGAGCCGCTGACGGTGCGACTCGCCCCGCACGCGCTGAGCGAGCGGCTCGACATCGACGTCGAGCCGGGCGGCGGTGCCCAGGACATCGACTCCTACAACGACTACACGGTCCTCCAGATCGGCGCGGAGAACACCGCGGACTTCTCCGTGACCGGTGACACCGTCTCCGGCGCGGCGGGCGAGACGGTCACGGCCGAGCTCACGTTCAAGAACAACGGACCGGCCTGGCTCGGCAACCTCGGCTCCGGCGACCCGGTCGCCGAGGTCCGGCTGGTCGTGCCCGAGGGCACCACGGTCACCGGTGTGCCGTCCGGCTGCTCCCCGCGCACCCGCGACGGCGGCTACCACCCGAAGCAGACGGGCGCCCCGCGCTACGACTGCGACCTGCGGTACTGGGTGCTGGAGGACACCCGGCGCACGTTCGCGTTCTCCGTGCGCGTCGACACCGTGGTGCCCGGCGCGACCGGTGCCGTGAGCATCCACCCGCCGTACGGCGAGTTCGGCGAGTACCCCTTCGACTTCGACCCGGACCTCACGAACAACACGGCGGTCCTGGCCGTCAACTGACCGGCCCGCGGGTTCGGAGCAGCCGCCCGGGCGGCTGCTCCGAACCCGCGTTTCACAGGGCGGCAGGTGCCGTTCGGCGCGCGGCTGGACAACGACCCGCCGGTGTACGAGTCGTGGCGCGATGAGGAACACCGCCTGCCGGCGAAGGCGTCCGGGCCCGTCCCGACCTGCCGTACGACGACGACGGCCTCCTGCCGGCCCAGGGAGAGCCCGCCCTCGCCCCGCACACCGCCTCGGCGGTGGACGCCTCCCTGTCCCGGCCGGGACGTTACGGTGAGTGATGTTCTGGCCGAAGGGGCAAGGTGCCTCGGCGGTGGCCGGAAGCGTCCGACCTGTCGGCTCCGGGCGGGGTGAAGGTGTTCCGGCGTGATTCCGGCCACCGGGTGCCCTTCATCCTCACGGATCCGCGGCGACCGCTTGTGACCAGCCTCGATCGCTCTTTGCTTATTCGCGATCCCTCGCTCGAGAGGGTTATCGGTCTGTCGTACGAAGCCTCATACCAGAGCGCGATGCTGTCCGCATGAGTTTGTCAACTGCCCACCGCACATGATGCGGTGGCGACTACGGTGAGTGTCGGTCGGGCGGCACCGCGGCACCTCATGTCGTAGGGCGCTTCTGCGTCAGGGGCCGCGTCCAACAGTCGGATCAGGGAGCGGGGACCGGTACGTGCAGCCACAAGGCGGACGAGGGAGCGGACGGGGCGAAGGGCCCCGACGCCCGGGCCCGGCCGGCGTCCCGGGTCCGGCCGGAGCGCGGGGCACCGTCGGCACCACGGTCGTGGCCCGCGAGCCGGATCGCAGCGATGCGCACCCCGCCGACGCCCGGGCCCGCCGGGCCGGTCCGGCGGACCGCCGCGAGGGCGGGCGGCACGGTCGGCCGCCCTCGCGGACCGCTCCCGCGCTGCCCGAGACACCGATACGGCCCCAACTGCTGCGTCTCGCCGTGCTCCCGCCCGTGGCGGTGGCCCTCAGCGCCTGCGCGGCCGTGCTCTTCACCGTCCGCTCCACCGGGGTCCGGCCGAGCCTCACCCTGTGGGCCGTCCTGGGCGGCGCCACCTCGGTGACGTGCGCCGGCGTCGTCATCGCCGCCGTGGCCGCCGACCGCGCCGCCCGGTCCGTGCACGACCGCATCGGCGCGCTGCGCCGGAGCACCGCCCGGCACGAGGCCGACCTGCGCGCCCTGGTCGAGACGCTGCGCCGCGGCGACGCCCCGCCCCCACGTGAGCGGCGGGGCGAACAGGCCGACGCCCTCGACGACGACGCCGACTTCGACCTGCTCGCCGCCGACCTCACCCGCGCGCACGACGGGGCCGTCCAGGCCGTCGTGCAGGCGTCCCAGCTCTCCAGCCAGACCGGCAGCGAACAGAAGCTCGAGGTGTTCGTCAACCTCGCCCGGCGCCTGCAGTCCCTGGTGCACCGCGAGATCTCCATCCTCGACGAGCTGGAGAACGAGATGGAGGACCCCGACCTGCTCAAGGGGCTCTTCCACGTCGACCACCTCGCCACCCGCATCCGCCGCCACGCCGAGAACCTCGCCGTGCTCGGCGGGGCCGTCTCCCGGCGGCAGTGGAGCAACCCGGTCCCCATGACCGAGGTGCTGCGCTCGGCGATCGCCGAGGTCGAACAGTACTCACGGGTCAAGCTCGTGCCGCCGGTCGACGGCACCCTGCGCGGGCACGCCGTCGCCGACGTCATCCACCTGCTCGCCGAACTCGTCGAGAACGCCACGGTGTTCTCGGCCCCGCACACCCAGGTGCTGCTGCGGGCCAGCCTCGTCACCTCCGGGCTCGCCGTCGAGGTCGAGGACCGCGGACTCGGCATGCCCGTCGGCGAGCAGGACCGGATGAACGCGCTGCTCACCGACCCCGACCAGGTACATGTCGCCAGCCTGCTGGCCGACGGCCGGATCGGCCTGTTCGTGGTCTCCCAGCTCGCCAAGCGGCACGGCATCCACGTCCGGCTCCAGAACAACATCTACGGCGGGGTCCAGGCCGTGCTCGTGGTGCCGCAGGCACTGCTCGGCACGGGGTCCGGAGCCGCCGGCGGGCCGGGCGCGGCACCGCAGCCGTACGACACCGGCACCGGCGCCGTCCCGACGGCCCGTCACACGTCGTCCGTACCGACTCCCGTGGACGCGCCGCCCGCACCCGTCGTCCCCCTCACGCCCGTGCCCCCGCGCCCCCACACCCCGGCCCCGTCTCCCTCCGGCGACACGCTCGCCCCGCCACTGCCCCTGCGCGGTGCCCGTGAGGTGCGCCCCCACCCCACCGAGGCCGTACCAGGCACCCACCACGGAGACCGGGACGCCCTCACGGACCACGGGACCACGTCCCTCGCCCCGCGCGGCGGCACGGTGCGCGGCACCATGGGCAAACCCCGGCTGCCCCGCCGCCGCGCCCAGGAGCACATCGCCCCGCAGCTCCGCGACGGCCCCGCTCCCCGCCAGGACACCGAGTACGTCGCCGGGCACGACCCCAACCTGATGGCCGCCTTCCAACGCGGCGTCAGCCTCGCGGAGTCCCGGCAGGAGCCCCCCGCCGCACCGCGGCCCGCCGTACCAGTACCCCCCACCGACCACCCCGCCCGGCACGACGGGAGCGCCCCCGCCGGATGACCGGCACCACCCTCAGTGCTCCCGCAGACCTTCGTACCCCAAGGAGTCGATCCACCATGGCGAGCGATGCGCCGACCGTCCAGGTATCCGACCTCGACTGGCTGATGAGCGGCCTCGTGCAACGCGTACCGCACACCAACAGCGCCGTACTGCTGTCCTGCGACGGACTGGTGAAGTCCGTGCACGGACTCGACCCGGACGCCGCCGACCACATGGCCGCCCTGGCCTCCGGCCTGTACTCCCTCGGCCGCAGCGCCGGCATCCGCTTCGGCGACGGCGGCGACGTCCGCCAGGTCGTCGTCGAGCTCGACTCGACACTGCTGTTCGTCACCACCGCCGGCTCCGGCACCTGCCTCGCCGTCATGGCCGGCCGCGAGGCCGACGCGGCGGTGCTCGGCTACGAGATGGCGATGCTGGTCAAGTCCGTACGGCCGTACCTGATGACCGCTCCCCGCCAGCAGGGCGTCGAACCGCCGGCGATGAGGCCTTGAGCGTGACGGCAGCCGGTGACGGGCCCTGGCTCGACGACGCGGCCGGACGGCTGGTGCGCCCCTTCACGGTCAGCAACGGCCGCACCCGTCCCACCGTAGCCCTCGACCTCATGTCGCAGGTCAGAGCCACCGGCGCCACCCCCCTCGGCTATCTCGGCCCCGAGCACGCACAGGCCCTCGACCTGTGCCGCGCCCCCGTCCCGGTCGCCGAGGTCGCCGCCCATCTCAGGCTGCCGGTGGCCGTCACCAAGGTGCTGCTGGCGGACCTCGTCGAATGCGGGGCGCTGACCGACAAGCCCCCCGCGTTCCACCACAACCCGACGGACCGGGCCCTTCTGGAGGCAGTGCTCGATGGACTACGACGACAGCTCTGACCACGCCGACGGCGCGGACCACGGCGACGACCCGTTCCCCACCGCACTCAAGATCCTGGTGGCGGGCGGGTTCGGCGTGGGCAAGACGACCTTCGTCGGCGCGGTCAGCGAGATCGCGCCCCTCAGCACGGAGGAGCTCCTCACCACGGTCAGTGCCGGCACCGACAACCTCGACGGCATCGAGAACAAGGTCGAGACGACCGTGGCCATGGACTTCGGCCGCATCACCCTCGACGCGGAACACGTGCTGTACCTGTTCGGCACTCCCGGCCAGGAACGGTTCTGGTTCATGTGGGACGAGCTCTGCGAGGGCGCGCTCGGCGCGGTCATCCTCGCCGACACCCGGCGCCTGGCGGAGTGCTTCGCGGCGGTCGACTTCTTCGAGCAGCGCGGTCTCGGATTCATCATCGCCGTCAACGAGTTCGACGGTGCCTTCCGCTACGACCCCGAGGAGGTGCGCGCCGCCCTCGACCTCCCCGCGGAGATCCCCGTCGTCCGCTGCGACGCCCGTATCTCCAGCTCCGGCGTCCAGACCCTGCTGACCCTGGTCCGCCACCTCATCGCCCACACCCCGGCCGCCGCGACGGGGTATGGCGCCCACATGTGATCCCCGCACACCCTCGGAGCCCATATATGACCTTCCTCCACAACCCGGGAGCCCGCCCATGAGCTACGACCCGCCCCGCCCGGCTGGTCGTCTGCTGCTCACCCCCGAGGACAAGGAGGCCCCGGAGCGCGCCCGCCGGCTGCGCCTGCTGGGACTGGGGGAGCGCCCCGAGCCCGCGCTCGACGCCTTCGCGTACGGCCTCGCCGAGCTCACCGGAGCGCCGTACGCCATGGTCAACCTGCCCGGTGAGAACGGGCAGTTCTTCGCGGGCCTGCACACCCCGCCCGTCGCGCCGGTCGTGCGGAGCGACGGCACCGGCGCCCTGCTGGGCCGGGTGCTGCCCCGCGACCACGGCTTCTGCCCCCATGTGGTGGCCCGGCGCAAGGCGCTGGTCCTGGAGGACGTGAGCGACTACCCGCGGTTCGCGGGCAACCCGGTGGTGGACGAGTTCGGCATCCGCTCCTACCTGGGCGCGCCGCTCATCGACAGCACCGGCATGGTGCTCGGCACCGTGTCGGTCACCGACATCCAGCCGCGTGCCTGGGGGCAGCCGGGGCTCGCCGCCATCAAGGAGCGGGCCGCGGATCTCGTCGTACGGCTGGAGCGCCGGGAGGAGGACGGGCTGCCGCTGTGAGGCCGGACGGGTGACGGTGTGAAGGAAAGCTGTGGCCACGCTTAAGAAAACCTCGATGGACCGGTGAGGGTGGCGTACGGCAGATTGCAGTGCGATTCCACTCCTCTTCCCGGACCGGGCCGCTTCGGCGTGCCCGGGGCCGGGGACTCACTCTCAGGAGCCGTAGCGTTGAAGGCGCTGGTCAAGCAGAAGGCGGAGCCCGGGCTGTGGCTCGCGGACGTCCCGGAGCCCGCCGTCGGACCCGGCGACGTGCTGATCAAGGTGCTGCGCACCGGTATCTGCGGCACCGACCTGCACATCCGGTCCTGGGACGGCTGGGCGCGGCAGACGATCAGCACCCCGCTGGTCCTCGGGCACGAGTTCGTCGGCGAGGTCGTGGAGACCGGCGGGGACGTCACCGACATCAAGACCGGTGACCGGGTCAGCGGCGAGGGCCACCTGGTGTGCGGCAAGTGCCGCAACTGCCTGGCCGGCCGCCGTCACCTGTGCCGGGCCACGGTCGGCCTCGGCGTCGGACGCGACGGCGCCTTCGCCGAGTACGTGGTGCTCCCCGCCACCAACGTCTGGGTGCACCGGGTCCCCGTCGACCTCGACGTCGCCGCGATCTTCGACCCGTTCGGCAACGCCGTCCACACCGCCCTGTCCTTCCCGCTCGTCGGTGAGGACGTCCTCATCACGGGCGCGGGACCGATCGGTCTGATGGCCGCCGCCGTCGCCCGGCACGCGGGCGCCCGCAACGTCGTGATCACCGACGTCAGCGAGGAGCGCCTGGAACTCGCCCGCAAGATCGGGGCGACCCTGGCGCTGAACGTCGCCGAGTCGACCATCGCCGACGGGCAGCACATCCTCGGCCTGCGCGAGGGCTTCGACGTCGGCCTGGAGATGTCCGGCCGCCCCGAGGCGATGCGGGACATGATCGCCAACATGACGCACGGCGGCCGGATCGCGATGCTCGGCCTGCCGGCCGAGGAGTTCCCCGTCGACTGGGCCCGCGTCGTCACCTCGATGATCACCATCAAGGGCATCTACGGCCGTGAGATGTTCGAGACCTGGTACGCCATGTCGGTGCTGCTGGAGGGCGGCCTGGACCTCGCCCCCGTGATCACCGGCCGCTACGACTACCGCGACTTCGACGCCGCCTTCGAGGACGCGGCCGGCGGCAAGGGCGGCAAGGTCATCCTCGACTGGACCGCGTAAGTCATCTGCCTCTCTAGGAGCTTCCACGATGTTCGACTCCGTGCGCGACGACCTGCGCGCCACCCTCGACGAGATCCGCGCCGCCGGACTGCACAAGCCCGAGCGCGTCATCGGCACCCCCCAGTCCGCCACCGTGAACGTCACCGCCGGCGGCCGTCCCGGTGAGGTCCTCAACTTCTGCGCCAACAACTACCTCGGCCTCGCCGACCACCCCGAGGTGGTCGCCGCCGCCCACGAGGCCCTGGACCGCTGGGGCTACGGCATGGCGTCCGTGCGCTTCATCTGCGGCACCCAGGAGGTGCACAAGGAGCTCGAGGCCCGGCTGTCGGCGTTCCTCGGCCAGGAGGACACGATCCTCTACTCCTCCTGCTTCGACGCCAACGGCGGTGTCTTCGAGACGCTGCTCGGCCCGGAGGACGCGGTGATCTCCGACGCGCTGAACCACGCGTCGATCATCGACGGCATCCGGCTCTCCAAGGCCCGCCGCTTCCGCTACGCCAACCGCGACATGGCCGACCTGGAGCGCCAACTCAAGGAGGCGGCGGAGGGCGGCGCGCGCCGCACGCTGATCGTCACCGACGGCGTCTTCTCCATGGACGGCTACGTGGCCCCGCTGGACGAGATCTGCGACCTCGCCGACCGGCACGGCGCCATGGTCATGGTCGACGACTCGCACGCCGTCGGCTTCGTCGGCCCCGGCGGGCGCGGCACGCCCGAACTGCACGGCGTCATGGACCGCGTCGACATCATCACCGGCACCCTCGGCAAGGCGCTCGGCGGCGCCTCCGGCGGCTACGTCGCCGCCCGTGCGGAGATCGTCGCCCTGCTGCGCCAGCGTTCCCGCCCGTACCTGTTCTCCAACACGCTCGCGCCGGTGATCGCCGCCGCCTCCCTGAAGGTCCTCGACCTGCTGGAGTCGGCCGACGACCTGCGCGTCCGGCTGGCCGAGAACACCGCCCTGTTCCGCCGCCGGATGACCGAGGAGGGCTTCGACGTCCTCCCCGGAGACCACGCCATCGCCCCGGTGATGATCGGCGACGCCGCCCGCGCGGGACGCCTGGCGGAGCTGCTGCTGGAGCGCGGGGTGTACGTGATCGGCTTCTCCTACCCGGTGGTGCCGCAGGGCCAGGCCCGCATCCGCGTCCAGCTGTCCGCCGCCCACTCCACCGAGGACGTGAACCGCGCGGTGGACGCCTTCGTGGCGGCGCGGGCGGAGCTCGACGCCTGAGCGGAGCACACCGAACGATTTGAGACAATCGCTTGCATGATCGAGGCGCGGCGGCTCCACATCCTCCGTGCGGTGGCGGACCACCGCACGGTCACGGCGGCGGCCGCCGCGCTGTATCTGACCCCCTCGGCCGTCTCCCAGCAGCTCGCCGCCCTCGAGCAGGAGACCGGCCACCGTCTCGTCGAGCGCGGCGCCAAGGGCGTACGGCTCACCCCGGCCGGCGAGATCCTGCTCGGCCACACCAACGCGGTCCTCGCCCAGCTGGAGCGGGCCGAGGCCGAACTGGCCGCCTACGGGTCGGGGGAGGCCGGGACCGTCACGGTCGCCGCCTTCGCCACCGGGATCGCCCAGGTCGTCGCGCCCGCGGTGGCCCGCCTCGCCGGATCGGCGCCCGGCATCCGCATCCGGGTCCAGGACGTCGAGGGGGACGCCAGTCTCCTGATGGTCCTCGACCGGCAGGTCGACGTCGCCGTGGCGGTCGAGTACCGCGGGGCGCCGTCCGCCGACGACCCGCGGCTGACCCACGTACCGCTGTACGCCGAGCCCTTCGACGCGGTCGTCCCGGTCACCCACCGCCTGGCCGACACCGCCGAGGTGCCGCTCGCCGAGCTGGCCAAGGACCCGTGGATCGGCCCGTACCCCGGCAACCCGTGCCACGACGTGGTCGTGCTGGCCTGCGAGAGCGCCGGGTTCCAGCCCCGTCTGGAGCACTCCTCGGACGACTTCCGCGCGGTGGTCGCCCTCGCCTCGGCGGACGTCGGCGTCGCCCTGGTGCCCCGCTCGGCGCTACGCGGCACGGACCTCACGGGTGTGGTCGTCCGCCCGGTCGACGGGGTGGCCCCGACCCGCCGCGTCTTCGCAGCCGTGCGCCGCGGCGCCGAGGGACACCCGCTGATCCGCCCGGTCCTCGACGCCCTCCGCGCGGCGGCCGGAGAGGCGTAGGCCGGCGCGGTGGTCAGACCGCCGACCAGCCGTCGTCCACCGGCAGGATCGCCCCGTTGATGTTGCCGGCCGCGTCCGAGGCGAGGAACAGGATGGCCGCGGCCTGTTCCTCGGGCCGGGCCAGGCGGCCGAGGTTGACGAAGTGGGGGCCGAGTGTCGCGGGGCCGTGGCCGCACGGGACGACCGCCCCTGACCGAGGCGCGCAGGGCCGAGATCCGCCGGGAGATCGCCCGCGCGGCCGTGGAACTGTTCGTCACCCAGGGCGTCGCGTCCACGACCGGCGAACAGATCGGCCGGGCCGTCGGCCTGTCGGCGCGCACCGTGTGGCGCTACTTCCCGAGCAAGGAGAGCTGTGTGACGCCGCTGTTCTCGGAAGGCATCGACACCATCGCCGTCTTCCTGCGGGAATGGCCGTCCGGGCAGCCTCTGGACGAGGCCATGGACCGGTGGCTCGCGGCGGGGGCCGGCGTCGCCGGCGGGCCGGACCAGGACACCGTCGGCGCCCTGGTCCGGCTCACCCGGACCGAACCCGGACTGCGCGCCGTCTGGCTCCAGACCTACGACGAGGCCGAGCCGGCGTTCGCCCGCGCCCTGGCCGAGCGGGCCGGGCTGCCGGCCGACGACCTGGACGTGACGATCCGTGCGGCGATGTCCAACGCGGCCCTGCGCGCGGCCGTCGAGCACCACGCCTGGCGCGGCGCTCACACGCGGGGCGGACGCGAAGCGGCCGGGGCCGGGCTGGAGGCGACCCTGCGCCGGGCGCTCGCCGTCGCCGCGGAGGGGATCGGCTAGGGCCGCGCGGCGGGACGGCGGTGGCTTCCCGCTACCCTGTCCGGATGACCGAGCACGCCACGCCGGACGGGCGGAGGCCCGCGAACCGGGGGCCGAGGGCCGCCGCCGGCAACCGGGCCGCCCTGGTCGCCGCCGCCCGGGAGGTCTACGCGGCGCACGGTCTGGACGCCCCGCTGTCCGCGATCGCGCGCCGGGCCGGTGTCGGGCAGGGCGTGCTGTACCGGCACTTCCCCGACCGGGACGCCGTCGCGGCGGCGGTCCTGGAGGAGAACGTGCGCCAGATCGAGCAGGCGGCCGCCGCCGAGGGCGCGACCGCGGGCGGGGTGCTGGGGGTGCTGACCTGGCACCTGGCGCAGTCGGCGGCCTTCATCGGCCTCCTCCACGCCGACGGGGTGAGCGGTCGCTTCCCCGCCCACGCGTACGCCCGGGACCTGTCCGAGCGGGTCGAGCGCGCCCTGCGCGGGTGCCTGCCGGACGGCCACCGCCTGACGGACGACCTGATGCTGGCCGTCGCCATGGTCTCCGGCGCCGTCACCGGCCCCACGCCCGGGACGCGGGAACATCGGGCGCTGGCGGCCTGGCGGCTGCTCGGCGTCACGGTGGGGCCGGTGCGGCCCTTCGAGGGCTGAGCGCTCAGCCGCCGTTGGACTGCCGGATGCCCTCCGCGAGCGCGTCGAAGGTGTACAGGTACCCGCCGGCGGGTCCGCTGACGGTCATGTACGCCCTGGTCCCGCCGGGGGTGATCGCCACATTGGTCGCCGACTCGAGTCCCTCGGCGCGGGCCGGCACCCGCACCGTCGCGAGGCGTTCGCCGTACCGGTCGTAGACGGCCATCGCGGGCCGGCCGTGCAGCGCCTGGTACAGGTTGCCGTCCGCGTCCACGGCGAGGGAGTCGGTCTGGGCGACGCCGCCGTCGACGCGGACGGCCGTGTGCCGGCCGGTCACCCCGGCCCGTGCCCCGACGGGGAGGTAGGAGATCCGGTTCTCCGTCAGCTCGCTGATCCACAGCCCGCGGTAGTCCACGTCGAACGAGATGCCGTTCGTCGCGGCGAGACCGTCGGCCAGGACGGTGACGTCCCCGCCGTCCCGGCCGACGCGCACCACACGTCCGCGCGCCTCGCCCTCGGACAGGCCGAGGGAGTCGCTGACGTACAGGTTGCCGTCCCGGTCGAAGGCGATGTCGTCGGGCCGCATCCGCGCGCCGTCGACCTCACCGGTGAAGAAGGTGCGCCGGTCGCTCCCGTCGGGGGCCAGGGAGACGATCTCGCCGTGCGCGAAGTCGGACAGGTAGAGCCGTCCGTCGTACGGGCTGAACTGGGCCGAGGTGTAGGCGCCCCGGTCGTCCGTGAAGACCTTCCGCGCCGTCTTCTTCCGGACATCGACGCGCAGCACCTTCGGCTCCCCGGCGGGCGCGGTGACGTCGACGACGGTCAGCTCGCCGTCCTCGCCGAACACCGGGCCCTCCAGCAGGGTCATTCCGGTCTCCTCGTGGACCGAGGTCAGCCGCATGAGCTGGTGGGCGGTGACGGTCCGGCCCGCGGCGGTGCGGGCCGCCCCGTCGCCGGGAGCGTGCCGGTCGCCGCCGCATCCGGTCAGGGCCAGCGCGCCGAGCGCGGCCAGCACGGCAAGGGATCGGTTCCGGAGTCGTCGCATGGGTGTCACTTCTTCCTGTCCGAAGGTCGACGTGCCCCCGAACCCTAACCGGACAACACTGTCCGGTTGTTGCTACGGTGCGCCGAGGCCGTTCGTTCCCACGGCGGTTCGTGGTCGTCCGGCTCCGAGAGCAGACGGAGAGAAGCGAGGTCCCCCCACATGACGTCCCTCCACACGACGTCCCCTCACACGCCGGCCCCCGACGAGCTCGCCGCGCTGCGGCGGCGCTACCGCCACGAACGCGAGCGGCGCGTACGGCCCGACGGCCTCCGCCAGTACCTCGGCGCCGACGCCGAGTTCGGCTTCTACGCCGCCGACCCGTACGCGGGCGAGCCGGCCGGGCGCGAGCCGCTGCGCGACACCGTCGACGTCGCCGTCGTCGGCGGCGGTTTCGGCGGCCTCCTCGCCGGGGCGCGGCTGCGGCAGCGGGGCGTGGCGCGCGTCCGGATCCTCGACAAGGGCGGTGACTTCGGCGGCACCTGGTACTGGAACCGGTACCCGGGCATCCACTGCGACATCGAGTCCCACGTGTACCTGCCGATGCTGGACGAGACCGGATACGTACCGGAGTGGAAGTACTCCCCGGGCGAGGAGATCCGGCAGCACGCGATGCGGATCGCGCGCCAGTACGACCTGTACGCGGACGCCCTGTTCTCCACCACCGTCACCGCGCTGACCTGGGAGGAGAGCTCCCGCACCTGGATCGTGGCCACCGACCGCGGCGACAGGTTCCGGGCGAGGTACGTCGTCACCAGCACCGGAACGATGACCGAGCCGAAACTGCCCGGGATACCCGGCATCCAGGACTTCAAGGGGCACACCTTCCACACGTCCCGCTGGGACTACGCCTACACCGGCGGCACCCCGCGGGGCGGCCTGACCGGGCTCGCGGACAAGCGCGTGGGCGTCGTCGGCACCGGCGCCACCGGTGTGCAGGTCATCCCGATGCTGGCCGAGGACGCCGGGCACGTCCACGTCTTCCAGCGCACCCCCTCCACGGTGGACGTGCGCGCCAATCGCCGCACCACGGCCGGGGACGTCGGCGCGGACCGCGAGGGCTGGGCCCGCGCACGCCGGGAGAACTTCCTGCGCGTCGTCTCGGGCGAGACGTTCGACGAGGACCTCGTGGCGGACGGCTGGACGTCGTCGGCGGGCCTGCTGGAGAAGCTGCTGCCGAGCTTCCGTCGCCCGGCCGACCGGGAGGCCTTCGAGGCCGCCTATGAGATCGCCGACGCGGCGAAGATGAACGAGGTGCGGGCCCGGGTCGCCCGGGCGGTCACCGACCCGTCGACGGCGGAGACGCTCAAGCCCTGGTACCGGTACGCCTGCAAGCGCCCCACCTTCTCCGACACGTACTACGCGGCCTTCAACCGGAGCAACGTCACCCTGGTCGACACCGCGGACACCCACGGCATCGAACGCGTCACCGAGGACGGTGTCGTGGTCGGCGGTACCGCGTACGCGCTCGACTGCCTGATCTTCGCCACCGGATTCTCCGTCGGCGTCTCCGGCGTCAGCTCCGGCAAGCTGCCCGTCCACGGCAGGGGAGGGATCCAGCTGCTCGACGCGTGGGCCCGCGACGGCATCCGCACCCTGCACGGCTTCACCGCCAACGGCTTCCCGAACCTGATCCGGATGGGTTCCCTGCAGAACGCCAGCAGCGTCAACTTCACGCACGTCCTGGACGAACAGGCCGTGCACGCCGCCGCCCTCGTGGCGGCGGCCGAGGCCAAGGGCGCCCTCGTCGAACCGTCCCGCGAGGCGGAGGACGCCTGGCTCGCCGTCATGGCCGAAGGCGCCCCCGACCACGAGTGGTTCCACGCCGAGTGCACTCCCGGCTACTACAACCGCGAAGGGCTCGGCCGCCCGGGCGGCCCGACGGCCTATCCGCACGGCGCCCACGCCTTCCACGAACTCCTGCGCCGCTGGCGGGAGGAGTCCATGGACGAGGTGCTCGCCTGACGCCTGACGAACGCACGGGCGCGGCTGGCCGATCAGGCGTCAGGACCGTACGGCGACCAGCGCGCCGTCCGCCCCGGCGGTCACCCGAGCGGCCGGCCCGTGTACCCCTCGGCGAGGTAGGCGCGGCCGGCGTCGGACTCGACGACCGAGCGCAGCTCGCCGATCTGGCGCATGCGGTCGAAGTCGCTCGCCCCGGGCTGCAGGTGCAGCATGCTCGTCATCCACCAGGAGAAGTGCTGCGCCTTCCAGATGCGCTTCCGGGCGGTGTCGGGGAAGGCGTCGAACAGGGACGCGTCCCCGTCGAGCAGCAGCGCGCGCAGCGCCTCGGTGAGGACGACGACGTCGGCGACCGCGAGGTTCATGCCCTTGGCGCCGGTGGGCGGCACGGTGTGGGCCGCGTCGCCGACGAGCACGACCCGGCCCCGGCGCATCTCGTGCGCGACGAAGCTGCGGAAACGGAGCACGTCCCGCTGGAAGATCGGGCCCTCGTTGAGGGTGGTGCCGGGGACGCGCGACCGCAGGATCTCCCACAGCTGCTCCTCGGAGTACGCCCCGGTGTCGGTCGTCGGGTCGCACTGGAAGTACATGCGCTGCACACCGGGGCTGCGCCGGCTGATGAGGGCGAAGCCGTCCGGGGAGTTGCTGTAGATCAGCTCCTCGGCGCTGGGCGGAGCTTCGCACAGGATGCCGAACCAGGCGAACGGGTACTCCCGGAAGTAGCCGCCGTACGTGCCCGTGACGGCCTCGCGGGCCACGCTGCGGGAGCCGTCCGCGCCGATGACGACATCGGCCTCGATCTCCACGGTGTCGCCCTCGGCGTTCTTGGCCACGACGCGCGGCCGGTCCGTCTCCGCGTCCTCCACGCGCTCGGCGGTCACCCCGAAGCGGAGGTCCTGGCCGGCGGCGAGGCGCGCGGCGACCAGGTCCTTCAGCACCTCGTGCTGCGGATAGAGCCACACCGCCCGGCCGACGGCCGCGGCGAAGTCGATCCGGTGGCCCTCGCCGTCGAAGCGCAGCTCTATGCCCTCGTGCTTCTGCCCGACCGTGAGGACCCGCTCCGAGGCCCCCGTCTCGCTGAGGATCTCGACGGTGCCCTGCTCCAGGATGCCGGCCCGGATGGTGGTCTCGATCTCCTCGCGGCTGCGGGAGTCGATGACGACCGACTCGATGCCGTGGCGGCCGAGCAGATGGGACAGCAGCAGACCGGCGGGGCCTGCTCCGATGACGGCGACTCGGGTGCGTACGGGCATGTCGTCTCCTTCGACGGCCGACGGGGTGGGAGGGAGTCTGGCGCCGGTCCGTCCCCGTTGACGACGGCCCTTCCCATTGAACGGGAATCGGATCTCCGCGACCCCCGGTCGGACCGCTGTCTACGGGCGGTGCGCGCCGAGCGTCGCCGAGATGCCCGCGGCGGCGGAGCGCAGCACCTCGGCCACGGGACCGGTCGGCGTGGAGCGGGGAAGGACGACCGACAGCGCGGCGACCACCCGCCCGCGTCCCTCGCGCACCGGCACGGCGACGCCCGTGGAGACGGCCTCGACCGTCCCCGGAGCCACGACGACGCCGTCACGCCGGACGCCGGCCAGGACGCGGCGCAGCAGCGCGGGGTCGGTCACGGTCTCCGGCGAGACCGCCTCGAGCGGCCCGGCGAGGACCCGCTCCCGCAGCTCCTCCGGGCCGTGGGCGAGCAGCACCAGCCCCGACGACGAGGCGTGCAGGGGGAGGCGCCCGGCGATCCGGGTGATGTTCGCGCCCGCGTGCGGATGGGACAGGCGCTCCACGAAGAGGGTCTCGCCGTTCTCCAGCACCGCGAGCTGGGTGTGCTCCCGGACCCGGGCCTGCACCCGCTCCATGAACGGCAGGGCCGCCTGCCGCAGGCGCAGGGCGTGGGAGCCGCGCAGCGCCAACTCCCACAGCCGCATGCCCAGCCGCACCCGCTGCTCCTCGTCCCGTTCCAGCAGCCCGCACTCCACGAGATCGGCCACGATCCGGTGCGCCGTGGACGACGGCAGCCTCGCGCGCCGTCCGATCTCCGCCGCCGTCTGCACGGTCCTGTCGGTGTCGAACGTCTCGAGGACGCGGACGATCCGCTCGGTGACCGTCTCCCCGGACCGTGAGTTCGCCATCGTCCGTCCCTCCCGGCTCTTCCGCGGCGTGCGGGCGGCCGACCGGCCGGCTTGCCGCCGTGCCGAGTATCAGGTGTCTCCTCGCACAGGGTGCCGGAGACGGCCCGCGCGCCGCCGTGCGCGGTGGGCCCGCCCGCCGGGCAGGAGCCGACCGGAGCTAATTTTGCACGGCGTGCATCTTTGCATAGCATGCAAGGTATGACGGAGAAGGGTGCCGCGCAGGGCGGGCTGCGGGAGCGGAAGAAGCGGGCGACGCGTGCCGCTCTCGCCGAGGCCGCCGTGCGGCTGGCCGCCGAACACGGCGCGGAGAAGGTCACCGTCGAGGCGATCAGCGCGGCGGCCGGGGTGTCCGTGCGGACCTTCTTCAACTACTTCGACACCCGCGACGACGCCTTCGTCGTGATCGACGCGGACGCGGGCGCGCGGATGCGGCAGGCCGTGCTCGACGCGCCGGCCGCGCTCTCCCCGCTCCAGGCCCTGCGCGAGGCCCTGGCCGCGGAACTGGCCGAGGCGGAGCAGCAGCACGAGCTGTGGCGGCTGCACGCCCAGGTGGTGCACGCCTCGCCGCACCTGCTGGTCCGCACGCTCGGCGCGCACATGGCGGACGAGACCGAACTGGCCGAGGCCATCGCCGCGCGCATCCGCGCCGGCGGGCCGACGTCAGCCGTGTCCCCGCCCGCCCCCGCGACCGACGAGGAACGGCGCGGTGCGCTCGACCTCTACCCGCGGCTGCTGGCCGCGGTGGCGGGCACCGCGGTGCGGACCAGTGTGGAGCACTGGTGCGCCCGGCAGGAGGAAGCCGCCTTCCTCGACGTCTTCCAGGAGGTGTTCGCCCTCCTCGCCGCCGGTCTCCCGGCACCTCCCGCGTAGGTCCTCACACCGGCCGCCCGGCCTCCCGCCGCGGCCGCCGCCCCCACTGTCCGTTCCGCGCCCACGAGCGTGCCGGCACCTGCCGGCGCCCGCCCCGCGCGTGACCGTTTCGACCACCGTCCGAAAGAGATCCCGTGACCTCACCCCCGGCGCCCGCCGACGCGCCTTCCACCTCCATGACCCAACGGCAGATACTCCAGGCCATGTCGGGCCTGATGGCCGGCATGTTCGTCGCCATCCTGGCGGGCACCGTCGTCTCCAACGCGCTGCCGACGATCATCGCCGACCTGGGTGCCAGCCAGTCCTCCTACACCTGGGTCGTCACCGCCGAACTGCTGGCCATGACGGCGACGGTGCCCCTGTGGGGCAAGCTGTCCGACCTGTTCAACAAGAAGCTGCTGCTCCAGCTCTCCCTGCTGATGTTCGTGATCGGTTCGCTGCTGGCGGGCTTCTCCCACGACACGACGCTGCTGATCTTCAGCCGGGTCGTGCAGGGCATCGGCGCGGGTGGTCTGACCGCCCTCGCGCAGGTCGTCATGGCCGCCGTCATCCCGCCCCGGGAACTGGGCAGGTACTCCGGCATCTTCGGCGCCGTGTTCGCCGTCGGCACCGTGGCCGGACCGCTGATCGGCGGTGTGCTGGTGGACACCGACTGGCTGGGCTGGCGCTGGTGCTTCTTCATCGGCGTGCCGTTCGCCCTGCTGGCCATCGCCCTGTTGCAGCGCACGCTGAAGCTGCCCACCGTCAAACGCCAGGTGAAGATCGACTGGCTCGGCGCCTTCCTGATCGTCGCCGGTGTCTGCGCGCTGCTCATCTGGGTCTCGCTGGCCGGCAACCAGTTCGACTGGGCGTCGTGGCAGACCGCCGCGCTCGTGACCGGCGGCGTGCTGCTGCTGGCCCTGGCGGTCCTCGTCGAGGCCCGTACCGACGAGCCGGTCATCCCGCTCGACATCTTCAAGAACCGCACGGTCACCCTGACCACGGTGGCCAGCCTCCTGGTCGGTGTCGCCATGTTCGGCGGGACCGTCTTCCTCTCGCAGTACTTCCAGGTGTCCCTGGGCAAGTCGCCGACCATCGCCGGTCTGATGAGCCTGCCGATGATCCTGGGTCTGCTGGTGTCGTCCACCGTCGCCGGGCAGTTGATCAGCCGGACCGGCAAGTGGAAGAACCACCTGGTGGCGGGCGCGGTCATCATGACCGTCGGCCTCGCGCTGCTCTCCCTGATCGACGCGGACACGCACTTCGGACTGCTCAGCCTGTACATGGCCGTCCTCGGCGTCGGCGTCGGCATGCTGATGCAGAACCTGGTGCTCGCCGCGCAGAACGACGTCCCCGCGGCCGAACTGGGCGCCGCGACCTCGGTGCTGTCCTTCTTCCGCAGCATGGGCGGCACGATCGGCACCAGCGTCCTCGGCGCGATCCTCGCCAACCGGGTCGCCGACGAGATGGCCAAGGGGCTGGAGAAGGCGGGCGCCGCCGGAGGGGCCGAGGGCGGCTCGGGCGGCGGCGGGCACAGCGTCCCGGACATGAGCACGCTGCCCGCCCCGATGCGGGAGATCGTGGAGCACGCCTACGGTGTCGCCACCGCCGACCTGTTCCTCATCGCCACCCCGTTCGCGCTGCTCGCCCTGGTCGCCGTCGTGTTCCTGAAGGAGAAGCCGCTGAAGACCACCAGCGGCCTGGAGCGCCTCGCCGAGGAGTCCGCCACCGCGGACACCACGCCGGACAAGGACCGGGCGACCCCGGTCGCCTGAGCCACGACCCGGCCGACAGGACCCTCGGAAACGGAAGGGGCCGCCCAACGAGGGGCGGCCCCTTCCGGCGTCCACGGGAGAGGGGCCGACCGGGTGATCACCCGTCGGGCGCGGGCCTCGGCCCACCTGGGTGATCACCGGTGGCGGGGCCCGACCCCCGCTCATAGCTTCGGCTCATGAACAAACGACATGTCACCCTTCTCGCCTGTACCGCCGCAGCCGTGACCGCGGGGCTGGGTGCCGCTCCGTCGGCCCACCACCCGGCCGTGCACCGCGTACAGCCCGGCCAGTCGATCCAGAAGGCCGTGGACGCCGCGAAGCCGGGGGACACCGTCCTCCTCGCGCCCGGCACCTACCGGCAGAGCGTCGACGTCAAGATGTCGGACCTGACCCTGCGCGGCCACGGTGCCGGCCGCACCGTACTGGTGCCCGCCGCGGACGACGGCAAGAGCAGGAGCGCCTGCGCCAAGGCCGGCAACGGCATCTGTGTCACCGGCACCGACAAGAGCCCGCTCGAGGACGTCAGCGTACGGTCGCTGACGGTGCGGGGATTCGCCGAGAACGGGCTGTGGGCCACCGGCACCGACGGGCTGAGGGTCGAGCACGTGGTGGCGGAGAAGAACGGCCAGTGGGGCATCGCCGAGGAACGCTCCGTGCGCAGCGTGCTCAGCCACAACCTCGCCCGGGACAACGGCGACGCCGGGCTGTTCGTGGCCAACACCGTCGACACCGAGGAAGGCGCCCGGGACACGGAGCGGACCGTGATCCGTCACAACCGGATGGACGGCAACCGGGTCGGCGTCACCGTGCGCCGGCTGCGGAACCTGACCGTCGACCACAACGAGGCCACCGGCAACTGCGCCGCCGTCTTCGTGGTGGGCGACGAGTCCAGGCCGCGCGCCGGCGACCTGCGCGTGACGCACAACTACGTCCACACCAACAACAAGCACTGCCCCAAGACGCCCCGGCTGCCCTTCCTGCAGGGGTCGGGCATCGTCCTCACCGGCACCGAGGAAACCCTGGTCGCCTACAACCGGGTCGAGGACAACAAGGGCACCTCCCCGCTGTCCGGCGGCATCGTGCTCTTCAAGAGCCTCGTCGGCACCCCCAGCGAGCGCAACGACATCCGCGACAACCTGGTGACCGGCAACAGCCCGGCCGACCTGGCCGACCGGGACACCGCCAAGAACAACACGTTCAGCCGCAACACCTGCACGCTCTCCGAGCCCGCGGGCATGTGCTGACCGGCCCGCCCCACCGCCCCCACCACCTGCACGACAGCAGAAGCGAGGCAACGGATGACCACCGTTGATCCGGCTACCCCGCCGCCCATGCGGCTGCGGGAGCTCGTTTTCGGGGCGGCGTGCGCCGCCGCCGTACGCGCGGCCGTCCGCCTGGGCGTGGCGGACGCGCTGGACGACACCCCCATGACCGTCGAGGACCTGGCGACGGCGGTGAAGACCCAGCCGCACACCCTGCGGCGGCTGCTGCGCGCCCTGTCCTGCCAGGGCGTCTTCACCGAGAACCCCGACGGCACCTTCGAGCACACCGAGATGTCCCGGCTGCTGCGCGAGGACGACCCGCACAGTCTGCGGTACATCGCCCTGTGGTGCACCGAGCCGTGGACCTGGAACGTCTGGCCGCTGCTCGACGAGGCGGTCCGCTCGGGCGGCAACGTCTTCGAGGACGTGTACGGCCAGGAATTCTTCACCCACCTCAACGAGTCGGCCCCCGAGTCCGCCCACGTGTTCAACCGGGCCATGACGACGTCCAGCGAGCAGTCCGCGCGCGACGTGGCCCGGCTGCTCGACCTGGACGACGCCTCCTCCGTCGCGGACATCGGGGGCGGCCAGGGACACGTCCTGGCCGGCCTCCTGGAGAAGCACCCCCACCTCCACGGCACCCTGCTCGACCTGCCGGGCGTCGTCGAGAACGCCGACCCGCGGCTGCGCGAGGGCGGCTCGCTCGCCGACCGGGCCGAGGTCGTGGCCCGGGACTGCCGCGAGGACGTCCCCGTCCGGGCGGACGTGTACATCATCAAGAACGTCCTGGAGTGGGACGACGACAGCACCCGCCGGGTGCTCGCCAACGTCCGCCGGGCGGCACGGCCCGAAGCCCGCGTCGTCGTCATCGAGAACCTCGTCGACGACACCCCGTCGATGCGGTTCACCACCGCCATGGACCTGCTGCTGCTCCTCAACGTCGGCGGCGCCAAGCACACCCGGCAGAGCATGGTCGACCGGCTGACCGGCGCGGGACTCGTCATCGACGGCATCAGCCCGGTCAACGCCTATCTCCACGCCTTCGAGTGCACCGTCCCCGGCTGACCGAAGACACGCCGACAACCCCGAGGCCGCCGGCTCCGCGACTGACGCGGGACCGGCGGCCTCGGGGTGTCGGCGGCCGCCCGCTCAGGAGCCGGCGCTCCGCTCCCAGCGGTAGAAGCACTGCGCCATGGCGTCCTTGGGGCTGCGCCACGTGGCCGGGTCGTACGGGCTGACGTACGCCTCCAGCCGCTCGCTGATGCCGCGGAACTCGGGGTGTCCGGCGACCTTCGCGATCGCGGGCGCCGGGTCCTGCTCGGCCTCGATGAGGTGCAGGTACAGGTCGTCCCCGAACTGGAAGAGGCTGCGCCGGCTGACCCCGATCAGATGGGGGAGTTCACCCCGGTCGGAGGCGGCGAACACGTCGGCGATGTCCGGCGCCGAACCGGGCTTCATCCGGGCGACGATGAGGGCGTGGTGCATCGGCTTTCCTTTCCTGGACCGGTGCTCAGCGCGAGGACGCGACGGACGCGCTCTCGCTGTCGCGGGCGACCTGCTCGATCCGGTCCCGGATGAGGGCCAGCTGCGTACGGGAGTTGCGGTTGATGTTGTCCGTCATCCAGTCGTCGTCGACCGGGGCGTCGGGCTTCATCGCGAAGTCCTGCGTCCAGCGCATCTGCACACCGTCCGGCAGTTCCGCGTACTCCCACACGATGTCCATGTGGGCGAACGGACCCGTCTCGACACGGCGGGCGTGGACCGTGCGCTTCTCGCGGTCCGGGGTGCGTTCCGACACCCAGCTCCACACCTTGCCGTTCTCGTCCGGGTGCATGGTGAGCCGGAACCTCGTCGTGGCGCCCTCACGGGAGAGGACCTCCACGGACGCGTACTCGCTGAACAGCCGCGGCCAGTTCTCCAGGTCGTTGGTCATCTCCCACACGAGGTCGAAGGGAGCGTCGATGGTGATGCTGTTCTCGGTGTGTCCGGCCACTTTCAGGCTCCAGCCGTGAGGGTGCTGTTGACGAGGTTCAGGAACTCCCGGGGCGTCCGGCAGCGCTCCGAGTCGGGGGGAAGCGACGCGCCGTACCGGTTCTCCAGCTCGCCGACGATGCCGAGCAGGCCGAGCGAGTCGAGGCCGAAGACGTCGAAGGGGGACTCCGCCGACCGCTTCAGTTCCTGGGGGTCGACGGTGATGCCGGCCGCCTGCTTCATCAGCGCGGCCAGCTCGTCGAAGGTCACTTCGGAGGTGATCACGGGTGACTTCTCCTTCCCCGCCCGGACCTACCGGGCGGAATCGTCACCGCGGCGCACGACCAGCGCCGCGTTGGAGCCCATCAGTCCCCTGCTGAGGACCAGGGCGGTGCGCAGCTCGGCGGGACGAGCGCGCGACATCACCAGGTCGAGGTCGTGGCAGATGTCGAACACGTTGGGCGTCGGGGGCACCGAGCCGTGCTCCATGGCGAGCACCGCGGCCACCGTGTCCAGCACGGGTGCCGCGCAGTAGGCGCGCCCGATGCCCGTCTTGGGCGCCGTGACCGGGACGCGGGTGCCGTGCGCGCCCAGGGCGTCGGCGATCGCCAGCGCCTCGGCGCGGTCCGCCTCGGGGACGCCCAGGGCGTCGGCGAACACGACGTCGATCTCCTCCGGCGCGCAGCCCGCGTCGTCGAGGGCGCCGCGGATCGCGCGGGCCAGGCCCTCCCGGGACGCCGCCCAGCGGGAGGCCCCGGTGAACGTGGCGGCGTGGCCGGCCACGACGGCCCGTACGGGCACTCCGCGGTCACGGGCACGGGACTCGTCCTCGACGACGAGCAGCGCACCGCCCTCGGCGGGCACGAAACCGCACGCCTTCTCGGTGAACGGACGGTAGGCACGGTCGGGGTCGTCGAGGGTGCTGAGCTCGGGGTAGCCGAGCTGGCACACCATCGAGTAAGGGGCCAGCGGCGCCTCCGCGGCCCCCACGACCATGACGTCGGTGCCGCGCCGCACGGCCCGGGCCGCGTGCGCGAGGGAGTCCAGACCGCCCGCCTCGTCGCTCGCCACCACCCCGCACGGCCCCTTGAGGCCGCTGCGGATGGAGATCTGGCCGGTGCTCGCGGCGTAGAACCAGGCGATGGACTGGTAGGGGCCGACGAACTTGGAGCCCTGCCCCCACAGTTTCTGCAGCTCGCGCTGGCCGAACTCGCCGCCGCCCGATCCGGCGGCGGTGACCACGCCGACGGAGAACGGCTCGGCGGGATCACCGCCGAGTCCGGCGTCGTCGAGGGCGAGGGCGGCGGCGGCCATCGCGAAGTGACTGAACCGGTCGGTCTGCACCAGGAACCGGTCCTCGATGAGGGCCGACGGGTCGAAGGCCCGGACCTCGCCCGCCACCCGCAGCGGCAGATGGTCACAGCCCTCGCGGCTGATCAGGTCCAGCACGCTGAGGCCTTCGCGGACGGACTTCCAGTAGGCGTCGGTCCGCAGTCCGTTGGGCGCGACCACACCGATGCCGGTGACGGCCGCACGCCCGGGGCGCCGATTGCTCATCGTGTCCTCCCGCCCGGCCCGGAGAGCAGCACCGCGGACTGGAAACCGCCGAATCCGCTGCCGACGGAGAGCACATGGTTCAGCTTCCGCGGGCGGGCGGTGCGCGGCACGTAGTCCAGGTCGCACTCGGGGTCGGGGGTCTCGTAGTTCGCCGTGGGCGGCACCACCTGGTGCTTCAGCGCGAGGACGCAGGCGACCACCTCGATCGCGCCGATCGCGCCCAGCGAGTGCCCCACCATCGACTTGATGGAGCTCATGGGCGTCTCGTGGGCGTGCGCGCCCAGGGACCGCTTCACGGCGGCCGTCTCGTGCCGGTCGTTCTGCCGGGTGCCGGAGCCGTGCGCGTTGACGTAGTCGATCAGCGTGGGGTCGATACGGGCCTGGTCGAGCGTGGTGTCGATCGCCCGGGCCATCTCCAGTCCCTCACTGGTCAGACCGGTCATGTGGTAGGCGTTGCCGTAGGTGGCGTAGCCGCTGATCTCGCAGAGGATCTCCGCGCCGCGGGCCCGCGCGTGCTCGTACTCCTCGAGGACGAGCACGGCCGCGCCCTCGCCCATCACGAAGCCGTCGCGGTGGGCGTCGAAGGGCCGGGAGGCGTGCTCGGGGTCGTCGTTGTTGGGTGACGTCGCCTTGATGGCGTCGAAGCAGGCCATCGTGATCGGTGAGATCGGCGAGTCCGACGCCCCGGCGATGCAGACGTCGGCCCGGCCCTCGGCGACGGTGTGGAAGGCGTAGCCGACCGCGTCGAGCCCGGAGGTGCAGCCGGTGGAGACGGTCTGCACCGGGCCCCGGGCGCCGAACCGCTCGGCGACGACCGAGGCGAGCGTGCTCGGCGAGAAGGCCAGGTGCAGCTTCGGCTCCGCCTGCCCGTGGTCCACGTCCCAGCGCCGGCCCCGCTCACTGACCAGCACGTAGTCGTGTTCCAGCCGGGTGGTGCCGCCGACCGCGCTGCCCAGCGAGACCGCGGTGCGCCAGGGGTCCGTGGCCTCGGTGTCGAGGCCGGAGTCGCGCACGGCCTCGGCGGCGGCGACCACGGCGAACTGGATGTAACGGTCCGCGTGCTGGCACAGGTCCGCGTCCAGGCCGTGCTCGTACGGGTCGAAGTCGCACTCGGCGGCTATGCGCGAGCGCAGGCCCGCCGGATCGAACAGGGAGATGCCGCGGGTCGCGGTGCGGCCGGCTGTCAGAAGATCCCAGAACGCCGTCGCTCCGATGCCGCCGGGAGCGACCACACCTATACCGGTGACGGCCACCCGGCGGGTCATTTTATGGCCTCGCTCGGCTCGGTCGGCCGGCCGTGCTCGGGACCGCCGACCTTCAACTGCGGCCCCGCGACGGCACTTTCGGTCTCCTCGGTGTCGACGTGACCGAGGCTCGGATGCGGGGCGAGCGGGCCCAGGTGGAACACCATGCGCGCCTCCTGGTCGCCGACGTTGCGGAAGCGGTGCCGCATGTCGATCGGGATCATCAGTCCCTGCTCGGCGCGGAGCGCGAACGGCTCGCCGTCCAGGTCCACTTCGAGCGCGCCGCTGACCACGTACACGAACTCCTCGGAGTACGGGTGGTAGTGCTCGCCGATGCGCTCGCCGGGCTTGATGATCGCCAGGCCCATGAAGCCGCTGGTGGAGCCCACGGTGGCCGGGGTGAGCAGGGTCCTGAGGTCACCTCCGCGCCGTCGGTTGGGTTCCGTCTCGCTCAGGTCCACGATGCGTGGATGCTGTTGGGACATGGTTGTTACCTCCGGGTGTGCCGGTGACGTCCGGGCGGGCACGGCCGCGGACGTCACCGCGGTCGGCCGTCAGGAATCCGCGGAGCTGCGGTCGGTGACGGGCATCATGTCGGCGTGCGCCAGGAGCCGGTTGAGGTTGCGCTCCGAGTCCAGGGAGCCCTCGACGCCGATCGCGGCGCCGTCCAGGAGACGCTCCAGCTCGGCCGCCTTGCCCGGAGCCTTGACGCCGAGGGCGGCGGCGGGGTCGAGATCGAGCTCGCCGGTGACGTCGATCATGCGGACCACGACGTCGTCGCGCTGGAAGACGGTGCTCGCGTACACCAGGCTGTCCGGGTCGCTCGCCGCGGCCTCGTCCTGGCGGGCGAGGAACCGGGCCAGCTCCAGGCCGTGGTCCGCCACGGCCGGGTAGTACAGCATGTGCCGCCGCAGGCCGGCGGGTTCCGGGCGGTCGGTCGCCACGTGCTGCATGGCCGGGAGCGCCGCCCGGGTGAAGAACACCCGCGCGGAGTCGGAGTCGGACAGATCCCGGTCCTGCTCCAGATAGGGGTTGATGGCCTCTTCCACCGCCTGGACCTCGGGCTGGCTGGCCACGTGGCACAGGGTGGCCAGCAGGTCGCCCTCCACCTCCACGGCCCGCACGACGCGGTTGCCGTGCATGAAGAGCGAGGTGCGGTGCAGTCGCGTGACACCGTTGATCCGCGTCTCGGGCGCGTCGTAGTTGGCCAGGATGTCCACGACCTTGGACTCGGAGCCCGGTTTGACGGTGAAGGTGAGGGCGTGGCGGGTCATCCCGGCGCCCACGCGGGCCGCCTTCTGGAGGCCCGCCTTCGCGGCCTCGGGAGTGAGCGGCTGTTCCGGGTGGGTCTCGCGCAGGACGCTGTAGCGCATCGACCGGGTGTCCCGGACACAGCTGTGCATCGGCCGGACGATCTGGATGTGCTCCTCGCTGTTCACCCACGCGAGGAACGGCAGGGCGCTCTCCCACTCGCTGGTGATGAGCCACTGCGAGGGGTTCTCGATCGACTGGCACAGTTGGTCACTGATGTGACCGGGGACGGACGCGACCTTGTTGCGCATGTGCTCGTACGCGGCGAGGAACTGTTCCTGGGCCCCCTCGTACAGGTCGAGGAGCAGGATCACCCGCAGCCTCGAGCCGTCGAACGCCGACTGCGAAATGCGTGCCGACATGGTCATCCGGCGCACCTCTCCTCTTCTTCGGAAGGTCAGACAACGACCGCCGTGTCCGAAGGTCCGGGGTCGCCATGAGTCGATCGTTGACGCGACTTTCCGGTGTGCGCGAGCGACACGGGGCAGGTGGGTGAACCGCGCGCCATCCGGGTGCCGCCGGGACGCGGACCGGCCCGCACCGGGCATGAAAGGTGCGTCCTGTTCCACAGCCCGTCGAGGGCGACGCTGGAGGCGTTTCAATGCATCGATCGGATACGGCCGGCCGGGCGGATCACCGCACGCCGGTCCTCATCGTCGGCGGCTCCCTGGTGGGTCTGTCCATGTCCCTGTTCCTGGGGCGCCTCGGCGTGCCGCACACGCTCGTCGAACGCCACGCGGGCACGTCGATCCACCCGCGCGGGCGGGGGAACAACGTACGCACCATGGAGCTGTTCCGGACGGCCGGGCTCGAGCAGCGCATCGGCCGGGCCGCGTCGGTCCTGGCGGACAACCACGGCATCTGGCAGACCCCGAGCCTGGCGGGCGACGAGGGCGAGTGGCTGCTCCAGGAGATCGACCCCGGCGGCGGGCTCGCCCGCTTCAGCCCCAGCGGATGGTGCCTGTGCAGCCAGAACGACCTGGAACCGGTGCTCCTCGAGGGAGCCCGCGAACTCGGCGGGGACCTGCGCTTCGGGACGGAGATGATGTCCTTCGACCAGGACGCCGAGGGGGTGACGGTGCTGGTCAAGAGCCGGGAGACCGGCGAGCACACCAGGATCCGGGCGGACTACCTCGTCGCCGCCGACGGTCCGCGCAGCCCCGTCCGCGAGTCGCTGGGCATCGGGCAGAAGGGCCCGGGCGACCTGTTCCACAACGTGAGCCTCACGTTCACCTCCCGCGGCCTCGCCGACGTCGTCGGGGACCGGCGGTTCATCGTCTGCTACCTGACCAACCCGGACGCCGACGGGGCCCTGCTGCCGGTCGACAACCGGGAGCACTGGGTGTTCCACGCCCCCTGGCACCCCGAACACGGCGAAACCCTCGAGGAGTTCACCGACGAGCGGTGCGTCGCCCACATCCGGAAGGCCGTCGGCGTGCCGGACCTCGACGTGGAGATCACCGGCCGGGCCGCCTGGCACGCCGCCGAGCGGGTCGCCGAGCGGTACGCCGACGGCCGGGTGTTCCTGGCCGGCGACTCGGCCCACGAGATGTCGCCCACCGGGGCGTTCGGCTCCAACACCGGCATCCAGGACGCCCACAACCTCGCCTGGAAGCTGGCCGCCGTGCTCGGCGGCTGGGCCGCGCCCGGCCTGCTGGAGTCCTACGACGCCGAACGCCGGCCCGTCGCGGAGGCGACCAGCGCCCGTGCCTCCTCCCGCTCGAGCGAGCACAGCCACCCCGGGTACACGCCGGCCCCCGGAGCCCCCGCCCTCGGAGCCCCCGCCCCCGGTGGTCCCGGAGCCGGCGGTCCGGGTGCCCCCGGTGGTCCCGGAGTCGGTGCTCCCGGCGGTCCTGGCGGTCCCGGAGCCGGCGGTCCCGGTGGCCCAGGCGGTCCCGGAGCCGGTGGCCCCGGCGGTCCCGGCGGTCCCGGGATGAAGCCGGGCGGCATCCTCAACGTGGCGCTCTGCTACCGCTATCCGCGCGGCGCGGTCCTGGGCGCCGACCCGGCGGCGCAGATCATCCCCGACGGCGTGATGCTGACCGGCGAGCCCGGCAGCCGCGCCCCGCACGTGTGGCTGGACCGCTCGGGCACCCGGATCTCCACGCTCGACCTGTACGAGCGGTCGTGCGTGCTGCTGAGTTCCGCGAACGGCGCCTGCGACTGGCACACCGCGGCGGCGAAGGTCGCGAAGGACCTGTCCGTACCGCTCGACGCGTACCGGGTGGGCGACGGCCCCGGCGCGGAACTGACTCCCGAGGACGGTGCCGACTGGGCCCGGACGCACGGGATCACCGCGGACGGCGCGGTACTGGTCCGCCCCGACGGCTTCGTCGCCTGGCGCTCCGAAGGGCCCGTACCGGACCCGGCGGCGGCGCTGCGGGAGGCCGTCACCACCGTCCTGGCGCGGAGCTGACGGGGGAGCGGCGGTCGGCGGGCGTCACGCTCCGCCGACGCCGCCCTGCCGTCCCCGTTCCGCCTTGGACTGGTGCTGCTCGAACCGCTGGATCGCGGGCCCGTCGGTGTTCCACGGCCAGGGCGTGACCGTGCCCTGCAGTGTCTCGAACACATGATGCGCGTCGACGGCGCGCCCGGCCGCGCACAACGCGTACGCCAGCACGTTCAGATCGGCCTGCGCCGCCGCGTGCTGGAAGAAGCCCGGCTTCGCCCACAGCGCGGCCGCCTGTTCCAGCGCGGCGGCGATCTGCCCGCCCTCCCACAGCTGACCGGCCGTCATGGCCCGCACCCCGCCCTGTGCCAGCAGCCCCTGGTACTGCCGCACGGCCGCGGTCAACTCGACCGCCGCACACGGTGCGTTGGCCGGGATACGGGTGCGCACCACGTCGACGAAGTCGAGGACGGCCGCGCTGGACCCCCCTTCCTCCGGCGACAGATAGGCGAGCATCTGCAGATACGCCTCACGGTGCCAGCGGTCGCGCCCGGTGGCCTCCCGCCAGATGGCGTTGACGTCGTTCTGGCCGTAACGCTCGATCCGCGACACACCGAGCAGGACCACCCACGGCAGCGGATCCTCCGGTCTTCGCTCGGCGGCCTGGTGGCACCGGGAGATCAGCTGCCCGGCGTCCTCCAGGCGCCCGTCCCGCAGACCGCGCGCCAACTCGGTCCAGGAGTGGAACAGCAGGGCGTCCGCGCTCTGCGGCTCCCTGCCCAGCCACGCCGCCGCGATCCCCGCGTCGGCCGTCGCCTCGGCCAGTACGGACACCCGGTGACCGCGGCGGTCCCAGTCGTCCCCCGTCTCCTTCAGCAAGGAGGACACGAGGGTCACGTCCGCGGCCTTGCCGCTCCCGTTCCGCTTGCTCAACCGCCCCAGCACGCGCGCCAGCTCGGCGTCGTCGAGGGCGGGCACGATACGGGGGCGTCTGCTGGTGCGACTGCTGAAGAGGGCCATGCCGGAAGACTAGGAACTTCACGGGCCCCGGCAACCCGGACGGGATGATCGTTACCGATCTGCCCCTTACCGCCGGTACTGCGGGCAGACCGGGGCGGGGCCGGGCATCCCACCGGCCCCGCCCCGTCGCCGCGTCCGTTCCGCTTGCCGGCTTCCCGGGTCAGACCGCCGGGGCCGGGTACGTCGGGTACTCCACCCCGGAAACGTACTGGACGACCCGGACGACCTGGCAGGAGTAGCCGAACTCGTTGTCGTACCAGAGGTAGAGGATCGCGTTGTCGCCCTCGACCTTGAGCGCGCCGGCGTCGACGATCGAGGCGTGGCGCGAGCCGATGAAGTCGCTGGAGACCGCGTCGGGGGCGCTGGTGAAGTCGATCTGGCGCTTGAGCGGCGAGGTCAGCGACACGTTGCGCAGGTGCTCCAGGACCTCCTGACGGTCGGTCGCGCGGCCCAGCTGGAGGTTGAGGATCGCGATCGAGACGTCCGGCACGGGGACCCGGATCGAGCTGCCGGTGATGGTCGCGTCGAGGTCCGGCAGCGCCTTGGCGACGGCCGAGGCGGCGCCCGTCTCGGTGATCACCATGTTCAGCGGCGCCGAACGGCCGCGGCGCTCCGACTTGTGGTAATTGTCCAGCAGGTTCTGGTCGTTGGTGAACGAGTGCACGGTCTCCACGTGCCCGCGCAGCACACCGTACTCGTCCGCCATCGCCTTCAGCGGCGGGACGATCGCGTTGGTGGTGCAGGACGCGCAGGACAGGATCCGCTCGTCCGGCTTGAGGGTGTCGTGGTTGACGCCGTGCACGATGTTGGGCACGTCGCCCTTGCCGGGCGCGGTCAGCACCACCTTGTCGATGCCGGGCCGTAGGTGCAGCGAAAGCCCCTCGCGGTCGCGCCACTTGCCGGTGTTGTCGATGAGGATGGCGTCCTTGATGCCGTACGCCGTGTAGTCGATCTCCGTCGGGTCGCCCGCGTAGATCACCTTGATGGTGTTGCCGTTGGCGACGATCGTGCTGTTCGCCTCGTCGACGGTGATGGTGCCCTGGAACTGACCGTGCACGGAGTCGCGGCGCAGCAGCGAGGCCCGCTTGACGATGTCCTGCTCACCGCCCCGGCGGACCACGATCGCGCGCAGGCGCAGCCCGTTGCCGGATCCCGACTTCTCGATGAGCAGCCGGGCCAGGAGGCGGCCGATGCGGCCGAAGCCGTAGAGGACGACGTCGCGCGGCTCGCGGCGGTCGATCTTGTCGGCGCCGGTCGCGCCGGCGACGGCCTCGGCGGTGAACTCGGCCACCGACCGGCCCCGGTCGTCGGCGCGGTAGGCCTCGGCGAGCAGGCCGATGTCGATCTGGGACGGGCCGAGGTCGAGCGTGGTGAGCGCCTGCAGGAAGGGCAGCGTCTCGGTGACCGAGAGCTCCTCACCGGCGATCTGCCGGGCGAAGCGGTGGGTCTTGAGGATGCTGACCACCGACTTGTTCACCAAGGAGCGGCTGTGCAGCAGGACGGTCACGTCCCGCTCCCGGTGCAGCTTCCCGATGATCGGGATCATCGACTCCGCGATCTCCTCGCGGTGCTTCCAACGGGTGAACGAGTCTTCGTTGACAGTCACAGGATCATCTTTCGAGCTAGAGGGTGCTCATATGATAGCCATGCGGGTTGTCGGGCCCGGAGGGGGTGCCGGAAGGCGGGAGGAGGCGCCGGGACTCGCAGGGTTGCGCGACATGCGAACGGGTACGCGTGCAGCACTGTGCCCGGGCCGGAGTCTGTCCCGGGCGGGCCGTACGACCGCCGCTACCAGGGAATCTGCCATGGAAACACCCGCGCACGAGAACAACGCCCCCACGCCCGCGCAGCGGGCCCTGGACGCACTGTCGGAGAACACCGAGGACGCGAGGGCGCTGGACGCCCTCGCGAACAGCGACGTACTGATCCCGGTGCCGGACGACGCGGGCGACGAGGAGGCCGCCGACCCCGGTGCGGTCGCCCTTCCGGTGCTGGAGCAGCCGGGCGGCACCCAGGTGGTGCCCGTGTTCACGTCCGAACTGGAGATGGCCGGACTGCTGCCGTTCGTCTCCCGCTACCGGCTCGTCCCGCTCGGCGCGCTCGCCGCCCAGTGGCCGGCCGAGGAGCTGTCACTCACCATCGACGGCAGCTCCGAGCACCGTCTGACGCTCACCTCGGAGGGAGTGCGCACGCTGCTGGCCCGCCCGTGAGCCGGCCGGGCCCGCGCGCTACTCGCCCAGCGTGCGGGCCAGGGCGGCGCGCTGCACCGGCAGCGCCTCGGCGTGCAGCTCGCGGCCCTTCGGCGTGAGCTGCACGTACACGCCCCGCCGGTCCTCCAGACACATGCTGCGCTCCACCAGGCCGTCCTTCTCCAGGCGGGCGATGAGGCGGGACAGCGCGCTCTGGCTGAGGTGGACCCGGCCCACCAGGTTCTGCACCCGGCACTGCTCGCCGTCGGGGGGCGTGGCGGTCGCGAGCAGATCGAGCACCTCGAAGTCGGAGGCGCCCAGGCCGTACGGATGCAGCGCGCGGTCGATCTCGCCCAGGGTGCGCGCGTGCACCGCGAGGATGCCGCGCCACCGTTCCTCGAGCCTCGCGTCGGCCGTCTCCGCTGCCATACTCGAACGGTAACACTTGTTCGACATTCAATGAACGTGCGATGACGTCCCCTCACGCCGGGCCGGGGGAGCGTCGTACGGCTTCTCCGATCCCGCCCGCCCGGCCCGTCCGGAGGGCCTACGTCGAGTCCCGCTTCACCAGCTCCGTCGGCAGGATCACCGCCGCCGGGTCCTCGCCGCCGATCTGCGCCAGCAGCACCCGCACCATCTCGGTGCTGATGCGGTCCCACGGCTGGCGGATCGTGGTGAGCTCGGGGCTCGCGGCGACGGCCGCGGGGGAGTCGTCGAAACCGCCGACCGCGACGTCCTCGGGCACCCGGCGCCCCGCCCGGTGCAGCGCGGTGAGCACGCCCTGCGCCATCAGGTCGGAGGCGACGAACACCGCGTCCACGTCCGGGGCCCGCGCCAGCAGCCGCTCGGCGCCGGCCTCGCCGCTGGCCCGGCTGTAGTCGCCGGAGACGACGAGCCGCTCGTCGGCCTCGACGCCCGCCTCGGCGAGCACCTCCCGGTAACCGGCCAGGCGCTCCACACCGCCGGGGGTGTCCAGCGGACCGGTCACCACGCCGATCCGCCGCCGCCCCAGCGCCAGCAGATGCCGCACCATGTCCCGCGCGCCGTCCCGGTCGTCGGCGGCCACGTAACTCACCTTCGAGCCCAGCCCGATCGGCTTGCCGCACGCGACCAGCGGCACCCCCGCAGCCCGCAGCTCCTCCGCCACCGGGTCACCGGAGTGGCTGGACACCAGCAGCACCCCGTCGACGTGCCCGGCGGTGATGTACCGCGTGATGCGCCGCCGTTCGTCGTCCGTGCCGGCCAGCATCAGCAGCAGTGGCACGTCGTGTGCGGCCAGCGCCTGCGTGCAACCGCGCAGCAGGACGTTGAAGTTGGGGTCCTCGAAGAACCGCTCCTGGGGCTCGGTGAGCAGGAAGCCCACCGAGTCGGACCGGCCGGTGATCAGCGAGCGGGCGTGCCGGTTGACGACGTAGCCCGTCTTGCGGATGGCGGCGTCGACCGCCTGGGCCGCGGCGGGGCTGACGTAGTGGCCGCCGTTGAGCACCCGTGAGACGGTGCCGCGCGAGACACCGGCCTCGCGCGCCACGTCGTGGATCGTCGGCGGCTTGCGCCTGCCCCCCGTATTGCCCATGGTCATGACTTTACGGCCCCGGAGAGCAGATCCAGACTCCAGAACCGCTGGACGACCAGGAACAGCGCGACCAGCGGGAACACGGCGAGGAACGCGCCCGTGATCACCAGGGTGTACAGCGCCGGGGTGTTGGCGCCCTGTTCGAGCAGGGTGTGCAGACCGAGGGTGATCGGGAACTTCTCGTCGTCGCTGAGCATGATGTACGGCAGCAGGAAGTTGTTCCAGACCGCCACGAACTGGAACAGGAAGACCGTCACCAGGCCGGGCGCCATCATCGGCAGCGCGACCCGGGAGAAGATCCGCCACTCGCCCGCGCCGTCCATCCGCCCGGCCTCCACCACATCGGCCGGCACCGCGGCCGCGGCGTAGATCCGCGCGAGGTAGACGCCGTACGGGGAGAGGATCTGCGGCAGCAGCACCGACAGGTAGGAGTCCGTGAGGTCCGCCTTCGCCAGCAGCAGGTACTGGGGGACGGCGAGGATCACCGGCGGCATCAGCACGCCCGCGAGCAGCACGTTGAACAGCGTCTCGCGGCCCCGGAAGCGGTAGACCGCCAGCGCGTAGCCGCTGACCGCCGACACGCACGTCGACAGCAGCGCGCCCAGACCGGCGTACAGGGCGGAGTTGCCCATCCACTGCCAGTAGACGCCGTCGCGGTAGGCGCTCAGGTCGGAGAGGTTGTCGGCGAAGCCGGTGCCCGGCCAGAACGTGAAGGTGGAGAACAACTCCGAGCCGGACTTGGTGGACGCGATGACCACCCAGGCGACCGGCAGCAGGCAGTACAGCGCGCCGAGCAGCAGCGCCACGGTCGGGACCAGCGCGGTCCGGCGGGGGCGCGCCGGGCCGCGGGCGGTGCCGGCCGCGGGCTCGGCCTTGCGCAGGGCGAGGGAGCTCATCGTGCGGCCTCCTGCTTGTCGCGTCGGTTGGTCGCCCGCAGGAAGCCGAAGGACAGCACCAGGGTGGCGAGCGCGATGAGGGTCGCCTGGGCGGCGGCCGCGTGGATGTCGCCGTTGCCGAAGGCGTCCTGGTACACCTTCATCAGCGGACTCCAGGTGGTGGACACGGAGTTGGTGAGCGGCTTGAGGACGGTCGGTTCGCTGAACACCTGGAGCGTCGCGATGATCGAGAAGAAGAAGGTCAGCACCAGTGAGGGCGCCACCATCGGGATCTTGATCCGCAGCGCGATCTGCAGCGGTGTGGCGCCGTCCAGCTTGGCCGCCTCGTACACCTCGGCGGGGATGGCCCGCAGCGCGGTGTAGATGACGATCATGTTGAAGCCGGTGCCGCCCCAGACCGCGATGTTCGACAGCGCCAGGTACAGCGGCCCGCCGTCCAGCAGATCCGGCTGCGGCAGACCGAACGTGTCGAGCACGAAGTAGAACGGGCTCACGTCCGGCAGGTAGAGGAAGCCCCACAGCAGGGCCGCCACCACACCGGGGATCGCGTACGGCAGGAAGATCGCGAGCCGGGTGAAGGGGGCGAGCCGCACCTTCTCGGAGTCGAGCATCAGCGCGAACAGCAGCGCGAGGCCCAGCATGACCGGCACCACGATGCAGCCGTAACCGAGCACGCGCAGCGCGCCGTTCAGCAGCTCGCTGTCGGACAGGGCGTCGGTGTAGTTCTCCAGACCGGCCCAGACCTCCTCGCGGGCACCGGCGCCCAGCCCGAGGCCGGAGACCTGCACCTTGCGGAAGCTGAGCCAGACGGCGTACCCGATGGGGAGCGCGAAGAACAGGAGGAACAAGAGGGACGCGGGGACGAGGAACGCGTACGGTGCCCCCTTGACCCCGTACGACGTCCGGCGGGCCGGGGACTTCACTCCGCGACTCCGAAGCCCTGCTTCTTCAGGTCGGCGACCGTGTCCTGCTGCATGGTGTCCAGGGCGGCGGTGAAGTCCGACTTGTTCTTCGCGGCGGCGCCGAAGGCGTCCTTGAACGTCGTGTAGGCGACGTTGACGTTCGGTCCCCAGGCGGACGGCGCGGTGGTCTTCGCGATCCCGGCGGCCTTCTCGTAGAAGTCGGGCTGGTTGGAGAAGTACTCCGGCGGGCTGGTGAAGGCGCCGCTGAGCTGGGCCGAGGTGGAGGCCGGGTAGATGCCGCTCTCCTTCGCCAGCGCGTTCAGCGCGTCGGCGTCGGTGTTCAGCCAGGCGGCGAACTTCGCGGCGGCCTCCTTGTTCTTCGAGTCGGTGGTGACACCGGTGGAGGAGCCGCCCCAGCTGCCGGTGCTGCTCTCGCCCTCGTTCCACTGGGGGAGCGGGGCCATCGCCCACTTGCCCTTGGTGTCGGGCGCGGCCGTGGTCAGCGTGCCCGGCGCCCACACCGCGCTCACCCACGCGATCTGCTTGCCGGTGTTGAGCGCCTTGTTCCAGGCCGGGGTGTACATCGGCTGGTTGTCGACGGCGCCCTCCTTCACCAGGCCGCCCCAGAACGCGGCGACCTTCTTCGTCGCCGCGTCGTTGATGCCGACCTTCCACTTGTCGCCGGAGGTGGTCCACCACTGGGCGCCGGCCTGCTGGGCGAGGCCCGCGAACAGACCGGAGTCGTTGGCGGAGAAGGTGGTCAGGTCCTTGTCGGGGGCCTTCTTCTTCAGCTTGCGCGCGGTCTCGGCGAACTCCTCCCAGGTGGCCGGGACGGAGAGCCCGTACTCCTTGAACAGGTCCTCGCGGTAGTAGAACATCATCGGCCCGATGTCCTGCGGGACCGCGTAGACGGCGTCCGTGCCGAGCGTGGTCTGCTGCCAGACGCCCTCGGCGAACTTGCCCTTCGCGTCGCCCACGCTGTCCGCTATGTCGGCGAGCGCGTCATTGCTGACCAGGGTGGGCAGCGCCTGGTACTCGGCCTGCACCAGGTCGGGCGCCTTGCCGGCCTTGTGCGCGGTGAGGATCTTGGTGACCAGCGTGTCGCCGGACGCCTGCTTCTTCACCGTGACGGTGATCTGCTCCTTCTTGCCCGGCCCCTTGTTCCACAGGTCCACGACCTTGTCCATGCCGGGGGCCCAGGTCCAGTACGTCAGTGAGACCGGGCCCGACTGCGCCTCGTCGTCGGACGACGAGCCGCAGGCGGCGAGTGCGGTGGCGCCGAGCGCGACGGCGACGGCGGAACTCACGAGGCGACGGCGCTTCGTGTACGGCATGGAACTCTCCCCTGACCTGGGGCCTTCGCCTGATGCGAAGACCAGCCATGCTTCTGTGAGCGTTCACAGTAGAGAAACATCCCGGACACTTGTCAATGGTTGTTGCTGTGCGGTTATGTTGGCTCCGCACCGCCGAAAATGTGTGTGCACGTTCCCAAAAGATCGACACATCGGGAGAGAATCCATGCCGGAGACCACCCCCAGGGGCCTCACCGGGCTCGCCTTCGGTGGGGACTACAACCCCGAGCAGTGGCCGGAAAGCGTCTGGGACGAGGACGTCCGGCTGATGCGGGAGGCCGGCGTCACCATGGTGAGCGCCGGGATCTTCTCCTGGGCCCTGCTGGAACCCTCGCCCGGCGCGTACGACTTCGGCTGGCTCGACCGCAACCTGGACCTGCTGCACGGAGCCGGTGTCCGCGTCGACCTCGGCACACCCACCGTGGTGCCGCCCGCCTGGTTCTACCGGGCCCACCCCGACGCGCTGCCCGTCACCGAGGACGGCGTGCGCCTGGGGTTCGGCTCCCGCGGCGCCATCTGCCACAGCAACGCCGACTACCGGGCCGCCGCCGCGAACATCACCACCCAGCTCGCCGAGCGCTACGGCGACCACCCCGCGCTCGCGATGTGGCACGTCCACAACGAGTACGGCGTCCCCGTCTCCGCCTGCTACTGCGACTCCTGCGCCGCCCACTTCCGCCGCTGGCTGGAGCGGGAGTACGGCACCGTCGACGCCGTCAACGAGGCCTGGGGGACCGCCTTCTGGGGCCAGCGCTACGCCGCCTTCGACGAGATCAACCCGCCGCGCCGGACCCCGACGGTCGGCAACCCGGCCCAGGTGCTGGACTACCGGCGGTTCGCCGACGCCACCATGCGCGAGAACTTCACCGCCGAGCGGGACATCCTGCACCGCCTCTCACCCGGCGTCCCGGTCACCACCAACTTCATGACCGCCCTCAGCCAGTGCGACTCCGTCGACTACTGGGCCTGGGGCCGCGAGGTGGACCTCGTCACCAACGACCACTATCTGATCACCGACGGCCGCCGCACCCACGTCAACCTCGCCATGGCCGCCGACCTCACCCGCTCCGTCGCCGGCGGCGCCCCCTGGCTGCTGCTCGAACACTCCACCTCGGGCGTCAACTGGCAGCCCCGCAACCCCGCCAAGGCCCCCGGCCAGATGGCCCGCAACTCCCTCGCCCACGTGGCCCGCGGCTCCGAGGGCGCGATGTTCTTCCAGTGGCGCCAGTCCCGGCGCGGCGCCGAGAAGTTCCACTCCGCGATGCTGCCGCACGGTGGCACCGGGACCCGCGTCTTCCGCGAGGTGACCGAACTCGGCGCGTCCGTCCGGTCGTTGGCGCCGATCCGGGGCACCCGCACCGAGGCCGACGTCGCCGTGCTGTGGGACTGGCAGTCCTGGTGGGCGCAGAACCTCGACTGGCGCCCCAGCGAGGACCACGACGCCCGCGAACGCGCCGACGCCTGGTACGAGGCCCTCTACGACCACCACCTCACCGTCGACTTCGCCCACCCCGAAGCCGACGTGTCGAGGTATCCGCTTGTCGTCGTACCGGCCCTGTACCTGATGACGGAGGCGGCGGGGAACAACCTCAAGGAGTACGTCGAGAACGGCGGCACCCTCGTGGTGTCGTACTTCTCCGGCATCGTCGACGAACACGACGCCGTGCACGAGGGCCCCTACCCGGGCGCCCTGCGCGACGTCCTCGGCCTGACCGTCGAGGAGTTCTCCCCCCTCCTCCAGGGCGAGCGGGTCCGCCTGACCGGCCCCGACGGCGCGGAACTCGACGCCGACGTGTGGACGGAGTTCGTGGTGCCGCGCGGCGCCGAGACGGTGTGGACGTACGCCGACGGCCTGACCGAGGGGCGCCCGGCCGTCACCCGGCACCGCCTCGGCGAGGGCACCGCCTGGTACGTCTCCACCCGGCTCGGCGCCGAGGGCCTCGCCACCCTGCTCGGCCGGGCCGTCGAGGACACCTCGATCGCCCCGCGCGCCGACCTGCCCCGCGACGTCGAAGTGGTGCGCCGCGCCGGTGAGTCGGGCACCTTCCTGTTCGCGATCAACCACACCGCCACCGACGCCAAGGTGCCGCTGGACGCCCCCGGCACCGAGCTGCTGACCGGTGAACGGGCCGCGGGCCGCCTCGCGGTCCCGGCCGGAGCCGTCCGGGTCGTCCGACTCGACGGCTGAGCCGCGACTCCCCTCCGCCCGCGTGAGCACACAGGCCGCGGGCGGAGGGGGCCTCGCCCTCGCCCTCCGGGCGCCGGGCATCCCCCTCCCCACGTCGAAGGGACGACGAACGCCCATGTTCCATCCCAGACGCACACTCCGCGCCCTGCTGCCGCCGCTCGTGGCCGGGCTCGCCCTCACCGCCCTGCCCGCCCAGACCGCGACGGCCGCGAGCACCCTCACCAACGGCGGCTTCGAGAGCGACGGTTCGGGCACCGCCACCCCCGCCGGCTGGTCCGAGTACGGCGACACGGCCGCCTCGTACACGGAGTCCGGCGGCCGCAGCGGCGGTCACCGGCTGTCCCACTGGTCGTCCTCGGCCTACCGGGCGGAGACGTACCAGTACCTGTCGGGCCTGGCCAACGGCGACTACAAGCTCACCGCCTGGGTCCGCTCCGGCGGCGGCCAGAACGCGGCGTACCTCGCCCTGAAGAACTGCGGCGGCGCCGAACAGCGCACCGACCTGCCGGTCTCCGACTCCGGCTGGATACGGATCGTCGTGCCGGTCCGGGTGACGAACAACCAGTGCACGATCAGCGTCCACAGCGACGCAGGCGCCGGCAACTGGATCAACGTCGACGACCTGACCTTCGCCCGGGGCACCTCGGGCCTGCCGGTCAAGGGCGCCGACATCTCCTCCCTGCCCAAGAGCGAGGCCAAGGGCGGGGTCTACCGGACCGCGTCCGGCACCGCCGGAGACCCGGTCGCCCTCCTGAAGTCCGCCGGCATGAACTACGCCCGCCTGAAGGTCTGGGTGGACCCGGCCGACGGCTACAACGACAAGGCGCACGTCCTGGCCATGGCCAAGCGGATCAAGGCGCAGGGCATGAAGCTGCTGGTCGACTTCCACTACTCGGACGCCTGGGCCGACCCGGGCAAGCAGTACAAGCCCGCCGCCTGGGCCGGACACGGCTACGGACAGCTGAAGAAGGACGTCTACGACCACACGTACGACGTCCTCAACGCCCTCAAGAAGCAGGGCACCACCGCCGACATGGTGCAGGTGGGCAACGAGATCAACGGCGGCATGCTGTGGAACGAGGGCTCCACCGACAACTGGACCCAGCTCGCCGGACTGCTCAACTCCGGCTACGACGCGGTCAAGGCGGTCAGCCCGTCCACGGTCGCCGCGCTGCACCTCGCCGAGGGCGGTGACCTCGACGGCACCCGCTGGTGGTTCGACAACGCGGTCTCCCACGGCGTGAAGTTCGACGCCATCGGTCTGTCGTACTACGGCTACTGGCACGGCACGCTGCACGACTTCCAGACGACCCTGGACGACGCGGCCGGCCGCTACGGCAAGCCCGTCTTCGTCGCCGAGACGGCCTACCCGTTCCGCCTGGACACCGAGGACGGCCTCGAGAACATCATCGACCTCGACGCCGAACTCGTCCCCGGCTACCCGGCGTCCGCCACCGGCCAGACCCGCTGGATGAACGACGTGGCGAGCATCGTGGAGGCCGTCCCGAACGGCCGCGGCCTCGGCGTCTTCTACTGGGAGGCCACCTGGACCGCCCGCGCCGGCAACGGCTGGGACCCCGCCGACCCGTCCTCCGGCAACGGCTGGGAGAACCAGGCGCTGTTCGGCTACGACGACCGCGCGCTGCCCGCGATGGCCTGGTTCCGCCACCGGTGAGCCCGCCGGCCCCGCCCCGCCGACTTGTGGGGCGGGGCCGAACAGCCTTTCTCCGTAGGTACGTTGAGTCCCGGACAAGGTGCCTGCGGTCCGGGACACGGAGCCCTCGCGCGCGGCAGAGTGGAAGGGCTCCGGAGCGCGAGGCCCGGCGCGGAGGTGTACGAGATGCTGAGGACCCCCGTCGACGGCACGCGACTGCGCATCCTGACGCTGCTGCGGGAACAGGACGCGGCGGCCGACGGCCTGACCGCGGAGGCCGTCGCCGCACGGCTCGGCCTGCCCCGCCCGGCCGCCCTCACCCACCTGCGGCTGCTCACGGCCCTCGGCCTGCTGCGCACCGGCCGCTGTGCCGGGCGCGTGCGCTACCGGCGCGACGAGGCGCGGATCGCCGAGGTGACGCGGCTGTTCGAGAAGGGCTGGTAGCGCCCACGGCCGCGACGTGCCCCGTCGCGTTCCGGGGCGTTACGCTGATCCGGAGCGAGTGGGAGACGTACGACGGTGACAGCCCCGGAAACCGAGGGCCTTCGGGTCCGCCACGCCTTCCGCACCCAGGGCCCCGTCGTCGCCGTGGTCGCGCTCGGCGGGGGAGCGGGGGCGGCGGCCCGGTACGCGGCGTCCCTGTGGTGGCCGACCTCGGCGCACGGGTTCCCCTGGACGATCCTCGGGGTCAATGTCACCGGCTGCGCCGTCATCGGCGTGTTCATGGTGATCATCACCGAGGTCCGCACCGCCCACCCCCTGCTGCGCCCGTTCTTCGGCACCGGCGTCCTCGGCGGCTTCACCACCTTCTCGACGTACGCCGTCGACGTCCGGAACCTGCTCGACGCCGGCAGGGCGGGCGCCGGTCTCGTGTACCTCGCGGTGACCCCGCTCGCGGCGCTCGCCGCCGTGTGGGCGGCCGCCTCGGCGACCCGCCGCGTTCTGATCAGGAGGCAGCCATGACCCGGCTGACCGGCACCGTCCTCCGCCTGACCGTGTACGTCGGCGAGAACGACACCTGGCACCACCGGCCCCTCTACTCGGAGATCGTCCACCGGGCCCATGCGGCCGGGCTCGCGGGGGCGAGCGTCTTCCGCGGCGTCGAGGGCTTCGGCGCCTCCTCCCGCGTCCACACCTCCCGGCTGCTGTCCCTGAGCGAGGACCTGCCGGTGGCGGTCGTCGTGGTCGACACCGAGGAGCGCGTACGGGCCTTCCTGCCGGAACTCGACACGCTCGTCACCGACGGACTGGTCCTCCTCGACCGCTGCGAGGCCGTCGGGCACGTGCGCGGCGAGGGGCCGCGGTGAACTGGCTGTACGTGGTGCTGGGCGCCATGGTCGGCGCTCCGCTGCGCTACCTCACCGACCGCGCGGTGCAGTCCCGGCACGACTCCGTGTTCCCCTGGGGGACCTTCACGGTCAACGTCGCCGGCAGTCTGGTCCTCGGCCTGCTCACCGGCGCGGCGGCCGCGGGCGCGGCGGACTCCCGCCTTCAGCTGCTCCTCGGAACGGGCCTGTGCGGCGCCCTGACCACCTACTCCACCTTCTCCTACGAGACCCTCCGGCTGGCCCAGGCCGGCGCCCGCGGCTACGCCGCCGTGAACGTGGCGGCGAGCGTGGCCGCCGGCCTGGGCGCGGCCTTCGCCGGCGCGGCCCTCGCCCACGCCGTGTGGGGCTAGCGCTTCCCGCGCAGCGGCTCCCCGACCTGCCTGAGGTGGCGCAATGCCTCACGGTGCGAGGCGAGCAGTCCCGTCCGGCAGTACGGGATGCCCAGCTCGGCGCAGTACCGCTCGGTGATGACCTGGGCCCGGCCGAGGGCCGGTGTCGGCATGCTGGGGAAGAGGTGGTGCTCGATCTGGTAGTTCAGCCCGCCCATGAACGCGTCGACGAGCACCCCGCCGTCGACGTTGCGGGAGGTGAGGACCTGGCGGCGCAGGAAGTCCAGCTCGGTGCCCTCCTCGATCATCGGCATGCCCTTGTGGTTGGGGGCGAACACGGATCCGAGGTAGAGCCCGAACAGCCCCTGGTGCACGGCGATGAACGCGAGCGCCTTGCCGGGGGAGAGGACCAGGAACAGCCCGCCGAAGTACACGGCGAAATGGGCGACGAGCAGGGTGCCCTCCAGCACCGGCCGCTTCATCGACGGACTGCGCAGCGCCTTGAAACTGCTGAAACTCAGATTGAGGCCCTCGAGGGTCAGCAGCGGGAAGAAAAGGGCCGCCTGGTGCTTTCCGATGAATCGCGCCGGCCCCTTGGCCTGTTTCGCCTGACGCCGTGACCACACGATGATGTCGGGGGCGACATCCGGGTCCTTCTTCTCATGATTGGGGTTCGCGTGATGGCGCGTGTGCTTGTTCATCCACCAGCCGTAGCTCATGCCCAGCAGCACGTCGGCCACCAGCAGCCCGCCGATCTCGCTGGGGCGCCGGCGGGAGAACACCTGGCGGTGGGCCAGGTCGTGCGCGGCCAGTCCGAGCTGCCCGAACACCACGGCCAGAGCGGCGGCGACGATCAGCTGGCTCCAGCTGTCACCCAGGACGAGGAACGCGGTGACACCGCCCGCGAGCGCGAGTGCCACGACCCCGAAGCGCACCGTGTAATACAGCGGGCGGCGCCGCAGAAGCCCCGCCTCGGTCATGCGCCGTGACAATTCGGAGAAGTCGCTTCCCTTTTCGCGTTCACGCGTGCGCGGGACATCACTGAGTATCGTGGGATGGGCCATGTGCTCGAGTATGTGAACGATTTCCCCGGCGCGGAATGGCGGTGGCCCCCGTCAGGGGGTGACGGCGACCCCCTTGGCCGGGGTGTGGCTGGCCCCACCCCGGGCCCCGTCCTCGGCCCCGGCCCTCGTACGGCCCGTCGTGGCGTCCTCCGCTTGACAGTGCCCGCACCGCCCCCGCACCATCGGCTCCGTGAACCTGTCAGACAGCCAGACAGGTGGCGTGGGTCCGCGGCGCGTCAGCGCGATGGAAGCGGTGCTCTCCCACCTCCGTGGCGCCATCGAGCGCGGCGAGTACGCGATCGGCGACAAGCTGCCCTCCGAGGCGGAGCTGTGCCGCGCCCTCGAGGTCTCCCGGCCCGTGCTGCGCGAGGCGCTGCGGGCCCTGCAGACCATGGGCCTGACCGTGTCCAGGACCGGCAGGGGCACCTTCGTCGTCGCCGACGCCGTGGAGGACCCCACCTTCGGCGACTACGCGGCCAGTGACCTCCTCGAGGTGCGCCGGCACATCGAGATCCCGGTCGCCGGATACGCCGCCCGGCGCCGCACCCCGGAGAACCTGGACCGGCTGACCCATCTGCTGGACCGGATGGAACGGGAGACCGACACCATGGCGTGGGTCGCCATGGACACCCTCTTCCACCTCACCGTGGCCGAGGCCGCCCAGAACCCGGTGTTCCGCCGGGTCATCGAGGAGATCCGGGACGCGCTGGCCCGCCAGTCCACCTTCCTCAACGAGCTCGGCGGCCGCCGCGAACAGTCCGACCGTGAGCACCGGGCGATCGTCGAGGCACTCACCGACGGCTCCGAGCGCGACGCGGTCGACGCCATGACCCACCACCTCGACCGCGTCGAGACGACCCTCACCGCCATCGTGCGCTCCGCGCGCACGCCGGCCCACGACTCCCCCCAGGCAGTGTGATGTACAGCAGTCTCCCCGCGGACGCACCCCTGATCCGCGAGCCCCTCCACGTCCCCGTCGCCCACCTGATCCGCGGCGGGGTCGTCGAAGGCGTCCACTACGGCTCCGTCGTCGTCCTCGGCCCCGACGGCGAGGTCGACTTCCAGCTCGGCGACATCGAGGCCGCCTGCTATCCGCGCTCCGCGCTCAAGCCCGTCCAGGCGGTGGCGATGGTCCGCGCGGGGCTCCCGCTCGAAGACGAACTGCTGTCGCTCGCCGCGGCCAGCCACTCCGGCGAGGAACGCCACCTCGCCGGCACCCGGCGCGTCCTCGAGCTCGCCGGGCTGACGGAGGACGACCTCCGCAACGTCCCCGACCTGCCGTTCGACCCGGTCGTCCGGGACACCTGGGTGCGCGAGGGCCGCCCGCCGTCCCGGCTCGCCCAGAACTGTTCCGGCAAGCACGCCGCCATGCTGTACACGGCCAGGCTGAACGGCTGGTCCCTCGACGACTACCTCGACCCCGCCCACCCCCTCCAGCAGGCGATCGCCGAGATCGTCGAGGACCTCACCGGCCAGCGCGTCGCCACGGTCACCGTCGACGGCTGCGGTGCGCCGTTGTTCGCGGTCTCCCTGCACGGCCTCGCCCGCGCCGCCGCGCGGATCACCACCGCCGCGTCCGGCACCCCGGAGGCGCGCGTCGCCGACGCGATGCGGGAACACGCGGAGATGGCCTCCGGGTCCGGCCGGGACGTGGCCGCGCTGATGCGGGCGGTTCCCGGGCTGCTCGTCAAGGACGGATTCGAGGGCGTGCAGGTCGCCGCGCTGCCGGACGGGCGCGCCGTCGCCGTGAAGATCGCCGACGGGGCGGGGCGGGCGCGGGTTCCCGTGGCCGCGGCGGGGCTCGCTCGCGCGGGTGTGGATCCGTCGTCGCTCGCGGAGTTCGGGGGAGAGGCGCTGCTCGGGGGCGGGCGGCCGGTGGGGGAGGTGCGGCCGGTTCCCGCGCTGGATCCGGTGATGGCACCGGCCATGACGTGACTCGCGCGGTTCCCCGCGCCCCTTGTGGTCTCGTTTTCCACCGAGGGCTGTGAGGGCTGGTCGCGCCCACGCGGCGGAGCCGCACATGTGACAGCCCCGCGCCCCTTCGGGGGCGCTCTCGTCACCGTTGGTCCGTCGGTACCGGACCCCATCGGAGGCGTAGGTACAGGGACACCGCTGCGGCGCCCAGGAGGGCGGCGCCGGCGATGGTCCAGAGGACGGGGTGGGCGGGGGCGTCGTCCCTCCGCGCTGTCGGGACGGGGGCGGACTCCGGCTCCGGGCCGCGCAGCGGGGCGGGCCGCAGGGCGTCCAGGGAGCCCACCGGGTTCACCCGCCCGGCTGCCTCGAAGCCCCAGTCCAGCAGCGTGCGGGCCTCCTCGTACACCGCGTGGCCGCCGCCCGACCGGGGGTTCATGACCGTCACCACGAGGGTGTGACCGTACCGGCGCGCGGCCGCCACGAGGGTGTTGCCGGCGTTGCTGGTGTAGCCGTTCTTGATGCCGATCAGACCTTCGTAGGGTTCGACACCGTCCGCGCCGGTGAGCAACCGGTTGGTGTTCACGATGTCGTACGAGCCGCCGTCGCGGGCCGGGAACAGCGCCTCGTGCCTGGCGCAGTACCGTGCGAACTCGTCGTTGCGCAGCCCGGCGCGGCCGAACACCGCCAGGTCGTACGCCGACGACACCTGGCCGGGCGCGTCGTAGCCGTCGGGCGACGTGACCCGGGTGTCACGGGCGCCCAGGGCGCGGGCCTTGGCCTGCATCCGCTCGGCCGTGGCCCGCCAGCCGCCGTTGAGCGCGGCCAGGACCCGCACGGCGTCGTTGCCGGAGCTGAGGAAGACCCCGTTCCACAGGTCGGACACCCGGTACGTACGGTCCTCGGCCACCCCGACGAGGCTGCTGCCGGGGCCGATGCCCGCCAGCTCCTTCGCGCTGACCCGGTGCCGGATACCGGCCGGCAGGGTCGGCAGCACGGTGAGCGCGAACAGCGTCTTGAGCGTGCTGGCCGGCGGCAGCCGGCGGTGCGCGTCGTGCGCCGCCAGGACGTCGCCGGTGCGGGCGTCGGCCACCAGCCACGACAGGGCGGACGGATCCGGGACCTCGGGTGCACCCGGGCGCGGGCGGACGTGTGTGCCGGGCCGGTACAGCAGTGACGCGGCCGCGGCCGTCGCCCGCGGCCCGGGATCCACGCCGGCGATCGCCGCGGCGGGCCCCGTCGCCGGCAGGCTCGCCGTACAGAGCACACAGATCGACACGGCACCCCGCGAAGTAAATCCGATAGTCATACCGCAAACGTAGGAATGGACTCCCCGGAACACCGCGCTGCCCCGGCCGGGGACCGCCCGCGAGCACCCGGATGCCACACGCCGACGACGTGTCAGCCGCTCGGCAGGGTCGGCTGGACACGCCGCAGGAACGTCGCGTTGTCGGGGGTCTCACGCATCCGGCCCAGCAGCGTCTCCAGATCGGCCAGCCCGTCCCGCGACCGCAGCACGCGCCGCAGACCCCGTGCGGCGGTCAACTCGGCCGGAGTGAGCAGCAGTTCCTCGCGGCGGGTGCCCGATCCCGTGATGTCCACGGCGGGGAACAGGCGGCGCGCGGCGGCCTCACGGCTCAGCCGGAGCTCCATGTTGCCGGTGCTCTTGAGCTCCTCGAAGTAGAACTCGTCGGCCCGGGAGCCGGTCTCCACCAGGGCGGAGGCGAGAATCGTGAGCGAGCCGCCCTCCTCGGCCTGACGGGCGGCGCCGAAGAACCGCTTGGGCCCGAGCAGCGCGGCGGCGTCGACGCCGCCGCTGAGGGTGCGGCCACCGGACGCGGCCGCGTTGTTGTACGCCCGGCACAGCCGGGTCAGCGAGTCCAGCAGTATGACGACGTCCTCGCCCGCCTCGACGAGCCGCTTGGCCCGCTCGACGACCAGCTCGGCGAGCGCGATGTGCTCCTTGGCGGGCCGGTCGAAGGTCGAGGCGTACACCTCGCCGCGCACCGAGCGCCGCATGTCGGTGACCTCCTCGGGGCGTTCGTCGAGCAGCACCACCATCAGCCGGCACTCGGGGTGGTTGCCGGCGACGGCCGCCGCGAGCTGCTGGAGGAGGACGGTCTTGCCGGTCTTGGGCGGCGCCACGAGCAGCCCGCGCTGCCCCTTGCCGACCGGTGTGAGCAGATCGACGACCCGCCCGGCCGGTCCGGACGCCGGATGCTCCAGGCGCAGCCGCCGGTGCGGGTGAAGCGGCGTCAGGTCGCGGAAGTGCCGCCGGGTGTGCGGCGCGTCGGGTGTACGGCCGTCGACACGGGTGACCTCGGTCAGGGCGCGCCGGTCGCCGCGCACACCCTCGACGAGGTCGCCCCTGCGCAGGCCGTGGCGGCGCAGCAACGCGGGGGAGACGGGCGGGTCGGAGGGGGAGGGCAGGCAGTTCTCGGCGCGCAGCTGCCCCTTCCCGGCCGCGTCGATGTCGAGGACACCGGTGACGAGCTGGGGCTGCTGCCGTACGGGAGGGTGGTCGAGTGTGGTGGTCATGGGGGTCGGTCCTTTCGCGGACGACGGACAGGAACGTGCGGTGGGAAGGAGGAGACCGCGCGGGAGGGCGGACACGCGCCTCCGGACGGCGGAGAGCAGCACCCGGTCACGGCGGGAAGAGACCCTGCCGACGAGGTGGTGCGGGAAAGCCGTGCGCCGATCGGTCACGACGGGCGGTTGCGGCGAACCGAAGAGAATGCGTGGAAGAAATGGCACCGACGCCGCAGAGGGGCGTTTCACGGGTGCTGCCAGCAGCATACCACTCGGTGCCGGTGGCGGCTACGGGAGCGCGGTCCCGTACGGACGAGGGGCCCGCCGGTGACGACCGACGGGCCCGTGTGCCGGAGTCCTGCTCCCAGGCGGGTTCAGGCGGGGTTCTCCTGAGCCCGCGCCTCGCTCGCGATCCGCTCGAACTGCGCCCCCATCGCCGCCGCGAGCGCCTGCGCGCCCGACAACGGGCGGACCATCACGGTCAGTTCGTCGATGCGCCCGTCGTCGTCGACGTGGATGAAGTCGCATCCCTCGATCCGGCGGTCGCCCACCCGCGCGGTGAACACGAGCGCGTGGTCACGGCCGGCCGCGTCGTCGATCTCGCGCACGTACCGGAAATCCTCGAAGACCTCCGCGACCGCGCGCAGGATCGCCCCGGTGATCGCCTTGCCGGTGTACGGCTTGAACACGACCGGGCTGGTGAAGACGACGTCCTCGGCCAGCAGTGCCACGGCGGCGTCGAGGTCGTGGGCCTCCACCGCCTCCCGGAATGCTCGCATCACCACTCCTGTATTCAACTTGTTGAATAGATGCGGATGAGAATAATCACTCGCTGCTAACGTGTCCACATGTCCCTGAAGTACGCCGTCCTGGCCGCCCTCCTGGAGGGCGAGGCCTCGGGTTACGAGCTGTCCAAGATCTTCGACGTCTCGTTCGCCAACTTCTGGGCCTGCACCCCCCAGCAGCTCTACCGGGAGCTCGAGCGGCTGGCGGGGGACGGGCTCGTCGAGGCCCGGGTGGTACGGCAGGAACGGCGCCCGGACAAGCGGATGTTCACCCTCACCGAAGCCGGCCGCGGCGCCCTGCGGGCCTTCGCCGCCGAGCCGCCCCGACGGCCCACCGCCATCCGCGACGAATTCCTGATCAAGATTCAGGCCATGGACGGTACGGACCCCGCGGCGACGGCCGCGCTGCTCGAGGAACGGATGGCGTGGGCGCGCGGCAAACTCGCCCGCTACGCCCGCGTGCGCGAGCGCCTGCTGGACGGCCGCTCCGAGGAGGAGTACCTGAGCGGGGCCGACCGGGTCGGACCGTACCTCACCCTCCTGGGCGGAATCGCCTTCGAGGAGGAGAACCTGCGCTGGTGCGAGCGGACGCTGACCGTGGTGCGCCACCGCGCTCGACTACGCTGACCGGATGTTCAGCCCCGAAGGCCCCCGCCTGCGTGAACTCGTCGTTCAGGCGCTGTCGTCCGTCGAGCGCGGCTACGACCTCCTCGCGCCGAAGTTCGACCACACCCCCTTCCGTACGTCCGACTCGGTGCTCGACGCCACCGCCTCGGCACTGCGGCGGACGGGACCCTTCGACGCCGGTCTCGACCTGTGCTGCGGCACCGGCGCGGGCGTGGAGGTGCTGAGCCAGGTGTGCCGGAAGAGCGTCACGGGCGTGGACTTCAGCGCCGGCATGCTGTCCGTCGCGCGGCGGCGCGTCCGGCCGCCGGGGCCGCCGGTCGGCTGGGTGCGGGCGGACGTGCGGGCACTGCCGTTCGGGCCGGTGTTCGACCTCGTGGTCAGCTTCGGCGCGTTCGGGCACTTCCTGCCCCGTGAACTGCCGGGGTTGTTCGCCCAGGTCCACTCGGTGCTGCGGCCGGGCGGACGCTTCGTCTTCCCCGTGGTCGCGCCGCCCCGGCCGGGCTCCCTCACCTACGGGATGCTGCTGGGGTTCGACGCCGTGATGCGGGTGCGCAACGCCGTCTGGCGCCCGCCGTTCGTCATGTACTACCGCACCTTCCGCTTCGGCGACATGCGGCGCGAACTGATCCGCGCGGGATTCCGGGTGGAGTTCCAGGCACTGCCCGAGTTCGGACGGCGCCGGGACGGCAGCCCGAAGGTCCGGCTGGTCGTCGCCGCGCGGGTGGATGCGTAACGGGCCGGTGGACGGCCGGCCGGTGGCTGCCCCCGACCCGTGGCCTACTCGGTGCGCAGGGCCGTGGCGGTACGGGCCCCGGCGGCCCAGGCGGCCGGCAGGAGCGCGCCCAGCGCGGCGATGAGGAGGCCGCCGAGGGCGAGCGGCAGCAGTTCGGCCCCGTGGTAGACGGCGATGACGGAATCCGGGAGGCGGAGCCCCACGCTCTCGCCCATCGCGGGGAGGACCCTGCCGTGCAGGGCCACGCCGAGCGGCACGCCCGCGGCACCCGCGACCAGTCCGGTCACGACGACCGAGGTGAGGACCATCGCGACGGTCTGACGCGGTGTCATGCCGAGCGCCTTGTGGACACCGAGCTCCCGGACGCGCTCGCGGGTGTCGAGGAGCACGCCGTTGAGCACGCCGAGCGCCGCGACGGCGACGAGCATCGATGTGAGGATCACGGACAGCGCGTTGAGCGTGACGACCATGTCGCCGCCCGCGTCGAGCCCACCGGCCCGGGCGGCGACCCCCAGCGGTGCCAGGTCCTCGTTCAGCGCGTCCACGTAGGCGGAGACGTCGGTGCCCGACGTGACCGCGATGTGATGGCTCGTCTCCGTCAGGTCGGGACGTGCGGCCGTGAGGGCCGAGGCGTCGGTGAAGACCTGCATGCCGTCCTTGCGGGGATCGAGGACCTCACCGACGATCCGGAGCGTGACCGGCTCGGCCAGGCCGTCCAGGGTGACGGTGTCGCCGACGCGGGTGCCGGTGGCGGCCAGGAAGGGAGTGGGGACCACGGCCTCGTCGGGCCCGTCGATCCAGCGGCCCGAGACCATCGTGTAGCCGCCCCAGGAGGCGTCGCCGGTGAAGGCGACCACGTCGACGGTGCCGGTTGAGCCGGACACGGTCGCCCGTACCGTCGCGGCACTGTAGTGCTTCCCGGTTCCGGTGGCGGCCCCGACGGCCGCGGCGACCGCGGCGGGATCGGCCTCGGGCTGCTTCTCCCGGCCGGGAACCCGGGGTCCGAAGTCCGGCAGGCGCGCGGGCACGGTGACGTCGGCGACGTCGTGGGCCCTGGCCTCCATCACCTGGCCGAGCGAGGCGCCCATCCCCACGGTGAACGTGACGGCGACGGTGCCGAACAGGACCGCCGTGCCCATGGCCAGTGTGCGGGCGGGCCGCTCGAAGGGCCGGGCCAGGCCCAGGGAAACCGGCCTCGGCAACGGCAGCCGGCCGGCCAGCCGGGCCGCCCACCGGCCGCGCCCCGTCGAAGCGGTACGTCCGACAGCGAGCGCGTCGACCGTGCGCAACCGGCCGGCCCGCCAGGCACTCGCCCACGCGGTCACCGCCACCAGGCCGAGCACCCCGGCGATCACCGCCAGGTCGACCCAGGGCTCCACGGCCAGGGACGAGGTGACGTAGACCTCCCCGGTCTCGGCCAGTACCGGGACGGCGAGCAGATGGCCGACGAGGACACCGAGGGCCGTGCCGACGGTGGCCGGGACCAGCGCCTGGCCCACGTAGGCCCGCACGACCTGTGCCGGGGTGAAGCCGACGGCCTTGAGGATGCCGATGCGGCGCGTTCCCGTGCCGACGGCCGACGCGACGACGTTGCCCACGATGAGCACCGACATGACCAGGCCCAGGGCACCGAACGCCATGAGGAACGGGACGTAGAGGGCGGTCTCGCGCTCGGCGGACTTCCTCACGGTGAGCCACGACTGTTCGCCGACGGCCGCTCCCGGCGGCAGGGATCCCGTCACGGCCCTGCCGCCCGCCGCGATCCGCGCGGCGGTGCCCGCGTCGGTGAAGCGGTAGAGCATCTGGTAGCCGCCGCTGCCGGGCGCGGTGAGTGCCGGCATCTGGGACGGAACCACCCAGGCGTCGGCGGTCCGCGTGACCGAGCGGGCCACACCGACCACCGTCAGCGTCGGACCGCCGGGCGGACCGGGGAAGGCGATCTCCATGCCCATGGCCGGGACGAGCGAGGAGTCGGCGGACAGCACGATCTCGCCGGGGCGCGCGGGCCACCGTCCGTCGAGCAGCGCCACCTCGTCCACGTCCCGGCCGGGATCGTCCCGGCCGACCACGGTCATCGGCCACTCGGGGCCCGCCCCGTCCGACCGCGGGGTGACCGTCGCCGTACGGAACGGCCCGGCCGCGGCGCTCACCCCTTCGGTGTCCCCGGACTCGGCCAGCTGCCCGGCACTCACCTCGCCCGCGTCGAACCGCACGGACAGATGCGCGCCGCGCTGCCTGGAGAAGGCGTCGTCGAAGGGCGCGCCGGACACCACGAGCAGCGACCCGCCGAGGACGGACGCGGCCACCGCCATCATCGTGGCGAGCCCGATCACCAGCGTGTGCACCCGGCGCCGTCCCACCCCCGAGCGCACCACCCTGCCGAGCACGCTCATCGGACGGCCTCCGGGGCGACGGCCCGCGACGACCGGACGTCCTCGATGACGCGGCCGTCGGCGATCCGCACCGTACGGTCGGTGCAGGACCGGGCCAGAGCCAGGTCGTGGGTGACCACGACGACGGTCTGGCCTTCGGCGTTGAGAGTGGTGAGCAGCCTGCTGACGTCCTCTCCGGCGGCCGTGTCCAAGGCCCCGGTCGGCTCGTCGGCCAGGAGCAGCGCCGGACGGTTCACCAACGCCCGTGCCACCGCGACGCGTTGCCGCTCGCCGCCCGACAGCCGTCCAGGGTAGGCGCGGGCATGCCGGTCGATGCCCAGCAGTTCCAGCAGTTCCGCCGCCCGGCGGTCCGCCTCGCGACGTCCCGTACCCGCCAGGCGCGCGGGCAGGACGACATTGTCGGAGACGGTCAGATCGTCGAGCAGGTTGAAGAACTGGAAGACCACGCCGATCCTCGACCGCCGGAAGAGTGCCGCTCCGGTTTCACCGAGCCGGTCCACCCGCACTCCGTCCACGGTGACGGTCCCCGCATCGGGCCGGTCCAGGCCCGCGATCAGATTCAGCAGCGTGGACTTGCCGCTGCCGGAAGGGCCGAGGACCGCGACGGCCTCGCCGGGCCGCACGGTCAGCGACGCCTCGCGCAGAGCGGGCGGGCCGTCGTCGTACCGGCGGCTCACCTCGCATACTTCGATCACCGGCAGGGTCATGAACAGCTCCTCTTGTACGGGCACTTGACTGCGTGAACGCTAGGAGCGCACCCGGCCCGCGCGCGTCGCCCGCCCGGACCCCTCGCGGTACCGCGCCGGGACGAGCCCTCCGGACGTCATCCTTGCGATGTAGGCGTACGAGGTATCCGGCGCGATGGGAATGACCATCGGGACGGACTCCGTGGCTCCGCGCGGCGGCGACAATGATCCGGTGAGGGACGTATCTACGACGCCGGAGCGGCTGCGGGAAGCCGTTCGCCGGACGGTCCGCGACGCCGGGCTGCCGAGCGGGCCGCCGTTGCGGCCCACCCGCCGCGCCCGGCAGTTCGACGCGCTGGTGGCACTGGCACTCGGTATCGTCACCGTCTACTACGGCGTCGACAACGTCGGCAACGTCGTGGTGCGGGAGATCGCACCCGGCGTGGAGCGCGTCGAGCCGCGCCCGTCCGGCCCCGGCGGCCTGGCCCTCATGGTGTCCCTCGCGGCCGTCGCCTCGGGTGCCCTCGCGCTGCGCCGCCGCTACCCGCTCGCCGTGCTGTGCGTCGTGACGGCCGCGACCCTGGCGACACCGCAGAACGTCCTGCGGCTGACCTTCTACGCGTTCGTCATCGCCGTCTACAGCGCCGCGGTCCACAGCCCGTACCGGTTGGCGACCCTGGCGGGGCTGCCGGTGTCGGTCGCCCTGGTCGGCACCTCGGGGAACTCGGTGACACCGATCGTCCCCAACGAGTACATCGTCCTGCTGATCCTGGTCCCGATGGCCGTGGCCGCCGTCGGACTGCGGACCTGGAAACTCCGCACGGACGAGGGCCGCGCCCGGCTCTCCGCCCTGGAACGCGAACAGGCCGAGGCGCTGCGCCGGGCCGTCGAGCACGAACGGGCCAGAATCGCCCGCGAACTGCACGACGTCGTCACGCACAACGTCAGCGTGATGATCATTCAGGCGGGCGCGGCGCGCAAGATCATGGAAACCTCCCCCGAGCAGGCGGGAGAGGCGCTGCTCGCCGTCGAGGCGGGCGGACGGGCGGCCATGACCGAACTGCGCCACGTCATGGGACTGCTCACCATGGCCAACGAGGGCGAGGGGACAGACGCGGACCCGGCCGGCACGGCGGCGGTGCCGGTCCCGCAACCCGGCCTGGACCAGCTGGAGACGCTGGTCGGACGGGTCCGGGACGCCGGACTGCCTGTCGACCTGACCGTGACCGGCCCGCCCCGTCCCCTCCCGCCCGGCCTCGAACTCGCCGCCTACCGCGTGGTCCAGGAAGCCCTGACCAACACCGTGAAGCACGCGTCCGGTGCCACCGCCGCCGTGACCGTCGCATACGGTCCGGAACAACTCCGGGTGGAAGTCACCGACACCGGTGGACACCCGGGCGCGCCGGCCGGAAGCGGCCGGGGCCTGATCGGCCTGCGCGAGCGCCTCGCCGTGTACGACGGCACCCTGACCACCGGTCGCCGCCTGACCGGCGGCTACCGTGTGGAGGCCCTGATCCCCTTGGAGACACCGTGACCGAGCCACTGCGTGTGCTCCTCGCCGACGACCAGACCCTGGTCCGCACCGGATTCCGGTTGATCCTCGGCGCCGACGGCATCGACGTCGTCGCCGAGGCGACCAACGGAATCGAAGCCGTCGAAGCGGTCCGCCGCACACGTCCCGACGTGGTCCTGATGGACGTCCGGATGCCCGAGATGGACGGCCTGGAGGCCACCCGCCGCATCCTCACCGGCGCCCCCGACACACCCCGCGTCATCATCCTGACCACCTTCGACCTCGACCGGTACGTCTACGCGGCACTGTCCGCCGGGGCCAGCGGCTTCCTCCTCAAGGACGTCACGCCCGAGCACCTGACCGCGGCCGTCCGCACGGTCCGTACCGGCGACGCCCTCCTCGCGCCCGCCATCACCCGCCGCCTCGTGCAGCGTTTTGCCGGAGGCGGACATGGATACAGTGCCCAGCACGGCGGCGACACCGCCGCCCTCCACCGCGACCTCGCCTCGCTCACCCCGCGCGAACTCGAGGTCCTCGGCCTGCTGGCCCGGGGACTGAGCAACGCCGAACTCGCCGGCCGCCTCCATCTGGCCGAGGCGACCGTCAAGACGCACGTCGCCCGCATCCTCGCCAAGCTCGGGCTCCGTGACCGTGTCCAGGCCGTCATCGTCGCCTACGAGACAGGGCTGGTCAGCGCCGGCGCACACGAGGCCGCCCAGTCGGCCCCGGTGCCGGTCAGAGGGCGGACGGCACCGTGAACTCGTAGACCAAAACGTCCTCCTGGGCGTCCATGACGAGTTCGGTGATCTCCAGCGGGCGGGCGTACTGGTCCCGTACCCGCCGGGTGACCCGCACCGACGGCGTCCCCGCGACCGGCGTGATGGTGTCGCGGTGGTGCAGGGTCAGCCCCGCCCGGCGCATCCAGTCGTAGGCCCGCCACAGCTCCGCCGCGCCGGTGCCGTCGGCCCGGTCGCGGTAGCGGCCCAGCTCCTCGACCTCCGCGAGCGCCACGGCGGAAAACGATGTCACCGCCGTCCGCAGGTCCCGTCCGTCGGCCGACGCGGACCAGTAGCGGTGCACCAGCGTGGGCCGGGCCGGGGCCACTCCGAGCACCTCGGCGTGGCCGGGCGGCGGAGCCTCCCAGGCGACGGTGGCCCTGGCCACCGCGTCCCGGCCGGCGCACCGCGCGCCGAGCGGGAACCCGGACGAGGCCGGCGTCTCCACCGGCAGGCCGGGCAGCGTGGCATGGCTGCCCCGCCGGTCGGTGGCGACCAGTCCGTCACGGCGCAGCACCTCCAGCGCCTGCCGTACGGTCTCCCTGCTGACCTCGAAGTGCTCGGCCAACCGCCGTTCGCCGGGGAGGCGTTCGCCGGGCGGAATCGTTCCGTCCCGCAGTTCGCCGAGCAACTCCGTCGCGATCCTCCGGTAGAGGGGCTCCCCTTCGGTGGGTGAGGGGTCGTGCGGGGTGGTGCGGGCCATGCCGCGCCTCCTGGTGATGACGTTCCGTAGCCGTACGGGCTCGTTGCGCCACCACATCTACCATTGGTCTACACCAGCAGGGAAGAGCGGTCCGGCAGTTCGGCCGGAACCGTACGGTCCCCTCAGATGTAGGAGCGCATCCAGCGCAGCTTGGCCGCCTCCTGGAAGGGGCCCCCGCCCTCGTGGTCGTTGAAGTCGTACACCTCGATCGCCTTGTCGTCGTGCGCCCAGGCGTTGAAGGCCCCGAACACCGTCGAAGGCGGGCAGGTCTGGTCCTCCAGGGCCGCCGAGAACAGGGCGGGCGCGCTGCCGCGGGCGGCGAAGTGCACGCCGTCGAAGTAGGACAGCGTGCGCAGCGCGTCCTCGAAGCGGCCGCGGTGCGTCTTGAGGTAGGACCCGATCTCCCGGTACGGCTGCCGGTCGGTGAGCGTCGTCGCGCGCGGGAAGTCGCACAGGAAGGGCACGTCCGGCGCGATGCCGGCCAGGTCCGGGACCAGGCCGCCGACCGCGATGGTGATGCCCCCGCCCTGGCTGGCGCCGACGGCGACCGTGCGGCTCGCGTCGGTCAGCGGGTGCGACCGCGCCGCCTCCACCGCCCGTACGGCGTCCGTGAACACCCGGCGGTAGTAGTAGTTCTCGGGCGCGTCGATGCCGCGCGTCATGAAACCGGGGTACGCCGGAGCGCCGCCCACCGGGTCCGCCGTACCGCCGCCGGCGCCCCAGGCGCTGCCCTGGCCCCGGGTGTCCATCACGAAGTGGGCCCGGCCCGTGGACGCCCACAGCAGGTGCTCGTGCGGCAGCCCGCGGCCACCGCCGTAGCCGATGAACTCCACCACCAGCGGCAGCGGGGCGTCGGCGTCGGCGGGCAGCGTCAGCCAGCCCTTGACGGGGTGGCCGCCGAACCCGGCGAACGTCACGTCGAAGACCCGCACCGTGGACAGTCCCGTGTCGACCGGCTCGAAACGGGCGTCCAGGTCGTACGCGCGTGCCTCCTCGAGTGTCTTGGACCAGAACGCGTCGAAATCCTCGGGCGCGGTGGACGCGCTGCGGTACTCGCGCAGTTCGTCGAGGGGAAGGTCGAACAGGGCCATCAGGGACCGCCTTCGTGAAGAGACAGTGCGAAGCGATGACACCGTACGTGGATCATTGGCGCCATCGCCAGAGGCTTCGGGAAAAGTCCCAGGTGGTGGGCATGGAAAGCGATTGCTGTCGGGGCGTCTGCAGGAGACGGCCGACGTGCGGCGGGCGTCGGCTCGGACGCCGCGGCGCGTCCACTCCGGGCCGGTACCGGCCCAGGCCCGTTCCCACTCCGCCGGCCCCCGTGCCGATGCCGGTGCTGCCACACCGAGGCGTCGTCGGCCGGGGCGGTACATCGCGTCCACGGGAGTCGAACCACACGTGCACCACGTCGCCGGGGCGCGCGTTCGCCGGGGCGCGCGTTCGCCGGTACGCGGGCGACGGCGGTGCGCGGCCCCTCGCCCGGCTCCGTCCAGCGCACGTCCGCGCGGAACACATGCCGACCGCCGGCCCGGGCTACGGGCCGCACCTGCGTGGACCACTCCACGACCTCGGCGCGCACACGGTGGCGGCCGGCGCCGTCCACTCCTCGACGACGTCCGAGCGGCGGCACAGCGGACTGCGCCGGCGCCGGTACAGCACCCGCGTCCGCATCCCGGACCTCCCTGCCGTCACCACGGCCGGGGGCATGGACGGGGCCGTACGCGACGGCGGCCCCCGGCCCCCGGCGTCCCTCCGCGGCACGCGGCACGCGGCACCCACGGAACAGCCCCGGCCGGGAGCCCGGCCGGGGCTGTGCGAAACGGCGGGTGCCCCGCGGGGACGTCCCGGTCAGCCGAAGCGCTCGATCCGGATCCGCTCCACGGGTTGGCCGGCCGCCACGAGCAGCCTGGAGGCGTGCTCGGCAAAGGAGTTGGAGCCGCACACATAGGCCTCCCACCCACTGGGAGGCTGCTTGGCCAGGAGCGGCGCCACATGTGCGGCCGTCATACGTCCAACGGACACACCTTCCGGGGCGCTGCGCGTGAACACCCGAGTCGTCTCCGCGCCGAACTCCCGTGCGTAGATCAGCTCCTCGGGGCTGCGGGCCGACACCAGCAGGCGCAGCGGCAGCCTCATGTCCCGGGCCCGGTGGTGCCGCACCATCGACATCAGCGGGACCACTCCGGAGCCGGCGCCCACCAGCAGCGCGGGCCGGTCGCCCGGCCAGGCGAAGAAGCCGCTGAGCGGGCCGCGCACCTCGACCCGGTCACCGGGGCGGGCCACCGTGTGGAACCAGCCCGAGACCTCGCCGCCCTCGACATGGTCCAGGGTCAGCTCGATGTGCCCGGAGTCGTCCGGTGCCGACGCGATCGAGTAGTGGCGCTGGGCCACATAGCCGTCCTCGGCGGTCAGCCGCAGCAGCAGATGCTGACCGGGCACGTGCCCCGGCCAGCCGGGCACGGCGAACCGGAAGGTCGTCGCCCGCGGGGTCTCGTGGCGGATCCCGGTCAGGGTCGCCGTCCGCCACACGGACGCGGTCTGCTCGCTCACGCCGATCCGCCCGGGCACCGCGAACCGCGTCGGCGGAGCGAAGCGCTCCGGCGCGGCCGGTGCCGTCTGTGCCATCGGTGCCGTCTGTGTCATCGGTGTCGTCCGCTCAGTCACCGGAGTACCGCTGCTCCTCCCAGGGATTGCCGCGCGCGTGGTAACCGTTGCCCTCCCAGAAGCCCGGCTCGTCGTGGTCGAGGAGCCGCAGTCCCGCGATCCACTTGGCGCTCTTCCAGAAGTACAGGTGCGGCACGATCAGCCGTGCCGGGCCGCCGTGCTCGGGAGGCAGCGGCCGGCCGTCGTACTCCCAGGCGATCCAGGCCCGGCCGCCGGTCACATCCGCGAGCGGCAGGCTGGTGGTGTAACCGGTGTGCGCATACGCGACCACATGTGTGGCCGACTCATGGGGCCGGACCATATGGAGAAACGCGTCCAGCGAGACGCCGCCGAACCGCACCCCGAACTTCGACCAGCTCGTCACACAGTGGATGGCCCCCTCGTACGCCGAGGCCGGCAGCGCGTGCGCCTGCTCCCAGTCCCAGGTGCGGGGCTCCGCCACCAGCCCGTCGATCCGGAAGGTCCAGTCGGCGGGCGCGAGGTCGGGTGTGACCTCGGCGGACAGGACGGGCCATTCGTCGCCCGCGTCGTACTGACCCGGCGGCAGTCCGGGGTTGTGCACGCGAGGGCGGCCGGTGAAGCCTCGGGTGATGTTCACGTGATCGGCGATTCCGTTGCGACTGGTGCTCAAGTGTTTCCGTGTTCAACCGTACGCGGTGTCCGCGACCGATGCGGTGCCAGGCCGGTCACGGCCCCGCAGGCCGGTCCGCCCGGGAGCCGGACCACGCGGTGCGGCGCTCCGGTCACCCGGCGGTTCACCGTCGGCCGCCGCTCGTCTCCGGTGGGCAGCGTGTACGACATCCGGCTGCCCGAGCAGCGTGTACGCCACCGGCGCCGCCCGGGACGTGTACGTCCGGCCGCCTCCACCCGCGCACACCCCCTCCGCGTTCCCGGGTTCCCGAAGCACCGTACAGCGGCAGTGATCGTCGGGTACTGTGGCCGTCCGGCTGCGGACCGCCCCAGCCCGAGATCGCCGAGGAGGTGAGACCCATTACCGCTGTGTCAGGTCGGGTGCTCTCACCTCGAAGCGACGCGGGCCACCGGCAGTAGGTGACCGCGAGAGCGCCCTTCGGCTCCCGAAAGGCTCAGGCTCTTGCCGCACATGCCGTCCCCGTCACCCTCTCCCTCCGCCGTCCCGCCGTCCCCGTCCCGTGACGCCGTCGTGGCCGCGCTCCGCGCCGCCGGTTGCGTCTTCGCCGAGGACGAGGCCGAGTTGATCCTCTCTGCCGCGCCCACCCCCCAGGACATCGCCCCGATGGTCGAGCGCCGGGCGGCCGGAACGCCCCTCGAACTCGTCGTCGGCTGGGCCGAGTTCCACGGCCGGCGCATCACCGTGGAACCCGGTGTCTTCGTGCCCCGCCGCCGCACCGAGTTCCTCGTCGAACAGGCACTCGCCCAGGCTCCGGACGCGTCCGTCGTCGTGGACCTGTGCTGCGGCTCCGGCGCCGTCGGCGCGGCCCTGGCCGCCGGACTCGGCGCGGTCGAGCTGCACGCCGCCGACATCGACCCGGCCGCCGTGCGCTGCGCCCGCCGCAATGTCGCCGGGTTCGGCGGACAGGTCCACACCGGCGACCTGTTCGCGGCGCTCCCCGGCGACCTGCGGGGCCGCGTCGGCATCCTCGCGGCCAATGTGCCGTACGTGCCCAGCGACGAGATCGGTCTGCTGCCCCCGGAGGCCCGCGACCACGAGCCGCCGGCCGCGCTCGACGGCGGCGCGGACGGCCTCGACGTGCTGCGCAGGGTCGCCGCCGGGGCGCCCGGGTGGCTCGCGCCGGGCGGCTGCCTCCTGGTGGAGACCAGCAGCCGGCAGGCCCCCGCCGCCGTCGGCGCCTTCACCGCCGCCGGCCTGCGGACCCGCCTGGCCGCCTGCGACGAGCGGTACGCCCATGTCGTGATCGGGGTGAGGCCGTAGGACCGGTCAGGGGGCCGGGGTCGTCGCGCGGGCGATGAGCAGGGCCACGTCGTCGGCGTTGTCGGGTTCGTGCAGCGTGCGCAGGAGCAGGTCGCAGACCTCCTCCAGGGAGTCGCCAGGGTGGTCCAGCAGGGCCAGCAGCCGGTCCAGGCGTTCGTCCAGCGGATGCCGGCGCGTCTCGACGAGACCGTCGGTGTAGAGCACCAGCCGGTCGCCCGGTTCCAGCTCGACGGTGGTCGTGGAGAAGGCGACCCCGCCCACTCCCAGCGGTACCCCGGTGGGCAGGTCGAGCAGTTCGGGGGCGTGGCCCGCCCGCACCCGGGCCGGCGGCAGATGCCCGGCGTTGGCGATCGTGCACCGCCGCTCGCGGGGATCGTGGACGGCGTAGACACAGGTCGCGATCGCCTGGTCCAGACCGCCGGTGATCCGGTCCAGGTGCTCCAGGAGGACGGCCGGATCGAGGTCGAGGGAGGCGAGGGTGTGGGTCGCCGTGCGCAGTCGGCCCATGGTGGCCGCCGCGGGGATGCCGCTGCCCATCACGTCCCCCACGACGAGGGCCGTCTTGCCGTCCTCCAGCGGGATCACGTCGAACCAGTCGCCGCCGACCTCGCTGGTGGCGCCCGCCGGCTGGTAACGGGAGGCGACCTCGAGGCCCCCCGTCACGGGCGGATGGCTCGGCAGCAGACTGCGCTGCAGGGTGAGGGCGGTGTCGCGGGTGTTCTGGTACCAGCGGGCGTTGTCGATCTGCACGGCCGCGCGGGAGGCCAGCTCCCGCGCGAGCAGCAGGTCGTCCTCGTCGAACGGACGGGGGCTGCGCGTACGGATGAGGTCGAGGGCGCCCAGCACCTCCCCGCGCGCGATCAGCGGCACGGCCAGGTACGAGTGGACACCCGCCTGCGCCAGTTGCGCGGCCGCCTCCGGGGAACGGGCGATCCGCGCCAGGTCCTCGTCCTTCACCTGCGGCACCATCACCGGCAGCCCGGTGCGCACGCACTCGGTGATCAGCCGGTCCGGCGCGTACCGGGTCACGCGGCCGGGCGGGTCGGCCGCCGCCAGGATCTCGGCCGCGTCCACCGCGCGCACCGCCAGCGCCCGGATCACCGCGGGCTCGGTGGGGCCGAGGGTGCTGCGGCGGCCCCGTACCACCGCGTCCAGCAGGTCCACCGCCGCCGCGTCGGCCAGCTCCGGCACGGCCACGTCGGCGAGCTCACCGGCCGTGCGGTCCAGCTCCAGGGTGGTGCCGATCCGGGCGGTGGCGTCGGCGATCACGGCGAGCCGCCGCCGCGCGGTCTCGGCCTCGGCGTTCGCCCGGTACCGCTCGGTGACGTCCACCACCGACACGGCCACGCCCAGCACCGTGCCGAGCGCGTTCTCCAGGCGGTACAGCGAGACCGTCCAGGTGTGGTCCTCGTCCGGATCGGCCGGGGTCCGGCCGGTCGTGGCCCGGTCGATGACGGGCCGGCCGGTCTCCAGGACCTGGCGCGCGGAGGTCTCGAACACCTCGGTGTCCACCAGCGGCAGCACTTCCCGGACCGTGCGGCCCAGGTGCTCCTCGGCCGGCACGCCGTTGATCTGTTCCAGCGCCGGGTTCACCGAGACGTAGCGCAGATCGGTGTCCAGCACGGCCAGCCCGAGGGGGGACTGGGCGACGATCCGGGTGGACAGGGCCACGTCCCGCTCCAGCCGGCGCACGGTCGACCGGTCCACCGCCAGACCGAGGGCGTACACGTTCCCCCGGTCGTCCAGCAGCCGCATGTTGCGGAACTCCACCAACCGGGTGTCGCCGTCCTTGCGCCGGATCGGGAAGGCCCCGGCCCAGCTCCGTCCGGTGCGCATGACGTCGGCGAAGAGCTTCACCACGAGGTCCAGATGCTGCTCGTGCACCATGATCCGGGCGGCGTACTGGCCCAGAGCCTCCCGGGCGTCGTACCCGAACAGCTCCTCGGCCTGAGGGCTCCACAGCACGATCCGCCCCTCGGTGTCCAGGACCACCGAGGCCACCCGCAGCACGTCGAGCAGCCCGCTGGGACGTACCGGCCCGTGCACCGGCCCGTCACCGTCGGCCGGGGGTGACCCCGCTGTACTCATCGCACGCCCCGCCTTCGCCTGATTCCCACGGCACGTCTTCACCGTGCCGACACCCCTTGTTCTACCGCGCGCGGGGCTGATTCTCCGCCGCTCCTGCCGTCCGGTTCCAGCTTCCCCCACCATCGGGGCGGGCGCCCCGCGAAGTCGGCACCGCGGCGGCGCGCGGGTAGTGCTCTTCGGCGGGTGGTGCTTTGCTGAGTGAGGGGCGGGGACGGCGTGGCCACGAGAGGAGCGATCACGATGGGCAGTGAGCGACCGCACCCGGAATCCGTCTCGGTCGAGATCAGCGGATGCAGCAAGGACGACGCCCGGATCGTGTTCGACACGCTGTGCGCGTGCTTCACGTCCGACCGGTGCTCCGACGACGTGCCGGAGGAGTTCTCCGAGACCCGCCCGACGGTCTGGCTCGGCACCTTCGACGTCGCCGACGCGCACGAGGGCGCCCGGCCCGGGGCCCGGCTGGCCGCGTCGGTCGACGCCGACGCGCACGGCGGCTACTGGGCGATCGACCGGTTCCGTACCACCCTGGGCTCCCTGTTCACGGTGCACGACCTGAGCACGGTCCCCGGCGACCAGGAGGAGGAGCTGCACGTACGCCTCGAAAGCCGGTGACGCTCCTGGTCCCGTGTGCCCTCCGTCTCTTATGCAACTAGTTGCATAAGGCGGTGCGCGTGCCTTACAACTACAGGCACGACACCGCGCACGGAGGGCCCGATGAGCCGTTACCCCCACCTGTTGACCCCACTCGACCTGGGCTTCACCACCCTGCCCAACCGGGTCCTCATGGGCTCCATGCACGTGGGCCTGGAGGAGGCCGAGAGCGGCTTCTCCCGCATGGCCGAGTTCTACGCCGCCCGCGCCCGCGGCGGGGTCGGCCTCATCGTCACCGGCGGCATCGCCCCCAACGACGAGGGGCGGCCCTACGAGGGCGGCGCGAAGCTCACCACCGAGGCCGAGGCGCAGCAGCACCGGACCGTCACCGACGCGGTGCACCGCGAGGGCGGACGCATCGCGATGCAGATCCTGCACTTCGGCCGGTACGCCTACCACCGGGACCTGGTCGCCCCCAGCCCCGTGCAGGCGCCGATCAGCCCCTTCCCGCCCCGCGAGCTCACCGACGCCGAGGTCGAGCGCACCGTCGACGACTACGCCCGCGCCGCGCGCCTCGCCCGGCGGGCCGGCTACGACGGCGTCGAGATCATGGGCTCCGAGGGCTACCTGATCAACGAGTTCACCGCGACACAGACCAACTACCGCACCGACCGCTGGGGCGGCTCGTACGAGAACCGCATGCGCTTCCCCGTCGAGATCGTCCGCCGGGTGCGCGAGGCGGTCGGCGAGGACTTCATTCTCATCTACCGGCTCTCCATGCTCGACCTGGTGCCCGGCGGCTCCACCCTGGACGAGGTGATCACCCTGGCCAGGGCCGTCGAGGAGGCCGGCGCCACGATCATCAACACCGGCATCGGCTGGCACGAGGCCCGCATCCCCACCATCGCCACCTCCGTGCCGCGCGGCGCCTACACCTGGGTCACCAAGCGCCTCATGGGCGAGGTGTCGGTGCCGCTGGTCACCACCAACCGCATCAACACCCCCGAGCTCGCCGAGCAGTTGCTCGCCGAGGGCTGCGCGGACATGGTGTCCATGGCCCGCCCGATGCTCGCCGACCCCGACTTCGTCGCCAAGGCCGCGGACGGCCGGCCCGAGGCGATCAACACCTGCATCGGCTGCAACCAGGCCTGCCTCGACCACACCTTCAGCGGGCAGATCACCTCCTGCCTGGTCAACCCGCGCGCCTGCCACGAGACCGAGCTGGTGCTCTCCCCGACCCGCCGCCGCAAGCGCGTCGCCGTCGTCGGCGCAGGACCGGCCGGCCTCGCCTGCGCGGTGAGCGCCGCCGAACGCGGCCACGACGTCACCCTGTTCGACGCCGCGAGCGAGATCGGCGGCCAGCTCAACGTGGCCCGCAAGGTTCCCGGCAAGCAGGAGTTCGACGAGACCCTGCGCTACTTCCGCACCCGCCTCGCCGAACTGGCCGTCGACGTACGCCTGGACACGCGCGTCACCGCCGACGCCGTGGCCGGCCACGACGAGGTCGTCGTCGCCACCGGCGTCACCCCGCGCGTCCCCGACATCCCCGGCATCGACCACCCGAGCGTCCTCGGCTACCTCGACGTCCTCCGCGACGGCGCTCCCGTCGGCGACCGGGTCGCGGTCCTCGGCGCGGGCGGCATCGGCTTCGACGTCGCCGAGTTCCTCACCGACGGCGGCGACAAGGCGCACGAGAACCCCGAGACGTACTTCCGCCAGTGGGGCGTCGACCTCGACTACCGCGCCCCCGGCGGCCTCGCCGCACCCGAGCGCACCGCCCCGCCGCGCACCGTCCACCTGCTGCAGCGCAAGACGTCCAAGGTCGGCGCCGGCCTCGGCAAGACCACCGGCTGGATCCACCGCACCGAACTCAAGCACCGCGGCGTCACCATGGTCCCGGGCGTGCGCTACGACCGGATCGACGACGCCGGACTGCACGTCACCATCGACGGCGAGAGCACCGTCCTGGAGGTCGACACCGTCGTCCTGTGCACCGGTCAGGAACCGCGCCGCGACCTCTACGAGGAACTGGTCGCCGCCGGCCGCGCCGTCCACCTGATCGGCGGCGCCGACGTGGCCGCCGAACTGGACGCCAAGCGCGCCATCAAGCAGGGCACCGAGCTGGCGGCGGCGCTGTAGGCCGGGCGCGGCCCGTCCCTAGGATGAGCCCATGTCACTCCCGCACGCGATCCTCACCGCCCTGCTCGAGAAGCCGTCGTCGGGGCTGGAGCTGACCCGCCGGTTCGACCGGTCGATCGGCTACTTCTGGTCCGCGACGCACCAGCAGATCTATCGCGAGCTGGGAAAACTGGAGGCCGAGGGCCTGATCAGGGCCCTTCCCGCCGAGCAGCCGGCCCGGGGGCAGAAGAAGGCGTACGAGGTCCTGCCGGCGGGGCGCGCGGAACTGGCCCGCTGGACCTCCGCGTCCCAGGACCCCAAGCCGCACCGCGACGTGATGCTGCTGCGGCTGAGGGCGGCGGCCGTGGTGGGCACCGCGGGCCTGGCGGCCGACCTGCGGCGCCACCGGGAGCTGCACGAGCGGCAGTTGGCGGAGTACCGGGAGATCGAGCAGCGCGACTTCCCGCCCGGCAAGGACGGGCCGGAGGACCGGCTGCGGCATCTGGTGCTGCGGGCCGGCATCGACCTGGAGACCTTCTGGACCCAGTGGCTCGACCACGCGCTGGCGGAGTTCGCCCGGCTGCCGGACGCCGGCGCACCCGAGGGCCCGGGCGCGCGGGAGGCGTGACACCGTGCCGGGTCGACGCCGGCCGCCCGCCCGGAGCGCGTCGGACGTGACGGCGGCCGGCGCCGGGTCTAGAAGTGGCGCGGGGTGCTGCGGCGGCGCAGGTACCAGGCCGTGGCGGCGATCCCCATGCCGACCAGTGTGCTGCCCGCCACCAGCGTGACCGTGCCGTAGTCCGTCGAGCCGCCGCCGATACCGCCCATCACCCCGCGGGACGGCGAGGCCGTGGGCGACGCCGACGGGCTGGGAGCCGTGGAGACGACGACGGACTGCGTGCCCGCGGTGGTGCCGTTCGAGCACACCACGATCACCGTGTACGTGCCCGGACCGACGTTGGACCAGGCGGCGGACTGTCCCGAACCGCTCCCCGACAGCGCCACCTGACGGCCCTGCGAGAAGCTCGTCTGGCCGCTGCTGAGCAGCGAGGCGGTGCCCCAGTGGCCGTTGACCTGGGTGCACGCACTGGTGCTCACCGAGACCGTCGAGCCGGTGGTGCTGACGGAGATCCCGGCCGCGGCGGCCGGCCCGGCCAGGCCCAGCGCGAGTGCGGCGGCAGCCGCGACCGGGCCGGAGCGGAGCAGTGGCTTCGAGTTGCGCATGTCGGCTGCTTTCCGGCGGCACGGCCGGCGGTACATCCCTTGCGCCGCCGAGGTCGGGGAGCGCCCGTGCTGCCACGAGGCAAGCCAACGGGCCGCCGGACCGGCGCGCACTCCGGCGGCATCCGGGCAGGTGACGGCTTCCTCCGGGCGGCCGACCCGGGGGCCGGGTCAGCGCCCGGTGCCCGTCGTCACCGTGCGCTCGGCCGAGAAGCCGCCCCAGGTCCCGTCCGGCAGCATCGCCCGGATCCGCACCCGGTGGGCGACCCCGGCCTCCCGGCCGGCGTAGAAGCGGTACGTCGCCCGGTCGCGCGGTGCGTCACCGCCGTAGACGAGCGAGGTGGCGACACGGCCGTCCAGGCGCACCTCGTACTCGGTGATCACCCCGTCGACGCGCGGCGGCACCCAGTGCAGGACGATGTGGTAGGCGCCGTCGGACCGCTCGCTCGTGGCCCGGAAACCGGTGGGGGCGCCGGCCGGGCCGTCCGCGCTGCCCGCGGTGGTGAGGCGGACGGTGGCGCCGGCCGGGGAGAGGTTGTCGGCCGCGTCCCGGGCCCGGACCGTGAAGGAGTAGCGGGTGCCCGGCCGCAGCCCCGTCACCACGGTGGCCGTCTGGTTCCCGCCCACACTGTGGATCTTCGTTCCGCCCTGATAGACGTTGTACGACACCACACCTCGGTCGTCCTCCGAGGCGGACCACGACAACTGGGCCGCCCGGCTGCCGGCGGTCCGGCCGCGAAGCTCCGCCGGACGGGTGGGAGCGGTGTCGTCGGCCGTGGCCGCCCCGGGTGTCGTCGCCCGGACCTCCCGGCTGCGCGGCCCGAGCCGCCCGTCCGCGTCCCGGGCCCGCACCGTGAACACATAGGTGGTCGCGGGCCGGAGCCTGGTGATGTCCACCATGTGCTCGGCACCGGGCACTTCTTTCACCTTTGTGGTGCCCCGGTACACCTCGTAGTGGCTCACCTCGGCGTCGGCGGCGGCGACCGCGTTCCACATGACATGCACGCTGGTGGCACTGCCCGCCTCGGCCGTGACACCGGTCGGTGCTCCGGGTGGCCGTCCACCACCGCCGTCGTCGTGCGCTCCTCCCCATCGGCAGGAGGCGAGCAGCAGGAGGATCCCGCCGAGCGCGAGAAGGCGACGCGGGGACACGGCTGGGGGAACGCCACGCACGACTCTGCCTCCCGGAGCGGCACAGGGGAACGCTCGGACAATGGTCCGTACCAATATGACCAGGCTGACGCGGTCACATCAAGAGGACGAGGGGTGGGGAAGTGTGCGCGCGCGTTACGTATGCTGATGTCCGAACGGGTCGAACCACCCTTCGGTGGAAGGGAGTTCGGGTCCGTGGCGCGGACCGCTGTCGTCGCAGATCCCGCGCCGGCGCGGGTGGCCGGACGGCCCGGGTCGACCGGACTCGGGCCCCGGCCCCTTGTCGTGGTCACTGGTGCGATCGTGCACCGTCCGGCCCTGTCGGGGCCGCCGCGTCACCATATCGGGGCGAAATGGTGCAAAGTGCCCGTGAGTGCGCGCCCGTGACCCCGACGAGAGGCCCCCTTGATCGTGTCCCGTGTCCAGTCGCTCACCCTGGCCATGGCCGGTGTCGCCCTGCTGGCCCCCTCGGCTCCCCCCACCACCGTGCCCCAGCCCCGTACCGAACCGGCCGTACGGCGCACGGCCCCGGCGCCCGCCGCCGGAGTGCCGGCCGAGGCGCGTACCGAACCGGCCGTACGGCGTACGCCCTCCGTCTCCGCCACCGATGTGCCGGCCGAGGCGCCTACCGAACCGCCCGTACGGCGCACGGCCCCCGTCTCCGCCGCCGACCTGCTGGCCAAGGTGCGCACCTGCGCCCCCGTCTCCCACGGCCGCTACCGCGAGGACCACGGCGCCAAGGCCACCGTCCCGGTGTGCGGCACCCGCGACGCCGTGTTCTGGAAGGCCGACATGGACATCGACTGCGACGGCCGCCCCGGCCCCCGCTGCAACGCCCGCACCGACCCGTACTTCTTGGCGTCCACGGCCTTCGCCCAGTCCGACGGCCGTCCGCTGAGCTCCGAGGAGACCCCCTACGTGGTGGTGCCCGCGCCCAGCGCCGTGTGGAACCACCGGTCCCACGGCGTGCGCGGCGGATCGGTCGTGGCGGTGGTGTACCGCGACCGCGTGCGGTACGCGGTCGTCGGCGACACCGGCCCCGCCGACATCATCGGCGAGGCGTCCTACGCCACGGCCGAGTCGCTCGGCATCGACCCCGACCCGCGCGCCGGCGGCACACCCTCCGGCGTCACCTACATCGTGTTCCGGGACAGCCGGGTGACCCCCATCGAGGACCACACGGCCGCGGTGACGGCAGGGGAGCGGCTGGCCCGGCGGTTCGTCGACGCCGACGACTGAACCGGCCGGGCGACACCACCGCCCTCCTCACACCTTCCGGTACGTGTACGCCTCGACGGCCGCCGCCTCCACCGCCGCCAGGTCCGCCCCCGTGGAGGCCGTGACCACCGCGGCCACCGCGCCCTCCACGAACGGCGCGTCCACCAGCCTGGTCCGCTCGGGGAGTTCGTCGCCCTCGGCGAGCAGCGCCTTCACGGTGAGCACCGCGCTGCCCAGATCGGTCAGCACGGCCACCCCCGCCCCGCGGTCGACGGACGCGGCCGCCGCGGCGATCAGTTCGGCGCTCGTGCCGATCCCACCGCCCTCGGTGCCGCCCGCCGGTGCGACGGGAACCGCCCCGCCGGCGCCCGCCAGACCCTTCGCCAGCTCCGCCACCGACGCGGCCACCGCCGCGCTGTGCGACACCAGCACGATCCCCACCAGCTTCTCGTCACTCACCGTCGGCCTCCGCGTCCGCCTCGGCCGTCACGAGCCCGGCGATCAGCAGCGCCGCCGACGTGGCCCCCGGATCCTGGTGCCCGATGCTGCGCTCACCCAGATAACTGGCCCTGCCCTTGCGCGCCCGCAGCGGCGTCGTCGCCACGGCACCCGCCTCGGCGGCGTCGCGCGCGGCGGCGAAGGAGTCACCGAGGGCGTCCACCGCGGGCACCAGCGCGTCGATCATCGTCTTGTCGCCCGGTGCGGCACCACCGAGCTGCCGCACCGCGTCCACCCCGGCGCGCAGCGCCTCGGCCAGCTGCCGCCCGTCCACCTCGGCGGCGTCGCCGAGCGCCTTGCCGGTGCGGCGCAGCAGCGTTCCGTACAGCGGACCGGACGCGCCGCCCACGGTCGAGATGAGCAGCCGCCCGGCCTGGACCAGCACCGCCCCGGGAGTGGCGGGCGGCTCCTTGTCCAGCGCGTCCCTCACCGCCCGGAACCCGCGCTGGAGGTTGCTGCCGTGATCGGCGTCCCCGATCGGCGAGTCGAGCGCGGTGAGCCGCGCCGCCTCGCGGTCCACGGACGCGGCGGCGGCCGTCATCCAACGGCGGAAGAAGTCGGCGTCGAGCACGGGAACTCCTTGCGTGGTAGGTATTCCTGAACCAAAGAACCGGTGTCCCTCACATGCCCCAGCGCAGTCCCGGAGTCCGCACCGGCGCGTCCCACAGCCGCAGCAGCTCCTCGTCGATCTGGCACAGGGTGACCGAGGCGCCCGCCATGTCGAGGGAGGTGACGTAGTTGCCGACCAGGACCCGGGCCACGGGGACCCCGCGTTCGCCGAGCACCCGCTGCACCTCGGCGTTGAACCCGTACAGCTCCAGCAGCGGGGTGGCGCCCATGCCGTTGACCAGGACCAGGACGGGGTTGCGCGGCGTGAGGTCCTGCAGGATCGCGTCGAGGGCGACCTCGGCGATCTCGCCGGACGTCATCATCGGCCGCCGTTCCCGGCCGGGCTCGCCGTGGATGCCGATGCCCAACTCCAGTTCACCGGAGGGCAGATCGAAGGTGGGAGTGCCCTTGGCCGGCGTGGTGCAGGCGCTCAGCGCCACACCGAAGCTGCGGGAGTTCTCGTTCACCTGCCGGGCGACGGCCTCCACCCGCTCCAGCGGTTGGCCCTCGTCCGCCGCCGCGCCCGCGATCTTCTCCACGAACAGGGTCGCGCCCGTGCCCCGCCGGCCGGCCGTGTACAGGCTGTCGGTCACCGCCACATCATCGTCGACCAGCACCTTCGCGACCTGGATGCCCTCGTCCTCGGCCAGTTCGGCGGCCATGTCGAAGTTGAGCACGTCACCGGTGTAGTTCTTCACGATGAACAGCACCCCGGCCCCGCTGTCCACGGCCGCCGCGGCGCGCACCATCTGATCGGGCACCGGTGAGGTGAACACCTCACCGGGACAGGCCGCCGACAGCATCCCCGGCCCCACGAACCCACCGTGCAGCGGTTCGTGCCCCGACCCCCCGCCGGACACCAGGCCCACCTTCCCGGCCACGGGCGCGTCCTTACGCACGATCACCCGGTTCTCCACGTCCACCGCCAGCTCGGGATGGGCCGCGGCCATCCCCCGCAACGCGTCCGCGACCACGCTCTCCGGGACGTTGATGAGCATCCTCATGGGTACCTCCTGGGAAGGTTGGCAGGTAGGGATTCGACCTGTGTTTTCGCTGCTCAGAACAAGTATGGATAGTTTTCGATCCTGGCGGTCCGCGGCGGCCCGAAGCGGGTTCCAGCGGTACTGACGCTGACGTGGCGCCGACTTTGGTGACGGTCCGTCAGCTCGGTCGGATGGTCGGGTGGGATGTGGAGGGAGTGCCGCTGTCGGCAGTATCGGCCTTGCGGCGGCGAAGGTCACGCGCGAGAACGTCCCGGGCGCGCCCTGGTCCCTGCACACATCAAGGAGCGGTTCTCGGCGCCCGCTCCTGACCGGTTCCCTCGTCTCCGTGTTGCCGGTCGGCCTGTTCACGGAGGGTGCCTGGCGTTCCGCGGGGTGTGAGGGGCGGGAGTGCGGTGGGACGCGTGTGATGAGCAGTTGTCCCGAGAGGCTGACGTCGAGCGGCGGCGGGCGCCCGTCCCGGGTTTCCCGGCACTCGTCCGCCGGTGGGCTGCCGGGAGGGCGTCGCTCCGATGCAGCCCCGGCGGGACGGTGAGGGCCGTCCGGCGCACGTGGTCGAGGCCCTGCTGGACGAGGGGCTCGTGCTCAATGCCGACATCATGGTCCCGGTGGCCGGGGTGGAACCGCTGGGCATCCGGCTGTGTGCGGCGCCGGCCTCGTTCGAGCCCGCCGCCCGTCACGGACCGGGGTTTCCCTCCGGCACGGACACGGAGACCGCCGCGTGGCGCCGGACCCGCGAGGAGGGCGAACCACCGCTCGAGGACCGTCCCGGCGCCGGACGTGGTGCCGAACAGCGGCTGACGGACTGGATCACCGACCAGGAACCCCACCTCACCGGCCGACTCGAAGAACTGGTCGGCCGGTGCGAACCGCGCGTGGAGATCACCGTGGAACGCCCGGCCGCCACGGCCGGTGCCCCGGCACAGGGAACCCGCGAGGCGAACTCCGACGGCCGCTCACCAGGAATCCTCAGGTCGCCGGCCGGACAGCGCGAGCAGCAGGCCCGTGACGCGGCCGGGGAACTCGCCGCCATGCCGCACGCCCGGATCCGGCGCCGTCCGCTGTCGGTCGCGGAGGAGTCCGACTCGCCGCTCCAGGCTCTGCGGACCGTCCGCAGCCGGCTCGCCCCGGCCGCCATCTGCGACGCTGGTGAGGAGTGATGATCCGCCTCCCGGCATCGGCGCCCCTGGTCGGCCAAGGGCGCATCGGCGGAGGTCTCGAGGGTCTGGAAGTCCGGCCCGCGGGCGGGAAGTCACCGTCGTCCCAGTTCTGTCAGGAGCATCGCCAGTGAGATGCCGGGGCGCCCGAGCGCCTCGCTGTATCGCTGCAGGACGTCGTTCTCACGGGCGAGTTCGATCGTCGGCCTTCCGGCGGCCCGGCGTCGAGTGGTCAGCTGTGTACAGATGTCGGTACGCCGACGGACCAGTTCGATGATGGCCGCGTCCAGCTCCGCGATATGCGTGTGCAGGCCTTCGGCGAGGCCGTCCGTGGCCCTGGGCATGCGGAAGTGCCTTCCCGTGCGAGGTCGATGAGAGTGGCTGCTCCGCCATGCCGGCGGCGGATGGCGCGCCGAGGGGATCAGCGACGTCCGGTCACCAGCAGCGTGGGATGAATCAGGTAGTAGCCCGGCTCGTCGACCACGTACTCAGGACGTCCGGGGGTCAGCAGGACCTCGGCCCGTGCGATGTCCTCCTTCGTCATCCCCGCGTCCTTTCCCCGCGTCCGGGCGCCCGCCAGCAGTTGAGGCCACACGACCTTCTCCAGGTAGGGACGGACCGTCGGGTCCGCGTCCGCGGGGAAACCGATCCGGGGCAGGACGTGGAGCCGCACGTCGTGCAGGCCGGCCGCGGTCATCCAGTGCACGTGCCGCGCGTAGTGCTCCGGGCCGTCGGCGGGGATTCCCCAGTCCAGCTCCGAGGCGGTGAGGAGCTGCCGCTCCAGGCGGGCGTGGCCGGGGAGGAACGTCGAGCTGTAGTAGTTGCTCGTGAAGAGCGCGAGTACGCCGTCCGGTGACAAGGCTCCGGCCAGCCGCGCGACCGCCGTTGCGGGATCCTCGACATTCCCCGGCCAGATGACGTCGCTCGCCCAGATCGCGTCGAAACGGTCCTCCCCGGAGATCCTTGCGGCGACCTGGAGCAGGTCCGCGGTCTCGGTGTGCACCTGACCGAGGACGCCTTCCTCTTCCGCGTGCCGGAGGGCCAGCGCGAGCGCGCTCTCGTTGCGGTCCACGCCCAGGACCCGTGCCTGTGCACCGGCGGCACGTGCGAGGGCGACCAGGCCGCCGCCCGCGCCCGTGCCCACATCGAGGATGCGGTGACGGCCTTTCAGGTCGAGCAGGCCGACGGCCTGCTCGACGACCGGCGCCATGAACGCCCGGTTGGTCCTCAGGTACGTGATCAGTCCTGCCTCGTCGACATTCGCCATGACCGGCAGCCTAGTTGGGAATCGTTTTCATGTACAACCTTATTGAGAACGATTATTGTTTCCATATGATGTGGCGTGGGGCGCCACGGTTACGTGCCGAGCCCGTGCCCGGCACCCTGCCTCCTCTCTCCGCAAGCAAGGACGTACTGTGAGTAACATTCCCCGTCGCGCCTTCCTCGGGTTCGGTGCCCTGACCGCCGCAGGCATCTCCGGGTTGCTGACCGCCTGCTCCTCATCCTCGGACGGTGGTGGCGACGACGTGGGTGCGACGTTGCGCGCGGCCTTCACCGGAGGCGGGTCGAGCGAGACGTTGAACTACTTCGTCGGCCCGACCGCCCTCGACTTCGTCCGGGCACGGCTCGTCCACGCCCCTCTCGGGGCCATCGACGCGGAGCAGCCGGACGGCGTCAGCTACGGGATCCTGGAGTCGATCGAGATCAGTGACGATCTCACGTCGTACACTCTGCGGCTGCGTGACTCCGTCACCTTCACCGACGGATCTCCGGTGACCGCCTCCGACCTGCTCCACTCGCTGCGCGCGCCCGACGAGTTGGAGGGCCTGCCGTTCACCCGCCTCGTCGGGCGCAACTTCGACCTCGCCTCCGCCCGCAAGCTCGACCGGCGCACCCTTCGCCTGCCCACCGCGCAGCCGATCGCGGACGGACGCCTCCTGCTGTGCCAGAGCATGCTGGTCATCAAGGACGGCACCACCGAGTTCACCCCGAAGACGCCGTCCTGCGGACCGTTCGTGATCGAGGCGTTCGAGCCCGGGCAGCAGACGGTGCTGCGCCGCAACCCCGACTACTTCGGCGACGATGTGCACCTGGAAGAGATCCACCTGCTGTCCATAGGCGACGCCGAGGCGAGAGTGAACGCGCTTCGGGAGGGACAGGCCGACTTCGTCAGCGGAGTCTCGCCCTTCAGCGCGCGAGACCTGGCGAAGACCCGCGGTCTCACCGTGAGCACCGGTGAGCCGCCGTACGTGTCGAACCTGCGGTTCGAGATGAACCTGTCGCACGCGCCGTTCAAGGACGAGCGCGTGCGCAGGGCGTTCCGCCTCGCGGTCGACCGCCAGGCCATCGTGGACACGGTGTACTTCGGCCGCGCCGAGATCGGCAACGACGTCCCGGCGCTCGGCTTCCCCAGCTATGACACGGGCCTGGAACAGCGGTCCTACGACCCCGATGAGGCGAAGGCGCTGCTGCGCGAGGCCGGTCACGACGGGATGTCGATCAAACTGACCGCCGGTCCCGAACTGCCCGGCATGGTCGAGACGGCCACGCTGATCGTGGAGAACCTCCGGGCCGTCGGGGTGAAGGCGAGCCTGGACGAACTGCCGGCCGGGCAGCTCTTCGCCGACTACGAGGCCTACCAGCGCCTCCCGTTCGCCGCCGGGTACAACCCGCCGGCGCCCTTCGAGGCCAATCACACCCCCGGAACCTTCCCCGACATCGACAAACTGGTGGCCACCGCTCGCAGCGCGCCGGCCGAGGGCGACCGGGAGGCGGCCTCGCACAAGGCGCAGGGCCTGTTGTGGGAGAAGGGCAACGAGATCATTCCGGTTTTCGTCCCCACCGTGAACGCCCACACCGACAAGGTGAGCGGTGTGCGATCGCTTCAGTTCCCGGACCTCTCGGCAGCCGAACTCGCTTCGGCGTGATCGCGTGATCCGGTTCGGGCTGGCCCGCGGCGTGACGGCCGTCGCGATGATGCTGCTGCTGTCGGCGGTGCTCTTCTTCTCGACCGAGGCGTTGCCCGGGGACGCGGCAGGGGTCGTCGCCGGCGCGGACGCCACCGAGAGCGAACGGGCGGAGATCCGGGCACGCCTGGGTCTGGACGAGCCGGCCGTGACGCGCTACGTGACGTGGCTGGGCGACGCGCTGACCGGTGACCTCGGCCGCTCCTCGGCCGCCGGCAGGCCGGTGGCCGAGGTGCTCGCCTCGCGGTTCGGCAATTCGGTGGTGCTGGTCGGCCTCGCGGTGGCCGGCATCGCCGTGCTCGCCACGACGTTCGGGCTGGTCGCCGGGCTCCGGGCCGGCCGTCTCGGGGACCGGCTGCTGTCGTCGATGACGGTGACGCTGATCGCGCTGCCGGAGTTCCTCCTGGCCACCGGGCTGGTCGTGGTGCTGGCCCACCAGGGCGGGCTGTTTCCGGCGGTGTCGATGTTCCCGCCGGGGGATTCCCCCTGGCAGCATCCGGACATGCTGGTGCTGCCCGTGGCCGGCCTGGTCCTGGGGGGCCTCGGGGTGGCGACTCGCCTGGTCCGCGCCGCTGTGGTCAGCGTTGCCGAGAGCCCCGCGATCGAGCAGGCCCGGCTGGACGGGGAGTCGGGGGTGCGGTTGGCATGGTCCTATGTGCTGCCGGCGGCCGCCGCTCCCGGTGTCCAAGGGCTGGCCGTGATGGCGGCGGGGCTGCTCGGCGGCAGTCTCGTCGTCGAGACGCTGTTCAACTACCCGGGTGTGGGCAGCGAGCTGACCCGTGCCGTCACCTATCGGGACGTCGCGATGGTGCAGGGGCTCGGGCTGGCCCTGGCGGGGGCCGCGCTGCTGATCCTGTTCGTGGGTGATCTGCTGGCCGGACTGCTGAACGTCCGGTCCCGCCCCGTGTCGTGGCGTCGGGCCGAACGGGGTGCGCCATGACACGCACGCTCCTCAGACGGCTGTTGACGGCGGCTCTGCTCCTGACGACGGTGGTCGCCCTGGCCGGGCCGTGGCTGCCGCTGCCCTCACCGACCGAACGGGTGGGTGTTCCTTTCGAACCGGCGAGCTGGTCGAGGCCCTTCGGTACCGACGTGCTGGGGCGCGACGCGCTGGCCAGGACGGCGCACGGCGGGCGGACTCTCGTCCTCCAGGCGTTGGCGGCGACCGCGCTGGGCAGCATCGTCGGGCTGGCCGTCGGTACCTGTGCGGGCCTGGCCCGGGGCGGCCCCCTCAAAGGCGTGCTGCGCGTCGTGGACGGACTGGCGGCCGTGCCTCCGCTCCTGATCACGCTGCTGATCGCGGCGGGCAGGCCGGGCAGCGACTTCGCCGTACTCGTGGCCGCCACCCTGGTGAGCCTGCCGTTCTCCGTGCGTGTCATCGGCGCGGCCACCGCCCGGCTGGCGGATCTGTCTTACGTACGCACCGCGCTGGCACGGGGGGACAGCAGGTTCGCGGTCATCCGCCACGACATCCTGCCGAACATCGCCTCCGAAGCGTGGGCCGAGGCCGGCCTCCGTTTCATCGCCGCCACGCAGCTCTGTGCGACAGCCGGCTTCCTGGGCCTCGGCGCACCGGCGCCGGCCGCCAACTGGGGCCGGTTGGTCCGGGAGAACGCGATGGGCGCGGGAGCCCAGCCGTGGCCGGTGCTGGCTCCGGCTCTGCTGCTGGTCGTTCTCGCGCTCGGGACGACCCTGGCCGCGGACCGCCTCACGTCTCCCGTCAGGCGACCACGAAACGAACGGAACGCCGCGCCATGAACCTGGTGGAGGTTGCGAGCCTGAGCCTGTCGTCCGCCGGGCGGAGGGTGCTCTCCGACTGCTCGCTGACGATACGGCCCGGCGAGCGGGTCGGCCTGGTCGGCCGGTCGGGGTCGGGCAAGACGGCACTGGCACACGCCCTGCTGGGCTACACGAGGCAGGGGCTGGCACGCGTCGGCGGGACGGTCCGGGTCGCGGGCCACGACCCGTTCTCGCCCGCCGGCGCACGGCGGGTGCGTGGGCGACTGGCCGCATACCTGCCGCAGGACTGCGCCAGCGCGCTGCCCGCCGAGCACCGGGTCGGATGGGTCCTGGACCGTGCGGCCCGCCGGTCCGGAGTGGCACGTGCGGAGCTCGCGTCCTTCCGCGGGGACGCACTCGAACAGATGGGACTGCCCGCGGACTTGGCGCGAGCCTTCCCCCACCAGATCTCCGGAGGCCAGGCCCAACGAGTGGCCCTGGCCTCGGCTCTGGCCGCCGGCGCGGAGCTGATCGTCCTGGACGAGCCGACGAGCGGCCTCGACCCGAGCACGACGGAGGACCTGATCCACCTCCTGCGCACAACCGTCGGCCATGCCGCCATGCTGGTGGTGAGTCATGACATGGACGTGGTCGACCGTCTCACCCACCGTCGGGTCGCCATGACCCACGGCAGACTCACCGATGCCGACGTCCCCCACCGCGGTGCCGCCGTGGGCCCGAGCGTCCCTCGGCGACCGGTCGAGGAGACACCCGACGCGCGTGCCGTGGAGGAGAGGGCATGCGTGCTGAGGGCAGAGGGCGTCCGAGGAGGGCCGGGCGCGGAACACGTCTTGAGGGATGTGAACCTGACACTGGACGCCGGCGAGTGCGTGGCCGTCATGGGCGCCTCCGGAGCGGGCAAGACCACGCTGGCCCGGGCGTTGGCGGGCACGCTGGAACCGAGCGGCGGCCGCCTCTGGTTGAACGGCACGCCCCAACCGTGGCCTGTCGCCCGCAGATCGGCAGCCGACCGGCTCTCGGTGGCCCATGTGGACCAGGACAGCCGTGCCGCGCTCAACCCACGCGAGACCGTGGGCAAGGCCCTGGAGAGAGCCCGTCGCGCAGCCGTCCGCGGTGGTCTCGTCCCGCCCCCGGTCGCGGAGCTCCTCAGGGCGGTCTCCCTTCCCCGGAGCGCGGCGGGCCGCCGCCCGGGCGAGCTGAGCGGAGGGGAACGTCAGCGGGCGAACCTCGCGCGGGCCGTCGCTGCCGGGCCGCGCGTGCTGCTGTGCGACGAAGTGACCGCATCCCTCGACGGCGCCACCGAGCGGGAAGTACTCGGCATGCTGGCGACACTGCGAGAGGAACGGGGGCTCGCCGTGCTCCTCATCACGCACAGCGGGGCCGTCGCCGCCACGGCGGACCGATGCCTCGCGTTGGTGGACGGCACCCTCACGCCTCCGGCCAGGCACCTGCGTCCACCGAGGTGATCAGGGTGTCTCCGGGGGCTGAGCCGTACCGGGGCGCCGGCGGACGTGGGAAGCGGCTCTCGGTCCGGACCGGACCGAGAGCCGGGCGTACGGGGAGAAGGCGCGCGGCGTGGCGTCGGCTGTCACCTCCGCTCCACCGCGCCGCTCGCCCCGGAGCAGGTCACCCCTCGTGCAGCGTGATGGCCCCTGCGGGACACCGGTCCACCGCGTCGCGGACGGCGTCCGACTCCGCAGGCGAGGGAGAGGGTGTCCGGAGCACGACGAGCCCGTCGTGCCGATCCTGGTCGAACACGTCCTCGGCGGACAGCACGCACTGTCCGGCACCTACGCAGAGATCACGGTCGACGGATATGCGCACCGGGCCTCCTCTCCGCCCGTCCGGACACCGCCGGACGGGACATCGTCGGACCGAGCACCGTCGGACCGGGCAGCTCGGCGGGCGCCATCAGGCCTGCCCGTCCTCACGTCGTGCCATCCCCCGCAGCGCGTTCTTGTCCGTCTTCCCCACAGGGGTCAGGGGCATCCGCTCGATCACCTTCACCCGGTCCGGTGCCTTGTAGGCGGCCAGACCGCGTTCACGGAGGAAGGAAGCCAGTTCTCGGGTGCCGGGCGCCGGGCCCGCGCACACGACGAACGCCACGGAGCGTTCGCCGAGTTCGGGATCCGGCGCGGCCACGAGTGCCGCGGAGTCGATGCCGGGGTGGGCGAGCAGGTGCTCCTCGACCTCGGTGGCGTCGATCTTCTCGCCACCTCGGTTGATCTGCTCCTTGACGCGGCCGACCACGCTGAGGTGTCCGGTGGGGAGCCGCCGGACGAGATCGCCGGTGCGGTAGAAGCCGTCCTCGGTGAAGTGTGTCCGCGCCAGTTCGGGGGAGCGGTAGTACCCGCGCAGTGTGTACGGGCCTCGCGTCAGCAGTTCGCCGACGTGGCCGTCGGGTACGGCCGCGCCGTCCTGATCGACGACGAGGATCTCGTCCGCCGGTGAGACCGGGCGGCCCTGGGTGGAGCAGACGATGTCGTCCGGGTCGTCGAGGGCGGTCAGGTTGAGCAGGCCCTCCGCCATTCCGAACACCTGCTGCAGCCGGCATCCGAGCGTCGGCCCGATGCGGCGCGCGAGGTCGTCGGCCAGTCGCGCGGCACCGACCTGCAGGACGGCGAGGCTGGAGAGGTCGCGACGGCCGTCCTCGAACTCGCGCAGCCAGTAAGGCACCAGCGGCGGGTTGACGGCGGTGATGGTGACCCTCTCGCGCTCGATCAGCTCGAGAGCGGTGCCGGGGCTGGGACTGGGGGAGAGCACCACGGTCCCGCCGGCCTGCAGTGTGCCCAGGACACCGGGGCAGCTCATCGTGAAGTTGAAGGCGATCGGCAGGACGGCGAGGTAGACCGAGTCCGCGTCGAGCCGACACACCTCGGCCGCGGCCCGCGCGTTGTAGGCGTAGTCCTGATGCGTCCGCGGGATGAGCTTGGGCGTGCCGGTGGTGCCTCCGGACAGCAGGAGCAGCGCCAGGTCCCCGGGAGCGACGGGCGGCTCCGGGGGTGTGACGGCGGGCGCCTGCGGATCGAGCAACGTCTCGTAGGGGACGAAGCCGGTGTGGCCTCCCGTGTCACCGACGACGATCGTGTGCCGCAGCGACGGATGGTCGGCGCCCAGGTCCGCGGCCAACGAACGGTGGTCGAAGCGGGCATGCCGGTCGGGGATCACGTAGGCGACCGCCTCGGTGATCCGGGCGAGGTGGGCGATCTCGTGGCGACGGTGTCCGGGCAGGGCATGGACCGGCACGGCGCCGAGCCGCTGCAGGGCGAACCACAGCAGCACGAACTCCGCGCGGTTGGGCAGCTGCACGATGACCCGGTCGCCCCGGCGCAGTCCGAGACGGTGCAGGGACCGGTGCAGGACCTCGACGTCGGCCTCGAGCGCCGAGTAGGTCCAGCGGCGGTCGCCGTCGACCAGGGCCACGGCCTGCGGGCACGCCGACGCCTGCCGGGCCGGGAGGTCGCCGAAGACCTCGTCCCGCCAATGGCCGGCGTCACGGTAGCGCTGCGCGGCCTCGGGTGGCCAGCCGGGCCAGTCCGGTGTGCCGGCCAGTGCTCCGTGGACCGAAGTCGTGCCCATATGTCCTCCAAGGTACGGAAGTTGCGGCTGGTGCAAACGTCAACAAGCGTCTAGGCTAGGCTAAGTGAATATGATTGTCATTTGAGAATGCGGCGGTGTGATGAGGGAGGAACCGGAACTCGTGAGCGAAGCGCCTGCACCGGGACGAGCGGAACTGGGGGACTCGGAGGTGCTCGCGGCGGTGGCCGCCGCCGTGGACGTCCCCCGCACGGAAGTGACACTCGACGCCGACCCGTTCGAGCTCGGGCTCGACTCCCTGGGGCTCATCCGGCTCACGGCCGACTGGCGCCGTCAGGGCATCGGGGTCGGTTACGAGCAGCTCGCCGAGGCGGCGACGCTGCGGGAATGGCTGGCCATTCTGAGCACCGCCCCGGCCACGGCGCCGTCGGACGAGCCGGACACCCCGGAGCCGACACGGACCGACCCGCCCGAAGCGGACGCGCAGAGGCGGGACGAGACGCCCTCGGACGGTGCGTTCCCGCTGGCCGTCATGCAGCACGCCTACTGGATCGGACGCCAGGACGACCAGCCCCTCGGCGGCGTCGGAGCGCACTTCTACGCCGAACTCGACGGAACCGGCCTCGACCCCGAGCGTCTCGCCGCCGCCGTGACCGAACTGCGCCGACGTCACGAGATGCTGCGGGTCAAGGTGCTCGACGACGGTCGGCAGCGGATTCTCGCCGAACCCGTACAACCAGCCGTCACGGTGCACGACTTCACCCAGGAGCCGGCCGACGGCTGCGCCGAGGCGCTCGACCGGTTGCGGGACCGCTACACCCACCGGCGCATGGACGTCGAGCAGGGCGAGGTGTTCGACGTCGCGCTCAGTCTGCTGCCCGGCAACCGGACCCGCCTCCACATCGATCTCGACATGGTCGGCGCCGACGCCGCCAGCATGCGCGTCCTCCTGGCGGACCTCCAGCACCTCTACGACGATCCGGACACCCCGCTGCCGGACATCGGCCACAGCTACCGGGACTATCTGCGGGAGAGCCGGGCGCGCAGGAAGGCCGAAGTGGCCGCGGCGCGCGACTGGTGGCGCGAGCGGCTGGACGGACTGAGCGCTCCGCCTCAACTGCCCACGGTCATCGACCCGCTCGGCTCGGAATCCGCCGCGCCGCGGTACCACCGGACCGTTCGCCTGCACCATCACCTGACGGCCCGGCGCAAGCGCGTCCTGCTCGAGCGGGCCAGGCAGCACCGAGTGACTCCGACGGCGGTGCTGGCCGCGGCGTTCGCCGAGGTGCTCGCCGCCTGGAGCGCCGAGCCGAGGTTCCTGCTCAACCTCCCGCTGTTCGACCGGGACCTGAGCCGGCCCGGCACCGAACTGCTGATCGGCGACTTCAGCAGTTCCGTCCTGCTGGACGTCGACCTCGCCACCGAGCGTCCGTTCGCCGACTCGGCACGGAGCATCCAGGCGGAGCTGCGCAGAACCATCGCGCGCGGCTCGTACTCGGGCGTCGAGGTCCTGCGGGACCTCTCCCGCGCCGCGGGGGGAACGCCCGTCCTCGCGCCCGTCGTGTACACCAGCGCCCTCGGCCTCGGAGAGGTCTACGACCGTGCCGTGCGGGAGACCTTCGGCGAGCCTTCCTGGATCATCTCCCAGGGCCCCCAGGTGTGGCTGGACGCACAGGTGACCGAGCTGGACGGCGGTCTCCTGCTCAACTGGGACGTCAGGGAGGAACTGTTCGCGCCCGGCGTGCCCGCCGCGGCCTTCGACGCCTACCGGAACCTGCTCGAGACCCTGCTCGACGACGAGGACGCGTGGGCCCGCCCCGTAGGGACCCAGCTGCCGACCGAACAGGCCCGTGTCCGCGGGCGCGTCAACGACACCGACGCGCCCGACGTGACCGAGCGGCTGCACGAGGGGTTCCACCGGGCCGCGTCCGCACAGCCCGACCGGGTGGCGCTCATCGACGGGACGGGCCGCCCCCTCACGTACCAGGAGCTGCGGACCTGGGCCGGGCGCGTCACCGCGCTGCTCACCGACGCCGGTGTCCGGCGGGGTGACTCGGTCGCGGTGCGTCTCACCAGGGGGGCCGGTCAGGTCGCGGCGGTGCTCGGCGTGCTGGGGGCCGGCGCGACCTACGTTCCCGTCGGTGTACACCAGCCCGCCGAGCGCGCGGCGCGCGTCCTGGAGGCCGCCGCGGCGACGGCGGTGCTGACCGACGTGCCCGACGCGGTGGAGCTGCCCGCCCGGGCCGACGGCAGCTCGCCCCGCGTCCTCACCCTCGACGCGGCCGACGCCCTGCGGCCCGCGCCCCCGGTGCTGGACCAGCCTGTCTCGTCGGTCGCCTACACGATCTTCACCTCCGGGTCCACGGGCACCCCGAAGGGAGTGGACGTCTCCCACGGCGCCGCGATGAACACCCTCGCCGCGATCAACGCGCGCTTCGGTGTGCAGCCGTCCGACCGCGGACTGGCCCTGGCCGAGCTGGACTTCGACATGGCGGTCTACGACCTGTTCGGACCGCTGTCGGCGGGTGGCTCGGTCGTCCTGATCGACGAGGCGGCCGGGCGCGACCCGCAGCACTGGATCCGACTGATGCGTGAGCACCGGATCACTCTGGTCAACTGCGTCCCCGCCCTGCTCGACATGACCCTCACCGCGGCCGAGGCCGATCCCGAGGGACTGGGCGACACGCTGCGGCTGGTCCTGCTCGGCGGTGACTGGGTGGGCATGGACCTCCCGGGACGCCTGCACGCCCTGGTACCCGAGGCGCGGTTCGTCGCGCTGGGCGGCATGACCGAGGCCGCGGTGCACTCGACGGTCTTCGAGGTCGACGAGGTCGACCCGGGCTGGGCTTCCATCCCCTGGGGCGTCCCCCTGCCCAACATGCGGGCCCGTGTGGTCGACGCACGGGGCAGGGACTGTCCGGACTGGGTCGCGGGAGAGCTGTGGATGAGCGGCGCCGGGCTGGCCGAGGGCTATCGCGGCGACCCCGACCGCACCGCCGAGAAGTTCGTCCTGCACGGCGGCAGGCGCTGGTACCGGACCGGGGACCGCGCCCGGTACCGCTCCGACGGCGTGCTGGAGTTCCTCGGCCGTGTGGACCACCAGGTCAAGCTGCGCGGACACCGCATCGAACTCGGTGAGGTGGAAGCCGCGGCCGCCGGCCGGTCCGACGTCTCCGGCTGCGTGGCCCTGGTGACCGGTCAGCCGGCCCAGCTGGCCCTCGTCGCCGCCGGCACCCCGACGGAGAAGCCCACCGAGACCGACCTGCGGGACAGCCTCACGCAGCGGCTTCCCGCCTACATGGTCCCCTCCCGCATCGAGATCGTCGACGCCCTCCCGCTGACGGCCAACGGCAAGCCCGACCGCAAGAAGGCCGCGGCGCTGGTGGAGGCGGGAGCGGCGGCCTCCGGACACGGACGTGGCGAGCCGCCCATGGGCTGGGCGGAGACCACCCTCGCCCAGGTCTGGTCCGAGCTCCTCGGCGCTTCCGACATCGGGCGCGACGACGACTTCTTCGCACTCGGCGGGGACTCCCTGCTGGCCACCCGGGTGATCGCCGCTCTGCGCACCCGTGACGTCGGCGGGGCGCGCGTCGCGCAGCTGTTCACCCGCCCCAGGCTGGCCGACTTCGCCGCGACCCTCACCCGGCAGAAGCACCGTGCCACGACCCTGGGCACCGGCGACGTCGCCCACCGGCACGAGCCGTTCCCGCCCACCGACGTGCAGCGCGCCTTCTGGATCGGCCGCGACGACCGGTTGCCGCTCGGCGGCGTGGGCACCTACCACTACAGCGAGTTCGACGGCGTCGACGTCGACCTGGCCCGCATCGAACGTGCCTGGCAGACGCTGATCCAGCGCCACGAGATGCTCCGCGCGGTCTTCGACCACGAAGGCCGGCAACGGATCCTGCGCGACGTGCCCCGCTTCACCATCCCGGTCACCGAGGTCGGCACGGAGGACGAGGCGCCCGCCGTGCTGGACAGACTGCGCGCCGAGTCGTCCCACCGGCGCCTGGACCCCACCCGGTGGCCCCTCTTCGACATCCGGGCCGTGCGCTACCCGAGCGACGGCCGCACGCGGACCCGGCTGGCCGTCGGACTCGACTACATCGTCCTCGACGGTGCCTCCATCATGGCCCTCTACGCCGAACTGGACGCACTCCACGCCGACCCGGACACCGAACTGCCCGCCATCGACATCTCCTTCCGGGACTACGTCCTCGACGTCGTCCCGGAGAAGGACGACGTCGAGCGGGCCCGTGCGTACTGGCTGCGCAGGCTGGACGAGCTGCCGCCCGCCCCCGAGCTGCCGCTCGCCGGCGACCCGGCCGCGGTGGCCCGCCCCTGGTTCACCCGCCGCAGCCGGCCGCTGGCGGCCGACCGGTGGGAGACGCTGAGGGAGCGGGCCCGGCAGCACGGGCTGACCCCCTCGGTGGTCCTGCTGATCGCTTACGTGGAGGTCCTGGCGGCCTGGAGCGACCAGGACGGGGTCACCGTGAACCTGACCCTGTTCAACAGGCTGCCGGTGCACCCCCACATCAACCGCCTGGTCGGCGACTTCACGTCGGTGTCGCTGATCGGCCACAAGCCCCGGCCCGGCGAGAGCTGGCTCGACGCCGCGCACCGCCTCCAGCAGGTCATGGGCGAGGACCTGGACCACAGGGAGGCGTCCGCGATCTGGCTCATGCAGGAGCTCGCCCGGCGCACGGGCACGGTGGAGGCCGCCATGCCCGTGGTCTTCAGCAGCACGGTGGGCGTGGGCGACCGGGCGACCAAGGACCTGAGCGGGGCCTTCCCGGCCAAGGTCTTCGGCATCTCGCAGACGCCGCAGGTCATGCTCGACAACCAGGTGACGGAGTCCTCCGGCGGCATCCTGGTGAGCTGGGACGCCATCGAGGAACTGTTCCGCCCGGGCGTACTGGACGCCATGTTCGACTCCTACTGCCGCATGCTCGACCGGCTGGCCGACGAGGACTGGCGGCACGGTCCGCTCCCCGCCGCGCTGCCGCCCGAGCAGAAGGAAGCGCGGGAACGGATCGCCCTCGCGCCCGGTCCCGTTCCCCCCGGCCTCCTGCACGAGGACGTGTTCCACTGGGCCGAGGCCGACCCGGACCGTACGGCACTCCTCCTGCCGGACGGCGACGCCCTCACGTACGGCCGACTCGCGGAGCGCGCCACCCTGATGGCGGGAGGACTGGCCCACCAGGGTGTCCGCCCCGGCGACACGGTGGCGCTCCTGCTGCCCGGCGGAGCCGACCAGATCGTCGCGGCCCTCGGAACCCTGACCGCGGGCGCCGCGTATCTGCCGCTGCGGCCCGCACCGGACGCCGACGTCGCAGCGGAGCACTGCAAGGCGGCGGGGGCCGCCCTCGTGGTCACCGGGACGCCCGGCGCCGACATCGGGGGGGTACGAACGGTCACCGTCTCCGACGTCATGGCGTCAGCCACTCCGGCCGAACCGTTCCGCGGTGACCCCGGCACTCCCGCTCACGTCCGCCTCACCGAACACGGCCCGCTGACCTTCAGCCACGCGGCGGTGCGGGGCACACTGACGGACATCCGGGCGCGGTACTCGGTGGGCGAGGGGGACCGAGGGATCGCGCTGTCCGAACCGGACACCGTGCGCTCCGTGTTCGACGTCTTCGGTCTGCTCGGCGCCGGCGCGACACTCGTACTGCCCGGCACCGCCGATCGCGCCGACATCGCCGCGCTGGCGCGGCTCGCGGTCCGACACGACGTCACGGTGTGGAACAGCACTCCGTTCCTGCTGGACCGGCTCCTCACCGAGGCGGGTTCGCCGGCGGCCGGAGTCCGCATTCCCGCCCGGCTTCGCCTGGCGATGGTCTCGGGCGGCCGAGTGGGCCACGACCTGCCGCGCAGGCTGCGCGACCTGGTAGGCCAGGGATGCCGGTTCGTCTCGCTCAGCACCGTGCCCGGCACGGCCCTGTGGGCCGGCGTGCACGAGCCGCCCGCGGCGGCTCCCGCCGATGCGACGCCCATGCCGTCCGGCCTGCCGCTCGCCGGCCGGCGGCACCGCGTGGTCGACACCGCCGGGCGGGACCGTCCGGACTGGGTCGGCGGCGAACTGTGGATCAGCGACGAGGGGATCACGGAGCAGGCCGGGAACGCACACATCAGCCGGATCGTCGAACAGGACGGGACACGCTGGTACCGCACCGGGAGCCGGGCGCGCCACCGGCCGGACGGAACGCTCGACCTGACCGGACGCTCCGGGCGGCCGACCCGGATCGGTGGCCGGCGCGTCGAACCGGACGAGGTCGAGACAGCCCTCGAGACGCACCCGGGAATCGCCCGCGCGGTGGTCCTCGTCACCGGAGCGGAGGACGACCGCAGGCTGCACGCGGTGATCGTCCCGGTGGGCGAGCGGCCGACGGGTGTCCCCGAGCACCTGGAGAGACTCCTCCCGGCGCACGCCACACCCGGCCGCTTCACGTTCGTCGACACGCTCGACCAGTTGCCCGTCGCCCACGACGGAGACATCGACCGGACCGCGCTCGCGGCCTCCGTCGCCTCGGAGACCGAGGCCGGGGGGCCACCGAAGGGCGAGGTCGAGCGCCGTATCGCGGCCATCTGGTCCGACCTCCTCGGCACCGGAGTACACGACCGCAACGCGAACTTCTTCAGCGAGGGCGGCGACAGCCTCACGGCGCTGCGCCTCGTCGGAGCCGTCAACGAGTTCTTCGGCACGGACGTACCCGTGCGTGCCTTCCTGGCAGCGTCGACCCTGGCAGACCTGGCAGCGCGCATCGAGAGCATGCAGGTCACCGATGAGTTCGAAGAAAGTGGAGAGATATGAAAGCGCAGGACATCGTCGCGGACCTGGAGCGGCACGGCATCCGGCTCTGGGAGGAGGACGGCAAGCTGCGCTTCCGCGCCCCCCAGGGCGCACTCACCGAGGAGCGGCGCGCGCTGCTGCGTTCGCGTCGTGAGGACGTGCTGGCCCACCTGTCCGAACGGGCGCAGGCCACCCGCCTCGTTCCCGACCCCGACGCCGCACACCAGCCGTTCCCGCTGACCGACATCCAGGGCGCGTACCTGGTCGGCCGCGGCAGTGCCTACGGCTACGGCGGCGTCGCCTGCCACGTCTACACCGAACTCGCCTACCCCGCCGACACCGATCCGGACCGGCTCAATGAGGCCTGGTGGGCGATCGTGGAACGGCACGACATGCTGCGGGCCGTCGTACACCCGGACGGTTCCCAGGAGGTGCTGCCCGGCATCCCCGAGACGCCGATCCCCGTCGAGGACATGAGGGGAGCCCCGGCGGCGGACGTGGAGCGCCGAGTGGCGGACGTCCGGGACGAACTGGCCGCACGGGTGCCGCCCACCGACCGGCCGCCGCTCTTCGAGCTCCGGATGACCCGCTGTGACGACGCACTGCTGCTGCACCTGTCCATCGACCAGCTCGTCGTGGACTACGCCAGCCTCCTGATCGTCCTCGCGGAGCTGGAGGACGTGTACCACGGCCGGCGACTGGCGCCGCTGAACGCCCGGTTCCGCGACTACGTGCTGGCGCGCCGCCGGCAGACGCTCACCAGTGAGTACAACCGGCACCGCGACTACTGGCTGCGGCGCCTTCCCGATCTGCCGGGCCCTCCGGAGCTGCCGCTCGCGGACGGCACCGGGACCCTCGGCCCCTTCCGCCGGTACGAGACCGTGATGAGCGCCGAGCAGCGCAAGGCGTTCGAGGCCAACGCCGCGGCGCTGGGGATCCCCACGTCCGCCGCGGCCCTGACCGCCTTCGCCGAAGTGATCGGCCGGTGGAGCCGCAACCCGGAGTTCATGCTCAACCTCCCCACCTTCACCCGGCTTCCGCTGCACGAGGACGTCGACCGGCTGGTGGGCGACTTCACCGCCGTCGAACTGCTCGCCGTGGACCTGCGGGAGCGGCAGGCCTTCGCCGACCGCGTCCGCACCGTGAGCTCGAACCTGCTGGAGGACCTGGCCCACTCGCTGTTCACGGGCAGCCAGGTGCTGACCGAGATGGCCCGGCTCCGCGAGGCCCAGACCCTCCTCATGCCGGTCGTGTTCACCAGCACCCTCGGCTCCGCCACCATGCGGCAGCCGGAGGCCGTGGTCCGGCACGCCCAGACGCAGACGCCCCAGGTCTGGATCGACTGCCAGGTGATGGAGCGCGGCGACGGCCTCGCGCTGAGCTGGGACGTACGGGAAGGCGTCCTCGCGGAGGGCACCGCCGACGACCTGTTCGACGCCTTCACCGCCCTCATGCACCGCCTGGCCCAGGACCCCGGCAGCTGGTCCGCACCCGCGGAGATCGACCTTCCCGAGCACACCCGTGCCGTGCGCGCACGCGTGAACGACACCGGTGCTCCGGTTCCCCGGGCCCTGCTGCACGAGGCCGTGCTCGACACCGCACGCCGTACCCCGGACCGCGTGGCGGTCCTGGACCAGGACCGCCAGGTCACCTACCGCGAGCTGGTCGCGCGGGCCACCGGCGTCGCCCGGGCCCTGACGACGAGAGGCGTCACCCCCGGGCAGATCGTGGCGATCACGATGGACAAGGGCTGGGAGCAGGCGGCCGGCGTCCTCGGTGTGCTCATGGCCGGTGCCGCCTACCTGCCGCTGGACACCACACAGCCGCCCCGGCGCCGCGACGCGATCCTGGCCGACGCCGAGGCGAGGGCCGTCCTCACCCAGTCCTGGCTGGCCGACGGCGACCGGCCGGACGGCGTCCCGGTCATCGCGGTGGACGCCCTCCCCGGCAGCGAGGCCGCCGCACCCGAGACACGGGCCGACCCCGACTCCCTGGCCTACGTCATCTACACCTCGGGCTCGACGGGCGCGCCGAAGGGCGTGATGATCAGCCACGCCGCCGCGCTGAACACCGTCGTCGACATCAACCGCCGGTTCGCGGTCACGGCGGACGACCGTGTCTTCGCCCTGGCCCAGCTCGGCTTCGACCTGTCCGTCTATGACCTGTTCGGCCCGCTGTCCGTGGGCGCGACCGTGGTGATGCCCCACCCCGAGCGCCGGGGCGACCCCTCCAGCTGGGCCGAGACGATCAGGCGGGAGGACGTCACCGTCTGGAACTCGGTGCCCGGGCAGCTCCAGATGCTCCACGACTACCTGCGCTCCGACGACCCGCCGCTGCCCTCCATACGGCTCATGATGCTCTCCGGGGACTGGATTCCCGTCAGCCTCCCGGAGGCGGTCCGGCGCTGGGCCCCCGCCGCCGAGGTGCACAGCCTGGGCGGCGCCACCGAGGCATCCATCTGGTCCATCCACCACCCGGTCTCCGTCACCGACCGCTCCCGGCGCAGCATTCCGTACGGCAAGCCACTGGCCAACCAGACCTTCCACGTCCTCGACTCCGCCCTGCGGCCCCGCCCGGACCTGGTCACCGGCGACCTGTACATCGGTGGGATCGGCCTGGCCCAGGGATACTTCGGCGACGCGGAGCGCACCGCGGCGGCGTTCGTCCAGCACCCGGTCACCGGCGAGCGGCTGTACCGCACCGGCGACCTCGGGCGCTACCACCCGGACGGCGTCATCGAGTTCCAGGGCCGGGCGGACACCCAGGTGAAGATCCGCGGCTACCGGATCGAGCTCGGTGAGATCCAGGCGGCTGTCGAATCCCTCCCCTCCGTCGGCGCGGCGGCCGTCGTCGTGGCGGGCGGTCGCGGCGACGCCGGCCAGACGACCCCCCGTACGCTCGCCGCCTTCGTCGAGCCCGCCCACCTCAGCGAACCGCTGCCGGTGCCGGCCTCGCTCCGGGACGCCTTCGAGCGGGCCGTGCGGGACGCGGCCGAGGGTGTCGACCTGCCCGCGCTCACGGCCTTCCGCACGGCACTGAACGCCGCCGCGCTGTCCGCCATGTGCGAGACGCTCGCCCCCGCGTTCGCCGGACCGGAAGAGCCCCTGACGGCCGACCGGATCTGCGAGGCACTGGAGGTCGCCCCGGCGCACCACCGCCTGGTCCGCCGCTGGCTGCGCGGTCTGGTGGCGGCGGGCAGGCTCAAGGAGGACGCCGGCGGTTACCGGGACCTGTCCGTCCCCGCCCCCGGCGCCACCGAGCAGGCGTGGGAGGACGCGGCCGCACGCGAACGGGAGGCGGAGTGGAGCCCCGAGCTGTTCGCCATGGTCCGCAACTGCGCGCGCGTCCTGCCGTCCCTGCTCACCGGCCGGGCCGACCCGGTGGACCTGCCGTTCTCCGGCGCCTCGGCCGACGCGCTCGACGCCGCCTACAGGAGCAACCCCGCGGCCCACGCCCTGCACCGGGTGCTCGTGGCCGGCGTCACGGAGATGGCCCGCAACCACCCGGAGGGCACCCCCCTGCGCGTGATGGAGGTCGGCCTGCGCGGCGGCGGCGCCGTGACCGAGCTCGTGCCCGCCCTGGGAGACACCACCTTCGACTACCTGGCCACCGATCCGTCCTCCCGGCACCGCTCCCGGGTCGAACAGCGCTTCGCGGACGACCCGCGGGTCCGGTGCGCCTCCTTCGACCCGGCGGAGGACCCCCGCGAGCAGGGCTTCCTGCCCCACTCCGTGGACGTGCTGATCTGCGTCGGGGTGCTCGACAACGTCCCGGACGCCGAGGCGGCCCTCGCCCGGCTGAACTCACTGGTCGCGGCGGGCGGCTGGCTCGTCCTGCTGCAGAACGCCGGCGACGACGACCACGCCCTGCGGATCTCCACCGAGTTCCTCCCCGAGCACGCGGGACCGTTCGCCGACGTCCGCGCGGCGAACGAGCAGTCCTTCCTGACCGCCGGACAGTGGGCCGCGCTGCTCGGTGCGCAAGACAGCCGTATCGCCGCCGAGTTCCCCGCCGGACCGGAGGAGGCCGCCACCTACGGCCGGCGGCTGTACTTCGTGCAGCCCAAGCCGACACGGGCACCGGTCGCGGTGACGGAGCTGAGCAGCGGCTGCGCGGAACTGCTGCCCGAGTACTCGGTGCCGACCCGGTGGCAGATACTCGATCGGTTGCCGAAGACCGCGAACGGCAAGCTGGACCGCGCCAAGCTCGAGACCTGGGCCGCGCAGACCGACCGGCAGGCCGACGCGCCCGCATCGAGCCGGCCCCGGGACGAGCTGGAACAGGCCATCGCGGCCCTGTGGGCCGAACTGCTGGAGCTGGACGAGGTCGGCCGTGACGACGACCTGTTCGACCTCGGCGGGGACTCCCTGCTCGTGGCACGCATCGTCGGCAGGCTCAGGGACGGACTCGACGGCCTGGACGGCGAGTGGGACCTGGAGTGGGAGGTCGTCCTCCGGCACCTGCTGCGCCGGCCCACGGTCGCCGGACTGGCCGATTACCTGCGTGACGTCTCGGCGGACCAGCGGAGCGAGGGGAACGAGGTGTCCCCGATCGTCACGCTGGTCGAGACGCCCCCGTCACGGCCGGTGACCGTCCTGGTGCACGCCGGCACCGGCACGCTCCTGCCCTACCGGCCGCTCATCACCGAGATCCGCAACCGGACGGCCGGCCGCAACGGACTGGTCGGCCTGGAGATCCCGGAGCTGGACACGTTCCTCAACGCCGACCCGAACGGACTGATCGACCGGCTCGCCGCGCGCTACGTGCGTGCCCTGCTCGACGCCGGACACACGTCCTTCGACGTCGTCGGCTACTGCGTGGGCGGCGTCATCGCCACCGAGGTGGCGCGCGGGCTGACGGAGGCCGGTGCGGAGGTACGCAGCCTCACCGTCATCAGCAGTCACAGCCCGACCTTCCGGATCGACGACGAACTGCTCTCCGAGTACTCGTTCTCCCTGATGATGGGCATGGACCACGCCCACATCGGGTTCCCGGCCGACTCCGACCGGGTGGGCGCCGCGGTCGGCGCCGTACTCGAGCGCTCGCCCGACGCGATCGTCGACGGGGCACTCGCCGACCTCGACGGGGAGTACGCGGACATCGCCGAGGCGTTCACGGACCTCGAGTCGCTGCCGCGCATGGCCCGCGTCACCAGGATGTGCGAGGCGCTGCCTCCCGCCCTGGAGGGCACCTACCAGCCCGAGGGCCTGCTGCGCGCGCTGCGCACCTACCAGCAGAGCACGTACGCGCTGAGCCGGCACCGGGCCGAACCGTACGCGGGCGACATCACCTTCCTGCGGCACAACGGCGCGTACCCCTTCCCCGGCAGCGCGGACACCATCACCGACCACTGGGCGAAGATCTGCCTCGGCGACCTGGAGAGCCGCGAGATCCCGGGCGAGCACTTCACCTGCATGACCGGCGACAACGTGCCGACCGTCTTCGGGCATCTGCGCGAGATCATCGAAGGGATGGAAGCGTGATCGGCATTCTGGGAGCGTCCGGGGCGGTGGGGCACCACGCCGCCGCCGCCCTGGCGCGAGCGGGCGACGGGCCGCTGCGTCTGGGCGCCCGCAGGCCCGAGGCGATCCGCGTGGAGACGGACCGGGCCGACGTGGAGACCCGCGCGGTGGACGCGCTGGACGCCGCCTCGCTCGCCGAGTTCTGCGCGGGCTGCCGCGTGGTCGTGAACTGCGCCGGGCCCAGCTACGCGCTGAAGGACACGGTGGCCCGGGCCGCCCTCGCGGCGGGTGCCGACTACGTCGACGTCCTCGGTGACGACCCGGTGCACGAGGCGCTCACCGCCACCGGGGCGGTGCCGGCCGGCCGTACCGCCGTGCTGTCGGCCGGCACCGTGCCCGGCCTCTCCCTCCTGGTCCACCGGCGGCTGACGGAACTGGCCGAGCGGGACGCGACGCGTGCGACGCGCCTGGTCGCCTACGCCGGCGGACTGGAACGCGCCACCGCGACCGTGGCCGCCGACATCCTGCTCTCGCTGGACGTCGGCGGCGCGGGCGGCGAGCCCTACGGGCATCCGCTGGCGGCCTGGCGCAACGGCCGGCGTGTCCCGCGCGCGTTGCGCGTGAACGAGAACGCCGAGGTGCCGCACTACCCGCAACGCGTCGCCCTGCAGCCGCTGCTGACCGCGGAGATGGAACGCGGCGCGCGCGCCACCGGCCTGGCCGAGGCCGAGTGGTACAACGTCTTCCCGGGCAGCCAGGTGCGCGCCCTGTTCACCGCGCTCCCGACCCTGCCCGTCGACACGCCCGAGCAGCGGGAGGAACTGGTCCGGCGCATCATCCGGGCGGGCGAGATCGACCTGGCGGGTGCCGAGCCCTACTACCGCCTGGTGCTCACCCTGTCGGGGCCGGACCGGCGGCGCACCGCCGTGGTGCGCACGGACGACAGCTACCGGCTGACGGCGGCCGTCGCCGCACACACCGTCCGCGCCCTCGGGAACGGCCGTGTCCCGCCCGGTCTGCACTTCGCGGGGGACGTCCTGGAGCCCGCCGAGGCGATCGACGAGCTGACCCGCACGGGGGCGGCGGACTTCTCGGTCTACGAAGGCGAGGGCCACACCGGCGAGCAGGCGGGCGACGACTTCGAGGACGGTGAGCTGTGAACACCTCTCCCGGCCGGCCGCTGCGGACGGTGGTGGCCGGCACCAACTTCGGCCGGTTCTACATCGATGCCGTACGGGAGCACCCGGACTTCGCGCTGGCGGGCATCCTCGCCAAGGGGAGCGGCCAGTCCCGGAAGACCGCCGAGCGGCTCGGCGTGCCCTGCTGGACCGGCATCGACGAGCTGCCGGACGACATCGACGTGGCCTGCGTCGTCGTCCCGTCAGCCGTGATGGGAGGGCCCGGGACCGAACTGAGCCAGGCGCTCCTGCACCGGGGGGTGCATGTGCTCCAGGAGCACCCCCTGCATCCGGACGAGCTGTCGGACACCCTGCGCGTCGCCAGGAAACGGAAGCTGCAGTACCGCGTCAACACCCATTACGTCCACGTGGAGCCCGTGCGTGTCTTCCTCGAAGCGGCACGCCGACTCCGCGACCGGCAGAAGGTGTTGTACGTCGACGCGGCGTCCCCGGTGCACGTACTGGCCCCCTTGATCGACATTCTGGGCAGGGCGCTCGGCGGCCTGCGCCCGTGGCACCTCGGGGACGTCGCGGCCGTCGGGGACGAGGTGTTCGCCGCGTCCGACGGACGGGTGCCGGTGCGGACGCTGCACGGCGCCCTGGCCGGAGCGCCTTTGACACTGCGCGTGCAGAACCAGATCCATCCGGGGGACCGGGACAACCACGCGCTCTTCTGGCATCGCGTGGCCATCGCCACCGAGGGCGGGGTGCTGACGCTCGCGGACACCCACGGACCGGTGCTCTGGCACCCCCGGATGCACTCGCCGCGCGACGACGGGCACCGGCTCGTCTTCCGGTCCGGCCCCGGCGCGGAGTGGCTGAGGCTGCCGACGCATTCCGTCGTCGGTGACCCGGCGCAGGATCCGCACAGCTTCGACGGGATCTTCTCCGACCTGTGGCCGTCGGCGGTGACCGATGCGCTCAGCGCGTTGCGCGACGCGATCGGGGAGGGCGCGGACGTCCTGCGTACCGCGCAGCACGACCTGGCCGTCTTCCACGTCTGGCGGGACCTGATGGCCCGCCTCGGTCCCCCCGAGTTGATCCGCCCGCCCGCGCCCACTCCGCTGGCCGTGGCCGACCTGACCGTTTCCGGCTCCGGTGGTTCGGGGGAGCGTCGTGGCCGCGGGCCGGTCCAGGGGGGCACGGCACCCGAACCGGCCGTGCGGGAGCCGTCCGGCGCCGAGGGCGACACCCCCGGCGCCGGGTACACCCAGCCGGCCGAGTTCTTCGACCTCGGGGCCCGGGAGCACACGGACCGGACCGGCCCCGCGGTGGTCGCCTCGCTCGCGGGCATCGACCCGACAGCCGGTCCGCTGCTGGACATCGGCGCGGGAAGCGGCCTGGTGACCCGTCAGATGGCCGCCGCCTACCCGGACTGCCGGATCGTCGCGGCCGAGCCCTCGCCGGGTATGCGCGCCATCCTCACCAGCCGGCTCGCGGAGGACCCCGGGATCGGGGAGCGGGTGACGGTGCTGCCCGACGCCGCGAACGACCTCGTCCTGCCCGACCGGATCTGCGGCGCGGTCGCCTGCGGGATGCTCGGGCACCTGGACCCGGACCGGCGCCGTGCGCTGCTGCGGGACCTGGCCGACCGTCTCGCGCCGGGCGCGCCGCTCGTCGTCGAGCTCATGGGGCTGTACACCCCGGTGTCGATGCCGGCGACCCGGTTGCGCCAGGCCGCCCTCGGCGGCTTGCGCTACGAGTGGTGGATGGCCGGTGAACCCGCCGGTGAGGAGCTGATGCGGCTGGAGACGACCTGGCGCGTCTTCGACGGGACGCGGATGGTGCGGGAGGTGCGGGACGCGTACCACTGGCACACGGTGACCCTGGACCGGATCGCGGAGGAGGCGGGACTGACCCTCGAGCCCCCGCCGTCGCCCCATGGAGCGGCCGTTCCGCACCTGGGCGTGCTGCGCGGTGCGGAACGGCCGACGGTCACCAGGTGACGAGTACCTGTTCCGGCCCGAAGGCGATGCCTTCGTGCCGGAACCGGACCGCGTGCAGGGGAGCCGCCGCGCGGAGCGTGGGAATACGGTCCAGGAGGGTGCTGATCGCGGTCACCAGTTCCAAGCGGGCAATATTCTGTCCGACGCATTGGTGAATGCCGTAGCTGAATGCGACATGCTGTTTTCCTTTCCTCTCGAAATCAATTTTCTCGGGCGCTTCGAAGACACTCTCATCATGATTTGCTGAAGCCAAGAGTGGGATGACTCCATCGCCCTTGCGAATCACGTGCTCCCCGAACCGAATGTCCTCGGTGGCGGTACGCAGGGCGATGGAGTCGCCGACCGAAAGAACTCGGAGAAGTTCTTCCACGGCGGCCGGGAACCTGGTGTGGTCCGCGCGCAGCTCCGCGATCAGGTCCGGGTTCTCCAGCAGAGCCAGCACGCTCAGGGCGATCTGGTTCGTCGTGGTTTCCCAGCCGGCCACGACGAGGATCGCGATGGTCGTGATCAGCTCCTCACGGCTCACCTCGCCGGTGCGCAGCCGCTCGGCTATCAGCCTGCTGAGCAGGTCGTCGCCGAGGTCCGTCTCGCGTTCCGCGATGATCCCGTCCACCACGGTGGACAGGGCGCCGATGCCCTCCGCCGCGCCTTCCGCGGTGCTGGCGCCGCCACCGAAGACCTGGGAGCCCAGGGTCCCCGTGAGGCGCCGGAACCACGGATCGGTGCGCCGTACTCCGATGAGCTCGCACATGACCGTGCTGGACACGGTGTGGGCGAAGTGGGTGACCAGGTCGACCGGGGGGCCGCCGGCGAGCAGTTCGTCGATGCGCTCGTCGACGATGCGCTGGATGTCCCTGCGCATGCGGCGCGCCTTGCGGACGGTCATCTCGGCGAGCAGCATCCGCCGGAACCGTGTGTGCTCGGGCGGATCCATCCTGATGAACGGCCTCGTCCTGGCGCCCACCTCCTGCTCGCCGTCGACGAGCGCGGGGAAGTTCGGGTGGCGGATGTCGGCGCTGACCCGGGGGTCGGCCAGTACCGCGCGAACCTCCTGGTAGCCCGTCACGATCCAGGCCTGACGGCCGGTGGGAAGGGTCACCCGGGACACCGGGCCCCGCCTGCGGAGTTCCGCGTACTCCTCCGGCGGGGCGAACGGGCACCCGCGGACCATCGGAAAGGAGTGGGAAGCGGCGCTTGCCGCATCGGTTTCAGTCATGGCTGTCAAATCCTTTGTACGGCGACATCGGTATCCTAGCCATCGTCATCTTCGGTTGCTACAGAAAAGCAACGCGTTTACTCGGGCGAATTTCAGGCGGGGCTGGACGAGGCCGGAGATTAATGATGGACTGACTGGAGCGGTGGCAGCACGACTGCCTTGTGTAACTCGCGGTACGAGCTGCGGCTCGCGGTGGGAGAAATAGTGAATCAGTCGGTTCTCGGACCTTGGCTGCGCAGGCCGGTGGTTCGGCCCGAAGCGCGTCTGCGCCTCGTGTGCTTCCCGCACGCGGGCGGCGCGGCCTCCTCGTTCCGGCCCTGGCAGCGCCTGCTGCCGGACGAGATCGAGCACGTGACCGTGCAGTACCCGGGCAGGGAGGACCGGTTCGCCGACAGTCCGGTCGACTCGATGGACGTCCTGGTCCGCCAGGTCGTCGACGCCCTCGAGCCACTGCTCGACCGGCCCTGTGCCCTCTTCGGCCACAGCATGGGCAGCGCGGTCGCCTACGAGGTCGCTCTGGAGCTGCGGCGCCGGGGCCTTCAGGCGCCGGTCCGGCTGCTGGCCGCCGGCCGGGCGTCACCCCATCACGCGGTGGTGGGTGACATCCACCACCAGGACGACAGCGCGCTGATCGGCGAACTGGCGCGTTACGGCGGGACGCCTCAGGAGGTACTCGCGGACCCGGAGCTGCGTGCCGCCATCCTGGGGTACGTCCGCGGCGACTACCGGCTGATCGAGACGTACCAGCCGTCCTCCGCCGAGCCGTTGGACTGTCCGGTCAGCGTCTTCTTCGGCTCCCGGGATCCCGAGTGCGGAGCGCAGGACGCCGAGACGTGGTCGGGCACCACACGTCACCCCCTGACCGTCACGGCCTTCGACGGCGGCCACTTCTTCCTCGTCCCCCAACGCGCCCTGCTGGTCGAGGCCATCGGTCGGGACCTGGGTCTCGACGCCCGCCGACCCGCGCGTACGTGGCCCAGCACCCCCTGAGACCTGAAAGGACGTCACTGTCATGGTCGCGGACTACTACACCGCCTCCGCGGAGTTCTACGAGATGGTGGCCGCGCGCCACGTGCGGACGAGTGCCGGGCCCCTCACCGCTGCCCTGGCGGGAGTCGACACCACTCGCGGCCCCGTCGTCGAGATCGGCGCGGGCACGGGGCGGATCACCGCGGTCATCGCCCAGGCCCTGCCGGGCGTCCCGATCATCGCTGCGGAGCCATCCGTTCCGATGCGGGCGATGCTCACGAGCCGGGTGTTCGGGGACGAGGACCTGCGGAAGCGGGTGACGGTCGTGGCGGAGCCCGCTCAGGAGCTCACCCTGCCCGACACCGTCAGCGCAGTGGTGATCTTCGGCGTGGTCGGCCACTTGACCAAGGCCGAACGCGGCGACCTGTGGCGGAACCTTCGCGGCAGACTGCCCGACGGCGGGCCGATCATCGTGGAGCTGATGGGGGTCGGCACCGCCCGTCGTGTGCCGCCGTTCAGGATGCTGCGCGAGACGATCGGCGAGCAGACCTACGAGTGGTGGACGGAGGCCGAACCCCTCGAGGGTGAGGTGATGCGCTGGCGGACGTCCTGGAAGGTCTTCCGCCGGGGCAAGTTGGTGCGCACCAACTCCGACACCTACGACTGGGAGAACCTCAGCCTCGAGCGGCTCGCGCAGGAGGCCGGAATGAGCAGCAGCCTGGTGAGCGCCGCAGGTGTTCCGGGGTCACCGGAGATCGGCAAGCTGATCCGGTGACGGGGCGGCGACCAGGGTGCTCCCCACTGTTGCTGTGCCACGGTCGGGCCGCCGCCCCCGTGTGAGGTCGGCCTGTGGGCTCCCGGATCACCGACGCCCAGTCAAGTGTATTGACAATCGTTTTCATTAAAGCTTGTATGGGGAGCGCTCGACCCGCTTCTGCGGGTCCGTACCCCCGCGAGTGCGGTGACGGGCCGGCCCTTCCCCGCCGGGTGCGTTCCGTCGAAGGGAGTGACCGCACATGACGGAGGCATCGACACCCCGCCGAACGTGCCGGTCCCGTCCCGCCGCGAAAGGTCCGCCGACCGCCGCCGGCACGGCAGGCCGGTGCGCGACGTCATCGTCGCTCACGGGACTGCGCGGAACCCGGCCGCCCCGCACGCCCTCCCGGGCACCCACTTCCCCCACCACCGCCGCGAGACGGCGCCGCACCCCCTCGTGGGGTGCCGGCCGCACCGCTACAGCCGCCGGCGCCCGCTGCCAACCGGAAAGCGAGAACCTCCCGTGACCCGTCGGGAACCCTTCCCCGAGCGCAAACTCACCTTCACCGGCGATCCCGTCGCCGTCGCCGCCGCTCTGTCCGCGGGCACCGACGCACCCCACCTCCTCTACGAGCAAGGCGGCTCCGTCACGTGGAGTGAGGGCGAGTCCGTCGTGATCGAGGTGGACGAGACCTCCGTCAGGCTGCACGGCACGAACGCCGAGACCACGCGACTGCCCGCGGGCGCCCACCCCCTGGCCACCGCCGGGGAACTCCTCCGGACGCGGACCGACGGCGTCGGATCGGCGCACGGGTGGATCTCCTTCGAACTCGCCCACGCCTACCACGGGGGCGGCACGACCGGCGATCGGACCCTCGCCCGATTCGTCGTCCCGGAGCGTGAGATCGAACTGACGCCCACCGCGGCCGTACTGCGGGCCGGCGGGCCCGACGCCCTCGACGCTCTGGAGAGACGGCTGCACACCGCCGCGGCCTCGGCCGGCGAGCCCGCCGCCGCGCGCGTCGCCGTCGACCTGGAGGAGCGCGCCGACCGGTACCGCACCGCCGTCGCCGACGTCGTACGCGCCATCCGCGCGGGGGAGCTGGACAAGGCCATCGTCTCCCGCACCGTGTCCGTGCCGGAGGAGATCGATCTTCCGGCCACCTATGTGGCGGGACGGCGCAGCCACCTCCCGGCCCGTTCCTTCCTGCTGCGGCACGGCGGGTGGGAGGCCGCCGGCTTCAGCCCCGAAATCGTGGCCCGGATCGACACCGACGGCCTCGTCACGGCCCAGCCGCTGGCCGGCACCCGCGCGCTGACCGGCGACTTCGACGCGGACGCCGCCCGCCGCGCCGAACTCCACCGCGACGCCAAGGAGGTGTACGAGCACGCCGTCTCCGTACGCCTGGTGCAGGAGGAGCTGAACACGGTGTGCCTGCCGGAGTCGGTGCGCACCGAGGAGTTCATGGCCGTGGAGGAACGGGGCAGCGTGCAGCACCTCGCCTCCCGGCTGCGGGGCCGACTCGCACCCGGCCACGACCGGTGGGACGCGCTCGCCGCGCTGTTCCCCGCGGTGACCGCTTCCGGCATACCCAAGGGGCCCGCGCTCGCGGCGATCCGCCGGGCCGAGGAACAGGAACGCGGGCTGTACAGCGGCGCGGTCGTGCGGCTGGAGGCCGACGGCACCCTGGACGCGGCATTGGTGCTGCGCACCGTCCTGCGCCGAGGCGACCGGACCTGGCTGCGCGCCGGAGCCGGCATCGTGGCGGGCTCCGACCCGGAGCGGGAGCTGGAGGAGACCAGGGAGAAGCTCCGGGCGGTCAGCGGTCACCTGGTGCCCGCCACCCCGGCGACGGGGGCGGGCGACGACATCCCGACGCCCGTGACGGCTCCGTGAGCCGGGCCGACACCCTGGGCGCACGGTGATCGCCGGAACAGCCCGCGGCCACGTCGGCGCCGGCCGCCGTGCCCCGGCAGGGTCCGCTCCCCCCGGTGTCCTCCTCGAGGGCGGAGACGGCTCGCGGCCGTTCGCCGAGCACGCCGGGGTGCCCGCTGTCACCGACGAGGCCGCGCGGGCGCCCGACCGCACCGGCATCGTCCGTACGGTTGTCCGCTCCGGCGCCACCGGAGGTTCCGACGACTCCGGCACCGTCCGCACGACGCCGTACCGCGGCACGCACGTCCTGCGGAAGCGCCGCCCGGTCCACGCCGGCCACCCGGGGGGAGGCTCGCGACGGCGACGACCGCCCGGGCCGGTTCACCATGACCGATGTGCCCACCGGCCGCTTCGGCGTCATCGAACCGCCGCACGTCCACATGGTCGCCGAGCACCTGGTGTCGGTCCCGCTGCGGCCGGGCCGGGGACACCGAGGGAGAAGACACCCCGATGACCACGACCACCACCGAAGCCACGGCCGCCCCCGAGCAGCAGCCCGAACCCCCGTCGGCCACCGCCGACCGCGATGAACGGCGGCGCACCGCCGACGCCCTGCGCGAACTGCGCCGGCCCGTCGCCCGGATGACCCGGCTCGGCATCGTGCTGGGCGCGATCGGCGCCGTCACCACCCTGGTGCCCTTCGTCGGCATCGCCGAGATCGGCCGGGTCCTGCTCGCAGAGGGCCCTCCGGACCGCGACCGGGTGGTCACCGCGGCCGTCGTCGTCGCCGTGGCCCTGGTCGTCGGCTGGAGCTGCACCGGCGCCGCCCTGTGGATCACCCACCTGGCGGACGGCCGGCTCCAGGCCGGCCTGCGGCGCCGTATGGTCGCCAAGCTCGGCCGGGTACCGCTGGGCTGGTACTCGTCCACCACTTCCGGACAGGTCCGCAAGGCCGCCCAGGAGGACATCGACGACCTGCACCATCTGACCGCCCACCACGACGTCGAACTGTCCGGCGCGATCGCGCTGCCGCTCGCCGGACTCGGCTACCTGGTGTGGGTCGACTGGCGGCTCGCCCTGCTGGCGCTCGTCACCCTGCCGGTCTACTTCACGGCGTACGCCTTCATGATGCGCGGCTTCGCCGAGAAGATGACCGCGGTGGACACCGCCTTCGGCCGGGTCGGCGCCGCCGTCGTGGAGTTCGTGCACGGCATCGGCGTCGTCAAGGTGTTCGGCGGCACCCACCGCGCCCACGCCGGATACCGGGAGGCCGTGCACGCCTACGGCGACCAGTACGCGGGCTGGGTCCGGCCGGTGCTGAGACTGGACGCGTACACCTCCATGGCCCTGTCCGTGCCGGTGATCTCCGTCGTCGGACTGGCCGGCGGCATCTGGTTCACGCACGAGGGCTGGGTCACCCCCGCCGACGTCCTCGCCGAGGTGCTCGTCGCCGCCGTCCTGCCCACCACCCTGCTCACCCTCAACCAGGGCCTGACCGCACAGCGCAAGGCCGTGGCCGCCGCCGGACGCATCACCGCGCTGCTGGACCTCCCCGAACTCCCCGTCACCGACCGGCCGCGGAAGCCGAACGGCAACGACGTCGTGCTCGACGGGGTCGTCTTCGGCTACGCCCCCGGCCGGCCCGTGCTCCACGGCATCGACCTGACCTGCCGGGCCGGCACCGTCACCGCCCTGGTCGGCGGCTCCGGCGCGGGCAAGTCCACCCTCGCGGCCCTCGTCCCCAGGTTCCACGACGTGGACGCCGGCGCGGTCCGCATCGGCGGCACCGACGTCCGCGACATCGCACCCGAAGAGCTGTACCGGCACGTCGGGTTCGTCCTGCAGGACGTGCAGCTGCTGCACGGCACGGTCGCCGACAACCTGCGCCTGGGCCGTCCCGACGCCACCGACGACGACCTCGTCGCCGCCGCGACCGCCGCCCGCGTCCACGAGCGCGTCACGCGGCTGCCGCGCGGTTACGACTCGGTCGTCGGCGAGGACGCCCGGTTCTCCGGCGGCGAGGCACAGCGCCTCACCATCGCCCGCGCCTTGCTCGCCGACGCGCCCGTCCTCGTCCTCGACGAGGCCACCGCCTACGCCGACCCGGAGTCCGAGGCGGAGATCCAGGACGCCCTGTCCACCCTGGTACGGGGCCGCACCGTCCTGGTGGTCGCCCACCGCCTGTCCACCATCACCGGCGCCGACCGCATCGTCGTCCTGGACGCGGGCCGGGTCGTCGAGCAGGGCACGCACACCGAACTGCTCGCAGCCGGAGGCCGCTACGCCCGCATGTGGGCGGCCCACAACCCCGCCGACGCGCCCGGCGCCGAGCCGGCCGAGGGCACCGAGGAGACCGCCCGATGATCCGCCACCTGGCCACCGTCCTGGGGCCCGACCACCGGGGCGCCCTGCGCCGCTACTTCGCCTGGCTGATCGCCTACGCGGTCCTCGAAGGCGTCACCGTGACCTTCCTGGTGCCCGTACTGCGCTCGGTCTTCGACGGCGACACCGCCGGAGCCCTGCGGCACCTGGCGGTCCTCGCGGTCCTCGTCGTGGTCACCTGCGTCGCCCGCTACCAGCAGGCCATGCGGGGTTTCGGGCTGGCCGTCGTCACCCTCACCACCCTGCACGACCGGCTCGGCGATCATCTGGTCCGGCTGCCGTTGGGCTGGTTCACCTCCGAGAAGGTCGGCCGCGTCGCGCGGAGCGCCACCACCGGCACCCTCACCGTCACCAACGTCTTCGCCCACCAGCTCACCCCCCTCGTCAGCGGCATCGTCACCCCCGCCACCGTCGCCCTCGCCCTGCTCGTCCTGGACTGGCGCCTCGGGCTGGTTCTGGTGGCTTGCGCCCCGCTGCTGTACGCCACCCACCGCTGGTCCGCCTCCTGGATCGGCCGCAGCGAACGGCGGCGGGATGCCGCCGACGCCCTCGCCGGCAGCCGGGTGGTGGAGTTCGCGCGGGCACAGAAGACCCTGCGGGCCTTCGGCCGCGACCGTGCGGGCTACGCCCCGTTGGAGGCCGCGGTGGAGGAACGCGGCAAGGCGGCCGGCCGGATGCTCGCCGAGACCATGCCCCGGCTGCTCGCAGGCGGCCTCGCCGTCCAGCTGTGCTTCGCCGCCCTGGTGACCACCGGCGTGACCCTGGCCCTGCACGACGCCGTGGAGCCCGCCGCCCTGGTCGCGCTCCTCGCGCTGGCCGCCCGGTTCGTCGGCCCGCTGTCGGAGGCCGCCGGCATGAGCGGCATGCTGCGCATGGCCGGCAACGACCTCGGCAGGCTCGCCGCCCTGCTGGACGAGCCGCCCCTGCCCGACACCGACAAGCGCGCCGTCCTCGACCGCCCCGGCGAGATCGTCTTCGAGAACGTCACCTTCGGCTACGACGACGGGGACCCGGTGCTGCGGGACGTCTCCCTGCGCGTCCCGCCGCGCACCGTGACCGCGGTGGTCGGCGCGTCCGGTGCGGGCAAGACCACCCTGGTCCGGCTCATCGCCCGCTTCTTCGACGTGGACGCCGGATCGGTCCGCGTCGGCGGCACCGACGTGCGCGAGATGCCCGTGGAACAGCTGATGGCCCAGCTCTCCGTGGTCCAGCAGGACGTGTACCTCTTCGACGACACCCTGGAGGGCAACATCCGCGTGGGCCGGCCCGACGCCACCGACGAGGAGGTACGCGAGGCGTCCCGGATCGCCGGCGTCGACGAGATCGTCGAGCGGCTGCCGGACGGCCTGGCGACGCGCGTCGGCGAGGGCGGAGCCTCCCTGTCCGGCGGCGAACGGCAACGTGTCTCCGTCGCCCGCGCCGTCCTCAAGCGCGCCCCCGTCGTCCTGCTCGACGAGGCCACCGCCGCCCTCGACCCGGAGAACGAGAAGTATGTGCAGCAGGCCCTGCGGACCCTGATGCGGGACTCCACATTGCTGGTGATCGCCCACCAGCTGTCCACCGTCGTGGCCGCCGACCAGATCCTCGTCCTGGACGAGGGCCGGATCAGCGAGCGTGGCACCCACGAGCAACTGCTCGCCGCCGGCGGCCTCTACGCCCGCTTCTGGGATCGGCGCCGCCGCAGCCGAGGCTGGCGCCTGGTGCCGGCCGGCACGGCGGAGCCGACCCGGTGATCGGCCCGGTCGCGGTCAGGGGCGGCTACGGGGATGTGGAACGCCGATCACCCGTCCGGGCCGGGTGCCCACCTCGGCTCGGACGGGCGGTCGAAGACCGTCACGGCGTAGCGTGCGGTAGCCCGGCCGCAGCACGGTGGGATGGTCCGTCGCCGAAGCGGCAGGGGAACTGCCCCGCGGCCTGGACGTCGCCGTCTCTGCGACGGCCCTGCACTGCCTCCCCGCCCGCGTCCTGCCGGAGACCTGCCGCTCCCTCGCGGTCCTGCTCCGCCCCGGTGGGGCGCTGGTCAACGGGGACCACTTCCCTCCGGACACGCGGTCCTGCTCGGACCTGACCGCCCACGTGGGGCGCCGCCGCCGAGCCGTCGGCCGGCGGCGGCCGTCGCTCCGCCCCGGACGGCCGTCCTCGCCCGCGCGGATCGAGGAGCGGACGCGGCAGACGTGTGTCAGGCGTCCGTTCGGCCGTCGTCGCGCCCGGCGTGACAGTTGTCGCACACCCCGGTCAGTTCGAGGGTGTGGTCCACGTCGTGGAACCCGGTGACGCGCGCCACCTCGACCGCCCACTGCTCGACCTCCTCGGAGTCCACGGCGAGGCTGAGGCCGCAGCGCCGACACAGAAGGTAGTGCCGGTGACCGTCGGCGGGCCGGGGCCGGTAGAGGCGTTCGCCGTCGCTGTCGCGCACCATGTCCACCTGGCCCGACGCCTCCAGCAGGTGGAGCGTGCGGTAGACGGTGGTCAGGCCGACCACGACACCGTCCGCCGTGAGTGCCGCGTGCAGGGTCTGGGCGGAGGTGAAGCCGTCGCAGGCGGTCAACGCCTGCAGAACGGCGGCCCGTTGCGGGGTGGGGCGCCACTCGCCGAGGGTCGTTCCGTGCATGTGTGCCTCCGTAGCGGTGGGGGCGGCCGGGACGGCCGAATGCGTTCGACCGTCCCGGGTCCGGTTACACGGCCGCTGTCAGGGACGAGGTTCCATGTTCGTCCTCGTGCGCGCAGACTTCTCCGGCTTCTCCGGTTTCCCAGCCGGGGAAGGGATCGGTCGTGGGCGCCGGCTCTCCCACGGTCATGAGGCAGCCGGCCAGGGCGGCACGAAGACGGTCCGCCCGCAGGCCGACACCGATGAAGACCAGCTCCTGAGCGTGCGGCACGTCGGCACCGCGGGTCCCGGAGGGTTCGAAACGAGCGACGGAACCGGCCTGGGACCACAGACCGGTCACGCCGTCGCGGCCGGCCAGGGTGAAGAAGCCCTTGGAGCGCAGGACCCGGCCGTACGTGCCGCTGTCCATGTCCCGGGTGACGAAGTCCCAGAGCCGTTCCGGGTGGAAGGGCGCCGCCGAGCGGAAGACGAGGGAGGAGATGCCGTATTCCTCGGTCTCCGGGACGTGGTCGCCGTTGAGTTCCTGGACCCAGCCCGGTGCCTGCTGGGCGCGTTCCAGGTCGAAGCGTCCGGTCGCCAGGATGTCGCGGGCGTCGACGCGGCCGTGCACCGAGGTGACCAGCCGGGCCTGCGGGTTCAGCCGTGCCAGCACTGCGCGCAGCCGGTCGGCGTCGGCGTCGCCGACCAGGTCCAGCTTGTTGAGCACGAGCACGTCGGCGAACTCCACCTGGTCGATGAGCAGGTCGCTCACGGTGCGTTCGTCGTCCTCGTAGGGGGCCAGGCCCCGTTCGGCGAGGTCGTCCCCGGTGTCCAGTTCGGTGAGGAAGTTGGCGGCGTCGACGACGGTGACCATGGTGTCCAGCCGGGCCACGTCGTCCAGGGTGGCTCCGTCGTCGCGGGCGAAGGCGAAGGTGGCGGCGACCGGCATCGGTTCGGAGATGCCGCTGGACTCGATGAGCAGGTAGTCGAAGCGGCCGTCCCGGGCGAGCCGGTCGACCTCCTCCAGCAGGTCGTCCCGCAGTGTGCAGCAGATGCAGCCGTTGGTCATCTCCACCAGCCGCTCCTCGGTCCGGGAGAGCGCCGCCTCGCCCCCGCGTACGAGGGCGGCGTCGATGTTGACCTCGCTCATGTCGTTGACGATCACCGCCACGCGCAGGCCCTCGCGGTTGGTGAGGACGTGGTTGAGAAGTGTGGTCTTGCCGGCGCCGAGGAAGCCCGACAGCACGGTGACGGGCAGGCGCTTCGAGGACATCGGCGTCAGTCCTCCGGGCGCAGCAGGCCGCGCCGGTAGGCGGGCACGAGGTGCTGCGGGACCCGGTAGGTCACACCGTCCACCGTGACCGGCACCAGGTTCGGCGTGCTCGCCTTCCACTGGGCCCGGCGGTGACGGGTGTTGCTGCGCGACATCTTGCGCTTGGGAACGGCCATGAGTGGTTCCTCTCGGTCAGGACAGGGAGTCGGGTCGGAGATCGTCAACCACGACACCGCGCGGGGAGACACCGACAGCATACGACAACGGTTTTCATATCCGATAGCTGTCGCTGGACGGCATGTCGCGGCAGGAGGTGGGCAAGTGGCCGCGCGCCGGCGGTGGCAAGCGCCTGAAGCCGGGGTGTCAGGCCGCGGTGCCGTCACGTCTGCGCACGTCGGCCGCGCGTATGCCTCGGTTCCGCTGAGGGCGCCGTGCCGCTCCCGGGCATTCGGGATGGGGGCGCTTCCTGGGCCCTGCCCGAACGCCTTGTGCGCCGTGTCGCCGTCGCCGGCCCCTTGGAACCGGGCTGGGGTGCGGGAGGACCGCCGTCGGTGCCGCCTCAGCCGAATCGCCAGATCCGGGCGAGCGACGAGGGGGTGAGGAGCTGCTCGGGGTGCCCCTGACCCACCAGGCGGCCCTCGCGCAGCAGGAGACAGGCGTCGGCGGAGCGGGCGGCGTCCAGGTCGTGCGTGGCGTGGACGACGGTGACGCCGTCGTCGACCAGATCCGTCAGCAGCGTCGCTATGCGTTCCCTGGCCTCGGGGTCGAGCCCCGTGGTCGGCTCGTCCAGCAGGAGCAGGTCCGACTCCTGGGCGAGTCCCTGGGCGATCAGAGCGCGCTGTCTCTGCCCGCCGGACAGTTCGCCGAGTTGCCGTGCGGCCAGGTCGGCGATGCCGAGGCGGTCCAGGGCCGAGTCCACCGCGGCCCGGTCCTGACGGGTGAGCCGGCGCCACGGACCGCGTTCGCCCCAGCGTCCCATCTCCACGGTCTGCCGGACCGTCAACGGCAGTGCGTCGCCGACGGCACCGCGCTGGGGGACGAACGCCGGTGGCCGACCGCCGAAGTGATGGAGCGTGCCGGCTGTGGGATGGATCACGCCGGCCAGTACGCCGAGCAGGGTGGACTTCCCGCTGCCGTTGGGGCCGACGAGCGCGGTGGTGGCCAACGCCCTGATGTCCGCGTCGAGTTCGTGGAGAACGGGATGGCCGGCGTAGCCCGCGGACAGCTGGGCGATCCGGATGCGGAACGTCGCGTCCTCGGCGGCGGAGGGCGGAGCGTCCTGTTTCTTGAACATGATTTTCATTGTAGTGTGCTCCGCATGGAGTGGTTGACAGGCCCTTTCGAGGTGACCTTCGTGCAACGGGCGCTGTGGGGCGGCGTCCTGGTGTCGGCGATCTGCGCCCTGGCGGGAACCTGGGTGGTGCTCAGGGGAATGGCCTTCCTCGGCGACGCCATGTCCCACGGGCTGCTGCCCGGAGTCGCGCTGTCCGCGCTTCTGGGAGGGAACCTGCTGGTGGGGGCGTTGCTCAGCGCGGCTGTCATGACGGCCGGTGTCACCGCCCTCGGCCGCAGGCCGCGGCTGTCGGAGGACACCGGGATCGGCCTGCTCTTCGTGGGAATGCTGTCGCTCGGCGTCATCATCGTGTCGCGGTCGCAGTCCTTCGCGGTGGACCTGACCGGTTTCCTCTTCGGTGACGTCCTCGCCGTCCGTGAACAGGACCTGGTGCTGCTGGGCGGGGCGTTGCTGCTGGCGCTGACCGTGTCGGTCCTCGGCCACCGGGCCTTCCTGGCCCTGGCGTTCGACCCGCGCAAGGCCCGGACGCTCGGCCTGCGGCCCCGTCTGGCCCACGCCGTGCTGCTGGGACTGCTGGCGCTGGCCATCGTCGCCTCGTTCCACATCGTGGGGACGCTGCTGGTCCTGGGCCTGCTCATCGCTCCGCCGGCGGCCGCGCTGCCATGGGCACGGAGCGTGCGGGGCGTGATGGTGCTCGCAGCGCTCATCGGTGTGACCGCCACGTTCGGCGGCCTGCTGCTGTCCTGGCACCTGAGCACCGCCGCCGGCGCGACCGTCTCGGCTCTCGCGGTGGGCCTGTTCTTCCTGTCCCACCTGGCATCCGGCATCCGCCACCGTCGCCGCGCCCGTTCGGCCGGCACCCGTCCGGCGACAACCGACTGAGAAAGACCTGAGGCGATGTCCTTGTTCGTCCGAAGAAACGTCACTGCATGGGGGCCGATCGCGCTCGTGTCCCTCGCGCTGCTCGCCACGAGCTGTGCGGGGCAGGACGGCAACGCGTCCGCCCCGAAGGGGAGTCCGTCCGCCTCCGCCACTCCGCACGGTTACGTCGAGGGAGCGCAGGAGGCGGCCGAGCAGCAGTCCCGGCTGCTGCTCAACGATCCGGGCACCGGCGACACCCGGGTACTGGACCTGATCACCGGGAAGGTGCACCAGGTGTCCCGGAGCACCGGTGCCTCGGGGCTCACCACGGACGGCCGGTTCGGTTACCTCCACACCGCGAGTGGCACCCGTGTCCTCGACGGCGGTGCCTGGACGGTGGACCACGGCGACCACGTGCACTACTACCGCGCCGCGATACGCGACGCCGGCCGCATACCCGCAGGCACCGGCGCGCGGGTCCGCAGCGACGCCGCCGTGACCGCAGTGACCGGCCGGGACGGCCGGGCCGCCCTCTACCGGCGGACCGAACTGGAGAAGGGCGAGGTGGGCAACCCCCGCCCACTGCCCGGAACCCACGCGAGCGCCGTCGTGCCGTACGCGGAACACCTCCTCGCCCTCACGGCCGACGCGGACGGAGCCACAAAGGTCGTGGTGCGCGACCGGAAGGGCAAGCGGGTCGCCGCGCCGGAGGCGGAGTGCGAGGACCCGCGCGGCGACGCCGTCACCCGGCGCGGAGTCGTGTTCGGCTGCGCGGACGGCGCCCTGCTGATCAGCGAGGACGACGGCGGCTTCACGGCTGAGGAGATACCGTACGGCGCCGACGTCCCCGCGGGGGAACGCGCATCGTCCTTCCACCACCGGGCAGGGAGCGACACGCTCACGGCGCGGGCAGGGAACCGTGCGGTGTGGGTGCTGGACGTCACCGAACGCACCTGGACACGGGTGAGGACCGGACCCGTCCTCGCCGTCAACACCGCCGGCGAGGGCTCCCCGCTGCTCGTCCTCCAGGACGACGGAGCCCTGCACGGCTACGACATCGCCACGGGCAAGCAGGTGTCCAGGACCGAGCGGCTCCTGACCGACATCGATGAGGCCCGCACCGGCGGCACCGCGGGCCCCGCCATCGAGGTCGACCGCAGCCGGGCCTACCTCAACGACCCCGCGGGCAGCCGCGTGTACGAGATCGACTACAACGACAACCTGCGCGTCGCCCGCACCTTCGACCTCGACATGGAGCCGGCCCTGATGGTGGAGACCGGACGATGACGACACCGAAGCGACCCCTTCCCCGGCTGCGCCGCCTGCTGCCGGCCCTGCTCGCCCTCGTCCTCGCGGCCGCGGCCACCGCCTGCGCGAGCACCGACGACCGGCCCAGGGTCGTGGTGACGACCAACATCCTCGGCGACATCACCCGGGAGACAGTCGGCGACGAGGCCGAGGTCACGGTGCTGATGAAACCGAACGCCGACCCGCACTCCTTCGGCCTGTCGGCCGTGCAGGCCGCCGAACTGGAGCGCGCCGACCTGGTGGTCTTCAACGGACTGGGCCTGGAGGAGAACGTACTGCGGCACGTGGACGCCGCCCGCGAATCCGGCGTGGCCACCTTCGAGGCCGGCAAGGCGGTGGACCCCCTCACCTTCCAGGTGCACGACGAGGGCGGTCCCAAGGAGGAGGCGGGGCAGCCCGACCCGCACTTCTGGACCGACCCCGACCGCGTCCGCAAGGCCGCCGGCCTGATCGCCGACCAGGTGATCGAGCACGTGGACGGCGTGGACGAGAAGACGATCCGCGCCAACGCCGACCGCTACGACGAGCAACTCGCCGGTCTCACCACCTGGATGGAGAAGTCCTTCGACCACATCCCCGAGGAGAAGCGGGCGCTGGTGACCAACCACCACGTCTTCGGCTACCTCGCCGACCGCTTCGGCTTCCGGGTGATCGGCGCGGTCATCCCCAGCGGCACCACGCTGGCCTCCCCCAGCTCCTCCGATCTGCGCTCGCTCACCGAAGCCATGCGCGAGGCCGGGGTCCGGACGGTGTTCGCCGACTCCTCCCAGCCCAAGCGGCTGGCCGAGGTCCTGCGCACCGAACTCGGCGACCAGGTACGGGTCGTCGAGCTCTACTCCGAGTCGCTGACCGACAAGGGCGAGGGCGCCGGCACCTACCTGCAGATGATGCGCGCCAACACCACCGCCATGACCGACGGCCTGACCGGCGACTGAATTCCCGCCTCCACGGCCACCGCGCCGGCGCCGGCGCGGCCGGCCGTCACCCCCCGACACACCGACACCGCCTCCGCGCGGCCCGAAAGGAACACACAGTGAACAAGTCGATGCGCAACAGAGCCTTCACCGCGACCGCCCTCGCCCTCGCCGTCTCCACGGTCCTGACCGCCTGCGGGGGAGGGGACAGCACCTCCTCCGACACGAAGGCGGCGAAGGACTCCCCGAGCGCCAAGCCCGCCGCGGTCAAGGACCCCCTCGTCGCCACCTTCGACGGCGGCCTGTACGTCCTGGACGGCGAGAGCCTGAAGCCGGCCAAGACGATCGAGCTGCCCGGCTTCAACCGCGTCAACCCCGCAGGCGACGACGACCACGTCATCGTCTCCACCGACGCCGGCTTCCGCGTCCTGAACGCCGCCGAGCAGACCTTCACCGGCATCACCTACGAGGGCGCCAAGCCCGGCCACGTCGTCCGGCACGCCGGCAAGACGGTCCTGTTCACCGACGGCACCGGCGAGGTCAACGTCTTCGACCCCGCCGACCTCGCCGGCGGCAAGAAGCCCGAGGGCCGCACCTACAGCTCCGCCGAGGCGCACCACGGCGTCGCCATCGAACTGAGCAACGGCGAACTGCTCAGCACCCTCGGCACCGAGGAGAAGCGCACCGGTGCCCTCGTCCTCGACAAGAACGACAAGGAGATCGCGCGCAACGAGAACTGCCCCGGCGTCCACGGTGAGGCCGCCGCCAAGGACGAAGCCGTCGCCGTCGGCTGCGAGGACGGCATCCTCATCTACAAGGACGGCAAGTTCACCAAGGTCGACGCCCCCGACGACTACGGCCGCATCGGCAACCAGGCCGGCAGCGACACCTCCCCGATCCTCCTGGGCGACTACAAGACCGACCCCGACGCCGAACTCGAGCGGCCCACCCGCATCTCCCTCATCGACACCGAAACCGCGAAGCTGCGCCTGGTCGACCTCGGCACCAGCTACTCCTTCCGCTCGCTCGGCCGCGGACCGCACGGCGAGGCACTCGTCCTCGGCACCAACGGCACCCTCCACGTCATCGACCCGGAAACGGGCAAGGTCGACAAGAAGATCCCCGTCGTCGACAAGTGGCAGGAGCCGCTGGACTGGCAGCAGCCCCGGCCCACCCTCTTCGTCCGCGACCACACCGCGTACGTCTCCGAACCGGGCAAGCGCAAGCTGCACGCCGTCGACATCGAATCAGGCGAGAAGCTCGCGTCGGTGACGCTGCCGAAGAGCACGAACGAACTCTCCGGAGTCACCGCCGGTCACTGACATCCGGCCCGGCAAGGCCGCCGCGCACCCGGTCCGCCGGCACGTCCCGGCGCGGCCGGGCGCCGCGGCCCGCTCCGGCACTCCTGGACGGGCATGTACGCCGGGCCCACCGGCACACCGTCGGACGAATCGGCCATCGGCCGGCTTCACTGCCACGGCAGTGGCCGGCCGTGACCCCGAGGCGTGTCGTTGTGCAGCGAGGAGACGCCCTCCACCTGCGACGAGCAGGCAGGGAGCCGACCTCGAGGAGAACCGGATGCCGCGCACCATGATGGGGCCCGACACCTGACGCTTGGTCACTTGTACAGGTCAGGGCAGGTAGGGGAAGTCCTCGGTCTTGGCGGTCCGCAGCGGGCGGTGACGGTACGTCAAGCCGCTTGGGTGAGTCGGGTGTGGGCCGACTGGAGGTCTCCTGCCGGAAGGATCGACCTTGCGGGAGCGAAGGCACGTGCGTGGGCGCTCCGGCGTGCCCGGAGGCGGGACGGTTTCCCGGCGGGTTGCCGTCAGGCGGCCGCGACGGACTCGGCCGCGACGGATTCGGCCGCTACGGACGCATCGGGCAGGGCCGCGGGATACCGCTCGGCGTCGAGCGCGGCGGTGCGGCCCGCGGGGCCCGAGCCGATGATGACGACGTGGCGGATGTCCGAGGTGGCGCTTATCCCCGCGGCTCCGGAGCGATCTCCTCGATCAGGCCCTCGACCAGTACCTTGATCTCGTCGCGGATCGGACGGACGGCCTCGACGCCCTGGCCGGCCGGGTCCTCCAACTGCCAGTCCAGGTACCGCTTGCCGGGGAAGACCGGGCAGGTGTCGCCGCAGCCCATGGTGATGCAGACGTCCGACTCCCTGACCGCGTCCACGGTCAGCATCTTGGGCACCTCGGCGGCGATGTCGATGCCGACCTCGCGCATGGCCTCGACGGCGGCGGGGTTGACGCCGTCCCCCGGATCGGACCCTGCGGAACGGACCTCGACGCGGTCTCCGGCCAGGTGGGTCAGCCACGCGGCGGCCATCTGGGAACGGCCGGCGTTGTGCACACAGACGAACAGCACGGAGGGCTTGTCGGACATCAGGAGGTCTCACTTGTCTCACGAAGACATCAGGCGCGAGTGACTTCAGCACCCGATGGTGTCAGTCACCACTGATATGAGAGTATCAGCGCATGATGACGTCAGTCGACACTGACCTGATCCGGGTTCTGGCGGACCCCCTCAGGCTGCGGATCGTGACCCTGCTCGCCCAAGAGACCCTGTGCACCACCCACCTCGTGGAGGAGACCGGGGCCCGGCAGACCAACCTCTCCAACCACCTGAGAGTGCTGCGCGAAGCCGGCGTGGTCGAGACGGAGCCGTGCGGTCGCTACACGTATTACAAGCTCTGCCCGGACGTCATCGCATCCCTCGCCGGTCAGTTCGCCGACCTGGCCGAGTCCGCCCGTAACGCCGCCGACAACAAGAGGGCCTGCCCGTGACCCGCACCGAAGCCCCCGCGGTCCCTCAGGAGTCGTCGGTCGTCGCGAAGCTGTCCACGCTCGACCGGTTCCTCGCCGTGTGGATCCTCCTCGCCATGGCCGTCGGGCTCGGCCTGGGACGAGCCGTTCCCGGCCTGAACGACGCCCTCGCCAAGGTCGAGATCGGCGGCATCTCCCTCCCGATCGCCATCGGCCTGCTGGTCATGATGTACCCGGTCCTGGCCAAGGTCCGCTACGACAAGCTCGACGCGGTCACGGGCGACCGCAGGCTCATGGCCTCGTCACTGGTGATCAACTGGATCGTCGGCCCGGCGGTGATGTTCGCCCTGGCGTGGATCTTCCTGCCGGACCTGCCCGAGTACCGCACCGGTCTGATCATCGTCGGCCTGGCCCGCTGCATCGCGATGGTGATCATCTGGAACGACCTCGCGTGCGGCGACCGCGAAGCGGCGGCCGTACTCGTCGCGTTGAACTCGGTCTTCCAGGTCCTGGCGTTCGGCCTGCTCGGCTGGTTCTACCTCGACCTGCTGCCCGGCTGGCTGGGCCTGGGCGACGGCGAGAACCTGGACATCTCCATGGGGAAGATCGCCCTGAACGTCGTCATCTTCCTCGGCGTCCCGCTGTTGGCGGGCTTCCTCACCCGCCGTCTCGGTGAGAAGAAGCTCGGTCGTGAGACGTACGAGTCCGACTTCCTGCCGAAGATCGGCCCGTGGGCGCTGTACGGCCTGCTGTTCACGATCGTCATCCTCTTCGCCCTGCAGGGGAAGACCATCACCTCCCAGCCCCTCGACGTCGCGCGCATCGCGCTGCCGCTGCTGGTGTACTTCGCCGTGATGTGGGTCGGCACCTTCCTCCTGGGCAAGGCGATCGGCCTCGCCTACGACCGCACGGCCACCCTCGCCTTCACGGCCGCCGGCAACAACTTCGAGCTGGCCATCGCGGTCGCCATCGCCACCTTCGGCGTGACCTCGGGCCAGGCTCTCTCCGGCGTCGTGGGGCCGCTCATCGAGGTCCCCGTCCTGATCGGCCTGGTCTACGTGTCCTTGGCCTGGCGCAACAGGTTCGCCCCATCCGCCATGACCACCGGGGGAAGGGGCCGCTGATGCGCCGCCCCGGCTGCCGCACCAGGGGAACGACCAGCACGGCCGCCGGTCTCCGCCGTGGCCGCAAGGTCGCCGTCCGCCACGAGCACCCGCGCGTCGCGCACCGCCACACGCCTGGGCGTCCCCTTCCCGGACACCCCGGCGAAGCCGCAGCCCGCACCGCACGGTGCGGCACTCACGCGGCAGGGCGGACGGCATGACGGAGCGCACCGACGTGGTGGTGATCGGCGGCGGCCAGGCGGGGCTCGCCGCCGGCTACCACCTGCGCCGCCAGGGCCTGGACTTCGTCGTCCTCGACGCCCAGGCCGTCCCTGGCGGGGCCTGGCAGCACACCTGGAACTCGCTGCGCCTGTTCTCCCCGGCAGCCTTCTCCTCCCTCCCCGGCCGCCTTATGCCGACGCAGCCGGGGGAGGAGTACCCGGACGCCGGGCATGTGGTGGCGTACCTGAGCGACTACGAGAAGCGGTACGACCTGCCCGTGCTGCGGCCGGTCCGGGTGCTCGGCGTGCACGACGACGGACGGCTCCTGAGGGTGGAGACCGACTCCGGCACGTGGCACGCCCGCGCGGTGATCAGTGCGACCGGTACCTGGTGGCGCCCCTTCCTCCCCGCCGTCCCGGGCCGCGGGGACTTCGAAGGGCGGCAACTGCACACCGTCTCCTACCGGAAACCGCAGGACTTCACGGGCGGCCGCGTGATCGTCGTCGGAGGCTGCAACTCGGGCGCGCAGATCGCCGCCGACCTCGCCCACGACACCGAGCTGACCTGGGTGACCCGGCGTCCGCCCCGCTTCCTCGCCGACGACATCGACGGGCGGGCCTTGTTCGACGCGGCCACCGCCCGCCGCCGCGCCCTCGACGAAGGCCGCACCGACACCGGAGGCGTCGCCTCACTGGGGGACATCGTCGCGGTACCGCCGGTGCGCGAGGCCAGGGACGCCGGGCGGCTCAAGGCGTCGCCCATGTTCGTACGCCTCCACCGCGACGGTGTCGTCTGGGCCGATGGTACGAGGGCGTTCGCCGACGTGGTGATCTGGTGCACCGGCTTCCGGCCGGCCCTCTCGCACCTGTCGCCCCTCGGCCTGCGCGGCCCACGCGGCCGCATCCCCACCCGGGGCACCCGCTCCGTGCAGGAACCTCGGCTGCACCTCCTCGGCTACGGCGACTGGACGGGCCCCGCCTCCGCCACGCTCATCGGCGTCGGACGACCGGCCCGCGACGCTGCCCGTGAGATCGCCGGGCTCCTCGCCGCCGGAGGATGATCCGGGCGGGACGTCGGCCCAGTGCGCCGATCACCGGGCAGGCCAGCGACACGGACGGTCTCGATGTACGGCGGTCAGTCGCATGAAGTCCGGGGCGCCGGGTCCAGGATGGGCCGAATCCGCTGCAGTCCCTCGTGGTTCGCGGCCGACGCGGATGCCGGCCAGGGCGGAGACGAGCAGAGCGGCGGAGAACGCGGCCGTGGTCATGGCCGCGCTCCAGCCGGTGGCGTCGGTGATCTGCGGATTGAGGACGGGGAACGCGTAGGAGACGATGCCCCAGCTGGTGATCTGGGTCAGACACAGGGCCGGCAGAGCCCTCCGCGGCCGCGTCGGTTTGTCGAGCGTCGCGGTCGCGGAGTGGGCCATGGAAAGGTTGCTCATGTGCCGTCAGCAGCAGCCAGCAGCGTCGGACCGCTGTTCGGGCCGGTTGGCGACTGCGGGACTGCAACAGGTGCTGCCGGGCTGCTTGGCGAGGGTATCGGCGTCGGCCTTGACGACGTACACCTCCCACGGTTCCTGGCCGGGGCCGCGCACCCAGACTTTGTCCTGCAGGGCGTAGCAGCAGGCGGTGTCCTTCTCCTCCGTGGTGGCCAGCCCCGCCTGGGCCAGCCGAGCGGTGGCTGCCTGGACGTCCTCGGTGGAGGCCACCTCGACACCGAGGTGGTCCAGGTGTGTGTCCTCGCCGTCCGTTCCTTCAATGAGGACAAGCTTGAGCGGAGGCTCGGTGATCGCGAAGTTGGCATAGCCGTCACGGAGCTTGGCCGGTGCGGTGTCGAACAGCTTGCCGTAGAAGGCGATCGCGGCTTGCAGGTCAGGTACTCGCAGGGCGAGTTGTATCCGGGACATGGGGATTCCTCCTGCCAGTTGGATGGTGCACGCGGACAGCGCCCGGGACGGCCTCGGTTCGGGGGCCGTTCAGGCGTTGCAGCCGCCGCCGGATGTGGTGGCCGAGCCGGGGGAGACGGTGATGAGCTGGACCGGCTGCGGGGCGGGAGTGGTGCAGCAGCCCGTGCCGGCCTCGGGGACGTCGGCGGTGTCGAACAGTCCGGAGCCGCCGCACACACCGGTCTCCGGCAGGACCAGGTCCACGCGGTCGGCCGCTTCGGTGTCGCCCGCCAGGGCGGCCGTAATGGAGCGGACCTGCTCGTAGCCGGTCATCGCGAGGAACGTGGGAGCACGTCCGTAGCTCTTCATGCCGACCAGGTAGACACCGGGGTCCGGGTGGGACAGTTCCCGGTGGCCGTGCGGGTAGACGGTGCCGCAGGAGTGCTGGTTGGGGTCGATCAGCGGAGCGAGTTCCACCGGTGCCTGCAGGCGCTCGTCCAGGCGCAGACGTACCTCGGAGAGGAAGGACAGGTCGGGGCGGAATCCGGTCAGGACGATGAGCTCGTCCACGTCCCGCAGACGCCGGCCGTCCTCGGCCACCAGTGCCAGCCGGCCGTCCGTGTCGCGTTCGACGGCTTCGGTCCGGAAGCCGGTGACCGCCTCGGCGTGGCCGTCGTCGACGGCGGCCTTGGCCGCGAGGCCGAGAGCACCGCGCGCGGGCAGCTGGTCCGCGTCTCCGCCGCCGAAGGTGGATCCGGAGATGCCGCGGCGCAGCACCCACACCGTCTTCGTCGCCGTGCCGTCATGGGACCGCGCCAACTCGGCCAGTGCGGCGAGAGCGGTGAACGCGGAGGCGCCCGAGCCGATGACGGCGGTGCGCTTGCCCGCGTAACGGTCACGAACGGCCGGGTCCGTGAGGTCGGGGACGCGGTAGGTGATGCGGTCGGCCGCCGCCCGCTCGCCGAGGGCCGGCAGACCGCTGCCCCCGGCCGGAGCGGGCCGGGCCCAGGTGCCCGAGGCGTCGATCACGCCGGCGGCGAGGATCCGTTCCTCGCGACCGTCGGCGTGCTGGACGTGCACGACGAAGGGCTGGGTGTCGCGGTCGGCGTCCACGATGCGGTCACGGCCGGCCTTCGAGACGCCGGTGACCCGGGCGCCGTAACGGACCCGGTCACCGAGAACGGCGGCGAGCGGCCGCAGGTAGTGCTCGATCCAGTCGCCGCCGCTCGGGTAGGTGCCGGTGTCGGGCTTGCTCCAGCCCGTCGGGGCGAGGAGCTTCTCGGCGGCCGGGTCGACGATTTCGCCCCAGGTGGAGAACAGGCGTACGTGCGCCCAGTCGTGCACGGCGGTGCCGGCGGTGTGGCCCGCTTCGAGAACGAGGGGGTTCAGGCCGCGCTCGGAGAGGTGGGCCGCGGCGGCCAGGCCGATGGGGCCGGCGCCGATGACGACCACGGGCGGAACAGAGGCGGTGGACATGGTGGCGACGACTCCTCGGCTTCGATGTTTGTCGATACTGACCAGCATGCACCCGAGATCGATGTCCGTCAACATAGAAGTTCATCGAATCTGTGCCCGTTCGGGCGTGCGGGGGTTCCGATCGCTGTTTGGCAAATGATTAGACGCCTGTCAACATAGAGGTATGTCTAATCTGGCTACGGGCTCCGCCGATCTGCACGCCACCGCGTCATGGTGTTGCCAGCCGCTGGGCAAGGAAGAACTGTCCGCTGCGGACTCGGAGAAGATCGCCATGATCTTCAAGGCGCTGTCCGATCCCGTCCGGCTGCGGCTGTTCTCGAAGATCGCGGCTCAGCCGGCCGGAGAGGCCTGTGTCTGTGAGATCCAGGACGTCGGCGTTTCCCAGCCCACGGTCAGCCACCACCTGCGCAAGCTGCGGGAGGCCGGGCTTCTCGAGTCCGAGCGCCGTGCCAGCTGGGTGTACTACCGGGTTGCGCCCGGGGTGTTGTCGGCCATGGCGGGCCTGCTGTCGCAGAGCACCTGAACGGCCGACGGCGGCCGTCCGCAGGCGGATGCTCCGGCTGATCGAAGGCAGGCGTGACGGCCACCTTCCCGAACGGCGGTGATCGGCCCACGGTGACGGCCGTGGATGCCGTCACGACAGACAGGAGCGGAGCCGCCACGGCGAACGCCCCGGCATGCACCCAGCCTCAGATCCACTTCGAAGGGCGTGGGCGGCTGCCGGCGTCGGGTGCGACGGGCGGCCGCATCAGGGTCTTGGTGGTCATCGGCTGCTTCCCGATTTCCTTGAGGGTCGAGCAGCCGTGCTTGGTCATCGGCTTCCGGCCCTTGGAGGGCGGGATGTGGTCGGTGAACCTCTTGGCGGATCCCTCCGGTTTGCCGTCGGTGATCAAGTACAGAGGGCCGGCCGCCCGACGGCCCGCCCACGGCGTGCTCGGCGTCCCCCGACCCTCCTCCTTCGGCTCGGCCGGCCATGCGGCGCTTCGAGCCCGCCCGCGTCCACGGCCGTCGCGTCCCCTGGCGCACCGATGTTCGTGGACGGCTGCGAGCGAGCGGGCCAGGGAGGGATGACGATGTCGAGGGTGCCGGTGCCCGGGACGACGACGGTCTGTTCGCCGAGCGCGTCGAAGACGGCCCGCGGTTTCGGTTCGCTGTTCGGCGGCTGTTCAGGGCCTCCACACGCTGGGGGCCGAACACGCCGTGCCAGGGGGAGGGGCGCCGAGAACCTTGTCGATGGAGCGGGGCGGCCTCGCGCGTGTCCGTGGCCGGGCTCCGGCGGGAGAGACCGGGGTGTTCGGTCCCGGCGTAGGATCGGGTACCGATATCGGTTTCGTCACTGTCGGAGGTGGGTCAGGGTGCGGGAGTTCCAGCGGGGCGCGGTGCGGCTGCACATCCTGCACCACGCGGCCGAGGAGGAGATCCACGGTGCGTGGATGACCGAGGAACTGGCCTCCCACGGCTACCAGATCAGCCCCGGCACCCTGTACCCGACGCTGCACCGGCTGGAGGCGGACGGACTGCTGGTCTCCGAGCAGCGGGTGGTCGACGGCCGCACCCGGCGCGTCTACAAGGCGACCGAGGCCGGGAAGCAGGCTCTGGCGGACGACCGGCGGGCACTCAGGGAGCTGGCCCGTGAGGTTCTGGGCGACGAGGCGCCGTAGCGCACCGGCCCGGTCCACGGCGTGCGGGGGTCGGGAGCCGCGCGGGGTCACCAGGCCGGATACGTGGGCGAGGACCACGAGCGGCGCCCGGCCGGGCGCCGGCCGCCGGCGGCGCGGAGCCGAGCAGCTCGCGCCCTCCGGACGGGTGTGCCCCGGACGGCCCGGTGCCCAGCGACAGCGCCGCCGCGCCGACCGGCCCGCCGACCGGATGACCGTCTGAGACCGGATGACCGTCTGACCGCCACCCGGTCACGACGCGCGTGCGGCCACCACGCGCCGGACCCCGTAGGCGGCGGCACCGGCGGCCAGCACCGCTGCCCCGGCAACCACCGAGGACAACGGCAGGGCGAAGGCCAGGAGGAGGCAGCCGGCCAGCCCCACCACCGGGATGATCCGCGCGGGACGGCCCTCCTGCGGCCGCAGGGTCCAGGCGGAGGCGTTGGCGACGGCGTAGTACACCAGCACACCGAACGAGGAGAACCCGATCGCCCCGCGCGCGTCCGCGGTCGCCGCCAGCACCGCCACCACCGCGCCGACCACCAACTCGGCGCGGTGCGGCACCTTGTACCTCGGGTGGACGGCGGCCAGGACGTGTGGCAGGTGCCGGTCGCGGGCCATGGCCAGCGTGGTGCGGGAGACGCCGAGGATCAGCGCGAGCAGCGAGCCGAGCGCGGCGACGGCGGCGCCGACACGTACGACCGGTGCGAGCCGGTCGGCGCCTGCCGCCCTGGCCGCGTCCGACAACGGCGCGGCAGCCTCCGCCAGCCCCTTCGGACCGAGGACCGTCAGGACGGCGACGGCGACGGCGGCGTAGACGACCAGGGTGATGCCCAGCGCGATCGGGATCGCCCGGGGAATGGTGCGCTCGGGATCGCGGACCTCCTCGCCGAGGGTGGCGATGCGCGCGTACCCGGCGAACGCGAAGAACAGCAGGCCCGCGGCCTGGAGCACCCCGCCGAACGTGGCGTCGTCGCCGATGTCCAGACCGGCCGCGTCCGACGCGGACGAGGTGAGGCCGGCGACCACTACGGCGGCGAGGACCGCCAGCACCACCGCGACGATCGCGCGGGTCAGCCAGGCCGACTTCTCCACTCCGGCGTAGTTCACCGCGGTCAGCGCCACCACCGCGGCCACCGCGACCGCGTGCGCCTGGCCGGGCCAGGCGTACGAGCCGACCGTGAGCGCCATCGCCGCGCAGGAGGCGGTCTTGCCCACCACGAAACTCCACCCGGCGAGATAGCCCCAGAAGTCGCCGAGGCGTTCGCGGCCGTAGACGTAGGTGCCGCCGGAGGCGGGGTAGCGGGCCGCGAGACGGGCGGAGGAGGTGGCGTTGCAGTACGCGACGACGGCGGCGAGCGCCAGGGCGACCAGCACCCCGGAACCGGCCGACTGCGCGGCCGGGGCGAGTGCGGCGAAGATCCCGGCGCCGATCATCGACCCCAGGCCGATCATGACGGCGTCCGGCACCCCCAGCCGCCGGCGCAGCTCGTCCGGCATCCCGGCGGCGGTCGATGGCTCGCTCATGGGTTCACTCCTTGGCGGCAGGGCCAGTCTTACGGACTCCGATATCGGGAGACGATATATGAGCGCGTGAGCCCGCCCGGAGGGGGGAACGATGCTCCGCCCTGTCCTCCGGCCGCACCGGTGGGCAGGACGCGGACGTCGCGGTGCCGCTCGACGGCTTGCCGGCCCGGGAGCCGGTTCTCCGTCGCGGCCCGGTGCGGTGTGCCGACAACGGCCTCCGTGATCGTCCGCGTCACCGAGCCGGCCGCCGCGTAGGGCGCCCACGGGGTCCCGGAGCCGGGCGACGCCTGCCGCGCCCTCGCGGAGACGTCCGTCGGCCCCACCCGCACGGCGGCGGAGGCCAGGGCCGGGCCGGGGCGCGGGCGGCTCAGCCGCCGGGGTGGCAGCAGGAGTTCTGGTGGAGGGCGTGGGCGATCTCGAGCCAGGTGGTGTTCCGGGGAGCGGGGTGGGGGGCCTGCCGGTGCGTGGCGGTGAGGTCGCCTCGGTGATGGGGAACGCCGTCGCGCAGGACCAGGGGGATGTCGACGAGCGTGGTGAAGTCGCTGAAGGGATCGCCGTCGACGACGGTGAGGTCGGCGATCTTGCCCGGCTCCACGGTGCCGAGTTCGGCGTCGAGGCCGAAGAGCCGGGCGGGAGTGGTGGTGGCGGTGCGCAGGGCCTGGACGGGGGTGAAGCCGTGGGCGACGAGGGCGCGCAGGGCCAGGTGCAGGGACAGGCCGACGGGGACCAGGGGGGAGTCGGTGCCCAGGGCGAGGGTGGCACCGTGGGCGGCGAGCCGCCGGTAGTTGCCGATCTCGGTGGCCAGGGCGTGCCGCTGCTCGGCGGTGGGCTCGGTCCTGGCGCGTTCCTGGACGAGGGCGATGTCCCAGGGCGGCAGGAGGGCGAGGACACGCGGGTCGTCGGCCAGGGCGGGGTCGGCGCCGAGGAGGACCTGGGCGGTGAACGGGGTGGCGATCAGCGCGAAGGAGCCGTCGGCGTACTGCTGGAGGAGATCCTGGTGGAGGTGGCCGGTGGGGGTGGTGGCGTGGCCGTGGGCCAGGCGCTGGGTGGCCTGCAGATGGGTGGTCAGGTCCTGGCCGGCGGCCCGCCCCGGGGAGCACAGGTGGCTGCCGCAGGGGACGCCCAGGTGGTGGGCGGCTTCGGCGGCCTCGGCCATGGTGCGGCCCGGGGCGCGTACGTAGGTCTTGACGAAGTCGACGTCGAGCGCGGTGACGCGCTCCAGGGTGCGCCGCAGGCCGGCGTGGGTGCGGTGGGCGCGGCCCTTGGCGTACGCGGTGCGGGGACCGTCGATGAGCTCCGCGCAGGCCAGCATGCGCGGACCCGTGCTGTGGCCGGAGGCGAGGGATTCGCGCAGCCGGATCGCCTCGTACAGGGACGCGCCCATGCAAGCGGTGGTGGTGATGCCGTAGGCGAGCGCCGCGAGGTGCTGCCGGGCGCCGTAGGTGGCGGTGTAGGGATGGGTGTGGCTGTCGAACAGGCCGGGGATGACGGTGTGGTCCGAGGCGTCCAGGGTGCGGTGGCCCGGGCGGCGCGCCCGGTGGGGTTCGACGGCGGTGATCCGGCCGCCCTCGACGAGGACGTCGACGTTCCGGCGCACGGTGGCGCCGGTGGCGTCCCACAGCCGGCCCGCGTGGACGCGCAGCGGCTCCTGCGACGGGCCCCGTCCGGCGGTCAGCCGGACGGGGAGCGTGCGTGTGCGGGACGGGATCCGTTCCTCGTCGAGGGAGAGCAGGCGCAGACGGCCCGAGGAGAGGTAGAGCAGGGTGGCGGAGTCGCCGGCCCAGCCGGCGTGGTCGGCCGGCTCGTCGGTCAGCCGGCGCATCGGGCCGGCCGGGGTGCCGTCGGCGGTGACGGGCAGCAGGTGCAGGGCCGATTCGGCGATCAGGGCCATCCAGCGGCCGTCGGGGGACCAGACGGGGCCCGCGGCGGCCCGGTCGGCCAGCGACTGGTGGTCGGCGGGCAGGTGGCGCCGCTCGGCGCCGGTGCGGGTGTCGACGACGCGGATGAGGTGATAGCCCTCGCGGAAGCGGCGGTTGAGCCGGTTGCGGTCGCAGAAGGCCACGTACCGGCCGTCGGGTGACCACGTGGGGGAGCCGGGCGGCCCGTCGGTGGCCATGGGCCGGGCCAGCACCCGCTCGACGCCGGTGGCCAGGGTGCGCAGCAACAGATTTCCGGCGACGTCCTGGCAGGCCAGGTGGGTGCCGTCCGGGGACAGTGCCGGATACAGGCGTCCCGGGCCGGTGACCGGCTCGTCGCGCCCGTCGTCCGGACGCAGCCGGCGGACGGCCGTCAGTCCGTCCCGGTCGGTGCAGTACAGCAGGGTGCGCCCGTCCGGCGCCCAGACGGGCATCTGCAGATGGTGGACGGGGGCGGCCTGGACGAGCTTGCGGGGCGCCCCGCCGACGTCCATCAGCCACAGCGCGTTCAACGCCACGAACGCCACACTGCGTCCGTCGGGGGACGGGGCGGGCAGATGGATCCCGCGCACCGGGACGGACCGGGCCGGGTCCCAGTCCCGCGCCTTCACCCGCCGGCGCGGCCGGGGCACCGGCATCCGGGCGGTGAAGGCGACCTCCTCCACCGACGCGGACGGGCCCAGCGTCCGGATGCGGATGCGCCCGTCGGCCACGTACAGCAGCCGGTCCTCGCCCAGCCAGCACGGTGGTGCCGCCGCCAGGTCCTCGTCGTCCGTGACGACCCGGCCGTCGACCATCAGCGCCGCCTCGGCGGCCGGCAGGGACGGCGAGGCGCCGGTTCCGGACAGACGCAGGTAGGCGATCCGGCCCGCCGGGGAGACGGACGGGCACAGCAGCCGGCCCGAGCCGACGCTGTGCACCACCCGCGCCTCGCCGCCCCCGGCCGGTACGCGGACGAGGGCCGGGCCGCCGTCGCTCGCGCCGTCCGGCGTGTGGGCGGCACGGACGCACACCACCGAGCGCCCGTCCGGACACCAGGTGGCGTCGAGATCTTCGAAGTCCCCGCCGGTCAGCCGCCGCACGCGACCGTCGCGCACGTCGAGGACCCACAGGCCGAACGCGCTGCCGGCCACCGCGTCGCCGCCGCGCTCGGAGGAGAACACCAGCCGGGTGCCGTCGGGAGACCAGGCCGCCCCGCGATCGTCCCAGGGGCCGTCGGTGAGCCGGCGCAGCCCGCCGCCGTCGGCCCGCATCGTCCACAGGTGGAAGGTGCCGTCCCGGTAGCCGCACAGCGCCACCGTCCCGCCGTCGGGGGACAGGGCCGGAGCGGTCGCCTCCAGTTCCCAGTCCGTCAGCCGCGTCGCCGCGCCGCCCTCGCGGGGGACCCGCCACAGCACGCCCTGCACCTCGGCGATCAGGACTTTCCCGTCGCGGGAGGCGGTGACCGACCCACCGGTCATCTCTTCGTAGCGCAAGACCCGGTCCTCCCCGGCGGCGGAAGCGGTTCCGGTCCGGGCCACCGGGGAAGCGGCCCCGGCCCGGGCCGCCGCCGGGGAAAGAGCCACTGTCAGCCCCGCGGCGGAAGCCCCCAGAAAGCCGCGTCGGTTGACGGAACCGGAACTCATCTCGGTCTGCCTCCTGCTCGGTTCACCGGCCGAAAGTCCTGCGGGAGGACACGTCGAGGACGAGGGCCCGCGACGCAGGATCCGCTCGACGTCCCGTCACGCCGACGCCGGCCCCCGGTGCTTCGCCGCCCGTGGATCCGGCGCCCACGCGCCCCGCGCCGCACCGTCCCCCCGCGGTCCGGCACCGGACAGGGCCGCCGCCCGCGCCCCGCAAGCCGGGACCGGCGTACGGCGCGGCCACGCACGCCACCCCGCACGGAGCCGAGCCCCGCGCACCCATCGTGCCGACCGGCAGGGAAGTCCCGGCCCGCCACGCCGGACCACGCCAGTAGTCGTACCGGCTACGGCAAGCACCGGGGAGCCGTGCCGCACGCCGTCATCCGGCGGGAGTACCGAGCTGCGGCCCGCCGTGCGGCGGCAGGCCCTCTCGGGCATGCTCATCGCGGGACATACCCGCACATTCCGACCTATCGGACGGAGGCGTCCTTGAAGACGACCCTGCGCATAGCCCTGGCCACCGCGCTGTCCACCGCTGCCCTGTCGACCGCGGCACCGGTCACGGCCGCGCCGACCGCGGCCGAACCACCCCAATACGTCGCGCTCGGCGATTCCTACGCGGCCGCACCGCTGGTGCCGCCGCCCGATCCGGCCAACCCGATGTGCCTGCGTTCCCTGGCCGGCTATCCGCGCGTCGCGGCCGAGGAACTCGGCGCGCGACTCACCGACGTCACCTGCTCCGCCGCCGACACCGACGACCTGAGCACGTCCCAGTTCCCGGGCACCGCCCCCCAGTACGACGCGCTCACGCCCGCCACCGACATCGTCAGCGTCACCATCGGCGGCAACGACACCGACGTCTTCAGCGAAGCGCTGGACTGCGTCAACACCCTGCCCGAGCCCCACGGCACCAGCTGCGCGGAAGAGAACACCGCGGGCGGTACCGACGAGGTCAGGGCCCGCATCGACGCCTGGGCACCGGTCTTCGGCACCGCCCTGGACGAGATCGCCCGGCGCGCGCCGAACGCCGAGGTCTTCGTCGTCGGCTACGGCAACTACCTCCGCACCGACGGCTGCCACCCCGCCCAGCCCTTCTGGAAGCAGGACGCCAACTACATCCAGGGCGTGGTCAACCACCTCGGCGCCGTACTGAGGCGAACGGCCGAAGCGCACGGCGCGACCTTCGTCGACACCTACACCCTGGGGATCGGACACGACATCTGCGCCGCCCCCGCCGACCGCTACATCGAGGGCCTGACTTCGGCACGTCAGGCCGCGCCCCTGCATCCCAACGCCGCGGGTGCCCGGGCCATCGGAGAGGCCCTCGCCGCGGCCGTCCGCGCGACGTCGGCGCCGTCCCCCGGGACGGGCACCGCACTTCCGAAAGCCTCGTGACTCCCGGGGCGCGTGCGGCGAGGACGTCCGGAAACCGAACAGGCGGAACAGCCCGCGGGCGTGCCGTCATCGCGGCGTCAGGGCCATGACGGCACCCGGGGCGACCGGGGCGACGGCGGGGACGAGCAGTCCGTCGCGGACCGCCCGCCGACGCCCGGCGGACGAGCGCTCGCCGGGAGCGCGCCGGACCCTTCACGGTCCGGCCCCGGTCGCTGTCACGGGCCCGTGGGTGTCCGGACGGGTCCCGTTCCGCGCCCGCTCCGCACCCGGACGGCGGACGCGGTACGGAGCGAAGTGCGGCGCCAGGGGTGGCCGGGCCGTTCTCCGGGGGGAACGGGACCGTCGGCCCTCATCTCCCGGCCGTGCCCGGCTCAGGGTGGAAGGACGCAGGACCGCTGCACCAGGCGAAGGACGGGCTGGCGATGTACCCCCACGACGGTTTCCGTGAACTCGGGCGGCAGGAGTGCCTGCAGCTGATGGCCGGGGCACCCGTCGGCCGTATCGTCTTCACGCGCCGGGCCCTGCCCGCCGTGCTGCCCGTCAACTTCCGCCTGGACACCGGCGGCGCGGTCCTGCTGCGCACCGCCGCCGGTTCGGAACTCCGCGCGGTCGACGGCGCGGTGGTCGCCTTCGAGGCCGACGACGTCGACGCCGCCCGGCAGTCCGGCTGGAGCGTCGTCGTCACGGACCCGGCCACGGTGGTGACCGATCCCGCCGAACACCGGCGCCTGGCCCGTACCGGACCGGTCTCCTGGGTGCCCTCGGCGCGGGAGGTCTTCGTCCGCATCGAGGCCGAGCTGGTCACCGGGCGCGAACTCGTCGGCGGACGCTCCCTGTACGGGGTGAGCCTGGCGGTCGCGGACGGATGAGGGCCGCCGGCGGGGCCCGGAGCGGGGGACGGCCGTCCCCGTCGTCCGGGAGGGCGGGTCCCGTCCCGTCCCGCACCGGGCCGGACCGGCTTTCGCGCCCGACGCCCACGCGCACGTGTGCGCCGGGCTCTCCCTGCCGACGGGCCGCGTCTTCCTGCCGGACGGTGCGCCGGGCATGCCGGCCGATCCGTGCGCCGAGCATGCCGGCCGACCCGTGCGCCGAGCATGCCGGCCGACCCGTGCGCCGACCACCGCCCGGTCCACGGCGTGGTCCTCCTCGCCCCCACCGGCATTACCTCGGGACCGGACGAGGCTGTGCTCCGCCGGCCGGCGTCCCTGACCGCTCCGACGGTCCGGGCCGCGGGTGAGGCCGGCCCGGACCGGGGCGATGGGGCCGATCGGCCCTGGTCTCCCGGCCCTGGGATGCGCAAGATGTGGGGGCCGGGGATTCCGGACGGCCTGGACGGTCACACAGCGCGGAACGAGGAGCAACCGATGGCGGACGGCGAGCAGCCCGGACCCGACAGCCCGATCCGGGTCTTCCTGCTGGACGACCACGAGGTGGTCCGGCGAGGGGTGCACGACCTGCTGAACGACGAACCGGACATCACCGTGGTCGGTGAGGCCGCCACCGCGGAGCAGGCCCTGGTCCGCGTCCCCGCCCTGCGCCCCCGGGTCGCGGTCCTGGACGTACGGCTGCCGGACGGGGACGGGGTGAGCGTGTGCCGCGAGCTGCGCTCGGCCATGCCCGACCTGGCCTGTCTGATGCTGACCTCGTTCGACGACGAGGAGGCCCTGCTCGACTCGATCATGGCCGGCGCGTCCGGATACGTGCTGAAGCAGATCCGCGGCTCCGACCTGGTGACCGCCGTGCGCACGGTGGCCCGCGGCCAGTCGCTGCTCGATCCGAGCGCCACCACACGGCTGATGGCCCGGCTGCGGGGCGGACAGCGGAAGGAGGAGGAAGAGCAGCCGGACGCGCTGCCCGGGCTGACCGAACGGGAGCGCGAGATCCTGGCCCTGATCGGTGAGGGACTGACCAACCGTCAGATCGGCCAGCGGCTGTACCTGGCCGAGAAGACGGTCAAGAACCACATCTCCCGGCTGCTCGCCAAGCTCGGCGTGGAACGCCGCGTCCAGGCCGCCGTCATCGCCACCCAGGTCCAGGACCGGCTGAGGCAGGAGGGCCGCTGACGGTACGCGGTGAGCCGCGCCGGCCGTACGCCGCGGCCCGCCGCCCGGCCGCCGCTCCCCCGAGCTCGCGTCCGGTGACGATCACGCTCCAGCCGGAGCGGGTCTCCGCGGGACCCCGTCCGTCTCGAGGGCGGCCACGGTGTCGTCGAACGGGGTGTCGCGGCCGACGGCCACGACGGCGCGCGTCATGACGCCGCTCACGGTGTACGGGCTGCCGTTCACGGCCGTCACCTGCTTCCGCTGCCGTAGGGGGCGTACAGGTCGAGCAGCCGGACCCGGGTGGCGTGCAGGCGCTGGGCGACCACCCGGCCGACCCACACGGCGATCACGCGGCCGAACTCGGGGTCCTCGGCGCACAGCGCCCGTACGGCCTCCGCGTCGAACTCCCAGGCCCGCACCGGGCTCGTGGTCTCGGCGCCCAGGTGCCACACGCACGGCGGGTAGTGCCAGGACCAGCCGATCAGCTCGCCGTGGCCCAGCGACTCGATCACGGCCGCGCGGTGACCGGGGACCTGCAGGTCGAGGGCGACGGTTCCGGTCCGGACGATCCAGAACCGGTCGGCGCGCCGTCCTTCCTCGAACAGGCGCACCCCGGCCGCGAAGGAGACCTCGCGGGCGTGCCGCAGCAGCCCTTCGCGGTGTGCGACCGGGAGACCCGCGGTCAGAGTGGTGGTGGATGTCATCGTTCCGTCTCCTTCCGTGCCCGCCGCCACAGCCGAACGGCGGCTCCGGCCCCCCGATGTTCAGGGTGGGCCCGTCCGACGGAGGACACCACGGGCCGTCCGGCCCTGTCCGAGGGCCTTTCGGCCCCACCGGGACGGCCCTGCGGTGAGGAGCCGGCCGCTCCCGCTCACCGGCCGCTCCCGCTCACCGGGCGGGTCCGCCCGAGGGCGGTGTGTCGCCGGTGCGCCCGGATCCGGGGGCGGACGGCCGCTGCACCTCCCCCTGGACGACCCGCGGGGCCGTGCCCGCCTCCCCGGCGTCGTCCTGCTCCTTCACGGAACGGGCCTCGGCCTTGAGGATGCGGGCCGACCTGCCTGCCGAGCGGGCGAGTTCCGGGAGCTTCCTGGCGGCGAGGACGGCTATGACGACGATGAGGACGACGGCCAGTTCACTCAGTCCGAACATGGATGCGATGCTCCTTCTCGCGAGCCCGGGCGGGGCACAGGTCCGAGGTCCGCGGCACGGACCCGGAGCAGAATCTACATCACTGTAGAGAGATGGCGGGTGGCGTGCGGGAGCCGGTGGCGTCTATACGATGTCTGCCCGGCGAACAGGCGGCGGCGGAAGGGAGGCGGGGCGCGTGGCGGAGCGGCGGGAGGGTTCCCGGCGTCGGGGGCAGGGCGAGCTGGAGGCGCTGGTCCTGGCGGCGCTGCGGGAGGCGGACGGCCCGGCGACGGCCGGCTGGGTGCAGGAGCGCCTGGGCGGCGGTCTCGCCTACACGACCGTCATCACCATCCTGACCAGGCTGCTGGCCAAGGGTGTGGTCACCCGGGAGCGTACGGGCCGGTCCTTCGCCTGGACGCCCGCGTCCGACCAGGCGGGTCTGGCCGCCCACCGGATGCGCCGGGTACTGGACGCCGAGAGCGACCGGGAGGCGGTGCTGGCCAGTTTCGTCACCGGCCTCGGACCGGACGACGAACGCCTCCTGCGGGAGCTGCTGGGCCAGTCGGGGGACGAAGGGGAAGGCTGAGGCCGCCATGGGGGTGTTCGTCCTGTTGCCGCTGGTGCTGCCCCTGACGGCGTGGCCCATCGCGCGCCTCGCCGAGCAGCATCTGCACCCGCGTACGGCGACCCGGCTGCTGACCGGGGTGGCCGCGGTGATGGCGGTGTGCAGCACGGTGTGCCTGGGACTGCTGATGGTGGTCGGCACCGCCCAGTTGCCCGGGAATCCGCTCCCCGACGGCTGGTCCGACCCCGAGGTGCGCGCGGCGGTGCCGTACGACGAGGTGGCCGGCAAGGCGGCGATCCCCGCCCTGTGCGCGGTGCTGGCGGCGTGCGGGCGGACGCTGTGGCGGCACGGGCGGGTGCGCCGCCGTGCCCACCGGGCGCTGGCCGGGCTGCGGGAGACGGAGGCGGCGGTCCTGCCGGACGACGTGCCCTACGCCTACGCGCTGCCGGGCGGCCGACGGGACCGTGTGGTGGTGACCACGGCGTTGCTGGAGCGCCTGGAACCGGCCGAGCGCCGGGCGCTGTTCGCCCACGAACGGGCCCACCTCGCCGCCCGCCACCACCGCTTCCTGCTCGCCGTCCAGCTGGCCGCGCGCGCCAACCCCTTCCTGCGGCCGCTACGCACGGCGGTGGCCTACACGGCGGAACGGTGGGCGGACGAGGACGCGGCGCGGACGGTCGGCAGCCGCCGTACCGTGGCCCGGGCGATCGGCAAGGCGGCCCTGGTGTCGCGCGGCACCCCGGTGGCCACGCTGGCGGGCCTCGCCGCGGCGGGCCCGGTGCCGCGCCGGGTGGCGGCCCTGCTCGGGCCCGCTCCGGCGGCGCGCCGCCTGCCGTCGCTGTTCACACTGGTCGGCCTGGCGGTGTGGGGCGCCGCCGCGGGGACCGCCGTCTCCGCGATGTCGTCCGCGAACTCCGCCGTGACGATGGTCCTCATCCTGTACGCGGCCACCCCCCTGTGACCCCGCGGCGGGCCGCCCGCCGCGGGGCCGGAGTCACTCGGAGGCCGAACTCGTGCGGCGGCAGGTCGAGGGCGTGGCGGGCCTCGCGGACCACGGCCCGCTCGTCCCCGTCGAAGTCGCCGTCGGCGCCGCCGATCACGATGCCGGTCGGATGACCGGCCGCGCCCCGGCGGGCTTCTTCATTCGCCATGGGCGGGGTCCGCGTCGTCGACGCGGACCCCGTGAGGCGGTCCCGCAGGGCCATGAGCACTCCGTACGGGCCGGGAGGCGCCCGGACCGAAGCGCGCCGGGCGCCATGACTGCTACGGCAGTGGAGAAGTCACTCCTCTTCTCACTCCTCCTCTCCCTCGTCCTCGAAGAAGTCCCCGACCTCGTCCACGACCTCCGCCGCGACCATGCCCCCGACCACCCCGACCGCCAGACCGGCGGCGCCCGCGGCGACGGCGGTGCCCATGCCGGGACCGGACCGGTGGTGGTCGTCGTGGGAGCCATGGAGGTCGTGGGGAACGGGGGAGCCGTGGGACGCCCGGTGCTCGACCAGCTCGCGCATCCAGCCGTCGACCTCGGCGGTCCAGTCGCGGGAGTCGTGATGACCGACGGTGAACCTGGTCAGCGCGTCGTGGCCGCCGGAGAAGAGACCGCCGCGCTTGTCGGCCTCCAGGACGACCTCCATGCCGTCCGGACCGGCCAGGAAGGTCACCTCGACCTCGTTCACCCGGTCCGCGTACCGCGGCGGCGGGACGATCTCGATCTCCTGGTAGAAGGGCAGTCGCTGCCCCGTGCCGCCGATGCGCCCGTACTCCAGGTCGGCCGACCGGAAGCCGAAGCCGAGCGTGCCGAACGCCTCGAGGACCGCCTCCTGCACGGGCAGGGGCCCGACGGTCAGCGGGTCCAGGTCCCCCTTGTCCTTCGCCCCCGCCACCGACAGCTCGGTGCGCACGCCGAGCACGATGCCCAGCGGCTGCCCGTACAGCTCGGTGACCGGGGTCTCCCACGGCAGCGTCACGCCGAACGGCACGTCGCGCTCCTCGCCCTCGGCGAGCCGGAAGCCGCCGCCGACCGTGAACCGGTCGAAGGCGACGGCGCCCTCCCCCTCGCCCTCCTCGTGCTCGGTCTCGACCCGCGCCACCAGCTCCAGCGTGATGCCCTCGATGTCGAAACCGGCCTGGCCGCCCTTGAGGCGGACCCGGCCGGTGAGCGTGGAGCCCGGCCGGACCGGACCGGGGTCGAGCACCGTGTCGACGGTGGGGCCGCCCACGCCGAGTGAGCCGAGCAGTCGTTTGAACACCATGGTGGCGTCCACTCCTTAAAGCGTGCGTGTGTTGCATGGAGGGGGTGCCGCCCGCGGGGCGGCACGCGGTATAACTTCTACAAGCGAGTAGAAGCATAGGGGGTCGGTCCGGGAGAGGCTTTGCGTCCCCTTTACAGTTGGTACGGAGCCAGGACATCCTGCTTCCGCGCGTCCCGCCCCACGCGTCCGGGCGCGAACCGTTTCGTACGGCGTTCCGGCCCGGAGCCGGCCTTTGCCCGCACCGCCGAGGAACCGGGCGCGCCGCCCCGGCACTCGGCCGCCGGGGGCACCCCGGAGGCGGACTCCGCCGAACCGGTCGGGCCGGCGGTCCCGGCCACCGCCGGGAACACGATTCCGGCCGGAACCGTTACTCATCCACACACCCACAGAAGGAGCACGTACTTGTCCGCCAGACCGACGGACCCCCCGGGGCACAGTCCCCGACCATCCCGCCAGGCATTCCCTGAGCACGGCACACGGCGGGATGGTGTTCGATGAGTGCCGCGAACGCCCTCCTGGGCCTGCTGGCCGTCTTCGTCCTGACCGCCGGCACCGGATACTTCGTCGCCCAGGAATTCGCCTACGTCTCCGCCGACCGCCTCGCCCTGGCGCGCGAGGCCGGGGCCGGGGACCGCAAGGCCGCCCGCGCCCTGAAGGTGCTGGAGCGGCTGTCCTTCATGCTGTCGGGCGCACAGCTCGGCATCACCGTGACCGGACTGGTCGTCGGCTTCATCGCCGAGCCGTCGGTCTCCGCCCTGCTGAGGCCCGCGCTGTCCGGCACCGGCCTGCCCGGCGCGGCCGTGAGCGGCATCTCCGTCGTGCTGGCCTTCGTCCTGGCCACGGTCGTCCAGATGGTGCTGGGCGAGCTGGCCCCGAAGAACCTGGCCATCGCCGTCCCCGAGCGGCTGGCGAAGGCGCTGGCCGGCTCCACGCTGGCGTATCTGAAGGTCGTCGGCCCCCTCGTGCGGGTCTTCGACGGGGCGGCGAACAGGCTGCTGCACCGGGTCGGCATCGAGCCGGTGGAGGAGTTGCACCACGGCGCCACCCTGGAGGAACTCGGCCACCTCATCGGCGAGTCCCACGAGCAGGGCGCGCTGCCCGAGGACACCGCCGCGCTGCTCGACCACGCCCTGGAGTTCTCCGACCGGACGCTGGACGAGGTGATGGTGCCCCGTGTGGACGCGGTCTTCGTCCGCGAGGACGCCACCGCGGCGGAAGCGGTCGACCTGATCGCCAAGTACGGCCACTCCACCTACCCGGTGCTCGGCGACCACCCCGACGACGTCGACGGCGTCCTCGGTGTGGCCGAGCTGATGCGCCTGCCCGCGGACCGGCTGACCGCCACCACGGCCGGCGCCCTCGCCCGGCGCCCGCTGCTGCTGCCGGACACCCTTCCGCTGCCCGACGCGGTGACCCAGATGCGGAAGCGGGGCGACGAGTTCGCGGTCGTCCTGGACGAGCACGGCGGCGTGGCCGGCATCGTCACCTACGAGGACATCGCGGAGGAACTCGTCGGCGACATCGCGGACGAGACCGACACCGTCACCGCGGTCGCCGTCGCGGACGGTGACGGCTGGCTGGTGGACGCGGGCCGCCGGCTGGACGAGGTGGCCGAGGCCACCGGCGTCGAACTGCCCGAGGAGGAGGACTACGACACCGTGGCCGGCCTGATCGTCGACCGGCTCGGCCGCTTCCCCGCCATCGGGGACCGGCTCACGGTCGGGCTGCCCGGCGGCGGCACCGCCGTGATCGACGTACGCACCCTCGACCGGCACGTGCCCGACCGCGTGCGGATCCAGCAGGACCACAAGACGGAGGAGCAGGCATGAGTTTCCCGATGGCGCTCTTCGTCACCGTGCTGCTGCTGATCGGCAGCGGATTCTTCGTGGCCGCCGAGTTCGCGCTGGTCGCCGCCAAGCGGCACCGCATGGAGAAGGCCGCGGCCGAGGGCCGGTCAGGCGCCGGGGCCGCCCTCGCCGGCATGCGTGAGCTGTCCCTGATGCTGGCCGGGGCCCAGCTGGGCATCACCGTGTGCACCCTGGGCCTGGGCTCGGTGTCCAAGCCCGCGATCTCCCACGAACTCGACCCGCTGCTGCACAAGCTGGGCCTGCCGAGCGCGCTCAGCTACGGCGTCGCCTTCGCCGTCGCCATGATCGTGGTCGTGTTCCTGCACATGGTGGTCGGCGAGATGGCCCCCAAGTCGTGGGCCATCGCCCACCCCGAACGGTCCGCGATGCTGCTGTCGCCGCCCTTCCGGGCCGTGGTGAAGGCCGTACGGCCGCTGATCTCGGTGCTGAACAGGATGAGCAACGCCCTTGTGCGGCTGTGCCGGGTCACCCCGCGCGACGAACTGGCCTCCGTCCACAACCGGGAGCAGCTCACCCACCTGGTGGCGGAGTCCGAGCGGCTCGGCCTGATCAGTGAGACGGACTCGGAGCTGCTGACGCGCTCGCTGACCGAACCGCAGACCCCGGTGCGGGAACTGCAGGTGCCGGCGTCCGAGATCGTCTCGGTGGACGGCGGCGCCGGCGTCGACGAGATCCTGCGCGTCGCCGCGGCCCGTGACCGCACCCGGCTCCTGGTCCGCGAGCAGGGCGTGGTCCTCGGCGCGGTGCACGCCCGCGACGCCCTGGTGGCCCGCGCCCGGGGACGGGCGGCCGGCGCCCGCGCCCTGGCCCGCCCGGTGCCCGAGCTGACGGACGACGCCACGGTCGCCGACGCGATCGACCTGCTGCGCCGCCGCCGGGCCTCGCTCGCCGTGGTCCGCGACGGCTCCGGGCGGCTCACCGGCATGGTGAGCCTGGACGACCTGCTGGCCCGCTTCCTGCAGCCGCAGACGGTGTGACGGCGCCCGGCCGGGCCGTCACCCGTCCGTCCGGCGGCGCCGCTCGTTGTGCCAGGCGATGGCCCGCCGGATGTCCGGCTCGTGCAGTCCGGTCCGGCGGGCGAGCCGCTCCATGGTGAGCCCCGGCGGGCCGGACGTCAGCACACGGGTGATCTTGGCCGCCCAGAGTTCCTCCTGCACGAAGGGACGGCGCCGGTACGTCTCGCGGATCGCGTCGAGGTGCGCCTCGCCGCAGGCGGTCACCCGGCGCAGGCCGTCGGACCAGTCGGCGGTGGGGTGGGCGGAGGACGAGTCCGGAACGTATCCGCGCACCGCCTCACCGGCCGGGAAGGTCCTCGCACAGAGGTCGCACAACTCCAGCGGGAGGTTCTCGGAACGCCGTGCCTGTTTCCCGCGCTTCCACATCAGGGCTCCCGGTGGCCGGATGCGGCCAGCGTACAGCGGGGCACCGGTGGACGGCACGACGTTTGCGCCGGGACCGCACGGCAACCCGGCACCTTCCCTGGCAGCGTGACGCACGGCCGGAACGGGCGGGCGCGCGTCGGCGGAACGGAGGGCCGATGGCCGGCACGAAGGTTTCCGATTACGTCCTTCAGCGCTTGCGCGAGTGGGAGGTGGACCACGTCTTCGCCTACGCGGGCGACGGCATCAACGGTCTGCTGGCGGCGTGGGGACGAGCCGACGACAACCCGAGGTTCGTCCAGTCCCGGCACGAGGAGATGTCCGCGTTCCAGGCCGTCGGCTACGCGAAGTTCTCCGGGAAGGCCGGCGTCTGCGCGGCGACTTCGGGGCCCGGCGCGATCCACCTGCTCAACGGCCTCTACGACGCGAAGCTCGACCACGTTCCCGTCGTCGCGCTGGTCGGGCAGACCGCCCGCAGCGCGATGGGCGGCTCGTACCAGCAGGAAGTCGACCTGCAGAACCTGTACAAGGACGTCGCCTCCGACTTCTGCGAGACGGCGATGGTGCCCGAGCAGCTGCCGAACCTCATCGACCGCGCCTTCCGCACCGCCTACGCGCGGCGCACGGTCACCGCGGTCATCATCCCCGCCGACGTGCAGGAACTGGACTACAGCCCGCCCACGCACGCCTTCAAGATGGTGCCGTCGAGCATGGGGATCGGCCAGTACGCGCCCGTGCCCGCGGACGCCGACATCGAGCGGGCCGCCGAGGTCCTCAACGCCGGTGACAAGGTCGCCGTCCTGATCGGACAGGGGGCCCGCGGCGCCCGCGCCGAAGTGGAGGAGCTGGCGGACGTCCTCGGCGCGGGCGTCGCCAAGGCCCTGCTCGGCAAGGACGTGCTCCCCGACGACCTGCCCTACGTCACCGGAGCCATCGGTCTGCTCGGCACCCGGCCCTCGTACGAGCTGATGCGGGACTGCGACACCCTCCTGATGATCGGCTCCAGCTTCCCGTACACGCAGTTCATGCCGGAGCTGGACCAGGCGCGGGGCGTGCAGATCGACATCGACCCGCACATGATCGGCCTGCGGTACCCCTTCGAGGTGAACCTCGTCGGCGACGCGGCCGAGACACTGCGCCGCCTGCTGCCGCGCCTGCACCGCAAGAAGGAGCGGTCCTGGCGCGAGAAGGTCGAGAAGGACGTCGCCCGCTGGTGGGAGGTCATGCAGCGGCGCGCCGCCGTGGACGCCGACCCGATCAACCCGGAGTACGTGGTGCACGCCCTCGACGGCAGGCTCCCCGACGACGCGATCGTCACCGCCGACTCCGGTTCCGCCGCCAACTGGTACGCCCGCCACCTGCGGCTGCGCGGACGGATGCGCGGCTCCCTCTCGGGCACCCTCGCGACCATGGGGCCCGGGGTCCCGTACGCCATCGGCGCGAAGTTCGCGCACCCGGACCGCCCCGCCATCGCCCTCGTCGGCGACGGCGCCATGCAGATGAACGGCATGATGGAGATGGTCACGGCCGCCAAGTACTGGCAGGGCTGGTCCGATCCGCGCCTGATCGTGGCCGTCCTCAACAACCGGGACCTGAACCAGGTCACCTGGGAGATGCGCGCGATGTCCGGGGCACCGCAGTTCGAGGAGTCGCAAGCCATTCCCGACCTGCCGTACGCCGAGATCGCGCAGCGGATCGGGCTCGAGGGCGTCCGCGTGGAGAAGCCGGAGCAGGTCGAGGAGGCCTGGGACCGGGCCCTCTCGGCCGACCGGCCCTTCGTCATCGACTTCCGCACCGACCCCGCCGTACCCCCGATCCCCCCGCACGCGGAGCTGGACCAGATCGAGGCCGCGGCCTTCGCGGTGCTCAAGGGCGACAGCGACCGTGCCTCCATGGCCAAACAGGGCTTCCTGGCCAAGGTGCAGGAGATACTCCCGGGCACCCGGCACCGTTCCGACCGTCCCGGCGCCGGAGCCGGCGACAGCACCGGCAAGTGAGCCGGCCGACGCGTCCGCCGGGGTACCGGGGCCGCGGGCGGCGTCGAGGACGCCGACGTCCTCCGGCCCGGCCTGGCGCGGCCGGAGCGGTCACCGGGGGCCGAGGACGAGCGCGCCGTCGGCGCCGAGGGCGACGTCCACGTCGCTGATCCGGTCGAGCGTCTCCCGCAGCCAGGCCCGCTCCTCGTCCGCCGCGGGCTCCAGCCGCATCCGCCGCGCCCTCAGCGGCACCATGCGCAGCCCGGACGGCCGCCCGCCGTCCGGGGACACCGACAGCAGACAGGCGAGCCGCAGCTCGTCGCGGTACTCCTCGTAGCCGGTGATGCCCTCGTAGTCGTCGACGAAGTCGCCACAGCCGTACAGGATCACCCGGCCCCGGTACACCTCGACCGGGCGGGGGTGGTGCGAGGAGTGGCCGTGGACGACGTCGACACCCCCGTCGACCAGCGCATGGGCGAAGCCCACATGGCTCCGCGGAACATGGTGGCCCCAGTTCGATCCCCAGTGCACGGACACCACCGCGATGTCACCGGGGCGCTTCGCCCGCCGCACCCGCCGGACGACCGCCTCCGCCGCGGTGGCCGAAGGCTCCGCGAGGTACGCCACTCCGGACTGCTCCGCCGTCGCCGTCCAACTCGGCGGGATGCCGCTCGACATCATCCCCAGGGCGAACACCAGCACCCGGCCGCCGTCGACGGGGACCACCGCCGGCGCGTACGCCTCGTCGGCGTCCCGTCCCGCGCCCGCCGTCCTCAGGCCCGCGCCGTGGAGCACGTCCAGCGTCTCCCGGAGCCCCGGGCGGCCGAAGTCGAGCACGTGGTTGTTGGCCAGGACGCACACGTCGGGCCGCGCCACCGCCACGGCGGGCGCGTTGGCCGGGCTCATCCGGTAGTGGACGGCCTTCCCGGGCGCGAACGCGTCGCTCCGCGTGACGGAGGTCTCCAGATTGACGATCCGCACGTTTGGGGCGGCCTCCTCCAGCACCCCCAGCGCCCGGCCCCACGGCCACGGGAACGGGACCGGGCGGGGAACCGGGCCGTTCACGGCCTCCGCCAGCTCCACGTAGCCGCGGGCGTCCCGGATCCACTCCTCCCGCAGCGCGGGATCGCCCGGGTGCGGGAGGATCTGGTCGACACCGCGCCCGAGCATCACGTCCCCGCACAGGAACAGCGTCACCGTCCCGGCGCCCATGCCTCCACCGTAGGACTACGGCACGCCCAGTTCGAACAGGACGTACCCCGCGTACGAGCCGGAGGCCAGGGCCGCCGTGCCCAGCACCGTGGCCAGCGAGGGCCACCTCAGCCGGCGCATGGCCAGGGCGAGCGGGACGAACAACGGGAACAGGGGGAGCAGATAGCGGGAGACGTTGCCGAAGTACTGCTGGGTCGCCATCACCATCAGGTACGACAGCACCGTGTACACGACGAGGACGACGGGCGGCCGCAGCCGCACCAGCAGCACCGTCAGCACCGGCACCAGCAGCACCACCCCGACCCCGATCAGGTCCTCCACGGGCATCGCGAACCGGTAGTCGAAGTGCCCGACGGGTACGGAGGTCAGCACGTCGAGACTGTGCCGGCCCCAGTCGAACTTGTGGGCCCAGGCGCCGTCCTGGAGCTTGTTGTAGCCGCCCCAGTCACCCATCCGGTAGCCGACCCAGCCCAGGTAGCCGACCGCGCCCAGCGGGGCGATCGCCACCGCGGTCAGCGGGCGGCGGATGCCCTCCTCGCGGCGCCACACCGCCAGCAGCCCGGCGACGGCGAGGGCGGCGACCAGGGTGACGGCGGTGGGCCGGGCGAGCCCCGCGGTGAAGGTCAGCACCCCGGCGGTGAGCCAGCGACGGGTCATCACCGCGTAGCAGGCCCAGGCGGCCAGCGCCGTGTACACGGACTCGGAGTACACCGCCCACTCCGCGCCGGAACCGGGCCACACGGCCCACAGCCCCACGGCGATCAGACCGGCCCGGCGTCCGCCCAGCCGGGCCGTGACGGCGTGGATCCCGAGCGCCGCGACGAAGGAGAACACGACCGACACGGTCATGCCGGCGCCGTACGGGCCGAGCCCGGTGACCTCGGACACGATCCGCATCAGCGCCGGGTACAGCGGGAAGAACGCCGCCGAGTTGCCCTCGAGGGTGATCAGCCCGGTGGCGCCGGGTATCGGCTCCAGTGCCGGGTCGTAGCCGTGCAGGGCGATCTGCTGGTACCACCAGCCGTCCCAGCTGCCCAGGACGTCCCAGGTGTGGGCGCCGCCGCCGAAGCGCGGATGCTTCTCGCGGAAGTCGCCGGCCGAGTCCAGCAGATACATGAAGACGGCGAAGCCGACGAGCTTCAGCGCGCCGTACACCGCGAGGACGGGCCCGTAGTGCGCGGCGGCGCGGCGCAGCCGCTCGCGCGGGTCCGGGGCGGTCGGCGGGGCGTCCTCGGCACGGGGCACGGGGGACGGGGCCGGGCCGGCCTGGTCGGCCGGGGCGATGGTCATGAGGTCGGGGATCCTGTCGTACGGCGGGAGCGTCGGCCGGGGAACACCCAGGCCCGCAGGAGGAGGAAGCGCAGCAGGGTCGCGGCGAGGTTGGCGGCGATCAGCGTCAGCAGCTCCACCCGGGGTCCGGACCCGGGCGCCGTGCGGTGCAGCACGGCCAGCGAACCGCTGGTGAGGGCGAGGCCGACCAGGAACGCCGCCAGCCCCTTGAGCTGGTGGCGCAGCACCCCGGTCCGGCCCCGCACCCCGAAGGTGAGCCGCCGGTTCGCGGCGGTGTTGGCGACGGCGCTGGCCAGCAGGGCCAGCGCGTTGGCCGCCTGGGCGCCCGCGGCGGGCCGGAGCAGGCCGTACAGCAGCAGGTAGAACAGGGTGCTGGCCACCCCGACCGCGGCGAACCGGATCAGCTGCGGGACCAGCGCGGGCGGCAGGCCGGCGGCCTCGTCGAGTTCTTCGGGGCGGCGCAGTGCGGCCAGCGGCAGCCGGCCGCCGGCCAGCACACGCCCCAGCCGGGCCATGCCGCGCAGGTCCGCCAGCGCCGTGGACAGGATGTCGACCCGGCTGTCGGGGTCGTCCACCCAGTCCACCGGCACCTCGTGGATGCGCAGCCCGGCGCGCTCGGCTATCACCAGCAGCTCGGTGTCGAAGAACCACTCCCGGTCCTCGACCAGCGGCAGCAGCCGCTCGGCGACGTCCCGCCGCACCGCCTTGAAACCGCACTGGGCGTCGGAGAACCGCACGGCGAGGGCGCCGCGCAGCAGCCCGTTGTAGCAGCGGGAGATGATCTCCCGCTTCGGCCCGCGCACCACCCGGGAGCCACGGGCCAGGCGGGTGCCGATCGCGATGTCCGAGTGCCCGGAGATCAGCGGGGCCACCAGCGGCAGCAGGGCCGCGAGATCGGTGGACAGGTCCACGTCCAGATAGGCGAGCACCGGCGCGGACGACCGGGACCAGGCGGTGTGCAGGGCCCGGCCGCGGCCCTTCTCGGCCAGCCGTATCCACTCCGTCCCCGGCAGTTCCCGGGCCAGCCGCTCGGCGATCGCCGGGGTGCGGTCCGTGCTGGCGTTGTCGGCGACGGTGATCCGGAAGGTGTAGGGGAAGGTCTCCGCGAGGTGCGCGTGGAGCCGCCGGACACAGGGCTCCAGGTCGTTCTCCTCGTTGTGCACGGGCACGACCACGTCCAGAACGGGTTCCGGATGGTGCGCCGGCAGCGGCGCCCGGCGCGGCAGCGCCACCTGCGCCGCGGACGCGGCGGATGAGCGGCGGTCGGTCGGTGCCGGCCGCCTCGCGGTTCTCATGACGGGTTCACGGTCTCTTTCCGGCGTACGGCATGACGGGCCCTGGTGGCGGCATGCCGGATACGCCCGAGTGATGATCGGGGACACGGCCCGGGACGGCTTTCGCCCACGGGCGGGACGGCGGTGCGGTCTAACCGCTGCCGGGCGACTCCTCGTCGGCCGAGGCGGAGGGCGACCGCGCCGCCGTGGTGGACGGCGGGGTGGCCGGCGGCGCGGAGGCGGACGGCGGCGGTGCCGTCGTGGCCCGCCCGGTCGAGCCCGGCGTGGTGGTCGGCGGGAGAGAGGTCGGTGTGCCGCCGTACCCGGGTGCCGTGGTCGCGGACGTGCTCGTCGGCGGCAGGGAGAAGCTCGGGTCCGCGCTCGGGACGGACGTCGGCGGCGGGGACACCGGGGGCGGCGTCGGACCGGTCGCCGGCAGCGGCCCGCGGTCGGCGGGCAGGGACCGGGAGTCGGCGCCGGGCAGCAGGGCCAGCCCGACGCTCAGCCCGGCCACCGCGAGGGCCGACCCGCCGGCCCGCCACAGCATCCGGGACCGGCGGCGGACCCGGATGCCCTCGTACAGCCGCTCCTGGTGCTCGGACCGGAAGGAAGCCGGCTGCCGGGTGTCGCGCATCATGCGCGTCAGCTCACGCTCGAAGTCGTCCATCGCTTCTCCCCTCACCCCACGGGCCTGACGGAGTCGGACAGGATCTGCCGCAACCGCGCCACCCCGCGCGACGCGTGGGAGCGCGCGGTGCCCACCGGGCAGCCGAGGACCTGTGCCACCTGGCCCTCGGGCAGGTCCTCGCAGTAGCGCAGCACCACCGCGGCCCGCTGCCGGGGCGGCAGCAGTGCCAGCGCGGCCTCCAGCCGCGAGCGCTCCGCGACGGCCGACGACACGTCGCCCGGCCCGGCCCGGTCGGGCAGTTCGCCCACCGGACGCTCCCCCCACCAGCGGCGCCGGGCCGAACGGGCCGCCATCCGTACCAGCACCTGGCGCACGTACGCCTCCGGGGCCTGCTCGGCGACCCTCGGCCAGACGAACCACAGCTTCACCAGGGCCTCCTGGACGAGGTCCTCGGCCCGCTGCCGGTCGCCACCGGTGAGCAGCCGCGCGACATGGAGCAGCGCCGGCCAGCGGGCGGCCACGAACTCGTCGAAGCCGTCCACCCGAAACCGCTCCATCCCCACCGCCCGTGTCCGAACAACCCTTCACACCTGAGACAAAGACCTACGGCCCGGCGAAACGATGCACCCAAGTGCTGTGATCTGCCTCACCCCGAGCGCGCCTCACTTCGAACACGCCTCACCCCCGGACACCGGACACGCTCGCCCCCGGACACGCGAAAGGGCGGGCCGTACGCCCATGACCGCGTCACAGCGATCGACGGACGTACGACCCGCCCCCGGGGCGGTGGCCGGTCCTGCCTACGTACGGTCACCCTTCGGCTTGCCCCGCTGGTCCGGGGTGCCGTGCGGCGGCGGGCTGGACGGCTGCGGCGAGGTGGCGGGCGAGACGGGGGACCCGGCCCGGCCGGCGCCCTGTTCGGGGCGCAGCGCGCCGGGGTCGCCCGACGTCGGCTCGGCACCCGCGTTCAGCTGCTCCAGCCGGGCCGTCAGCAGCTGGGTCGCCGGGACCCGGTCGGCGTGCGACCGCTCGTAGGCCAGCAGCTCCTCGACCTCGTCCGCGGACAGCGAGCGGATCCGGCTCTCCAGACCGCCGATGGGCAGATGGTCGTAATCGGGCAGCGGCAGGGTGTTGCGGGCGGGATCTGCCATGGCTCTCACTTCCCTGTGTACGACGTTGCGGGCCCCGGCGGCGGGCCGCCGGGGGAGCGGGACGGTCAGTGGCCGCCCGGTCCGCCGCTGCCGAACGCCCCGCTGCTGTCCTCGTTCCAGCGGGGCCGCTCCTGCGACGCGCTCGTGCGGCTGCCGGCGTTGCCGTGGCCCTTCAGCTCGTGCGGCAGCAGCCGCTCGTCGCTCCTGGGCACCTCGTCCGGCTCCCGCCGCTCCCGTGTCTCCCGGACCGGGCCCCCCTCGGGCGTCCGGGGCTGCTCCTCCGGGCCGGGCCGGCGCACCGTGCTGTTCCTGACCCGGCGGCTGCCGAACACGAACATGCCGATCAGCAGCGCCACGACCACCACACCCGCCACCACGAGCCCCGCACCGAGGGCGCCGCGGCCCGCGGCGAGGTCGGCCGTCTCCATCCACGCGGTGTTCATCATGGCTCGCGGGTACCCCTGGTCCCGTCCACCAACCTGCCCACCTCACCGCGCCGCGCGGATGCCCGCCGCGGAACCCGGGAAATCGCGCGGAACCCTTGCGGGCACCGGGTTTGACCGCCGGGGCGGCGGCTACCCGCGTGGTGTGACGACGACATCCCAGGAAGAGCTGTTCCGGTTCCTGGAGGACCGTTTCGCGTGCGCCCAGGCATGCACCGAATGCGCGCGGGCCTGTGCGACGCGGGCGAGCCTCGTGGACCCGGACGGCACCGAGAACCAGGAACTCGTACGGCGCAAGGGCATCATGTGCGCGGAGGTCTGCGACGCGACCTGCCGGGTGCTGTCCGAGCAGAACCAGGTGGACGAGGCGACCATCCGCGTCCAGGTGGAGTGGTGCCGCCAGGTGTGCCTGGAGAGCGCCCAGGTGTTCGACGGCTGCTCCGGTGCGGAACAGACGGCACAGGCGTGCCGCGCCTGCGCACGGGCCTGCACGGAGTTCCTCGCCACGCTGAACTGACCGGCCGGTGAGCGAGGGGGCCGGGCGTCGCGGCACCGTACAAACTCGGGCGAGTTGCCGCCATACTGGACGAGCCAGGGGAGGGCGGGGCGGACTGCGACGGGGGCGGGCGAAGGAGATGGGGGACAGCAGGCTGATCCATGGCCGGTACCGGCTGATCGACCGGATCGGACGCGGCGGCATGGGGGAGGTGTGGCGGGCACGGGACGAGTCACTGGGGCGGCAGGTCGCCGTGAAGTGCCTCAAACCCGTCGGCCCGCAGCAGGACCAGTCGTTCGGCCGGGTGCTGCGCGAGCGGTTCCGCCGGGAGGCCCGGGTGGCCGCGGCCCTGCAGCACCGGGGGATCACCGTCGTCCACGACTTCGGGGAGTCCGAGGGCGTGCTCTACCTGGTGATGGAGCTGCTCCAGGGCCGCAACCTCAGCCAGCTCCTGGAGGACAACAAGCAGCACCCGCTGCCGGTCGACGAGGTGGTGGAGGTCGCCGAGCAGGTCGCCGCGGCCCTCGCCTACACCCACGACCAGGGTGTCGTGCACCGGGACCTCAAGCCCGCCAACATCGTGCGGCTCGACGACGGCACGGTGAAGATCTGCGACTTCGGCATCGCCCGCCTCGGCCACGACATCGGCTTCACCTCCCGGCTGACCGGCACCGGCGTCGCGATGGGCACCCCGCACTACATGTCGCCGGAGCAGATCAGCGGCTCGGAGGTGGACCGGCGCAGCGACCTGTACTCCTTCGGCTGCGTGCTGTACGAGATCGCCACCGGCGTACCGCCGTTCGACCTCGACGACGCCTGGGCGATCCTCGTCGGCCACCGCGACACCCCGCCCCGCCCGCCGCGCGGCCACCGCGCCGAACTGCCCGAGCGGCTGGAGCGCATCATCCTGGACCTGCTGGCCAAGGAGCCCGGCGGCCGACCGGACAGCGCCCGTGAACTGGCCCGCCGGATCGGCGCGTTGCGGGCCGCGCCGGTCGTGGTGGCGGCCGGCGCGGGCCCGGCGGGTTCGTTCGACGCGCCCGCGGTCCGTCCGTACCGCTTCGAGGAGCCCGAGCCGGCGGGGCGCGCGGCCCGGCTGCAGTCCTGGACCCGCGGCATGACCTCCGGACACAAGCCGGCCGGAACGGGACTGCGCACCGCGCCCCCCGACCCGGCGGCCGGCCTGTCCGGCGAGTGGATCGCCCGCCCCGCCACCGGCTCCCGCGCACAGCCCGCGGCGGACGAGCCGCCCGTTCCCTCCCCGGAGGCGCTGACCGCCCTCGCCGGACGGCACAACGCGGGCCTGAGCCTGGGACGCCTCGGCCGCTGGACGGAGGCGGGGGAGGTGCACCGCGCGGTCGCCGCCGAGCGCGAGCACCTCCTCGGCCCCGACCACCCCGACACCCTCGCCAGCCGCTACGAGGTCGCGTTCACCCTCAGCCGCACCGGCCGCGCCGCCGACGCGCTGCGCGCCTACAAGCAGGTCGCCGAGGCCCGTATCCGCGCGCTCGGCGCCGACCACCCCGACACCCTCGCCGCCCGCCAGGAGATGGCGTACGTCCTGGCCCAGCTGGGCCGCCCCTTCGACGCCCACCAGGTCTACCTGTCGGTGCTCGCCGCCCGCGAGCGGACCACCGGGCCCGACCACCCCGACACCCTGCGCTGCCGTCACAACCTCGCCTTCAACCTCGGCCGGCTCGGCCGCCTGGAGGACTCCTACGGCATGGCGTGCGAGGTGGCCGCGGCCCGCGCCCGCGTGCTCGGACCCGAGCACCCCGACACCCTCGTCACCCGGTACGACGTCGCCTACGCCCTCGGTCAGCTGGGCCGCTGGGCCGAGGCCCTGGAGACCTACCGCGAGGTCGCCGAGGCCCGCGCCAGGGCCCTCGGCCCGGACCACGCCGACACCCTCGCCGCCCGCTACGAGACCGGGATCAGCCTGGGCCGGCTCGGCCGCACCGGCCAGGCACTCGACCTCTACCGCGGCCTCGTCGAGGACCGCACCCGCGTCCAGGGAGCCACCCACCCCGAGACCCTGCGCGCCCGGCACGGCATCGGCGTCAACCTCGGCCGGCTCGGCCGCTGGGCGGACGCCCTCGCCGAGTCCCGTGAGGTGTGCGCGCTGCGCGAGCGGGTCCTCGGCCCCGACCACCCGGACACCCTGGTCAGCCGCCGCGAGGTGGCCGTCGGGCTGGGCTGGCTCGGCCGCTGGGCGGACGCGCTGACCGAGTACCGGCGGGTCGCCGGGACCCGCGAACGCGTCCTCGGGGCGGACCACGCCGACACCCTCGCCGCCCGCGACGACGAGGCCCACTGCCTGGAACGGCTGGGCCGCGGCGCGGAGGCGGCCGAGCTGTACCGCCGGGCGGCGGCGGTGCGGCAGCGGTGGGCGGCCGGCGGGGCGTGAGGCCCCGGCCGCCTCTGGCCGGTGCGGACCGGCGCGTGCTACGAAGGACCATGACCGCACCCGAGGGAACCCGGACCTACGACGCCGTCATCGTCGGCGGAGGCCACAACGGCCTCGTCGCCGCCGCCTACCTCGCCCGGGCCGGACGCTCCGTGCTGGTGCTGGAGCGGCTGGACCACACCGGCGGGGCGGCGGTGTCCACCCGTCCGTTCCCCGGCGTCGACGCACGGCTGTCCCGGTACTCGTACCTGGTCAGCCTGTTGCCCCGGAAGATCGTCCGGGAACTGGGGCTCGACTTCCGGCTGCGCACCCGCACCGTCTCCTCGTACACCCCCGTCGAACGCGACGGACGGCCCACCGGGCTGCTCGTCGGCGGCGGTGAGCGGCGCACCCGCGAGGCGTTCGCCCGGCTCACCGGCTCCGACCGCGAGTACCGGGCCTGGCAGCGCTTCTACGACATGACCGGCCGCGTCGCCCGCGGCGTCTTCCCGACCCTCACCGAGCCGCTGCCCACCCGCGAGGAGCTGCGCCGCACGGTCGGCGACGAGGAGGCCTGGCGGACCCTGTTCGAGGAACCCCTCGGCGTCGCCGTCGAGGAGCACTTCGCCGACGACCTGGTGCGCGGCGTCGTCCTCACCGACGCCCTCATCGGCACCTTCGCCGACGCCCACGACCCCTCGCTGAAGCAGAACCGCTGCTTCCTCTACCACGTCATCGGCGGCGGCACCGGCGCCTGGGACGTACCGGTCGGCGGCATGGGAGCCCTCACCGACGCGCTGGCCGACGCCGCCCGCGCCGCCGGCGCGGTCATCGCCACCGGTCACGAGGCGGTGCGCGTCGACACCGACGGCCGCACCGCCGAGGTCGTCCACCGCACGGCCGACGGCGAGGGCGTCGCCGCCGCGCGGCACGTCCTGGTGAACGCCTCCCCGCGGGAACTGGCGGCCCTCACCGGCGACACGCCCCCGCCGCCCGCCGAGGGCGCCCAGCTCAAGGTGAACATGCTGCTCAAGCGGCTGCCCCGGCTGCGCGACACCTCCGTCGACCCCCGTGAGGCGTTCGCCGGCACCTTCCACATCGCCGAGGGGTACGGACAACTGGCCGCCGCCCACGCCCAGGCCGCCGCCGGTGAGCCGCCCGCCGTCCCGCCCTCGGAGATCTACTGCCACTCGCTCACCGACCCCACGATCCTCGGCCCTGACCTGGCCGCCCGGGGCTACCAGACCCTCACCCTGTTCGGACTGCACACCCCCGCCCGACTGTTCGAGCGGGACAACGACGCCGTACGCGAGGAACTCCTGAAGTCGACGCTCGCCCAGCTCGACGCCCATCTGGCCGAACCCCTCGCGGACTGCCTGGCCACCGACGCCGACGGACGCCCGTGCCTGGAGGCCCGGTCCCCGCTGGACCTGGAACGCGACCTCGGACTGCCCGGCGGCAACATCTTCCACCGCGAACTCTCCTGGCCCCACGCCCAGGACGGCACCGGCCGCTGGGGCGTGGAGACCCGGCACGCAGGCGTCCTGCTCTGCGGCGCGGGCGCCGTGCGCGGCGGCGGGGTGAGCGGAGTGCCGGGACACAACGCGGCCATGGCGGTGCTGGAGGCCGGGGAGGCGTGACGCGCCGGCTCAGTCGGCCGACCGGGTCCAGCCCTCCGCCCGGATGCGCGCCGCGTCCGTCCGGCGCGCGTCGTCGAACAGCCGGCCGTCCGGCGTCTCGACCCGCACCCCGTCGACATAGGCGCCGCGCCCCGCGTACAGCCGGTCCGTCGTGTACCGCCAGCGCAGGGTGAGGCCCCGCGCGGCGGGCAGGGCGGCGACGAGGTCGTGCCAGACCCGGCCGGACCAGCCGGTGGCCGTGCCGGACGGGTGCCGCCTCGGTTCCCCGCCCCGGCGCCGCGTGGTGAACGGCACCGGCTGCCAGACCGTGCCGTCGTCGGTGGAGGCCTCCAGGACGAGGACGTCGGCGCGGGGCTCCGTGTCCCACCACAGCGAACAGCGCAGCCGCGCCTCGCCGGACGAGGTGTCCAGCGCGGGCAGGGTGAGGGTCGCCGTCGCCGAACCCGCCATCCCGGAGAACCATGCCGTACGGCCCCGGGCCGGGCGGACCGGCACCGCGCGGGCCAGCTGGTTCGCGGCGGCCACCCGGGGCGCGGAGCCGGAGCGCCAACCGCGCACCGGGTGGACGGAGTTCCCCAGGACGACGAGGAACGAGTCGGTCGTCGGGTCGAGCACCAGGCAGGTGCCGGTGAAGCCGGTGTGGCCCGCCGTGCGCGGGGTGGCCATCGCGCCCATGTACCAGTGCTGGTACAGCTCGAAGCCCAGACCGTGCTCGTCCCCGGGGAAGGCGGTGTTGAAGTCGGTGAACATCAGCTCCACCGACTCCGGGGCCAGGATCCGCTCCCGGCCGTAGACGCCGCCGTTGAGCAGGGTCCGCCCGAGGACGGCCAGGTCCCAGGCGTCGGAGAACACGCCCGCGTGGCCGGCGACCCCGCCCAGGCTGTGGGCGTTCTCGTCGTGCACCTCGCCCCACACCAGCCCCCGGTCGAGCCCGGACCACGGCCTGCGGGCGTCCTCCGTGGCCGCGATCCGCGGTTTCCAGGAGGCGGGAGGGTTGTAGCGGGTGCGGCGCATGCCCAGCGGGCCGGTGATCTCGTCGCGCAGGAGGACGTCGAGGGTGCGGCCGGTGACCTTCTCCAGGACCAGCTGGAGCGAGATCAGGTTCAGGTCCGAGTACAGGTAGGCGGTCCCGGGCGGACTGACCGGCCTCTCGTCGTGGACGAGCCGGACCTTCTCCTCGTAGGTGGGCGCGTCGTACAGCGGGATCCAGGCGCGGAAACCCGAGGTGTGGGTGAGCAGCTGACGGATCGTGACGTCCTGCTTGCCCGCGCGCCCGAACTCCGGCAGGTACGAGGCGACGGCCGCCTCCAGCTCCAGCCCGCCCCGCTCGATCTGCTGCACGGCGAGGATCGACGTGAACAGCTTGGACACCGAGGCCAGGTCGAAGACGGTGTCCTCGGCCATCGGGATCTGCCGGTCGGGCGGGAACTCGACGCCCGTGTCGGTCTCCTCGTCGTACGCCTGATAGCGCACCGCCATGCCGATGGGCCGGTGCAGCGCGACCGTGCCGCCGCGCCCGGCGAGCAGGACGGCGCCCGCGTACCAGGGATGTTCGGGGGACGGGGCGAGGAACGCCTCGGCGTCGGTGACGAGTTGCCGCAGGGGCGCGGCCAGCAGTCCGGCGCGCCGGGCCGAACCGTGCCGCAGGGTCGGACGGCCGCCGCGCGCCGGTACGGCCGCCGACGCCGGATCGGCCGGGAGGGAGGCGAAGGTCAGTGCGCCGCCCAGGGCCAGTGCGCCTCCGCCCAGTTGACGTCGGGTGATGCTTCTCGCCCCTTCGTCCGCCATCAGGTTCCTCCCGGGTCGTGGCCCCGCACGGGCTGAAAGAACTTTTCGGGGATCGCCTTGCGGGGTGAAACTTTCCTGTCAGGTGCGGGCTGTGTCAATGGGGCGTGCGCGGTCGCTCCGCCCCGAGGTGGATGACTCCGGGTGTAGTACTCTGGCTGAAGTGGTGTGGCGGGGTGTGCCGCGAGTGGAGTGGTGTGGCAGTGGTCAGACGGAACGAGCGGCGGCGGGCCGCCCTGGTGGACGCCGCGATCGAGGTGCTGGCCCGCGAGGGCGCCCGGGGTCTGACGTTCCGGGCGGTGGACGCCGAGGCCGCCGTACCCGTCGGCACCGCGTCGAACTACTTCGCCTCACGCGACGACCTGCTCACCCAGGCCGGCGCCCGGGTCTACGAGCGGCTCCAGCCCGACGAGGAACTCGTCGCCCGGCAGCGGGCCGCCGGGCGTGACCGGGAGACCTACGCGGGGCTGATGCGGGAACTGGTCGGCCGTATCGCCGCCTTCCGCACCGGATACCTCGCGCTGCTCGAACTCCGGCTGGAGGCCACCCGCCGCCCGGAACTCCGCGAGGTGCTCACCGAACGGGTCCGTGCCGACGTCGAGGCCAACGTCCGCTACCACGAGGGGTCCGGCCTCCCCGGCGACGCCATGGCCGTCAAGCTGCTCTACCTGGCGCTGAACTGGCTGATCGTCGAGCAGCTCACCCTGCCGGACGTCTTCACCCCGGAGGAGCGCGAACGGCTGGTGGCGGCCGCGGTCGAGCGGATCGTGGCCGCCGAGTAGCCGGAACGGGCGGTCAGTCCCGCTTCTCGCGCAGGTCCACGATCCGCCGGATCTTGCCCACCGAGCGCTCCAGCGTCTCCGGGTCGACGATCTCCACGTCCACCGAAACCCCGATGCCGTCCTTCACCGCCGCCACGATCGACCGGGCGGCCGCGTCCCGCGTCGTGGCGTCCGCGTCGGCACGGGCCTCCGCGCGGACGGTGAGGGAGTCCATCCGGCCCTCGGTGGTGAGGCGGAGCTGGAAGTGCGGTGCGACGCCCGGGGTGCGCAGCACGATCTCCTCGATCTGCGTGGGGAAGAGGTTCACCCCGCGCAGGATCACCATGTCGTCGCTGCGGCCGGTGACCTTCTCCATCCGCCGGAACACCCGGGCGGTACCCGGCAGCAGACGGGTCAGGTCCCGCGTCCGGTACCGGACGACCGGCATCGCCTCCTTGGTGAGCGAGGTGAAGACCAGCTCACCCCGCTCGCCCTCCGGAAGGACCTCGCCGGTGATCGGGTCGACGACTTCCGGGTAGAAATGATCTTCCCAGATGTGGAGACCGTCCTTGGTCTCCACGCACTCCTGCGCGACACCCGGTCCGATCACCTCCGACAGCCCGTATATGTCCACCGCGTCGATCGCGAACCGCTCCTCGATCTCCTGCCGCATCCGCTCCGTCCACGGCTCCGCGCCGAAGATCCCCACCCGCAGCGAGGTGGAGCGCGGGTCGACGCCCTGCCGTTCGAACTCGTCGAGCAGGGTGAGCATGTAGGACGGGGTCACCATGATGATCTCGGGCTTCAGGTCCTGGATCAGCGTCACCTGGCGGGACGTCATCCCGCCGGACGCGGGGATCACCGTGCAGCCGAGCCGTTCGGCGCCGTAGTGGGCGCCCAGACCACCGGTGAACAGGCCATAGCCGTAGGCCACATGTGCCGTGTCCCCGGGGCGGCCGCCCGCCGCGCGGATGGACCGGGCCACCATGTCGGCCCACATGGAAAGGTCACCTTCTGTGTAGCCGACGACCGTGGGGCGTCCGGTGGTGCCGCTGGAGGCGTGCAGACGGCGGATCCGGTCGCGTCCCACCGCGAACATGCCGTACGGGTAGTTCTCCCGCAGGTCCGCCTTGGTGGTGAACGGGAAACGGGCCAGATCGGACAGCGAGCGGCAGTCGTCCGGCTGGACGCCCGCCTTGTCGAAGGACTCCCGGTAGAACGGCACATGATCGTACGCGTGCCGCAGCGAGCTCCGCAGCCGCTCCAGCTGGAGCGCCCGCAGGCCCTCGAGGTCGAGCCGCTCCGCCGGGTCCAGCAGGTCCGCCGCCTCCGTCATCAGGACGTTCTCCTCACCTGTCGGGCAATCGTGCTGATCCGGGCGACCGATCATTCGGTCGATCCATCGGGATCAGTAAGTCAGGCGACGCCTCCCAGGGCAAGAGCCCGGCCTGCACTTTTTCCCGCGTCGGCGTTCCTCACGGGGCCGGCGCGGCGGAGCCCCCGCCCCGCGGTCCGTACGCCGTCATGAAGCGGTCGCGGAACTCGTCCATGGCCCAGCGCGGAGCGTCGGGCGCGGGCTTGAGGCCGTCGGTCCAGTTCCAGTCGGCCACCCGGTCCAGCACCTCCGGATCCTTGGCGACGATCGTGACCGGCACGTCCCTGCTGGTGCTCCCGGCGGTGACGGTGGGCACCGGCTGGTGGTCGCCGAGGAACACCAGGACCGTGTTCTCGTCGCCGTACCGCTCGACCCACCCGGTGAGGCTGCTCAGCGAGTACTCGATGGCCCGCCGGTACTCGGTGCGCACCTTCTCCGGGTCCTTCCAGACCTCCTTCGGGTCCGTGCCCTCCTTCTTGATCCCGTGGAACACCGAGCCGTCACCGAGGTCGTCCCAGTCGATCATGCGGGCGATGGGGGACCAGGGGTTGTGGCTGGAGGCGAGGATGATCTCCGCCATGATCGGCTCACGGTCCGCCTCGCCGTGCTCCAGGCGTTCGAAGGCCTCCAGGCTGAACTGGTCGGGCACGGGGGTCCAGCTGAAGTACGGGCCGTGGTAGCCGAGGTGCTCGGAGTCGTAGATGTGGTCCAGGCCGAAGAACTCGCCCTCCGGCCAGGCCCGCCGCACCCCGGGCACGATGCCGACGGTCCGCCAGCCACCGGCCTTGCGGAAGTACTTGGTCAGGGTCATGCGGTCACTGGTGGTCAGGCTGCGGTAGCGCTGCTGGTTCTTGATCCACAGGCCGGACAGGAAGGTGGAGTGCGCGAGCCAGCTGCCGGCGCCGGTCACCGGGGACTCCAGCCAGCCGCTGCGGGAGGCGAAACCGGCGTCCTCGAGCCTCTGGGTGCCGTCCTTCAGCGCCGCGTCGACCGGTCCCGCCATCGCCGGGTCGTCGATCGCGACCCGGCCGTAACTCTCGATGAAGGTGAACAGCACGTCCTTGCCGCGCAGCCCGGTGAACAGTTGGTCGGGCGGCGTGTCCGCGAAGGCGTCGACGGCGGCCTCCTTCTCGAAGACCCGCGCGTCGCGCAGCCCCGCCCGCACCTGCTCCACCCGGTTGCCCAGCATCTCCGCGGTGCCCTTGGTGGCGACCGGCACACCGGTGACCTGCACGCCCAGCGTGACACAGGTGATCCACGCGACGCCCAGGACCAGCGTCGTGCGGACGGCGACGGGACGGTGGCGGACCATCAGACCGGTCAGCCGCACCGTCGCCAGCGTCATCAGCACCAGCAGGGCCACGAACAGCGCGATCACCCCGGCCACGGCGAGCACCTGCCCGCCCCGGCCGAACGACTCCCGGACGAAGTCCGTCGCGTCGTCCAGCAGGATCCAGTCGAGCACCAGGTCGAAGGGCCGGGCCAGCACCTGGTAGAAGCCCATGTCCACGAACTTCAGGACGGTGAGCAGACCGAGCAGGACGCCCGAGACCACCGCCGCGATCCGCCGCCACCTCGACGGCAGCGCGAGCAGCAGCGTGGCGAGCAGGATGCCCTCGGCGGGCAGCCGGACGAACGCGCTGACCTCGAGGCGTTCCACCCGGTTCGGCACGAGAAGCGCGAAGAGCACCAGCGCCCCGGCGAGCACGGTCGTCCCGACGGTGACGCCGCGCGCCGTACGCGGCCACCGGTGCCGCCAGCCGAACCAGCCCGGTGGCGCGACCACCGGCGGTGTGCCCCCGGCGGTCTCCTCGGACGCGGCCGGGCCGCCGTCCCGGTCCGCTCCGCCCTCGGTGGTGTCCGGCAGCCGGCGGGGGCGAATGAAGAGCGACACCCGGAGGGTCCTTCCGTGCGGTCCTGCGCTGGCATGGCGAACAGGGCCCGGTGAGCGGGCCCGCCCCCACCAGTACGTCGGTACGCCGCCGTGGGTTCAAAGCGCGCCGGCCCGGTTTGATCCGCCTGCCCCGGCGCCCTCGCGAAAGGTGCTCCTCGCGGCCTGTCGGGGGCAGGGACCGATCGCTAGGCTGGCCCGCGGACGACGGTAATCGGGAGGAGCACGGACGTGGCCGAGAGCACCACCCAGCAGCGCCCGCTCATGGGCTGGGACAAGCCGGACCTGGACCTCAGCAACGCGCAGTGGCAGTCCAGCAGCCGTGGCCTGGGCGATGTCCAGATCGCCTTCGTGGAGGGCTTTATCGCCATGCGCAACAGTGGCAGTCCGGAGAGCCCTTCCCTGATCTTCACCCCCGCCGAGTGGGGCGCGTTCGTGTCGGGAGCGCGGGAGGGGGAGTTCGACCTGACGTGAGCGGCGTCGCCGCCACGGGGGTGTTCCGCGCGTTTTTCCGGACACGCGATCCGAAGCGCCGTTCCCGGCCCGCGCCTGAGTCAGGCTGGCCGGGGGGCGAAGAGCGATGGTCGTATCCCGGAGGCGAGGAACCATGAACACCCAGCCGGTCGTCGCGGCGGTCGACGGTTCGGACGACAGTCTGCGCGCCCTGGAGTGGGCCCTCGACGCCGCACGCCGGCGCGGGGCCCCGCTGCGGATCGTGCACGTACGCCAGTACGCCCCCTGGACACAGCCCGAGGTGCTGGCGGCCGGGCCGCCCGACCCCGACGAGGACCCGGTCCTCGACCAGGTCCGCGGTCACCTGGCACAGCGCGGCGGCCTGCCCGCCGTCGAGTACGCCGTGCTGGAGGGGGCGCCCGGGGTGCTGCTGCCCGAAGTGGGGGCCGCGGCCCGGCTGCTGGTGCTCGGCTCCCGGGGCCGCGGGGGCTTCGCCAGCCTGCTGCTCGGCTCCAATTCCCTGGCCGCGGCCCGCGACGCCGAGTGCCCGGTCGTCGTCGTGCCCCGGCCCGGGCGCGGTGGCGAGGAGGGGACGCCGGGCGGGTCCGACCGGCCCGTGGTGGTCGGCCTGAACGCCGACGGCCCCGACGAGGCCACGCTCGCCTTCGCCTTCGCGGAGGCGGCGCTGCGCGGTGCCCGGCTGCGGGTGCTCGCCGCCTATCCGTGGCCGCTGCAGACCTGGATGCTGCCCGGGGAGATGCCTCCGCCGCAGGTCGATCAGGGTGCTGTCGAGCACGAGAACCGCCTTCTCGTCGACGGCTTCCTCGCTCCGCACCGGGAGCGGCATCCCGAGGTCACCGCCGGGATCGACGTGCTGCCCGGAGACGCGGCCGGCCATCTGGTCGAGGCGTCGCGGGACGCCGAGCTGGTCGTCGTGGGCCGTCATCGGCGTCGGCTGCTGGCGCCGGCCCGCATGATGGGGTCGGTGACGCAGGCGGTGCTGCTCCACGCGGTGAGTCCGGTCGCGGTGATTCCTCCGGCGGCACCGGAGGAGTAGTCCGGAGGGGCCGGCTGAGCCGGGGCGGGGCAGGGGTTGCGCGACTCGGCACCGCGAGGTGCCTCCCCCCGTTCGTGGCCCGCCACCACGAGCGGCACCGGTGGTCCGGGTGGCCGGAGCGGGTGTCGCCCGACCGTCCATACGCGGGTCCGGGCACGTACCATGGCGGCATGTCGTTCCTCCGCCGCCGCAGTGCCACGCCCGCCGGGCCCGACTTCGACGTTCTGGCCATGGACCCGGGTGACTGGCCCGGCAACCTGGGCGCCGGGCTGCTGCCCGCCCCCGACGGAAGCTGCCAGGGCGTCTTCCTGCGCTACGACCTGTTCGGCGGCCGCGGCCCCGCGATGGTCATCGGCAATCTGCCCGAGGGCTCCCCGGCCCGGGACATTCCGGAGGGCGAGGTCCCCTTCGAGGTGGGACAGCTGCTGCTGGCGCTGGAGAACGACGAGGAGATCACCGTCGTCGGCACCGAGGACGTGCCGGTGATGCAGGGCGACAACCTGCTGATCGTGCGCCGGGTCAAGCTCTCCGAGGGCCGGATCTCCTGCGTGCAGTTCGACCGCAGCGACAACGTCCTGGTGACCATCGCCGCCTGGGACCGCCCCATCACCGACGACCTGTACGCCCTCCTCAAGCCGCTCCCCGCGGAGCTGTTCCAGCAGGGCTGACACAAGGGGCCGGGTTCCGTGGGAACCCGGCCCTCCCGCTACGTCCTGCGCGCCGCTACGACGACGTCACCGTCACGTCCGCCGCCCGGACGAAGCCGACCCGGTGGCCGAACTGGATCTCGTAGTACAGGTCCTCGCCCCGCACCACCTGGTGGGACGCCTCGTCGAAGGTCACCGCGTAGTAGTACTCACCGGGCACCTTGCCCCCGGTCACGTACTTCTGGCCCTCGAGCACCGTGTACGGCAGCGGCGACACCGCCTGGGCCGGTACGCCCTCCGGGTAGGCGGCCTTCTCCGGGTACGCCCTTCCGTACACCGGCACCGAGCCGAGGCCCTTCCTCGGGGTGACGACCCTGCCCTTCGCGGGCACGGCGGTCGGCTGTTCCTTCGGGTTCTTGAACCAGGCCTTCTGACCGAGGTACCAGATGGCGGTCCAGTCGCCCCAGCGGTCGGCGACCGCGTACTGCTGACCCGTGGAGACCCGCGAGGACAGGTCGTTCACCCCGGTGGTCGGGGCGGAGCCGAGGCCGATGTCCCTGATCAGCGGGGAGTCCTCGGCGTGGTCGGAGTACAGCCGCACCGCGCTCGACCCGTGGGTGGCGCACGGCTCGCCCGCGGTCTCGCAGCCCGTGAAGACGGGGCGGTTGGCGGAGTAGTGGGGCCGGATCGTGACGACGCCGGCGTTCTCGCCGGCCGTGGCCTTCAGGGGTTCGCCCAGCAGTTCGAAGTAGTGCCGCCAGTCCCAGTACGGTCCGGGGTCGGTGTGCATGCCGGGGATGGTGGCGGTGGTCGTCCCCGGCACCGTGTCGTGGCCGAGGATGTGCTGCCGGTCCAGCGGGATGTCGTACTTCTCGGCGAGGTACTTCACCAGCCGGGCCGAGGACCGGTACATCGTCTCGGTGTACCAGGCGTCGGGATCCGCCAGGAAACCCTCGTGCTCCAGACCGATCGACCCCGCGTTGACGTACCAGTTGCCCGCGTGCCAGGCCACGTCCTTCGCCTTCACATGCTGGGCGATGTGGCCGTCCGTGGAGCGCAGACTGTATTGCCAGGACACATAGGTGGGGTCCTGCACCATGTCGAGAACGCCCTCCCAGGCGCCCTCCGTGTCGTGGACGACGATGTACCGGATGCGCTGCGAGGCGGGCCGGTTCCCCAGGTCGTGGTTGCCGTAGTCGCCGTCGCCGAACTCCTCGTACGGCGCCGGGATCCATTCGCACGACACCGTCTTCGGGCACTCCGTCCCGGTGGCGGAGGCGGTGCGCAGTCCGGCGCGCTCCAGCGCCGCGGTGTCGGGTACGAGGTCCGGGCGGGCGTCCAGGACCACCCGCTGTCCGGCGTCCGTGACCCGTGTCCCGCCCGCGCGGATCACCTCGTACACGTCGTGGGCGTACGCCGCCGCCGACGCGGTGTCGTCCGCGCCGGAGAAGAGGGCGACCGCCGCGTACCAGTCCGCGGGGTCGTCGCTCCTCGGCCCGCCCAGTCGGCGCTGGGCCTCGGCCAGCAGGGCGGCGCCGCCCGCCACGTTCGCGGCCGGGTCCTCGCGCAGGCGTTCGGGGCTGAGGCCGGTCAGGCGGGCGGCTTCCGGCAGCGTGGTGAGCCGGTCCGGCAGCTCCTCGGTCGGTGCCGCTCGTGCCCCGGGACGTTTCGGCGGGCGGGCCTCGTCGCCGCGCGGGTCCTCCGTGCCGGAGGAGTGGTGGTCGGAGGCGGCGAGCGCGGTGCGGGCGTCCGTGAGGTGCATCGGTCCGTAGCCGCCGGTCACGCTCGGGGCGCCGCCGTGGGCGTCCCAGCGGGACTGGAGGTAGGAGACGCCCAGCAGCACGCTCTGCGGCACGTCGTACTCGGCGGCGGCGGTGGCGAACGCGTGCTGGAGGTGGGCGGTGCTCGGCGGGGTGGCGGAGGGGGCTGCGCCCAGGAGGGGGAGGGTGAGGGTGGCTGCGGCGAGGGCGCGGAGGGCGATCCGGGTGGGGACGGGTTGTCTCAATGCGGCCTCCTGGGGCGGTGGGGCGTGTGACGGGAGCCGAGCGGTGTGTCAGTGGTACCGGTCGGCTGATGATCCGTCAATCATGCCCAGGGAGGCGCGTATTACCTTGTCAATGAGGGTGCGCGTCGGTTTCGTGGTGGTGGGTGTCGGGCCTGCGGGGCGTCAGTGGTGTACGCCAGTGGTGGTGGGGCGGGGGGTGTTGCGCAGCCCGGCGTTGCGGGGTGCCTCCCCCACTCTCGGCTTCTCCCCCACTCTCGACTCCGCTCGAGCGGGAGGGACCCCCCATGAGCGGGAGGTACCCCCACCGCCCACCCGTGCCGCCCTGGGGGCACCTCCCAGGCCCTTAAGGCACTGGGGGAGGCACGATTGCCCGTAGCTGAAGCGGCACAGGTGGCGCAGCTGGGGTGATGGGGGTGTCAGCGGGTGCCCACCGCTGCGCGTACCGCTCGGCGGGCCATCTGGCAGTCGTCGTGGAGGCGGCGGAGGAGCAGGCGGTGTTCCTCGCCGGACGGGGCCGAGGGGGACGTGTCCTGCATCGAACGCTGTACGGCCGTCTCGTAGGTACGGATCTCCCGGGTCAGCACCAACATCAGGTTCACCAGGAAGGCGTCCCGCGAGGCGGGCCCCGCCGACTGGGCGATCTGGCTGATCTGACGCCGCGCCACCGGCGCGTCCCCCAGCACCGACCACAGCGTCGCCAGGTCGTATCCCGGCAGGTACCAGCCCGCGTGCTCCCAGTCCACCAGCACCGGACCGGCCGGTGAGATCAGGATGTTGGAGAGCAGGGCGTCGCCGTGGCAGAACTGGCCCATGCCCTGCCGGCCGGTCGCCAGCGCGATGCCGTGCAGCAGCTTCTGCAGGTCGCCGAGGTCCCGGTCGGTGAGCAGACCCAGTTCGTGGTACCGGGAGATGCGAGCCGCGTAGTCCAGCGGCGCGTCGAACGTCCCGGCCGGCGGCCGCCAGGAGTTCAGCCGGCAGATCGCGCCGAGTGCCGCCCTGATGTCCGCCCGCGGCGGTGCCTCCACCGGGTGCCGCTGGAGCGCCGCCACCCGGCCGGGCAGCCGCTCGATCACCAGCGTGCCGTTGTCCGGGTCCGCCGCGATCAGCCGGGGCGCCCGCACGGGCGGGCGGTGCCGGACGAACGAGCGGTATGCCGCTATTTCGTGGCGGATCCGTTCGCTCCACGCGGGGGAGTGGTCCAGTAAGCACTTGGCGACCGCGGTGCTCCGGCCGGTGGTGCCGACCAGCAGGACGGACCGGCCGGTGCGGCGCAGCACCTGGACCGGCGCGAACTCCGGGCAGATGCGGTGCACCGACGTGATCGCCGTGCGCAGCTGGGCGCCCTGCGGGCCGGACAGGTCGAGCCTCCCGCTGAGCGGCTGGGTGCCCGGTCCCGCGGTGCGCCGTACGTTGCCCGCGCCGAGCACGGGGTTCGCCGGGCGCGCGGGGGCGAGGTAGGGGCCGCTGTCCGACGGACGGGGGCGCAGCGGCCGGGGCGGGGCGGACACGGAGGACGATGCTGCGTACATGGGTGATACAGATCCCTTCGTGTGCCTGCGACGTCAGCGCACCACCCGGCCCGGCCGCCCGGGCGCACCCTGGGGAATGCCCCTGTGGCGACGGGGTCGTGGTGGCGCGTTCCTACTCGACACCCGATGCCCCCTGGCACACCATCTGGCGCACCCTGGCGAACCCTGGCGAATAGTCGCCCGGCAACCCGCACCGGGCTACTGTCAACTCAGCCGAGAACCTGGGGGCTTGACGTGAGCGGACAACCCAACACCCGGCTCTCGGACCTGTTCGGCCTGGCCGGCTGGTCCAAGGGCGAACTCGCGAGGCTGGTCAACCGGCAGGCGGCGGCCATGGGCCACCCCCAGCTGGCGACCGACACCTCCCGGGTGCGGCGGTGGATCGACATGGGAGAGATCCCGCGCGATCCCGTACCGCGGGTGCTGGCGGCCCTGTTCACCGAGCGTCTCGGCCGTGTCGTGACCATCGAGGATCTCGGTCTGGTCCGGCACGGGCGTACGGGGAAACGGCCACGCCCCGGGAGTGCGGAACATCCCGACGGAGTGCCGTGGGCGCCCGAGCGGACAGCCGAGGTCCTCACCGAATTCACGGGAATGGACCTCATGCTCAACCGACGCGGCTTGGTGGGCGCGGGTGCCGCGCTCACCGCGGGCTCCGCACTCAGCAGCGCCATGCACGACTGGCTGCACACCGATCCGGCCCTGACCGCCGACGCACCCCGACTCGACGACCCCCTGCGCGCCGACCCCGCCGGGTTCGACCGTTACGAGGCCGCCCCGATCGGCTCGCAGGAGATCGAGGAACTGGAGCGCTCCGTGGAGGTGTTCCGCGCCTGGGACGCCGCCCGGGGCGGCGGTCTCCAGCGTAAGGCGGTGGTCGGCCAGCTCAACGAGGTGGGCGGCATCCTCGCCTACCACCACCCACCCCATCTCCAGCGGCGCCTGTGGGGCGTCGCCGCCAACCTCGCCGTCCTCGCGGGCTGGATGTCGCACGACGTCGGCATGGAACCCACGGCCCAGAAGTACTTCGTGATCGCCGCCCACGCGGCTCGGGAGGGCGGCGACCGGCCGCGCGCCGGCGAGGCGCTCTCCCGGGCGGCCCGGCAGATGGTGCACCTGGGCCGGCCCGACGAGGCGATGGACCTGATGGAACTCGCCCAGTCCGGCTCGGGCGAGGAGGTCCTGCCGCGCACCCGCGCCATGTTCCACACCATCGAGGCCTGGGCGCAGGCGTCCATGGGCAAGGGCCAGGCGATGCGCCGCACCCTGGGACAGGCGGAGGACCTCTTCGTCTCCGACAAGGGGGACGTGCCACCGCCGAACTGGATGCAGCTGTTCAACGAGGCGGACCTGTACGGCATGCAGGCCCTGGCGTACCGGACGCTCGCGGAGTTCGAGCCGGACGCGGCCGCGCACGCCCAGCACTACGCGGACAAGGCGCTGGCACTGCGGGTCGAGGCACAGCAGCGGTCGAAGATCTTCGACTTCCTGTCCATGGCCTCCGCGTGCTTCATCGCCGACGACCCCGAGCAGGCGGACCGGTTCGCGCGCCTCGCCCTGGTGTCGATGGGCCAGAACTCCTCGCGCCGCACCTGGGACCGGCTGCGCCAGATGTACCGGCTCACCGCCGAGTACGCCTCGTACCCGAGGATCCAGGAACTCAGGGAGGAGATCGAACTGGTGCTGCCCAGGCCCAGGGGCAAGGGAGGCAGCGCCCAGGCGTGAGGGCGGCCCGGCCCGCGGGGCTCGCTCGCTACGGCGTGATCCGGGCGACGAGCACACAGGCGGCGTCGTCGCGCTCCCGCTCGCCGAACTCCTCCGTGACCGCCCGGACGCAGTCCTGCGCGGTGCGGGCGGCGGCGAAGCGGGGGGCCAGTTCGAGCAGACGGTGTGCGGCCGTGGCTCCGGCGTGTCCGGGCACCAGCCCGTCGGTGTGCAGCAGCAGTACGTCACCGGCGTCGAGGGTCTCCTCGGCCTGTCCGTAGGAGGCGCCCGAGACGGCGCCGAGCAGTACCCCGTCCGGCGCGTCCAGCGCCCGCCCCGTCCCGCCGCGGAACAGCAGCGGGGCGGGGTGTCCGGCCTGCGCCCACAGCAGTGAGCGGGTCCCGGGCCGGTAGTGCAGACAGACGGCGCTGCCCAGGGCCGGCTGCGCGGTGGTGTCCAGTAACCGGTTGAGGCAGGCCAGCAGCGGTCCCGGCGCGGTGCCGGTCATCGCCATGCCGCGTACGGCGCCGAGCAGCATCGTCATGCCCGAGGCCGCGCCGACGCCGTGCCCGGTCAGGTCGCCGACGCTGAGCAGCGTCGTACCGTCGGACAGTTCCAGGGCGTCGTACCAGTCGCCGCCGATCCGTGCGTGCGCCGACGGCGGCAGGTGGGCCGCGGCGAGGTCGAGGGTTCCCGGGCCGGCCTGCGGGAACCGCAGGGGACCGTGCCACGTCGGCAGCACGGCCTCCTGCAGCTCGACCGCGAGCCGGTGCTCGGTCCGCGCGGCGGCGTGCCGTTGGTGGTGCAGCGAGTCACGGGTCTCGCTCACCGCCCGCCGGCAGCGGCGCAGTTCGCTGACGTCGCGCAGCACCGCCCACATCGAGGCGGTGCTGCCGTCGGCACCGAGTACCGGTTCGCCCATCATGTGCACGGTCCGTACACCGTCGTCCGGGCGTACGACGCGGAACTCCCCGTCGATGGGCCGGGCGTCGACGAGACAGTCCGTGACCATCGCGGTCAGCCTGGGCCGGTCCTCCTCGAACACCAGCGAGGGCAGTTCGTCGAGGGTGAGCGGCGCGGCGGCCGGGTCGCGGCCCAGGATCCGGTACAGCTCCCCGGACCAGCGCACCTCGTCCGTGAGCAGGTCCCACTCCGCGCTGCCGACCCGGCTGAGCAGGGCGTCGTGCGGTGCCGGCGCCGGCACGGGGAGCGGGTCGTCCCGCAGTTGCGCCAGGTGCCCGTCCAGGTCGTCGAGCTGATGCAGCGCCAGGTCGTACAGCGCGCGCCGCCAGCGTTCCCGCGGGTCCGCCGCGTCGGCCGGACTGTCCCGGCGTGCGGCGTCGACCTCGCCCTTGAGCCGCCGGGTCTGCGAGATGAGCGCGTCGACCGGGCCGCGTCCTGGCGGCTGGGCGGCTGGGCGGTCCGCGGAGAGGTGGGACGGCATGACGCACTCCGATGCGGGGACGGTACGGCCTTCAGGCGGAGGGAGGGACCGTTACGACTCTCGCACAGCCCGCGACGGCCCGTAAGGGATTCGGCAACACACGATAAGGCGGTGCCCATGGCATATGTCACCGTCTTCACCGGGTTACCCGCAGGAATACGTCAGAGGCGCTACGGGCGTCTCAACTCCCATGGTACGCAAGTGATATGACGCCCCGTCGGTCAACCGCAGCCCCTCGTTCGCGCGTTCGACGGACAAGTGTTTGCGTGCGGGTGACCGGTGGGTAGCCCCGTCCTCAGTAGCGCAGCACCGCCGCCATCCCGTCCGCGTCCCCGAGCGCGCCGTCCGGGACGAAGCGGACCTCGGCGCCGGTCTCCAGGCACTGTTCGACGATCTCGTCCACGATGTCCGCGCGGGCGTCCAGGTCGCCGTCCTCGGCGACGACCAGATGGTCGCCGGTGTCGCGCACCGTGATCCGGTAGTTCTCCTCCACGGCCAGCAGCCGGACCCGGCCCTCGCGGGCGTTCTGCCACAGCTCGTCGACGCCGGCCGCGAACTCCTTGCGGCCCCGGGCCGACTCCAGCGACCGCGCCACGTCCTCGGTGCTCTTGCGGGCCTCGGCCTCCAGCGTCGGCCGTACGGCCTGCCAGACCGCCTCATGCGTGCCGTGCGCGAGTCCGCCGTGCGGGACGTGCACGGCGTCCCTGGCCACGCTGCCGGCCTCGCACAGCAGGGACAGGGCGGCGGGCTCACCGGTGACGTACAGCGGTCGCGGGTGGTCGCGCAGCAGCTTCCCCAGCGCGGTGTCCGCCTCGCGCAGGAACCGGCGGGTGTCCTCGTCCCGGAAGTTGCTCGGCTGGTCGCCGACCTGCTCCTGCCGTTCGGGGTCGAAGTTCCGCTGCTCCCGGATCAGCGGGAAGCCGCCGGCGCGCTCCTCGACCACCCGGTCCACGCCGCCGCTCCACAGGGTGCACCGGTCGGCGGACACGGACAGCACCCAGAACGGCCGCTGCGCCGTGTGGGCGGAGACGAGGTTGCGGGTCAGGAAGGTGTCCGAGAGGACGATGCGCTCGGGCACGCTGCGGGCGAGCGACCACACCTGGTGCTCGCCCGGGGCGGCGAAGATGACCAGGCCGTCCTCGGAGTGCGACAGGTCGACCTCGGCCAGGGCCCGGTCGAGCTGCCGGGCCACATCGGTGCGCCGGTCCCGGGTGACCGCGGGATCGGCCTCCAGCTTCTTCTTGGCCTCGGCCACCGCGTTGCGCAGCCGGACGGCGTCCTGGGTGTTGAGGGGCTCGCGCCGGTGCGTCGGCGTCAGCACGGACACCGCGGGGTAGGGGCGCGGGCGACGAAGCTCGGCAAGGGTCGCGGGACTCAGATCGTGCTCCATGACAGCACCATAGGGCGAATCCGCCGATCGGGCATTTGGGGCGGAGCGGTCGGTGCGCCTCCGGGGCCGGGCAGCCGCTCAGAGGCGGCCGTCGTCCTCGGACCCGCAGGAACTGCCGCTGCGCGGCAGGGAGCCGTAGAGCAGGAAGTCGTCGATCTTGCGGTGGACGCACTCGGACGTCCCGTAGCCGGTGTGCCCCTCCGCCCGGTTGTCCAGCACCACGGCGGAGGGGCCGAGCCGCTCGGCCGTCTCCACCGTCCAGCGGTACGGCGTGGCCGGGTCGCCCCGGGTGCCGACCAGCAGCATCTTCGGCGTGTCGAGGTCCTTGACCTGCTCGCGGATGTAGTCGGTCCCCTTGGGGCGGCCGTAGCACAGCACCACCTGGGCGAGCCGGTACGGCCCGAAGACCGGCGAGGCCTCCTCGTAGGCGCTGCGCAGCCGGGCCAGGTCCCGGGTCAGCCGTTCGGCGTCCGGACGGTTGGGGTCGTCCGCGCAGTTCACCGCCATCAGCGCCGCCGGCAGGTTGTCCAGGGGAACGTCCTCCTCGTCGACGAGGGGGTGGTCGGCCCGCCGCGGCACGGGCAGCACCATCCCCCCGGCCACGAGGGCCTCCACCCCGCGCGTGTCCCCGTCCTCCATCAGCTGGGCGAGCGCCCGCTGCAGCAGCGGCCACGTCTCCTTGGTGTAGAGGCCCTGCCCGATGGCGGCGGCCAGGTCCTGACCGGTGAACTCGTAACCGAAGTCGGTCGGCACCGGGTTCTCGTCGAGCGAGTCGACCAGCTCCACGACCTGCGTGCGGGCCGTGCGCGCGTCCTGCCCGAACGGACAGGAGAGCTCCTCGGTGCACCACGTGAGGAAGTTGTCCAGCGCGGTCTGCTGCCCCCTGGCACCGGCCAGCCCCTGCTCGGCCAGCGGCTCGGTCAGCGTGTCCACGCCGTCCAGCGCCATGCGGCCCACCTTCTCGGGGAACCGGGCGGCGTACACCGCGCCGAGCCGGGTCCCGTACGAGAATCCCAGGTAGTTGAGCTTCTCGTCGCCGAGCACCTGACGCATCACGTCCAGGTCGTGGGCGACGTCCACGGTGCCGATGTGCTCGAGGACCGGGCCCGAGTGCTCGGCGCACTCGGCGGCCACCTCGCGCAGCTTGCGCAGCGTGTCGCGCGGGTCCGCCATCTCCTCGCCGTCGGTGGCCTCCAGCGCCTGACCGGTGGCGTCGGCGCCGCAGCTGACCGGCGCGGAACGGCCGACGCCCCGCGGGTCGAAGGAGACCACGTCGTAGTCCTCGGTCAGGCCCAGGAAGTCCTCGCGGCCCTGGGCGAGTCCCAGCACCCCCGAACCGCCCGGACCGCCGAAGTTCAGCAGCAGCGAGCCCCGTGGGTCGCCGGAGGCGCGGTAGCGGGCGAGGGCCAGTTCGAGGGTGCCCCCGTCGGGCTTCGCGTAGTCGAGCGGCACGGTGACCGTCCCGCACTGCATGTCCTTCGGCAGGTCCGTGCCCTCGCAGGCCGACCACGTGATCTTCTGGTCGTAGAACCGGTCGAGGTCGGAGTCCGTCCGGTCGGTGGCCGTCAGTCCCGTGCCCAGCAGGGCCAGCCCGACCGCCCCGGTGGCCGCGCAGCGCCGGACCGAGGGCCGCACCGCGCGGCGCCGGACCGAGGGTCGCTTGGACAGCTTGGCCAGCATCGATGCCTCCAGGGACGCCCCGACCGGCGCCCTCGCCCACCATAAGCGGGCCCCGGGGCTCCCGCCCGTCGGCCCCGCGACGGCAGGCCGGGCGGTCCGGCCGCCACGAGTTCGACGGGCTGTGCCCGGGGTTCGGGCGGCGGGACGCCCGATGAGGTGAACCGGCTGCGGACGTACGGCCGGACCGTCCGGAGGAACGACCGGTCCCGTGGGTCAGCCGCGTCCGCGGTGGAACCGCCGGTGCAGCTCCTTGACCTCCTCCGCCAGCCGGGGGACGGGGCCGGCCACGGTCACGCCCGGGGCGATCTCGGAGACGGGCAGCGTCCGCACCGGCGGGGCGGGCACCCCCAGCTCGGTGAGCCAGGACGCCAGCTGCTCGGAGGAGGCGACGTACACGATGCGTCCGAGGCCCACCCAGGCGTGGGCGGCGGCGCACATCGGGCAGTGCTCGCCGGAGGTGTACACCGTGGCCGCGGCCCGTTCGGCGGGGGTCATGCGGGCGGCCGACCAGCGGGCCAGTTCGAACTCGGGGTGCCGGGTGCGGTCCCCGGAGGCCACGCGGTTGTGGTCCTCGGCGAGCACGGTGCCGTCCCCGGACACGAGCACCGAACCGAACGGCTCGTCACCGGACTCCAGCGCCTCGGCCGCCAGTTCCACGCAGCGCCGCAGGTACGGCAGTTCCTCGTCCCGCACGACCATGGTCCGGCCTCCTCGTCGCGTTCGACCGGGGCAACGGTAATCCCGTTGCCCCGCGTATCGCCCCATGATGGGGTCCGGCGCATGGATCAAGTCGATGTACTCGCCCTGTTCGACCGTGAGATGCGCAAGGGGGCGCGGCCCGACGGCCCCGGCGCGGAGGTGGAGCGAGCCGGCGCCGTGGTGCGCCAGAAGGGCCCCGCGCACGGCTGGAACGGTGTCGTCTGGTCCGCCCTGGAGACGGCGGACGCGGACGTGGTGATCGCGGAGCAGATCGCGTACTTCACCGGGCTCGGCCGCGAGTTCGAGTGGAAGCTGTACGGACACGACCTGCCGGCGGACCTCGGGCGGCGGCTCGTGGCGGCCGGATTCGTCCCCGAGCCGGTCGAGACGCTCATGGTCGGCGAGGTCGCCGGTCTCACCCTGGACACGGAGCCGCCCGAGGGGGTCCGCATCGTGCCGGTCACCGACCGGGCGGGGGCCGACCTGGTGGCCGATGTGCACGAGAGGGCGTTCGACGCCGACGCGTCCAGGCTCCGCCGGCACCTGTACGACCGGCTCGCCGCCGACGCCGACAGCGTCGTCGCCGTCGTGGCCCTGGCCGGTGACGAACCGGTGAGCGCGGCCCGTATGGAGCTGGTGCCCGGCACCTCGTTCGCCGGGCTGTGGGGCGGCGGCACCGTACGGCACTGGCGTGGGCGGGGTGTCTACCGCGCGCTGGTGGCCCACCGGGCCCGGGTCGCGGCCGACCGCGGCTACCGCTATCTCCAGGTCGATGCCTCCGGCCAGAGCCGGCCCGTCCTCGAACGCCTCGGCTTCACCCCTCTGACCACGACCACGCCGTACGTGTACGTGCCCGTGCGGTAGGGCGAAGCGGCACGGCCCATCATTGCGAGCCCTCATTGCGAGAGTTATAGTCTCTAACAGTTGTGAGGGTCGATAAGCGATCCCTCGCGCCGTCCGTCGAGGAGACCGCCATGCCCGCTGCCGCCCACGCCTCCCGCCCCCTGCACGCCGTCCTGGGATCCGGTCCCGCCGGAACCACCCTCGCCCGGGAGCTCGTCCGGCGCGGTCACGCCGTCCGGCTCGTCTCCCGGAAGGGGGACGGGCCCGAGCTCGAGGGGGTCCGGCGGCATGCCGCCGACGTCGGCACCGCCGACGGCGCACGCGCGGCCGTCGCCGGCGCCGCCGTGGTGTACCACTGCGCCAACGTCGCCTACCACCTGCAGGTCGAGGTGATGCCGCGGATCCAGGAAGCGGTGCTCGCCGCCGTCGAGGAGTCCGGAGCCCGGCTCGTCGTCCTCGACACGATCTACCCGTACGGTCCGACCGGGGGAGCGGTGATGACCGAGGACACCCCCTGGCGGGCGACCAGCCGCAAGGGCCGGATGCGCGCGACGCTCGACGAGCGGTATCTCGCCGCGCACCGGGAGGGCCGTGCCCGGGTGGTCCTCGGCCGCTCCGCCGACTTCGTCGGCCCCGGCGTGCTCAACTCCTCCCTCGGCGGAGCCGTTTTCCCGGGGGCGCTCACCGGCGGCGAGGTGATGGGGGCGGGCGACCTGGGCCTGCCGCACAGCTACACCGACATCCGGGACGTGGCGGCCGGTCTGGCCACCCTCGGCGAGCGGCCCGAGGGCGACGGGCGGGTGTGGCATCTGCCCACCGCGCCCGCCGTCAGCACCCGTGAGATCCATGCCATGATCGAGAAGCGGACCGGCCGGCCCCTGAAGGTGGTCGTCCTGGAGGAGCCGCGCCCCTTCGGCCCGTTCGACGAGGTCTTCATGGCCGAACTCGCCGAGATGTTCTACCAGTACACCGAGCCCCAGATCATGGACTCCTCGGCCTTCGAACGGGCCTTCGGCGTGACGCCGACGCCGCTCGAGGAGACCGTGGACGCCACGGTGACCTGGTACGAGCAGTGGCTGTCCCGCCGCTGACGCGGACCGCCGGATTCCGTCGGCGGCCGGTCCTCGCGCGTTCCGGCGCGACCGCTCCCGGTGCGGTGAGGTCGATCCGGAGCGGCCGCTCCACCCGGTCGACGCCCTGGGCGCCGACCGCCCCGAAGGCCCCCGCGACGGTTCCGCCCGGACGTGAAAGGGCCGGTCCACGATCGGCGCGGACCGGCGCTCGGCTCCTTTCGTGGCCCTCCTACGACCGCCGGGCGGTCTTGGCGGTCTTGGCGGCCGTGGCGGCGCAGGCCGTGCCCAGGATCAGGGTGAGGGCGCCGATGATGATGTTGTTCCAGATGACGCCGGCGTCGGGGTCACTACCGACGATCCACGGCGAGACGATCATCCACAGGCCCAGGGCGCACATGGCCCCGCTGAGGCCGTACATGCGCGCCGGGGCCGCGGTGAACCCCAGGGCGAGCAGACCGATCGCGATGCCCACGATCAGGTTGTGGGCCACGAGCGAGGGCTGGCTCGTCGTGTAGTGGAGTATCCACGGGGACACGGCGCAGTAGAGACCGAGCAGGAACACCGGTCCGTCCACGAGGGCCACATCACGACCCCCGAGCACACGGTCGTACCGTGCCCGCATCTCCGAGGCGTCGGGGTGGCTCGTGATGTCACCGCGCGGGTGTGAGACGTTGGCCATGGGTCGTCTCCTTCGACTAGCAGGCCTGACCGCGGCTGGTGCGGTATGCGGTAAGAGCCGCGTAAGTTCATTCTGCTCTTATTTTTCCTTTATGTGTAGAGCTCGTGGGGGGTCGGACCCGGTCACGCTTCTCGCCGCGGTCCACCTCCGCACGGCCCGCCACGGACGGTCGCGCGGCCGGTCCGGCGAACGGGCCGGGCGGCGCACCCGGCACCCGGCGTCGGGGAGTTCGGGCACGAGCCGTCCGCCGGTGCGCCCCGTCGCCCCGGTGACCGGGCGGAGCGGTCCCGGCCCGGTGCCCTCACAGGGGCCTCCTCGTGTCGCGCGCGGTGATGGGCGATCACTTCCCCGGAACCGCGGCTCCGTGCGGGTCCGCTCCCCTTCGGGGCGAGCGGGGGCACGTGCCCGTGACCCGGGAGGGGATCCGCCGGGTTCCCCGCGACCGCGGATCCCTCCCGATGCCGGCCGCCGCGAGCCCGCGGACGCGACCGCGTCACGGTGACTGGTCTAAACCCTTGACTGGTACAGACCAAAGCGGTTGAGTGTGCTCTCACATCCCCCACCACGGCCGCCCCCACTGCCGTGACCGGCCCCGCCGGCATGTGCGGGCGAGGTCCCGCTCAGGCATGCCCTCGCCCGGGAGCGGCCGCGTTCCGCGAAGGAGTTGTTCCCTTGTCGAGAAGACGCATCGCCGCCGTGACCGCCGCTCTCGTCCTCGCCGGCAGCGCGCCGGTGCTGCTCCCCGCCGCCACCGCCTCCGCCGCCTCGTGCTCCAGTTATCCGAACTGGGTGGCCGGAAGGTCGTACAACGCCGGTGACATCGTGCGCTACACCGACGGCCGGGCGTACATCGCCGAGCACGCCAATCCGGGGTACGACCCGGTCATCAGCACCTGGTACTGGGAGCCGTACGCCTGTGACAACGGCCCCGGAACGCCCGTCGGCACCTTCGTCGTGACCGAGGCGCAGTTCAACCAGATGTTCCCGAACCGGAATTCGTTCTACAGCTACAGCGGTCTCACCGCCGCCCTGAGCGCCTACCCCGGCTTCGCCAACACGGGCAGCGACGCGGTCAAGAAGCAGGAGGCCGCCGCCTTCCTCGCCAACGTCAGTCACGAGACCGGCGGTCTGGTGCACATCGTGGAGCAGAACACCGCCAACTACCCGCACTACTGCGACTACGGACAGCCGTTCGGGTGCCCGGCCGGGCAGTCCGCCTACTACGGGCGCGGCCCGATCCAGCTGAGCTGGAACTACAACTACAAGGCGGCGGGCGACGCGCTCGGCATCGACCTGCTGAACAACCCCTGGCTGGTGCAGAACGACTCCGCCGTCGCCTGGAAGACGGCCCTGTGGTACTGGAACACCCAGCGGGGTCCTGGGACCATGACCGCGCACAGCGCCATGGTCAACCAGGCCGGATTCGGCCACACGATCCGCGCCATCAACGGCTGGGTGGAGTGCGACGGCAAGAACCCGGCGCAGGTGCAGAGCCGGGTGACCAAGTACCAGCAGTTCACCCAGATCCTCGGAACGTCACCCGGCGGCAACCTGTACTGCTGACGCCCGACCGCTCGGTGTGCTGTCATGCACCTGACCTAAGAGCCTCGGGTCGCGGCCCGCGCACCGCACGTGCGCGGGCCGTCCCCCGGACGAAGGGCAGCCACCATGCGCACCCCCCACGCCCTGCTCGCCACGACCGTCACGGCCGCCGCGCTGGCCGCGACGGTCGTGGCACCCGCACCCGCCGCGGCGGCTCCGTCGCCCGGCGTCCACTACCTCCAGAGCGCGACGACCGGACTGAACGCCGCCGACGCCTCCGGCGCGGTCGAGCAGCACAGACCGCGCGGCGACGAGGACCACCAGCGGTGGAACCTGCGCGCCGACGGCACCCTGGAGAACACCGACAGCCCCGGCACCTGCCTCGGTCGCGCCGGCGACCAGGCCCGGACCGTGGCCTGCGCGAGCCCGGAGGCGCGCTGGGAGATCGCCCCCGTGGGCGCGGACCGGTTCACGCTCACCGTCCCCGGCTCCGACCGCCGCCTCACCGTCGCCCCGAAGCCCTCCGGCGCGGTCCATCCCGCCCCGCTCGCCGTGGGCACCGGCACGGGCGACCTCGCCACCTGGTACCTGACCCCGGTCGACCCGGTGACCCGTCCCCTGCCGCCGCGGGACCGGCGCACCCTGGACCAGGTCACCTTCCTCACCGCCCACAACGCCTACGCCAACGGCGTCGACGGCGGCTTCGCCCCGCCCTTCATCGACCTCTTCCCCAACCAGGACCGGGGCATCGAGCGCCAACTCGCCGACGGCGTCCGCGGATTCATGCTGGACATCCACCAGACCCCGGACGGCGCGATCCTCTGCCACAACAGCTGCACCCTGGTCAGCAGGCCCGTCGCCCTGTGGGTGGACCTCCAGCGGATCGTCGACTTCCTGCGCGCCCACCCCGACCAGTTCGTCACCGTCTTCCTGGAGGACTACGTCGACCCGGGCGTCCTGCGCGCCGAACTCGCCCGCGTCCAGGGGCTGTCGGACGTGCTCTACCGGCCCGACCGCACCGGTGTCCGCGAGAACGGCTGGCCGACCATGGGGCAGCTGGCCGCCGCCGGACACCGGCTGCTGATCTTCACCGACCACAGCCGCGCCGCCGACCGGGCCGCCGGAACGACCCGGGACACCTTCGGCGTGATGTACCAGCGGGAGTGGACCGTCGAGAACCACTGGTCCATGGGCCCGGGCGTCGGCGCCTCCGACTGGTCCTGCTACAGCCGGTGGTACGACGCGGGCACCGACATCCCGCTGACCCGCACCGAACCCGGCTTCCGCCCCCTGTTCGTCATGAACCACTTCCGGGACTCCGCGATCGCCTCCACGGCCGGCACGGACAACTCCAAGCTCGCCGACCGCGCCCGCCGGTTCTGCCAGCCGGCCGCCCGCAAGAAGCCCAACTACCTCGCCGTGGACCGCTACGACCTCGGCGACCCGGCGGCCGCCGTCACCGCCCTCAACACCTACGCGTATCCGTAGCCGCCTCGCCGGTCCCGCCCCGGAGCCTCCCCGGAGCGGGACTGGCGCGCCCGGCGGTTTTACGTATAACCTCTCCGGTCAATCCCCCTTCGAGAGGTCACGATGAGACGCATCCCCCTGGTCACCCTCGTCGTCGACGACTACGACGAGGCGATCCGTTTCTACACCGGGGCGCTCGGTTTCCGGCTCGCCGAGGACTCGCCCCGGCCGGACGGCGGCCGCTGGGTCGTCGTCGAGCCGGACGCCGGGCACACCGGCACGGGGCTGCTGCTCGCCCGCGCCAAGGGGGAGGCCCAGCGGGCCAGGGTCGGTGACCAGACCGGCGGGCGCGTGGGCTTCTTCCTGTACACCGACGACTTCGCCCGCGACCACGCGCGCATGGCCGCCGCCGGCGTGACCTTCCTGGAGGAGCCGCGCCACGAGCCGTACGGCTCGGTCGCCGTCTTCCAGGACCTGTACGGCAACCGCTGGGACCTGCTCCAGCCCGCCACCCCCTGATCCGCTCCGCCTTCCCGCCGAACGACCCGCCGAGGAAAGACCGCACATGTCATCTACGCGCATAGACGCAGAGACCCTCCGCCGCCTCCCCAAGGCGGTGCTGCACGACCACCTCGACGGCGGCCTGCGCCCCGCGACCGTCGTGGAACTGGCGGAGGCCGTCGGCCACACCCTGCCCACCACCGACCCCGACGAGCTCGCCGCCTGGTACGTCGAGGCCGCGAACTCCGGCGACCTGGTCCGCTACATCGCCACCTTCGAGCACACCCTCGCCGTCATGCAGACCCGTGAGGGCCTGCTGCGCACCGCTGAGGAGTACGTGCTCGACCTGGCCGCCGACGGTGTCGTCTACGGCGAGGTGCGCTACGCCCCCGAGCTGAACACCAGGGGCGGGCTGACGATGCGCGAGGTCGTGGAGACCGTCCAGGAGGGCCTCGCCGCCGGTATGGCCAAGGCCGCCGCCGCCGGGACGCCCGTCCGGGTCGGCACCCTGCTCTGCGGCATGCGGATGTTCGACCGGGTCCGCGAGGCCGCCGACCTGGCCGTCGCCTTCCGGGACGCCGGCGTGGTCGGCTTCGACATCGCCGGCGCCGAGGACGGCTTCCCGCCCGCCGACCACCTCGACGCCTTCGCGCGCCTGCGCCGCGAGAGCGTGCCCTTCACCATCCACGCCGGCGAGGCCCACGGCCTGCCCAGCATCCACCAGGCCGTCCAGGTGTGCGGCGCCCAGCGCATCGGACACGGGGTGCGCATCACCGAGGACATCGTGGAGGGCAAGCTCGGCCGCCTCGCCGGCTGGGTCCGCGACCGCCGGATCGCGCTGGAGATGTGCCCCACCTCCAACCTCCAGACCGGCGCCGCGACCTCGATCGCCGAGCACCCGATCACCGCGCTGAAGGACCTCGGCTTCCGCGTCACCCTCAACACCGACAACCGTCTCGTCTCGGGCACCACCATGACGCGGGAGATGTCCCTGCTGGTCGAGCAGGCCGGCTGGACGGCCGAGGACCTGCGCACGGTCACGGTGAACGCCGTGAAGAGCGCGTTCCTCCCGTTCGACGAGCGGAACGCGCTCATCCAGGACGTCGTCCTGCCCGGCTACGCGTCCGTGCTCTGAAGCAGCCCCCGCACGTACGCGGCCTGTCCGACGTGCTGCAGATCGTCGGACAGGACGCTGACCAGCCGTACGCCCAGGGTCACCGGGGGATCCCAGCCCTCGTCGACGACGCGCTCCAGGTCCTTGGCGGCCAGCGCGCGCAGCGCGCCGAGGGTCTGCTCGTGCACCGCGTCGTGGTAGCCGGTCAGCAGGTCACCGGAGTCGACCCGCACCTCGGCGACCTCCGCCGAGGTGTGGCCGTACCCCGTGTCGTGGCGGGGCAGGCCGAGGCCCAGGCGTTTCTCCCAGCCCTGGGAGAGCCACACCTGGTCGAGCCCGAAGGCGTCGGCGACGTGGTCGTCCTGGACCCGGGTGAGGTGCCAGACCAGCCAGGCGACGGAGTTCGCGCCGGGGCCGGGCCGGGCGTTCAGGTCGTCGGGGCCGAGGCCCTCGACGGTGGAGTGGACTTCTTCCCGGACGCGGCCGAAGCCGTCTATGAGGATGTCCTTGGCATGCATGCCCCCACCCTCGCGCATCCGCGCGCCTCACGCGCCCCCGTCGTCCAGCAGGGTCATCAGCGCCCGCGCCGCCGGACTCGTCGCCCGCGGTGACGGCACCAGGGCGACCGTCTCGTACACCGCCTCCCCGGTGTCCTTCAGCGGGAGCGCGGTGAGGGCCTCCCGCTTGTGCCGGAAGTGCCGCGGCACGACGGCGACGCCCAGGTTCTCGTCGACCAGGTCGAGCAGGCTGTGCACGTCGTTCACCTCCAGCGCCACCGTGCGCCGTACGCCCGCGGCGGCGAAGGCCGCGTCGGTGGCGCGGCGCGGACCCCAGTCCGGGTGGAAGTCGACGAAGACCTCGTCGCCGAGATCGCGCGGGGTCAGCGGCGCCCCGGCGCGCGCGAGGCGGTGGCCGGGGTGGCAGAGCACCGTCATCGGCTCGCTGGTCAGCGGCACCGACCGCAGTTGCTCCGGGTCCGCCTCCGTCCGGTAGGCGAAGGCCAGGTCCAGCCGCCCCGCCGCGACCTCCTCCGCCAGCGCGGCCGAACCCCACTGCCGCAGCCGGATCTCCACGTCCGGGTGGAGCCGCCGGAACGTGGCGAGCAGCTCCGCCACGTTCACCCCGGCGATGCACTGCTCGGCGCCGACCGCGAGGGTGCCGCGCAGCACGCCCTGCACCGCGGCCACCGCCTCGTGCGCGGCCCGCACCTGGGCGAGGATCCGCTCGGCCTCCGCCAGCAGTGCCCGGCCGGCCTCGGTGAGCGTCACCCTGCGGGTCGTGCGGACGAACAGCGGGGTCTGCAGCTCGCGCTCCAGGGCGCGGATGGACGCGGACAGGCCCGACTGGGAGACCATCAGCCGTTCCGCCGCGCGGGTGAAGTGCTGGTCCTCGGCCACGGCGACGAAGTGCTGGAGGTGACGCAGTTCCATGATTGAGAAGCGTATCCGCTGAATTCCATCGGATTCTTCTGTTGGACCACTGCCCGCAGGTCGCGACAGAGTGGACGGGCGGTTCGACGGAACCGTCCAAGACGTGTGCCAACCCCTCTGGAGTCGTGTTGTACACCGCACACCCCGACCGTTACGCGGACATGCCCTACCGGCGCACCGGCCGCAGCGGCCTGAAGCTCCCCGCGCTCTCGCTCGGCCTGTGGCACAACTTCGGTCCCGACCGCGCGGCCGGGACCCAGCGCGCCATCCTGCGCCGCGCCTTCGACCTGGGCGTCACCCACTTCGACCTCGCCAACAACTACGGGCCCCCGCCGGGCGCGGCCGAGTCCGCCCTCGGCGAGGCGCTGAAGGCGGACTTCGCGCCGTACCGCGACGAACTGGTGATCTCCACCAAGGCCGGTTACCTGATGTGGCCCGGCCCGTACGGCGAATGGGGCTCGCGCAAGTACCTGCTCTCCTCGCTGGACCAGAGCCTGAGCCGGATGGGCCTGGACTACGTGGACATCTTCTACTCGCACCGCTTCGACCCGGAGACTCCGCTGGAGGAGACGATGGGCGCGCTGCACTCGGCGGTCCAGCAGGGCAAGGCGCTGTACGTCGGTGTGTCCAACTACTCCGCGGAGCAGACCCGCGAGGCCGCCCGCATCCTCGGTGAGCTGGGCACCCCGCTGCTGATCAACCAGCCCCGCTACTCGATGCTCGACCGCCGCCCGGAGGACGAGGGGTTGATGGACGCCCTGGACGAGCTCCAGGTCGGCTCCATCGCCTACTCCCCGCTGGAGCAGGGCCTGCTGACCGCCCGCTACCTGGACGGCATCCCCGAGGACTCCCGGGCCGCGAGCGACAGTCCCTTCCTGAACACCGACGCCGTCACCGGGGAGCTGGTGGGCCGGCTGCGCGCGCTCGACGAGATCGCCGCCTCGCGCGGCCAGACCCTGGCGCAGATGGCGCTGTCCTGGGTGCTGCGCGGCGGCCGCCTCACCTCCGCCCTGGTCGGCGCGAGCAGCCCGCAGCAGCTCGAGGACAGCGTCACCGCCACGCGGAACCTCGACTTCAGCGAGGAGGAGCTGGCCCGCATCGACGCGGTCGTGAAGCAGTAGGGACACCGCCATGGGCCGGGCGCCGTGCAGCCGCCCGGCCCATGGCCGTCGACGAGGTCACATGCGCCCCGTCGGCCACACCCGCATCGTTTCGGCCAGCGGCGGCCGTGAATATGCCAGGAGACTGGCCGGAAACACGTGGTGACAGTGTTTCAGCGGTGAACATACTCGACATCGAGAGCGCTTCACACCGCGCGACGGCGCCCTCACGCACAGCATGCGAGCCGCGAGGCGGGCAGCCGGCCCGCCCCGGCGGGCGAGCAACGCAGCGGGGGAGGGAACGTGCACGACGAATTCCTGTGCCATGTCACCGCGTACGGGGTCTGCGACGGCCGGCGCATCGGCGTACCGCTCGGCACCTACCGGGCGCCCACCCTCGCCCTGGCCCTGTGGTGGCTGCGCGACCGCGCCCTCTGGATCGCCGAGCGTCTCGACCCGCAGCCCGACGCCGAGCACTTACCGCCGGGAGCGCTCGTCCCCGTCGCCGACGGCGTCCCCGACGTACCCGCCGTGCTGCGCACCTGGTGCGGCGACGTCGCCCGGCAGGAGGAGGTGGCCGAGACGCTCGCCGCCGGACGGATGGTACGCGTCGCCACCGGTGACGACACCACCGAGTACGAACTGCTGGCCGAGTCCGTGGACGCCCTGCGCATGCAGCGCGCCGCCCGGGTGCTCGGTGTTCCCGTCGCCTGAGGCGCACGGCCGCGCCCCGGCCGGTGACGCCGGGCACTCGAACGGGTCAATGGGTAGAATCCAGTCATGGCGGAGCGGCCGGTCGCCCCGGAGCTCGTCCTGGAGACCGAGACGGGCTCCACCGTGATGAGTCCGGTCCGCGACTACCACGTGGGACGCGACCCGTCGAGCGACATCGTCTTCGACGACGCCCGGGTCTCCTGGCACCATGCGGTGCTCCGTTCCGAGGACGGCCGCTGGACCGTCGAGGACGAGCACAGCACCCACGGCACCTACGCCAACGGTCAGCGCATCCGCGCCCGGGAGGTCGGCCCCGGCAACGTCATCCACTTCGGCAATCCCGACGACGGCCCCCGCGCCGTCCTCGCCGCCCCCGCGCGCGACCGGCCGCAGGCGGTCTCCCATCCCGCCCTCACCCACACCTTCCGACAGCCGGCCTCCGTACGACCGCTGCCCACCCGCACCGTCCGCATCGGCCGGGACCCCGACAACGACCTGGTCGTCGACGACCTGATCGTCTCCCGGCACCACGCCGAACTGCACGTCCACGCCGACGGCTCGTACGAGATCGTCGACCTCGGCAGCCACAACGGCACCTACCTCAACGGCGTGCCGGTCGACCGGGCCGACATCCGCCCCGGCGACATCGTCGGCGTCGGCCACTCCGACTTCTGCCTGATCGGCGACGAACTCCAGGAGTACGTCGACACCGGCGAGGTCTCCCTCGACGTCCAGGACCTCACCGTCACCGTCGACCGGGGCACCAAGCGCCTCCTCGACCACGTCTCCTTCCCGGTGGGGGAGAAGTGCCTGCTCGCGGTCGTCGGCCCGAGCGGTGCCGGCAAGTCCACCCTGATGAACGCGCTCACCGGTCAGCGCCCCGCCGACCACGGCACCGTCCTCTACGACGGCCGCGACCTCTACCACGACTACGCCGAGCTGCGTCAGCGCATCGGCCTCGTCCCGCAGGACGACATCCTGCACACCCAGCTGACCGTCCACGCCGCCCTGTCCTACGCCGCCGAACTGCGCTTCCCGCAGGACACCGCCCAGGCCGAACGACGGGCCCGGGTCGACGAGGTGATCCGCGAACTCGGCCTCGGGGAGCGGGCCCGCCAGCACGTGCACAGCCTGTCCGGCGGCCAGCGCAAACGGGTCAGCGTCGCGCTGGAACTGCTGACCAAGCCGTCGCTGCTCTTCCTCGACGAGCCGACCTCCGGCCTCGACCCCGGCATGGACCGCTCGGTGATGCGCATGCTGCGCGGCCTCGCCGACGACGGCCGGACCGTCGTCGTCGTCACCCACAGCGTGCTCAGCCTGGACGTCTGCGACCGCCTCCTCGTCCTCGCCCCCGGCGGCAGGACCGCCTACTACGGCCCGCCCGGTGACGCCCTCGCCTTCTTCGGCTTCGAGCACTGGCCGGAGGCCTTCGAGGCGTTCGAGCAGCAGCAGGACCGGGACTGGGCGGGGCAGTACCGCGACTCGCCCTTCCACCGGCGGTACGTCGCCGAGGCCGCCGCCCAGCCCCAGCGGCCCCGCGAGGAGCCGGTCCTCGTGGGACCCCTGCCCCGGCCGCGCGGTTGGGGCGCCCAGCTCCGCACCCTGGTCCGCCGCTACACCGCCGCGCTCGCCGCGGACCGCACCTTCCTCGCCATCATGATCGCGCTGCCGTTCGTGATGGGTGCCATGGCGCGGGCCCTCGCGGGCAGCGAGCTGACGCGCAGGTCCGCCATGAACGCCCTGCTCATCCTGTGCGTCGGCGCGGTCCTCACCGGCGCGGCCAACGCGGTGCGCGAACTCGTCAAAGAGCGGGTGATCTACCAGCGGGAGCGGGCCGTGGGCCTGTCCAGATCGGCGTACCTGATGTCCAAGGTGGTCGTGCTCGGCACGGTCACCGTGCTCCAGGCCGTGGTGCTGACCCTCGTCGCACTGCTCGGTGTGGACCTGAACGCACCCGGTGACGAAGGCGTGTTGATGCCGCCCCTTGTCGAGATCACCGTCGCCGTCGCGCTGCTCGCCTTCACCGCGATGATGCTCGGCCTGCTGGTCTCCGCGGTGGTCCGCAAGGAGGAGGTGACGATGCCGCTGCTGGTGCTGCTCGCCATCGTCCAGGTCGTCTTCTGCGGCGCCCTGCTGCCGCTCGAGGGCGTGCTCGTGCTGGAGCAGCTGGCCTGGCTGGTACCCGCCCGCTGGGGGTTCGCCGCGATGGCCGGCACCATCGGGCTCCCCTCGCTCTCGCCCGGCGACCTGAGCCGTGATCCGCTCTTCGCGCACACGGCGGACGTGTGGCTGCTCGCCGTCGGCATGCTGCTCGCCCTGTCGCTGGTCCTCGGCCTGCTGGTGTCCCGTCTGCTGCGGCGTCACGAGCCGGCCGTGATGCGGGGGTAGGGGCCGACGACGACGGCCCCGGATTCCGTCCCACGCACGTCGTCCCGCCGCCGTCCCCACGCACGTCGTCCCGCCGCCACGGACCGCCGACCGCACCGACCTCGCCCCACGGACCGACGCCGTCCTCGCCGGGGCCCCGGCGAAGGCCCCCGACGACCGCTGCGCCTCCTGCCGGGTACTTCGTCGCGGCCCTGCCCCGCACACCGCCGCCACGGGCGGCGGGAACACGGCCGTGACCGGCCGTCCGGCGACGCCGAGGGACCTGCGTGTGCCCGGCCCCGGCGCGGGCGAGGACCGGCCCGAGCCGCCGCGTCGGGCGCGGCCGGCGTTCGGTCCGCGGGTGTGAACCCGGTCAGCGGTCGGCCCTGCCCCTCCGGGGTACCCCGCGCGCCGACAGCGCCCCCGCGAAACCCGTGACCAGGCCCCACAGCAGGGCCAGGCCCAGGGCGCTCCACAGCCGTGGCCTCAGCAGCACCTGGCCGGAGAAGCCCTCGCCGAGGTCACCGATGCCGAGCACGGACAGGCCGAACCGTGCGGAGATCCGGACCGTGAGGCAGATCATCAGCACGGTCGACGCCAGCGCCGGCGCCATGCGCACGGCGTGCTGCCAGGCGGGGACCCGGGCCGGGGACCGGGCCGCCGTCACGGACGCGGTGGCCAGCAGCAGCACCGCGTCCACCACCAGCAGCCACCACCACCTCCCGCCGTCGTGCTCGGTGAGCGTGCGCAGGTTCAGGGCGGAGACGTCCGGGGTGCGCAGCACCTCGTCGAGCACCTGAGGCATGGGCAGCCCGAAGGGCCCCTCCACCCTGCCGTCCCAGGTGGCACCGAGCCCGATCGTCAGCGCCAGCCACGCCACGTTGGGCAGCCCCAGCAGGATCACGGCGAACGTCTCGGCCGGGTGCCCCCGGGTGGCGGCGACGACCAGCGCGATGACGAGGCAGATGACGACGGCGGCCAGCAACAGCAGCACCATCGCGTGCGCCGCCGGACGCGCCGACGTCTGGAAGCGCAGCAGCCCGGCCGGCAGCGGGGCACCCTGGGACACCAGCAGTGACACCACCAGCACCCCCGCCAGCCAGAGCAGGCCGATCAGGACGGTCGGCGGCACGTCGGTGGAGAACCCCACCACCGGCCTGATCCCGAACAGGTCACCCAGGTCACCGAGCGGGCCGTCCCCGAGGGAGAGCTCGAACGTGTGCCGCGCGGCGAGCGCGAGGCCGAGGAGCGCGAACAGCCACAGGGCGGCGATCCTCGCGGCCCACCCGGCCAGCTCGGGCGCTCCGGCGACCGCGTGGTGCCGCAGCGGGCGCAGGAAGGCCCGGCCGATGACCAGCGCCCCGACGAGGGTGACGGACAGCGGGACGACCGTCAGACCGCCCTCCGTGCCGGCCAGGTCGCCGGCGTCCCCGGAGAGCTCCACCGAGCCGCCGACAGCCGCGACCACCGTCGCCGCGACCACCGGAGGGAAGGAACCGCCCGGAAGGTCCGTGGCACCCGCCGCCCACAGCCCGAGCGCGGCCACCGCGCCCATGGCGATCAGCGCGCCGAGTACCGCGGCGAGGGCCTGCGCCCAGCCGTGACGGGCGGCCGGACGGCCGGAGAAGGTGCGTGAACTCACGTCTGCACGCTAAGCAGCCCCGCCCGCCCCCGCCCGCCGGGAGGTCCGTCCGCGCGGCATGTCCTCCCCGTGGTGCCCGTCGCCCGTCCGGACCACCAGGGCGTGGTCCCCGAGACCCAGCAGGCGCTCGGCCGGCAGCTCGCCGAGGGTCGTCAGGACCGCCTCGATGCGGGCGGTGGCCGGATCGAACGCCGCGTCGAGCACGGTGCCGCGCTCCTCGCCGCACTCGGTGAGCACCCTGCTCCCCACCAGGTCACGGTGGGGCGGGACCTCGGCCGGCCGGCCGGCCGGGCGCGCGATCAGCATGTCCGGGCCGGCCGCGCCCAGGTCGGCCCAGGCCACCACGGCCTCCCTGCGCAACCGCCCGCGCCGTATCCGGACGTGCGTGACCTCCCCGGACGCCGCGTCGACCGTCAGCGCGCGCACCGCCCCGACCCGGTCCGCGTCGCCCGGGGTGAGGACGGGCAGCCCGCGCACCCGTGAGAACAGCATCACCGGGCCGCACCCCTCCCGAGGCCGTGACGGGCGCCGGTCCGGGCGACGGAGGACGGCAGGTCGTCGGTGACGTACGCCGTCGCGTGCGCCGGGATCACCAGCGTCCGGCCGGAGACGCTCAGGACCTCGCCCCGCGGCACGTACACCTGGTGCCGGCGGTGCCGGGAGCCGTGCACCAGCTCCCGGTGCGCGGCGAGCCGGAACGCGACGAGCCGGCCGCTGGTGCCGCCCTCGACCAGCACGTCGAGCACCGTGCCCACCAGGTCGCCCTCGTCGGTCAGCACGTGCGCCCCGAGCAGCCGCCCGCGCAGGGCGTCACGGCGCGCCACCGACAGCGGCAGGTCGCACAGCGCCCCCTCGTCGCGGACCATCACCGCGTGAGGGCCCAGGCAGTGCACCGCCGGCCAGGGCAGATCCCGCGGCAGCGGGCCCGACATCAGGGTCCGGCCGGTGAGGGTGAAGCTCGCGATCCGCCCGGCCGCCGGGTCGAAGACCGTGTCCTTGACGTGTGCCACGGCATCGCCGCCCAGCGTCACCACGGGCAGCGTCGTCAGGCTCCGCACCGCCGTCAGTCCGTTCATGGCGCCCCTTCCGCCGAACCCCGGCGGAACCCGGGTTCCCCGCCCCGTGGAGCCGAACACCGATCAGGGGGACTGTGCCGCGAGAGCCGGGGTACCAGGACCGGTGCGGATTCGTCCGGCCGACCCGGCTTCGCGGAAAGAAACGAGCATGACCTACCACCTGGACGGGGCAGTGATACCGATTGGCTTCGACGTGCCCGTGGAACCGCTGCGGCGGGCGGCACACTTCACCGGTGAGCCGGGATGCATCGCCGAGGCGCGGGCGTTCGCCGCGCACTTCCTCCAGCAGCTCAGGACCGAGTGGTGCGCCACGATCGACGAGCGGGCCGACGGCGCGGTGCTGCTGGTGGTGAGCGAACTGGTCACCAACGCGGACCGGCACAGCGACGGCCCGTACATCCTGGAGCTGGAGGGCACGGACACCTCGCTCACGGTGGCGGTCTACGACAGCAGCGCCAGCCTGCCCCGGGTCTTCCCCCGCAACCCCGAACGCGTCGGCCGGCACGGTCTGGAGATCGTCCGCGCGCTGGCGCGGGACGTCCGTGTGGAACGCGTGCCGGTCGGCAAGTGTGTGCGCGCCGTGCTGGAGCTCGGCGCCGCCTGACCGGCCGCGTCGTCGTCCGTCCGGTCAGGCGCAGCCGAGTTCGCCCAGCATGCCCTCGCGCAGCCGGGTGATGATCCGCTTGATCAGGCGGGACACATGCATCTGCGAGCAGCCGAGGCGCTCGCCGATCTCCGCCTGGGTGGCCTCCTCCACGAACCGCATGTGGATGATCTCCCGGTCGCGTTCGCTGAGCTCGGCCATGAGCGGAGCGAGCGAGTGGAAGTCCTCGACGAGGCGCAGCCCCTCCTCCTCGACCCCGATGAAGTCGGCCAGGACGGCCTCGCCGTTCTCCGGGCCGTCACCGGTGAGGGCGGCGTCCAGCGACGACGAGTTGTACCCGTTCGCGGCGATCTGCCCCTCGACGACCTGCTGCTCGGTGATGTTCATCAGCGTGGCGAGCTCACCGACCGTGGGCTCCCGGTCCAGCCGGCTGGCGAGTTCCTCGCGGGCCTTCGCCAGCTCGACCCGCAGCTCCTGGAGCCGGCGCGGCACGTGCACGGCCCACGTGGTGTCCCGGAAGAAACGCTTGATCTCACCGACGATGTACGGCAGCGCGAAGGAGGTGAACTCGACCTCGCGGGACAGCTCGAACCGGTCGATGGCCTTGATCAGGCCGATCATGCCGGTCTGCACGATGTCGTCCATGTCGTCGCCGCGGCCGCGGAACCGCCCGGCCGCGAACCGGACGAGGGACATGTTCATCTCGATGAGGGTGTTGCGCGCGTACTGGTACTCGTGCGTGCCCTCCTCCAGCTCCGCCATGCGACGGAAGAACTGGCGGGACAGCTCCCTGGCATCGCGCGGGGCCACGGCGCGCGGATCCACCACGGCCCGCCGATTCCCGTCACCCGTCCCGGCCTCGGTGTGCATCTCCGCTACCTGCGCCTGCGACCGGATCACGGCGGTCCTCATTACCTCTCCCCACGGACGTCACGGCTGACATGTGCCTGAGCCCTGCGGGTACCCAGGTCACACGAACCCATGCCCACCGTGTTCCGAGAGGCTCGGAACCGCGGTGCGCACCGGTCGTCACTCGTACGTCCGATGGTACGGGGGCGCGGCCCGCGCGGCAGCCCGGGCCGCGCCCGGGAGCGCCTTCACTCAGGGCGGAATTCCGCTCCCTTCCCCTCGGGACCGGAATTCCTAGGCTGAGGAGGTGACCAATCAAGAGGTGACCGGCCCAGCGCCGGACCGTGCCCGTGTCATCCCCCTGCGCCCCGGCCCGTCGCGGCCGGAGCCGGCCCCCGCGCCCAGGGAGCCGCTGCTGCGCGACCTCGTCGGCGACGTGCTGCGCAGCGAGCGGCTCGCCCAGGAACGGACGCTGAAGGACGTCGCCGACGCGGCCCGGATCTCCATGCCCTATCTCTCGGAGGTGGAGCGGGGCCGCAAGGAGGCCTCCTCGGAGGTCCTCGCGGCCGCCGCCCAGGCGCTCGGCCTCGGCCTCGGCGACCTGCTGACCCGGGCCCACGGAGAGCTGGTCCGCGTCACCGGCCGGCGGACCGTCACCGACCGGCGGACCGTCACCGGCCGGGGAGTGTCCGGCTCCGCCCACAACGGACTGTGCCTGGCCGCCTGACCCGCGACGCCCGGCGCCTCACACGCCCACCAGGCGCCGGGCCAGCACCTCGTCGGCCAGGCCGTACGCCACGGCCTCCTCGGCGGTGAACACCTTGTCGCGGTCCATGTCGGCCCGCAGGGTCGCCACGTCGTGGTGCGTGTGCCGGGACAGCACCTCCTCCACCTGGGAGCGGATCCGCACCATCTCCTTGGCCCGCAGTGCCAGGTCGGACGCCGTGCCACGCGTGCCGCCGCTGGCCGGCTGCCCGAGCAGCACCCGCGCGTGCTCCAGCACGAACCGCCGCCCCGGGTCCCCGCCCGCCAGCAGCACGGCCGCCGTGGACGCCGCCTGCCCGACGCAGAACGTCGAGATCGGAGCCTGTACGAACGTCATCGTGTCGTAGATCGCCATCAGCGAGGTGAACGAGCCGCCGGGGGAGTTGATGTAGACCGCGATCTCGCTCTCCGGGGCCGCCGACTCCAGATGGAGGAGCTGCGCGATGACCACGTTGGCGACCCCGTCGTCGATCTCCGTGCCCAGGAAGATGATCCGCTCGGCCAGCAGCCGGCTGAACACGTCGTAGGACCGCTCGCCCTGCGGGGTGCGCTCGACGACGTTCGGAATCGTGTACGTCCCCATCACCGCAGCCCCATCCTGGGCCGGGCGGCGGCCGGGCGGACGTCGGCGAGCGACTCCACCACCCGGTCGACCATCCCGTACTCCCTGGCCTGCTCGGCGGTGAACCAGCGGTCCCGGTCGCCGTCCCGGGAGATGGTCTCCGGGGTCTGGCCGGTGTGCTCGGCGGTGATCCGCTCGATGGTCCGCTTGGTGAACTCCAGGCTCTCCGCCTGGATCTCGATGTCGGCGGTGGTGCCCCCGATGCCCCCCGACGGCTGGTGCATCATGACGCGCGCGTTCGGCAGGGCGTAGCGCTTGCCGGGCGTGCCGACGCAGAGCAGGAACTGGCCCATGCTGGCCGCGAAGCCCATCGCCAGGGTCGAGACGTCGTTGGGGATCAGCCGCATCGTGTCGTAGATGGCCAGGCCCGCGTGGACCGAGCCACCGGGGCTGTTGATGTACAGGCTGATGTCGGTGCGCGGGTCCTCGGCGGACAGGACCAGCAACTGCGCGCACACGCGGTTGGCCGACACCTCGTCGACCTGCGTGCCGAGCAGCACGATGCGCTGCGCGAGCAGCTGGGCGGCGAGGTGGTCGTCGAACCGGGTCGGCGGGGTGTCGCCCTCCTCGGCCCGGGGCAGCGGGGCCGGCCACGGGCCGGCGGTGAACGGAGACATCGGCGCTCCTGGTGGTCGCTCGTCGGAACGCGGCCCGGGTGACCGCGTGTCACCCACTGTCGACGGGACGGGCCGGCCGGCGGGGAAATCTCTGCCCGCGGCAGATTCGCCACGGGCAGATCGCCCGTTCCGCCCGGTTCGCCGCGCACCGATGAATTCCGCGGCGCGGAGGAGTCGACACCCATGACCGCGATCCATCCCCAGGAGGTGCCCATGAACACCGACGGATTCACCACGTGTCTCTGGTACGACGGCCAGGCGGAGGAGGCCGCGAACTTCTACGTCTCGGTCTTCGAGAACTCCGGCCTCGGCGACATCGTCCGGAACACCGGTGCCACGCCCGGCGCCGAGGGTTCCGTGCTCACCGTCGAGTTCACGGCCAACGGCCAGAGGTTCGTCGCGCTGAACGCCGGACCCGAGTTCACGTTCAACGAGGCGATCTCCTTCCAGCTCGACTGCGCGGACCAGGCGGAGATCGACCACTACTGGGAGAAGCTCGTCGAGGGCGGCGGCGAACACGGCCCCTGCGGCTGGCTCAAGGACCGGTTCGGCGTCTCCTGGCAGGTCAACGCGGTCCGGCTGACCGAGATGATCGGCGACCCGGACCGGCGGAAGGCGGACCGTGCCATGAAGGCCATGATGACGATGGGCAAGCTCGACATCGCCGCCCTGGAGAAGGCGTACGCGGGCGAGTGAGGTCCGGACCGCAGGCCCCGGCCGGCCGTGGCGGAGGCCCTCCCCGATCACCCGTGTGATCCCGGAGGCACCCGTGCCGGGCCCGGCGCCCGCTGCCGGGCGGTGGTCCCCACCCGTGAGCCGGGGGAGTGCGGCGCGTTCTTCCCCACCGTGCTCTCCCACCGTGCTCTCCCACCGTTCGAAGCGGTTCGAGGACGGGACGGACCTCCGCGTCCACGACCTGGAGTGAGCGGGACCGGCCCGCCCGCCCGGACATGGCATGATCGGGCGCATGTGTGAACGAGTTGTGGCCGCGTGCGACGGGGCTTCGAAGGGAAATCCCGGGCCTGCCGGCTGGGCCTGGGTGGTCGCCGACGCGTCCGGGACGCCGGTCCGCTGGGAGGCCGGCGCGCTCGGCACGGCCACCAACAACATCGCCGAACTCACCGCGCTGGAGCGGCTGCTGACGGCGACCGATCCCGCCGTACCGCTCGAGGTGCGGATGGACTCGCAGTACGCCATGAAGGCCGTCACCACCTGGCTGCCCGGCTGGAAGCGCAACGGCTGGCGCACGGCGGCCGGCAAGCCGGTCGCCAACCAGGAACTCGTCGTCCGCATCGACGGACTCCTCCAGGACCGCTCGGTCGAGTTCCGCTACGTCCCCGCCCACCAGGTCGACGGCGACCGGCTCAACGACTTCGCCGACCGTGCGGCCAGCCAGGCGGCCACCGTCCAGCAGGACGCCGGCAGCGCACAGGGTTCGCCCGAGCCGCCGGCCGCCCCGGACCGCCCGGCGGGCGGTCCGGCGAAACGCGCGTCCGGCGGTGCCAGGACGCCCCGGCAGCGCGGCGGCTCCTCGGCCCGCACGATCAAGGCGAAGTTCCCGGGCCGCTGCACGTGCGGGCGGTCCTACGCGGCCGGAGAGCCGATCGCCAAGAACGACAAGGGCTGGGGCCACCCCGACTGCCGGACGGCCCAGAGCGTCTGACCGGGCCCACGCGGAAGTGGAGCCGCCCCGTCGCCCGGCCGGGACGGATGACAGACTGACGTCCATGGACGAGCGCACATTCGACAGGTCGGGACAGCACGCCTCCGTGATCGGTCTCGGCACATGGCAACTCGGGGCGGACTGGGGCGACGTCGACGACAAGGAAGCCCTCGCGGTGCTGGAGGCCGCCGCGGAGTCGGGCGTCACCTTCTTCGACACCGCCGACGTCTACGGCGACGGACGCAGCGAGCAGACCATCGCGTCGTTCCTGAGCGGACGGCCCGACCTGCACGTACTGGTCGCCACCAAGATGGGCCGCCGGGTCGACCAGATCCCGCAGAACTACGTACTGGACAACTTCCGCGCCTGGAACGACCGCTCGCGGCGCAACCTGGGCGTCGACCGCATCGACCTGGTGCAGCTGCACTGCCCGCCGACCCCCGTCTACTCCACCGACGAGGTCTTCGACGCCCTCGACACCCTGGTGGCGGAGGAGCGCGTCGCCGCCTACGGCGTCAGCGTGGAGACCTGCGCGGAGGCGCTCACCGCGATCGCCCGGCCGAACGTGGCGAGCGTGCAGATCATCCTCAACCCGTTCCGCATGAAGCCGCTGCTCGAGGTCCTCCCGGCCGCCCGCGAGGCGGGCGTCGGCATCATCGCCCGGGTCCCGCTCGCCTCCGGACTGCTGTCCGGCAAGTACACCAAGGACACCGTCTTCCCCGAGAACGACCACCGCACCTACAACCGGCACGGCGAGGCCTTCGACCAGGGCGAGACCTTCTCCGGCGTCGACTACGCGACCGGTGTCGAGGCCGCCGCCGAGTTCGCCGCGCTCGCCCCCGAGGGATACACCCCGGCCCAGCTGGCCCTGCGCTGGATCATCGAGCAGCCCGGCGTCACCACCGTCATCCCCGGAGCCCGCACGCCCGGGCAGGCCCGTGCCAACGCGGCCGCCGCCCGGCTCCCCGAGCTGCCCGGGGCGACGCTCACGGCGATCCGGGACCTCTACGACCGGCGGATCAAGGGCCAGGTCGAAGCCCGCTGGTAGCAGCCGCGGACGTCACGGCTCCAGGAGCAGCTGCCGTTCCTGCTCCTGGTCGCCGGAGGCGGCGCCCTCGTCGCGCGCCGTGAAGGACCGTGCGAGGGTGTCGCTCGCCCGCCGCACCGCCTGAGGGGTGCCCTGCACGGTGACGGTCACCGGCGCCGACAGCGTCCCCGCTCCCGCGGGACCGGCCTCTTCCCGCCCCTCTCCGGTGAACGTCGCCACGCGCACCGTCGCGTGCTCCCCGGAGGGACGCTGGTCCGCAGCCCCGAACGTGTCCTCCAGGGCCCGGACGACCGCTCGGGCGTCGTCGGCGTCCCCGCCGCTGAGCGTCACGGTGAGCTGGGTGTCCGACATGCGTCCCACGACCTCCTGGCCTCGGCGTCATCAGCCGTCCGGGTAACCGTGCCCCGCGTCCGCAAACCGGCGGCCGCCCTTGGGAGGACGGCGGCTTTCAGGGCATCAGCAGAGGGAGACCTACGGAAGGGAGCCACCGTGTCGGACGCGGAGCAGGGCGCGAGCACGCGCAGGGGGCGGGACGAGACCGCGGAGGAGAGAGCGGACCGGATGTGGACGGAGCTCATACAGGAGATCCGCGTCGCCCAGATGGGGGTGCAGATCCTCTTCGGCTTCCTGCTGACCGTCGTGTTCACCCCGACGTACGCCACCCTGTCCGACACGGACCAGACGATCTACATCGTGACGGTGCTGCTGGGCGCCTGCGCCACCGGCGCGCTCATCGGCCCGGTCTCCCTGCACCGGCTCGTCTCCGGACGGCGCATCAAACCGCAGGCGGTGCGGTGGGCCTCCCGGCTCACCATGCTCGGCCTCCTGCTGCTGCTCGCCACCACCAGCGCCTCGCTGCTGCTCATCCTGCGGGTGGCCACCCACGACGACTTCGTCCCGTACCTGGTCGCCGGGGTGGTGTGCTGGTACCTGCTGTGCTGGTTCGGCCTGCCGATGTGGACCCGGCACCGGCACACCACGCGCTGATCAGTTCCCGGTGAGGACGTCCGCGAGGAAGTCGTCCACGCGGACCTCCTCGCGCCCCGGCGGAACCACCAGCCGGGTCTCGTGCAGGAACGCGCCGACGGCCTCGGCCCAGGCGAACACCACCGCGTGGTGCCGGCCGCCGTCGGCGTGCGCCTCACCGAGGAACTCCATCCGCAGCTCCCGCCCCACACCCCGGGACTCCGGCCGCAGCCGTACGTCCCCGATGCCCACCGGGCGGATGAGACCCTCGGTGACCATCTCCCGGTCCAGCTGCCAGCGGGCGAGGACCCGGCCGTCGTGGCTGAAGACGATGGTGACGGCGAACGGGTCGGACGGGTCGTAGCTCAGGTGGGCGAGCACGGGAAAGCGGTCCGTGTCGCCCGCCTGGAGCTCCACCACCAGGGTCTTGTGCACGAACGAGTTCACGAGGGGGCCTCCGGGAAGTACCGACGTAGAGCCCTCTAGTACCCCGCATCCACGCGAGATGCTCGGCCCTCCGGGTGAATCACCGGCCGTGAGGGCCGCCGGGGGGCGTCAGCCGAGGGCGTCCCGCAGCGCCGGCAGCAGCGTCTTCTCCGACCAGTCCAGGTACGCCGGCTGCGACTCGCCGCCGATCTGCACCAGGGCGATCTCGGTGAAACCCGCCTCGGCGTAGGGGCGGACGGCCTCCACGAAGTCCGCCGGGTCGCTGCCGCACGGGATCGACCCGGCGACGTCGTCGGGCCGGACGAACCGCGTCGCCGACGCGAAGGAGTCCGGGTGCGGCAGCTCCGAGTTGACCTTCCAGCCGTTGCCGAACCAGCGGAACTGGCCGTGGGCGCGTTCGACGGCCGCGTCCCGGTCGGGGTCGTAGCACACCGGCAGCTGCCCCACCCGCGGCTTGCCCTGCCCGCCGTGCCGGTCGAAGGCGTCGAGCAGCTCCGCCTCCGGCTCGGTGGCGATCACCAGGTCGGCGAGCCGGCCCGCGAGGGCGCAGGACCGCTTCCCGGACACCGCGACGCCGATCGGCGGCGGCTGGTCCGGCACGTCCCACAGCTTGGCCGACTCGACGTCGAAGTGGGTGCCCCGGTGATTCACGTGGCCGCCCTCGAACAGCGCGCGGATGATCTCCACCGCCTCCTCGAGCATCTCGTGCCGCACGTCCACGGACGGCCAGCCGCCGCCCACCACGTGCTCGTTGAGGTTCTCGCCGGAGCCGAGCCCCAGCCGGAACCGGCCCTCGGACAGCAGCTGCACCGTCGCCGCCTTCTGCGCCACCACCGCCGGGTGGTAGCGGAACGTCGGACACGTCACGTACGTCATCAGCGGGATGCGCGAGGTGGCCTGCGCGGCGGCGCCCAGCACGCTCCAGGCGTACGGCGAGTGCCCCTGCGACGCCAGCCAGGGGAAGTAGTGGTCCGAGGTCACCGAGAAGTCGAAGCCGGCCTCCTCGGCCCGCACCACGTGGTCGACCAGCTCACGGGGCCCGGCCTGCTCGGTCATCATCGTGTATCCGATTCGCACCATGCCGCCCGGGTCCCCCGGCCCGGGTCGGGGAAAACGATGGATCACCCGGCGGCGGCCCGGGCAGGATGCCTCCCATGACAGCCCACCCGCTCCCCACCGCCGACCCCGCCGCCCAGGGCGTCGACGCGTCCGGCGTCCACGCCTTCCTCGACGCCCTCGAAGCCGCCCCGGACATCGAACCGCACAGCCTGATGATCCTGCGCCACGGCCGGCTCGTGGCCGCCGGCTGGTGGGCGCCGTACGCCGCGCGGCGCCCGCACCTGCTGTACTCGCTCAGCAAGAGCTTCACGGCGACCGCCGCCGCCCTCGCCGAGGCCGAGGGACTGCTCGACTTCGACGCCCCGGTGCTGTCGTACTTCCCGGAGTTCGAGGCCGACATCACCGACCCGCGCAGCCGGGCGATGCTGGTCCGGCACGTGGCGTCCATGGCCAGCGGCCACGAGGACGAGACCGTCGACGCGGCCTTCGCCGCCGACCCCGCCGAACCCGTGCGCGGATTCCTGCTCCAGCCGCCGCAGCGGGACCCGGGCACCGTCTTCGCGTACAACCAGCCCTGCACGTACACCCTCGGCGCGATCGTGCAACGGGTCACCGGGCAGACGCTCACCGGATATCTGCGGCCCCGGCTGTTCGACCCGCTGGGCCTCGGCGAGGCGCTGTGGCAGCGGGACCGGACCGGCCGCGAGATCGGCTTCAGCGGACTGTACGCCGCCACCGACGCCGTGGCGCGGCTCGGCCAGCTGTATCTGGACGACGGCGTGTGGCAGGGCGAACGGCTGCTGCCCGAGGGATGGGCCGCCCGCGCCTCCCACCCGCACATACCGACCGCCGGCGCCATGGGGGAGACGGACCGGCAGGACTGGGACCGCGGCTACGGACACCAGTTCTGGATCTCCCGGCACGGATTCCGGGGCGACGGGGCCTACGGACAGTTCTGCCTCGTCCTGCCCGAGCACGACGCGGTGATCGCCGTGACGACGGCGACCGAGCGGATGCAGGAGTACCTCGAGCTGGTCTGGCGGCACCTCCTGCCCGCCTTCCGCCCCGAACCGCTGACCGGCCGCGAGGCCGCGGACACCGCCCTGCGCGAGCGCCTCGAACGGCTCGCCCTGCCCCCGGCCGACGGCGGTCCCGTACCGCCGGAGCGGGCCGGGGACTGGTCCGGCGCCGCGTTCACCCCGGAGGGCGGGGCCTGCGCCGACCAGCCGAAGCTGACCGCGGCCGAGGTCACGGCGGACGCCGACGGCGGCTGGACACTGAGCCTCACCGAGGACGGCGCGCGGTTCGACGCACGGTTCTCCGGCGGGCAGGGGTGGACCACCGCCGAGACGCCCGTCCCGACCGCCGCGAGCGGTGGCTGGACCGACGGCGACACCCTCGCCGTGGACCTGGTGTTCCTGGAGACTCCGCACCGCCTCCGGGTCACCTGCTCCCTCACCGACCGGACCTTCACCGCCCGCTGGCTCACCCGCCCGCTGCACGCGTGGCCCCTGCACAAGCTGCGCGCCCCGCGCGGTTCAGTCCGCGGCGGGCCGGAACGTCCGTAGGAAGGTCCGCAGGGCCTCCCGGCTCGCGGGGTCCTCCCAGGCGGCGGCCGGGGTCGTCCAGCGCAGCGAGAAGCCGCGCCCGCCGCCCAGGAGGAAGCCCCGGCCGAAGGTGCGCACCCGGGCGCCGTCGGCCGCGGCGTACCACTCCATGTCGGCGGCCTCGCGCCCCTGGTACGCCGTCGCCCGGATCCCGCCGATCCGCTCGTAGCCGTCACCGGACCGCTCCAGGCGCGGCTCCACGTCGTCCCGCCACACGGCCACCGCGTCCGTCCCCACCCGCGTGCTGTAGGTGACGGCGAGCGTGCGCGGATCCCCGCCGGCGCCGAAGGTGACGCGGTAGGCCAGGTCGGAGGCGCGCGAGGTGTCCAGCCGCTCCCAGCCCTCGGGCAGCGCGACGGAGAAGCCCTCCGGGGCCCGGTAGGTCCGGTAGCCGGGCGGGAGGCCGTCCGCGACGTCCGACGGGGAGGGGGACGGGGCGGGTGCGGACGGATCCCCGGGCTCGTCCGGCGAGCCGGCCGGCGCGGACGCCGAGGGCCGCGCGCCGGCGGCGGAGTCGCTGCCGGCCCCCGGCAGCCCCCGCGTCGCGGCGAGCGCGGCGACCGCCACCGTGACGACGGCCAGCGCGGTGCCGAGGAGCGCCGTCCGCCCGCCCCGCCCCGCGTACCGCGCGGAGCCGGTGTGCCCACCGCGCGGCCGGGGGCCCGGCACCGCCGCGGGGACGGCACCCGGGTCCTCCCGCAGCACCCGGGTGAGCGCCTCGCGGACCACCTGGCGGGTCAGCCGCTCCCGCGGGTCCTTGCGCAGCAGCCCCTGGACGACCTGCGTGAGCGGGCCCGCCCGGACCGGTGTGCGCGGCGGCAGCCGGTCCACGGCCTTCAGCGTGGCCTCGGGCCGCCCGCGGTCCCGGAACGGCGGACGCCCCTCCAGCATCGTGTGGAGGATCGCGCCCAGCGCCCACAGGTCCGCGGCGGGCCCGGTCCGCTCGCCACGGGCCTGCTCCGGGGAGGCGTACGACGGTGCCGTGAGCCGGGGCGCCGACGCCGTGCCGGCCAGGCCGTACCCGGTGACGACGGCCGGCCCGCTCTCGCGCAGGAACACCTGGCCGGGGCTGAGCTCGCCGTGCGTGACGCCCGCGGCGTGCGCGGCGTCCAGCACGTCGAGCAGCTCCAGCGCGGTGCGCGCGGCCCGCGCGTGGTCGAACGCGCCCTCCTCGGAGAGGGCCTCGTCGAGCGGGGTGCCGTCGATCCACGTGGTGACGGTCCACAGGCAGCCGGACTCGTCGACGGCGTCGACGACGGTGGCGGTGCGGCCGGGGCACAGCCGGGCCACGCTCTCCGTCGCCCGCAGCACGCGGGAGGGCGCACGGCGCGCGCCGGCCGCGTCCCGCGGAAGCTCCACCCGGGTGACCAGGCAGGGGCGGCCGGTCCGCAGGTCGTCGGCGTACCAGCGGACGCGGTTGGTCTCGCGGTGGGTGATCTCGACCAGCCGGTACCGTCCGGCGACCGATCGTTCCGTGGAGACGTGCGCCCTGCCCATGGCCATCCCTCGTCGAACCGCCGGTTCCCGCTTCCCCCAGTGGTACGGAGGAGCGGGCGGGGTCCGTTCAACGGGAGGCTCAGCGAAGCTCGAAGTGTTCCGTCCAGGCGATCATGTCGCTGGTGGTGGCGTTGCCGCCGCACACCACCAGACCGAGCCGGGCCCCCTCGCCGACCCGCTCCAGCACCCGCCGCGCGGCCGGCAGCAGACAGCCGGCCGCCGGCTCCGCCCACACCTTGGCGTGGTCCGCGAGCTCCAGCGAGCCCCGCACCGCCTCCCGGTCCGGCACCACCAGCACCTCGGTGACCAGCTCCGACACATGCTCGTACGTCAGCTGGGACACGGCCGGGGCACTGAGCGTGGACACGATCGACGTCAGCTTCACCGGCACCGGGCCGCCCGCCGCCAGTGCCTCGGACATCGCCTGCGCGCCCTCGGTCTCCACGCCCCAGACCCGCACCCCGGGCCGCAGCGCCCGCAGCGCCGCCGCGACCCCGGCGATCAGCCCGCCGCCCCCGATGCTCACCAGGACGTCCGTGAGGTCACCGGTGTCCGCGGCGAACTCCGCCCCCACCGTGCCCTGACCCGCGATCACCACCGGGTCGTCGAAGGGGTGGACCAGGGTCAGCCCCTCCTGCTGGAGCCGGGTCATGAGCGCGAACGCGCCGTCCATGTCGTCGGTCACCCGCACCGAGGCGCCCGCGGACTCCGCGATCTCCACGGCCCGGAGGGGCGCGGAACGCGGCATCACCACCGTGGCCTTCACATCGAGGGCCGCGGCCATCACCGCGAGGGCGATCCCGTGGTTGCCGCCGCTCACCGCCACGACCCCGGCGGCCCGCTCGGCCCCGCTCAGCGACAGCAGCTTCGCCGCCGCGCCCCGCACCTTGAACGAACCGGTGCGCTGCAGCAGCTCCAGCTTCGCCGTGACCGGGACACCCAGCAGCGCCGACAGCCCGGGGCTCGGCACGGTCGGGGTCCGCACCACGTGCCCGGCGATCCGCTCGGCCGCGGTCTCGATGTCGGCGATCCCGATCACGACTGTCACCTTTCCGGCCCGGGGGGTGATGATCCGCGCCGTGACCCACCCTGGCCCGCGCGGCGGCCGAGGTCAACAACGGTCAGTGCTGCTGGGCCTTCTGCGGTGTCGCCTCACTGGGCCGGACGACGACGTACCCCTCACCCCGCAGCACCAGCTGCACGGCCTCGCCGGACCCGCCGCGCAGCATCGAGCCCAGCGACTGCGAACGGTGCAGCGAGGTGGCCAGGCCCGCGGTCCAGCCGACGATCGCGTCCGTGTCCACGTACACCGGGTACTGCGACGACACCGGGATCACCAGCGGATTCCCCTCGCACACCAGCCCCAGCCGGCCGTGCCCGGTGAAGACGCTGTTGAACAGCCCGCCACCGCTGATGCCGGCCCCCTTCACGGTCGCGATGCGGTACGACAGCGTGGAGTCGAAGCACAGGACGTTGCGGCCGTTGACGGTGAACTCGTCGCCGGGGTCCACCTCGACGACGAAGCAGTTCTGCGCCTCGTGCGCGAACCAGGCCTCGCCCTGTCCGCGGACCGCCATCAGCGGCAACCCCTCGCCGGTCACCGCCCGTTTGAGCATGCCGCCGACGCCCTGGCCCTTGCGCTCGAACTGGAGGTCGCCGCGGTAGGCGATCATCGCGCCCTGCCGGGCGTGCATCTCGCCGTCGACCGTGTAGCGGATGCATTTGGCGTTCTCGACGGTCATGCCCGCGGCCGTGGCCGGCTGCACCATGTGCTGACTGGAAAACAGGTCACCCTTCATGGGGGCATCCTCGCCCGGACTTCCTCCCTCCGCCAGGATCGTGCGCGGACGGCACCGGCCCCGTCAGCCACCGAAGAGCTGGGTCCAGTACGTGCCCGCCCGGCCGCCGCCCGCGAATCCGACGCCGATGCGGGTGAAACCGGCCTTGAGGATGTTGGCGCGGTGACCGGGACTGTTCATCCAGCCCTGGACGACCTCGGCGGCCGAGCGCTGTCCGCACGCGATGTTCTCGCCGATCGTCCGCAGTGCCGAGCCCGCTGCGGCGGCCCGGTCCCAGGGCTTGCCGCCGTCGGGCGCGGTGTGGGAGTAGAAGTCGCGGGCCACCATGTCGGCGCTGTGCGCCTGCGCGGCCGCGGTCAGCCGGGGATCGCGGGACAGGGGCGGCAGTCCGGCGCGGGCGCGCTCCCGGTTGGTGAGGTCGATGACCTCGCCGGCCGTGCGGTCCCGCCCGTCCGGGGTGAGCGGACTGGCCCACAGCGCCGTCCAGTAGGTGTCGCCGGACCCGTCGCAGGACGCCACGGCGGCGTGGGTGAAGGAGGGGTCGCACACGGTGCGGCGGGCCGCGTCGTGGCGCAGGCAGTGGTCGACGAACCGGTCGACGGTGAGCGGCCCGGAGACCAGGTGCTCGCCGACGGTGAGGTACGGGTACCCGGCGGCGACGACCCGCTGGTGGACGGAGACGCCGTCCACGCCCTCGACAGCGAGGCGTCCGCCCCGCGCCATCATGCCGGCGTGCTCCCGCGCCGCGTCGGCCAGCCGCGCGTCATGGGTGACCGGAGGCGAACCGGCGGCGGCCCGGGCGGCGTTCACCAGGCCGAGGAAGCCGTCCCCGGCGGCCGGGCGGGCCGGGGCGGCGGGCGCCGTGCGCGGGGCGGCCGCCCCGCCGTCGTCCGTCACCTCGACCCCGAAGTCCCGTGCGAGACCGGCCAGTCCGTCGGCGTACCCCTGTCCCAGGGCGCGCAGTCTCCAGTCCCCGCCGCGCCGGTAGATCTCCGCGAGGAGCAGCACGGCCTCCTGCCGCACCCGGGGCGGGGAGAACCGGGCGAGCGGACGGCCGCCGGCGCCGGCGACCTGGAGCACGGGGGCGGGCAGCCCGCTCAGCGGGGTGCCGGGGTCGGCGGGGCTGACGGCCACCGTGACGCGCGCGGCGCCGGGACGCAGCGCCGCCGGGTCGACGGTCAGGGTGTCCCCGCCGAGCCGGGCGCCCGGCGCGGACGGCTGGTTGTAGAACACGAAGTCGCCGTCGTCGCGCACCTTTCCGCCGTCGTCCGTGATCAGCGCGGACACGTCGAAGGGGCCGGGCACCCGGACGGTCACGGCGCCGCCCGGGAGGGCCAGATTCCCGCCGGGGACCAACTCCTGCATCACGCCGCCCTGCTGTCGTCGTACACGGACCGGTGGGGGGTGTCCGGACAACGACGGGCGGCGGCCGCGGGTTCCCGGCCGCGGTTCCTCAGCGGCGCAGCGTCTCCGCCCAGTTCGACGGAACCCGTCCCGCCGGACCCGGCGACGGCTGGTCGGCCGGGTGGCTCACGGGCGGGGCGAGATCGGGGCCGGAATCGTACAGCTCGTTGGCGGCGTAGTCCCAGAACCAGTCCTCGCCCGGCTCGTAACTGCGGACCACGGGATGCCCGGTGGCCTTGAAGTGTGCCGTGGCGTGCTGACCGGGCGAGCTGTCGCAGCAGCCGATGTGGCCGCACTGCGCGCAGCGCCGCAGATGGAACCACCAGCCGCCCACGGCGTCGCAGTCGGCGCAGCCCGGGCCGGTCGGCGGGACGTCGGGGTCGATGGCGTGGTCGCTGGTCATGCGGACTCCTCGGGGGTGTCGTCGGGGGCCGGAGCGGTGAGCGGCAGCAGCACCTGGAAGCGGGTGTCGCCCGGCTCGGACTCGAACCGGAGGGTCCCGTGGTGCCTGTCGACCACGATCCGCCAGGAGATGTCCAGGCCCAGTCCGGTGCCCTCGCCCACCGGCTTGGTGGTGAAGAACGGGTCGAAGACCCGGTCGCGGATCTCCGGCGGGACGCCCGTGCCGGTGTCGCCGAACTCCACCAGCAGCCGGTCGTTCTCCCGCGCGGTGCGCACGGTCAGCGTGCCCGGCCGGTCCTGACCGCCCGCGCCGTTCATGGCGGAGACCGCGTTGTCGATCAGGTTGGTCCACACCTGGTTGAGCTCCGCCGGGTACGCCGGGATCCGCGGCAGCGTCCGGTCGTACTCCTTGACCACCTTGATCCGCTGCCCGAACTTCCCCGACAGCATCAGCAGGGTGCTGTCGAGGAGTTCGTGCACGTCGGCGACCTGGAAGGGGGCGCGGTCGAGCTGCGAGTACTGCTTGGCGGCGTCGACGAGGTGCGAGATCCGGCTCGTGGAGTCCGCGATCTCGTCCATGAGCAGTTCCGTCTCGACCGTGTAGCTGAGCCAGCCGACCGCCGACGGCAGCGTCGCCTCGTCGACGGCGGCGGCGACCTGGTCCAGCCAGTCCAGGTCCAGTCCGGCCTGGACGAACGTCGGGGCGATCCGCCAGCCGTCGGGGATGCCGTGGTCGTCCAGCCAGTCGGAGAGCTCGTCCTCCCGGTCCGACGCCTCCAGCGGGCTGAGCACGGGCGCCTTCGCGACCCGCTCGGCCGTCCGCTCCTGGATGTCGATCAGGTCGGCCAGGGTCTCGCGGTCGTAGGTGCCCGCGGAGATGACGCGCAGCTTGTGCCGCATCTTGCCGACGCGTTCACGCAGCGTCGCCGTCGCCCGTACGGCCGCCGCGGCGGGGTTGTTCAGCTCGTGCGTCAGCCCGGCCGACAACGAGCCCAGCGCCAGCAGCCGTTCCCGCTGGCCGATGGCCCGCTGGGCGCTCTTCGAACCGAAGAACAGCCCCTCCAGCAGGTGGACCGCCATCGGGAACCACTCCTGCATGATGCTCGCGAACGTGTCCGCGGGCAGCACGAAGAACCGCGTCGGCTCCGTCACGCGCATCGAGTTGTTGTAGACCTGCCGCACCCGGTCCCCGAGGTACGCCTGCATGGCCCCCGCGTACACCCCGCGCTGGGACGTGCGGCTGACCTCCACGTCGTCCCCGCCGACCCGGCGGGACAGCACGACGGTGCCCTCCAGCATCACGTAGAAGCAGGTGGCGGGATCGCCCTCGGCGTAGACGGGTCCGGGCTCGAACCGCTCCACCCGTCCCTCCCCGCAGAGCCGCCCGAGCTGCTCGGCGCTGAGCTTCTCGAACAGGAACAGGGCGCCGATCTCCCGCGGGCTGCACGGCATCGGCCGCCCGCTCACGACTGCTCCAGGTACCGGTGGACGAGCATCACGGCCATGGCTCCCTCTCCGACGGCGGACGCGACCCGCTTGGCGGACTCCGCGCGCGCGTCGCCCGCGACGAACACGCCGGGCACGCTGGTCTCCAGGTGGTACGGCGGCCGGTCCAGCTCCCAGTCCGCCGGCGGCCGCCCGTCGGGGGTCAGATCGGGCCCGGCGAGGATGAACCCGCGTTCGTCCCGCAGCACCGTGCCGTCCAGCCAGTCGGTCAGCGGGGCCGCGCCGATGAACACGAACAGCCACTGCGCGTCGACGAGTTCGGTCTGCCCGCTGCCCGTGTCGCGCAGCATCAGCCGCTCCAGACGACCGTCGCCGTGCGCGCCCTCGACGACCGCGCCGCACCGCACCGAGATGTTCGGCGCCCGGTCGATCTGCTGGATCAGGTAGTACGACATCGACGCCGCCAGATCCGGCCCGCGCACCAGCAGCGTCACCGACTTGGCGAACCGGGACAGATACATCGCGGCCTGCCCGGCCGAGTTGGCGCCGCCGACGATGTACACGTCGTGGCCCTGGCAGGCGGCGGCCTCCGTCAGCGCCGACCCGTAGAAGACACCGCAGCCGCCCAGCTCGTCGCAGCCGGGTGCCGCCAGCTGCCGGTACGACACCCCGGTCGCCAGGATCACGCTGTGCGCGGCGACCGCCGAACCGTCGGAGAACCGTACGACCCGGGCGCCGCCGTTGACCTCGAGACCCGTCACCTCCCGCGCGGTGAGGATCTCGGCGCCGAACTTCGTCGCCTGCCGCCGCGCCCGGTCGGTGAGCTGTGCCCCCGACACGCCGTCGGGGAAGCCCAGGTAGTTCTCGATCCGGGAGGACTGCCCGGCCTGCCCGCCGGTCGCCGACCGCTCCACCAGCACGGTCCGCAGTCCTTCGGAGGCCCCGTAGACCGCCGCGCCGAGCCCCGCCGGGCCGCCGCCGATCACCACCAGGTCGTAGAAGTCGGCCTCCGGGGTCGTCGCCAGGCCCACCCGGGCGGCGAGGTCCACGGACTCCGGCTCCACCAGGGGCGTCCCGTCCGGGGTGATCACCACCGGCAGCCGCATCCCGTCCTCGCCCGCGGCGGCCAGCAGCCGCCGGCCCTCCGGCTCGTCGGCGGAGTACCAGCGGTAGGGCACCTGGTTGCGGGCCAGGAACTCCCGCACGTCCGAGGAGCGCGCCGACCAGCGGTGCCCGACCACCTTGGTGCTGGGCACCGGCCGGTGGTCGCTGCGCCGCCAGGCCTCGAGGAGGTCGTCCAGGACCGGGTAGAGCTTCTCCTCCGGAGGGTCCCACGGCTTGAGGAGGTAGTGGTCGAGGTCGACGACGTTGATCGCGTCGATGGCCGCGCCGGTGTCGGCGTACGCGGTGAGCAGCACCCGGCGCGCGCCCGGATGGATGTCGAGGGCCTGTTCCAGGAACTCGATGCCGTTCATCCGCGGCATCCGGTAGTCGGCGAGGATCACGGCGACGAGGTCGCCGCGCAGCTTCAGTTCGCGCAGCGCGTCCAGCGCGGACTCCCCGGACTCCGCGCGCACGATCCGGTACGACGCCCCGTAGCGCCGTCTGAGGTCCCGGGCCACGGCGCGGGAGACGCCCGGGTCGTCGTCCACCGTCATGATCACGGTCCGCGCCGCTTCGGCGGCCTGTGCCATACGTCCCCCACGTCGTGCGGTCGGATCCCCGGCGCGGCGGGCCCCGGTCCGGCCGCGGCCACCGCACCGGCCCCGCCCATCGTATGTTCGGTCGCGCCGAATCGCTCAGGTATGCGTGAGCTCCACGTGCGGCGCGACCGCGTGCGGCCGGGACGGTGGCGTGGGGAAGACTGGGAACACGAGAGTTCGGACACGACACCGGGAGGGAACCGCATGACGCGCCCGATCACGGCAGGGATCGACGGAACCGGGGAGAGCCTCGCCGCGCTGGCCTGGGCGGCGCGGGAGGCGGTCCGCCGGGGACTGCCGCTCCGGGTGGTGCACGCCTGGCGGTTCGAGGCGCACGACGCGGTGGACACGGGGGACCGGGCGACCCAGGAGCAGTGGGTCCGCGCGTCGGTGGAGGAGGCGGTCCGCGCCGTCGGTGAACGCCACCCCGGTCTCGCCGTGACGACGGACGTCCTGGAGGGCGACGCCGTGCGGACACTGACCGGTGTCGCCGCGGACGCGGAGATGCTGGTGCTCGGCTCGCGCGGGCACGGGCGGATCATGGGCTTCCTGGTCGGCTCGGTCGGCCAGCAGGTGATCGTCGACGCCGAACGCCCTGTGGTGTTCGTGCGGGCCGGGGACCAGGCGTCGGACGAGGTCGCCGGGCACGAGATCGTGGTCGGCCAGCAGGGCGACCCGCAGGACAGCGCCGCCGCGCTCGGCCTCGCCTTCGAGACCGCGGCCCGGCGCGGGGCCACGGTGCGCGCCGTACGGGCCTGGACCCTGCCGCCGGTGTTCGCCTACAGCCCCGCCTCGCTCCGGCTCCTCGACGAGGCCGGCGGCCTGGAACCGTACGAGCGGAAGGCGCTGGCGGCGGCCCTCGCGCCGTGGCGGGAGCGCTATCCCGACGTGCACGTGATCGAGCACGTCGAGATGGGCAGCGCCGGACAGGTGCTGCTGTCGGTGGCGGGCACCGCCCAGCTGATGGTGGTCGGCCGCCGCGCCCGCCGCACGGCCGTGGGCGCCCGGATCGGCTCGGTGGCCCACGGTGTCCTGCACCACGCGGACTGCCCGGTGGCGGTGGTGCCGCCGGCCTGACGGGGCCGGACCGCCGGGTCAGTCGTTCGTCGGCTGGAGCGTCTCCCGCGCCTTCGGCAGGATGTTCCTGATGTAGTCCTCGACGGCCGTGTCCAGACCGATGTCGTGCTGCGCCCGCTCGGACAGGTACCAGCGGTGCTCGAGCAGTTCGTGGTAGATCTCCGCGGCGTCCATCGGGCCGCGCAGCTCCGGCGGCACGGACCGCACGGTGGGCCGGAAGACCTCGCGCACCCAGCGGTGGGCGAGGACCTCCGGGCGGGCGCCGAGGGGGTCGCCCGGCGCGTAGTCGTCCTGGGTGGCCATCCAGCTCTCCAGGTCGTTCAGCAGCCGCCTGGCCTGGTTCTCCTCGGCGTCGAGGCCGGTCAGGCGCAGCAGCTGCCGCTGGTGGTGACCGGCGTCCACGACCTTGGGCACGAAGGTGACGGTGTCGCCGTTGGAGGCGTGCTCGATCTGCATCTCGGCCACGTCGAAACCGAGGTCGTTCAGCCGGCGGATGCGGCGCTCGATGTAGTGGTGCTTGCCCGCCGGGTAGACGGAGGTGCGGGTCAGCTCCTGCCACAGGCTCTGGTAGCGGGCGCAGATCTCGGTGCCGAACTCGATCGGGTCGACGGAGGGGTGCAGCGCCCCGGATGCCTCCAGGTCGAGCAGTTCGCCGCTGATGTTGACGCGCGCGAGATCGAGGTCGTACTCGCGCTGGCCGACGCTCAGTTCCGGGTGCAGGTCCCCGGTCTCGGCGTCCACGAGGTAGGCGGCGTAGGCGCCCGCGTCGCGCCGGAACAGCGTGTTGGACAGCGAGCAGTCGCCCCAGGCGAACCCGGCGAGGTGCAGCCGCACCAGGAGCACGGCGAGCGCGTCCATCAGCCGGTGCATGGTCGCCGGGCGCAGCGTCGTCTCGAACATCGACCGGTACGGCATCGAGCCGCCGAGGTGACGGGTGATCAGGACGCTCTCCAGCGGCTCCCCGGCGGGGTCGGTGCGGCCTGTGACCACGGCGAGCGGGTCGACGGCCGGGATGCCGATCCGGTCCAGGTCGCGCAGCAGCTCGTACTCGCGCAGCGCGGGCCGCTGGGCGAGCTCCTTGACCGCGATCACCTCGTCGCCGGCGCGCGCGTAGCGCACCACGTGCCGGGAGATGCCGCGCGGCAGCGGCACCAGGTACTCCTCGGGCCACTCCTCCAGCGGCAGGTGCCACGGCAGTTCCAACAGGAGCGCGGGGTGCTCCGGGTTGGTGGCGTTGATCTGCAGTGCCATGGCGGCGGTGTCCTCGTCTCGCGGGTGATCGTCACCTCACTCTATTGGGCCCGCTCCCGGGCCAGCCGGGCGGCGTCCCGTACGGACCCCTCGTGCAGCGGGCCGTGCCCGGGCAGCAGCAGGCCGCCGTCCAGCCCGGCCAGGACGTCCAGCGAGGCCACGGCGGTGGCGCGTTCGTGGTGGAACATGTCCGTCAGCATCTGCGGTCCCTCGACCCGCGAGGTGGGGTGGCCGCTCACCAGGGCGTCGCCCGACACCACCACCCCGGTCTCCGGGAAGTGGAACGCGCAGTGCCCGGCGGTGTGGCCGGGCGTGTGCACGGGCACGGGCCGGCCGGGCAGGTCGAGCGGGCCCGGACCGGACTCCGGGAACGGCTCGGGCGCGGTGACCGCCACGTCCGCCGTCCCGCCGGAGCGCAGGGCGTGCGCCGCCCACGGCAGCACGCCCGGCCGCCAGCCGTTGCGCAGTACCTGCCCGACGGTCACCTGGTGCAGGAAGTCCCGCCGGGCGTGCGGGACTTCGGCCTTGTGGGTGTAGACGGGAGTGCCGTACGCGGCGCTCAGGTACTCGGCGGATCCCAGGTGGTCGCTGTGGGCGTGGGTGATCAGCACGGCCGTCACCGCCTCCGGTGAACTCCCCACCTCCGCGAGGGAGGCGAGCAGTCCCTCGCGGTCGCCGGGGTAGCCGGTGTCGATCAGCGTGACGGCGTCCCCCTCGGTCAGGATCACCCAGTTGGTGTTCGTGCCGTGCACCAGAAAGGTGCCGTCCGCGACGTGCCGCACGGTTGCTCGCATGATCGTCCCGAGTTCGAGTCGTTGCCGTCCGAGGAGAGTAGGAAAGCAGATCACCGCGCGGGCGCGGGCGGAGGGGTGCGCGGGTCGGGGCGCATCCCGAACAGGAACCGGGTCGCCGTCCACCTGCGCACCCCGTACTCGTACAGCGCGAGGACCACCGCCAGGGAGGCGGCCACGATCACCGCGTACTTGACGGCCATCGGCGCGGACCAGCCGACCACGCCGTACGCGAAGGCGACCACGACCGGCTGGTGCAGCACGTACAGCGGCAGGGCGGCGAGGGCCAGGTAGGGCAGGACCTTGGACCCGCTGCCCCGGCCGCTCCGTACGCGCGGGCGTCCCGGCCGGTCCAGCAGGCCGAGGATCGCGACCACCCAGCACCAGCCGGCCGCCCCGAACAGCGCCCTGGTCACCAGCGCGAACGGGGTCCACGCGGTGAACGGGTCGTCCCCGGCGACGAAACCGGGCGCGGTCCCGGCGAACAGCGCCACACCCAGCACACCCACGGGGATCGCGGCGCGGCGCATGGGCTCCCGGACCCGCTCGTCGTCCGCGAGGGCGAAGCCGTACACGAAGAAGAGCAGGTAGGCCCAGCGGTTCCAGCCCGCGTAGCCCTCCTCCATGCCCAGCAGCGCGTTGACGGCGGCGAGCGGCAGTGCGGGGAGCAGGAGCAGCGCCGGCCGCCGCCGCAGCGCGGGCGCCACGCGGTCGGCCCCGGCCGCCAGCCGGGCGGCGGCCGGCGCGAGCAGCAGGCAGAAGGCGAGCAGCAGGACGACGAACCACAGGTGTCCGGTCTCGAAGTGGTCGCCCTCCAGGACGAAGGGGAAGTCGGCGAGGTCCGGCCGCACGGACAGGAAGCGCACCCAGAACCGCCCGTACGACTCGTCGTACCCGGGGTCGGCGGCGCGCAGCCGCAGCCACGGGGGGAGGGGGCACAGCACGACCGTCGCGAAGACCAGCGGGACGCCCAGGCGCAGCAGCCGTTCCCGGGCGAACCCGCCGGGCCCCCGGCGGCGGATCGAGTGCCGGGCACCGAGACCGGCGACGAGGAACAGCATGGGCATGGCCCACACCACACCGAACCCGGCGAGGACGGTGACGGCGTCCGTGGTCCGGGCGTTCTTGACGTAGAAGTCGTCGTCCGGGGAGAAGACGAGGGCGGTGTGGAAGAACACCAGCCCGAGGACGACGAGGGCGCGCAGCACGTCCAGTTCGCCGCGCCGGCCGGCCCCCGGCCCCCGCTCCGTGTCCGCGCCCATCGGCCCCTCCCCGCCCGGGTGCGGCCCAGTGTGGAGGAGCGGGGGCGGGGAGGACAGGCTTCCGGCACGGACTCCGCCGCTCCAGGACCTTTCGATACACCGGCGTATCGGATACGTTCCCGTATCGAACCGAGGGAACGGGGCCGGCATGGCGGTGGGCGGTACGGCGGGGCGCGTCACCAGGCGCCGTCTGCGCACGCGCGCGAACCTGCTCGAGGCCGCGTTCTCCGTCTTCGCCGCCAAGGGCTTCGGGCACGTCTCGATCGAGGAGGTCTGCGAGGCCGCCGGCTACACCAGGGGCGCCTTCTACTCCAACTTCGCCGGCCTGGACGAACTGTTCTTCGCCCTGTACACGGAGCGCGCCGAACTGATCGCCGAGCAGGTCGCCGGGGCCCTCGCCCAGGACGGTCCCGACCTCGACGTGCCCGCCGCCGTGGACCGCGTCACCGAGGTCCTGCTCCTCGACCGCGACTGGCTGCTGGTGAAGACCGACTTCCTGGTGCACGCCGCCCGCGACCCGGAGGTGGCGCGCGCCCTGCTGGAGCACCGGGCACGGCTGCGGCGGGCGGTCGAGGACCGGCTCGCCCGGGCCCGCGGCCACACCGAACTGCCCGCCGTGCTCGGTGACGTCGAGGGCGCCGCGCACGCCGTGGTCGCCGCCTACGACGGCGTCACCACCCGACTGCTCCTGGACCGGGACGTCGCGGGCGCCCGGGCCTGGCTGAAACAACTGCTCACCGCGCTGCTCACCGGACAACAGTCACCGCGCAACAGGAAGGGACGGTCGCCATGGACGCCGACGTCATCGTCGTCGGAGCGGGACTCGCGGGCCTCGTCGCGGCCCACGAGCTGACCAGCAGGGGCCGCAGGGTCGCCCTGGTCGACCAGGAGAACGCCGCCAACCTCGGCGGCCAGGCCTTCTGGTCCTTCGGCGGGCTGTTCCTCGTCGGCTCACCGGAACAGCGGCGCCTGGGCATCAAGGACTCCTTCGACCTCGCCTGGAACGACTGGCAGGGCAGCGCGGGCTTCGACCGGCTCGACGACGAGGACTCCTGGGCGGTGCGCTGGGCGAGGGCCTACGTCGAGTGGGCGGCGGGGGAGAAGCGGTCCTGGCTGGACGGCCACGGCATCACCTTCCTGCCCACCGTCGGCTGGGCCGAGCGCGGCGACCTCCGCGCGGACGGCCACGGCAACACCGTGCCCCGCTTCCACATCGCCTGGGGCACCGGAACCGGTGTCGTCGCCCCCTTCGTCCGGTACGCCCGGCAGGCCGCGCGCGACGGACTGCTCACCTTCCACCACCGCCACCGGGTCGACGAACTCGTCGTCGAGGGCGGCACCGCGCGCGGGGTGCGCGGCACCGTTCTGGCCGAGGACAACGCGCCGCGCGGGGTCGCCTCCAGCCGCGAGACGACCGGCGAGTTCGAGCTCACCGCCCAGGCCGTGATCGTCACCAGCGGCGGCATCGGCGCCGACCACGACATCGTCCGCCGGTACTGGCCCGAGCGGCTGGGCACCCCGCCCCGGGAGATGGTCACCGGGGTCCCGGCCTACGTCGACGGGCGGATGCTCGACATCAGCGCCCGCGCGGGGGTGCGCCTGGTCAACCGGGACCGCATGTGGCACTACACCGAGGGCCTGCGGAACTGGGACCCGGTCTGGCCCGGACACGGCATCCGCATCCTGCCGGGGCCGTCCTCGATGTGGTTCGACGCCCTCGGCCGCCGCCTGCCCGACCCCTGTCTGCCCGGCTACGACACCCTCGGCACGCTGAAGCACCTGCGCACCACCGAGGACATCGCCGGACACGACCACTCCTGGTTCGTCCTCACCCAGCGGATCGTCGAGAAGGAGTTCGCGCTGTCGGGCTCCGAGCAGAACCCCGACATCACCGCCAAGGACCGGGCCGGCTTCCTGCGCACCCGCCTGCTGGGCAAGGGCGCCCCCGGACCGGTGGACGCGTTCCTGCGCAAGGGCGCCGACTTCGTGACCGCCCCGACCCTCGAACAGCTCGTCGAGAAGATGAACGCCCTCACCGACGAACCGCTGCTCGACGCGGCCGTCCTGCGCCGCCAGATCGAGGCCCGCGACCTGCAGATGGACAACGCCTACAGCAAGGACGCCCAGGTGCAGGGCATCCGCAACGCCCGCCGCTACATCGGCGACCGCCTCGGCCGCGTCGCCACCCCGCACCGCATCCTCGACCCCGCGGCCGGCCCGCTGATCGGCGTCAAGCTGAACATCCTCACCCGCAAGACCCTGGGCGGCATCCAGACGGACCTGGACTCCCGTGCGCTGGGCACCGACGGCCGGCCCGTCGAGGGCCTGTACGCGGCGGGCGAGGTGGCGGGCTTCGGCGGCGGCGGTGTCCACGGCTACAACGCCCTGGAGGGCACCTTCCTCGGCGGCTGTCTCTTCTCGGGCCGGGCGGCGGGGCGGGCGGCGGCCGCGCGGACCGCCTAGTCCTCCAGCAGACGGGCCAGCACCTCCGCGTGACCGGCCTTGGGGCTCCTGGACGCGGTCAGCAGGGTCACCGAGCCCTTCCCGGCGAGCTCGCGGAGGTGATCCAGGAGTTCGGCGGCCTCCGGAGCGGCGAGTTCCGCCTCGTAGCGCTCGCGGAACTCCTCGTACGGCCGGTCGTCCGCGTGGTACCAGCGGCGCAGCTCGGTGGACGGGGTCAGCCCCTTGGGCCACTCGTCCACCCGCGCCGCGTCCTTCGCCAGACCGCGCGGCCACAGCCGGTCGACCAGGATCCGGACCCCGTCGTCCGGCTCGGGCGGTTCGTAGACACGGCGCACGCGCACGCTCATGGCGGCCCCTTCCCGTGGTGTCCCGCGAGCGTACTGCGGCTCAGGGGGCCGGGCACGGCGAGCCCTCTCAGGAACCCCCGGCGGTCCGCCGCGCGGCGACGCGGCGCTTCAGGGCGTGGCGCTCCGTCTCGCTCGTACCGCCCCACACCCCGATGGACTGCCCCGTGTCCAGTGCCCACTGAAGGCACTGCTCCCGCACGGGGCAGCGTCGGCACACGGCCTTGGCCTGTTCCGTCTGCATCAGGGCGGGTCCGGAGGTGCCGATCGGGAAGAAGAGGTCGGGGTCCTCGGTCCTGCAGGCCGCACGTGCGCGCCAGTTGTCCATCGAGAGTCACCTGCGATCGGTGTGAAGGCGGACAGCACCCTTTTGGGCGCCTTACTCCTCTTCGGGTCACCTGTCGACCGGTGGTGAAACAACGGAACGCCGTGCGCGCGGTCACTGTTCGCGCAGTCCCCAGGGCGAGCCGTACGCGGTCAGCAGGTCCAGGAACGGCCCCGCGGGGAACGCCTCCGGACCGAGCACGCCGGTGCCCGACCAGGCGCCGCCGGCGAGCAGTTCGAGGGCGACGACGGGATTGACGGCGGTCTGCCACACCACGGCCTGGCAGCCGTACTCCGCCATGGACCACTGGTTGTCGACCACGTGGTACAGGTACACCTCGCGCGGCGCCCCGTCCTTCACGCCCCGCACCCAGGTGCCGGCGCAGGTCTTGCCGCGCATCCGCTCGCCCAGCGTCGCCGGGTCGGGCAGACAGGCGGCCACCACGTCCCTGGGGGAGACCCGCACCGGGCCCTGCGGGCCGGGCACGGTCACCGGTTCGGTGCGGTCCAGGCCCAGCAGGCGCAGCGTCCTGAGCGTGTCGACGAACTCGCGGACCAGACCGTACTTGAAGGTGACGCGTCGCGCGTCGACCCAGCGCGGGACGAGCAGCACCTCCTCGTGCTCGACGTTCACGCACTCCACCGGGCCGATGCCCGCGGGGAAGTCGAACACCTCCGGCTCGCTGAACGGCTCGGTGGTGAACCAGCCGCGGTCCTTCTCGTAGACCACGGGCGGGTTGAGGCACTCCTCGATGGTGGTCCAGATGCTGAAGGACGGCGCGAAGCCGTGGCCGTCCACCGTGAGGTTCGCGCCGTCGCGGACGCCGATCTCCTCGATCCCGTCGAAGAGTTCGTCGGCGGCGTACCGGGCGAACACGTCCGACAGGCCCGGCTCCACCCCCATGCCGACCAGGGCCAGCGCACCGGCCGCCGCCCACTCCCCGGACCGCGCGAACTGCTCGTCGCCGAGCTTGACCCCGCACTCCTCGTACGGCCGCTCGGCGTGCGGCCGGGACAGCGACATCGCCATGTCGACATAGGTGGTGCCGGCGCGGAGCGCGGCGCGGAACAGCGGCATCACGAACCGGGGGTCGGTGGCGTTGAGCAGGACGTCGCAGCCGTGCCGTGCGAGCAGCGCCGCCACCCCGTCCTCGTCACCGGCGTCCACGCGCTCGGCACGGAACCGGGCACCCTCCCCGCCGAGCGCGGCGACCGCCGCCTCGGCCCGGCCCGGCTCGCGGTCGGCCACCACCATCCGGTCGAAGAACGGCCGCCGGGCCGCGATCCGGGTGACGGCGGTGCCCACCCCGCCGGCTCCCACGAGCAGTACGCGCATGACGGAGCACTCCCTCTCTGCCTCGTGGATCCTCGTGGATCCGGGATGTGTGCGGGCCCCGGCCGGAGATACAACGCCTCGCGACGGCACGAGGTCAATGGCGCCGGCGCAGGAGCGCGAGGAGGCGACGACGCCGAGGCGCGTGGTCCCGCGGAGCGCCGACGGCGCCGCAGGCCGACGAGGAGCGGCCGGGGCCTGCCGCAGGGGCGCCGGTGCCTGCCCGACGGCGCCGGACATGCTCCTGGAGGGCGCCGGGAACGGCCCGGCCCGGGGCCCGCGACCCCGGCAAGATCCAAACGACACCCCCTAGATGAGTGAGTCCGATGTTCTCAGTGGTCGTAGGCGATCAGGGATCGTTTGATCTTGGCGCCGGTGGTCCAGTTGTGCCAGATGCCGGCTGC
>NZ_JAGMUJ010000071.1 GCF_019049255.1 Streptomyces sp. AC558_RSS880 | reverse complement strand
GGCTGGTGCTCAGCCCATCTCCTCCAGCGACTTGCCCTTCGTCTCCTTGACGAACTTCAGGACGAACGGGATGGAGAGCGCGGCGAAGAGCGTGTAGATCACGTAGGTGGCCGACAGGTTCCAGTCGGCCAGCGAGGGGAAGCTCGCGGTGATGGCCCAGTTGGCGACCCACTGCGCGGCGGCGGCGACGCCGAGGGCGGCGGCGCGGATCCGGTTGGGGAACATCTCGCCGAGCATGACCCAGACGACCACGCCCCAGGACAGGGCGAAGAAGAGGACGAAGACGTGCGCGGCGATCAGGGCGACCCAGCCCTGGGTGGCGGGCAGCGATCCGTCGACGAGGTCGGCGGAGAAGGCCCAGGCCTCCAGGGCGAGGCCGAGCACCATGCCGACGGAGCCGATGATCGCGAGCGGCCTGCGGCCGATGCGGTCGACGAAGATCATCGCGATGACGGTGCCGACGATGTTGATGATCGACGTGGTGAACGAGTAGAAGAACGAGTCCGTCGGGTCGACGCCGACCGACTGCCACAGCGT
>NZ_JAGMUJ010000070.1:33443-102316 GCF_019049255.1 Streptomyces sp. AC558_RSS880 | reverse complement strand
CGCAGCCACCATGGGGCATTTCAAGACGATCGAGGAGAGCCGATACGAAGATCAACATTTACAGAGCGTGAATGCACCACAGAACTTGGGCCAGAACCTGAGTTTTCGGGAGGCGCGGGACCTCCTGCCGGGACGGTATCGGGACGCATCTGGTGAAAGGTGCTGGTCATGCCGCAGGTAGGGGACGGGTCCGGAGCCAGTACGAGCGGGTAGCGACGATCAGCGCGACTCCGTAGACGGCGAACGCGGTCATGCCGATCCAGCCGACCAGCAGCGCATCGCTCGAGGAGTGGAAGTCGCCGCGCCGCATCGTGACCACGCCGGCCGTGGCCAGGGCCGCGTAGCCGACCCCGAGTACCCCGTACGGAGCCAGGGTGGCAGCACCGATCAAGGCCGGGGCCAGGGGAAGCCAGCGGGGGACGCGCCGGCCGCGCAGCCACAGCGTCCAACGCGGGAAGACCTGGCCCCACGGGCGGACCAGGCCCCACAGCAGGAAGACGCCGAGCGCGGCCAGCAGCACGGTGGCGTCCAGGCCCCAGGACTCCAGGGTGAGCCAGATTCCCGACGCACCGTTGCGCTGGGAGATCGCGCGCATCTCCTCTCCGGCGATCCCGGCGAAGGTGCCGCCGGACGCCCAGACGAGCTTCATCGCCGCGTAGGGGAGAAAGGCCATCGTCCCGGCGCAGGCGGCGAGCTGAACCGGCCTGGAGGCAGCGGACGGGGCTGCCGCCGCGGCCCCGGCGGACGGGCGACGGACGGGCCGGGCAGTGGCCGCGAGCAGCAGGACCCCGGCCGCCGCCAGCGCGTGGTGCGCAGCGGCCACCCCACTGTCCACTCCCTGACCGAATACCAGTGTGATGACGTCCATCAGCAGGCCGAACGCGGCGATCCCGGCCAGCACGCAGGCCACCCACAGCAGCACACGCAGCGCCGGTCGCGGCCCTGACCGCGCCACCGCACCACAAGCCACCGCCGCCAGCGATCCCACCGCCACGACCCCCCAGCCCAGCGCCGAGGGTCCCGGGTCGCCGCCCAGGTGGAACAGCGGCGTCCCGCTCAGCGCGCATGCCAGGCCGAAGCCGGCGTAGACCACCGCCCACACCATCGTGGCCCGGCCCACCCAGCACGGCCACCACTGCCACCACGTGCGCCAAGGCGCCCTCGTCGTCCCTGTCGCACTGTCCATGCACCGAACATCGCACCGGCCGCAGCGGCGCGACATCAACCGCCGGAACGATCCGTCTCCCCCTATCGGGTGAGCGGCCTTCTGCGGCCCAGTGCCTCCGCTCAGCGTGACGTCACACCTGACCGCACCTGGGAACTCGAACGGGCCGCCGTCAGCCGGCCACCCTGACGGGCAGCTCGCCGTCCGGTGTTCGCAGCCACGACAGCACCGTCATTTCTCCTCCACATTCATGAGTCAGCTGATCACCAACGGACTCCGGCACCGGTCGACAATCGCTGTCCCGGGAGATGCACGCTCAACTGGTGCACGCTCTCCACGGCCGACACGCCTTGATCCGCTCGGCGGGGTGGGGACCATCCCCGCACCCGTAGGGATGGTCCCGCCCGCCTGGATGAGGTGGTCGGCGGGGCGGACTGCTCTGAGACGTACGACGGGTACCAGGCAGCGGGCCGGCTGAGGGTACCCGGTTGCGGCCTGGTGGTGGGCGGTGGCCTCGGACCTGGTCCCGGCCGCCAATGCCGGAGTGGGTCTGTGGGCGCGCGGTCGTCGAGGCCACGGATATGGAGGCGATGCGGGCGGCGCTGCGGAGACCGGCCGTTAGCCTGTCGGTATGTCAGAGCGTGTCATTCCGGGCCGTACGGGCGGCCTGATCACTCTGGGCGCCGCGGACGCTCTGTGGGCCGATTTGACGGCCGGCAGCGTTGTGCCGACGGCATCTGCGGCGTTCACCTGCTCTCCTGCCCATGCCCAGGCGGGTTACGTCCTGCTCGGCGGCTGTGTGGTGGAGACGGTGAAGGCAGACGGCGGCCGGTGGAGTGTTGTGGAGACTGAGGTGCGCCGGGCGGCAGCGGAACTGAACGCGGTTGAGATGGACCGCCGGGACCTGGTCCGCATCGGCCCGTTCCGTGACGGGTCGAAGCAGGAAAACACCGAGGAAACACCGCTGCGATGGCGCTGGCGTATCGCCCGGGAACTGCAGGAACTGGACGAACCCGAGCGGGAAGCACGATGTGATGGCGGCCGGCCCTGCCATCTGGCGGGGGTCGACTGGCGGCGGATACTCGTGGAGAGAACCCGCGACCGGACGGCGCGGACATGGTGGCTGCCGCGCGCTGTGGTCAGACTGCTGGATGTGGCCGAGCACACCGAAACGCGGTGGCTGCGCGCCGCGCGGGCCTGCCGGGCGAGCGCAATCGTCACCGAGTCGCCCTCCCACCACCGGCAGGCCCGAGCCGTCGACGGCCGGCAGACGACGAGTCCCGACTGCCCAACCGCCCCACTGCGCCTGTACAACGAGGAACTGAAAGGCCACCTGTACTCGGTACTCAGCAGGAAGCCCGGTATCTCCCGCAAGGTGGCCGGGTGGGCGTGCGCCGTCTGCCGCACCGCGCCCGCCGCCGTACTCGACCATTGCCACGAACACGGCTACGTCCGCGCCCCCGTCTGCCGCTCCTGCAACACACAGGAACGACCGGACCACCTCTACAGCAACGACATCCGCGTGGCCGACCACTACACACGTCTCTTCCACACCCACACCGCCGAATGGCTCCGCCACTGGCACCGCTGCCCCGGCTGCCGCGCCCGTACCGTCCTGCCGTTGCCCCACCTCGCCGCGTGGACGGCCGACATAGCCTGCCGATCACTGCGCCCGACCCATCGCGATCCCAGGAGCTCCCGCGGGCGTAAACCTTGCGGTGCGCTGCGCGTGTCCTGGACCGGCAGCCACAACGCGCCCGGTTCCTGCCTGTTCACTGTCGCCGTCGACCTGTGCCCCTCCGGCGAGCACCGGGTCCTGGCGCAAATTCCCTACCGTGAAGCAGCCGAGAGGTTTCGCACCTGGATGGCCGAGACCGTCCCTGCCGTGGCGGCTGAGGCCGGACCTGACCGCCTGGACGGCCTTCCAGCCCAATCCCGGCCAGTCATCGCGGACACCAGCGGCGAGGGCCTGGCGCTTTTCTGAGCCAACAACGACAGGCCCGACACCAACGTCGGCCGGATAATGACGAGATCACCGAGTGGTCGTCGGTACACCGCTCCAGCGGACGTGACCGCGACGGGGCACGTCCACATATCGGCCGTCACGGGTCGGCTCCGCTCCCCGCACCCGCGGGGGATGGTCCCCAGCCGCCCACGGTCTTCAGGCCACCGGTGAACTGCTCCCCGCTTCCGTAGCTGGTGGGCGGGCGTTGTGCAGCTGGTGGCTGTGGCGGGGTGCGGCTGCGCAGGTGCGGCGTGCCCGGCTGCGCAATGGTCTGCGCAGCGCTGTGGTGGGGTCCGTGGTCGGATCTGTGGGCGGTGAAGAACGCGCGGGTGCGGCTGAGGAATGCCGCGGCGGTGGTGGCCTTCTCGTCGGCAAGGGGCTCGGTGTAGGCCGGGCGGGAGAACCCGGCGACGGCGGAGTGGAGGGAGACGTACCCGCCCTTGGCGCCGGCGGTCTTCGCGCGTTGGGCGGCCCTGGCCTGTTCGGAGTCGCGGCCGTGGGTCCGCCACCCGCCGCCGTCGGGTATGCGCCCGACCTTCTTGACGTCCAGGTGGACCGTGTGGCCGGGGTAGCGGGCCACGAACCGTTTCGGCGGGCGCCGGTTGACGGACCCGTCGGGGTCGAGGAACCAGCGTGGTCGATGCCCGGGCGGGCCGGCCACCGGCTCACCGTGCGTTCGCTGATCCACACGCCCTGGCCTTCGAGTGCGAGCGCGATCCTGCGGGCGGACCACTTGTTGCCCCCGCCGCAGCAGCTCGATCCGTTCGACGATCTCGGGTGGGGTCGGGGTCGGTGAGGAGGGCGGGACGCTGGAGCGGTTCTGCAGCCCGGTCTCGCCGTACGTGTCGTACCGGTTCTTCCACTTGGACAGGCAGGCACGGCAGATGCCGGCCTCGGCGGCCATGTGGGCGATCGGACGGCTGCGGCAGTGCTTCACGAGCCTTCGAGGTCCCTCGAGTTCAAAGGGGCCGTTCGCGTGTGTCACCGGAGCACCTCGGTGCTTCGGCCGGCTTCGATCGCAGTGCGGAGGGGAAATGCGATGAGCAGCGCGACAGCGACCAGGAGCCCGCTTGCCCATAGCGGCCCGTGGGTCCCGGCCGTGGTGCTGAGGGTGGCCGCGGCGATGAGGGGGCCGGCGGCGGCGCCGACGTTGAGGGCCGCGGTTGCATACGAGCCGGCCATGGTGGGGGCTTCTATGGCCTCGTAGAGGACCCGCGTGATCAGTGTGCTGCCCAGTGCGAACGACAGCGCGCCCTGCACGAACACGAGGGCGAACAGGGCGACCGGTTTGTCGGCCAGCATGGCCAGGACCGGCCAGCCGAGGAGCAGCAACGGGCCACCGACTGCGATGACCAGGCCGGGACGCTGGTCGGACAGCCGACCGGCGACGGTGACGCCGACGAAGGAACCGGCACCGAAGAGCACCAGCACGACAGAGATCCACAGCTCGTCCAGCCCGGCGGTGTCGGTCACCACGGGGGCGAGGAAGGTGAAGCTTGCGAACGTCGCCGCGTTCACCAGCGCGCCGAGCAGCATCACCAGGATCAACCGCGGCCTGGCGAGCTGGGCGAGCTCCGCTCGCAAGGCCGGCCCGGCAGTCGCCTCTTCCTGCGCACGTCCTGTGGGGATCCCCTTCAGGATGCCGAGAGCTGCAGGCAAGCAGAGAGCGGCGACGGCCCAGAAGGCCGCCCGCCAGCCGAGCAACGTGCCGAGTACCGACCCACCAGGGACACCGGCGATCGTGGCCATCGTCGTGCCTGACAGCAGTACGGCCAGCGCACGTCCCTTCTTGTCGGGCGAGACCAGCGTGGCCGCAGCCGTCAGAGCGACTGCAAGGAACCCTGCGTTCGCGAGCGCGGCGACGACCCGGGTGGCGAACAGGACCGGAAAGCTCGTGGTGACGGCGCCCACGGCGTGAGCTGCCGTGAAAGCGAGGATGAACCCCAGAAGGCTGGAACGCCTGGGCCAGTCGCGGGCAAGCGCGGCCACCAGGGGGGCGCCGACGATCATGCCGATCGCGAAGGCCGAGGTGAGCACGCCTGCTGTCCCGACGGTGACGTCGAGCTCTGAGGCGATGTCCGGCAACAGGCCGGCGAGCATGAACTCCGAGGTGCCCATGGCGAAGACCGCCAGGGCAAGCAGGTACAGCGGGAGAGGCATCGAGTGGCTCCGAGGTGAGGAGAAGCACGGAAAGGTCATCTCGTCACCGCGGCCAGCCCCAGGGGCACACGCGTCCCACCGCAGAATACGGCGCGACGACAGGGCTATGAGCTCAGTGGTTCAGGGGGCTGACGGCGTGACCGAAAGCCCCCACCGTGTCTGACTCAGGACTCGACATGGTCCGCACGCTACCCGACCCGTGCCCGTCGAGGCACCTCGGTTTCACCGGCATCGGCCTGTGTCACCAACGTCATGTCCCGCAACAGCAGTGCTGTGACCGGGAAGGTCCACCAGGGCGTGACCGGGCTAGCCTGGCCCGCATGGTGGAGTTCGACGGGGTGGAGGTCGTCGCGTTCGAGGATGCGGCGGCTTTTGAGGACTGGCTGGCCGAACATCACACCCGCCGTGAGGGTGTGTGGGTCAAGGTGGCGAAGAAGGCGTCGGGGATCGCGTCGGTCACGGATGACGAACTGGTCGACGTGGGACTGTGCTGGGGCTGGATCTCCGGGCAGCGCCGGGGCCTGGACGACCGATACTACCTGCAGAAATACGGACCGCGGCGGCCCAGGAGCCTGTGGTCGCGGGTGAACGTCGAGAAGGTCGCGGCGCTGGCGGCGGCGGGCCGGATGCGAGAGCCCGGCCTCGCCGAGGTCCGGCGGGCCCAGGAGGACGGCCGCTGGGACCGCGCGTACGCGTCGCAGGCGACCGCTGTGGTCCCGGGCGACCTTGCCGCGGCGCTCGCCGCGGACCCGGCGGCGCGTGCGGCGTTCGACGCGCTCGACCGGACCGCCCGCTACCTCGTGATGCTCCCGCTGCTCCAGGCCGCGACGCCGGAGACTCGGCGAACGCGGCTGGAGCGGGCGGTACGGGACCTGGCGGAGGGGCGGCAGGCGGGCGAAGGGTGATCGTCCCGGTGGAACTCCCAGGCCGCTGGTGCTGCGGCCTGAAGCAACCATCGGGCCGCGTCCTCAGCAGGTGGCGAGCAGCCGTTCGCTGGGGTGGCCGACCGATCTCAGTAGGCGCTGGAGCCGTGCTGGAGCAGGTCGGTCATCGGAGCCGCTGGGACGGGAACCTCGCGCAAGAAGCCGACTTGACACCACGGGCGGCTGCGCAATCGCTGCACGTTCGGCTGCGCAATGGCCTGCGCACGGCGTTGACCTGCTGCGGTAGGCCTTGTGGTCGGAGTCCTGGCGGTCGTGGTCGGGGTCTGCGCAATGCCTGACCGTTGGCCGCTCCGGCACTCGGCTTGTCGTTCAACGCCTCGCTTCACCGTGGTGCGGCGCGAGTTCGCACTGCCCGCCTGACTCCCCGGTGGTGTGGGCCCGCCGAACGGGCGTGCACAGCATCCGTATGCTCCGGGCATGAAATTCTTCCGGCCGCGCGGCCGAAACGACGCCGGGCAGTTGATGAGATCCCCCTTGGGCCAGGCCACGGCCCTGTACCAGGCCGGGCGCTATGCCGAGGCGGAGGCTGAGGCCCGCGCCGTGGCTGCGTCCCGGTCCCGGCTGCGCGACGACAGGTACGCACCGCTGGCGCTGAGTATCGCCGCGCTCGCGACGGGCGCCCAAGGCCGCCACGCCGAGGCCCTCGCCACCTATGACGCAGTGCTGCCGGTCTTCGGCAGGGTCTTCGGAGCCGAACACCCGCAGACCCTGAAGCTGCGCTCGGACCGCGCCCAGGTGCTGACCGCGCTCGCCCGGCACGCCGAGTGCGAGGCAGAGTGTGCGGCCGTCGCCCGGGCCGCGACCCGCGGTACAGAGCCGGAGATGCCGCTCATAGCGGCGGCCGCCCGCAACGGACTGATCTTCGCCCTCAACGCGCAGGGACGCCACCCGCAGGCCGAGGCGCTCGCCCGCGAGGCCCTTGCCGCCCACCGCGTACCGGACCGGTTCTCTCTGGTCCTGCGGCTCGGCCTGGCCCGCAGCCTCAACGGCCAGGCCCGCCACGAGGAGGCTCTCGCCGAGGCGGAGCGCGCCGACGAGCTGCGCCGCAGTCTGCCCGAGGAGCAGCGCCGCCCGGAGACCGGCGCCGTCGAGCTGGCTGTGGCCACCGCCCTGCTGGGCCTGGGCCGCGGTACCGAGGCCCGCCTCCGGGCCGCAGCCGCTCACGACGCCTGCCTGGCCGCCTTCGGCCCGAACCACCGCCGCACCGTCGAGGCTCGGGCGCTGCTCGACCGCATCGACGGCGCTTGACCGGGCGCACCGCGCCGGCCCGCGGAATCGCGCCGCACCCTCCATGAGCTCAGTCCAGCAGCCGAACACGTCATCGCCACACATTTCACACAAACGGAACCAGTGACGCGAATGCGTCGTTCCCCTGCGGCCAACTGCGATGTTCGGCATGGCCAACTGTCGTGCTGGAGATCCAACGTTGTTGGATCTGTGGGCGTCTGACGGGGTGTCGGGATGTGAGGGCTTGTGGTTCTGGTCCGTGTTCAGGCCGTTGCGGCCGCGTCGGCGGTGTCGGTGATGTGGTCCCAGATGGCGAGGTGGACGGTCGTTTCGGCTCGGTGGTCGGGGACGGTGAGCAGGTGGCGGTGGGGTCGGAAGTGCGGTGAGATGCCGCTGAACGCGGACGGGAATCGCTGGGCCGCGCCGACGCTGCGGAAGCCCTTCATCGCGCGTTCACGCCGACGGATGGGCTGGTGGCTGTTCTCCATGCCTCATCCCCCTGGGCCGGTCCTGCCTCAAGAGTGCCTGACGACAGGTCCGTTGGTGAGCCCGGGCGCCGGTTTTCTGTCGTTCGGTGAGCTGCCGCTCCACCCCGGTGCGCAATCGCGTCGGGCAGGCCGCCGGGGCGTGCGTAGTTCACGACCTGGCGCGAAACCTGCAGCAGTGGGATGCGGATGCGCGGGCAGACAGCGGCTGCACGGACAGTGAATGGCAGGCTTCGACCTCGCCATCGTGGAAGAAGTCCACTCAACCGCAGGCGATCTTGGTCGTCCATGAGTGGCAATTCATGACAAAATTACGTGTGCCTGCGGCGGGCCGAGCAGGATCTGCACGTCGTCGGCCTGGAAGACGGCGTCGAAGGCGTCGGCGTACTTCGCATCCCGGTCCCGCGGCAGAAAGCGCAGCGAGTCCATCCGGCACCCCAACGTCATGGCGAAATTCCTCGCCTGCCGGACGGTCCACTGCGCGGTGGGGTGGACAGTGACGCCGGCGAGGTGTAGTCGGCGAGTGCCGTGCTCGATGAAGACCAGGGCGTACAGGCGCCCCAGCGCCACGGTGTCGAGGTGCAGGAAGTCGGCGGCGATGATGCCGTGGGCCTGGGTGGTGAGGAACTGGCGCCAAGGAGGGCCGGAGCGATGCGGGGCGGGGTCAACTCCCGCGGACTACAGGATCCTCCATACCGTGGACGGGGCGATGGAGTAGCCGAGGCGGGCGAGCTCGCCCTGTATGCGGCGGTGGTCCCAGGTGCTGTTCTCGCGCGCCAGACGCAGGATGAGCTGCTTGACGGTGGGCGCAGTCGGGGGCCGTCCCGGGTGGCGGCGCTCGGTGAATGTCCACTTCCGGGAGACCAGGCGTCGGTGCCAAGCCAGCGGCGTGGTCGGCGTGGTCGGCGTGACCGCGAAGACCTGACGCCGGCGCTCCCGCGGGACCAGCCGGGAAAGGGCGGCCGGCCAGATCCGGTCGGCGGACTCGTAGCGGACCCGAGCGATCTGGCGGCGCAGCACCGCGTTCTCGTGCCGCAGCGCCAGTACCTCCGCGTCCTTGGTCACCCGGCTGCGCAGCACGGCAGCGGGCGCCTTGATCAGATTCCGGACCAGCGCGGTGACGATCGACAGCGGCATCGAAGGATCACCCCAGGTGCCGCGGAGGCCGTTGCCCCACACGGAGAAGCTGCGGGCCAAACCCAGAATCGTATTTCCGAGCGGGACAGGGTGCAGACCTGTCGGCGCGAGCTGCTGGACCGCACCCTGATCTGGAACCAGCGACACCTGCTCCACGCGCTACGCGAGTTCGAAGACTTCTACGACTTCCACCGGCCCCATCAAGGCATCGCCAACGCCCGCCCGTTACGCCCCTTGCCGATGCCGATGCCGATGCCGATGCCGATGCCGATGCCGATCGGCGATCCGGAGCAGATCACCCACCTCGACATACGACGGCGCCAGCGACTCGGCGGCATCCTCCATGAGTATCGACATGCCGCCTGAACTGGGCGGATAAGCTTTTCGGCAGGCGCAGGGCTGACGGTGCCGAGGATTCTCCATGGCCGTTGAGTGCCGGAGTCGTACGACGAGACGGTGGGGAGACGGCTACCGTGCGACTGCCGCGCGATCGGGTGTGTTCGCACCCGGAGCGCAGGGAGCCCCGTCGGGGCAGGGTGACCAAATGGGTCCCCTGCCCCGACGGAGCTCGGTCGGCCGGGCGGCGGGTTACCGGCGCCCGGCCGAGGCCGGTGCCGTGTGCGGCGCTCCCCGGCTCAGCCGAAGTTCACGTCACTGCACCACATGTAGGCCTGGTCGAGGTGCGAGGCCTGCCAGATCACGAACAGGATGTGATGTCCGGTGTAGCCGGAGGTCTGGACGGGGAACGTGATGTCCTGCGCCGGGGCGAAGCGGCCGGTCTGCGTGATGAAGTCGAGGTTGCCCCAGCCCAGGGTCTGGGTCTTGGGGTTGAAGCCCTGCTTGCTCACGTAGACCTTGAAGTAGTCGGCACCGTGGGACGCCTGGTCGTACAGGTGGACCGAGAAGTTGTTGCCGACGGTGGTGGTCTTCCACTGCCCGGGCTTGTTCAGGCTGGCGTTCCTCGAGAGGTTGTTGCTGCAGAGCGTCCCGTCGGGGGTCCGCGCCTGGAACTGGCCACCGAGGCCGTCGCGGAGCGCGCTCATCCAGTTCCACATGGTGTCGGGGTTGGCCTGGAAGGCCTGCCAGCACATGGGGTCTTCGGTCTGCATGGCCGGGTTCGTGTGGTTGCTGCCCCACGTCTTCCAGCACTGGTACGCGCGGGTGGCGGGGCCGACGATGGTGCCGTGAGCCTGGGCGGGGGCCGACCAGGTCAGGGCGCCGACAACCACGGCGAACAGCATGACGAGCGCCTGGAGAGGCCGGCGGACGGACGACCGCGAACGCCCGGTTGACGAACTTTGTTTGCGCATGTGGGGGGAACTCCTTCCAGTTGCAAGGCTGTTATGGGAGCGCTCCCAACGGTAGGTCTTCGGAGTGAAATGTCAATGCAGCAAACAAAGTTGATTACAGAGGTGGACGGCGAGCAGGGAATCTGCCGTGAGCCGGGAGTCAGAACCGTTCCCGGGACCGGAACGCGAGGATGCGGCCTGGACTGGTGTGCGGGGCGATGTCAGGGAGGGGCGTTCGCGGCATGGCAACGGGGTCTGGTTCTGGCGTGAGGGCTGTCCAGTTCCACCACACGCGAGATCCCAGGTCCCGGTGGTGCGCTTCCGTACACCCGAGTCGACCTCGCGGGGCAAGTTGCCTGGTAGGAGCTGTGACTGTATGGCGCGTCGGGCGTGGAACGCGGCCGATGGCGCGCAGCGGGAACGTGCGTACTCCTCGGATCCGAACCGACGGCACTGGAGCATGGATGCCGTAGCGAGGGAAGCCGCCGGCAACGCAGACCAGTCTCGGCGCGCTCCAGCTCACCTGGGCCGCCGCCACGGCCCCAAGACGCTCGCGGACAGGTGCCGGAGCACTTCCCGGTGGACCGTCAGCCAGGCCATGGAGAAGAGGCCTGGCTGATCACGCCCGGGTCCGTTCCACGTTTGCTGACACGGCTGTTCCGGACAGGGCTGCCCCGCGGTGAGCGGGCGGCATGGGCTGCGGCTCGGCCGTCGCCAGTTCCCCGCTGATGACGGTTCCCCCGCCGAGCCCTCCGCCCTCACCCGCGTAACGGCCACCAGCTCGACGATCCGTCGGTAGTCCACCGCGAGCACCTCCACGGTCGCCGCCTCGTGCCAGTACGACACGACAGCCCCGCGCCAAGGGTCTCTTCGACCACCGTCGATGCCGCCCCGCGCACCCGCAGCGGGCACTCCCGCCACGTCCGGAGCGGCTAGGGCCTCGACGAGTTCCTCCCGGTCGATCACCCGACGCTCCAGCACCGCTTCCGCCTCGGCGAATCCGACCACGATTCGTTCCGTCTGGGGGCGAAGCTCCTCCGCCCGCACCCGGGCAGCCGCCTTCCGCTCCTCCGGCAATCCCAACCATCGACTGCGTCGGCCAACTCACCTTCACTGAGCCAGAATTGAGCTAGTGAACCCTGCCACGGCGACACCGGGAACATACCTGACGAAAAGGCCCAACCATCACATCCGGAGGGGTATCGGCTTATCGTGACGCCGCGTCAATTCGCGGTCTTGCAGATCCGGGCCAGCAGGGGAGACTGCCTTCACGACCGGGTCCGCCCGGTCCCCGGCAGCACCACCCCAAGCAGGCCGGTCCCCCGTCGCTCCACCGAGATGAGGTCTCATGAACCGAAACCGAGCCACCGTCAGCGCGGTCGCCGTGACCCTGTTCACCGCCGGCCTCGCCGTCGGCCCGGCAGCCGCCGCCACCGCCGCCGAGGCGAAGGCCCGCCTCGGAGCCGACTGGGCAACTCAGTCGATCGTCTTCACCGCCGCTGCAGGACAGCCCAACAACCTCAACATATTCTCCATGTACACCAGCGACGGGATCCGGCGGATCGGCTTCAGCGACGTGGTCCCGCTCGAACCGGGCGACCACTGTGCGTACTCCAGAGCCGAGGACACCACCTCCGTCGTCTGCGAACTGCCCGCCGACAGCCCCCGGCCCGACAGGATCGACGTCTTCCTCGGCGACGGCAACGACACGATCGCCGCCTTCACCCCCGGGATCGGTACCGTCAGCGGCGGCCCCGGCGACGACGAACTGCACGCCCACACCGCACGCACGGTGCTGGGCGACGCGGGGAACGACATGGTCATGGGCCCCGCAGCCCTGCACGGCGGCGACGGCATGGACCACCTGATGGGTGACAGCAGCAACCAGCAGATGTGGGGCGGCCGGGGCGACGACATGATCGAGGGCTACGGCGGTGACGACACCGTGCACGCCGGCCCCGGCGACGATCACGCCATGGGCGGGGACGGCCGCGACATCGTCCTCGGCGGCCCCGGCAACGACACACTGGACGGCGAAGACGGCGACGACCTCGTCTGTGGTGGCACCGGAAAGGACGCCCTCGAAGGCGGACCCGGCCGCGACATCGTCCTCCCGTAAGCGCGCCTTCATGCCCGACGGCCCTGGCCCGCGGCGCGAACAGCGTCGCGGCGCCGAGCCACCGCCGTCGGCGACCCGCCACCCGAGCCGCGTCAACCACGAACGCCGCAGACGGCAGGTCTCCGCGCGACACGAGGTGACCCGGCGGAACCGGACCGTCGAACCTGTCGGTCGGCGCGGGCGCGAGTCTCCACGCTGCTCGGCCTACCCGATCCTGTAGAGACCCGGCAGGTCGACCAGCAGGAGAGGCGCTGTCACGTTGGCTGACCGGGTGGAATGATCTTCGGGTTGATCACGCGGGGAAGGATCGTCCGTGGACCGTGCGTCGCCGTCGTACAAGGGGCATCGCTACCCGGTCGAGGTCATCTCCCACTGCGTGTGGCTGTACTTCCGCTTTCCGCTGTACTTCCGCTTTCCGCTGTCGTTCCGCGAGGTGGAGGAGCTGATGCTCCAGCGCGGCGTCATCGTCTCGTACGAGACCGTGCGCCGCTGGTGCGCCAAGTTCGGTCAGGCGTATGGGAACGGACTGCGCAGCCACCGGCCCCGGCCCGGGGACACATGGCATCTGGACTAGGTGTTCATCAAGGTCAACGGCGAGCCGAAGGCGTTGTCACGTTGTTGAGTTTGCAGACTCCTGACGATGTGTCGGGGCATGATGGGCGTGCGGTTGGGGTCTGTGTTCAGGTCGTGGCGGGCTGGCCGGCGGCGCCGGTGATCTGGTCCCAGATGGCGAACCGGATGGTCATCTCGGCTCGGTAGCCGTGGACGGTCATCAGGTGATGGCGGGGCCGGAAGCGAGGTGAGATCCCGCTGAACGCGGACAGGAACCGCTGCGCGGCGCCGACCGACCGGAAGCCCTTCATCGCCCGTTCCCGCTGCCGCGTGGGCTGGTGACTGTTCTCCGCCCGGTTGTTCAAGCCCTTGTGGGAACGATGCTCGACGGAGGGCACCACCTCGCGGTGGGCCGCACCGTAGGAGCGCAGCATGTCCGTGACGACCCAGGGCGTGAGGCAGGTCGAGTGCGGCAGGATGGACAACCAACGAGGCTCCCGCGCCGGTGGGTTGAGACGTAGAACACCTCCTCCAACGGCACGGGAGCCTTGTGCGTCGCGGGGACCGATCCCGTCACTCGATCAGTGGCCACGCTGAAAGAGCTCAATGATCGAGCCTCTGCACGCCTGGCTGAGTAACATCTGCGTCCGCCATCACCACCCACCACAGTGATGACCACCGAGGCAGTGCCGTCGACGGGCCGCGAGGGCCTACGCCATCTGCTGCGGGAGGACGCTCCGGGAGTCTCCGCACACAACGTCAACTCCCTCGCGGAGGTTCTTCATGGCGATGCTCCGCCCACTCGGACAGCAACCGGTTAAGCACCTTGCTGTGACACGACGGTGAGCCACGCGACCCAGCTGCCTGAATACGCCCTCATTACCCTCTGACCTGCGAAGATGACGCACCAAAAGGATCCAATGGGGTGGTGAGGGCAACGAGGAGGAAGGAGGGAGTCCCAGCGGCGGAGAAAGGGCAGCCCGCACCAATCTGCTAAACCGGTTACTTAACTTCCGCAGCGGCATGGACAACGCTGTCGTCATCCAGCACAGTCGGCACCACAACCGCCCAGGGTGCAGGCTCGGGCATGCCAGGACGCCGACGAGCGGACCGTCGGCGTGTGGTGCGCGCACCGGCCCGGCCTTGTGGTCAAGACCTCCCTCATTGTGAGACCCGGCCGCGTCCAAGGAGACAGTCATGCACAAGCCTGCCGTGAACCGCCGCTCGTTCGTCCTCCTTGGCGCCACAGCCGCCGTGGCGGGCGCAGGGACACCCATGGCCTCGGCAGCAACTCCCGCCGCGGCGCCGGCCGGCGCGCCGATGTCCGTCCGGATCGTCGATGACAAGGCGACGAGCGCCACGCGCGCGCTGTTCGCGTACCTGATGCGGCAGCAGGGCAACGGCATCCTCTTCGGCCACCAGCACGCCCTGTCCTACGGCTTCACCTTCACCACGCAGGACGGCAAGTCGTCCGACACCCAGGCGGCGGTGGGCGACCATCCCGCGCTGTTCGGCTGGGACACCCTCATCCTCGACGGTGACGAACGCCCCGGCGGAGAGGACGCGCCCGAGGCGGAGAACATCGCCGCGCTCAGCCGGTGCATCCGGCAGGCGGACGCGCTCGGCGGCATCAACACTCTCAGCGCGCACATGCCGAATTTCGTCACCGGCGACAACTTCTACGACACCTCCGGCCGTGTAGTCAGCCAGATCCTCCCCGGCGGCACGAAACACGCCCAGTACAACGCCTTCCTCGACCGCATCGCCAAGGCCGTCAAGGGCGCACGGCGGCCGGACGGCACGCTGATCCCGGTCATCTTCCGCCCGTTCCACGAGAACAACGGCGGCTGGTTCTGGTGGGGTGCCGGGCACACCACCTCGGCGGAGTACATCGAGATCTTCCGCTACACGGTCGAGTACCTCCGCGACACCAAGGGCGTCCGCAACCTGCTCTACTCGTACTCGCCCAACTCCAGCTTCGGCGGCGACCCCGCGGGCTACCTCAAGACCTACCCGGGCGACGGCTACGTCGACGTCCTCGGCTACGACGCCTACGACAACTCCGCCGGCTCGGACGCCTGGCTGCAGGGCCTGGCCCAGGACCTGGCGATGGTGGTCCGCCTGGCCGAGGGGAAGGGCAAGGTCCCCGCTTACACCGAGTTCGGCGAGAGCGGCGAGGAGGGCCGCAACCCGCAGTGGTTCACGAAACTGCTGGGCGCCATCAAGGACGACCCCGTGGCCCGCCGAGTGACGTACATGCAGACTTGGGCCAACTTCGGGGGCGACACGCGGCAGTACGTGCCGGTCCCGGGCCACGCGCTGCACGCGGACTTCGTCCAGTACGCCCAGGACCCCTACACCGTCTTCGCCGGTGATCTGCGAGGCGTGTACGCCGCGCGCACCCGCGCCGTCCGGAACGCCCCGTTCATGCACCTTGTGGCCCCTACGGACCGGCAGCGTCTGACGAGCGCCGAGAGCACCGTCCGGGTGCGGGTCACACAGGCGACGGCGAGCAGGGTCACCTACTCGGTGAACGGCGGACGCGACCAGCGGCTCCGCCTGGACGCGGACGGCTTCCACTCCGGCGACTGGTCGATCGACCCGGCCTGGCTGGACAACCGGTCGGTGACCCTCTCGGTGGACGCCCGGGTGAACGGCAGGACCCTCACCGACTCGGCCCTGGTCCTTCTCGGCGAGGTCACCCCCCTGCCCGCCGGATGGATCGACGACTTCGAGGGGTACGCGGGAGACGACGCCACCCTCAGCGAGGCCTACAGCCACATCAACGCCAACACCACGACCCTGTCGGCCGACCACAAGGCCTCGGGCTCGTACGGGCTGGCATACTCGTACGACTTCACCAGTGCCGGGTACACCGGCATCGGCAAGTCGGTCGACGCGGACTGGACCGCCTTCTCTTCGCTGGTGCTGTGGCTGCAGGGCGACGGTTCGGCGAACGGCGCGACACTCCAAATCGTTTCCAACGGCGCCTATTTCGAGTACAACATCCCGCTGTCCGACGCGACCGCCCGCGAGATCCGGGCCCCGTTCAGCGAGTTCAAGCCCGCCCCCTGGGACACCGCACACGCCGGGGAAGTGCTCGACGCCGCGCACCTCGCCAAGGTGACGACGTTCAACTTGTACCTCGGCCACGGCAGCGGCGCCCCAGTCACGGGTGTCGTGTACGTGGACGACATCAGGGCCGACTGACCGTTCCGTTCACGACGACCCCGGCGGCCAGGCCGTCGTGCATACCGATCAGAAACTCATGGGGGTTCTCGTCCAGGATGTAACGGACAGTGGGGCCGTCGAAGTAGCCCCAGCTGATGTTGGCGTCTGCGGAAGAAGCGGCGGGTCTCGGCGGCGAGTTCGGTCTGGTTCCGGGCCCGGTGCTGTCTGGGCCAAGCCGCGGCCGAACCGGTCACGGATCTTCGCCGCCACGCAGGACTTGCCGGACGCCGAGCTGCCTCGAACAACGACGAGCCGGGTGACTTCGCTTCCCACCATCACCCGGCCACGCTACCGGCCTGCAGACATACCGCGGGTCCGCTTCGACAAGGCCACGGCCACGGACCGTGCCATCGGGACCGGGGGACACAGGCGGTTCACGGGACGTCTCAATCCCCATCGGCACTCGGGCTGCTGAGCACTAGCCAGCCGCGTTCCACCAGCCGTTTCATGAGGCCGGCCGGTGACTGTGTGTGAAGGGTTTCATCCTGAGGACAACATCCGTTTTCTCACGCTCGCGAGGCTGCTCGAGTACGGCACGAAAGAAGCACCTCCCCAGGTTCAACAGGCCCTGTGTGAAAGGCTTCACGTGATACGACGCATGCTCGTCTGCTCCGTCACTCTGAGTGTCCTTGCTCTCGGCGCCCCTCTGGCCTGTCCGGTCTCCCCAGCCTCCCCTGCCGCGGTCGTGTCCCGCGTCGTGGTGTAGGGGATCAAGCGTTACGCGTTCCGGTACGTGGCCCCCGACGATCTCCGCAGAGGCCGTGGCCCACGGGGCGCCCTGCTGAGGCGCGTCGAGCACCCGCTCCGGCGGGTCCATCGCCTCATCCAGTCGAACCACCGTCGGCGTATGCCCCCTACCCGCCTCCGGCTCGTCCGCCAGCACTGCGGCCCTGTTCTCCCGAAGGCGCATCGAAGGGCTCTCGTCCTGGGGCCGTGTCACTCGGCGGCTGCGGTACGAGTGGCGCCACCTGTCGTCTCGGAGTGCGGCGGGCTACCCATGGCCAGCGGCTTCGCGGGCTCGTCGGAGGGCTGCGCCTGCTTCCGGGCCGCCTGCCACGTGCACCGACAGCCCCGGCAGGAACGGCAGCGTCGCCCAATGGGTGACGTGGTCCTCACTCGGTCCGCCCGGGGGGTAGCGGATGAAGCCGTCGGAGTCCACGAAACAGTCGTGGTAGTGGCTGTCGTCCTCGGACTGGTGCTGGAAGGTCATGGGGATGTACAGACCATGAAAAACCATGGGCCTGACCAGCCAGTAGTGTTCACCTGCGACGGAACGGTCATGGAAGTCGTGCGGGTAGGTGCCGAACGTCGCCGCCGCAACAGGCTCCCCGGGTTGAGGCAGCCTCTCGCGTGCGTCAACCCATTCCACATTCACCTGCATATTCGGCGTTCCTCCAGGGCGCTCGGTTCCTGACTGTCGCGTGTTGCCATTCCGCTCCGGCGCGTCGGGGAGAGACCCGATCACGCTCGTCTTCTGAGACGTCTCGACATCCGGCAGGGTTGCCTGTCCGCTTCCGACGCGCTGGGAGCGGGGGCGGGCCGTCCGGCTTCGGCGGCGGGGAGGGGAGCGCCGCCCACCGCGAAGACGCCCGGACGGGAGAACCTGGCCGGTCGGGCTGGAAGCCTGGCCAGTCGGACAGGAAGTCTGGCCGGTCGGCCGAGGCGGAGCCGGGAAACGCGGGGCTAGCGTTCCTTTTCGGCAGGTGACCCCACGGAGAGGGAGAGGCCCGATGGAGCAGCGCACGTCCGACCGCGACGCCGGCGTGACCACCGAGTTCGAGAGGGACGTCGTCAAGCTGTTGCTGGAGACCGTACGTACGGCGGCCAGGCAGGAACGCGACGACATCGGTACGGAAAGCTTGCTGAGCGCGCTCGTGTCGGGTGACTCGGCCGCGGGTTCCGCGATCGCCCCTGGAATGAGGGCCGCCGGCACGCTCGGCGGTTCGATCGGGTACCGGGGGACATCCGTGTGGGTCAGTGATGACGCGGGTGACGGCACAGCCGGAAGTCCGGACGACGAGCGGGAGATCGACGCCTGCTGGCGGGAGGTCCGGCAGGAGGAGGCCAAGAGGCTGCGCTGGAAGAACCGGAAGCGGAAGGAAGAGGAGCGGGCAAGCCTTGACCTTCCGCCGATGAGCGGTGCGTTGCGGGCCTGTCTGCGCAAGGCGCTGGAGGCCGCACGGGAGGAGGGCACCGTCTCCGTACGCGTACGTCACGTGGCGCGCGCACTGGTCGAGCTGCCCGATACGCGTGCCCGTGAGGCCCTGGTGGTGCAGAAGCTGGACGCCTCGGCTGCCTCGGCCGCGCTCGACGCCTTGCGGGGCACTGATGAAGCGCCGGAGCCCAGCCCGGTTCTGCTGCTGCGCAAGGCGGGGACCTTCGGGAAGAGCGGTAATCCGCTGACCCGGACGTTCATCGCCTGGGTATCCGGGGGCGGCGCCGGATTCGGCTCCGCGGTCGTGGGCGCGGTGCGCACGGAGGCACGACGGTCGGCGGTACGACGCGGGGTACCGGAGCTGGAACCCGTCGATGTGCTGCTGGGCATCCTGGCGCTGGACCGGTCGTTGACGGTCGCGGGGCGTGAGCTGCCCGAGAACCTGGCGGAAGCGAACCGGGGGGCGGAGTTCCTGCGCCGGTACGGCGTACGGCAGGATGCCGTCGCCCGGGTGCTGCTTCCCACCACCGGGATCGCGGAGGGTGAGCCTCCGGAGGTCGACGGCCCCGCCGACTTCGACCGGCGGCTCCTGCACGTCACCGAGTTCACCGCCTCCGCCAAGGGCTCGCCCACGGTCGGCACGACCCACCTGCTGGCCGCGCTGCTGGACAAGACCGGGACGGACGCGGAGTCCGTGGCGGAGATCGAGCGCGTGCTGACCGAGAGCGGCGCCGACGTCGCCGGGCTGCGAGCGGAGCCGGAGCTGCGGGTCCCGCGAGGAGCGGCACAAAGTGCCTGAGGCCGCGGCGGTTCGCCCACGCGTATGACCATAGCGGCCGCGTATGACCAGAGCGGCCGTGAAGAGCGGCACCCACACGGAGGAAACCATGAGCCCGGCAGTACGACCGTGGGGGCGGCTGCGCCGCGAGACCGCCGCGATCCGGGAGGCGGTGCGCGCCGCGCCCCGGCGGACGGTCGTCACCGAGTCCGCACTCACCGGTCTGGTCCTGCTGTGTTCACTGGCGCCGGTTCCGCTGGTGCCGCCGCCCCGCCCGGTGGCCTCGGCTCTCCTGGGGGTGTGGACGGCGCTGCTCGTGCCCGCGCGGCGGGTGTACCCGTCCCTCACGGTGCTGGGCTGCGTGCCGGTGGTCGCCGGGGACAACGTGTGGGCGATGGTGGCGGTGCCGTGCGTCGTATGGTCCGCCGTGCGCCGGATCACTCCCGCACGGCGCGCCTGGGGAGTGCTCGGGGCGAGCGGTGTCGGCGTCGCGCTCGTGTTGATCACCGTACAGTCCCTCGCCGGGCTCCCGGAGACGCCGTACCTGGCCGGCGGCCTCGGCCTGGGCGCGCTGTTCATCGTGCTGCCCGCGCTGTCCGGCCTGATGATGGGGCGCCGCCGCCCACTGACGCGGCTGCTGCGGGAACGCAACGCCTACCTCGAACACGCCCGCTTCCTCACCGACGAGGCGGCCCGCATGGAGGAACGGGCGCGCATCGCCGCCGAGATGCACGATCTGCTCGGCCACCGCATCAGCCTCCTCTCGGTGCACGCCGGAGCCCTCCAGCTCGCCACCGAACGACAGGCGCCCTCGCTGGCCTCCCGGGCCGAGCTTCTGCACACCACCGCCCGGACGGCCATGGAGGAGCTGCGCGGCATCCTCGGCGTCCTCCGTCACCAGCCCGGCGAGGACACCGGCGAGCGCGGGACCCGCGAGGATCTCGCAGCCCTGGTCGCGGGTTCCCGGAGCGCGGGGGTCGACGCCGAACTGCACTGGGAGGCGGCCGGGCCGACGGACGCGGACCCCCGCACCAGGCAGGCCGTCCACCGTGTCACCCGCGAAGGACTCACCAACGCGCTGAAGCACGCGTCCGGCGCGTCTGTGCGTGTGATGTTCCACGACGAAGGGGACACGGTGGTGATCGCCGTCATCAACGACGCCCCACCGGCGCCCCGTTCGCCCGGGGGCGGGAGCCGCAGCGGACTCGTCGGCCTACAGGAAAGGATCAGCCTGCTCGGTGGCACCCTCCACGCCGGACCGCGCCCGGAGGGCGGCTTCGTCCTTTCCGCCCGAATACCCGTACGGCCCGACTCGCCGCCCGTGTACGCCGCCCCGCCCCAGCCGGTGTCCGACGGGGCGGGCTCCCGGCCCCCGCTGCCCACGGATGTCCTCACGTGGCCCCGCCTCCTCGGCGGTGGCTGCGCGGCGCTCCTGGTACTGCTGCCGGTGACCGGCGGCACCATCGCCCTGCTGATCTTGGCGGTTCTACACTGAACCGATGATCCGAGTCCTGATCGCCGACGATGAAGCGCTCATGCGTGCCGGCATACGGCTGATCCTGGAGAACGCCGACGAGGTTCACATCGTGGCCGAGGCGCAGGACGCCCACGAGGCCGTCGAAGCCTGCCGTGCCCACCCCGTCGACGTCGCCCTCCTCGACATCCGGATGCCCGGTGACGGCATCGCCGCCCTCGCCGAGATCACCCGGCGCTCGCCCCGCACGCGGGTGGTGATGCTGACGGCTTTCGGCGAGGAAACGACCGTGGCCTCCGCCCTGCGCGCCGGAGCCCACGGCTATCTCCTCAAGGACACCGGTCCTCGCGACCTCATCGACGCCGTACGCCGCGCCGCCGCCGGAGAACCCGTCCTCGCCCCGCAGGTCACCCGCCAGCTGATCGAATTCCGGGCCCGGCCGGGCCACGGCAGCGACACCGCGGCACGCCGGATCGCGGACCTGACCCCGGCCGAACTGGACGTCCTCCGGCTGTTGGGCACCGGCCTCTCGAACGCCGGGATCGCCGCACAGCTCCACCTGAGCCCTGGCACGATCAAGGCCCACATCAGCAACATCCTCACCCGCACCGACTGCACCAACCGCGTCCAGGCGGCGGTGCTGGCGCAGGAGGCGGGGCTGCTCGACTGACGGCCGGCAGGCCGTGTAATCAGCGAAAGCAGTGAAACCGTGAAGATCGACATCGAGACGAGAGACCGGCCGGCCGCCATCGCCGCCGCCCGGGGCACGAACGTGCGCGCGCTGGTGGCGGAACTCGCCGTCCAGGAGGAGAACCGGCTGAAGCTGGGCCAGGCCACCGCCCCCTTCAGGGAGGCCGTCTCCCGGCCCGGGATCGCCGAGGCCTTCGACCGTGACTTCGGCGGCATCCCCCAGGCCGCCGGCCGCACAACATCCTGGGCACGCACCGCGTCATGTTCACCGTCGACGACATCGAGGACACCGTTGCCCGCCTGCGCCCCCACGGCGCCGAACTCGTCGGTGAGATCGCCCGGTTCGAGGACAGCTATCCGCTCTGCTGCATCCGCGGCCCGGAGGGCATCATCATCGGACTGGCCGAGCAACTGCGCTGAGAAGGAGGACCAGCGCCCGACCGCCGTCCTCTTCCGTGACGGCAGGCACCGGGCACCCGAGGGACCCGCCCGCTCATCCTCACCGCCGCCACGGTCCTCGGGGGTGCTCCTCGGGTTCGCGCCCCGGTCCGTCCTGTCTGCCGCCCGCGGTCAGCCCCGCACGTGCAGCCCGAAACCCGTACGGCCCGCAGGCTCCAGTCCCTCCTTCAAATGCAGCGAGGGGATCTCGTAGTCGCCGAAGTTCTGCCGCCGGAACGCGATCGGCTCGGTCGACTCCAGGGTGAGCAGGCGCCGCTCCCAGGCCTTGGCGACGTCCGGGTAGTCCTCGGCGGTCACCCGGTCGGCGCCGTACAGCACGAACGGCGGCAGCGCCTCGATGCCCGGGTAATAGAGGATGCCGTGGTGGATCGGGAACAGCAGATCGTCGATGGGACCGTTGATCCCGCGAGCGGCGTAGTGCGCCTCAGGGCCGCCGACGGTCACCGACAGCAGAGCCTTCCTGCCCGCGAGGGTGCCCTCGCCGAAGCGCTCGCCGTACTTGGTGTCGCTGTGCTCGCCGACGCCGTAGGCGAAGCGGTAGGTGAACACCCGGTCCACCCAGCCCTTGAGGATCGCGGGCATCGTGTACCACCACAGCGGGAACTGGAAGATGACCGTGTCGGCCCACAGCAGCTTCTCCTGCTCGGTGCGGACGTCCGGGGTGAGCGTCCCGGCGTCGAAGGCCCGGCCCGAGTCCCGGGCGACTTTCAGCGGACTCGAGGCATGGGGGCCGTAGTCCGCGGCGTCCACGACCGCCTTCCAGTTCATCGCGTACAGATCACTCACCCGCACCTCGTGCCCGGCGGTCCGCAAGGTGGACACCGCCAGGTCCTTCAGTGAGCTGTTGAGCGACTTCGGCTCCGGGTGGGCGTGGACGATCAGCGTCTTCACGGGAACTCCTTCGGATCGGATGCCTTCGATCCTGGGCGCCGCGGTGCCCGGCGTTCAGGGGCGCCTCTTCCGTCGGACGGGACTTCCTGGTAACGGCAAGACCACCTTCACGGGCAACACCGAGGCCATACTGGGGACATGGACGATCTGGCGGGCTTCCTGCGGACCCGGCGTTCCCGGGTCGACCCGGCAGCCGTCGGCATCCCCACCGACAGCCGCCGTCGGGTCGAAGGGCTGCGCCGCGAAGAGATCGCACACCTGTCCGGAGTCAGCGTCGACTACTACGTACGTCTGGAGCAGGGGCGCGCGACCCAGCCCTCCGAGCAGGTCCTCGACGCGCTCGCCCGTGTCCTCGGCCTCGACGAGATCGAACGCGGGCACCTCTCCCGGCTCGCCCGGCAGCGCCGCCGCCGCGCGAAGGCGCCGGGCGGGCGGGTGCGGCCGGAGTTGCTGCGCGTACTCGACCTGGTCGCCGACGCACCCGCGCTGATCATGAACCACCGCCTGGACGTGCTCGCCGGGAACCGTCTCGCCGGGCTCCTCTACGGCCGGCCGATGCCGGGCCTGAACACCGCCCGGCACCTCTTCCTCGAGGAGGCCGAGCGCGGCCTGTACCCGGAATGGGAGAACTGCACCCTCGACGCGGTCGGGCACCTGCGCCTGGCCGCCGGGAAATACCCCGAGGACCCCCGCCTGGCCTCGCTCATCGGCGAGCTGGCGATGGGCAGCGAGCGCTTCCGCCGCCTCTGGGCCCGGGCGGACGTGCGCGCCCGCACCCATGGCCGCAAGGCGTATCGGCACCCGCTGGTCGGACTGCTGGAACTGCACCAGGAGAACTTCGCACTGACAGACGAATCGAGCATGGAGCTGCTGGTGCTGTCCGCGGCCCCCGGCAGCCCCGCCGAGGACGGCCTGCGGCTGCTCACGGGCCTGGGCATGGACAGCGATGACGCGCATCCCACACTGAACGCTCAGGTTCGCGAGTAACTCGATGACGCCCACCCACCGTGGGAAGTTCGGGCAGGCCCACGCCGGCGCGCTGCGCCGCCGGCAGCCTCGGCCTGGGGACAGGTGGCATCTGGACGAAGTCTTCATCAAGATCAACGGTGAGCAGCGGTACCTGTGGCGGGCCGTCGACCAGGACGGCCACGTGCTGGACATCCTGGTGCGGAACCGCCGGGACAGGGGTGCGGCCAGGCGTTTCTTCCGCAGGCTGATGAAGAGGGCCGGTGCGGTGCCGCGGGTGGTGGTCACCGACAAGCTCCGCTCCTACGGTGCGGCCCACCGCGGCCTGACTCCAGGCCCGAAGCGCAAGCCCACCACGCCCCTGACGCACCGTCAGGCGCCCACTCACCCAACAACGCGACAGCGCCTATCGGGCGACAGCACTGCGGACCGTGTCAAGAACCCACGTCGACCGCGGCTGACTCGTAGCCCGTGATGTCGTCGGGCTTCACCAAGCCGTCTTCGATCGCCCGGGCCAGCATGTCCGCCTTTGTCGGTGCGGACCTGCCGACCTGCGCGTACTTGACTCTCGCCCGACGGATGTACACGTCCACGGTGTGAACGGACACCCCCATGCGCCGGGCGACCGAAGCCTTCGACATGGACTGGAACCACCACAGCAGAGCGGTACGTTCCTGCGAGGACAGCCTGGGCCTGTTCGAGCCGCGATCACCTACGAGAACCCCGGCGGCCGTCGGGGTGACGTACGGCCTGTCTCCCGCCGCCGCCAGCACCGTGTTCACCAGGTGCGCCCGTCCTTCGTTCTTCGCGACGAACTCGCATGCTCCGGCCTCCAGCGATTCGAGCACCACCCGCTGCTCGGTGAACTGCGAGAAGGCGATGACCCGTTGACCCGCCGCGGCCAGCGTGGCGATATCGCCGATGACGAGTCTGCCGTGCAGATTCAGATCGAGAATAAGAACATCGGCGACGCCGGGCGTCACATCGGCGGATTCGCCGGTGTATACCACCGAGATGCGCGGCTCCTCGGACAGCCAGGTCTGAATGCCTTCGATGACGACAGGGTGATCGTCGATGATGGCAACGGTCAGGGAGTCGGTCGTACCGGCCATCGGGTTTCCCACCACAACTGGTCCTCCTCCTGGTCGTACATGGAGGACACGGTGAGGGGACCCGGCGGTTCCACGAGCGTCTCCGGCGGGGCGTCGGCCACCACACTCACCACAACCTCCTCGGGAGTCGTCACGACGGTCACCCGCGCTTGGGTGGTGGCGGTGGCCAGGACCAACAGGGCCCTCTCCGCCAGCTCTCGGCGGGCAGACGACGGCAGTTCGGGCAAGTCACCGTAGCTCAGCAGGGTCACGCGTACACCACGCCGCTCAGCGACATCGGCGCAGGCCCGCAGTTCATGCAGGAGCGGGTGCGGGGTGTCGTCCGTCTCCATGAACAGCCTTCGCAGCCGTGCCGCCTCCACGGCGGCGCGCCGGCGTACGACAGGGTCCTCCGGGTCCAGTTGATGTCCTGCCAGACCACGCAGCAGCGGTTCCACTCTGCTGCCCAGGTACTCGTAGCGGCGTTGGCGCTCGGCGTGCACGGTCTCGTCGGCGGTGGCACGGGCGAGGTGCTCCGCCTGTCCCGCAGCGATCTCGGTGGCTTCCCGCGCACCGTCGTTGAGCTGCCGTGCCAGGTACGCGAAGGTCAACTGGATACCGGCAGTGGTGTAAACCGCGGCCAGCAGACGAGAGACGGTGACATGGCCGAGCGCGCCGTCGGCGGCCAGGAAGCCCGCCGTGACAGCCGTGTTGGCGCCGAGCAGGGTGATCAGTTCCCACAGCGGACGCTGCATCAGAAGCAGCACGCCGAACCAACCCACGGTGTTCCACGCCCAGCTCACGTCGCCGATCGCCCCACCCGGCGGGTATGTGGCGGTTGCGACGATGCCGGTGACCAGCGCCGCCCCCGCAAGCATCCGCGCGGTGTGCGTGCTGAGCGCGGAACGCAGCAGCAGGATGGAACCGGCCGCCTGGATGACCGTGAGGGCCAGCCAGGCGCCCGCGGCCACGGCCCGCGGCTCGTACACCGACCAGCCCTTGAGCACCAGCAGGGTATCCAAACCCAGGTGCCAGACGCCGACGATCGCCACCAGCCCGATATTGACAGCCTGGGCAAAGCGGGTGGCGACCACGCCCTCGACGACGCTCATGGTTCCCACCTCAGCACGACCCGGGTGCCGGCGCCGGGAGACGATACCGCTCGGGCGCTGCCGCCCACGGCACTCATCCGGCCGTAAACCGATTCCCGCAGGCCGCGCCGGTGGGAGGGAACAGCCACAGGGTCGAACCCGCCTCCCCTGTCGCAGACTTCGACGGCGACGCCCTGCCCGACGCGTCGGGCCGAGACTCGGGCAGCGCGGGTGTTCGCGTGCTGGGCCACGTTGGTCAGGGTTTCGGCGACCGCTTGCGAGAGGGCTACCACGACCTCGTGGGGCAGGTCCAGCGGCGGCACGTCGAACTCGATGTCCAGTGAGGGGAGGCCGACGCGGCGCGTCAGTACGACGGTGCGCAGCGCGACATCCAGCGGTGCTGGGACCTGCGCCACATCGCGTGCGATGTGGGGGTGGGCCCGCAGGTCCGCAATGACGGCCAGGTCGGCTGCGGCCCGTTCCGGCAGCGCGGCAGAGTCACGGGTGATGCTGCCGGTACCCACCATGGTGAGCGTGGCAAGCACGGTGTCGTGCAACAGCCGCTGCTGGTCCAGCTCGTCGGTGCGGGCGGCGGACCGGGCCCGCGCCGACGCACGCGCCGACGCCTCCTCGGCCAGCGCGAGATCCGCCCTACGCGCTCCATGCCGCAGCAGGACCATGACAGCGGCGGCGAGCAGCCCCTGGAGCACCAGGACGACGGAGGCCTCTCGTATGCCGCCGCCCACCGCGTGGGCCGCCGCGATGGCGATCGCCGCGGTCATCGCCAGGGGCTGACGCAGCATGAACTGTGCGATGAAGACACCGGTGCTGGCGACCATGTCGATCCATCCGGAGCCCGCACTCGCTTCCAGGACCTCGGCCGGGACAAGATTGCCCTGCGCCAGGCAGAGCACGAGAACGACGGCGACATCACCGGCGTAGAGCCAGGGACGAGGTTCTGGCCTGAGTGTCAGAACGGTGAACAGGCCGCTCCACAGAAGCAGTCCGACGACCGCGACGGCCACCCAGACGGAGCGGGCGGGCGGTGCGAAGCCGACCACGGCGACCAGGGCTGCTCCGACGGCAGTGGCTGCCCTCAGGACAGCGGCCAGGCGCGCGGACCTACGCCGAAGCTGGAGTTGGGCGGGCCCCCGCGTCACGCCGCCTCCATCAAGGGAATTCCCACCTCTGCTGAGCAGATCGAGGGATCTGGCCGCATTCCTCACAGTGTGCCCCCCGCATGTCGATGGGACCCGCTTCCCAACCTAAACGAACGCGAGTGGGACCGGCAGGGTGCGGGTGACATCTCCCCGCCACTGTTACGGGGCAAATGAACCTGCTTCCAGGCAAAAGACTCACATGGGTACAGGAGCGCCGGCGTTGTCACGTGTTCGCGTGACATGCCCGTCTTCAGTCCGCCACGTAATCTTCGGTACCGGGCCACCGGGGGCAGAGGGGGATCCCGGGTGCGATTCGAGGTTCGGCAGAAAACCTGAGAACCGGCCCGCCCTCGTGATCGAAGGCCCGATCCCTACGAGTTCCACCTGAGTACCTGGAAGGTAGGCTCATGCAACGATCTCGAAGATCAACCGCGTTGTTCATCAGCACACTTCTCGCCGTAGCGATTACCTTGGCGGTAGCTGCCCCGGCAAGCGCCGCGGACGCGCCGAGTCGGTCCAACTCCAAAAACAACGTGGTGTTCTTTGTCCACGGATTCGACCCAAGTGGCGCGGCGGATACGGACTGTTCCAGCTACTGGTCGAGCGCGCGTACGCACTTCAAGAACAAAGACTGGACCGGCGGCCTGGTCACGTTCGGCTACTACTCTGAGGGAAAGAACTGCACCTACAAGTACAACGGTACACGTGGAACGTCCATCACGACGGTAGCCAAGGCACTCGCCAACCGTATCTACAACAACTACTCCCGTCACGGCAGGAAGGTCGACGTGGTTGCCCATTCCATGGGTGGCCTCGTGATCCGCTCCGCGCTGTACAACGTCAGGAACGGCGCCTCGGGCTTTCCGCCGTACCTCTACATTGAGGACGTTGTCACGCTCGGCACTCCGCACAATGGGGCGAACGGGCTACAGCTCCTCGGGTGCAAGGCAGCCTTCCGCGGGCAGAAACAGTGTTCGCAAATGACTCCGGGCAGTGTCTTCCTCGAAAGACTTCCGGAGAAGCCGTCGATCTCGCGCATGGGAACGGACTGGACGGTAGTCTCGTCTTACGACGATGCCACGGTTTCGGAGAATTCTGGAGTCGGGGTCGACGCGAAGCACAAACTCCAGTACAACGCCAACGGCGCAAGGTCGATCGACCACACGGAACTGAAGAGCCTCCGAAGCGGCACTTATCTCGGTCGAACTAAGACCGGTAGTGGTACGTGGAGCGGCTGGGCCGACCGGGGTGCACCGCTTGAGCGGGCACGTCAGGCCGTTTACTGGCACTCCAGCAGGTAGTTTTCTCACCGCGGAGAGGGCGGCCGTGTTGATAACGGGCCGCCCTCTCCGCGGTTTCTGTCGCGTTGGATGCGGACGGCAATGTCCGGGCCCGCCGGCAGGGCCGCGACCTTCCAGTGGCCGCGGATCAAGCTCGCGAGCTTGGCGGGTGTGGCTTGTTCGGCAGTGAGGTTGGTGACCGCGTAGACGGTCTTGACGCTGATCTTGCTGGTCTTGCGGTCCACTCGGCGACGCTTGAGCTGGACGGCTTGGCGGGCCCCGGGGAAGAGCAGATTGCTCACCGTGCGCACCTTGACCCGGCGGCTCTCGCCCCGGCCGTGCCAGGTGTTGTGGGTGCGTGACGGCAACGGAATCTGCTGCCAGGGATCGGCATCCACCAGGCCGTCCAAGATGTCAGGCACTCGCTGGGTGGCTTCCTCCAGCGCTGCATGTACTGCTTCGAGGACCAACTCCAGGCGGGCGAGGTCCCGCGCGGCGGCTGGAACCTGGGTGGAGTCGGTGCGCTGCTTCCCGCGTTCGACGACCATGCCGGTGTCGCGCATCCGTTCCAGCGACAGGGAGGGCGCTGTCGCGTTGTTGGGGGGGGTGAATGTCTGACGGTGTGTCAGGGGCGTGGTGGGCTTGCGTTTCGGGCCTGGAGTCAGGCCGCGGTGGGCCGGCCGACAGCGCCGGTGATCTGGTCCCAGACGGCGAAGCGGACGGTCCTCTCGGCTCGGTGGTCGTGTGCGGGCATCAGATGGCGACGGGGCCGGAAGTGGGGTGCGATGCCGCTGAAGGGGACGGGAACCGCTGGGCCCCGCGCCGGTACCGTGGAAGCCCTTCATCGCGCGTTCGCGCTGGCGGGTGGGCCGGTGGCTGTTCTCCGCCCGGTTGTTCAGACCCTTGTGCGAGCGATGTTCCACCGAGGGCATGACCTCACGGTGGGCCGCACCGTGGGAGCGGAACCTGTCGGTGGCCACCACCCGCGGCACCGCACCGGTCCTCTTCATCAGCCTGCGGAAGAAACGCTTGGCCGCACCCCTGTCCCGGCGGCGCAGCGAGTCGGCGTAGGCGGCCTGCCCGAACTTCCCGCACCACCGCCGCACCGTCTCATAGGAGACCGTCACGCCACGCTCGAGCATCAGTTCCTCGACCTCGCGGAACGACAGCGGGAAGCGGTGGTGCAACCACACGCAGTGGGAGATGACCTCGACCGGTTACTGGTGCCCCTTGTACGACGTCGACGTACTTCCCACGGATGGCCCTCTCCACCATGATCAACCCGAAGATCATTCCACCCGGTCAGTCAACGTGACAATGCCCGCGAAAGGCCTGCGGGACGTTCACCCACACCCATTTCGGGGCGGCGCGGACCTTGGTGAGCACGCGCCAGTTCTTCAGGTGCGCGAACCCGTGCTCGACCGGCGCCCGGACGGCGGCCAGCGCCTTGGTGGACGGCTTCTGGCCACGGATGAGCGGCCGGTTGCGGGCGGCCTTGTAGCCGGTGATCACTACCGGGTCGGCGTCCGGGCCGCTGTCGTCGAGGGCGACGAAGCCCAGGTCGGCGATCGCGCCGACGCCGACCGCGCGAAGACGGCCGGTGAGCTGGTCGTGGCGGCAGGCCGTGATCTCCGACTTTGGCGGGGCGCCCTCGGCCCGTCCTTGGGGTCTCCACCCGGCCCCTTGACACGCCTTCGCCCTTTGCACCGCCAGCGTTCCAGCCAGAACCCGTGCCACCGTTCTCTGGCAGGCACCCGAGGGAACGACTACGAAGCGGCGCTAATCTGGAGCGAACGGCTCCTCGCCTTGGCGGCGGCGCTTCTCACGCGGTACGACGACAGGACAGCACCCTCGCGAAGGGACTCACGATGACCCCCGGAAGACTGGGCGTGCTGCTCGTCACCCCGCTGATGCTGACAGCCGGGTTCGGTGCATCGTTCACCGGGACGGTCGTGTTGATCGCCGGGCTGGTCACCACGGGTGATGGACCTCCGACGTGTGACGGCAAGGTCATGCGCCCTGGAGACCAATGCGTAATCACCGTCAATGAGCAGCGTTCATCGGCCGGATACGAAGAAATGACACGGCGCAACGAGAGTACGCAGCGGGACTCATTGATCATTGGGGGTTCCTGCCTCGGCGGCGGCGTGGTGCTGTTGCTCGGAGGCTGGGGGCTGATGCGCCGGATGAGCGCGGATCACTGAGCCCTTTCAGGGCGGCCACTGATCGGGCGACGGGCTGGCGTCCCGCAACGGACGAGGCCCCCGTGCCGTTGAGAGAGGTGTTCGACGTCTCAACTCATCAGCACAGGAGCCTCGTTGGTTCCCTGTCCTGCCGTACTCGACCTGCCTCGCGCGCTGGTCGAGTGGGTCACCATGCTCATCGTCACCCGTGAGGGTGACCGCCGCTGCAAGCTCCCGCCTCACCAGCGTGGTCTCGTCGCCCTGGTCTGCCTGCGCCGGCACGACCCGCCGGCGCAGATCGCCGCCGGGTTCGGGATATCCGTCGGCACCGCCCACGCCTACGTCACCGCCGTCGTCGACCACCTGTCCCGGCGGGCGCCCGGCCTGCTGCGCATCCTGCGGGAGACCGACCCCGACCACGTCCTGCTCGACGGAACACCCGCCGGGTGCGACCGGGTGGGCGACAGCCGGGCCGACTTCTCCCACAAGCACCGCCGACACGGCGTGAACGTGCAGGTCGTGGCCGATCCCGCGGGCAAGCTGCTGTGGATCTCGCCCGCCTTGCCCGGCCTCACCCACGACCTCATCGCCGCCCGCACCCACCGCGTCATCCGGATCTGTGAACGCCAAGGCGTGCCCGTCCTCGCCGACCGCGCCTGCATCGGAGCCGGCCCCTGGGTGACCACGCCGGTCGGACGCCCACCTCTCGGAGAGTTCACTCCCGCACAGCGGACGGTCAACCGAGCTCTGTCAGCAGCGCGGGCACCGGTCGAACGAGGTGTCGCAAGGCTGAAGTCCTGGCGGATCTTCCGCCGAGCCCGATGCGGCCCGAACCGCCTCTCGTCAATCGCTGCCGCCGTCCTCACCCTGGAGCGTCAGCGCTGAAAAAGCTCACTGGACTCGATGCCCTTGCGGGCGATGCGCACGCCGATGCGCTTGCCACGGAGCCATCCGCGCAGGTCAGCGCGGTCTTAGGCTTTATCCGCGTGCAGGCGCTGGGGCTTGAAGTAGCGGCCGTTGTGGGGGTCGTGTCTCGTGTGGTGACCCTCCACCATCGGCTTCAGCCCTTCGCTGTCGTGGGTGTTGGCGGCCGAGATGCCGACGAGGAGGGGCAGTCCGTTCGCGTCCGACAGGACGTCCAGATCGTCGATGCTGTCCGCGCCCACGACCATGCCGCCCACGATGCTGGTGACCTTGGCGTCCGCCGCCGCACCCGCGCCGTTCTTCGCCCCGGTCAGCTTCGCCTTCCCCGCGATCAGCCGCGACAGCCCGCACCGCTCGGCCAGCCGCATCACCGGGACCAGCCCGGCATGCGCGATCAGATTCGCGTCATCGAACGCAGCGGAGACAGCCGCCGGAGTGTGGCAAACTTTCATTTACGAGGTGCCTTGCCGAGTGTGCGTGATGGTTGTGTGGGAACTCCCATCTTCGCAGGTCAGCAGGCACCTCTCTTCGATTCTTTATCCACAGGACACGAGCTGACCGGTAGCCCCCGGCTCGTGCCTGCACCGTGGCGACCGGTGACACGGGAGCGGTGGAGCGGCTGCTGCGGCAGCAGTTGGCGTACACGCCGCCGACATGACGGAGAGTCCGTGCCCCGGGCTCGTCGGGGGCACGGACGCACTGGCTACGCCCGCACGATGCGCTCCACCAACTCCGGGACCCATTCCACGTACTCGACCTCTGCGCCACCGTGATGGCGCGCGTACAGGAACCGACCGGTGACGCTGGCGCTTTCCGGTGTGGTGATCTCGGCGTCGGCGGTCGCGAGCGTCTTGATCAGGGTATCGAGGTCGTCGACGATCACGGTGGCGCTGGCGTGGGAATAGCGGGCACGCTCCGCAGGCGGCCCTGCGATGACGAGGAAGTCACCGATCGCTGCGAGTTCGATGGAGTCGAAGGCGAAGCGGAGATCGGGCTCTGCGCCGGTCAGTTCACGCAGCAATGCCAGCGACCTGTCCAACTCGTCGGTCCACAGGCGGGCGTACGTCTTGAGAATGGTCATGGCGTGTCCTCACGGTAACTTGTGAATACCTGGGAACCGTAGGAGAGTGAAGAGGCCAGAGGGAAGAACGCACTTTTGCGAGAGAAGGGCACCTGGTGGTTACCGAAGAGGTCAGGCGCGCTTCGGAGGACGCCGATGTGACACGCGCCCACTCCCTCGCGCGTGAGATCTTCTCCGGCATCGCGAACAAGTGGACGCTGCTGGTGGTCAGCACCCTCGGCGAGCGCACCCTGCGCTTCACGCAACTTCGCGGTGAGGTGGAGGGCATCAGCCACAAGATGCTCACACAGACGCTGCGCGGCCTCGAACGCGATGGGCTCGTCGAGCGCACCGTCTACCCGACCGTGCCGCCGCGCGTGGAATACGCGCTCACGGACGCGGGTCAGGAGCTGCGGCACACCGTCTACGGCATGTGCGCATGGACTCGCCGGTACCTGGAACACATCGAGGAATCCCGCGAACGATACGGCCGGGCGCCACAGGCCGCGGCCACGCCCGTCAAGAGCCGACCGGCGTCAGCCGGTCGCTGATGGTGCGAACCGCGCTCTCGTGACCGCCTCGACCATCCGCGTCAACTGGCGAGGGGGCGCGGATGCCGCCGAGGCAGGCCGGCATGGCACCGTGCCGCAGTCGGCCGGCGTCCTCGATGCTGTCCCTGTCCGCCCCGGTGCACATCGCTGCGATCAGCGACATCACCTTCGCGTCCGGGTTCGCCCCGCCACCGTTATCCGCGTCCTTGATGCGTATCGACTCGCGGGCCGGCGCCGGCAGCCGGGCCCGCTCCGCCAGACGGACCACCGCAACCAGACCGGCGTCCGCCACCAGGTTCAGCCCATCGAACACGGCGGAGACCGCCGAAGCGGCATCGGAAGATCGCATCTCGCGGATGCTCTCCCGATCTAGAGATATGGAGCCGTAGGAAGTTCAATCGTCCCAGCTCAGAGGGCATCCGCGCTGTCATGTCTGGCTACTGGACCGACCATCAGCCGGTGGATCGAGGCTAAGGAGGCGCGCCACCGTCGCGCCGGCTGCGCCCACTCCACCCCCGGCTCCCGCAGCGCCTGCATGTCCAGAAATAGCGCTTGTGATCAGTAACGGGTGTTCTGACCTGGGCTGATCGGTTTGGGATGTGGCTGTGGTCAGACGGTGCTGCCTCGGTAGCCGTGGCGAGTGTGGACGCTGGTTCCGGGCTGGGGGTCTGAGCTGCAGGTCTGTCAGATAGCGGACCGTGGTGATCAAGCCGTGTCAGCTGCACTGTGCCCGGTGTGCTTTTGGTGATCGTTGGTATACGGCGGTGCTGGGACGGAGCCCTTGCTTTTAGAGCCGGGACATGGTCCACAGGCGTGGGGTCGAGGCTCGCCAGTATTCGGGCCCCCTTCGGTCCGAGGGGGTGCGGACGCGGCCGGGGGTGCTTGCTCCGCGTCCTTGCCGGGCCTTGATGGTGGGCTTCTTCGCGCTCCCGGGGGCGGGGCGCCGCGGACGCGGTTGTTCAGGGCGCGAGCGGAGAGATCGCCACGCGACCGAGCTTTGAGTAGATTGTCCGGTAATGTCGACAGTGATCACAAAGGGGCTTCGATATGGGAATCAGGCGTACCGACATGTTCGCGATCTACGACGATCACGAGGTAGCGCGCTTTGAGGGTAAGTGGATCGCTTTCGACCCTTCCGCAGGGGTGAGCGGCGACGTGGCCAAGTCCGGGGCGGGTTCCACCACAGCTATGACACTCACGGGAGCCCCGGCTTTGTGGGTCAAGTGCATTGACGGCTGGGAGGAAGGCGGGGACTGGGCCGGGCACCTGCAAGTTGCCTGCGAGCACGAGAAGGGCAAGTGGATCGACTCAGACGACGGATGGGTCAAGACCGTGGCCAGCAGGGACAAATGTGAACCCGTGTGGTTCGTCGACAAGGGCGACCACTACGAGCTGTGGCAGGGCAAGACCAAGCGCCGCCCCCTGACCAGGGAAAAGAACTACCTTCGTTTCAACCTGGGCGCGACCCCGGGTCGCTTCACCCTCCGCGACCTGGTCGACCGCGGACATCGCTGACAGCAGCGAGGCGCTTGATCCTGCCTGACAGCGGTGCTGCCGGCCCAGGCGGGGACGCGGGACCCTGGCGGACCGGGCCGGTGTTGGCTGCAGCAGGCACACGGTGAACCGCCTTGACGCCACCGAATGCGCCCGTCTGGCGGAACTGTCGGCGGGCTGCGGCCACCAGACCCTCGAATACACCCCGGCCCCGTAACAAGGCGGGCTTGGCTGCAGCCGTGGCAGGTGTGCGGTCACAGGCCGGCCCGTCAGCCGTCGCCGCCTGCGGTATCCCGGCCGTGCAGCGGGCGATATCCGTCCCGGTGCCGGTGCTGACGGCACGCACACCGCATCCGTCGCGGTCTGCCGTGTCCTTCCCACCATTCCGTCCTGTGAAAGGTGTTCGTGGTGAGCCGAGGTCTGATCGTGGTGGACGTGCAGAACGACTTCTGTGAAGGGGGCAGTGTCCCGGTCGCGGGCGGTGCGCGGATCGCCACGGCGATCGCCGATCTGGTCCGCGAGAGCCGGGGCCGCGACTACCAGTACGTGGTCGCCACCCGGGATCATCACATCGACCCGGGAAGCCACTTCTCTGACCATCCCGACTTCCAGGACAGCTTCCCCGTCCACTGCGTGGCAGGCGAGGAGGGCGGCGAGTTCCATCCGCACTTCGCCCCCGCTGTCACCGGCGGCCACGTCGACGCCGTGTTCTTCAAGGGTGCCCACAGCGCCTCCAAGAGCGGCTTCGAGGGCGCGGACACGCAAGGGACCTCCCTGGCGGACTGGCTGCGCGCCCGCGGGGTGGAGGACGTCGACGTGGTGGGCATCGCCACCGACCACTGCGTGCGGGCCACCGCGCTGGATGCCGTCGCGGCGGGATTCCGTGCACGGGTACGCCTCGACTACTCGGTCGGGGTGGCCCCGCACACGACCGCTGCCGCCCTGGACGACTTCCGCCAGGCGGGCGTCGCCGTATCCGGCGAGGCGCCCACCAGTTAGGCCCCGGCACGATTCGCGGCCGGTGCCGGGCAAGTGTCTGACCAACGCGCCGGATCTGCTGATCAGGAGAGACGTCCGTATGCTTCGCTGCGCCGGCACCTGAAGGAGGCCTGGGGGCGGCACCGTCCGGCCGGACGCGTACCGCGTCAAGCGAGGTCAGCGCGGCGCTGGGCAGATCAACGCAACGGTGAATCTGCGCGGCTGATGGCGGTCGGACTTCGTCCCAGCTCAGTCGCGGTCGCTGTGACCGTGGCGTTCTGGCTGGGCTGTGTGTCAGGTGATGCTGGGTGCGGGTGGGGTCCAGCGGTGGTTGCGGAGCACGGTGCCGGTGACACCGTAGTCGTTCTTCAGCTGTTCGGGGATGGCGTAGTGCATGACGCGTCCGCGGGTGAGGGAGGACAGTTCGAGGTTGGTGGTGAGGTGGCCGAGGCGGTCCAGTGCCCAGGCACCGAGCGGTGAGCGGTCCTCGATGGTTTCCAGGATGCCGAGCAGATGGGGGACCGCTTTGACGACGGTGTCCCAGGGAGTGCGGGGGACTTGGAGCCAGTCGGCGCAGGTGTCGCCGATCAGGTGGCGGATCAGCGCGGAGACGATCGGGTCGAAGAACGTGCCGGGGACGACTTCCTCATACAGGTCGATCAGCTGCCGGGTCAGATGCGCGCCCTCCTCGGACGGCCCCATGTGCCGGATCATGTACAGGTCGAGGAACCGGCGTGCCTCCTCGAGGGATTCGGGGACGGTGTCCTGGTCGACGCCGAGCATCGCTCCGACGACTCGCCAGGCGTAGAAGTAGGCCTCGGCGCCCTCGGTGGACATGTGGATGCCGAGGCGGTGCAGGGAGTCCAGGACGAGCAGCGAGAAGAACATCTGCCCGCCGATCATGTCCTCCTGGCAGATCGGCACGCCCAGCGTGGTGGTGTCCCAGCGATTCTCGCGCTTGAGGTGGTGACGGATGGAGGCGTGCAGGAGGCGAACCTTCTGGGCGGCCGGGATGAAGCGACTGCCGGCCTCGAACGCGCCGGGCTGCATGAGGTAGACGGTGAACTGGCCGGTCTCCGCCATCCGCTTGGAGGGGTACTTCAATCCGTGGGTGGCCGACAGCAGCCGGGCCACGTGCGGGACGACGTAGCAGGCCGGCATGGAGGCGAACGACAGCGCGGTGGAGATGTGCACGTTGTTGTCGATGAAGAACAGGCGGGCCTTTTCCATCTCGGCCCAGTCCACCCAGGTCGGCGGGGCGCTGGTGGCCTGGAGGTATTCCCGGGCCACGTCGGGCAGCCCGTCGGGCAGGGGAGCACCGGCGGTGGACACGTACCGCATGAGGGTGTTGAACGTGCCGACCTCGCCGCGTTCGAACAGGGTGGCGACGGTGGCGTCGGCGAGTTCGTCACCGGCCTGGCGCAGGGCGTCCATCGACGCCTCGGTGTAGCTCATCACAGGGCTCCTTGGTCGTGCGGGGCGAGCAGGGCACCGTCGCGGGCATGAGGCGGTGCGGTGCGGCTGCCGTTGTTCGAGGGAGTCAGTGGTGGCGGGCCGCCGCCGACTGAGCAAGGGCGGTCAGGGCCGCGGTGGCGTGCCCGGGAAGGTCCAGGTCGTGCAGGCTGCGTGTGGCCTCTTCGACTCGCGAGGTGATCATTTCTTCGATGCGGTCCGGCGCCTTCAGCCGCCGCATCAGCGCGCGCACGGCCTCCAGACCGCTTGCGTCCAGGTCGCGTCGGCCGAGCAGGGTGCGCAACTGCTCACGCTCCTCGCCACTGGCGATACGCCATGTCTCCGCCAGCAAGGCGGTGGGCCGGTGGCCGCGCACATCGTCGAGGTTGGCCTTGCCGGTGCGTTCCGGATCCCCGAACAGGCCCAGCAGATCGTCCCTGAGCTGAAACGCCTCGCCCAGCGGCAACCCGTACGCGGAGTACCCCTCCCGCAACCGCTCACCGGCGCCGGCCAGCGCGCCGCCGATCAGGAGGGGCTGCTCGACGGTGTACTTGGCGGTCTTGTACCGGATCACCTTCAGCGACGCGGAGGTGTCCGGGGCGGCACCGGTGTGCAGAATCTCCAGGCACTCACCGGCGATCAGCTCGCGGGCCAGAGCCGCCCACAGCGGGCGGGCCCGGCCGAGGTAGGCGGCGGGCAGGCCGCTGGTGACAAACAGCTGACCGGCCAGCGACATCAGCAGATCCCCCACCAGCATCGCAAGCGAGCGGGCCGCGTTCGCCGCCCGCGGCCGGCGCCGCAACGCGCTCCGCAAGGCGACATGCGCGGTGGGGCGTCCGTGGCGCAGCGCACTGTCGTCGATGAGGTCGTCGTGCACCATCGCGGCGGCGTGCACCAGCTCCATGGAAGCAGCCGCCCGCACCAGCGCATCACTGTCCGGCTGTCCAGCCGCACGCCAGCCCCAGTAGCAAAACGCCGCCCGCAGCCGCTTGCCGTCCGCGACCGCCTGCTCCAGCTGCCGGGCGACGGGGTCCAGAGCCGGATCGACCGCCGCGAACCGGTCGGCCTCCCTGGCGACGAAGTCGCACAGCACCTCATCCACGCGGGCCTTGAACGCAGCCGCTTCCCAGCGCTCAGACACCATCGCCGGCCTGCCGGGCCGTGGCATGCCGGGCGAGCACCTCCAGATGGGCCGGTGGCGCGGCTGCGTACTGGTCGAGCACCAGGCGCCCGCGCGCGATCAGGTCCTGCTCAGCCTCAGCCGCCAGCTCCGCCGTGTCCGAGCGACGCAACAGCCCCCGCACCGTGCCGAGCGCCGAACTCAAGGTGCTCACCGCCAGATCGGCCAACCCCGCCACCAGCAGCACTACTTGCTGTTCCGGATTTCCAGGGCGTTCCGCTTCCCGAGTCATGCCTACCCCCACCCACGAAAGAATGTGAAGGCGCCAATCCCGCGCCGCGTCTCCCAGCGTCCTGTCACACCAGGTGGAGAGAGCGGAGAACTCACCAACGAGCGATCACACCGTATGGATGTACGGCCCAGCACATCCCCACCCGCCGCCCTTCACCGGACCCGCCCCGCCGGAGTTGTGCGTGGTCGGATCGCTGACATCCCCGTTGCGGTCGCTTTGACGTTCTCACGTTGGCTGACCGGCCTGGGATGACCTTGGAGTTGGTTGTGCCGGGGAGGGGTTCGCTCGTGTCGTCCGCGTCGCCGTCGTACAAGGGGCACCGGTACCCGGTCGAGGTGATCGCGCACTGCGTGTGGCTGTACTTCCGTTTCCCGCTCAGCTTCCGCGAGGTCGAGGAGCTCATGCTCGAGCGCGGCGTGCTCGTCTCCCACGAGACGGTCCGGCGCCGGTGCGCGAAGTTCGGGCAGATCCACGCGAACGGCCTGCGCCGCCGACGGCACCGTCCTGGACATCCTCGTGCGGAACCGGCGGGACAAGACCGCGGCCCGGCGCTTCTTCCGCCGCCTGCTGAAGACGACCCCCGCGGCGCCCCGGGTGATCGTCACCGACAAGCCGCGCTCCCACGGCGCCGCCCACCGCCAGGTCATGCCCTTCGTCGAGCACCGCTCGCACAAGGGCCCGAACCACCGGGCCGAGAACAGCCACCAGCCCACCCGGCAGCGCGAACGCGCCATGAAAGGCTTCCGCAGCATCGGCGCAACCCAGCGGTTCCTGGCCGCGTTCAGCGGCATCTCATCCCACTTCCGGCCCCGCCACCACCTGACGACCGCCCCCGAATACCGCGCCGAGATGACCATCCGCTTCGCCATCTGGAACCAGATCACCCGCGCCGCCGGCCGGCCCGCCGAGGCCTGAGCACCGGCCCGGAACCCGGCCCCCACCACGCCCCGACGCGCCGCCAGAGACCCACGCACCCAATAATGTGACAGCGCCGCTCGGGGTTGTCGAAGCCAACGAGCTGTTCCGGGAGGCCCTGTTGTCGCAGTCTCTCGCGCTCGCGTGTGTGGAGTCCGATTCGGGTTCTCCGTCGTGTGACTGCCTCGCGCACAGGTTCGGCAATGCGGCCGACGGCCCAGAGCGCGCCCCTTGTTACGGCCCGGACATGAAGGAGGCGGAATGGCAGATCGTCCGGGCTTTGCTGCCCGTTCCGGCCTGGCTGGAAGGGCGGGGCGGCCGCCCGGAGGGGTATTGCCACCGGCAGATGATCGATGCGGTCCGCTATGTCGTGGACAACGGCGTCAAGTGGGCGAACCTCCTCTGCGACTTCCTACCGTTCAAGCGGGTGCACGCCTTCGCCCGCCGCTGGCAGATTCAGGGCCTGCTCACCGAGCTCCACGACCGGCTGCGTGACCGTGTCCGGCAGAAGGAGGGCCGCGCGGTGGACCCGACGGCGGCGATCGTGGACTCGCAGTCACTGCGAGCCGCGGCGAACATCCCCCGCTCGACGTCCGGCTGGGACGGCGGGAAGAAGGTGGCCGGGCGCAAGCGGCACCTGGTGGTCGACTGCCTCGGCCTTGCACTGGTGGTGATGGTGACCGAGTCGAGTGTGCACCGCGACCAGTCCAGCTCGCCGCGGGAGCCGAGTTCGTCGAGGACCAGGCGGTGGAGCCTGGCCCACACCCGGGCCTTGGTCCACTCGGTGAACCGGCGGTGCGCCGTGGCCCCGGACGGCCCGAATGACTCCGCGGGAAGCTGCTGCCAGGTGCAGCCCGACGTGGCCACGAACACGATCGCGGCCAGCACCTCGTGGTCCCCGTGCCGGCGCCGGCCGCCGCCTTGAGGTCGCGACGGTGCCTCCGGTACCACGCGCTGGAACAGCTCCCACAGCTCATCCGGCACCAGTCGCTCAACGATCCCTGCCACGGCCGACAGCCCACCGAGCCAGATGAGATGACCTCTTAAGCTTCATCCGCCGAATGTGACGCCGGTCCGGCCAGCCCGTGCAACAGCAGATCCGTGAGGGTGTCGATGACGCGCTGGTCGTCTTCGCCGCCGGGGGGCGTGAGCACAGCGTAGTTGAGGGTGACGAGCATCGCGCCTATCGCCGCCGCGATGAACTCGGGGTCGCCGGGCAGCTGGTGTCCGCGCTCGACCAGGTACTTCAGATGCTCCCGAATGGTTTCTGTCTGCTCGCGCAGGTCGCGCCAGGCCCGGCCTGTGCCGGGGTCGTCGGCCACCATCGCCTGGAACAGTGCGAGCGTGACCGGGCGGTTCTGCCGCATCACCGTCCACGCGACACCGAGGTGGTCGCGCAGCTGGTCGCGGTCGGTCAGGTCGTGGTCACGGGGGTGTTCCAGGCCGACCATGCGCTCGTCGATCGCATCCTCCATCTCGGCGAGGAGCGCCTGGAGCAGCTCGTCCTTGCCGGCGAAGTGTTCGTAGAACGAGCCGGTCGAGCGTCCGGCCGCGGCGGTGATGTCGGTGATCTTCGTATTGAGGTAGCCGCGATCGTTGAACAGCCCCCGCGCCGCGTCCAGCAGCGCGGCACGAGTCTGGGCCGCCCGGACTTTTCGACTGGCGGTACTCGCCTGCGGCATGTCGTCCTCCATCGACTGTTGACAGATGCCAGCGTATCGGAACAGACTTGCGCTGAATCAACATTCAGTGAAACCAAATTCAGGGAGGCATCGTGCGAACGATCGTGATCGGTGGCGGGATAGCCGGACCCGCCATCGCCCTTGCACTGCAGCGGATCGGTCACGACGTGACCGTCTACGAGGCGTACGATGTCCCGCCCGAGGACGTCGGCGCCCACTTCAGCCTGGCGGTCAACGGCCTGCGCGCGCTGGAGAAGCTGGGCTGCCTACGCGACGTACAGGCGGCCGGATACCCCATCGAACGGATGCGGTTCTATACGGCGGGCGGCCACCTCTTGGGCGACGTGCCACGCCTTCGGCGCGAAGCCGACTCGATGCGCAGCATCTCGCTCCAGCGCGGACGGCTCGTGGCAATCCTGCGGCGCGCGGCGCTCGACGCGGGCGCGCAGATCGTCACCGGCGAACGCCTGGTGGGCGGGACGGAGTTAGCGGACAGCGTGGTGGCCGAATTCGCCTCCGGCCGGCGCGACACCGCGGAGCTGCTCGTGGGCGCCGACGGCGTCTGGTCAACCGTGCGCGGGCTGATCGACTCGTCCGCGCCGCGCGCGGAGTACGCGGGGCTCTATGGGGTCGCCGGAATCGCCACCATGACGGGTCTCGAGCCCGGCGTCTGGAACCTCGCCTACGCGCGCAACGGTGCCTTCGTATACACCAGCATCGACGAAAAGACCCAGTGGTGGACGGCTCAGATCGGGGATCCGGTCAAGCCCGACCTGCGAGGCATCGACGACGCGCAATGGCTGCGGCGTGTCACCGAGCTGTTTCCGGAGGCAATGCCGAGGGCCATCGTTGGAGCCGCGACATCGATAGTCGCGTCCGGCTACCTGAACGTCTGCGATCCGGTCCGGACGTGGCACAGTGGACGCATGGTCCTGGTCGGCGACGCCGCCCACCCTGTCGGCGTCGGACACGGCGCCTCGATGTGCATCGAGGACGCTTTGGAACTCGCGGCGGCGCTGAGCAGCGCCCCGACCGTCCCAGCGGCACTCAAGGCCTACGACGCGGCACGTCGCCCGCGCATTGACAAGCTGCTCAAGCACGGGCACAACGCCCGTGAGAGCAAGCGGCCCGGTGCCGTGAAGCGACAGGTCAACGCGGCGAAGATGCGCGTACTCCTCCCGTTCTTCGAACGGGCGCAGGGATACCTGTACGACTATGAGCCGCCTTCCCTGTCCGCCGTAGGCGGATCACAGTCCGCCACGCGCTAGACGGCCTGTAGGCCCGACGCCTCGCTCGTGAAGATGGATGCGGGTTGCCGACGATGGGTGTCGGCGGGGCCTCATTCGCAGGGGGCGCCGGTGCATGTCGAGCGTACGAGTGCGGGGTCGGATTTTCACGCCCGTTCGGTGGTGGCGTGCAACGTCCGTAACGGACACGGCGCAAGACCGTACTGGCCGACCATTGACCGACCCGAACGGATGACAACCCGGTGTGGCGCCGTATCGAGGACGATGCGGCGCCACACCCATCGAGAAGGAGAAGCAGTTGCTGAAATCGCGGGTGAGGAAGAACCTGGCCATCGGGCTGGTGATCACGGCCGTCATCGCGTCGCTGTCGGTGGTTATTGCGGACGACGGCAGCAAGGTGGAGGAGCTCAGGAAGTCGCTGATAATAGGCTTATCGGTGACGGGGGCAGTGACAGGGGGTACCTGGTTGCTGCAGCGGAGGCGTTCGGCACCGTGACCGGCGTCCGAGCACCGGCCCTGTGGTTACCGGCGCTGCAACGGCATCACCTCGTCAGTAGGCGCCGCCTCGGTGGCCGAACCACCACGGGGCGAGGGGGTGGCCCGGCGACTCCTCGACGTCTGGGACTGTGTTTCAACGGCGGCTTGACGTGGACCTCGGAGAGGAGCGACGCGAAGTCGTACGTCCGCACGGCGTGACCTCGCCCCAGCGGACGCCCCTGCCGACGGCGGACTCGACGAGCGGGTGCTACTGCGCGTCGAGGTTGCGGAGTAGTGAGGCGACCTTGGCCGGTTCCAGCATGTCGACGGCCTCGCGAGTCAAGTCCCCGACGGGTCCACAGCCGCACCGGCAGTCGGACCGGGTCGTCGCGCCCGGCTCAGCGCGAAAGACCCCGATGACCTCAGCGGTGTCCTCGCAAGACGCCTACATGTTAGTACTCCAGCAGCACTTTGATGTTTTCCCTGTTCAGGGGCGGTTTGGGAGAGTGTGGTGGGCTGGGTTCCGGCTCGTGTTCTCTTTCCCGAACCGCCCCTCGATCGTGTGCAGCCGCCGCTGATAGGGGCAGCGGTCTGGGCAGCCTCCCGGCGTGATCGACGAGCGTGCAGTTGAGATCTGGAACGACGAAATCGAGGAACTCTTCCTGCGTACCGGCCACCGCTTCAGGCGCGTCGAGCCGCGTCGCAGGATGCGTGACTACATCCGTGGACTACTGGGCCCGGTCGGCCGGAAGAACGGCTGGCAGCTGGCCGAATACGCCGGGCGTCGCACACCCGACCGCCTTCAGCGGCTCCTCAACGGAGCCCGCTGGGACGCCGACGAGATCCGCGACGACCTCCAGCACTACGTAGCCGAACGACTCGGCGAGCCGGACGGGATCCTCATCCTCGATGACACCGGCTTCCTCAAGAAGGGCACCATCTCGGCCGGCGTGCAGCGCCGGTACTCCGGCACCGCCGGCCGCACCGAGAACTGCCGGATCGGCGTGTTCGCCGCCTACGCCACCACGCGAGGACGCGCCCTGGTGGACCACGAGCTGTATCTGCCCAAGTCCTGGACCGACGACCGCGACCGCTGCCGCGCCGCCCACATCCCGGACGAGCGGACCTTCGCCACCAAACCCGACCTGGCCAAGACCATGGTCCTGCGGGCGATCGCCTCACCGCTGCCGATCGCCTGGGTGACCGCGGACTCGGCCTACGGCCAGGAACGGAGGCTGCGCCGCATGCTGGAGGAGACCGGCCTGGGGTATGTGCTCGCGGTCCCCCAGTCCCAGCAGGTGCCCCACTTCGGACGCATCGATCACCTCTTCTCCCAGGCTCCCGACGAAGCGTGGGAGAGACGTTCGTGCGGTGACGGTGCCAAGGGCCCACGCGTCTACCGCTGGGCCGCCCTGCAGATCGCCTCCATCGAGGACTTCGACGGCGAACTGCCCACCCACCAGCGGTGGGCACTGGCGCGCCGCAGCATCAGCAAGCCCCCAGGAGATCGCCTACTACCTCGCCTCCGCACCGCTCGGCACCACGGTCGAGCACCTGGTCCGCGTCGCCGGAACGCGTTGGGCCATCGAGGAAGCTTTCCAGGCCGCCAAGAACGAGTGCGGCCTCGACCAGTACGAAGTCCGCCGCTACACCGGCTGGATGCGGCACGTCACTCTGGCCATGCTGGCGCACGCCTTCCTGGCGGTCATGGCCGCCGACGCCGCGGCAAAAGGGGTAGCAGAAACGGTTCCTGTCTCGTGCCCCTCACTGTGGCAGAAGTTCGGCGGCTCCTGGCAACTGGCCATCCACCCGCCACACACGCTCATCAATCCCTGACCAGAGCACGCGCACTGAGATGGTCACAGTGGCGCAGACGACGCCAAGCCGTCGCCTGCCGCTGCCACTATCGGCGGCGGCTGCACACGATCGAGGGGCGGTCCGGGCCACGGCACGCCAGGAGTAGTCCTCGTCGCATCGCCACCTGCGAATCTGAGCAGCCATCTCCGGCGTGACCGTCGCCGGGTCGACAGTGTTGTGTGTCATCCCGGCAACCCTAGGGACGTTGCGGTCAAGGTGGCCAACGGATTGCGCCCTCGCCCGCCTGGCAGGCAGGCCCAGGACTTCGCCCTCAGAAGCGGACAGGCGGACAACTTCGGGGCGCTCCCAGCCCCAGAGAAGTTGGGAACACCATCCAGCAAGGTGAAGCGGCGTGCCGAGCATCCCGCGAGTTCATGCCGGCCCGCATCCCTCGGGCCGGCCGCCCGGCTGCCGTGCACGGTGATGCCCGGCGTGACGACCGAGGGGGCACTCTGCTCGAGCACCAGGTCCCTCGCAGCGCGGCGTAGTGCCGCTGCCAGTCCGCCGGCCACTCCGGATTCCCGTGCTCATTCACGGCCTCCAGTGCGGACTTCCACTCGCGGTGGTCGTCCAGGACTCCGGCCGTGCACGAGGTGGGGAGGCGATCTCGTCCACCTCCGCCAGGGGCGCGGCCCGTCCTCGGGTGTCATCGGCTCTGCCGCTGTGGTCCGCCACGCTTCCCGAACAGCGCGGCCCGCCCGGTACTCTGCGGCGGTGCGTACGGTCGAGCTTCTGTTGGATGACGTGGCGGAGTCAGCGGTTCGGGAGGCCTGGCGGCGGCTCGCGGACGCGGGGCTGCCCAGTCAGGCGCTTCACCGCTCACCGACCAACAGCCCGCACCTCACCCTGGCCGCCTGCCCGGAGCTGACCGCCCCGATCCGCTGGGAGCTCGCCGAGGCGGCCGCTGCCCTGCCGTTGCCGGTGCGGTTCACCGGCGTGGTCCGCTTCGAGAAGCCCACCTCGGTGCTGGCCTGGGCGTTGGATCTCGACTCCGCGCTGGCCGGCTTGCACCGCCGGGTGTGGGAGGCGGTGGCCTCGGACAGCCCGCCCGCGACCCTCAACCCACTGCACGCACCTGGGCGCTGGAGCCCGCACATCACCCTCGGCCGTACCCGGCGGGCAGGTGCCTTCACCGATCGGCGCGTCCCCGAACTGCTACCGGCGCCGCCGCTGTCAGTCCGGCTCACCACCCTGCGCAGCTACGACACCGAGACCGGTGCTCTGGAGGTGCTGGCGCCCCGCCCCTGAAACGCCCCGACGCCAACCGGTCGGCTCTCCCTGGCCGAAGCGGCGACGGCCGGCCTGTCGAGCCGGACCGGGTGGCGACCGGACCTTTCATCGGCGTCTCCTTGATCATCGGATCCGCCGTTGATGAGACACTCCCGGTCGGTCCGCCCGGGTTCTCCGGGCGTGAGGTCCTGCCGTTCGGTGAACAGTCACCGTGACCGGCTGCCGAACGGCTCATCGGTCGGGAGGGCCACGAGCTGCCGCAGATGAAGCGGCCGGCCCGAGCAGTCCCGGACCGGCCGCTTCACAGCGAGGGTCTCAACACAGTGGTGGTCGCTGTGCTGCTCGCGTGCGGCAGGACTTCGGCAACCGGCGATGCCGCACAGGCCGGGTCAGTTGAAGGCCGTGGCCACAGCATCCGAGAGCCGGTTCAGTACGTCCCGTGAGAGTCGCACTGAACCGGTAAACGAGAGGAAGCCGTGAATGGCTCCCTCGACCGGGAGGTGCTGGACCGGCACACCGGCGTCGGCCAGCTTGCGGGCATAGTGGTCGCCCTGGTCGCGCAAGGGGTCGTTCTCGGCGGTGGCGATGACGGCGGGAGCAAGTCCGGCCAGTTCGTCGGAGCGCGCCGGCGAGACTCGCGGGTCGGCGCCCTGGTCAGGAGTGCTGAGGTAGGCGCCCCAGAACCACTCGAGGTAGGAACGGGAGAGGACCGGTCCCGTCATGTTCTCGTACATCGAGGGGCTGTCGTCGAACCGGTCGACCGCCGGGTAGGCGAGCACCTGGAGCATGATGCGAGGTCCGCCACGGCGCAGGGAGTCCTGTGCGAGAACCGCGGCAAGGTTGCCGCCTGCGCTCTCGCCGAACACGGCGATGCGTTCTCCGTCGCCCCCGAAGCCGGCGGCGTTGTCCGCGACCCAGGTCAGCGCGGCGTAGGCGTCGTCGACCGCGGCCGGGAAGCGGTGCTCGGGTGCCAGCCGGTAGTCGACGGAGACCACGATCGTGCCGGAGCGGCCGGCCACGGTGCGGGCCATGTTGTCCTGGGTGTCCAGGTCGCCGAAGACCCACCCGCCGCCGTGGAAGAAGAGCGTCACGGGCAGCGGCCCGGCGTTCGGCTCGGTGACGGGCCGGTAGATACGGACGGGTATGTCGCGGCCGTCGGCGACGGCCGTGGTGTCCCGGACATCGGCGACCGGTACGGGAGCGCCGGCCAGGGCGCCGAAGGCGCGCCCGAACGCGCGGTTCTCCGCCACCGTCAGAGTTTCGGGCGCCGGTCCGCCTTCGGCGGCCACTTGCTTGAGCAGGGTCTGGATCTGCGGGTCCAGGGACATAGCGCTCACCTGTCTGAAGAAGACGGCCGTCCAGTATGGAATGGCCTTTCCAGGATCATCAGTGGCGCAAAGTTGGAATGTCAATTCCAACTTTGGTAGCGTGGGCGCATGGGCACATCAGTGAAGGCCGAAGAGCCGAAGGAGCAGCGGCTCACCAAGGGCGGCCGCAGGACCCGCGAACGCATCATCGAGACCGCTGCGGAGCTGATGTTCCACAGGGGCGCGAGGGGTACGAGCATCCCGGACATCCAGGCAGCCGCCGGGGTCAGCGCGTCGCAGATCTACCACTACTTCGGCGACAAGCAGGGCTTGGTCCTGGCGGTCATCGACCACCAGACGGACGCCCAGCTCGCCCGGCAGCGTCCGCTGCTGGACAGCCTGGACAGCATCGAGGCCCTGCGCGAGTGGTGCGACAGGGCAGGGAGCCGACAGGAGGCCAGGGGATGCGAGGGCGGATGCGAGATCGGCTCGCTCGCCAGCGAACTCGCCGACAGTGATCAGTCGGCGCGGACCAGCCTCGTTTCTGCCTTCGACCGGTGGGAAGGCCCCATCAGGTCGGGACTCGCACGCATGCAGGCACGCGGCGAGCTGAGCGAGCGCGCTGATACCGCCGCGCTCGCCACCGCTCTGCTGGCCGCCATCCAGGGCGGCATGCTGCTGTCCCAGGTCCGCCGGTCCAGCACCGCTTACCGGCAGGCCGTGTCGGCGGTGATCGACCACATCGAGAGCCACCTCGTCCGGTAGCGGCTCTGGTGTGTCAGCTCACCGCTGACACCCTTGACCTGCTGATGCAGAGTGCAGAAACAGACACTGAACTTGTCGTTTGTGGTCCGGTGTCGAACGCGGCTCGAACTCGGTCGGCGTTTTCGCGGTCCAGCGGACGTGAAGGCGGCCTCCGTCCGAGTTCCCGAAATCGAGATCCCGCGGGTCGGCGTACAGCCATTCCTCGAAGTCGCAGATTCCCTTCGCCCTGTCCACGATCTCGCAGCCGCTGGTGATGACCGCGCTGTGCAGTGTGTCCCCCGCATCGGGCTTCCCCCGGCAGGGGAACACCGTCGGCCCGGAGTCGTATCCGAGCTTGGTCGTCATCCGGAAGACCGCCTGCACCTCAACCACCTCCTTGACCCCGATCACGATCGGCTTCCTGCCGTTCACCGCGACTCTGCCGAAGGAGACCCCGCCCGCCGCCGCGGCCGGCACGGCAGCGCCCCCTGTGCACGCGATCGCCGTTCCACCGGCCGCCACCGCGCTCCACATCCTCCTCCTTCCCCTCCCCGGACCCCCGTCCCTTCTCCCGCAGCCCGTCCCGGGCGCGAGGGGCACCGGCCAGAGGGCGACCTCACCGCTGACCGACTCGAAGTCGGCCTCGGCCCGCTCGTCCCGGGCCGAGACGTCCTGCGCGGGCGGCTGCCCGTCCCTCATCTCCATGGTGACCAGGCGCCGCAATCCGCCTGTCGCCGACGCCGTCCCGCCGGGGCAGTGACCTCCCACTCCGGTCGCGGCTGCCGATACACCAGCCGTGAACTCGCCTCGCCGGCGGCCGAGCACGAGGCGACCGCACCGGTGGAGTTCACGCCTGCCGGTACGGGCGTGCCCGAGACGGGACGACAGGCTCTGTGGCGGAAGGCCGTGGAGGGATCGAGGAACTGTTCGATCGCTCCCCTCTCCACCGCTTCCCGGCCGGCCGGTGGACCTGGCTCACCGACGCCGTCCCGCGCGGCCCGGCGGCACGGATCGATCGGCGGCTCGGCCTCGGCACCGCCTGGCCCTCGGCCTCGACGGCATCATCCCGGCCGGCCCGGACCGTCCGCGACGACTCGTCGGCCTGTGGCGCGCTCGCGTACCGTCGGGCGACGCCGGGCCGCAGGACGGCCCGGGGGCGCCCGCCGTCGTCATCGGCGACGCCGGCCGGTGAACCGCGCCGCCCCGGGGCCCGTCTTCCTGTAGGCGGCCGGGCCCGGGGACGAGCCGGAGAGGACCCGGGCAGATCCCGCCCGCCGGGGCGTTCCGCACGGGGTGCGCCGCGAACGGAAGGGTTCCGGAGAGACGGCCCGGCAGAGGGTTCGAGGAGAGGGTGAGGGCGATGGAGACAGCGGCGGATGCGCTGGTGGGCCTGGTGGCCGCGTTGCATGTGTACTTCCTGGTGCTGGAGATGTTCCTGTGGGAGAAGCGGCCGGGTCGTGAGCTGTCGGGCTTCGACGCCGAGATGGCGCGGGCCACCGCTCCGCTCGCCGCCAACCAGGGCCTCTACAACGGTTTTCTCGCCGCTGGGCTGGTCTGGGGCCTGATCGCCGGTGAGCCCACGGGCTTCCGGGTCCAGGTCTTCTTCCTCGTGTGCGTGCTGATCGCCGGAGCGTACGGCGGTGCCACCGCGAACCGCCGCATCCTGATCGCCCAGGCACTGCCCGGGGCGCTGGCCCTCGGCGTCGTCCTGGCGGCCCGGTAGTCCGCCGCCGCCCAGGAGCAGGGGGCCGAGGCCCGCGAACCGGGGCCGGGCCGCCGGTCCACGATGACCGGGTGCGTGCACGGAGATCGCCTGCACCACGCGAAGGGACGCCATTCGCGACGGCAGACCGTCCGTTGACCTCCGGTAGGTTGCGGTGCGAACCCGGTTCCCTGTCAAGAAGGACCTGTGTGAGCACGTTGGAAGCAGACGAGGTCCCGCGACACCTGGCGGCGTCGTACGCCACGGGCTTCGGTGAGGAAGGAAGAGCCTGGATCGCCGGACTGCCGGCTCTCGCGGCAGAGACGCTGGACCGCTGGGAGCTGGAACGGGACGGCACCGCAAGAGCCGGAGAGGCCTCACTGGTGCTGCCGGTGCTGCGCCGCAACGGCACTCCTGCGGTCCTCAGACTCCAGATGCCCAGACAGGAGACCACCGCTGCACTGATCGGCCTCCATGCCTGGAACGGCAAGGGGATGGTACGGCTGCTCGATCACGACCCCGTGAGCAGCAGCATGCTCCTGGAGCGCCTGGACGCAGCCCGCACGCTGGCTTCGATCGACGACGACGACGTGGCGATGAGCATTCTCGCCGAGCTTCACACGCGGCTGGTCGCAGTCCCTGCACCGCAAGGACTGCGCAGTCTCGGCGACATCGCCTCCGAGATGCTGGAGCAGGTCCCACGGGCGATCACGAATCTAACCGACCCGGCCGACCGTCAACGCCTGCGGAGCTGGGCATCGGCGGTGGCCGAACTGGTCGACGAGCCCGGGGACCGGATGCTGCACTGGGATCTGCACTACGGCAACGTTCTCGCCGCACAGCGCGAGCCGTGGATCGCCATCGACCCCGAACCGCTCGCCGGCGACCCAGGATTCGATCTGTGGCCCGCCCTGGACAGCAGGTGGGACGACGTCGTCGCGAAGGGCGACACCCCGCGCATCGTGCAGCGCCGCTTCGACCTGCTCACCGATGTCCTCGGCCTGGACCGTGCACGCGCAACCGGCTGGACCCTGGGGCGGCTCCTGCAGAATTCACTCTGGGACATCGACGACGGCGAGACCCGGCTCGCCCGGTCCTCCATCACGATCGCGGAATCGCTGCTCGATCGGTGACCCTGCGTCTGCCGAAGAGCTCATCCGCCCGGTTCAGGCGGCATGTCGGTCCTCGTGGAGGATGCCGCCGAGTCGTTGGTGTCGTCGTATGTCGAGGTGGGTGATCTGCTCCGGATCGCCGACCGGCATCGGCAAGGGGCGTAACGGGCAGGCGTTGGCGATGCCTTGATGGGGCCGGTGGGAGTTGTAGAAGGCTTCGAACTCGCGTAGCGCGTGGAGCGGGTGTCGCCGGTTCCGGATGTGCGACATCCCGTGAGTTCCCCTGAGCCCCGCTGGGCCTCCGAGGTCGTGGACAGAGGGTTGGCACCGACGATGGCCGAACACCGCGATGCGCTGCACGGACTCCGCACGGGCCCTGCTGGAACAGGCCGCCGAGCAGCCCTCGCAGTGAAACCCGCTCGACCTGGTCACCTCCTTGAGGAGATCTTTAGGCATGGAGTTCCTCTGCTACCACCGCGACCGGCCCGCCTCCCTGCCACTGCGCTACGAGCTGAGAGAAGAGCATTGGTCCTACATGGACCAGTACGCGAAGGAGATGATCGCCCGGGGCCCGACTCTCGCCGACGACGGCGACACGCCCACCGGAAGCGTGCACATCGTCGACCTGCCCGACCCCGCCGCTGCCCGCACCTTCGCCTTCGACGAGCCGAACTACCAGGCCGGCGTCTACCGGGACGTGCTCCTACGACGGTGGCGCAACACGCTGGGGCGCACCATGTGGGACTTCCCCGGCGGCCGGACAGACGGCAACCGGTACCTGGTGATCGGCCTCGGCGCAGGGCAAGCCGCAGACCTCGCGGTGCCGCCTGATCCCGGTAAAGGTCCGGGCGGTGTGCTGGATGCCAGGTCCTGTGCGGATGCCGCCGTGAGCGCTGCGGACGTCATGGCCGGGGCTTGTGCGCGAACACCCACCGGTTCCCCTCCAGCGCGTCGTTCGGCTCGGGGAGGGGGCCTCGTCCGTGCTGGTGGGTGAAGTCGAAGGGGGTGCGCACCGAGGTGGACCAGCCCTTGGTCCTCAGGCCGCCCGCGGAGTCGGGTCGTGGTCCCTTGTCGAAGAGACGGAGCAGGTCGATGCCGATCTGCTCTCGCGTCGCCGTGTAGATCGCGCTGTCGCGGTACTTCAGCAGGTCCTTCTCCAGCTTGGCTTCGAAGGCCAGTGCGCTGCCTTCGGCGGTCAGCCGGTCCACCGCGTCGATGAGGTATGTCTCGGCGGGGCTCGGCAGGTAGAAGAGCAGTCCCTCGGCCAGCCAGACGCTCGGTGCGGCCGGGTCGAAACCGGCGGTGGTCAGCGCGGTGACCCAGTCGGCGCGCAGGTCGACCGGTATGGGGACGCGCTTCGCCTTCGGGGTGGCCGGCAGGTCCGTGAGCACCCGGTGCTTGAACGCCAGCACGCCCGCCCTGTCGATCTCGAAGACCACGCAGTCGGACGGCCAGTCCAGCCGGAAGACGCGGGTGTCCAAGCCCGCACCCAGCAGGACCACTTGGCGGGCGCCCGTACGCACCGACCGGAGGAGGAAGTCGTCGAGGACCCTGGTCCGCAGGCCGAAGTAGCGGGCGAACCGCCCCCACAGCGGGTTGCCGTCTCCGTCCGGGACCTGCTGGACGCGCACCGGCCAGTCCGCGCACGCCGGGGCGGCGCGCACGAAGTGTTCCGCGTAGGCGTCCTGGGCGAGGCTGTCGGGACGGTGGGTCTCGAGCGCCCGTGCCGCGGCGACCAGGAGGGCGGTCAGACCTACGCCTGCGTCCACGCCTTCCACGTTCGTGTGCTGCGGCTCGGGACCGGCCATGCTTCCTCCGTCGGCGGGAGTGGGGACTGCGGGGTGCCTGCTCGCCGGATGCGGTGAGCCTGTGGTGCTGCATGCCTCGCTCATCGGTTCCTTCCCTCCGGGAGCAGGACGGGTTTGACCACACGGCCCGCGTCGCAGTCGCGTTCGGCCTTGTTGATGTCGGCCAGCGGGTAGGTGCGGATCAGCTGGTCGAAGGGGAAGCGTCCGGCCTGCCACAGGCCGGTCAGCCGGGGGATCAGCAGTCCGGGTACGGCGTCCCCTTCGCAGATGTGGCGGATGCTGCGGCCCCGGTCCAGCGTGCCCGGTTCGAGCGGCAGCGCGGTGTGGAGCCGTGCCACCAGGCCGAGGCTGCCGGTGGGGCGCAGTGTCCGGAGAGCGTCGTTGATGAGCGGGGACGAGGCCGTGGTGTCCAGCGCGTACTGTGCGCCGCCGTCGGTCAGCCGCCGGATCCGCTCGGGCAGTCCGGCCGCTGCGGCGGGCAGTGGGATCGCGCCGAACCGTTCGGCCAGGGCCAGCCGTTCAGGATGCCGGTCGACGGCCACGGTCAGCGCGCCGGCGGCGGTGGCCGCCATCACCGCGGCCAGGCCCACCGCTCCCGCGCCGAAGACCGCGAGGGTGTCGCCGGGGCCGGCCCCGAAGGTGTTCAGCACGGCTCCGGCGCCGGTGAGGAAGCCACAGCCGAGCGGCCCGAGCAGTTCGACGGGCAGTGCGGGGTCGACCCGGACCGCATTGCGGGCCGGGACGAGCGCGTACTCGGCGAACGAAGACTGTCCGAACCACCGGGGGGCCAGTGCACTGCCGGTCGCGTCAGTGAGCCGCGGCGCGTCCTCCTTGCGTCCTCCGAAGAGGTTGAGGGGGGCGAAGGAGTCGCAGTAGGCGGGGGCCGCGCCGCGGCAGTTCCGGCAGTGTCCACAGGAGTCGAAGCTCAGCACGACGTGGTCACCGACGGCGATCGCGGTGTCCGGGCCGCCGCCCGCCCGCACCACGATCCCGGCCCCCTCGTGGCCGAGCACCGCCGGCAGCGGGCTGCGGCCGGCCGATCGCCGGACCGCGAGATCGGTCCGGCACATCCCGCAGCCCGCGATCTCGACCAGGATCTCGCCGACGGCGGGTTCCGTGCGCAGGGCCACCTCCTCGACCGCGAACGGGTCCTCGTACGAGCGCAGCACGGCCGCCTGGAACCTCACCGTCATGCCTCCTGCGGACGGTGGACTACGAACGGCCGGAGGTTGCCGTAGAACCCCCACGGTCCGCCCGCGACGCCGACGCCGCTGTCCTTGACGCCCGCGAAGGGCTGGGCAAGGGACAGTTCGGCATGGTGGTTGATCCAGGCCGTGCCGCATTCGAGCCGGCCGGCCACCGCCTCGGCCCGGTCGAGATCGGTGCCCCATACGGAGCCGCCCAGTCCGAAAGCTGTGCCGTTGGCCGCGTCGACGGCTTCGTCGAGACTCCGGTACGGCAGCACCGGCAGGACCGGTCCGAACTGTTCCCCGGTCACCACCGGGCTGTCGGGCGGGACATCGGTGAGGACCGTGGGAGCGAAGAAGTAGCCCGGCCCGTCCAGCCGGTGACCGCCGGCCGCCGCCCGGGCTCCGTCCCCCAGGTCCTGCTTCGTGACCTGCTCGACGCGGGCGAGCTGGGGGGCGTTGCAGACCGGGCCCAGCCGGGTGTCCGGGTCGAGGCCGGCCCCGACGGCGACGGTCCTCGCGCGCTGGGCGAGGGCTTCGACGACCTCGGCGTGGAGCCGGGCGGGGGCATAGACGCGTTTGACCGCCATGCAGACCTGTCCGCAGTTGCGGAACGCGGCCCAGAACAGCCGGTCCGCGATCCGGTCCACCTCGACGTCGTCCAGCAGGACGGCGGCGTCGTTGCCACCCCGTTCCAGGGTGACCCGGGCGAGCGAGGCCGCCGCCGCTTCGGCGACGGCCCGCCCGGTGGGCACCGAGCCGGTGAAAGTGACGTGGCGGATGCCCGGGTGGGAGGCGAGGCGGGCGCCGAGCGGTTCGCGGCCGGTGACAACGGTCAGTACGCCCTCGGGCAGGGCGGTGGCGAGGACGGAGCCGAGCAGCCGGGTGGCGAGGGGGGTGAACGGGGACGGTTTGAGGACCATGGTGTTGCCCGCCGCGAGCGCGGGCGCGAACTTTGCCGCCGCGAGCTGGAGGGGAAAGTTCCACGGCACGATCGCGGCGACGGGCCCGAGAGGACGCCAGCGGATCTCGCTGCCCACAGGCCGGCCATCGGTGATCCGCCGGGTTCTGGGGGCCAGGTCCGCGAAGTAGCGCAGGCGGGCCACCGTACGGGCGACCTCCGCGTACGACTCGGCCAGGGGCTTGCCCTGTTCCCGGGTGAGCAACCGGGCGAGGTCGTCGCCGGCCGCCTCCACGGCCTCGGCCGCCCCGTGCAACGCGGTGGCACGGGCGGCGGGGGCGGCGCGCCAGCTGCGCCAGGCCCGGTGGGCCCGGTCGACCACGCCGTCCAACTCGTCGGGCTGCTGGTCGGGGGCCTCGTCGAAGATCTCCCCGGTGGCCGGGTCGACGACGGCGAAACGAGGGGTGCGGTGTCCGGGGACGCGGTCGGGCTCAGAGGCCGGCATGCCGGTGGTCAGCTCACGGCGGGGACGCCGGCCGCATGCTCCTGGGCCTGCCGGTCCATCTCCGCCCGGAAGGCAGCCACCAGATGCGGCTGAATCCTTCCGGTACTGCGGTCGCCGCCCTCGCAGACCGCTCCGCGCACACCCACGATGTCGGTGCCGATGCGGGTCAGCGGACCGAGGTCGGACTGTTTGACACTGCCCGCGAGGGCGGCGAGCAGACCGGACGCGTGCGCCAGCCGGACGAACTCGGCACAGACGTCCGGCGGAACGTGGTCGAACAGCCGCGTCCCGTCCTTGACGGCGGTGTCGAGCATGGCCGCGTCGGCGCCGGAGCGGGCGGCGATGTCGGGCACGGCGAGCGGATTGACGCAGCCGATCCGGTGGGCGTCGGCGTAACCCGAAGCGACGACGAGTGCTTCGGAGCGGTGGTCCTTCACCGCCCGCACGACCGCGCGCATGACCTCGATGCCCTGATCGGGCGTCGTGCATCCGTAGAGGCCGACCTTGATGTACGTGGCGCCGGAGACGACCGCGCCGAGCGCGGCCTGAGCCACCGTGCCGGGCTTGTACGGGACGTCTCCCACAGTGGCGGACACCGGTATGTCCACCGGGACCGCGTCACGGATCTCCCTGATGACCCAGGGGAAGTTGGCGCCGAGCGAGCCCTCGTCGGGCTTCTTGACGTCGACGATGTCGAGGTGCTCCGCCGCCTTCGCGCAGTCGAGGGCCTCCTCGACACCGTCCGGGGAGATGAGAAGCAACACCATGGACTCCTTCTGCCGTATGTCCGCCCGGCCGGAGGACAGAGGGGGATCACCTGGTTCATGTGCGGTGTGCCCATCATTTCCGCCGCCCGTGGGCACCGGTAGAGCGTGCGGAGACTGAACGGGGTATTGCCGGTGTGCGCCGTGCGCGCCGGTCCGAACCGCTCCCGCCCGATCAGCAGCCTTCGGGAGCAGTTCCTCCAGCGCGGCCAGGACGCGCAGGAGACACGAGGTCGAGAGGTCTCTGCTCTGGCGGCCCGTTGCGGGGCCTCGATGCGCTGGAGCACGGCGAAGGCAGGGCCGGACACGTGAGCTGCTCGTCGGCGGTCCGCCCGGCGGCAGGATCGGTGCACGTTTCATGCCGGAGCGGCGCCATTTTCATTCTTTCCGTTGAACAGCCGGCCTTCCCCGGGACACCGGATTCCGCAGCCCGCATAGTGACAGCGCGACGGCCGTACGACCGGACACCGGTTCCCGCGCCCTGCGCGGGTGTTCGCCGCACCTGTCGGCGGCTCACCGGTGCGCCGCCGGGCCGTGGCGCACCGTGCGGTGCGGCCGGCATGCACGACCGTCCCGTCTCCTGGTCCGGCGAAAGGCAACAGCCCATGCGGAACGAAGCGATCAATCGGGTCAAACTCGTGTTCACCCTGTTCGACGCCGACGGAAACGAGGTTCTGGAACCCGACGACTTCGATCTGATGAGCAGCCGGGTCGCCGCAGCCGTTCCCGAAGCCGACGAGACACGGAAGCAGGCCATGCGTGCCGGCTTCACGCGCTACTGGAACACGCTGGTCGGTGAACTCGACGCCGATCGCGACGGCCGGATCACTTACGACGAGTACCAGGCGTGCGTCCTGTCGCCGGAGCGCTTCAGCGGAGCGATCGACGAGTTCGCGGCCGGCTTCGCGCGCCTCGGTGACCTGGACGGCAGCGGTACGGTCACCCGACCGGTGTTCGTCGGCATGATGAGGGGGGTCGGCTTCGACCTGCCGAACATCCATGCACTCTTCGACGCCTTCGAGCCCGATGACGACGACCGGATCCGGGTGGACGTCTGGGAAGCCGAGATCAAGAACTTCTACGCCCCTGACAAGGGCGGTATCCCTGCGGACCTGCTGGCGACTTCTCCGGCAGCCTGATTCGGCACGGCCCGGTGGCTCGCTCCGTGCGGGGTGAGCCACCGGGCTCCCGGCCCGCTCCCACGCGTATCTCGTAGTCGGCGTCCTCAATGCGCGTCAGGGTGCGCCGGGTGGCCGACTCGCTGAGCGACGCTGCCGGGGACGCCCGCCGTGGTCAACGCCGGGAAGCACACGACGTTGTCCTCGACGATCACGTCCGGCGTGAGGACTACGCCGAGCCCCACCATGCCGTCGCCGGTCCGGTCTCCGACCGCTCCGCCCGCAGAGCGACCCGCCGCAGGACGAGTACCGAGCCGGTGCCTGTCCGCACGACGGCCTGCTGATCACCCGACGACCAAACCGCCGGACCAGCACGTCCCGATCTCGGTCGCCCCCGTGATCGTCAGGCCGGGGCGCGGGCGTGACCGGCCGAAACCCGTCCTGCCGTGGCCGGAGCGGTCGTAGCGTCGTGCCATGAGCACTGTGGGCAACACGGCTTACCGGTACCGCATCGCCGCTCCCCAGGACACCGAGGCCATCGAGGCCCTGGACGACTCCTTCACCACCGACACCGTCTTCCAGGTGACCGTCACCGAGGAGGGTTTCGCGCTGCGGGAGATCCCGGTGGAACCACCCCTGACCAAGGTGTTCCCCGAGGACAACCCGGGCGGCGGCGACGCCGAGGATGACGCGGACTCCCGCACTTTCGTCGCCCACGGCGCCGTCGGCGACCTGGCCGGCTTTCTCGCCGTCTCGTACTCCGGCTGGAACCGCCGGCTGATCATCGAGGACATCGCAGTCGCCCCGCAGCACCGGGGCCGGGGAGTGGGACGCGCGCTGATGGGACTCGCGAGGGAGTTCGCCCGCGAGCGGGGTGCCGGCCACCTCTGGCTGGAGGTCACCAACATCAACGCGCCGGCGATCCACGCATACCGGCGGATGGGCTTCGTCTTCTGCGGACTCGACACCACCCTCTACGAAGGCACCCCCTCAAGAGGTGAGCAGGCGCTCTACATGAGCATGCCCTGCCCCTGAGCCGACCCCAGGTGACCTTGCTGATCATTCACCGTGTCGATTTCCATACCGACCGGGTCCTCTTCAGCAGCCGGCGGAAGAACCGCCGGGCCGCGGCGGTGTCCCGCCGGTCCCGCACGAGGACGTCCAGCACCGTCCCCTCCTGGCCGACGGCCCGCCACAGGTACTTCAACTCACCGTTGACCTTGATGAAGACCTTGTGCGGGTGCCACTTGTCTCCCGGCCGGGGCCGGCGGCGCAGCGCGCCGGCGTAGGCCTGCCCGAACTTGGCGCACCACCGCCGGACCGTCTCACAGGAGACGATCATCTACGGGTTTCTTCGCCGGACCGGAACTCAGCTCGCCGCGGCGCGGAACGTGCTTGGGCTCAGGCCCTTGTGGCGTTTGAACGCGGCACTGAAGCCGAAAGCGTCGGCATAGCCGACGGACCTTCCGACCTGGGCGATGCTGAGGTCGGTGTCGGTCAGAAGCGTCTCGGCCTCGTCCATGCGGCATTCGGTGAGGTAGGCGAGGGGCGGGCGGCCCATCAGCTTGGTGAAGCGCTTGGCGAACAGCGCCCTGGAGACGCCGGCTCGAGCGGCCAGTGACGCCACCGTCCAAGCCTCGGCGGGCCGGTCGTGGAAGGCCTGCAGGGCGGGGGCGAGGACCGGGTCGGCGAGGCCCCGGTACCAGCTGGGCGCGTCGGCGCCGGCCTGGTCGAACCAGCTGCGCAACGTGCACACCAGAGCCCAGTCGAGGAGCCGGTCCATCAGCGCCTGCGAACCGGCCGAGAGCCGGGCGGCGTCGGCGGCGGCTGTCTCCAGCCAGGCACAGACCTCGACGTCCTCCTTGATCACCAGGACGGGCGGCAGGGCACGCAGAAGCCGTTCGTGGCGGTGGCCCGAGGCGCGGTAGGCGCCCACGATCAGCGCGGTCACCTCCTCCGAGTCGGTGCCCCAGTGGATACCGCCGAGTTCCTGAGCGGTGCGCTCGGTGTCCATGGTGAAGCAGGCGATCTCGTACGCGGCATGGGACCTGTGGACGGAGGCGGGATGGTCCGCGAGATGGAACGGTGCGGGGCCGCTCACGATGGCCGTATCGCCCACGCCGACCACTCGCTCGGTGCCGTCGGGCAGCATCAGGGTGCCCCCGCCGCGCAGCACGCTGATCATGGTGAGCGGTGCGTCATCGGCGAAGCGGATGGTCCAGGGCGCCGTCAGCACGGTGTGACTGACGACCGAGCCCTCGGCCCGGATGCCACGCAGTAACGAGCTCAAAGGATCCACGGAACGCATCGTAGACGACCTCCTATGTTTCGGAGTGTTTCTCACATGGATCGTCTACGTCGCTGCGGCTGTACTGGATTCATCGAATCGACCGAGACCAGCCGGGAGAAACCGTGACGCAGCACGACAGCCATGCCGGAACAGCCCTCGTAGTCGTCGCGCACCACCGCACCGATTCCCTCACCGCGCACACGGCCCGCCGTGCTGCCGTCCGGCTCGAAGCCGCCGGGTACCGCATTGACCTGCTCGACCTGCACGCCGAGGGATTCGACCCACGGATGAACACGTCGGACCAGCCGGACTGGAGCAACAGGGAAAAGGCGTATTCGGGCGAAGTCCACGCCCATATGCAGCGCATCCTCGACGCTGATGTCGTCGTCGCCGTCTTCCCGGTGTACTGGCAGAACGTGCCCGCCATCCTCAAGGGCTGGATCGACCGCGTATGGAACTACGGGTTCGCCTACGGCCGCAGCAAGCCCCGCCTCGCCGGCAAGCGCATGCTGTGGCTGGGCCTGGCCGGCGCCACTGCCGACGATCCCATCGTGGAAGGAATGCAAACCGTCCTCGAAGCCAACCTGAGCGAAGGCATCGCCTACTACTGCGGCTTCTCCCATTCCGCCGTCGGCCTGCTCACCGACGCGGAGGAGCGCCCGCAACGCGTCGACACCGAAGGCAACCTCCGGGTCGGCGAAGCGGTCACGGGCGCTGAGCGAGAGGCTCAGTACGCCGATCTCGACCGGCGTGCACGAGAGTTCGTGGAAAGGTTCGTCGCCGGGGCACTTGTGGCGGCCTGACCGCCAGGGAGACATCAGGTGGTCGTGGACGACCCGTGGGTGCCGAACGTCAAGACCGTGTCCTGTGCGGTGAGTTCGAGGAGCCGCTTGTGGCAGCGGAGGGCGGCGGAGGGACCTGGAAAGACCAGGTGGTTGAGGGGATCGTGTTCGTAGCGGTGGTTGAGCCGACGGCAGCCGGTCAGCCAGGACATGGTCCGTTCGATCACCCGACGACGCCGGCGCAGCCGTTCGCCGGACTCGATGCCCTTGCGGGCGATGCGGACGCCGATGCGCTTGCCGCGTACCCGTTTCCGCAGCTCGGGGACGTCGTAGGCCTTGTCGACAGACAGACAGACAGACAGACAGACAGACAGACAGACAGACAGACAGGCAGGCGCTGGGGCTTGAGGTACCGGCCGCCCAAGGAGGCGTGTCCCGTATGGGTGTCGGGGTCTTGCTGTCGTGGACGCCTGCCGCGGAGACACCGACGAGAAGGGGCAGTCCGGCCGCGTCCGCCCGGAACTCCGCCGAGTACTTGTAGGTCCCCACTCGGGACTCCTCTCCCTGGACTCAAGATCCAGTGTCGAGGTGTCCGCGATCAAGGTGGAGGGCCCGACCGGGCTGGCACCGCACAGTGCGGCAAAGGATGCCTCGTTGGATGCCTCGTTGTTTAGCCGCTCAGGGTTGTCTCCGGCAGCGATCAGCAGGGCCGCGGCGCTGTCCGGTCCGATCCCGAACCGCTCCGGCAGGCTGGGTGCGCTGGCCCGCACCGCTGCGGTGATTCGCCGCGCGAGCTCGGTGACCTCCTGCCGAAGCCGCAGAACGCGCTGCGCGAGCAGTCGGAGCGTGAAGACTGCCGTCTCGGCTGCCGGGTTACCCTCACAGGGGTCGACCAACTCCGCGCAACGGCGGGCCAGTATCCAGGTCGAGAGCGGCTCCAGCGTCTCGCGCGGGACGGATGGAGCCAGGACTGTGACGGTGCCTTCTGGGCCAAGGCCCCTATCGGGACACGCTCCGCCGGCCCGATGCCGGTACGCGCCACTCCGACCAGGCCGACAGATCAAACACAAGGCACAAGCAGCCAGCCAGAGTACGAGTCAAGCCACGGCCGGAACGGCACGACCATCATGCTCACAGCCGGAGTAGTTCTTGCGGTCGGCCTTCCCGGTGCGGCGCTGGGTGGGGATGAGGGTGCCGTCGATCGGGACCACCTCCCCACCCTGCCGGGCGCTCTTCTTGCACGCGCGGTCCAGGCGCGGGGTCTGTGCGGCGAGCAGTCCGATCGCCTCGTCGCGCCAGCGTCGGACGGTGGACTCGGAGATGTTGTTGCCGCCGGCCATGTCGGCCAGGCGCTGGTCGTGGCGCAGTACGGCCAGGACGATCACCGCGATCTTCCCGGGCGGCAGGATCCGCCACCGGGACCGGATAGCCTTCAGATGGCGCCGCAGCAGACCGGTGAGGTGGTTGACGGTGCGCGTGGACAGTGGCAGACGGCACTGTAGACAAGCGGGCAGGCGCCCTCGGCGTGCTCTTCGGCTCTCTTCACACAGTGCCCAACGGCTGCCGGAGGCACCGTGGTTACGTTCGTGCTGCACCATTCCGGGCTGCTCTTGTCGGGCTCGCCACGAGCGCCGATTCCAGTCAGCAGGTCCGTGGGGTGTCGCCGTCCTGGTCGGCCGAGTGAAGCAGTTCGATGACACGTTCCTCGTACCGGACGCGGGCCGGGGAGAAGTCGTACGGCATCTTGCCGATGGCCTCCATCGCGCTCATCCTCGCCCCGTCTTCTTCCTCGCCGGCGTGCTCGTCCTCCTGGTCCAGGAGGCCGTCGAGGGCCTCGTCCAGGCCGGATCTTTCGATGGCGGCTGCCAGGGCGGTCTCGTGATCACATCGCTGGACGGCCAGGTCTTCGATGCGGGGGTCGTCGGGGGACATGGTGTCGTCCAGAGCCGCCTCGGCCTCGGCCAGTCGGTCCTCCTCGGCCCGCAGCTCGGGGTGGATGGCCAGGACGATGAACCGGTCGGCCTGGACAGCGGCGCCCAGAGGGCCGAAGACGCGCTCCGTGACCAGGAGGGTATCGAGGTCGGCGGAGCGCAGGGCTCCGGGCGGTAGATCGCGCAGGCGGCCAGTGACCAGCGGTGAGAGCAGGCCCAGAGGGCTGCCCACCTCGCGGAGGCGGTTCACGGCGGCCCGCTGGGCCTCGATGGCGGCAGCCTTGGAAGCGAGGGACTCCTCCAGCCGGGCCAGGGACTGCTCGATGCCGGTGGCGCCCTCAAAGCCGGCCCGGATGTCATCCAGGGAGATACCCGCATCAGCCATCTTGCGGATCCACAGCAAGCGGATCATGTCGTCGTATCCGTAGCGGCGGCGGTCGTCGCTGCCGCGTTCCGGTTCGGCGAGGAGCCCGATGGCGTGGTAGTGGCGGATGGCGCGGGGTGTGGTCCCGGCGAACGCGGCGGCATCGCCGATCTTGACCCGGCGGGGAATCGCAGGAAGGGGCATGCGAGGGAACCTCTCAATGTCGTGCTCGCCACCTACTGGACCACATGCCGCTACGGCACATGCAAACCCCTCTGCTGTAGGCGTGCCCCGCGCTCCCGCACCATCAAGGGGCGTACGGATCGCTGCACGGGCAGAGAAAACGCCCCGGATCAGCAGACTTGGGAACAGAGCAGGGGTGGGGAAGTCAGTCAATGAGTGCCATCAGGGCGGCAGCGTCCCTGGTCACAGGCGAGTGGGGCGCTGTCACATTATTGGGTGCGTGGGTCTCTGGCGGCGCGTCGGGGCGTGGTGGGGGCCGGGTTCCGGGCCGGTGCTCAGGCCTCGGCGGGCTGGCCGGCGGCGCGGGTGGTCTGGTTCCAGATGGCGAAGCGGGTGGTCATCTCGGCGCGGTATTCGGGGGTGGTCGTCAGGTGGTGGCGGGGCCGGAAGTGGGGTGAGATGTCGCTGAACGCGGCCAGGAACCGCTGGGTTGCGCCGATGCTGCGGAAGCCTTTCATGGCGCGTTCGCGCTGCCGGGTGGGCTGGTGGATGTTCTCGGCCCGGTGGTTCGGGCCCTTGTGCGAGCGGTGCTCGACGAAGGGCGTGACCTGGCGGTGGGCGGCGCCGTGGGAGCGCGGCTTGTCGGTGACGATCACCCGGGGCACCGTGGGGGTCGTCTTCAGCAGGCGGCGGAAGAAGTGCCGGGCCGCGGTCTTGTCCCGCCGGTTCTGCACGTGGATGTCCAGGACGGTGCCGTCGGCGTCCACCGCCCGCCACAGGTACCTCCATTCTCCATTGATCTTGATGAAGACCTCGTCCAGGTGCCACGTGTCGCCCGGCCGGGGCCGTCGGCGGCGCAGGCCGGTCGCGTAGGCCTGCCCGAACTTCGCGCACCGGCGCCGGACCGTCTCGTGGGAGACGAGCACGCCGCGCTCGAGCTCCTCGACCTCGCGGAAGCTGAGCGGGAAACGGAAGTACAGCCACACGCAGTGCGCGATCACCTCGACCGGGTGCCGGTGCCCCTTGTACGACGGCGATGCGGACGACATGAGCGAACCCCCCGGCACAACCAACTCCAAGATCATCCCAGGCCGGTCAGCCAACGTGACAACGCCGTCCAGAGGCTTTGTCAGGGCCAGTCAGGCGGGCGTGTGCCACTTCAGGTAGCTGCGCCGGCGTCGGGCGCGGACGAGCCGTTCGAGGAGGAGGGCGGCGGCGGGGGAGTAGGGCGTCTTCGACGACTTGCCCCGCCCGAGGCGGGCGAGTCGGCGTGAGGTGACGGCCTGGAGGGCTGCGGCTGCCAGAGTCTTGTTCCGAATCCGTGTGCGGGGCAAAGTCGCCTGCGCCTCATGTCCGGCCAGCCACTGTCTGGGCAGGGTGGGGTCGATCGCCAGCGCCGTGGCCATCCCTGCCACGGCGACTCCGGAGTCGATCACCTGTTGGGCGACCACGCGTCGCCGGATCCCGCCGGTCAGCAGCAACGGCAGGGGCGAGGCGGCCAGGAGTTGCTCGGCGAGTGTCAGGAAGTACGCCTCGCGGGCAAGGGTGCGGCCGTCCGCGGGAGCGCCGGCCGTGGCGAGACTCTCGATGCTGCCGCCGGACAGCTCGACGAGGTCAACTCCCGCATCGGCCAGCATCTTGATGACGTCACGTGCGTCGTCGGTGTCGAAGCCGCCGCGCTGGAAGTCGGCCGAGTTCAGCTTCACGCCCACGGCAAGGCCCCTACCGGCGCGCTCGCGGACCGCGGTCACGACATCAAGGAGCAGGCGGGCGCGGTTGGGCAGGTCGCCGCCCCACCGGTCGTCGCGCCGGTTCACCAGAGGAGAGAGGAACTGGGAGAGGAGGTACCCGTGGGCGGCATGGATCTCGACCCCGTCGAATCCGGCCTCCCGGGCCCGTCGCGCGGTCACGGCGAAGCGCTCCACCGTCTCCTCGATGTCCTGGGCGGTCATCGGCCGGGGGGTCGGATACATGCCGGACAAACCGCCGACGTCGATCGGCACCTCCGACGGGGCCCAGGTGGTGCGGGTGAGGTCCTTGGGTATGACACGCCCGGGATGGTTGATCTGCATCCAGATCTGTCCACCTGCCGACTGACCGGCCTCCGCCCAGCGCCGGAAGGGCTCCAGTGGCGTGTCGTGTTCGAGGACGACGTCGCCGGGCTGGGCCACCGCTCTGCGGTCGATCATGACGTGTCCGGTGATCAGGAGCCCGGCGCCTCCCGCGGCCAGACGGCGGTAGAGCGTGAGGAGCGCGTCACCGGGCAGTTGTCCCGGCACGGCCAGCAACTCCTCCATCGCGGCCTTCGCAATCCTGTTGGGCAGCACGGAGCCGTTGCTCAGCCGCAGCGGCTCGTTCAGCGTGGTCATCACTTCTCCCGTGCGGGGTCGAGGTCGCTGACGTCCTGGAGCCCCAACTTGCGGTTGAGGCTGCCGGTCAGGCGGGCGACGGTGCTGCGGGGCAGCAGACGCGGCACGAGGACTCCGGCGCGCTGGGAGGCGCGGCCGGGGAAGGAGAGGTATCGGCCGCGTGCGAAGGCGTCGAGCGTCTTGGCGGCGACGTCGGCGGGGGCGTCCGTGGACTTCGGGTTCATGGACGCGGTCGTACGGTCGAAGAACCCGGTGTCGGTCGCTCCCGGATGGGCCGCCATCACGCGTACACCGGTACCTCGTACCTCCTCGGCGAGCGCCTCGGTGAACGAGAGCACGAACGCCTTCGTCGCCGCATAACTCGCCTGGTACGGCATGGGCTGGAAGGCGGCGGTGGAGCCGACGTTGACGATGCCGCCGCGGCCGCGTTCGACCATGCGGGCGCCCAGGAGGTACACCAGGCCGACCAGCGCGGTGATGTTCACGTCGACGGACTGGAGGGTGGGTTCGAGGGGGCGGTGGAGGAAAGGGCCCACGGCCCCGAGCCCGGCGTTGTTGACCAGGAGATCCACGTCCAGGCCGAGTTCATCGACGGCATCGACGACCCTCTGCGCCGACCGACGGTCCGAGAGGTCGGTGGCAACCACGTCGACTCGGACGGAACGCGCCGACCGAATCTCCTCGGCAAGGGCGTGAAGTGCGTCGGCCGACCGTGCCACCAGGATCAAGTGAGCGCCTCGGGAGGCGAGCTCCCGGGCGTATGCCTCGCCCAGCCCCTTCGAAGCGCCGGTGACCAGGGCGGTCGTGTTCGTGTAGTCGTGCATGTGTGAGTGCTTCCTGTTCGGTGGCCGGTGCCGGACCACGGCGGAGCGGGCAGGCGTCGGCAGGACGACGAGACGTGGGCAGCGGAGACGGAGCGGTCCCGCCCTCGCAATGCTTCGAGCCTCGAAACAACATACACTTCGAGGCTCGAAGTAAAAAAGGCTAGGATGGAGGCCATGACGCGAAGCGCCCTCGAGACGGCGGTAGTGGCCAACCACGAGCTGTTCATGCAGACCAGTGACCGCATCGAAGCCGTCCTGGCCCAACACGGTCTGACCCACGCGACCGCCCACGCACTCTGGGCGATCGACCCGGACCAGGCGCCGCCTTCGATGAAAGAGCTGGCCGCCCGCCTCTACTGCAACGCGCCCAACCTCAGCTTCGTCATGAACCAGCTCACCAACCGGGGCCTCGTCGAACGCTCCGCCGACCCGGCAGACCGCCGTTCACGTGTGGTGGCGCTGACGGAGGAGGGCCGACGGGTGCGGTCCGCGGTCATCGAGGTGACGCTGGCGCTGACTCCGTTCGCGCGGCTGTCGCCGGACGAGCTGAACAGCCTGGTGAATCTCCTGGGGAAGGTCCTTGGGCCGCCTGCAGATCCAGCGGGCAGCGACCGAGAGTGAGGCCGCCGCACAGCGCCTTTGAGTCACAGGTGTTTACCCGTGCCTCGTCGTCATGGTGATGGCCTCTAACTGGCCCTAACAAAGCCTCTGGACGTGCCTATGGGTGATCAGGCAGACGGCGAGTCCGAGGAAGGCCTCGTGGATGTCATCGCGTCGTTCCCATCGGATGCGTAGGCGGCGGAAGCCGTGCAGCCAGGGGATCGTCCGCTCGACGACCCAGCGGAAGGTGCCCAGGCCAGTGCCGTGCGGCTGGCCACGTTCGGTGATCACCGGGCGGATCCCGCGCTGCCGAAGGAGTCGGCGGTACTTGTCGTGGTCGTAGCCGCGGTCCGCGAAGAGCGTGTCGGGCCGCCTGCGAGGCCGGCTCACGGCTCCCGCCACTGCCGGGATCTTGTCTAACAGCGGCAGAAGTTGGGTGACATCATTGCGGTTCCCGCCGGTCAGCGACACCGCGAGCGGGATGCCCTGGCCGTCGGTGATGACGTGGTGCTTGCTGCCCGGCCGTGCGCAGTCGACCGGGCTGGGCCCGCTTTTGGGCCCCTGCGTGCGGCCCGGACGTGGGTGGGGGTGCCCCCGGCGAAGCCAGGGGGAGAGTCGATCACCGCCCGGGACCAGTCCAGCTGGTTCTTCGACCGCAGCTTGTTCAGCAGCACCTGGTGCAGCTGGTCCCAGACGCCGGCCTCGTTCCAGGCCGCCAGGCGCCGCCAGCACGTCATGCCCGAGCCGAACCCGAGCTCTTGGGGCAGGTACTCCCACTGGATGCCGGTGTGCAGGACGAACAGGATCCCGCACAGAGCCTGCCGGTCCGGCACCCGCGGCCGCCCTTTCACCTGCTTCGGCGGCGGTTCGGGCAGTAACGGCTCGATGAGCGACCACAGTTCGTCCGACACGATCCACGGCCGCGACTGACGCTTCCCCATGCCCCCATCAACGAACGATCAAGTCGACAGTCACATGATCAAATCGCTTTTGTTAGAGCCAGTAAGGACGTTCTTGGGCTCCAGTCGACGGAAGTGTTCTGGCTCCATGGTTGGACTGGCGGGGGCGTGAAGCGGTGTGATTCACGCCCCCGTAGCAAGGTGATTTGGCCTCACTTCGATCGAGTGGTTCCGCTGGCCATGAGGGTGGGGTCTCGCGGTAGCTTGGAAGCCTCGGCCAGCCTGCCGTCAGCGCGCCCCCGACAGGTGCGTGGAGGTTGCCGAACCGGCTCGACTCAGACCGTGGACCGCCCAGTATCCGCGGTGGCTGGACGAGAACGGGCGTTGGTCCGGCGGTACTGGGACCCGGCGGCCGGACCCGGAACGGCTGCGGCCAGCCTCCCGTCAGGGAAGCCGGCCGCGGTCATCTGTGAGGGTCAGCTGCGGCGCCGTAGCTAACCCTCGGCTTGGCGGGGCATGCGCAGGGACGCGTCCAGGATGGTCATGAGCTGTGCAACACGGCTCTTGCCAGTCGGCGCCAGAGGGTATCTGTTCAGAACATCGATCAGGACGGGTGTGGCGCGTTGCCGGGCCTCCTCGATCAGCCGGAGCCCGACGCCGAAATCATCGTCCGCACTCAATTCTCCAACGCGCGCGGCGCTTGCGGCGGCTCTCAGGATGTGACCCACTTGGGTGGCTTTCGCGATCGGATGGAGGTAGGCCGCAGAGGCGGCATCTCCAGCAGCGCGCGCAGCGAGCCGTGCGCCCTCCGTGGTCGCCTCCTTTGCCGCCCGGTGGGCATCCAAGGAGGTGATGCGCTGAAGTTTGGTCCTTCTAGCGCCGTTCACGAACTCCCGTGCGGCGTTGATGGCTGCACGAGGCCGAGGATCACCGGGGTTGGCGTCCTCGAACACAGGAAGAACTTCCTCAGCGCTCTCCAGAACGTAGTGGGCGACGACGCGCAGTTCATCCATGGTCAGTTCAAAGTCCCCAGATACGATCGTCACGGACCCGATTCTTCCATCGAGCGATCACCTGCGGTCTCAGACGGAGGCTATGGGACAGCCTTGCCGAGGGTCGAGGCAAGGGTCAGCTGCGGCGCCGCCTGCGCTGGGTCTGGGTGAACCGGTAGGACTCAGTGCCGGTCTCGACGATGTGCGCGTTGAACGTCACGCGGTCGACGATCACGGTGCAGAGCCGGGGATCGGTGAAGGTCTGCTTCGGCGCTGTCACATTATTGGGTGGGTGGGTCTCTGGCGGTGCGTCGGGGCGTGGGGAGGGGCCGGGTTCCGGGCCGGTGCTCAGGCTTCGGCGGGCTGGCCGGCGGCGCGGGTGATCTGGTTCCAGATGGCGAAGCGGATGGTCATCTCGGCTCGGTAGTCGGGGGTGGTCATCAGGTGGCGGTGGGCGGCGTCGTGGGAGCGCGGCTTGTCGGTGACGATCACCCGGGGCGCCGCGGGGGTCGTCTCCAGCAGGCGGCGGAAGAAGCGCCGGGCCGCGGCCTTGTCCCGCCGGTTCCGCACGAGGATGTCCAGGACGGTGCCGTCGGCGTCCACCGCCCGCCACAGGTACGTCAACTCACCGTTGATCCTCACGAAGACCTCTTCCAGGTGCCACGTGTCGCCCGGCCGGG
>NZ_JAGMUJ010000070.1:0-33433 GCF_019049255.1 Streptomyces sp. AC558_RSS880 | reverse complement strand
AGCACGCCGCGCTCGAGCATGAGCTCCTCGACCTCGCGGAAGCTGAGCGGGAAACGGAAGTACAGCCACACGCAGTGCGCGATCACCTCGACCGGGTATCGGTGGCCCTGGTATGGCGGTGACGCGGACGACACGAGCGAACCCCTCCCCGGCACAACCAACTCCAAGGTCATCCCAGGCCGGTCAGCCAACGTGACAACGCCCATCCGCCGCTTCGGCGAATACTCCACTCACGAAATCGGCATCCAGCCCGGACCGTACGACCCACACCTCGATGTCGACTTCAGCCCGCTGCGCGGCGACGGGCCGCCCGCGCCAGATGACTACGGCCAGGCGGCGTGACCCGCCTGGACCGGATCACAGAGCCTTGGTCGGGCACGGCCAACGTGATGGAGCACAACAGGACGTACACATGGCCGCGGTCCTGGGCTGCCGGGTGTCGGCCGGGTGCGCGATGTCACCCGCGAGCGCGTGTGCCGACGGACCAGGCGCCGCCAAGCCGTCGGGCGATTGCGGTGGCCCGGCAGCACATTGTCGGGCCACCGTCCGCTCAGGGGGTGTCGGTTCGCTTTTCGAGGCGGGTGCCGTTGCGAAGAGTGATCGACATCAGGTCGCTGGGGGCGTCCAGTTCCAGGCGGTGCCAGCGACCGCGGGGGACGATCACGGCGGTGCCTTCCTGCAACTGCACCATCTCCTCGGCGTCACCGGGCCCGTCGGGACGGAAGTAGAGACGGACACCGCCGGCCAGGCAGCACACGGCCTCCTCGGCTTCCGGGTGCATCTCCCAGTGGTCGGCGTGGACGTCGGCGTCGGTCTCCACGTGGAACGTGGCGATCTGCCAGGCGTCGGAGCCGCCGTTCGTCATCTGCCGTTCGACGGCTCGGACGTCGCCGTCGGGGTGGAAGTGCAGCGCCGAGGCGAACAGGTCGACGGTGGTGGTCTTCATGACGGTGTTCCTTCCATCTGGTTCTCCGCGGGGGCGGTGGATTGCGGGAGAGGTGTGACGGGCCGGCGGCGCGGCAGCACACCGATCGCCACGACCGCCGCGAGCACGAAAACGGCGGCGGCGATGGCCAGGCCCAGGGCGTAGCCGTCGTTGAGCGCGGCGGGGTCGGTGGCTGTGCCGGTGTGGTGCGCGGCAATGGTGGCCAGGGCAGCCAGGCCGATGGAGCCGCCGAGTTGGCGGGAGCTGTTCATAAGGCCGGAGGCCATGCCGGCCTCACGCGCAGCGACGCCGGTGGTCGCGGCGGCGGCGACCGGAGCCAGGACCAGTCCGGCGCCGACGCTGGTGACGAGGGAGGGGCCGAGCACGTCGGTGAGGAAACTGCCGTCGGGACTGATGAGGGCGAACCAGGCCAGGCCCGCGGCGGCCAGCAGGGCGCCGGGCACCAGGGACACACGGGGGGTGCGTGCCGCGGTGATGTGGGTCGCGACGATGGTTCCCGCGACCAGGCCCAGGGAGAAGGGCAGAAATGCGGTGCCGGTCGCTGCGGCACCCATGCCCAGGACCTGCTGCATGTACAGGGACACGAAGTAGAACGCCGTGAACTGCCCGGCCGCGGCAAGGAACACCAGCACGTTCGCGCCGGCGACCCAGCGGCTGCGCAGCAGGCCGAGGCGCAGCAGCGGTGCGTCGGCCCTCGACTCGGCGAAGACGAAGGCGGTCAGCAGTACGGCCGCGGCAGCGAGGGTCGCCCACGTGACCGGGGAGTCCCAGCCAAGGGTGTCGGTGCGGACGACACCGAGCACCAGCAGCCCGACTCCGCCGGTCGCCAGGACGGCGCCCAGCGCGTCCAGCCTTTCGCGCTGGGCGGGTGCTGTTCCGGCGGGCACCCCTGCGGGGATGAGCACGAGAGCCGCCATGACGATGGGCAGGTTGATCAGCATGACCCAGCGCCAGCCCGCGTACTCGGTCAGCAGCCCGCCTGCCAGCACGCCCAGCGCGCCACCTGCGGCGTTCACCGCGCTCCACACTCCGAGCGCGCGGACGCGCTGGGGGCCTTCGGTGAAGGTGGTGGTGAGCATCGCCAGCGCGGCCGGCGCGGCTGCGGCGGCGCCCAGGCCCTGCCCGGCGCGTGCGGCGATCAGTTGCCAGGGCGTCTGGGCCAGTCCGCCTGCCAGCGAGCACAGCCCGAAGACGGTCAGTCCCAGCACGAACATCCGACGCCGGCCGTACAGGTCGCAGGCGCGGCCCCCCAGCAGCAGGAACCCGCCGAACGTGAGCGCGTACACGTGCACGACCCACGACAGGTCGAGCGGCGCGAATCCCAGCGCGGTGCGGATCGCGGGTAACGCGACGTTGACCACGGACATGTCCAGGGCGACGACGAATTGGGCGACGGCGGCTGCCGCCAGCACCACGCTTGGCCTCTCCCGAGAGTTTTTATACATGTAAGAAAAGTTAGCGTCAGGGGTGGCCGTTGTCGACACCTGGGGGATGATGGGGGGCATGCCGCAACCGCCCGCACCACGCAAAACCCTGGGCCGACCTCCCCGTATCTCTCGCGAGGAGATCATCAAGACAGCCCGCCGGATCGTGACCGAGGGAGGCGTGGACCGACTGACCATGCGGCGGTTGGCCACGGAGGTCGGCAGCACGCCGATGGCGCTCTACCACCACGTCCGCGACAAGGAAGAACTGCTCGTCCTCCTGCTGGACGACTACGCCGCACGGACACTGCGCCGACCCGAACTGCCGGCCCACCCTCGCGAGCGGATCGTCGCCGCCGCCACCGCGATCCACGAGGCGCTCGCCGCCTGTCCCTGGATCGTGGAGGTACTGACCGCCGACGACCTGATGTCCACATCCGCACTGTGGTTCGTCGAGCAGATCGTTGACGGCCTGGTTGAATGCGGCCTCTCCCTCGACCGGGCCGTGCACGGCTACCGCTCGATCTGGTACTACACCGCCGGAGAGATCGTGGTCAGGACAACAGCGGCTCGGCGGCGCGCAGACGATGACCGCGCGACCTACCGGGAGCAGGTCTTCGCCGATCTCGACCCGAGCGAGCTGCCCCGCTTGGCGCAGGCCGCGGACCGCTGGGCGCCGCTGACCGCCGAGGACACCTACCAGGACGGGCTCCGGGCCCTGGTGGACGGCCTTCTCGTCAGCCGCTGACGACTTGCCGCCGTCGATGTGCCTGACCCCTGACACCACCTCAAGCGTTGGCAAACGATGGCGAGCTCAAGCGGACCGGGCGTCCAATGAACCTGCGGATTTCCGGGGTCGGCCGGGGCCCGAATCCAATCAGATCCGATGGTGATTACTGACAGGTTTGACGACAGATAGGGTCCGATCCTCCGTACGGAAGGGGCCCTCCGGTGGCGAACCTGGTATACAAGCGGGTCTCGACCGACCAGCAGTCGACCACCCGGCAGAACCTTGTCCTGGACGAGGCCGGGATCGAGGACCCGGTCGTCTTCGAGGAGGAGCCGGGCACCTCCAGCCGTCTCCATCCCCTCCGGCGGCCGAAGTTCCGCGAGCTGCTCACGTACGCGCGGCCGGGCGACACCGTGCACATCTCCGAGATGTTCCACCTCGTGCGCAGCACCGGGCACATCCTCGACGTGCTCGACGTCCTCCACCGCGACCAGGTGGCGCTGCGCATCCACGACGGCGCGTTCTCCGCGATGGACCTCACCGCCCGCCACCCCGCACCGGCGAGCTACTGTCCACCGTGAAATTCATGGTGCAGACCCGCGCCGCCGTCGGCGAGCTCCAGCGGGAGCTGACGTACGACGGGCTGCGGGCCGCCGAGGCCAAGGGCCGCAAGGGCGGCCGCCGCCCCACCGTGGCGGCCGACAAGACCGAGGCCGTGCGCGCCGCGTACCTGGAGGGCCGCTCCATCGCCGCCCTCGCCCGCGACCATGGCGTCAGCCGCGGCGCCATCCGCACCGCCGTCGCCGACCTCCTGCCCGCGCACACGGCCGGCGCCTCGGGCATCCCGGCCCCAGAACTGCCGGTCACCCTCGATATGCCGGGCAAGGTCGCCGACTTCCTCCGCACCTCCGAACTGAGCTGTCCCGAGTTTCGTAGAGTCCGGTGGTCTTGTTTCAGACGGACTGCGGGGCGGCTTCCTGTTGTCGCCACCGGTCGCGTTCGTATTCGGCGGGCGGTACGTAGGCGAGGGCGGAGAGGAGCCGTTCCTCGTGGTACCAGGTGACCCACTGGAAGATCGCCCGCTCGACCTGGTCGACGTCCCTCCAGGGGCCTTGCATCTCGATCCGCTCGGCCTTGAAGGTGCCGTTCAGCGCCTCGGCCATCGCGTTGTCGTAGCTGTCCGCGACCGAGCCGACCGAGGCCGAAGCCCCGATGTCGGCCAGCCTCTCGGTATACCGAATTGATACGTATGGAGACCCGCGGTCGCTGTGATGAATGAGGCCGGAGTCCTTCTTGGTCCTCCGTCTCCACAACGCCATTTCCAGGGCATCCAACGGCAGTTCGGTCCGCATGTGGTTCGCGACCTGCCGGCCGACAATCATCCGCGAGTACGCGTCCAGGACGAACGCCACGTAAGCCCACCCCGACCACGTGCGGACATACGTCATGTCCGCCACCCACAGCTGATCCGGCCGGGAGGCGGTGAAGTCACGGTCGACCAGGTCCGGCGGGCGGGGCGCCGACGGCTCCGGTACGGTGGTCCGCCGCCGCTGCCCGCGGATGACGTCCTCCAGGCCCAGCTCACGCATCAGCCGTTCGACGGTGCAGCGGGCCACGTCGACGCCCTTGCGCCGCAGCGCGCGGGTTACCCGGCGGCCGCCATAGGTACCGCCCGATTCGGCATGAACCTGCTCGATCAGCGGCATGAGCTGTTCGTCCCGCAGCCGTCGGGCCGACTTCGGCCGCTTCCTGCGGGCGTAGTACGCCGACTGGGACAGTCCCAGCACCCGGCACGCGAACCCGACCCCGAGGCCCTTGTCCCTGAGGTGCTCGATCACCTGGTCGGCCTCGTCCGGGGACGGTCGAGTTCCGCCGCAAAAAACGCGCTCGCGGCCTTCAGGATCTCGTTCGCCCGCTTCAACTCCGCGTTCTCGCGGCGGAGTTGCCTCAGCTCTTCCCGCTCGGCGGTGGTCAGCCGGTCGTGGCGTTCGCCGGTGTCCGCCTCGGCTTGGCGGACCCAGCCGCGCAGGGCCTCCTTGTGGATGCCCAGGTCCTTCGCGACATGCGCGATCGGACGGCCGGTGGTGCGGACCGCTCGGACGGCACGCTCGCGGAGCTCGTCCGGGTACTTGCGTGGTGCTGGCACTGCTCGTGGTTCTCCTTCGGGCCAGGATCATAAGCCCTGGCTTCAGGGACTCCACGAAACCGGGGTCAGCTCATCCCGCCGCACAGCGACGATGGACCGGGCGTCCTGACGTTGGCCGTTCGCCCTCTATGAGGTCTTGCTCCGCGCCCGCCGGCGCCGGCCTGGCGGCCGTTCAGACCGGCGGACGCGGCGACGTCACGCAGGGACGCCGAGCGGCGGGTGCTCGAGCACGCGGGGCTTGTACTCGACCAGCTGGATGCGGCCGTCGAAGGTGCGGTGCTCGATCATCTCGAGGGCAACGTCCGGATAGCCGTCGTAGATGCGTTCTTCGCCCGTGGCCCCGGTGATCACCGGGAACATCACGACCCGGAAGCGGTCGACGAGTCCGGCTCGCAGCAGGGACCGGCACAGGCTGAGGCTGCCGATCGTGCTGAGGAGCCCCGAGCCACTCGACTTCATGGCGCGGACCGCCTCGACGGCGTCGTCGCGGACGAGCGTGGAGTTGGCCCACGTCAGTGGCTCCTCGAGTGAGGAGGAGAACACCACCTTGGACGCTTGCGTGAGCTCGTCGACGGACGCCTCTTCTTCGGGCCTGAACTCGTCTTGGCCATTCGGGACCTCGCCCGCGGCGAAGCCCGACATCAGGCGGTAGGTGTTCGCTCCCATCAGGTAGGTGACCTCGGGCTGCTCGCCGAGCCATGCGAGGTACTCCGGGCCCTCGAGGCCCCAGAACCCGGGCCACCCCTCTCCCGATGCGTAACCGTCGAGGGAGGTGATGAAGTCGACGAGAAGCTCCGACATGGCACTTTCCTTTCCTGGGCTGTCACGAGCTTGGACCGGCCGGGAGCCGCAAACTCATCGGCCACGCTGTGGAGTGACGAGAAAACCCATGACGCTGCAGCCGATCAGGTCGGCCGAGCGGCACTGCTCCGGAGGGCCTGGAGCCCCACATGGTTGCACTGTGCACGCAGTCGGGTCATGATCTCCACGCGATGGGGAACGGCGGTTTGAGTTCTGCCAAAGCCCCAGCTCAGCCCCACCCGCGAACGGCCCCGACGATCTACACGATCCCGGAACTTGAAGCCGCCCTGGGGCGATGCCGCATGCTGGGTTCTCTCCTGATCTCGAAAAGAGGTGAGGGAGTGGGCGGCCGGCCTTTGCCGGTGCTGCGGCCGCCCGGGTGGGTCCCGTCCCGGCCTGTGTGGCTGGGACAGGGTTCGTCTACGCGGCCAGCCGGCGGATGACCGGGGCCGTGGACGTCATGCAGGTGTCGGGGCTGGGTTCGTAGCCCTTGTCGCGGGGGGCCGCAGATGCCCTGGGTACGCAGCGGTACTGGCGCAGAGCATTTGTTCTTCAGCTGCTGTATTCCTGGGCGAGAAGGTTCGTTGGTCCCCTCTGCGTGGCCCTGAGCTGTGGGAATTCGCTGGTCGAAACCGGGTCGGTACGGGATGCTGCACGCGTGATCGAGCGAGAAGCCGCCGTTCGGGCTGTCGAAGAGCAGCTGGAACGCGACTATCAGCAGTGGCGGGCTGTAAGCGCGGAAGCAGTGAGGACGGCCGTGGTCCGTGTCAAGGAGCACGAGCTGGTGTGGATCGTCTCCTGGCAGTCCGAGGACTTCGTGCGCACCCGGAACTCGAAGTACGCGCTGATCGGCAATGGGCCGTATCTGGTCGACCGCGTCGACGGGGGATTGCACCAGATCGGCGTCGTCTCCGCGGTAACCGGAGAGTGGGAGGTCGACTACCGGGCCCGGATACGCGGGCTGCCGGTGCGCACCGCAGTGGACGATCTACACGTCGCGCTCCGCGGAGTCGCCGCTACGCGCGGACGAACGCATGCTGTGCGGACACTGCGCCAGAGGCTGCCTGTGCTCTCGCCCGCGGAGGCCATCGAGTACGTGGGCGCGTTGCTGGAGGGTGATGCACCCGCCCGCCTCGGGCCGTCGCCACCGAGGAACTCGTGGAGCCTTTCAACCCGGTGCTTGCGGTGAAGACCGTTCTGAGCGGGGCGGCGGTCCGAGCCGGTCAGAGACCCGAGGGATGACTGGAAAGCCAGTCGGCATGCCGACCGCGCATCGCGTCCCGTTCTTCGGGTGTGGCGAGGAAGACGTCGGCGCCACCGTCGTAGGGGTGGTGGATGCGCTGCATGCGGGTGTCGGCGATGAGGATTCCCGCCACCTTGTCGTCGGCGGTATCCCGGAGCAAGTTGTCGATGCAGCCGCGCTGCCAGGGCCGGCGGGCGGCGAAGAGGTGGCAGTACGTGCGGAACTCAGGGTCAGGATCGTCCTCCACCAGCAGGCTCTGCCAGTACCCCGTGACGGCTTCCGATGACGGAACCTCGGCTTCGGTCGTCCAGAGCGGAGTGATGACATACACGTCCGCACCGGCGAACAACTCATCGAGGACGGTGTTGTAACGCTCCAGGACGACGGTGTACTCGCTCTCGTCCTCCGCATATCGCTTCGACTCCGGCAGGCTGTGAAAACGTACCCAGACGTCCCGATACGGGTCTCGGAGCTTGTACCCGACCGGAGGGCAACTGGGCCAATGCTGCTGCCACAGCTCTGTGAGATCTGTCTGCTCGTCTCCAGACACCTGCCGCACTCGTCCTCTCGCATGTGACCCTACCGACGCCATGATGTCGGGGCTCACCCACGAGAGAAACCGACTTCTTGGCCGCCGCTTCGCCGGCTGCTGATGCAGCCGGTCCAGTCGCGCTTGGCCAGGGTGACCCACCGGGTTGCATTGCTCACGCTGGTGCCGGTGACTTCAGTGAGGATTGACGCAGGAACGTTGGCGGCCAGGGCCAGGTGGGCGGCGTTGCGACCGGCGAGTCCTTTGAGCTCGTGCTTGCGGAGTTGAAGCTGGATCGACTACAGGCCCAGCGATGGTCTGCCCCGGGTCTGGTGGAGTCGGGTTGCTGGAGGATTGACCGATCCAGCAGCATCCGGAGGCCGTCATGCCCCGCAGCTATCCGCCCGAGTTCCGCCGCCGGGTCCTCGACCTTGTCGCATCCGGCCGCAAGGTCGCCGAGGTCGCCCAGCTCCTGGGCGTCAGCGACCAGACGATCTACAACTGGCGCCGCCGGCACCTGATCGACACCGGGCAGATCCCCGGCACCACCAGCAGCGATCAGGCTGAGCCGGCCGCGGCCCGCAAGCGCATCGCCGAGCTCGAGACCGAGCTGGCCATCCACCGCCGGGCCGCGGAACTCCTCGGCGAGGCGACCCGCCCCAAAGGCGGTACGAAGCCATCCGCGTGATGGCTGACGAGGACCTGCCGGTCCAGCCGGCCAGCCGCGCACTGCACGTCGCGGAGTCCGGCCACTACGCTTGGAAGAACCGCCCGCCCTCGGCCCGCACGGTCCGGCACGCCTGGCCGGCCGAGGCCATCATCGGCATCCACACCGCCTCACGCGGCACCTACGGCTCCCGCCGGGTGCACGCCGAGCTCGCCCTGGGCCTGGGCATCCACGTGCACCATGGCGCCGTGGAACTGCTGATGCAGCGGGCCGGCCTGCACGGCCTGCCGGGCAACCGCACCCGTCGGCGGCCCAGGCCGCAGGCACCGTCGGCCGCCGACCTGGTGGAACGCAACTTCACCCGTCACGCCCGGAACCAGTTGTGGGTCACCGACATCACCGAACATCCCACGACGGAGGGCAAGGTGTACTGCGCGGTGGTCCTGGACGCCTTCGCCCGCCGGGTGGTGGGCCGGTCCATCGACGCATCCCCGACCGCCGCATCGGCCACCCACGCACTGAGCATGGCCATCGGCAACCGCCGTCCCCAGCCCGGCGGCACCATCATCCACTCCGATCACGGAGTGCGGTTCGGCTCCTGGGCGTTCACCGAACGGGCCCGCGCCTCCGGTCTTCTGCCGTCCATGGGCTCGATCGGGGACTGCGTGGACAACGCGATGAGGGAGTCCTTCTGGGCCCGGTCCAGGTGGAACTGCTCAACCGCCGGCGCTGGCGGACCAGACTGGAACTGTCCACGGCCCTCTTCGAGTACCTGGAGATCTTCCACAACCGCCAGCGCAGACACTCGGCCTGGAAATGCTCACTCCGGTCGAGTACGAACTACGTGCAGCACCTGTAGCGTAAAACCAAGCGACACGACTCCACCAAACTCAGGACACTCCGCGGACTCTACGAAACTCGGGACAGCTCACACCGACCTCTACATCAAGCAGAAGGCCTTCCACAGCCAGTTCGCGGCGGACGTTCCCCGCAGGACCACCGAACTGATGGCCGCCACCCAACGCCCCATCACCGACGCGGCGCTCAACGACACCGCCACGGAAGCCGCGTGGAAGACGACCCCCTCATGGGCTCTGACCACGACGCGGGATCTCAACATCCCCATCGCCGCACAGCGCCTCATGGCCGACCGCGCGGGCTCCCACACCCGGGAAGTCAAGGCCTCACATGCCGTGACCGTTTCCCAACCACAGGCCGTGGCACGGTTGATCAAGCAGGCGGACCACGCCACCCGGTGATGCGGGCCCACCGGCCGACCGTCCAGGTGGCGTGACAGTCTCCCGTCACCAGGCTCCTATCATCCTGATCACCAGATCGAGTGGACCCATTTCCAACTGAGCCGGCCTTCGCCGCTGAGGGAGGCTGCCGCGCGTGGCCTCCCTCACCGGGTGACCGCTCCGGTGGTCCCAAGGCCGTCCACCGGAGCGCGACCACACCGACAGGGCCCGGGTCTTCGACCCGGGCCCTGTCGGAACGGGCCCTTCGGCCCTCGCTCTGCTGCCCTCGCCCTACCGGACCGTGAGGTAGGCGCGGTCGATCGTCTGGACCAGGGTGTTGCCGTCACGGTCGGTCAGCTTGGCACGCAGGGAGACGGTGCCCGGCTGCGCGGGGTGGTTCAGCGACAGGTGGGTGCCGTTGACGGCTCTGGCCGTGGTCCAGGTCCTGCCGTCGTCGTAGGACACCTCGAACTCCAGCTTCTTGGCTGTCCGAGCGGTGGCCGTGCCCTCCACGGTGAAGGGCACCTGGAACCTCTCGCCGGCCTTCGCCGTACTGGTCAGTGACAGCCCGGGGGAGAAGCGGACCACGGACAGCGGCAGCCGGGCCCAACTGTCCCCGGACACGCCGGCCGACCTGAACGTCCACTGCGCCCGCACGCGGGTGCTTACCGCGAGTAGCTCGGGGTCCCGGGAGGCGTCGACACTCAGTTCGTACCGGCCGTCCCCGGCGGGGACGGTGTACTCGGCGATGTCCAGCGGATCGCCCTCGGCGGGGATCTCTTCGCCGTCGGCGCGGAGCGAACTCTCCAGCTCCGTGTAGCCGCTGCTGCTCTCATGCCCGTCACTGTCGCCGAACATGGGCAGATGCGCCTTGATCGTGTTCCCGCTCCGCGCGATCCCGGGACGCCCCCACCGCGGTTCACCCTCACCCGGGGGCAGGAGCGGACCGAAGACACCGACGTTGAACCGCGCGGTGTAGCTCTTCTTCGGCTGGTACGCCGTGAACCTTCCCATCTGCGCGTTCCCCGACTCCCACTGGTGTACGGAGTAGGACCACTTGACGCCGTTGCCGAGGACGTATTCAGAGGTCCGCAGCGGCAGTTGGCGCTGGGTGGGGGTGCTGAAGTCGGCTGCGAACTCGCCGATGGGTGTCAGGGGCATCACCGCGACCTGAGCGGTTGGCTCAGGGCCGGGCCTGCCGGCCGCGAAGTCGATCTCGGCCAACTGCTCGCGCCGGACGTCGGCGGTGAAGCCGCCGAGCGAACCCGTACGGTTCCACGCGAGACGGTAGTTCACTGCGCGCCCGTCGGCCGGCTGACGTGTCCAGAAACCGCTGTACTGGGCGTATGCCGCGTCCTTCGGCGCCTCCGGGCCGATGTGACCGACCTTGAAGCTCTGGAAATCGGGGAAGTCGAAGATGGACGGCGTAAAGCCCAAGGGCTGCCCGTCGGAGCGGGTGTAGCCCGGGATGAGCTGGGCGTGGTGGTTCTCGGCTCCCGCGTCGGGGACGGTGATGCGCGTGGGCTTGGCCTCCCGGGCGTCCATGACGACCGTGGTGTCCTCGGTCAGCTGCAGGGCCGGGGCCAGGAAGAGGGAGTCGGGAGCGGCGGACTCGCCACTGGCGTTGAGGATCCCGGTGAGCGCATAACCGCCCTTGGGCAGGCGCACCGTGATCTCGCCGTCCGTCGCGTCGGCGAACTCCTGGTAGTAGTCGCGGTCCCGGCCGTCGATCGTCGTGAAACCCTTGCCGGTCGGCTTGCCGTCGTTGTCCAGGTGCTTGATGGTCAGGTCGTACGACTCGATCTCGCGCTCCACGCCGAAGGCGGTGCGCACCCGGGTCCGGCCGTCGGCCGAGACTGCGGTCACCGAGCCGCCGTACGAGCCGTAGGCCTCGCCGCCGACGCGCGTATCGGCGGTCACCGTGGTGCTCGCCGCACCGCCCGCCGCAACGGTGAGCTGCCGCGACGACATCTCGAACATGCCCTCGGGGGCGGGCCCGCCGTCCATCCCGAGTGCCTCGATTGCCAGGTCCAGGACGACCGGCTCGGTGCCGAGATTGCGGTACGTGATCTCCTTCGTCACCGGCTCGTCATCGGTGTGAGGCCACTTCGGGCGGCCGAAGCCGATCGGCCCCTGCTCGGCGACGACGGTCTGCCCGATCGCCCGGGCCACATCGGTGCGGCCGGTGCCCTGCTGGTACGCGCTGTACGGGCCGGGCTCAGCGGAAGCGGTGAGCGCCGCCTTGATCCGCTCGCCGGTCCAGTCCGGGTGCTGCTGCGCCAGGATGGCGGCGGCGCCCGCGACATGGGGAGTGGCCATCGACGTGCCCCTCTGGGTGGCGTAACCGGGCGTCCCCGAGGGGAACACCTGCTCCATTTCGCTCGCGGTGGAGGCGGCAGCCGTGATGTCGACGCCCGGTGCGGTCAGGTCCGGCTTGACTCCTCCGTCACCGACGCGCGGGCCGCGGCTGGAGAAGTCGGCGAGCTTGTCGGCCTTGTCGACCGCGCCGACCGTCAGCGCGGACTCGGCGCTGCCGGGCGATTCGACGGTGCTCTCGCCGTCCTTGCCCGCGTTGCCCGCGGCGATGACGAACAGCGTGTCCGTCTCGGCGGAGAGACGGTTGACCGTCTCCTCCAGCGGGTCGATGCCCTGGGTGTCGGTGCCGCCCAGACTGAGGTTGACGACCTGGGCGCCCTCGGCGACCGCCCACTCCATGCCCGCGATGATGTCGGACTCCCAGCCGCCGCCGCTGTCGTCCAGGACCTTGCCGTCCAGGATGCGCGCGCCCGGCGCGACGCCCTTGTACCTGCCCTGCGACCCGGCACCCGTACCGGCCACCGTCGAGGCCACATGGGTGCCGTGGCCGACTCGGTCGACGCTGTCCTCGGCGTCGGAGAAGTTCCGTTCGGCGATCTCCTGGCCCGCCAGGTCGGGGTGCGTCTGGTCGACGCCGGTGTCCAGCACGGCGACCTTGACGCCCGTGCCGTCGAACCCGGCGCCCCAGGCCGTCGGCGCGCCCGTCTGGGCCACGCTCTTGTCCAGGCCGGCCTGGCGTTTGCCGTCCAGCCAGACTTTCACCACCTTCTTCACCGCCGGTGAGCCGGACAGCCGCGCCGTGCCCTGTCCACCGTCCCCGCCGTCGGTGAAGGTGTCCCAGAACGCGGAGTGGCCGTGCTTGTCGGCCCGTAGCGCCACGCCGTTGACGCTGGTCAGCTCCTGGCCGGCCTTGGCCCGTGCGTCGCGGAAGGCGCTCGCGGGGGGTGTCTCGTCCCCGGCGTAGGTGACGATCAGCGGCAGGTCGGACCGGCTCGTGTCGTCGTACCCGTACGCGACGAGTTGCGTCACGTCGAACAGCCGCCGGTCGAGCTTTCCCTGGGCGACAGCCGGCGCCGCGTCGCCCGGTATGACGAAGCTGTGCCCGTCGACCTTCCGGACCGAGAACGACGCGCCCTCGCGCCCCTTGGCCCTCTCGATCCCGGCGACAGAGCCGTCCGCGGCGATCGACACCTTGTCGCCGGTGATCAGCGTCACCGTTTTGGCGCTCTTCGCCCCCGGAACGGACAGGGCCCTCCCTGAGCCTGCCGGAGCGTCATCAGGGGTCAGGGCGACGGCCTGGCTCACCCCCGGCATCCCGGTCGCGGTGACTACGGCGGCCATGGCGAGAGCCCCCAGCGGGGCGGCCGCACGTATTCGTCTGCCGGGAGATAAGGACATGCTCATGCCATCTCTTTCGTCGGGGGATGAAGGAACGAAGGGCTGGAGCACACAGGCCCGCCCCGCGATGACTCCGAGGTGGGAACGTCACGCCGTCCCACGCCGGCCAGGACAGGCCGGCAGTGGGTCCGCCGCCGGAGGCAGACCGCCCGGGCCGCGGGACCGGGATGCCGAAGACCTCGCGTGCTGAGCGATCACGGTCGTTGAGGCTAGATCCGCTGTGTGACCGGACCTGGCTCGGCCGATAACGGAACCGCATCGGCCGATCCGAGGATGTGCTCGGGGACCGCCACTTGGCCGACGGCAGGCGACCGCGGCCACGTCAGCCAAAGATGCGCCCGCCGCGCCGACGGACGGTCTCACCGACCGCACATTCCCGTCCGTCGTGCCCACTGCACACCGTGGCGGTAGTCGGCGTGAGCAGGTCCCCGCGTGCCGTGTGGTCCTGCCGTCACCGCCGCACCCGGTTGGCGACGGCCCGCAACGTGCGCGGGCCGCGTCGGCCCAGCCACCGCCGTTCTCCACGCGAAAGCCGTTGGCCGCGGCCGCCACGGCCCGAACCTGATCGACGACGCTGTCCTCCAGCCTTTCGAGCGGTTCCTCATCCTGGCGGCGCAGCGCAGCGAACAGGTCGGCGGTTGCCTGGCCATGAACCGCTTTTCCGCGATGCTCTGGCCGGCCCGGCAGGCCGCCAGCGTCCGGGCGGTGACCACGTACTCGGGCACTGTCACGTTGACTGACCGGGTGGGATGATCTTCTGGTTGGTCATGCCGGGAGGGGGCGTCCGTGGACAGCGCGCCGCCGTCGTACAAGGGGCACCGGTACCCGGTGGAGATCATCGCGCACTGCGTGTGGCTGTGCTTTCGCTTCCCGCTCGGCTTTCGCGAGGTCGAGGAACTGATGCTGGAGCGCGGCGTGCTCGTCTCCTATGGGACGGTCCGCCGCTGGTGCGCCAAGTTCGGGCAGACCCACGCCGGCGCGCTGTGCCGTCGGCGGCCCCGCCCCGGGGACAAATGGCACCTGGATGAGGTCTTCATGAAGATCAACGGAAAGCGGAAGTACCTGTGGCGGGCCGTGGACCCCGACGGCACTGTCCTGGACATCCCCGTACAGAGCCGGCGGGACACCGCTGCGGCCCGGCGCTTCTTCCGCAGGCTGCTGAAGAAGACCCATACGGTGCCCAGGGCGGTCGTCACCGACAAGTTGCGCTCCTGCAGCGCGGCCCACCGCGAGGTCATGCCCTCCGTTGAGCACCGCTCGCACAAGGGCCTGAACAATCGGGCAGAGAACAGTCATCAGCCGACAAGGCAGCGCGAACGCGCGATGAAAGGCTTCCGCAGTACCGGTGGGGCCCAACGGTTCCTGGCTGCCTTCAGCGGCATCTCACCGCACTTCCGGCCCCGCCGGGGCCTGAACACCGGCCCGAAGCCCGGTCCCCGCCACATGCCTCACGCGCTGTCAGAGAACCACTCAATAACGTGACAGCGCCTTCAGCACATCGGGCATCAGGTCTAGGGGCGAACTGATCTCCGCCTCGATCGGTCCGGTCCGATGTGCTTGGTGTCTCAGCTGGACTGTTCAGCGGAGGGGCTGATGGCGCTGTCCGTGCCGTAGAAGCGGCCCTGGTCGCACAGGGCGTCGATCTCGGCGTTGTCTTCCTCGCTCAGTTGTGCATCCAGCGCGACACTGATGACGCGTCGGGCGCGGGCCAATCGCCGAGCGACATCCCAGTCTGCGATGAATGTGCCGACGGTGTACTCGTCGGCGGTTCCGGCTGCCTGACGGGATCCGAGCCGGTCAAGAGAAACGACGAACTCGTTCAGGTCCTGCAGCACTGCGACGACCTCGCTGAGGGGCATGCGGATCTCTCGGGAGAACATGTCCATCAGCCGATTCAACTCCAGAGTCGATGCTCGGGTCCAGATCCCGATCTTGCTGGTAGGGGCTGGTCCGGGAACGGGTGCGGCCACCGGTGATCATCGGTGTGTGAAGACAGAAAATCTGACGGTTGCCGCAGGTCACAGCATAGATCCTGCCGCTGGCAGAAAGCATTCGAGGCTCTGAGGGGCCGTATCGCGGGACGGTTTACCCGGGTGGAATTCCGGCGCCGGGCACGGTCGTTCGTGCTCGGACTGTTGTCGGACCTGCCGCGCAAGAACTGCTGGACACTCGCCGAGCAGGCCGGGGACGCGAACCCCCACGGTCTGCAACACCTGCTGTCGAGGGCCGAGTGGGATGCCGACGCGGTACGCGATGACATCCGCGGCTTCGTCGTCGAACACCTGCACCACGAGGATGCGGTGCTGGTCGTGGAGGAGACTGGCGACCTGAAGAAAGGCACGCACACGGTGAGGGCGCAGCGCCAGTACACCGGCACCGCCGGGCGCATCGAGAACTCCCAGGTCGCCGTCTACCTTGCCTACTCGACTCCGTTCGGGCACGCGGCGATAGACCGGGAGCTGTATGTCCCGCGCCCATGGACCGAGGACGCAGCCCGCTGCCGGGCCGCGGGGACACCCGACAACGTCTCCTTCGCTACGAAGCCCGCCCTCGCAGTCCGTATGATCACCCACGCGCTGGACGTCGGGGTCCCCGCATCCCGGGTGGCCGGCGACGAGGCCTACGGAGCCAACCCGCACCTGCGCGTCGCCCTGGAGAAACGGCAGGTCGGCTACGTACTCGCCGTCGCCCGTGACCACCAGATCACCACCCGCACGGGGACGTTCCGCGCCGACGCCCTGATCAAGAAGCTACCGCGGAGGGCCTGGCAGAAACTCTCCGCCGGCGCCGGAGCCAAGGGACACCGCTTCTACGACTGGGCCCTGGCCGACCTCGCCGACAACCGGCCCGGCCACCACCAGTTGCTCGTCCGCCGCAACCGGTGAACTCGCCTTCTACCGCTGCTACTCAGCCGCCCAGGTGCCGCTGTCCACCCCGGTGCGGGTCGCCGGACGCAGATGGACCGTCGAGGAGACCTTCCAGTCCGGCAAGGGCCTGGCCGGACTGGACGAACACCAGGTCAGACGTTGGATGCCCTGGCACCGCTGGGTCACCTTCGCGATGCTCGACCACGCCTTCCTCACCGTCGTCCGCGCCGACGAACATGCCCGCCACCCAAAGCCGGACGAACTGATACCGCTCACCTGCAACGAAATCCAGCGCCTGTTCACCGCGCTCGTCATCCGGCCCGTCCACGGCAGGACCCACCGGCTCGACTGGCCCCACTGGCGACGCCGCCACCAGGCTCGATCCCAGGCCAGCCACTACCGGCGACAAGCCGCCCAGACATGAAGATCGCGATCTACAGCTGGAGTATTACCGGTAGTTCGTTAAATTGGGCGGTGGTGTGGGTTGACGACAGGTCGGGTCGGTTGGCCGTAGGCCGGTGGGTAGGAGTCAACTGCCTTGCTGGAGGCTGGATATGACTGCTCGCCGTCCGTGCCCGCCTGCGCCGGGGCCGTTGGAGGAGTACGCGGCCCGGTTCGACGACCTCTTCTTCGGCCTGGCACAGCGGCGGGGGTTTCGCGAGTACCTGACGGGACTGCTGGCGCCGCGGGAGCGGAACAAGACGATCACCTGTCTGGCAGGGGCGGAGCCGGTGGCCGGTGGCCGGTGCGGGGATGCCGGGGGTGCAGCGGCTGCAGTTCTTCCTGTCCGAGTCTCCCTGGGAGGACGAGCGGGTCAACGACCGGCGGCTTGAGCTGCTGTGTGCAGATTCGGCGACGGCTCCGCACGATGGTGGGGTCATCATGATCGACGACTCCGGGGACCGCAAGGACGGCACGGCGACCGCGCACGTGGGCCGGCAGTGGCTGGGCCGTCTGGGCAAGACGGACAACGGCATCGTCACGGTGACCACGGTGTGGACCGACGGCCGTGTGTACTACCCGCTGCACGCGACTCCGTACACCCCCGCCCGATCATTTCTCCCGCGGCCGCTCCGATCCGGCCTTCCGCACGAAACCGCAACCGGCTGCTGCCCTCGCGGCCCGCGGGAAGGAGGCGGGCTTCGGCTGCCGGGCGGTGGTCGCCGACTGCGCCTCCTCGGTCAGCGACGACTGGTACCTCGCACTGCGCGAGGCCGGCCTGGCCTACGTGGTCGCGTTCGAGCCGCACCGCGGCACCTGGGCTCCGGCCGACCAGCCACACACCCCCGTCGACGCCGCCCACGCCCTGACCTGGCGCGATGCCAAGCGCCCCGGAGACTGGACACCCGTGGAGCGTCACTTCCGCGACGGACACACCGAGACCTGGTGGGCCGCTGACGCCCGCCTGGGCGGCTACGGCCCCGACTCACCCTGCCGACTGGTCGTGGCCACCACCGACCCAGCCGGCCTGCCGGAGAAGGCCACCTGGTACCTGGCCACCAACCTGCCCCACCCCGAAGCACCCCATGCCACCACCAGCCCGCACCCGCCGGCCGACCTTGCCGAGATCGTCCGCCTCTACGGCCTGCGGCCCTGGATCGAGCAAAGCTACAAGCAGATCAAGGACGAACTCGGCTGGGCCGACTTCCAGGTCCGCTCCGACCGCGCCATCCGCCGCCACCAGACCCTGGTCAACTGCGCCTTCTCCTTCTGCTGGGGCCAGTGGTTCTCCCCACCCGGACCCCTGGATGCCACCGCGCCGGACCCGTGCCCCGACGAGGGGCCAGAGAGGGGGACCGGCCCCGTCCCACCAGCCCCAACAGCCTTGCTGGCCCAGGGCCTTACGCGCCATCCGTTCCTGGCTCACCACCGCCGTCACCCTCAACCGATGGTGGCAAGCCTGGACGGACAAGGACCCGCCCGCTGAGCTCCAGGCCCTGATCGACGCGGTCACCACCGGACACGGCATTGATCTCTACCGCCGGATTCAACGAACTACCGGTAACGCGCCGACCGCCGCTCCGAGGACCGCGGCTGTCCCTGAATCCATGAGTTCGAAGAGAAGCACTACGCCGAGCCGGCAGCGACCGAACGAGCGAACCTGAAACCCCGCCAACCCGCTCTGGCCAGCTGATCAGCCCCTCCGGGCAACGGGGAACCTCAGACGAACATGGTCGGAGTTTCCTGCCTCGGGCCGCAAGCGTGATGAGCGCGGGTACTCACCTGTGACCACCATTGCCCCGCGCCTCCGTCTCACGATGTGCGGAGTCGGCCTCCTCGGGCGTCAGCGCGGGCCGTCGGGAACCTCTGACAGGTGCAAGGCATCGGGAGTTCGTCGGTCCGGATCGGCCAGCCAGTGGTGGACCGCGAGCGCGGTGGTACGGGCATGCTCTTCCAGTACGGTGAAGTGGTCCCCGGGCACGGTGACTTCGGTGTGTGGCAGATCCCAGACCGGGGCGGGCTCTGTGCCGGGCAGCGAGTCCTGGGCCCGTACGAAGAGGGTGGGGGAGGCGAGCCGCGAGGGCTTCCAGCCGGCGAAGAGCTCGAAGTACCCGGCCATGGCGGTGAGCCGGGCCGGGTCGGCCGGGAGGAACTCCGCCGCCCGGTGCAGCATGTCCGACGTCATCGCGGAGAGTACCTGCCCTCGGTCGTCACTGCTGGGATAGGTGTCCACCAGGACAACGGCGAGCGGGGCGGAGCCTTCGGCCCCCAGTCGCTCGGCCACGGCCTGGGCCACCCAGCCACCGGCCGAGCGGCCCAACAGGACCAACGGTCCGTCACCTGCGGCCGCGCGGACGGTGGCGGCCTGGGCGGTGACGAGGGCGTCCAGCGTGGCCGGCAGTGCTTCCCCGTGCCCGAAACCCGGGTGCCGCACCGCCGAGACCGGCCGCAGGCCCCGCAGTCCGGAGCCGAGGCGCGCGTATTCCTGGGGCCCCGAGAGCGCGCTGAGGGCGGGGAAGCAGATCAGCGGGGGCCCTGCGCCGTCCGGTGCGAGCATGACGGGGTCGAGCGCCGCACCGGGCGCCCCGGCGCTGTCGAAGACCGGGCGGAGGCGTGCGGCGATGGTGAGCAGCGCCATGCCGTCCCAGGTCCGCCCCCGGTCGCAGGCGGCGCGGAAGAGCGCACCCAGGGAATCCGAAGCACCTTCGGTGTCCGGTGCGTCCCCGGCCCGCACCGGGGCTTGCGGTGGACCGGCCGTCCCCGGACCGCCGGGAACACCGTTGTCCGCCGTTCGGCCGGTGCTGCCCGGGTGGCCGATGGCATCCGGCCGTTCGGGGGCGCCGAAGCCGCCGGGAGCGGCGGTGACGTCGGGAGGAGCCGCTTCCCGGGCGTACCGCTCCGCCAACTCGGCGGCGACCGCGCGCGGGGTCGGGAAGTCGAACAGCAGCGTGGGCGGCAGCGTCAGCCCCGTCGACGTCACGAGCAGGTTGCGCAGGTCGACCGCGGCCAGGGAATCGAGCCCCAGGTCTGCCAGCAGGTCGTCCCCGTCGATCGCGGCCGTCCCCTCCGGGTGACCCAGTACCGAGGCCGCCAGGGCCCGCACCTCGGTGAGCAGCAACCCGCCCCGCTCGCCCGGGGAGGCGGCCGCCAGCCGCCGGCCGAACAGGGCTCCGCTCCCGCCGTCCGTGCCCGTCGCGCCGGGGACAGGCGGCCGGGACCGGGCCGCCGCTGGATCGCCGCCGCTCAGGGCGGCCGGGGCGAGGCGGGCCGCCACCACCACCGGGTCGTCACCGGCCACGGCTGCGTCGAAGAGGGCCAGGCCCTCATCCGCCTCGAGCGGGCCGAATCCCGAGCGGGCCATCCGCCGCAGGTCCGTGTCGGTGAGGTGCGCCATCATGCCCTCGCTCTGCCGCCAGGGACCCCAGGCGATCGACGTACCGGGCAGACCGAGCCGTCCGCGGTGCAGTGCCAGGGCGTCCAGCACGCAGTTGGCGGCCGCGTAGTTGGCCTGACCGGCGGAGCCGAAGGTACCCGCCGCCGAGGAGAACAGCGCGAACATCGCCAGGTCGCGTCCCCGGGTCAGCTCGTGCAGAGCGAGGGCTGCGTCCGCCTTGGGCCGCAGCACCCGCTCCAGACGGTCGGCGGTGAGCGCCGGGACGATGCCGTCGTCCAGCACCCCCGCGGTGTGCACCACACCGGTCAGCGGACGGTCCGCAGGCACTGAGTCGAGCAGGGCGGCGAGCGCCGTCCGGTCCGCGACGTCGCACGCCCGGACGGTCACCTCGGCGCCCGACTCGCCCAGTTCCGCGACGAGTTCGTCCACCCCTGGCGCGTCCGGTCCGCGTCGGCCGGCGAGCAGCAGACGCCGGACGCCATGGGCGGTGACCAGGTGCCGTGCCACCAGCATGCCCAGGGAACCCGTACCGCCGGTGACCAGGACGGTGCCCTCCGGATCGAGCCGCCGCCGGGACCGCCGTTCCTCCGTGGCCCCGGCCACCCGGACCAGCTTCGGTACGTACGCGGTTCCCCGCCGTACGACCGTCTCCGGCGCCGCAGCGGCCAGCAGGGCGGGGAGGAGGCGCACGGAGTCGGGGTGATCGTCCATGTCGACCAGGGCGAACCGGCCCGGATTCTCTCGCAGGGCCGAGCGGACCAGCCCCCACACCGGCGCGTGGGCCGGTAGGGACGCGTATCCGCTGGATGCGCCGGAATCCCCGGAACCGGTGCCACCGTCAACCGGACCGCCATCGTCCGGGGTGACGGCACCGGAGGTGACGAGGACGAGACGGGAGTCCGCCGGGCGGGGTTCGGCGAGCCACTGCTGTACCAGTTCCAGTGCCCAGCCCGCCGCCCACCGCATCCGAGCCGCGGGGTCCTGTGCTCCGTCGGCCGTGTCCGGTGGGGGCGGGCAGGGGGCAACGAGAACGGCCGGTGACGTGCCGTCCGCCGCCGGGTGGGCGTACACCGGAACACCGGAGCCGCAGGGCGCGAGCACATCCACCGGTCGTGTGCCCACCGCGCCCAGGACGCCCCACGGGGGCGCCACCGAAGGCACGGGCGGCTCGGGCAGCGCCACCCAGTCCATCCGGTGGAGAACCCCGGTGACCGGATCCGCCGTTCCCGATCCGGTACGCGGCAGGGTCCGGAGCGTCAGCGAACGTACCGCGGCCACCGGCGCGCCCGCCGGGTCGGTCAGCTCCACCCCGACCCGCCCGTCCGGCCCGGGAGCGATCCGCACCCGCAACCGCCGCGCGCCGGCCGTGTGCAGGCGCACCCCGCCGAAGGCGAACGGCAGGGACACCCCGTCACCAGCCGTCCCGCCCGTCCCGGCACGGTCCGCCGCGCGCCCGTCGAGCGCCAGGGCGTGGAGCGCCGCGTCCAGCAGCGCCGGATGCAGGGCGAACCCCGGGCCACCCGCGCCCGGGAGCGGAGCCCCGGCGGCCTCGGGCAGCGCGACCTCGGCGTACAGCTCCTTCCCGAGCCGCCAGGCGGTGCGCAGGCCCCGGAAGGCGGGGCCATAGCTCAGCCCGCTTCCGGCCAGCGGCTCGTACGGGTCGGCATCCGGACCGGCGGCGTGCAGCGGCACCGCGCCGGGCGGGGGCCAGGGCGTGGCCCCGGCCCCGGACCCGGACCCGGACCCGGTCGCGGCCGCAGCCGCTCCGCGGTCCGTCGGCTGCTGCTCCGGTACGAGCGTCCCGGAGGCATGCCGATGCCAGGGCCGGTCACCCGCCGGTGTGTGCGGCCGGGCGTGGAAGAGCACGGTCCGCCGTCCCGTGCCGTCCGGCCCCGATACCTTCACCTGCAGCTCGACCGTGCCGTCCGCAGGCAGCGACAGCGGCGCGGTCAGGGCGAGTTCGTCCAGGACGGGAGCGCCCGCCGACTCACCGACGTGCAGGGCCATCTCCACGAAGGCGGCAGCCGGCAGCAGTACCGTCCCCGCCACCACATGGTCGGCCAGCCAGGGCTGGTCGTGCACCGAGAGCACCCCGCTCAGCAACAACCCGTCGTCGTCGGCCGTCACGGTACGGGACGACAGCAGTGGATGGGCCGGAGCGTCCGGCGGGGGAGTGGACCGATGCCGCGGGGTGGCGTCGAGCCAGTACCGGCGGCGCTGGAAGGCGTAGGTGGGCAGGGTGACGCGCCGCCCGCCGCGCCCGGCGAAGACGGCCCGCCAGTCGACGGGCACTCCATGGGCGTGCAGCGTGGCCACGGTGTCGAGCAGGGCGTCCGCCTCCGGCCGCGCTCCGCGCAGGGTCGGCAGGACCAGCGGCGTCGGGGTCCGCTCGCCGGCGGGTGCTCCGGCCGTCCCCGGGTCCGCCGGAGCCGCTCCGGTCGCGGCGAGGCAGCTGCGGACCAGGCCGGTGAGCACTCCGTCCGGCCCCAGCTCGACGTAGTGTGCCGCGCCCCGGTCCTGGAGGTACGCCACCGAATCGGCGAAGCGGACCGGGCGGCGGACATGGCCCACCCAGAACTCCGGTGAGCTCAGCTCCTCTTCGGTGGCAGCCCGGCCGGATACGGCGTTGACCAGGGGTATCCGCGGCATGGCGAAGGAGAGGCGCCGCACCACGTCCGCGAAGTCGGCCAGCATGGGTTCCATCAGCGCGGAGTGGAAGGCGTGGCTCACCCGCAGTGGCGTCGTGGACCGGCCCCGCTTCCGGAAGTACGCGACGGTCTCCCGCACCGCGGCCCCGTCCCCGGAAACGACCACTGAGGCGGGCCCGTTGACGGCGGCGATCTCCACCGCACGCCCTGCCCCGGCGAGTCGGGCGACCGCTGCGGTCACCTCGTCCGCGTCGGCGGCCACGGCAGCCATCGCACCGCCCGAAGGCAGCGCGTCCATCAGCCGGCCCCGGGCCGCCACCAGGGTGCAGGCGTCCGCGAGGGACAGCACCCCGGCGACATGCGCCGCGGTCACCTCGCCCACCGAGTGCCCGGCCACCAGATTCGGGCGCACACCCCAGGCCTCGAGCAGCCGGAACAGGGCCGTCTCCAGGGCGAAGAGCGCCGGCTGTGCGAACCGGGTCGTGTGCAGGAGCACGCCCGTCTCCGTGCCGGAGCCGGCGAACACGACGTCCCGCAAAGGCACCGGCAGCATCGGGTCGAGCAGGGAACAGCTCTCGTCGAACGACTGGGCGAAGCTTGGATGCAGTTCCCGGGACTCGTACAACTCACGTCCCATGTCCACGCGTTGGCTGCCCTGGCCGGTGAAGAGCAGGGCCAGCGGTCCCTGGCGGCGGGACGTGCCCGTCCGCACCCCGGGCCGGCTTCCCCCCTCCGCCACCGCCCGCAGGGAGGTGAGCAGTTCCGCACGGTCCCGGGCCACCACCACGGCCCGGTGCTCGAAGGCCGCGCGGGTGGTGGCGAGCGAGTACCCGATGTCCACCGGGGCCGCGTCCGGGTCGGTGGCCACCCGGTCGTACAGCCGCCGCGCCTGGGCCCGCAGCCCCGGCTCGCTCCTCGCCGACACCGGAACAGCCACGGACGCCGGCACCGGAACAGCCACGGACGCCGGCATCGCCCCGCCATCGACACGGCCGCTCCCGGCCCCGTCGTCCGCCACGGAGACCGGCGACGGGGTGTCCCGATCCACCGGAGCCTCCTCGAGCACCACATGGGCGTTGGTGCCGCTGATGCCGAAGGAGGACACCCCCGCCCGGCGCGGGCGGTCCGTCCTCGGCCACTCCACCTCCCGGGTCAGCAGCGCCAACCGCCCCGACGACCAGTCGACCCGGCCGGTCGGTTCATCGGCGTGCAGCGTACGCGGCAGCACGCCGTGCGCCATCGCCTGCACCGTCTTGATCACGCCCGCCACTCCGGCGGCGGCCTGGGTATGACCGATGTTCGACTTCACCGAGCCCAGCCAGAGCGGACGCTCCCGCGGCCGGCGCCCGTACGTCGCCAAAAACGCCTCCGCCTCGATGACATCGCCCAGCCGGGTACCGGTGCCGTGTGCCTCCACCGCGTCGATGTCCCCGGGGGCCAGCCCCGCGTCCACGAGGGCCTGCCGGATCACCCGCTGCTGCGCCGGGCCGTGCGGTGCCGTCAGCCCGTTGCTCGCCCCGTCCTGGTTCACCGCCGAGCCGCGCACCACGGCCAGCACCGGAAGCCCGGCGCGGCGCGCCTCGGACAACCGGCTCAGCAACAGCATGCCGGCACCCTCGGCCCATCCCGTGCCGTCGGCGGACGCGCCGAACGCCTTGCAGCGGCCGTCCGGGGCCAGCGCCCGCTGCCGGCTGAACTCCACGAACGACGAGGGCCCCGACATCACCGTGACTCCGCCGGCCAGCGCGAAGGAACACTCGCCCCGGCGCAGCGCCTGGGCCGCCAGGTGCAGGGCCACCAGGGACGACGAGCACGCCGTGTCCACCGTGACGGCCGGGCCCTCCAGCCCGAAGGTGTAGGCGATACGGCCCGAGGCGACGCTTCCGGCGCTGCCGATGCCGAGGTAGCCCTCGACATGCTCGGGTACCTCCGTGATGCGGCCGGCGTAGTCGCTGTACATCAGCCCGATGTACACCCCGGCCGACGAGCCGCGCAGGGTGCGGGGAACGAGACCGGCGTGCTCAAAGGCCTCCCACGCCACTTCGAGCAGCAGCCGGTGCTGCGGGTCCATGGCCAAAGCCTCGCGGGGGGAGATGCCGAAGAAGCCGGGGTCGAAGCGGTCCACACCGGAGAGGAAGCCGCCCTCACGCACATACGTCCGGCCGGACCGCCCGGGGTCCGGGTCGTACAGCGCCTCCGTGTCCCAGCCCCGGTCGGCGGGAAACGGACCGATGGCGTCCGTCCCGTCGGCCACCAGCCGCCACAGCTCCTCGGGGGAGGCCACGCCCCCGGGATAGCGGCAGGCCATCCCCACGATCACCACAGGATCGTCGTCCGACCGGGCCACGCCCCGGTGCGCGATCCCGGCTCCCGACGGCGCGGCGGCGCTCCGCGAACGGAGGTGGGCGGCGAGCGCGGCGGCCGTGGGGAAGTCGAAGGCGATGGCCTCGGAGAGCGGGAGGCCGGTCGCCGCCGACAACCGCTCCCGCAGCACCGTCGCCGTCAGCGAGTCCATGCCCAGATCGCGGAGCGCCGTTCCGGACTCCACCGCCTCCGCCGTACAACCGAGCACGGCCGCCACCTCGCTCCGCACCAGGGCCAGCAGGTCCGCCGTCGGCTCCCCGGCCGCCCCCGTAACCAGCGTCCGCGCGGGCCGATCGGCGAGGGCATGCCGCCGCACCTTTCCGGAGGCGGTACGGGGAATATTCTCCACCTCGTACAGTTCGACGGGCACCTTGAAAGCGGACAGTTCCGCACGACAGGCGGCGAGGACCGACCCTCTGTCCAGTACACCGCTGCCCGGCGCGGGGACCAGATAGCCGACGGGCACTTCACCGAAGACCGGGTGGGGGCGTCCGGCCACGGCGGCGTCCGCCACCCCGGGCAGCCGCCGCAGCACCGCCTCCACCTCCGAGGGGTGGATGTTGGCCCCGCCCCGGATGATCAGCTCACTCGCCCGGCCGGTGATCACGAGTTCGCCGGAGGCCTCGATCCTGGCCAGGTCGCCGGTGCGGAACCAGCCGTCGCGCAACACCTCTGCGGTGGCCTCCGGCCTGCCGTGGTAGCCGGCCATGACTCCGGGCCCGCTCACCCATAACTCGCCCTCGCCGGCGTCCTGTCCGTCCGGGCCGCCGCCGACCCGGACCCGGGTGCCGGGCAGCACCCGGCCGCACGACCCGGCCGCCGTTGTGTCGCCCGGTGCCGTCATGGTGACCGGACCCGCCTCGGTACTGCCGTAGTGCTCCAGGTAGGGGGCCCGGCAGATCGCCTCGAAGGATCTCCGGAACTCGGACCCCGCCGAAGCGCCCCCGCTGACGCAGCCCCGCAGCGCGGGCGCCCCGAGCCCGCCGCCGTCCCCGTCACCCTCCTCGCCCCGGACCGCGTCGAGCAGGGCCGAGTACGTCGTCGGCACCCCGCCGAGGAGGGTGTAGGGGGTGTCCGTACGGCGCAGTTCGCCGAGCACCTCCGCCACCGAGAACCGGGGCGGGAGCATGGCGCTCGCCCCGGTCGCGGTCACTCCGAGGACGCAGACCACCTGGCTCATGGCGTGGTGGAGGGGTAACGGCCACAGCACCCGGTCCCGCTCCGACAGACCGAGAACACCGACGAGGCCCGCCGCGACCGGCGCGAGGCGGTTGCGCTGGGTGGACAGCACTCCCTTGGGGGTGCCGGAGGACCCGGAGGTGTAGAGCAGCCACGCCGTCTCGTCCAGCCCGAGATCGTCCCGGGCGGGCGTCCCCGGCTCCGTACACGCCAACTCCTCGTACCGCAGAACGCCGCCCGCCGCCCCGGCCCCGCCCGTCAACGCTCCGGAGTCCCCGGACGGCGGAGTGTCCCCGCCCTCCTCACCGCCCTCGGCCACCACCACGATCAGCCCGGGACGGGACAGCAGTCCCCGCCGACGCGTCAGCCGGGCCTCATCCGTGATGAGTACGCGCGCGCCACAGTCGTCCAGCAGACGGGCCAGCTCCGCCCCCGAACTCCCGGGATCCAGCGGCACGCCCACCCCGCTCGCCCGGGTTACTGCGAGCAGGCTCTCGACCGCCTCGACGCGGTTGCCGAGCAGGATGGCCACCCGTTCGCCCCGCGCCAGGCCGAGCCCCGCCACATGGCCGGCCAGCCGTCCGGTCCTGCGTTCCAGGTCCGAGTAGGTCCGCCGCGTACGGCGGTCCTGGAAGGCGACCTTCTCCCCGAGGCGCCGGGCATGCTCTCGGAGCGACTCCGGCAGTGGCCTGATGATGTCCGTGTCTGTACTCACTCGTGCGAACCCTCCCGTGTACTCCTAGATGAGGATGGTGGCGCGGTTCGCCCGGTTCCCCTGCGGCAGCGGCGCCGCACGGTACGGGTCTGTATGTGCGGCTCTGTCTCACATTCGGTGGCAACGAAGGGTGACGGCCATCGTTGATGTTGTATGCGAAACGTCAACGAGCTTGTGGGCGTGGTGTTTTCGGGACTCGCGTCGCTGGTCGTCGAGGATGTGGCGGACGAGGGCGAGTTCATCCGGGTGCGGGCCCGGACACGGGACGATTCGGTGCAGTGCCCGGTGTGCGGGCAGCCGACGGGGCGGGTCCACGGCATCCACCGACGTACGATCGCGGACGTGCCGGCGGACGGCAGGCGGGTCGTGGTGTCGGTGCAGGTCCGGCGCCTGGTCTGTCCGGTCCTGGGCTGCCCCGTCAGACGTTCCGTGAACAGGTCCCCGGCCTGATCGAGCGCTATCAGCGGCGCACACGCCGACTCGCCGACCAGCTCGGCTCTGTGGTGAAGGAGTGAGCGGGCCGGGCGGGCGCCCGCCTCTCCCGTGTCCTGGCTTCGGCGATGTCCCGCTCGACCGCCCTGCGGCTTCTGGCCCGCCTGCCCTTGCCCGTGGTGCGGGTGCCACGCGTCCTCGGTGTCGATGACTTCGCGCTCAAGCGCCGCCACCGCTACGCGACTGTCCTGATCGATGCCGAAACCGGCGAACGCATCGACGTACTCCCGAGTCGCGGCGCCGACGCCCTGGAACGGTGGCTACGCGAGCACCCCGGCGTCGAGATCGTCTGCCGCGACGGCTCGGGCGCATACGGGGAGGCCGTGCGCCGGTCCCTGCCGGCTGTGGTGCAGGTCAGCGACCGCCGGCACCTGTGGAAGAACCTGTGCGAGAAGACGCCGGCCGAGGTCCGCTCCCACAGCGCCTGCCGGGCCACCTCGAACACGCCCCGCCCGGCCGGCGTCCACGAGCAGACCACCCGCGAACGCCGGCACCAGATCCACGGCCTCCTCGGCAAGGGCGTCGGCCTGCTCGAATGCGCCCGCCGCATGAACCTGTCCCTCAACACCGTCAAGCGCTACGCGCGCACCCGCGAACCCGAAGCCCTGCGTCGGGCACCCCGTTACCGGCCCACTCTGGTCGACCCCTACCGCGACCATCTGCGTAAACGCCGTGCGGCCGACCCCGCTGTCCCCGTGAAACAGCTGTTCCGGGAGGTCCAGGAACAGGGTTGCACCGGCAGCTTCAACCTCCTCTGCCGCTACATCACCCAGGGCCGGGCCGAAGGCGACCGGCCCGTCACCACCCCGCGATGGCTCGCCCGCCTCCTGCTCACTCATCCCGACCACCTCCGAGACAAGGACACAAGTCTCCTCGCCAAGCTCACCACAGCCTGCCCAGGGATGACCCAACTCGCCTCATTCATCCGCGAGTTCGCACAACTCCTCACGCCGGCCGCAGGCAACGACAACAAGCTCACCGCGCGGATGCGTCAACCCGAGATGCCGAGGGGAGGGGCGTGAGGTGGAGGTACGGTCCCGCGCTCCGGTGTCAGGGCTGCCGGGCGTCCGCCGGCTGCGGGGCGTGGTGCTGGACCGGGGTGCCGCGCGGTGCCCGCCCTGGTCCGGGTGCAGGCATTCGACGTGGTGGCGGTGGGCGCTTCGCAGCCGATCCTGGTTACAGAGACTTCGTACGAGCGGGCGTGCGGGCGGCAAGACGGCTGTGCGTCGTGTTCCCCGTCCCTCCCGCTGTCAACGGCCTGGGCGGTGGGACCTGATCGGAGTAGCCGATCAACTGTCTTGCCGATTATTCACCGTGACGACCCCATGCCGATCAGCCGCAGCGTCGTTACGACTGGTGAACCGGTCGGCACGGCCGGGATGGCACAGAGGAAGGAATCAGGTAGCAGATGAACGGTGCGCGGCGTATGACGGTGGTCGCTTCAGTGGTGGGGATGATGCTGGCGGCACCCGTGGGGATGGCCACGGCGCATGCCGGTGACAGCGACGCGGGGCCGGGCGGAGTGCTGTCCAACCTGTCCGGCAGGAACTCCTCCGGCCATGCCAATCTCTGCGGCACGGGCAAGGTGGCGCTGTTCAAGGACCGTACCTGCGTGAGCGAGGACACCGGTAAGGGCAGCGGCGGCGACCAGACGGGCCCCAGCGGCGGGGTCCTGTCCAACCTGGTGTTCGCCCGCAACGCCTCGGGTCACAGCAACAACTGCGGCAACGAGACGGTCTCGGTGATGAGCCGGACCACCTGCGTCACCGTGGACCGCTCCGGCCGCTGACGAGTCAGTCCGGCAGAACACCACCGGCGGGGCCGGGGAACCATGGCGCTGTCCACCGTCACGGTTCCCCGGCCCCCTCCCGGCGAACGACGAGAAAGCAGGCAGTACAGGTGAACACGACCTCGTCCCAGCTGACGATCGGTGTGGTGGCGCCGCTGACGGGACGTCTGGCGCCGCTGGGCAAGCCGCTGACGTATGCCCTGAAGGCGCTGGCACCGCAGTTGGAGCACGTCCGTAACGGCAGCCGCCGTTACGACGTGTCGGTCGCCGTGCGCGACAGCCGCTCCGACCCGGCGGCGGCCCGGCGGGCCGTCCACGATCTGATGACCACCGACCGGGCGCACATCGTCCTGACCATGGCCGGAACCCAGGTGCTGCCGGCCGTCGCCGACGCCTGCGAGGAACTGGGAGTCCCCTGCCTGTCGACCACCTTCCCCTGGCAGGCCTACGTGCACTCACGCGGCGCCGGCCCCGGGCACTCCTTCCGGTGGACCTACCACTTCGCGTGGGGCCTGGACGACATCGCCACCGTCTTCGCCCGCATGTGGGAACAGGCCGGCGCCGGACAGGCCGTCGGCTGCCTGTGGAACGACGACCTGCAGGGCAGCCTGCTGCGCCACCAGGAGTACGGTTTCGCCCCGGTGACCTCCGCGCGCGGACACACCCTGGTCGACCTCGGCCCCTACCGGGAACCGGCCACGGACTTCCAACAGCAGGTCGACCGGATGCGGGAACACGGCGCCGACACCGTCACCAGTGCCGCCACCGCCGCCGACCTCGCACTCTTCCACCGCCAGGCCCGCCAGGCCGGGCTACGGCCCCGGCTGATCACCTGCTCGCGATGGCTGACCTACCCCCACACCCACACCACCGCAGCCCCCGACATCCACGCCGAACTCGCCGACGCACGCGTGGCCACCCTGGTCTACTGGAGCCCCGACCACCCCTACCGCTCCAGCCTCAACGGAGCCACCTGCGCCGACCTCGCCCACGCCTACCAACAGGACACCGGCGAATCCTGGCTGCAGCCCCTGGGCCTGGCCCACGCCCTCGCGGAAACCGCCCACCGCGCCCTCAGCACGGCCGACGACCCCACCGACCGCGCGGCCGTCGCCCGCGCCATTGCCAGCACCACCTTCTCCACGATCGCGGGAACCCTCGACTGGAAGCAGGGCCCGACCCCCAACATCGCGCTCCTTCGCCTGTCCGGCGGCCAGTGGCACCCGGGCCCGCAAGGCCCCCGTCTCGCCGTCGTCACCAACACGGACACCCCCGAGGTCCCCGTCACCGGCGAACTCACGCCGACGTGACAGACCGACACATGGTCACTTTCATACGCCGGAGCCAGGACCCCCGGCAGTGCCTCGCAGCAGCCGGGGATAGGCTGCCCCTCGGCCGGTTTTGGTGCGAGGAGGAGCACATGCTGGATGCGGTGACCACCCGGTTCATCGAGACAGCGACGAAGCTGACTTCCGAGGCGCTCGCCGCCGCTTACGACGACACGGTGCGCCTCCGCGGCCAGGGCGGCCGAGAGGCGAGCCGCGCGCTCAAGCTCTCCGCTTCGCACGAGTCCGAGTTGCAGGCCATGGTCAGGGCGGCCCTGCTGCCGCGCGCCAGCGAACTGAACGCGTTCCGCTCCGGTCTGTTCTCGGGTGCCAAATCCGCGTACGTCATGGCCGCACGAGCGGTTCACCGCCGCGAAAGCCTCGCGCAGGAGCACTACCACGTGCTTCTGAGGCCCTTCGCCGCTGCGGGCGTCGAGATCCCGCCCCGCGCGGCCGGCCCGGACGCGTGAGCGTCGGTCAGTGCCAGTTCTCGGCCCGGTAGACGTACCAGAGGGCCGCCAGGCCCTCCGGCCGTGAGGCTTCGGCCGGTCAGGGCCAAGGCCGCGGCCCGATCGTAGGGATCCTGAGGCCTCCTGTCCGGTACGGACCGTGTCATGACCAGGTACCCGCACGCGCTGCGCTGCCATGCTGCCTGGGAGGCGGTCGAACCGCCCAGCAGAGCGTCGCGGTACGGACCGCTCAACATGTGCTGCAGCGGATCCACGAGCGGCTCGCCCTGCGGCACCGGCCACTCCCGCACCCTCTCGCCGTCCCTGTACACGGCCACCTTCCGGGCGTGGCGAAGAATCATGCAGCCCATGGGGATCCACTGGCCCAGATGTCCGCCCTAGTCCTTGCCGGGATCGGCGAGCGCGTGTCCGCCCGACCGGCAACGCCGTCGAGCGTCTGATCCGGGCCGCCGACTGCTGGTCGGATGGCTCGAGGACACCGAGGTGCCCACCGACCGCTGGCTGTCCAGCCTGCCGACCGACATCCCGGTCGGCGGCCTGGCCCGACTGGCCAAGGTCCACCGACGCATCGAGCATGACTATCGTGAACTCAAACACGGCCTGGTCCTGGACCACTTCGAAGGTCGGTTCTGGCCTGGCCGGTACCACCATGTCACCCTCGCGACCGCCACTCACGCGTTTCTCACCGAACAGCGTCTGGCCCCAAGCACCTGGACCGCACTCGCCCTTTACCAGATCCTCAACGCCCTGCAGGACGTCCTGAAGCGCTGGACCGGCATCTGCACCACCTGCCGCCAGCCCTTGCTCAGCAGGCCACACACGACATCAAGACCGAGACAAACCTAATGGAGCCCTACGAAGAGGTCGTTCGAAGTAGGAAGATTACCCTTAATGCCCTAAGTAAGTTCCTCGCCAGGGGGCGGTCTCGTCCGTCGAAGAAACGAGCTAGAGGCGAGGGGTGGGCCGTGTGCCGGCGTTCTCACATCTCCTGCCCCGAGTCGATGGAACTCTCTGTTCGGGCGCCGGGCGTGTGCTTCCGTACGCCCCAAATTTACTGCCCCGCACGCCTTGTTATCCCTTCACATCGGACCCACGATCAGTCGGTCGGCTTGCACCGCTCATAGGGGGCATCCGTGGGAGCACCGTTTCGGAGCCTTACCGCCGTAGCCTTCACCACGGCCCTGGCCGCGCCCTGCCGTTGTTCACTACGTGATCCGCTCAGGCCGTTCCCCTGTTCACCTGCACAGGAACAGCGGACCAGCAAGACAGCCCAGGCCTCACCCCCCGGCCAGCAGGTGGTCCGACTCCAGACGTGGGTCTCCTACCAGACCTACGTCGGCGACAACGCGATCAACGTCCAAGCTGTATCCACAGCGGCCGTCGGCTGCCTGCTCAGCCTCATCAGCCGGATCGGCCAAACCAGCCACTCCAACAACGGCGACACCAGCACACCGCACGCCATCGGCATCCTCCTTGCGCACCCCGGGAGGGACCGCCGTCGCTTCAAACGACACTGTCACCGGCGGACACCGTAGCGGTGCCACGTTCCTCCGGACCGTCGCCTTCGCCACCCCGCTCGACCGGTCCCCAGCCTGCCTCACACCGGCCAGGGGAGGGGACCCCACAGACGCTCGGACCATGGCTGAAGCCCTGGTCCTCCAGGGAAGGAACCGTACGTATGAGGCGCAGTTCATGGGCAGCACTCGTCGCTGCCGTCGCGGCCGTGGGAATGTTCACGATGTCGGCGACCGCGTCGGCGTCGGTACTGGCGCGGCCGCTTCAGGTCGTCCAGTGCACGGGCACGGAGACCACCACCTACAATCCCGGCGTCCTCTTCCAGGCTCGCGAGATCGGTCTCAGCACCACCGGCACCTTCACCTCATGCCTCGATGCGACTGGCCAAGTCACCAGCGGTGGTTACGGGGAACAGTTCACACTGTTCGTCGGCTGCAACGACCTGCTGGGCGCCTTCACCGGCCAGCGCACGATCACCTGGAACACCGGCGATACCAGCGTCATCACCGGCAGCGGCAGCAGCACCGCCATCGCCGGCCAGGTCATCACCACCTTCACCGGCACCGTCACCCAAGGCCCCTTCCAAGGATCCAGCGCGGTTCAAACCATCACCCTCCCCCAACTCAACGCCCTCAAGTGCCTGACCACCGGCATCACTGACGCCACCGGCATCACCACACTCACGCTTACCTGAGCTCGACTCTGAAGCTTCTATAGATCGTCAAGCTGTAGGAGACGGCCCGGGTGTGCCGCTGAATGCGCTGGTCAGGTGGTGGTAGACCTCGCGCGCGACGAA
>NZ_JAGMUJ010000069.1 GCF_019049255.1 Streptomyces sp. AC558_RSS880 | reverse complement strand
GTTTCCGACTCTATCAGATCTTTCCGACCCGATTTCCTCGGTGCTTTCCGGGTTCCCGCTTCCGCGTTTCCCTTTCCGGCGGTTCCGACTTTATCAGAAGTTTCAGGGCGGATTGACCGGCCTTCGTTTTCCGACTTTATCGGGAGGTGCTTCTTCGAAATCAGCGTTTCGATCAGAAGCTGACAGATGCTCACTGTCGCCTTCCGGGTCAGACCCCATCTCCAGGCAACTGTTTGAATCTACCTCCCCGCCTGCTCCGTGTCAACGGCTCCTGCGGGGCGAAGAGAAGACTAGCAGCTCAGCGGCCCCGCACGCACATCAGGCAGCCGTGGGCACGTCGGCGCTGCGCTCGGTCGCCTCCAGGTCACCGGTCTCGCCGGCCCGCGCCGCACGTCCCCCCAGGACATAGACGTAGGCCAGGAAGGCCAGCTCGGCGATGACTCCGATGGTGATGCGCGCCCAGGTGGGCAGGCCCGATGGAGTGACGAAGCCTTCGATGGCGCCGGAGACGAAGAGGACCAGGGCGAGGCCGATCGCCATGGCCAGGGCTGCCCGGCCTTCCGCCGCCAAGGCCGTGCGTCGGGTGCGGGGACCCGGGTCGATGACGGTCCAGCCGAGGCGGAGGCCGGTTCCGGCTGCGACGAAGACCGCGGTGAGTTCCAGGAGGCCGTGCGGCAGGACGAGGCCGAGGAAGGTGTCGAGACGGCCGGCGGAGGACATCAGACCGAAGCCGACGCCCAGGTTGAGCATGTTCTGGAAGAGGATCCAGAGGACCGGCAGGCCCAGGAAGACCCCCAGGATCAGGCAGAGGGCCGCGGCCCACGCGTTGTTCGTCCAGACCTGGGCGGCGAAGGAAGCCGCGGGGTGGCTCGAGTAGTACGTCTCGTACTGGCCACCGGGACGGGTGAGCTCGCGCAGCTCGCTGGGAGCCGCTATGGACGCCTGTACTTCGGGATGGGTGCCTATCCACCAGCCGAGGAGTGCCGCGACGGCTGTGGAGAGGAGCGCCGTGGGCACCCACCAGTGGCGTGACTTGTAGACGGCGGCCGGGAAGCTGTGGGACAGGAAGCGCGTGACGTCCCGCCAGGAGGCGCGGCGGGCGCCGGTCACGGCACTGCGCGCGCGTGCCACCAGTTGGCTGAGCCGGCCGGTCAGCTGCGGGTCGGGAGCGGCCGACTGGATCAGGGAGAGATGGGTGGCCGTGCGCTGGTAGAGGACGACGAGTTCGTCGGCCTCCGCGCCGGTGAGGCGGCGCTGGCGCCGGAGCAGGGCGTCGAGGCGGTCCCACTCCGCGCGGTGGGCGGAGACGAAGACGTCGAGGTCCATCGGTGTGCCTGCTCCTCGGCTGTTCGTCGGCGGTCGGCCCGACCGGTGGATGGGTGATCTGCTTGATCGGCTGGTCGTACTGCGGTGCGATGTGACATCAGCTTGGCAGACTGGCGGTGTTCGGGGCAGGCCAGGGAAGGGCGGCAGGCGTGAGTGAGCTGGTGACGGGTGAGGCGGTGGCGTTGGAGCTGCGCCCCGCGAGGCTGCCCAGCAGGGCACTGGCCGTGCTGCTCGATCTGGTGGTGGCCGTGGCCGTCTATGTCGCGGTGACCATCGCTCTGGTGGCTGCCACGGCTTCGTTGGACGAGGCGGCACAGACGGCGATCTCGATCGCCTTGTTCGTCCTCGTGCTGGTCGGTGGGCCGATCCTGGTCGAGACGCTCAGCCATGGGCGGTCGCTCGGGAAGATGGCCTGCGGGCTGCGAGTGGTGCGGGACGACGGGGGGCCGATCCGGTTCCGGCACGCGTTGGTGCGGGGCCTGATCGGTGTGATCGAGATTCTGATGACGCTCGGGGTCGTGGCCTGCATCGCTTCTCTGGTTTCGGCGCGGGGACGACGGCTCGGGGATGTGTTCGCGGGGGCTCTGGTCGTGCGGGAGCGCGTTCCGGTCGGGCAGGCGGGGTTCGTGCCGCCGCCTCCGCCGTGGTTGGCCGGGCGTTTCTCGGGACTCGATCTGTCGGCGGTGCCCGATGGTCTGTGGCTCGCCGTCCGGCAGTACCTGACGCGGATGGGGCAGCTCGATCCGCAGGTCGGCTGGTCGATGGCGGAGCGGCTGGCCGCGGACCTGGCCGAGCGCACGGGGGCGCCGGTGCCGCCGGGGGTGCCGCCCGCGGCGTATCTCGCGGCGGTGGTGCAGGAGCGGCAGGCCCGGGAGGCCCGGCGGGCGTTCGGACACGGGCCGGCCGGGGGTGGCGGGCCCATGGGTACGGCTGGTCCGGCGGGTTCCCATGCCCCGCCGGTGTATCCCGCCGCGGCCGTCGCGCCGGATGTGCGGTCGGCTGCGTATCCGTCGGCGGGTCCGGGAGCCGTGGTGCGCGGGGAGCGGGCCGTCCCGCCGCAGCAGGAGGGATCGACGGCCGATCGGCCGTCGACGGGGTTCGCCCCGCCGGCGTAGGTGCCTTCGGTGGGCGCCGGTCAGTCGAAGACCGACGGTGGTGATTCGAGGTCCTCCAGTTCGATGCCGGGGGCCGCGAGGACCACGTCCCCGGCGAGGTGCACGGAGTGCTGCTCGCCCGTGTCCAGGGCTGTGACCTGGTATTCGTCCACGGTCAGGGGGCCGTTGTCAGTGGCGTGTGCTTCTCTTTTCACCAGCGCCCAGGACTGGTCCAGGGTGCGCGGGGCGAGGACCGGGTCCGTGAAGGCGACGAGGCGTACGCGGGTGGCGGGGGCCGAGGGGGTGAGGCGCAGGAGGCGGGCGGTGGCGACGAGGAAGGCGGGGGACGAGCCGGTGAAGGCGTGGGCGCGCACATTGCCTTCGGTGGCGTGGGTCCCGGTGGGGTCGGTGCGGACCCAGGTGACGCCGTCGAGGGCGGCGCCGCGGACCTGCCAGCTCGCGGCGTGGAGTTCGAGGCGGATGGGGCGGCCGAGTTCGTCGAGGGCGAGGTCGACCGAGCCCAGGTGATCGCCTGAGGGGGCGGTGAGCTGGGAGACGTAGCGCCAGCCGGAGGGGCCGGGGGCGCAGTGGAAGTGCTCTTCCGCGAGGGGGGTGTGATCGTGCGGATCGTGGAGCGAATAGCGGCCGCGGGGCATGGGGGTCCTGGGTCGTGACGGGCTGGGCCGGTCGCCGGTCCGCGCAAGGGGCAGGCCCCCGACACGGGGGTGCGGGGGCCTGCCTCGGAGGACCTGCTGCCGGGGAGTCCGTCCGTGCACGGACGGACTCCCCGCGGTGGGAGCGTGGGCTCAGTAGCGGTAGTGGTCCGACTTGAACGGGCCCTCGACCTGCACGCCGATGTACTCGGCCTGCTCCGGGCGGAGCGTGGTCAGCTTGACGCCGAGCGCGTCGAGGTGGAGGCGGGCGACCTTCTCGTCGAGGTGCTTGGGCAGCACGTAGACGCCGGTCGGGTACTCGTCGGGCTTGGTGAACAGCTCGATCTGGGCCAGGGTCTGGTCCGCGAAGGAGTTGGACATCACGAACGACGGGTGGCCGGTGGCGTTGCCCAGGTTCAGCAGGCGGCCCTCGGAGAGGACGATGATCTTCTTGCCGTCGGGGAAGGTCCAGGTGTGGACCTGCGGCTTGATCTCGTCCTTGACGATGCCGGGGATCTTGGCGAGGCCGGCCATGTCGATCTCGTTGTCGAAGTGGCCGATGTTGCCGACGATGGCCTGGTGCTTCATCTTGGCCATGTCGGTGGCCATGATGATGTCCTTGTTGCCGGTCGTGGTGACGAAGATGTCGGCCTTGTCGACGACCTCGTCGAGCGTCGTGACCTGGTAGCCGTCCATCGCGGCCTGCAGGGCGCAGATCGGGTCGATCTCGGTGATGATCACGCGGGCGCCCTGGCCGCGCAGGGACTCCGCGCAGCCCTTGCCCACGTCGCCGTAGCCGCACACGACCGCGGTCTTGCCACCGATCAGGGTGTCGGTGGCGCGGTTGATGCCGTCGATCAGGGAGTGGCGGCAGCCGTACTTGTTGTCGAACTTCGACTTGGTGACGGCGTCGTTGACGTTGATCGCCGGGAACAGGAGGGTGCCGTCGCGCTGCATCTCGTACAGGCGGTGGACGCCGGTCGTGGTCTCCTCGGTGACGCCGCGGATCTCGGAGGAGAGCTGGGTCCACTTCTGCGGGTTCTCGCCCAGGGTGCGGTTGAGCAGCTCGAGGATGACGCGGTGCTCGTCGGACTCGGCGGTGTCGGGCGAGGGGGCCTTGCCGTCCTTCTCGTACTCGACGCCCTTGTGGACGAGGAGGGTGGCGTCACCGCCGTCGTCGAGGATCATGTTGGGGCCGCCGGTGGGGCTGTCCGGCCAGGTCAGCGCCTGCTCGGTGCACCACCAGTACTCCTCGAGGGTCTCGCCCTTCCAGGCGAAGACCGGGACGCCCTGCGGGTTGTCGGGCGTGCCGTTCGGGCCGACGGCGATGGCGGCCGCGGCGTGGTCCTGGGTGGAGAAGATGTTGCAGGACGCCCAGCGGACCCGGGCGCCGAGGGCGACCAGGGTCTCGATGAGGACGGCGGTCTGCACGGTCATGTGCAGGGAGCCGGTGACACGGGCGCCGGCCAGGGGCTGGGCGTCGGCGTACTCCTTGCGGATCGCCATCAGGCCGGGCATCTCGTGCTCGGCGAGGGTGATCTCCTTGCGGCCGAACTCGGCCAGGGAGAGGTCGGCGACCTTGAAGTCCTGTCGGTTGTCGACAGTCGTCATTGCGAGCTGCTCCTCGGGGTGTGGGTCGAGGTGGGTACGGCTGGTCTGCGCGGCGGCGGACACAGGGGTGCCCGAGGAGGACACAGGCATGCCCGCGTGCGCGCAGCGCAGTCCGTCGGAGGCCCTCTCTCCCTCGGCCGGTCCGCGGTGGACCGCCCGACCGCCATCAGCAGCGACGTCTGGCTCCGTCCCAAGCTACACCGCCGGGCCCGGCCGACCCCAGTCCGCCCGCGTACACATCAGGCCGATCTGGCGAGCGTCCCGTTCCCGGTCCCCGCGGCCGTCGTCCGTGCGGGCCGCTAGCCTCACCCCGCGCGGACGGGCCGTGCGGGAAGGGGTTCGGGCATGGACACGGGGCGGGGAACGCTGGTCGCGGGGTGGGTGGTGCTCGCGGCGGGGCTGCTGACGGTGGTGGCGTCCCTGGGGGCTCTGCGGCTGAACTACGGGATGGCCGACGTGCAGGGCGAGAGCATGGCACCCTCGTACCGGCTCGGTGACGACGTCGTCTACGCGCGCGTGGACGGGGACGAGGTCCGGCGCGGTGACGTGGTGCTGTTCTCGATGCCCGACCGCTATCCGGGAGGCGGGCTCGTCATGCAGCGGGTCATCGGGGTGGGCGGTGACCGGATCGTGTGCTGCGAGGGCGAGGGGTCCGCGCGGCGGCTCACGGTGAACGGCAGGACGTCGGAGGAGCCGTACGTCAAGGACGGGGACGCCAACGGCTCCGTTCCGCAGCGGTACGACGTCCGGGTGCCGCAGGGGCGGCTGTTCCTGCTGGGCGACCACCGTCTGAATGCGCGGGACTCCCGCTTCTTCGCCGACGACCACGGGGGCACGGTGCCCGCGGAGGCGGTGCGGGGCCGGGTGACGGAGGACCGCCTGGGCGTGGTGCTGCTCGCCGGGGCGACGCTGTTCGGGTTGCTGCTGGCGATCGCGGGGCTGATCGGTGTGCTGGCGGGGCGGACCAGGCGACGGCGGTCGGCGGAGTTCGACACGGAGTTGTGGCCCGCGCACTTCTGAGACGCGGGTCCCCACGGGACGACGGAGGGGCCCGCCGGTGTGGCGGGCCCCTCCGTCATGAGGTCCTGCGGGTCCCGGTGGGGCCGGGCTCAGTGACCGGCGCCGTGGGTGGTGGGGCCGCCGGGGGCGGCCTCGGGGTCGGAGCCCTTGGCGGCTTCGGTCTCGCTGTAGATGTCGGGCTCGAGGTAGATCACCCGGGCGATCGGGACGGCGTCGCGGATGCGGGACTCGGCGGCGTCGATGGCGGAGGCGATCTCGGTGGCCGTGCCGTCGTGCCGGACGCCGATCTTCGCGGCGACCAGCAGTTCCTCGGGACCGATGTGGAGGGTGCGCATGTGGATGATGCGGGTGACGGTGTCGCCGTCGACGACGGCGGCCTCGATCTTCTGGGTCTCCTCGGCGCCCGCGGCCTCCCCGAGCAGCAGCGACTTCGTCTCGACCGCGAGGACCAGGGCGATCAGGATGAGCAGGACGCCGATGCAGAGGGTGCCGATGCCGTCCCAGACGCTGTCGCCGGTGGCCAGGGCCATGCCGACACCGCCGAGGGCGAGGATCAGGCCGACGAGCGCGCCGAGGTCCTCCAGGAGGACGACCGGCAGCTCGGGCGCCTTGGCATGGCGGACGAACTCCTTCCAGGAGCGCTGGCCGCGCAGGACGTTGGACTCCTTGATGGCGGTGCGGAAGGAGAAGCACTCGGCGATGATCGCGAAGACGAGGACACCGACCGGCCAGTACCAGTGCTCCAGCTCGTGCGGGTCCTTGATCTTCTCGTAGCCCTCGTAGAGGGCGAACATGCCACCGACCGAGAACAGCACGATGGAGACGAGGAAGGCGTAGATGTAGCGCTCCCGGCCGTAGCCGAAGGGGTGCTGCGGGGTGGCCTGGCGCTGTGCCTTCTTGCCTCCGACGAGGAGCAGGGCCTGGTTGCCGGAGTCGGCGAGCGAGTGGACGGACTCAGCGAGCATCGATGACGAGCCGCTGAAGATGAACGCCACGAACTTCGCTACCGCGATCGCGAGGTTGGCGGCGAGTGCCGCCACGATCGCCTTGGTGCCGCCTGACGCGCTCATGTGTTCGCGTTGTCCCTTCGTACGCCGTGTGGGGCCCGGGCAGGCGTGGGTGCACGCCTGCCCGGGACTTTGCCCGTCCTTTGACGGTGGGCCATTGTTGCAGCCCGGTTCGGCGACAACGTGTCAGGTCGCCGTCACGGGGTGATCAGGCGACGACGGTGGCCCTGAACAGGGTTCCGGTACCCGCCACTTCGGCCTTTTCACCCGAAGGGACGAACACGGAGGTGCCGGGCGTCAGTTCGTGCTCGCCCGCTCGTACGGAGCCGGCGGTGCAGAGCAGGATCTGCGGGGTGGTCAGTGTGAGGTCGTGGGTGGCGCCGCCCGCGGGGAGGACGTAGCGGGAGAGGCGGAACTCGTCGATGGGGGTCTCGTAGACCTCCTCGCCGTCCGGGCCCGCCTCCGGGCGCAGCACGCCGGGGTCGCCGGCCTCGAAGCGGACGATGCGCAGGAGTTCGGGGACGTCGACGTGCTTGGGGGTCAGGCCGCAGCGCAGGACGTTGTCGGAGTTGGCCATGATCTCGACGCCGAGGCCGTCGAGGTAGGCGTGCGGAACGCCGGCACCGAGGAAGAGCGCCTCGCCGGGCTGGAGCCGGACGTGGTTGAGGAGCATCGCGGCGATGACACCGGGGTCGCCCGGGTAGTGGTGGGCGATGTCGGCGTACGGGGCGTAGGCGCCGCCGAGGCGGTCGCAGGCGGCGGCGGCCTCGGCGACCGTGCGGGCCATCGCCTCGGGGTCGGCGGTGAGGATCGCGGTGAGGACCTCGCGCAGGGCCGCCTCTTCGGGGTGGGCGTGCAGCAGGTCGACGTACGGCTTGAGGGAGTCGACGCCGAGGCCGTCGAGGAGCTCCGCGGCGCGCTGCGGGTCGCGGAAGCCGCACAGGCCGTCGAACTCGGTGAGAGCACAGATCAGTTCGGGCTTGTGGTTGGCGTCCTTGTAGTTGCGGTGCGGGGCGGTGACGGGGACGCCGCGGCGCTCCTCGTCCGCGTGGCCCTCCTTCGCCTGGGCCAGGTCGGGGTGGACCTGGAGGGAGAGCGGGGCTCCGGCGGCGAGGAGTTTGAGCAGGAAGGGCAGGCGGGGGCCGAACTTGGCGACCGCGTCCGGGCCGAGTTCCCGCTCCGGGTCGGCGTCGATGACCTCGACGAGCGTGCCCCGGTCGGTGCGCGAGGGCGCACCGGGGTGGGCGCCCATCCACATCTCCGCCTGCGGCTCGCCGGTCGGTTCGGTGCCGAGCAGCCGCGGGATGGCGGTGGTGGAACCCCAGGCGTAGGGGCGGATGGTGTTGTCGAGGCGGTCCATGGGGTTCTCTGCGTTCCTTCTGCCGGTTCTCGTGCGGGCGCGCGGTGTGGTGCGTGTCGTGCGTCTGCGCGGAGGGAGGATCAGGGGGTCCCGGGCATGATCAGGCTCTCGAGGCGAGCGCCAGGTAAACGGCGGCGAAATCCGTGACGGCGATCAGTTCCGCGAGGGTCTCCAGTTCGCCGCCCGCCTCCGGTTCCAGCTCGCTGATCGGCGTGTCGTGGGTGAGCGCCAGGTCACGGGCGGCGGGGGCGGCGGTGAGGCCGCCGGCGGGGCGGTCGCGGAGCAGCACCACGCGCGCGTGCAGGGCGGGTGCTTCCTCCACGCGGTCGCGGAAGAAGTCGTCCGGGTCCGCGCCGGCGGCGAGCCGGCCGGCCAGCAGGGCACTGTGTGCGGCGAGCGCCTCGGGGAGTTCGGCGACGACGGCGGGGGTGCCGGAGAGTTCGGCGAGGGCGGCGGCGAAGCGGCGGCCTGCCGGCCCGGCTGAGACCCCTTCGGTCCATACGACAGGGAGCGCGTCGGCGATTTCGGCGGCCAGGGTCTTGGCGGGGTTGCTGTACGTCGCGATGGCCGGACCGCAGCGTTCGGCGATTCCGTCGAGGCGGTCGGCGATCTTCTCCAGGGCGTCCGGCGGGGCGGTGAGCAGGCCGGTACGGTCCAGGAGCGCGAGCAGCGGGGTGAGCAGCGCCCACAGGACGCCGGGGGCGGAGGCGGCGAGGGGTTCGTCCTGGTCGTAGGGCGCGGTGGCCATGGGGACGAACAGGCCGACGGAGCCGTTCACCGTCTCGGCGAGCGGGGTGCGGGCGGGGGCGACGGCGACGACGGTGCAGCCGCGGCGATAGGCCTGCTCGGAGAGCAGGGTGAGGCCCGGTTCGGTGCCGTCCGGGGTGGCGATGAGGAGCAGGTCCACGGAGCCGGCCCAGCCGGGCAGTTCCCAGCGCAGGGCGCCTGCCGCGGGGGCGACGCCGGTGGGTGCGAGGCGGGTGACGGGACTGCCGGCGCCGGCCAGGGTGCCGAGGAGGTCGGCGGTCTGGGTGGCGGCGGCGCCGGGGCCGGCGATGAGTACGGCGCGGGGGCGGCCGTCGGGCTTCAGGTCGTTGACGCCGGCCTCGGCGGCGTACCGTGCGGCGGTGCGGACGCGGGCGCCTGCTTCGGCGGCGCCGCGGAGCAGGGCACGGCGGTCGGCCTCGGCGAGGCCCTCCGGTGAGTCGAGCAGCGATTCGTCGAGCATGGGCGGCAGGCTCCGATCTCCGATCTCCGATCGGCGGGGCGTCGTCGGTGCGCGGGGCGTCGCGTCGGATGCGCGTCGGTTACGCGGGGCGGCGGGCCTCGTCGACGAGGAGTACGGGGATGCCGTCGCGGACGGGGTAGGCCAGGCCGCAGTTCTGGCCGGTGCAGATCAGTTCCGTGTCCTGCTCCTTGAGGGGGGAGTGGCAGGCCGGGCAGGCGAGGATCTCCAGGAGGCCGGCTTCGAGTGGCATGGGGGTCCCTTCGCTGGGTGGATGTGCTGGTCAGGGTACCGCCGGTGGGGGGTGGGTGGC
>NZ_JAGMUJ010000068.1 GCF_019049255.1 Streptomyces sp. AC558_RSS880 | reverse complement strand
GAGATTCGTCGGCAGTAGGCGGCAACTTTGTCGAGGATCTCGTCGGCGGTCTTCGTCCAGACGAACGGTCTGGGGTGCTTGTTCCAGTCTGCGAGCCAGGACCGGATGTCGCGTTCGAGGGCTTGGACGGAGTGGTGGACACCGCGCTTGAGCTTCTTCTGCGTCAGCTCGGCGAACCACCGCTCGACCAGGTTCAACCAGGACGCGCTGGTCGGCGTGAAGTGCAGGCGGAAGCGCGGATGTGCCAGCAGCCACTTCTTGATGTCGGGCGTCTTGTGGGTGACGTAGTTGTCGAGGATGAGATGCACCTCGAGCTCCGCGGGGACTTCCTTGTCCAGCTTGGTCAGGAACTTCTTGAATTCCACGGCCCGGTGGCGTCGGTGCAGGGAGCCGATGACCTTGCCGGTGGCGACCTCGAGTGCGGCGAAGAGGGTGGTGGTGCCGGCTCGGACGTAGTCGTGGCTGCGGCGTTCGGGGACCCCGGGCATCATCGGCAGGACGGGCTGGGACCGGTCCAGGGCCTGGATCTGCGACTTCTCGTCCACGCAGAGGACCAGGGCCTTCTCCGGCGGGTCGAGATACAGGCCGACGACGTCACGGACCTTGTCGATGAACAGCGGGTCGGTGGACAGCAGAGACGTCTGCGAGCGGTGCGGCGCGAGTGCGAAAGCCCGCCAGATCCGCGAGACCGTCGACTGCGACATCCCCGTGGCCGCGGCCATCGACCTCGTCGACCAATGGGTGGCGTTCTTCGGTGTCTCCTCAAGCGTCTTGACGATGACCCGCTCGACGTCCGCGTCGGTGATCTTCCGCGGGACACCCGGACGCGGGTCGTCGCACAAGCCGTCCAGCCCCCGCTCGAGGAAGCGGCGCCGCCAGGTGCGGACTGTGTCCGGACTGACTCGCAGCCGACGGGACACCTCCATGATCGAGTGCCCCTCGGCGCACTCCAGCACGATCCGCGACCGCTGGGCCAGTGCCTGGGCCGTCGTACGACGACGCAGCCAGCCTTCCAGCACGGCCCGCTGGGTATCGGTCACCGACAACGGCGGAATCTTCGGACCCGGACGACTCATACCGAACCAACGACGAATCTCCGACTCAGGTCACTAGGTTGGCTGACGTGATTACGCGGGGGCGGAGTTACCGATATGTCGGACCGGTCGAGCTGAAGGCTGCGGTCCGGCCTGACAGCGGCGGGTGCCCGATCGGCTCGGCGGCTGGCTTCGCCGACTGGATCGCTGGGCGATCGGCGGCGGAGCTGACCGAGCCGTTCACCTTCGTGGTCGGCGTGGACGGTGTGCTTCGGCTGGCGCCGCGACGGAGCGAGCACGTTGCCTGCGCCGGCGGAGCCATGGTCTTGAGTGCCGGCGAGATTGGTTTCGTGCGCGAGCGGGACCGGTGGGCTGTGAGCACGGTCAGCAACCAGTCCACCGGATATTGCCCCGACATCGGCTCCTGGTCGGCAGTCGCTCGTGCTCTGGACGACGTAGGGATCGAACGGCCCTCCAGCTTCACCCACGAGGTGGTGTTCCGCCGGTGTCCTGACTGCCAGGAGCACAACATCGTGCGTGAGGACGATTTCGTCTGTGTCTTCTGCGGCAGCGATCTGCCGGAGACGTGGAACGTGGATCCCACCGTGTGATGGCCGAAGGTCACAGCCACTCGTTGATGGCCGCGACGAGGACGGTCGCCTCGTAGCGGACCGCGAGCTTGTCGTATCGCGTGGCGACAGCGCGGTTCCTCTTGAGGCGGTTGATCCCGCACTCCACCGCATGACGCTCGCGGTAGTCGACCGGATCGAAGTGCGGTGGCTGGCTTCGTTCGCGTTTAGCAGCAGCGTTTGTCCGGCACTTTGGGCAGCAGGTGTAGGCCGACGGGCTCGGGAATGTTCACGAGAATTGACGTCAGTGCACGGCACGGCCCGCAGCCCGTGAGGGCGGCGGGCCGTCGGGCGGGCTGGGTCAGGTCAGCAGGCTTGGGCGGAGTCGAGATGGCGGGTGTCACCGAGGCTGACGACTTGCCGGTTATGGAAGAAGTCATCTTCGCGGAGCGTGGTGATGCTGCCGGAGGGGGCCCGGAAACTGGCATAGCCGGCCGACTCGATCGGCATCTTGATCCAGGACGCCACGACGCATGTCAGGGAGCCGCCGTGCGTCACGATGATCTGCTGTTCGCAAGGGCTCTGCAAGATCTCGTCCATGGCCGCGTAGATGCGCTTCGCCCATGTCGCCTTGGTCTCTGCGCCCTCCACGCCTTCGTCGTGGTCCATCCGCTCCCCGACAGCCGGCGGGGGGACGAAGCGCCGCTCCAGCCACTCCTGTGGCTTTCCCCCTGCCTCACCGTAGGATTTCTCCCGCAGCCTGTGATCCAGGATCGGCTTCACCCCGAACAGTTCAGCCACTTCATCGGCCGTCCGCAGGGTGCGCCGCAGATCCGAGGAATGCAGCTCCACCTCGGTGCCGTGCGGAATCTGGGCCCGCAGCGCTTGGGCAATGGAGACCGCTGCACGGATGCCGGCGGGCGTCAGCTGCGAGTCATGCCATCCTCCGACGACTCCCTCGACGTGGTGGGTCGCCTCGGGGTGGGTGATGACGTAAAGAGTGCGCATCAGCGCGTGCCTCCTGTGGGTAGCGTCCTGCGTGATTGCAGTCCGCAACTATGGAGGCGACAGCTCAGAACCATCAAGCGGGTTCTTCTGCTCGGGCCCGGGTGCTGGCGAGGCGGTAGGAGTCGGTGCCCGTCTCGATAATGGTGCCGTTGAAGGTGAGGCGGTCGACGATGGCCGCGCAGAGCCTGGGGTCGGTGAAGGTCTTGGTTCAGCCACCAAACGACTCGTTGGAAGCGATGGCGACGCTGTTCTTCTCCTCGCGCTCCGTCAGCACCTGGAAGAGGAGTTCGGCGCCGCGGCGGTCGAGTTCCATGTAGCCCAGCTCGTCGATGCAGAGGAGATCGACGCGGCCGTAGCGGGCGATAGTCTTGTTGAGCTGCTTCTCGTCGGCGGCCTCGACCAGTTTGTTCACCAGCTTGGTGGCGAGCGTGTAGCGGACGCGGTAGCCCTTCATCGCCGCCTCGGTGCCCAGGGCGATGAGCATGTGGGACTTGCCGGTGCCGGAGTCGCCGATCAGGCAGAGCGGCTGGCTCTTCTTGATCCATTCGCAGCTGGCGAGGGTGTGGACGGTGGCCGCGTCGATGTTCGGGTTGGCGTCGAAGTCGAAGGCCCGAAGGGACTTCTCCCGGGGGAAGCCGGCTGCTTTGATCCGTCGTTCCGAACGGCGTCGGGCCCGGTCGTCGCACTCGGTCATCAACAGTTCGGCGAGGAAGCTGTCGACGATCAAGTTTTTCCCCAGGTTGGGCGGTTTGAGCGTCATGTAATTCCTCATCCCGAATTCTCCTAATTGGCCATGGGTAGCGCGGAGGTCGGGATCGAGGGACCTGGTCGTCGCGGAGCTGGTCAAGTTCCTCGTCCCGTGGTTCGGATGGCCGATGGGCAGCCCGGATGGCGAGGAGAACGTTCGTCGTGGTCGACATCACCGAGATCTACGTCCACTGGTACGCGGGCCGCTCGAAGAGCGAGCTGGCTGCGTCGCTGGGGGTGGACCGCAAGACGGTCAGGAAGTACCTGGCGCCGGCGGAAGCGTCCGGGATCAGCCCGGGCGGCCCGCCGATGAGCGAGTCCGACTGGTCGAAGCTGATCAAGGAGTGGTTCCCGGGGCTCATCGACAGAAGGCTGAGGCAGGTGACCTGGCCGGACATCGACCAACACCGCGACTACATCAAGAGCCTGCTCGGGACGGTGACCGTCTCGACGATCCACCAGCGCCTGCGTGACGAACACAAACTGCAGGTGTCGATCTCCTCGTTCCGTCGATGGGTGCACGCGACGCTTCCGGACGAGGTGGCGAAGTCGCAGGTCACAGTGTTGCGCGACGACATCGAGCCCGGTTCGGAGGCTCAGATCGACTACGGCTTCCTCGGGCCGTGGATCGATCCGCGGACCGGGAAACGCCACCGGGTCTGGGCGTTCGTGATGGTGCTGCCGTGCTCGCGGCACATGTTTGTCCGGCCGGTGCTGCACCTGGACCAGCACGCGTGGACGGAAGCGCACGTCGCGGCCTTCCTTTACTTCGGCGGCGTCCCGCGCCGGCTCGTCCCGGACAACCTCAAGACCGGCGTCGACAAGCCCGACCTCTACGACCCGAAGATCAACAAGGCGTATGCCGAACTCGCAACGCACTACGGAGCGTTGGTCGATCCGGCCCGGGCGGCGAAGCCGAAGGACAAGCCGCGGGTCGAGCGGCCGATGCCCTATGTCCGCGACTCGTTCTGGCGAGGCCGGGAGTTCACCTCGATCGAGCACATGCAGGCGGAGGCCGTGACCTGGAGCCAGCAGGTCGCCGGGCGGCGGAAGTGCCGGCCGCTGGGCGGGGCCGCCCCGATGACGGTGTTCGACGCGTTGGAGGCGGCCGAACTGCTGCCTCTGCCGCCGACTCCGTTCGTGCTGGCCCGCTGGTCGACGGCCACGGTCGGCCCGGACATCCACATCAAGGTCGGCCGCACCCTCTACTCGGTTCCGTGGAAGCTGATCGGCCGCCGCGTCGACGTCCGCTCGACCGCCACGATGGTCCAGGTCTTCCACGACGGCCAGCTCGTCAAGACCCACGCAGCCCTTGACCAGGGCAAACGCACCGACAAGAGCGACTATCCGCCAGAGAAGATCGCCTTTCAGATGCGGACGCCGGTCTGGTGCCGCAGCCAGGCATCCGAGGTCGGCGACGCCTGCCGCGAAGTCGTCGACCAGTTGCTGGAGGTCAACGTCCTCTATAGGCTCCGCGCTGCCCAGGGGGTCCTCGGGCTGCGGAAGAAGTACGGCGACACACGTCTGGAGGCCGCCTGCGCGAGGGCCATCGCGGTTGGCGACCCGTCCTACCGCACCATCAAGGGCATCCTTATCGCCGGCACCGAGACCGACCCCGAGCCCGAGACCAGCGGTGATGCCGGGGCCTCGGCCTTCCTCCACGGTCCCCGCCAGGCTCTTCGCCACCGTCGCGACCCCCGACACGACGGATGACGACCACGACGACCAGGTCCACGACGAAGCCGAGGTGGAAGCCCGATGACCGTGATGGACGCCGCCCTGCGGGAGTCGCTCAAGGCCCTGCGACTGTCCGGCATGCTGGAAACCCTCGATGCCCGCCTCGCCCAGGCCCACGGCGGCGAACTCGGCCACCTCGACTTCCTCCAGGTCCTCTGCCAGGACGAGATCACCCGCCGGGAGACCGTCGCGTTCCAACGGCGCTTGCAGCGGGCTAAGTTCGAGCAGCAGGTCACCCTGGAGGAGTTCGACTTCACGGCCTCCTCGAAACTGCCCGCCGCCCAGATCCGCGACCTGGGAGCCCTGCGCTGGCTCCACGCCGGTGAATCGGTCATCCTCTTCGGCCCCGTCGGCGTCGGCAAGACCCACATCGCCCAGGCCCTCGGCCACCTCGCCGTCCGCCAGGGCGCCCACGTCCGCTTCGCCAAGACCAGCCGCATCCTCGCCGACCTCGCCGGCGGCCACGCGGACCGCACATGGGAGAAACGCGTCCGCGAACTCGTGCGCCCCGACGTCCTCATCCTCGACGACTTCGCCATGCGCCAGCTGTCCGCGCCCCAGGCCGACGACCTCTACGAACTCGTCTCCGAGCGGCAGGGACGGTCTCTGATCATCACCAGCAACAGGGCGCCCAGCGACTGGTATCCCCTCTTCCCCAACCCCGTCGTCGCCGAGTCCCTCCTGGACCGGCTCATCAACACCAGCCATCAGGTGATCATGAACGGGCCTAGCTACCGCCCGAACAAGCGGCCCAGGAACCCCACCGACAAGACCAAGTAGGAAAACCGGTGGACGTCGTCGGAATACTTGGCAGTAGAGGCGGTCGCTGGCGGTCCTTCATCCGGACGCGGCGTTTCGGCAATCAGTTTGGATGGCTGTGCCTAAAGCGCTCCGCAGCGAACGCGCGCTTGCCGGCCGCGGTCCCCACCGTGGGCCGATGGGGTGGGGACCTGCGTCGGTGCGGCGTGTCGCGGTTTCCCACGAAATCCGGTGGAGTCTCAGCGGCCGGAAGTGGTTGGGTCCTGCTCAATGCTTTGCTGACACGGCCCGGCACAGTGCGAGGCGCAAGGTCCGAATCGCAGGCGCGGTCTAGTCCGCGTGTCGTCGAGTGATGGAGGTTATCGCGGTGGCTGGTTATGGGGCGCTTTCCGACGTATACGAGTGGCTGATCGGGGACGACAGGTTGACCCCCGCCAAGGCAGCCGCGGTTTACTACAGCGATGTCGTGGGCTCTCTGCCGCCCAACGCGCGCGTCCTCGACTGCGCGTGTGGAACCGGCCAGCTCGCCGTCGGTCTCGCGAGTCTTGGCCTTGACGTGGTCGCCGCAGACGCCAGTGATGGGATGGTTCGCCGGACCGAGAAGGCCGCCGACGAGCAGGGTGTCTCGCTTCGAGCCCTCCGCGCGAGCTGGGACGAGCTGCCCGACCACCTGGAGGACTCCACGTTCGATCTGGTGTTCTGCGTCGGCAACTCGCTCGGGCATGCTGAGGGCGCAGCCGGGCGCCTGACCGCACTGGAAGCGATGTCACGGCTGCTGAATCCGGGCGGACGCCTTGTGCTCCACTCACGCAACTGGGAGCTCGTGCGCTCCGCCGGCTCACGGGTAGACGTTCGCGATCGACTCATCCGCCGCAACGACCGCGATGCGGTCGTCAGCTACTACTGGCAGATCGAGCAGCGCTGGGAGCAGGAACACTTCCTCGAGATCGTGGTCGCCCAGATCGAGCCGGATGGGGCAGTGCGAGCCTGCTCGGAGCGGTTGTCCATCTGGCCCTACCGGTACGAGGATCTCGTGGCGCAGTTGCGGAGCGTCGGGCTCACGGTGCAGTCCACCACCTTCGACCCCGAGAGCGATGGATACCTGGTGGTCGCCAGCCGCGACCAGGCGCGAGGCACGTCTGAGCCAGCGCGCTGATCCGCCTTTCGTCGTTGTCGTTGCCGACCTGCCGGCTCGCGACCGCCTGCAGCCCGTCCTCACCTTGCATCTGACCTGCTCAAGCGGAGGTTGGAAACAGCTCACGGACTGCCTCGCCGTCAGCTCACATCAGTAACTGGGGAATTACCTGAACTTCCGCCTGGGGAATTTCGCGATCGTCCACAGACCGCGGTAGGTCATCTGGTCCTTGACCGCCCTGTCGGCGATGTCGTTGAACTCGTTGCGGATCGAGGGCAGCCGCAGCAGGCGGCAGGCGGTGTCGATCGCGGCGTCGGCGGCCTGCTCGGTCAAGCCTCGCTGGCGGGGCAGGGTGGTCACTGTGCTTCTCCCTCACGGTGGTCGCTGCCGCTGGTGCGGCGGCGTCGGAGCAGTTGGTCGTAGGGGGTCACGGACGGCAGCGGCCTGGTGTCCGGCGGGAGGTGCGCGAGGCGCCACTCGTGCAGCGACGTGACGGTGGCCGGTGTCTGCCCGGGAACCGACGGGTTGGATGCGCCGATGGCTGGCTCGTCTTCCGTCTGGGCAGCCTTGCGGGCCTCCAGGGCAACGGCGTCGGCGGTCAGAGCGCCGGCCCGCAGTGCGGTGGCCAGGCCCGCGACCACGTGCTCGTGGGCAAGGTGTCTGTTCAACAGCAGGACCTCGATCAACGCCCGGGTGCCGTCCCGCTCGCCGTGCATCTTGCGGGCCTGGGCCCACCAGGCGTCGTGGACCGGAGTGAACTTGCCTGCGGACCGGGCCTGCTCCAGGGCTGTGGCACCGGGGAAGGCGCCGGGCTTGCGGATGAGGGCTTCGAGGTAGTGGTCCAGGTTCAGGCGGAAGCTGCCCTTCGCGATCAGCCTCTCGTGCCGGGCCACCTCAACGTTCCTGTCATAAACCACAAGGTGGGAGGCGTGCAGGACGACTCGCACCCGCTTGCCGATCAGACGGGTCGGAACCGAGTAGCGGTTGGTGCGGACGGCGATCTGGCTGTAGCGGTCGACCCGTGGCGTGAACAGCCGGCCGGTCTCGAACGGTTCTTCAGGAAGCGGCATCAGCAGAGGCAGCTCGATCGCGAAGTACTCGTCGACGGTCCGCGGCCGCGAACCAATGCGGCGATGCCCGTCGTGCAGGTCCCACTGGTCGACCATCTCGTTCAGCTCAGCCAGGGAGTCGACTTCCGGGACCGGTGTGAAGTGGTTGCGGCGGAAGTACCCGATCATTCCTTCGACTCCGCCCTTCTCGTGGGCGCCTTCGATGCCGGGGCGACAGTAGAAGCTCTCGATGTTGAAGTGCGAGCGGAAGGCGATCCACCGGTCGGTCTCCACCCGGGCCCGGTTCAGACCCAGCACCTGGGCGACGGCCGACTTCAGGTTGTCGTAGCGGATCTTGCTTCGCGGGACACCGCCCAGCGTGCGGAGCGCGTGCACGTGCCCCTCGAAGAAGGCTTCCTGGCCGCAGGAGGCGAAGACCCTTCTCTGCACTTTGCTATTCGCGATGTTCCTGCGTCTCCGATGGGTTGTGATCGTCGTGAGCTTCGACGGGGTCCGTGGAAATCGTGCTGCGGCCAG
>NZ_JAGMUJ010000067.1 GCF_019049255.1 Streptomyces sp. AC558_RSS880 | reverse complement strand
TCGTGACTGCGTGCCTTTTGAAGAATGAGCCTGCGAGTTTGCGGTGTGTTGCGAGGTTAACCCGGGTGGGGTAGCCGTAGCGAAAGCGAGTCCGAACAGGGCGACTTTAGTAGCACGCTCAAGACCCGAAGCGGAGTGATCTAGCCATGGGCAGGTTGAAGCGGAGGTAAGACTTCGTGGAGGACCGAACCCACCAGGGTTGAAAACCTGGGGGATGACCTGTGGTTAGGGGTGAAAGGCCAATCAAACTCCGTGATAGCTGGTTCTCCCCGAAATGCATTTAGGTGCAGCGTCGTGTGTTTCTTGCCGGAGGTAGAGCACTGGATAGGCGATGGGCCCTACCGGGT
>NZ_JAGMUJ010000066.1 GCF_019049255.1 Streptomyces sp. AC558_RSS880 | reverse complement strand
TGTTCGGACTCGCTTTCGCTACGGCTACCCCACCCGGGTTAACCTCGCAACACACCGCAAACTCGCAGGCTCATTCTTCAAAAGGCACGCAGTCACGACGCAAGGACAAGTCCTTGCGCGACGCTCCCACGGCTTGTAGGCACACGGTTTCAGGTACTATTTCACTCCGCTCCCGCGGTACTTTTCACCATTCCCTCACGGTACTATCCGCTATCG
>NZ_JAGMUJ010000005.1 GCF_019049255.1 Streptomyces sp. AC558_RSS880 | reverse complement strand
GGGCGGAGGGACGGGGCGGATCTCAGAGAATCCCCGCCCGTCCCGCAGCCGTGATCCACTGCGGGAACTCGGAGAGCAGACGGTCGTACAGCTCCGCGTCCGGCACGGTGCTGATGTCGTCGACGGCGAAGAACCCGACGTTGTCGACGCGGCGGCCCGGCAGCGTGTCGAACCGCTCCAGCACACCGTAGTTGGACCTGCCCAGCCCCACGAACTGCCAGAAGACCGGCTCCTCCACCGCCTCGCGGAGCTCGCGCTCGATCTCCTTGTTGCGGTAGACGCCACCGTCGGAGAAGAACAGGACGAGGGTCGGGGCGGACGTGGGACTTTCCCGCACGAACGCGCGCACCTCGGCGATGACCTTCTGCTCCTCGTTCTGGATGCCCACGTCCCGCATGTCGACCTGGCTGGGCTCCAGCCCCTTCTTCCGCCCGCGCCGGAACAGTCCCATCTCCCCTACGCGCACATGCAGCCGCAGCCACTCCGGAAGCTCCCCCAGCCGCAGGTCCGGCAGCCGGGCCGGGTTCGAGGCGAACGTCCAGGCCTGCATCTCACCGTCGTCGTCCAGCTGCGCCGCGACCGCCGCCATCCGCTCGACGACATCGGCCACGACCCCCTTGGAGTACAGGAAGGACATGGACCCGGAGGCGTCGAGTACGAGGATGACGCGCGCGGTGACCTCGGCGGCCCCGTGCTTGCGCAGACTGACCGCCACCTGCTCCTTGCGCAGTGACAACCGCTTGCGCATGTCGACGGGCAACCGCTCCTCGCCCTTGGTGAGCCGCGGGGCGCCGGGGTGGGAGTGGGAGTGGGAGTGGGGCACGGAGGGCTGCCGGTCGGGCGTGGCCGGCACGGCGGGAGGAACGGGCGGGGGCGGCGGGACCGGGGCCGCGGTGGCCTCGGGTGGGACCGGGGGTGTGGTGGCCGTGGGGGAAGCGGACGAAACCGGGGCCGCGTCGTCCACGGTGATGCCGAAGTCCGTGGCCAGGCCCGCGAGCCCGGAGGCGTACCCCTGCCCCACCGCCCGGAACTTCCACTTCCCCTGCCGCCGGTACAACTCACCGCCGATGAACGCGGTCTCCGTCCCCGCCGCCATGTCGAACCGGGCCAGCTCGGTCCCCGCCCCGGCGTCGAGCAGCCTGAGCACCAGTCCCGGCACCTGCCCGAACGTCCCGCCGTCCGCCGACGCGCACAGCACGATCCGTTCGACCGTCCCTTCCACGGCGCCCAGATCCACCTCCACGGTGTCGGTCGTCTCCCGCGTGCCGCGCTGTTTCCCGAGATGCGTCACGGCGCCGGACGCGTGACGAGGCTGGTTGTAGAAGACGAAGTCCCCGTCGTCCCGCACCCGCCCGGCCTCCGTGAGGAGCAGTGCCGAGGCATCGATGTCGGGCACACCGGCCCCGGTCACCCAAGCGAGCTCAACGCGCACCACGCGGGCATCGACGGGAAGATTGGACCCCTTGCTCATCGGACTCGCTGTCATGCGGCCAGTCTGCCCACTCGCCCCGGCGAAGGGGAGGGGCGGCCGCGCCCGCTGCCCCGCGGGGGCGGCACCCACCACGGGCACCGCCCCCGCGGTGGACGCTCAGTCCGCGATCGGCAGATACACGCGATTGCCCGCCTCCGCGAACTCCTTCGACTTCTGCGCCATCCCCTCCTCGATCTCGTCCCGGCTTCCGCCGTGTTCACGACGGATGTCCTGGGAGATCTTCATCGAACAGAATTTCGGTCCGCACATCGAGCAGAAGTGGGCCGTCTTGGCGGGTTCCGCCGGCAGGGTCTCGTCGTGGAACTCGCGTGCCGTGTCCGGGTCGAGGGCGAGGTTGAACTGGTCCTCCCACCGGAACTCGAAGCGGGCGTCGGACAGCGCGTCGTCCCATTCCTGGGCACCCGGGTGGCCCTTGGCGAGGTCGGCGGCGTGGGCGGCGATCTTGTAGGTGATGACGCCGGTCTTGACGTCGTCACGGTTGGGCAGGCCCAGGTGCTCCTTGGGCGTGACGTAGCAGAGCATGGCCGTGCCCCACCAGGCGATCATCGCGGCGCCGATGCCGGACGTGATGTGGTCGTACGCGGGCGCGACGTCCGTCGTCAGCGGGCCGAGCGTATAGAACGGAGCTTCATCGCAGATCTCCTGCTGAAGGTCGATGTTCTCCTTGATCTTGTGCATCGGGACATGTCCCGGGCCCTCGATCATGGTCTGAACGTTGAAACGCTTCGCGACCGTGTTGAGTTCCCCGAGCGTGCGCAACTCCGCGAACTGCGCCTCGTCGTTGGCGTCCGCGATGGACCCGGGCCGCAGGCCGTCGCCGAGCGAGTACGTGACGTCGTACGCGGCGAGGATCTCGCAGAGTTCCTCGAAGTTCTCGTACAGGAAGGACTCCTTGTGGTGCGCCAGGCACCAGGCGGCCATGATCGAGCCGCCGCGGGAGACGATGCCGGTCTTGCGGTTGGCGGTGAGCGGTACGTACGCGAGGCGTACGCCCGCGTGGACCGTCATGTAGTCCACGCCCTGCTCGGCCTGCTCGATAACCGTGTCCTTGTAGATCTCCCAGGTCAGCTCCTCCGCCCGGCCGTCGACCTTCTCCAGGGCCTGGTAGAGCGGCACGGTGCCGATGGGGACGGGGGAGTTGCGCAGCACCCACTCGCGGGTGGTGTGGATGTTGCGGCCGGTGGAGAGGTCCATGACCGTGTCGGCGCCCCAGCGGGTCGCCCAGGTCATCTTCTCGACCTCCTCCTCGATGGAGGACGTCACCGCCGAGTTGCCGATGTTGGCGTTGACCTTCACCAGGAACCGCTTGCCGATGATCATCGGCTCGATCTCCGGGTGGTTGACGTTGGCCGGCAGCACCGCCCGGCCCGCCGCGATCTCCTCACGGACCACCTCGGGGGAGACGTTCTCCCGGACCGCCACGAACTCCATCTCGGGCGTGATCTCGCCGCGGCGCGCGTACGCCAGCTGCGTGACCGCCTGACCCGCGCGGCCCCGGCGCGGCAGGCGCGGCCGGCCGGGGAACACGGCGTCCAGATTGCGCAGGCCCCCGCGCGGAGAGGTGTGCTTGATCCCGTCGTCCTCGGGCCGGACGGGACGGCCCGCGTACTCCTCGGTGTCACCGCGAGCGATGATCCAGTTCTCTCGCAGCGGAGCCAGGCCCCGGCGGACGTCGGTGTCGACGAGCGGATCGGTGTACGGGCCCGATGTGTCGTACAGCGTGACCGACTGCCCGTTGGTGAGATGCACCTGACGGACCGGCACCCGCAGGTCGGGGCGTGTGCCCTCGACGTACGCCTTGTGCCAGCCGATGGACTTCCCGGCCTCCCCGTTCGCCGACGTCTCCGTCGGGTTCTGCGTGGAGGCAGGCGTGCGTGCGTCCTTGTTGGTCATGAGACCTACTCCCTACGCCGGCATTACCCGGTAACAGGTTCGGCGGTCGGCGCAGCGGTTTCCGTCTGCCGACGTTCCGTGGGAAACATCACTCGACTTCGGTGATGTTTCATGTGAAACGTCGCTGAGACGGAGGTCAGCGCCCTCTCAGCCCGGTGCTCCGAGCTCCCGCGTGTACAAAAGCGCCTCCACGCTAGCGTCATTTCTGGCGCGGTGAACAGAGGGCCCATCCCCTTCTTGCGATGATCGGGCGGTGACCCCCTCTCAACCTCCTCCGTACCAACCGCCCGAACCACCGCGCACACCCGGCGCCGGGGACGGCGGTGGTCACGGCCACGCGCACGGACACAGCCACGGTCACGGCCCGGCGGCGCCCGTCTCCCAGCACCTGCGCAAGGTCATCGCGGCGATCCTGATCCCGTTCGCGGCGGCGGTGCTGATCGGACTCGCCGTGCTGTGGCCGGGCGGTGCCCCGGCGCACGAGCGCACCGGCGTCGGCTTCGACCGGCAGACTCAGCACGCCACGGTCACGAAGGTGGTCGAGGTGAGCTGCCAGTCCGTCAACGCCTCCGGGGGCGTCCCGACCGGCGACACCTCCACGGCCGAGGGCTCGTCCGCCCAACAGCAGGCGGACGGTACCTGCAAGAAGGCGACGATCCGGGTCGACACCGGCGACGACAAGGGCCGTACGTTCAACGAGATCGTGCAGCCGGACCAGTCCCGGCAGCTGAGCGAGGGTCAGGAGGTCGTGGTCGCCTACGAGCCCTCCGCGCCCGAGGACCTCCAGTACTCGGTCACCGACGTGAACCGGCGCTTCCCGTTGGCGCTGCTCGCGGGCATCTTCGCGCTCGCCGTCGTGGCCGTGGGGCGGCTGCGTGGCGTCATGGCGCTGGTCGCGCTGACGATCAGCTTCCTGGTGCTCAACTTCTTCGTCCTGCCCGCGATCCTGCAGGGGTCGAATCCGCTGGTCGTGGCGGTGGTGGGGGCGAGCGCGATCATGCTGATCGCCCTGTACCTGTGCCACGGGCTGTCGGCGCGTACGTCGGTGGCGGTACTCGGCACACTGATCTCGCTGCTGCTGATCGGCGTCCTCGGCTCGGTGTTCATCGGGTGGGCCGCGCTGACCGGCAACACCGACGACAACACCGGTCTGATCCACGGGCTGTACCCCGGGATCGACATGAGCGGTCTGCTGCTGGCCGGCGTCATCATCGGTTCGCTCGGTGTCCTCGACGACGTGACGGTCACCCAGACGTCCGCGGTCTGGGAGCTGCACGAGGCCAACCCGTCGACGGGCTGGCGCGGGCTGTACCGCGCGGGCATCCGCATCGGCCGTGATCACATCGCGTCCGTGGTCAACACGCTGGTCCTCGCCTACGCGGGCGCCGCACTGCCGCTGCTGCTGCTGTTCTCCATCGCGCAGAGCGGCGTGGGAACGGTCGCCAACAGCGAACTGGTCGCGGAGGAGATCGTGCGCACCCTGATCGGCTCGATCGGCCTGGTGGCCTCGGTGCCGGTGACCACGGCCCTGGCCGCGCTGGTGGTCTCGGCCGACCGCCCGACGGATCGGGCACGGACGCAGGGACACGGACCGGCACCGGCACAGGGGACCGGGCAGGCACCGGACGCGCGGCCGGCCGCCGGGCGCGGCGGGCGGGGCAGGCGCCGTAAGCGCTGATGTCCCGCGTGGCGGGCGGAGCGCGCTGAAGCGTTCCGCCACCGGTCCACCCGACTGGCGTAACGCTTCAGCCGGTGCTCTGCTCCGCCAGGATCCGGTCCAGCGCGTCGTCGAGGTGGGCGTCGAAGTCAGCGAGTGCCCCCTCCTGGCCCAGTGGCACCAGCTTGTCGGTGCGGTCGAGGAAGGCCACGAGCGGTGCGGTCGACGAACGGAACAGCGCCTGGTCGCTGCCGACCTGAAGCCGGATCAGCACCTCGCCCAGCGCGTCGGGGTCCACCGGTGAGACGCGCACGTCGCCCTCTCCGCACGGCCGGCCGACGCCGTCGATCAGCAGCTCCCGGCCGAACGCCCACGTCACGGGAGCGTCCCCCGGCAAGTGGAAGGTCAGCCGCACGGCGTAGGGATCACAGGTGTCGTAGCGGAGCTCCACCGGGATGCGGAAGGACAGCTCCTCCGACACGAGAAAGCTCATCATGACCTCTGCCTGTACGGATTCGCGCATCGCCTACCCCGTCATTCGCCACGGACTGGCCGGGCATGGACCCTGGCACCAGAGGGAATCTTGCTGAACGTACACAGGAGATCACAAGGAGTGAGTTTTCAGATACTGATAGACAGCGTGAGTGACCCGACGAGACGCCCCATCTCGGCCTGCAGTCGCTGTGCCGCGGGGACGAGCCGGTCGGCCTGGTGTGCGGGCAGTGAGATGGCCATCGACGCGGCCGTGCCGCCGACGGTGATGGGGATCGCCGCGCACACCGTCCCCAGCACGTACTCCTGACGCTCCATCACCAGCTCCATCGGCCGCGTCCGCTCCAGGCGCCTCAGCAGGCTGTGGTCGTCGCGCACGGTGTACGGCGTGACGGGCCGCACGGGATGGCGATCCAGGTGGTCGCGGCGCGCCTCCTCGTCGAGCTGGGAGAGCAGGCACTGTCCGATCGCGTGGGCGTGTCCGGTCTCCCGGAAGTCGGCCCACTCCGCCACCGCGGGCTGGGCGGGGGTCTCGGAGACGCAGACGACGTCGATCTCGCCCTCGCGGTACACGGCGTAGTACACGGGGGCGCCGATCGCGTCCCGCCAGCGGGCGAGGATGTCGACCACCGTGCTGCGACGTTTCTGCTCCGCTCCGCTGCTGCTCAGCCGTTCCGCCGCCTCCCCCAGGAAGAACAGTCCCTTGTCGCGGCGCAGATAGCCCTCGTGCACCAGGGTGCGCAGCAGGTGGTACGTGGTGGGGAGCGCCAGTCCGGTCTCCCGGGCCAGTTGTTTGGCGGGAGCCCCGTACTCGTGCCCGGCGACGGTCTCCAGCAGGCGCATGGCTCGCTGGACGGAGCCGATGAGGGTCGCGGTGGGCGGCGGTGCGGTGGGCGCCGGCGAGCGGGGCTGCGGAGGGACCGCGGCCAGGTGCGCGGAGCCGGTGCCAGTCGTGGCCAAGGGTCACTCCCGAAACGCGAGGGGGCAGCCCGTGCGGGGAACACGGGTGGGGGTCGCCGCTCGCGGGGCTCACCCCCGCGTCGAGTTCCGGACTCTAACGGGCTGTCACCGCACGCAGACGGCCCGCCGGAGAAACTTCCCCCGCCCGAGGGAACCGGTGATTCCTGTTACCGCCTCACCGGTACCCCTCGGCTCACCAGTCGCTGCGCGACGAGGAACTCGACGTGAACTTCCGTACGACGTAGATCAGACCGCCGACCAGCGCCACGAAGAGCAGCACCTTGAAGAGCAGCCAGATCACGAAGCCGACCACGCTCGCTATCAGCCCGCCGAACACGACCAGGGCGATGACAGGCACCGCGATCCACTTCACCCACCACGGCAGTCCCGCGAAGATCTCTCGCATCGCCCTCGTCCTTACCTCTCCGCCCGCCGAGTACCGGGTCGCGTCGATGATGTCCTGCACTCGATGCTAGGGCGGCGGGTGCTCCGGCGGGGGCTCCGCGTCCCTTGTCCTCCCCTGACCGTTCCCCTAGGGAACCCCGACAGCGCTCCTCAGCTCTCGGGGGGAGAGAACACCACCAGAACCCGCAGGTCCTCGCTGATGTGGTGGAACTTGTGGGCCACCCCGGCCGGCACGTACACGACGCTGCCGCGTGCCACCTGGGTGGTCTCCATGCCGACGGTGATCGCCGCGCGGCCGCTGACGACGAAGTACACCTCGTCCTGACCGTGCGGCTGCTGCGGGTCCTGGGACCCGGCGTCCAGGGCGTAGAGGCCGACCGACATGTTCCGCTCGCGCAGGAACTGCAGGTATGCCCCGTCATTGGCGGCGCGCTCCGCCTCCAGTTCGTCCAGCCGGAATGCCTTCATCCCTAGTCCCGCCCCTGCCTCACTGCCCGAGTCCGATCGTGTCTGCCACGATCAGACACATGATGAATTTCCTAGTCAAGACGATCGCCAACGCGGGCGCCCTGGCGGTAGCGGTGTGGCTGCTCGACAAGATCACCCTGACCGGTGACAGCACGGGCAAGGAGATCGGCACGCTTCTCCTGGTCGCGCTGCTCTTCGGGTTGGTGAACTTCCTGGTCAAGCCGGTGGTGAAGCTGCTGAGCCTCCCCCTGCTCATCCTGACGCTGGGGCTGTTCACCCTGGTGGTGAACGCGCTGATGCTGCTGCTCACCTCCTGGCTCGCCGACCAGCTCGACCTGAGCTTCCACGTGGAGGGCTTCTGGACGGCCGTACTGGGCGGCCTGATCATCTCCGTCGTCTCCTGGGCGCTCAACGTCGTCCTGCCCGACAGGGACTGAAGCCGATGACCTACCGCGTCTGCTTCGTCTGCACCGGCAACATCTGCCGCTCCCCGATGGCCGAGTCCGTCTTCCGCGCCCGGGTGGCGGAGGCCGGGCTCGACGGCCTGGTCGAGGTGGACAGCGCCGGTACGGACGGCTGGCACGAGGGCGAGGGCGCCGATCCCCGCACAGTGACCGTGCTGCGGGAGAACGGTTACGACGCCGGCCACACGGCCCGGCGGTTCGACCCGTCCTGGTACGCCCGCCTCGATCTCGTCGTCGCGCTCGATTCCGGCCACCTCAGGGTGCTGCGCCGCCTCGCGCCCACGGACCGGGACGCCGACAAGGTGCGTCTGCTGCGCTCCTACGATCCCGCCGCCGGCGACGATCTCGACGTACCGGACCCCTACTACGGGGGCGCGGACGGATTCGACGCGTGTCTTGAGATGGTGGAGGCGGCGAGCACCGGACTGCTCGCCGCGGTACGCGAGCAGGTGGAGGGACAGGCGGCATGAACGATTCGACGACGGGCGCGGGTCACGGACAGGCACTGCCGGACGGGGCGGGCGACGGCACCCGCGCGGTGCGGGCCGGGCTGCCCGAGCCGGTCAAGCACGAGCCGACCCTGCCCGGACCGGTGTTCGCCGCCCACTTCCATCTGCCGGGCGACCCCACCGGCCCGTACACCTACGGCCGGGACGAGAACCCGACCTGGACGCTGCTGGAACGGGCCGTCGGCGAGCTGGAGGCGCCGGGCCGGAAGGACGTCGAGGCCCTGGTGTTCGCCTCGGGCATGGCCGCGATCTCCTCGGTGCTCTTCTCCCAGCTGCGCGCCGGGGACGCGGTCGTCCTGCCGGACGACGGCTACCAGGCCCTGCCCCTGGTGCGGGACCAGCTGGAGACGTACGGCATCGAGGTGCGGACCGCGCCGACGGGCGGCGACGCCCAGCTCGAGGTCCTCGACGGCGCGAAGCTGCTGTGGATCGAGACGCCCTCGAATCCGGGGCTCGACGTGTGCGACGTACGACGGCTGGCCGAGGCGGCACACGCGCGCGGCGCCCTGGTCGCCGTCGACAACACCCTCGCGACACCGCTCGGCCAGCGCCCGCTGGAGCTCGGCGCCGACTTCGCGGTGGCCAGCGGCACCAAGCAGCTCACCGGGCACGGCGACGTGCTCCTGGGATACGTCACCGGCCGGAACGCCGAGGCCATGGCCGCCGTCCGCCGCTGGCGCAAGATCGTCGGCGCCATTCCGGGGCCCATGGAGGCCTGGCTCGCGCACCGCTCGATCGCCACGCTCCAGCTGCGCGTCGACCGGCAGAACGCCACCGCGCTGACGCTCGCCCAGGCACTGCGGGAGCGGTCCGAGGTCACGGGGCTGCGTTATCCGGGGCTGCCCGACGACCCCTCGCACAAGATCGCCTCGCGGCAGATGCGGAGCTACGGGTGCGTGGTGTCCTTCACGCTGCCCACCCGCGCGCGTGCGGACCGTTTCCTCGACGCGCTGCGGCTCGTGGACGACGCGACGAGCTTCGGCGGAGTACGGTCCACGGCGGAGCGGCGCGGGCGCTGGGGCGGGGACGCTGTGCCGGAGGGCTTCATCCGCTTCTCCGTGGGTGCCGAGGACCCGGAGGACCTGGTCGCGGACGTGCTGCGGGCCCTGGACGAATCAGCCGGCTGACCGGCCGGGCCGGCGGGCGCCCTGCACACTGCGGCGGCCGCCCGGCACATTGCGGCGGACGGTCCGAGCCTCCCCCCTCGTGGCTCGGACCGTCCTCGGTTCCGCGCGCGAAGAACCGCGCGACCAAGGCTAGTTGACTCAGTGTCAGTGTCCAATCACAGTAACGACAGCGACCTATCGACTTATTTATAGTTGGACGTCCAGGCCCGGAGCGGGCCGGCGAGGGAGGGTGTGGCGTGGATCTGGCCTTGCTGCGGACCTTCGTGACCGTGCACCGGGCCGGTTCCTTCACCCGTGCCGCCGCCCTGCTCGGCCTCTCCCAGCCGGCCGTCACCTCACAGATACGGACGCTGGAACGGCAACTGGGGCGGCCCCTGTTCCTCCGGCAGGCGCGCGGTGTGACACCGACGACCATCGGGGACGAGCTCGCCCACAAGGCGGCGCCGCATCTCGACGCCCTGGTGGAGATAGCCGAGTCCGGGCTGGAGGAGGACTCCTCCTTACGGACGCTGCATCTGGCCGGCCCTCCGGAGTTCACCGCCGAACGGGCACTGCCCGCGCTCACGGAGCTGACCGGAGAGGACGGCCAGAGCTTCGCCCTGCGCGCCTCCTTCGGCACCGCCGAGGAAGTCCTCGAGGGACTGGCCGCCGGACATCACGATCTGGCCATCAGCACGGTCCGGCCACGCGGCGCCCTGCTCTCGGCGACCGCGCTCTGCGACGAGGAGCACGTCCTGGTCGCCACTCCGCGCTGGGCCGGGCGCATCGGCTCCGGCACGCTCCGCCGCACGGGTCCGTCGGTCCTGGAACACGTCCCGGTGGTCGAGGTGCACGAGTCGCTTCCCTTCGTCGCCCGCTACTGGGCCTCCGTCTTCGACTCCCGCCCCGTCGCCCCGGGCACCGTCATCGTCCCGGATCTACGCGCGGTGCTGGCCTGTGCCGCCGCGGGGGCGGGGCTGGCGGTACTGCCCCGCTACCTCTGCGCGGGCGCGCTCGAGCGGGGCGACGTGGTGGCCCTGCACGAACCGACGGTGCCCCCGCTGCGCACCTACTTCCTGGTGGTCCGCACCGGCACACTGGCGATGCCGCACATCGCGCGGGCCCACGAGTGGCTGGAGGGGGCGGCCACCGGCTGGTGCTGACCCGCCGGGCGGTGCCCCACCCCGCGAAGTCGGCCGCTGCCCTCTCGCGATGTTTCACGTGGAACCATCCGGGCCACATTTCCCCCATGACCGTCCGACCCGTGGTCAAGCGCACCGCCCGAGCCGTTCTGCTGGACGGCGAGAACCTGATTCTGATCAAGCGCACCAAACCCGGCGTGGATCCCTACTGGCTCACCCCTGGCGGCGGAGTGGAGCCGAAGGACTCCACCGTGGTGGACGCCCTGCACCGGGAGGTGTACGAGGAGCTCGGCGCGAAGATCACCGATGTGGTGCCCTGTTTCGTCGACACCGTGGAGCACATCGGCGCGGACGGCGACGCCACCGGCGTGAAGGTGCAGCACTTCTTCGTGTGCCGCCTGGAATCCATGGACCCGTCCCTGCGCCACGGTCCGGAGGTCGACGAACCCGTCGGCGAGTACGAGATCGTCCGCGTGCCGTTCACCCGCGTCGGGATCGCCTCCGTCCACCTGGTGCCACTGTCCCTGCGGCACTACCTGGACGGCAATATCGAGGGTGTACGCGCCATGCACGCCCCCGACCTCGGGTGACACCCGATCCTTACGCGGCCCGCACCAGTTCGTAGGCTTCCCAGAGGTCCCGCCCCGTGTAGGAGTGGGTCGCGAGGCCGGTCAGATGCCGGTCCGCGTTGACCGCGACGGAGACCGGCACCGCGCCGAACAGGTCCTTGTCCGACATCGAGTCGCCATAGGCGACGCAGTCCGCGCGGGTCACCCCGAACTCCGCGCACAGACGGTCGGCGATCCGGACCTTGGCCGCCGCGCTGAGGACGCCGGCCGGATCCACGGGCTCCCTGAACGGCACGGCGGGAAAGCGGGAGCCGTACGCCGCGTGCGCACCCCAGTCGGTGAGCCGCTCCACGAAGAAGGACGGGGACAGCGAGACAACGGCGCAGTAGTCACCGTTCCGTGTGAGCTCTGCCCAGACCTCGCGGATACGGGCCAGCCACGGAGCCGCTTCGAACGCCGCCGCCACATGCGCCTCCGTGAGGCCCGCCCAGAGCGTGTGCACCTGTGTGGCGTACTCCGGTGGCCCGATGAGGCCGGAGGAGATCGCCCGGTCGAGGGCCACCGCCTCGGCTTCCAGTCCCAGCTGCCGCGAGATCTCCACGGGAGCCGAACTGCCGTGGAGCAGGGTGCCGTCAAGATCGAAGAGATGAAGCCTCGCCATGAGCGACGAGGCTAACGGGCTCTGCTCTCCTCATCTCCCGGCGGAAAGAACCGGCCACGCGCCGTTCTCGCATGTTTCACGTGAAACGTCCCGCGCCCGTGTCCGTGCTCCGTCCGCGACCACGGCATGGCCAAAAGCTCACACGAGTCTTCTGAAACGGGTGGACGCCGCACCTCCCTGTCGGACAGCCTGACCTGCGTGCCGACACCTTCCCTTGCCTCTCTGCCCATCCGCCGTCTGACGCTTCGCGACCTCACCGCCTGCGCCGACTTGTCCGAGGACCGGGGGTGGCCACGGGAGGAGCACAAGTGGGGCCTCCTCCTTGCGGCCGGGAAGGGGTACGGCATCGACGATCCCGACGGTGGTCTGGTGGCCGCCTGCGTCGTCACCGAGTACGGCCCGCGGGAACAGCCCGCTCTCGCGGCCGTCGGCATGGTCCTGGTCGCCGAGCGGCATGCCCGCCGGGGAGTGGGACGCCGGCTCATGCGGCACATCGTCTCGGCGATGGGCACCACTCCCCTCACCCTGCACGCGACCTCTTACGGCCGCTCGCTGTACGAGGAACTCGGGTTCAAGGTCACCGGCCACGCCGAGATGCTGCGCGGCCACTTCGTCCCCACGGGTGACCGGCCGGAGGTCGCCACCCGGGCCGCGACCGCGGAGGATCTCCCTGCGATCGTCCGGCTCGACGAGGAGGTGTTCGGTGTCGACCGGACGCACATCATCACCCGTCTGCCCGCCTTCGCCGATCAGTTGCGCGTCGCCGAGGAGGCCGGGCGGATCATCGGTTACGCGGCCGCCTGGCCCAACATGGACACCCATGTCGTGGGTCCGCTCATCGCCCGCGACACGGCGACGGCCGAGGCACTGCTCGCTTCGCTCGCCGCCCGCACCGACCGACCGCTGCGCACCGACATCGATGTGCGGCACGAAGAGCTGCTGAGCTGGGCGAAGGCACACGGGCTGGCGTCCGTCGCGT
>NZ_JAGMUJ010000065.1 GCF_019049255.1 Streptomyces sp. AC558_RSS880 | reverse complement strand
CGACGCTCCCACGGCTTGTAGGCACACGGTTTCAGGTACTATTTCACTCCGCTCCCGCGGTACTTTTCACCATTCCCTCACGGTACTATCCGCTATCGGTCACCAGGGAATATTTAGGCTTAGCGGGTGGTCCCGCCAGATTCACACGGGATTTCTCGGGCCCCGTGCTACTTGGGTGTCTCTCCAACGAGCCGCTGACGTTTCGACTACGGGGGTCTTACCCTCTACGCCGGACCTTTCGCATGTCCTTCGCCTACATCAACGGTTTCTGACTCGTC
>NZ_JAGMUJ010000064.1 GCF_019049255.1 Streptomyces sp. AC558_RSS880 | reverse complement strand
AACACAGTGGACGCGAGCAACTGAGGACAAGCCCTCGGCCTATTAGTACCGGTCAACTCCACACGTTACCGTGCTTCCATATCCGGCCTATCAACCCAGTCGTCTACTGGGAGCCTTACCCTCTCATGGAGGTGGGAGTCCTCATCTCGAAGCAGGCTTCCCGCTTAGATGCTTTCAGCGGTTATCCCTCCCGAACGTAGCCAACCAGCCATGCCCTTGGCAGAACAACTGGCACACCAGAGGTTCGTCCGTCCCGGTCCTCTCGTACTAGGGACAGCCCTTCTCAAGACTCCTACGCGCACAGCGGATAGGGACCGAACTGTCTCACGACGTTCTAAACCCAGCTCGCGTACCGCTTTAATGGGCGAACAGCCCAACCCTTGGGACCGACTCCAGCCCCAGGATGCGACGAGCCGACATCGAGGTGCCAAACCATCCCGTCGATATGGACTCTTGGGGAAGATCAGCCTGTTATCCCCGGGGTACCTTTTATCCGTTGAGCGACGGCGCTTCCACAAGCCACCGCCGGATCACTAGTCCCGACTTTCGTCCCTGCTCGACCCGTCGGTCTCACAGTCAAGCTCCCTTGTGCACTTACACTCAACACCTGATTGCCAACCAGGCTGAGGGAACCTTTGGGCGCCTCCGTTACTCTTTAGGAGGCAACCGCCCCAGTTAAACTACCCATCAGACACTGTCCCTGATCCGGATCACGGACCCAGGTTAGACATCCAGCACGACCAGACTGGTATTTCAACGACGACTCCCACCATACTGGCGTATGGCTTTCACAGTCTCCCAGCTATCCTACACAAGCCGAACCGAACACCAATATCAAACTGTAGTAAAGGTCCCGGGGTCTTTCCGTCCTGCTGCGCGAAACGAGCATCTTTACTCGTAGTGCAATTTCACCGGGCCTATGGTTGAGACAGTCGAGAAGTCGTTACGCCATTCGTGCAGGTCGGAACTTACCCGACAAGGAATTTCGCTACCTTAGGATGGTTATAGTTACCACCGCCGTTTACTGGCGCTTAAGTTCTCAGCTTCGCCCACCCGAAAGTGAGCTAACCGGTCCCCTTAACGTTCCAGCACCGGGCAGGCGTCAGTCCGTATACATCGCCTTACGGCTTCGCACGGACCTGTGTTTTTAGTAAACAGTCGCTTCTCGCTGGTCTCTGCGGCCACCCCCAGCTCAAGGAGCAAGTCCTCTCACCGGATGTGGCCCCCCTTCTCCCGAAGTTACGGGGGCATTTTGCCGAGTTCCTTAACCATAGTTCACCCGAACGCCTCGGTATTCTCTACCTGACCACCTGAGTCGGTTTAGGGTACGGGCCGCCATGAAACTCGCTAGAGGCTTTTCTCGACAGCATAGGATCATCCACTTCACCACAATCGGCTCGGCATCAGGTCTCAG
>NZ_JAGMUJ010000063.1 GCF_019049255.1 Streptomyces sp. AC558_RSS880 | reverse complement strand
ACCCCTCAACGCGTTCCAGATCGCCTTCGAGGGTCGCCTGACCCCGAGCAACAACTGACCACTCAACAACCAAGATCAGCCGTTAAATTGACACACCCATGGCAGACCGCCGTGAGGACGTCTTCGCTCAACGTGCTGTCAAGGCCGCCCGTCTGGGGCGGTGAGAGCTCGGTGAACTCCTTCCTCGGAAGGGATCTCGTTCATCGCGGCGATCACTCGTTTGCCGAAGCTGGTCAGTTTCATGGCTCTGCCGCGCGTAGCTCGTTCCAGCAGGGGCTGTCCAAGGTCTGCTTCAAGCTGGTTGATCTGGTTCACCAGCGTTGACCGATTGATGTTGAGGGCTCGCGCTGCCTCATGCATCGACGGGAAGGACGATGCGGCGGCGAAGCTTCGCATCCTCTGCCATGCGAAGGGACTGGTGAGGCCGTTTCGCAGGATGGCGGGGAGATGGACGGCGAGTTGGGTTGTTCGGAGGGCGGCACGGTGACTTGCTCCTCCGCTGCGGCGGAGGGGGATGTTGTGGACGCGGGCCCAGCGGGCCATGTTCGAGCGGCTCATGCCTTGCTCGCGGGCCAGGTCGGGCAGGGGCCGTCGGCGGACGACGTACTGCTCGAAGAGCCAGGACCGTTCGATGGTCACGCGGGGCTGGCGGCCTTGGAAGCCGACGATCGGGATGTCGTATTCGCGGGCAAGGTCGGTCAGCAATCCGCGGGAGAAGCCGGTCATGTCCGCGATCGTCTGGAGTGAGTGGTGTTCGTCGAGATAGAGGCGTGTGAGGACGTCCTTTGGGATTTCACGGCGGGCGCGCTGGCGGATCTGGACGGTGGATCGCGCTGAGCGTTCGGTCTCCTCGGCTGCAGGGGCAGGGTGTTCGTCCAGGACGTAGCGGATGGCGGCGATGCTGGTGTCGAGCACGCGGGCCGCATGTTGGACGGGGCGCTTGTGCTGGCGGACGAGTTGGTGGAGGCGGGGGACGTCAATGTGATCCGGGTCGGATCCGGGCAGGTCGAGACCGCTCAGCAGCGTGGCGGGCGGCTGCCAGGTGATCGGCTCGTTGTGGATGCGGTTCTCGGCGAGGAAGTGCCTTGCTTCTCCAGCTAGTGCATCGGCGAGTTCGGGGGTTTGGAGGGCCGCGAAGTAGGCGCTCTGTTGCCTGAACTCCGCTTCGGTGACGTTCTGGTGGCGGGGGAACGCTTCGGCGGGGAGGCCGCTGATTCGTTGGAAGAGCAGGCTTCGGACGATCTGCTCGCGGGGTCCTCTGCCGACCGGGGTGCCGGTGCGGCGGCATATCTGTGACCAGCGGCTGCGGGGAAGCAGACGGGTGTAGTCCAGGCGGCGTCGCCGCTGATAGTCGATAGGCACCTCGGTGGCATCGAGGTGATCAGCGAGCCGGACCAGGGCAACAGCCGTGTCGGTCCACTGCGGCTGATCCTGAAGCCACTGCAGAATGCGGGAGATGTTGATCCCGGTGGTGGCCGAGCCGAGGCGTCCAGCAACGTCCTCGAGTCGCGCTTTGCTACCGACGATCAGCAGGGAAGCGGCCAGGACCGGGGCGATAGCGCGGGGATAGACCCCTTCTGGCGGAGTGAGCCGCGTAGTCCAGACGGGCCAGAACATGCTGGGGATCTTCCGGGCTCTTCGGTCGATGTCCCTGCTGGTCTTCTCCGTGCGGCGAGGCATGGCGGTGGGGGTGCGATGCCGGAGTTGTTCATTGGGCCGCATGCTGGGTGCAAGAGCCGCGATGTGCACCGCGTTCAGGACCGTGCTCAGGTCGCGCCCCCAGCCGTCGATGCTGGTGATGCTGACTTGCCAGAGTTCCTCACGCATCGCCTCGATCAGGTCCCGCAGCACCCGGCCGGCCAGATGAATGTCGGGCTGATCGAGGACGTGCAGGGCGATGGCGACCGAGGCGGCCGTGCTGACAGCTCGCGGAGGGGCCATGAAGCCGGGCCGCTCGGCGGCGCGTGAGGCGAGCGGGCAGCCGGGGTCGGTGATGAGGTGCCCATCGGCGATATCGCGAGGGATCAGGTCCCGAAGGTCGGAGGCGGGCAGGTCTTGCAGGACGCGCCTCGCGATCGCCTGGATATCCGTGAGGGCTTGTCGTGCGGATTGAGGACTGTACTGGTAGGCGCCGAAAGCAGCGGTGTCCGCGTCGATGACGTCCAACAGACGGACTTGTGCCAGCAATGCCGGGTGCGAGGCGGGGAGCCGGAGCGTACGGGTTTGTGTCAGATCGAAACCGCAGCCCTTGGAGAAGCCTCCGCCCGGGCCCGGATATGGAGAGCCGCAGGTATGCGGTCGAGGAATCGCCGGCGTGGCAGCAGGCCGTTCTCGGGGGATCTGGTTGCAGGCAGGACAGCAGTCCGCCAGCAGCCGGCCGTGGTGAAGGCAGGCGAAGGAACAGCCCAGTCGCCAGGACAACAGCCAGCGGCCGCCGCTCTCGATGAGACAGTCCGGGCAAAAGTGCGACCCGCTGCCCCGGCCCCAGAGCACCCGTCGGTTGACGTTCGGGCGCTCGGTATTGATGCGAACGGCCCGTCCGTCGTAGTACATCAACGTCATGTCCGTGACGGTGCGCTCGTCCAGCCCGCTCGCATGCGCGATGTTCGTAGTGTGAGCCCCGCTCAGCAGGATCGTCCAGTCGCGCGGGATGCCCCGAAGGTGATCCCCATGGCCCGTTCGCGGCGGAAGTCCGAGGTGGTGCAGCACCTCGCCGAGTGGGCTGTCCAGCCGTCGGGCCAAGGCTTCGGTCCAGGAGTCGAGGGCCTCTCCCGGTACCGGGGGAACCCGGATCGGCAGGGTGCGGACGCGCGTATTCACGCGGCTGTCCCCGACCGCGAGCGAGAGCGGGGGCGGCTGGTCAAGCGGCGCCGTTCCAGGGCTGCCTGGAGCTCAAGGCGGGCCGCCTCGGATGCCTCGTCGTTCTTCACCCGGTCCATCAGCTCCTGATCGAGACGTTCGACGCCGGTGCGGACCGCCCGCTGGCAACCGCGGTTGATCAATGTCATCAGCGAGCCGATGTGTCCGGTACTGCGGGCGAAGAGGTAGTCGGACAGGTCGTCCGCGAGCATGCCGGGGTGCTTCTCCGTGAGCACGAGACGCTGTTCGAGGGCCAGCAGCATGTGCCGCTGGCTGTGTCAGTCTCCGCGGATGTCGTTTCGCGCTGACTCCGGGAGTCGCTTGGCGTTCTTTTCCATGATCGATGTCAGTGAGTTTTGATGTCGCTCCGGTGGCGGCACGGGTTCCGTTCGGGGCTGTGCAAGGGGATGACCGGAAGCCATCTGCTGGGCAGGGCGCTCCGCGTAGGGTTGGATGCGTGATCATCTGGCTGAATGGCACCTTCGGTGCGGGCAAGACAACGACCGCCAAGGAACTGACCTCTCGTATTCCGGACTCCAGGCTTTTCGATGCCGAGAAGGTCGGGGAGATGCTCTGGCACGTGCTCGGTGTCCCCGAACGTGACTTTCAGGACTTTCCGCCATGGCGAGGGCTCGTGGTGGAAACCGCACGGCAGGTTCTCGACTACGTGGGCGGCACTCTGGTGGTCACCCAGACAGTGCTGGTCGAGCAGTACTGGCAGGAGATTCATGGCGGTTTGACTGAAGCCGGCGTTCCCGTGCACCACTTCCTGCTGGATACGGACCAGGACACACTGGTTGAACGTATCGAGACCGACACCAAGCCTGAGAGCATCAGTGCTCGCCAGTGGCGCCTTGATCACTTGGACGAGTATCAGCGCGCCCTGTCCTGGCTCCGCCGGGAAGCCCAGGTGATCGACACCACTGATGCCGTTCCCTCCCGCGTCGCGGAGATCGTCATGAGCAGAGTTCAACTCGGCTGACCGGTCCGCGGCGAATTATCGGGCGGCTTGTCCTGTGGAAGCCCGGTTCAGCCCGCTTCCGCTCGTTCCGCCTGGGCTTTGGTGTGGGCGAGGCGGTAGGACTCGGTGCCGGTCTGGATGATTGCGCCGTTGAAAGTCAGGCGGTCGACGATGGCCGCGCAGAGCCGGGGATCCGTGAAGGTTTTTGTCCAGCCGCTGAAACTCTCGTTCGAAGCGATGGCCACGCTGTTCTTCTCCTCGCGCTCGGTCAGAACCTGAAAAAGCAGCTCAGCGCCCCTGCGGTCAAGCTCCATGTAGCCGAGTTCATCAATGCATAGAAGATCGACACGGCCGTAGCGGGCGATCGTCTTGGACAGCTGCTTCTCGTCGGCGGCTTCGACGAGCTCGTTGACGAGTTTGGTGGCCAGCACGTAGCGGACGCGGTAGCCGTGCATCGCGGCCTCGGTGCCCAGGGCGATCAGCAGGTGGGACTTGCCGGTGCCGGAGTCACCGATCAGGCAGAGCGGCTCGCCTTTCTTGACCCATTCGCAGGTGGCGAGGGTGTTGACGGTGGCCGGGTCGATGTTGGGGTTGGCGTCGAAGTCGAACGCCCGCAGGCTCTTGTCCCGAGGGAAGGAGGCGGCCTTGATTCGGCGCTCTGACCGCCGGCGGGCCCGGTCGTCGCACTCCGCCAGCAGCAGTTCGGCGAGGAACGCCCGATACGACATCTGATCGCGTGCGGCGCCTTCGGCGAGGTCGGGGAACTGCTGGCGGATGGTTGGCAGCCTGAGCATGCGGCATGCCTGGTCGATCGAGGCGGTGGCGGCTTCTTCGGTCAGTCCGCGCTTGCGTGTCATGATCCCTCTTCCTCGCCGGCCGTGCGGCCGTGCCGTTTCAGGAGCTGGTCGTAGTGGGCCACCGACGGCAGCGGCCGGGTGTCGGGCGGGAGGTGGGACAGCCTCCAGTCGGACAGGAAGGTGACCGTGCCGCCGGTCCCCTCCTGCGGCTGGACGGGATGGGCCCGGGTGGGCTTCGGGGGCTCGGTGAAGTTCTCGCCTTCAGCTGCCTTGCGGGCCTCCAGCGCGACGGCGTCCGCGGTCAGGGCGCCGGCTCGGTGGGCCGCGGCGAGTCCGGCGACAACGTGTTCGTGTTCCATGTGGCGTCCCAGCAGCAGCACCTCGATCAGGGCTCTGGTGCCGGCCGCCTCGCCGTGGGCGGCGCGGGCCGCGGTCCACCAGGCTTCGTGGACGGGGGTGAACTTCCCTGCGGCTTTGGCCTGTTCCAAGGCGGTCGATCCGGGGAAGGCGCCCGGCTTGCGCAGGAGTGCTTCCAGGTAGTGGTCCAGGACCAGGCGGGATTCGCCCCGGCCGCTGAGGCGTTCGTGGTGGGCGACCACGGTGCGGCCGTCATAGACGACCAGGTCGTTGGCGTGCAGCAGCACCCGCAGCTGGCGGCCGATGAAACGGACCGGGACCGAGTAGGAGTTGCAGCGGACGGTGACCTGTCCGAAGCGGTTGACCCGCGGAGTGAACCAGCGTCCGGTCTCGAACACCTCGCGGGGCAGGGGCCGCAGCAGCGGCTGTTCCTGGGCGAAGTACTCGCCGATGGTGCGGGTCTTCGACCGCAGGCGGCGGCCTTCGTCGTCCAGGTCCCACTGGTCGACCAGGGCGTTCAGCTCGGTCAGTGAGGCGACCTCGGGGACGGGGACGAAGTGGTTGCGCCGGTAGTAGCCGATCTGGCCTTCGACGCCGCCCTTCTCGTGGGCGCCTTCGATGCCGGGACGGCAGTAGAAAGCATCGACGCCCCAGTGCGAGCGGAAGGCCGTCCACCGGTCGTTCTCCACCCGGGCCCTGGACAGGCCCAGGACCCGCTCGACCGCGGCCCGCAGGTTGTCGTAGCGGATGCGGCCGCGGGGTATGCCGCCCAGCACCCGAAAGGCGTGCACGTGCCCTTCGAAGAAGGCTTCCTGGCCGCAGGAGGCGAACACTCTTCTCTGCACTTTGCTATTCGCGATGTTCCTGCGTCTCCGATGGGTTGTGATCGTCGTGAGCTTCGACGGGGTCCGTGGAAATCGTGCTGCGGCCAG
>NZ_JAGMUJ010000062.1 GCF_019049255.1 Streptomyces sp. AC558_RSS880 | reverse complement strand
TGGTACTGCAGGGGGGACCCTGTGGGAGAGTAGGACGCCGCCGAACAATTCTTCGGGAAAACCCCGCACCGTATGGTGCGGGGTTTTCTGCGTTTCAGAGGGCAGCGGGCCCTCGAAATCCCGACCGAAATCCCGACCCGCCGCCCCCGTGAATCACAGACGCCCAGCCGCCTTCAAAGCCAGATACGCGTCCGCGAGTGCCGGCGCCAGTTCTTCCGGAGTCGCGTCCACGACCGTGACGCCACGGCGGCGGAGTTGTTCCGCGGTGCGGTCGCGTTCCGTGTGAGCCTGGGCTGCTGCCGCTGCCTCGTACACCGCGTCGGTGTTTCCGCGTGCCTTGGCCATCCTGGCGATGTGCGGGTCCGCCACCGAGGCAAGGACAACCGTGTGGCGCTGGGTCAGCTGGGCCAGGACGGGCAGCAGCCCCTCCTCGATGGGAGCGGCGTCCAGGGTCGTGAGCAGCACGATCAGCGACCGGCGGGGCGCCGTACGGAGTGCCGTCGCTGTCAGACCCCGGGCGTCGGTTTCGACGAGCTCGGGTTCGAGGGTGGCCATGGCGTTGACGAGGGACGGGAGCACGTCGCCCGCCGTACGGCCCTGGACGAGGGCGCGCAGGCGGCGGTCGTAGGCCAGGAGGTCGACGCGGTCGCCGGCACGGGAGGCGAGGGCCCCGAGGAGCAGGGCCGCGTCCAGGGAGGCGTCCAGGCGGGGAGCGTCGCCGACGCGGCCCGCGGAGGTGCGGCCGGTGTCGAGGACCAGCAGGATGTGACGGTCGCGTTCGGGACGCCAGGTGCGTACCGCGACCGCGGACTGGCGGGCGGTGGCGCGCCAGTCGATGGAGCGGGTGTCGTCGCCGGGGACGTACTCGCGCAGGCTGTCGAACTCCGTTCCCTCGCCTCGGGTAAGGACGCTTGTGCGGCCGTCCAGTTCGCGCAGCCGGGCCAGTTTGGACGGCAGGTGTTTGCGGCTGGTGAAGGGCGGGAGGACGCGTACCGCCCATGGGACCTTGTGGGTGCCCTGGCGGGCGAAGAGGCCGAGGGGGCCGTAGGAGCGGATGGTGACGCGGTCGGCGTGGCGGTCGCCGCGGCGGGTGGGGCGCAGGCGGGTCGTGATGCGCCGGCGTTCACCCGGGGGGATCGTCAGGCGGTGGCGGGAGGCCGTCACCTCCGTGCCGGGCTGCCAGCTGCTGGGGGGCCAGGCGTCGCGGATGCGGGCGCGCAACGGGCGGCCGGACGAGTTGGTGATCGTCAGGGTGACGTCGGCGGTGTCGCCCAGGCGTACCGAGGTGTCGCCGGAGCGGGTCAGGCCGAGGCGGCGTACGGGGGCGGCCAGGGCGAAGTCGCAGGCACAGGCCATGGCCAGGGGGGCATTGACGGCGAGGATGCCGGCCCAGCCGGGTTCCCAGAGGCCGACGGGCAGGGAGCCGAGGGCCGCGAGCAGGGCGGCGCGTCCGGTGAGTGCCATCAGCGGGGGACGGGGACGTGGGCGAGGATCGCGTTGATGACCGAGTCGGTCGTGACGCCTTCCATCTCGGCCTCCGGGCGGAGCTGGACGCGGTGGCGGAGCGTGGGCAGGGCGAGGGCCTTCACGTCGTCGGGGATGACGTAGTCGCGGCCGGTCAGCCAGGCCCACGCGCGGGCGGTGGCCAGGAGCGCGGTGGCGCCTCGGGGGGAGACGCCGAGGGTGAGGGACGGCGACTCGCGGGTGGCGCGACAGATGTCCACGACGTAGGCGGTGATCTCGGGGGAGACCGTCGTTTCGGCGACCGCGCGGCGGGCGGCTTCCAGGTCGGCGGCGTTCGCGACGGGGCGTACACCGGCGGCGCGCAGGTCGCGCGGGTTGAAGCCCCCGGCGTGGCGGGTGAGGACGTCGATCTCGTCCTGGCGGGAGGGCAGGGGGATGGTCAGTTTGAGGAGGAAGCGGTCCAGCTGGGCTTCGGGGAGGGGGTAGGTGCCCTCGTACTCGACCGGGTTCTGGGTCGCGGCGACCAGGAAGGGGTCGGGCAGGGGGCGGGGGGTGCCGTCGACCGTGACCTGGCGCTCCTCCATGGCCTCCAGGAGGGAGGACTGGGTCTTCGGGGGTGTGCGGTTGATCTCGTCCGCGAGGAGGAGGTTGGTGAAGACCGGGCCGGGCTGGAAGGAGAACTCGGCGGTGCGGGCGTCGTAGACCAGGGAGCCGGTGATGTCGCTCGGCATCAGGTCGGGGGTGAACTGGACGCGCTTGGTGTCGAGTTCGAGGGCGGCCGCCAAGGCGCGGACGAGGAGGGTCTTGGCGACGCCGGGGACGCCTTCGAGGAGGACGTGGCCGCGGCAGAGCAGGGCGACGACGAGGCCGGTCACCGCGGGATCCTGGCCGACCACGGCCTTGGCGATCTCGGCGCGCAGGGCCTCCAGGGAGGCCCGGGCGGCGGCCGGGTCCCCGGTGTGCGCGGCGTTGTCAGTGGTCGGGTCCATCATGGACGGCGTACCTCTCTTTCGAGGGCGTCGAGGTGGTCGGCGAGCTGGATGAGTGCGGCGTCGTCGCCCGGGGGCGGGCCGAAGAGGAGGGTGTGCAGGGACTGTCCGTCGCCCTGGAGGTGGGCGGACAGCGCGGGGAGCAGGGCCTCGGGCGCGTGTGCCTGGGAGACGGGGATGCCTACGAGGGGGGCGAGGCGCGTGCGGGTGGTGGAGCGAAGAGAGGTGGCCGCGCGGTCGCGGGCGTTCGCCTTGCGGTAGAGGCGGGCGCGGCCTTCGACGGTTTCGGAGGCGCGGATCGCCACGGGGAGTTTCTCGGGTACCAGGGGGCCGAGTCGGCGTGCCCGCCAGAGGGCGGCCAAGGCTGCCGCGATGAAGAGTTGCAGGGTGCCCCACAGCCAGCCGGAGGGGAGCAGGTCGAAGAAGCCTCGCGCGTCCTCTTCGGAGGCGGCGGAGGCGTCGGCGAGCGAGGGGAGGTACCAGACCAGATGAGGGCGGGAGCCGAGGAGTTGGAGGGCGAGCGAGGCGTTGCCGTGCTCGTCGAGGCGGTCGTTGAGGAGGATGTCGGGTGCGCCGAGGAGGACGGTGTCGCCGTCGCCGGAGGGGGCCGGGATGCGCAGCAGGGTGGCGAGGCGCTCGCTGGGGTAGCACTCGTCGGCGGTGAGGTGGGTGGTGGTGTAGCGGATGCCGCCCAGGTCGGCGGTGCCCGCGCGGCGGGCGGCGGGCAGGTCGCAGTCGGGGGAGAGGGTGGAGTCGAAGCTGGTGGCCGGGTCGGCGGTGACGCCGGGGGCGAGCCGTTCGACGGAGGCGCTGCCGGAGGAGACCAGGACGGTGCGGCCGCCGGATTCGGCGGTGGCGGAGTGCAGCCGGGACTGCTGCGGTGCGGTCAGCAGGTCGGGGACGGCGACCAGGAGGGTCGTTTCGGGGCCGGCCGCGGCGGTGGCCTCGTCGAGGGTGGTGACCACGCGGGTGTCCACGCCGCGGTCGGCGAGGAGTTCGGCGACGGCGCGGCTGCCGTAGGGGTCGGCGGAGCGCGGGTCGAGTTCGCCGTGCCGGGTGTCGGAGCGGATCACGGCGATGGCGACGGCCGCCGCGAGCAGCAGTACCAGCGCCAGGGTGATGCCTCGTGCACGGGTCCACACCTGGCGTGCGGTGGGCGAGGCCGAGGTGGGCGGGAGCGTGACCTCGGTCGTCATCCGGCGGCTCCCCGGTGGGCGTTGGCGTCCGTGCTGTGGGTGCTGCCGCCGTCCGCGAGTTGTGGTTTGGTGCGTTCCAGGTCGCGGTCGAGTTCGGCGAGCTGCCGGTACGACTGTTCCGTGGCGGCCCGGCCGCCGTATGTGACGTCGTCGAAGGCACGGGCGGCGGTGTGCAGCCGGGCGGTGTGGGCGGGCAGGGCGCGGCCGGCCTCCGCGGCGGCCTCGTCGGCGGTGCGGCCGGGGCGGGCGTCGAGCAGGGCGCGTTCCTCCAGGGCGCGGACGACGGCCCGCATGCGTTCCTGGACGGCCTGGTTCCAGTGGCCCTGGGCGGCGTGCGCCTCGGCGGCCGCGCGGTGTTCGGCGGCGCTGCGGGGGCGGTCGTCGAACAGGGCGGGGGCCGAGGTCGGCCCGCGGCGCGGGGTGCCCAGGCGCCACCACAGGGCGCCCAGGACGGCGATCACGGCCGCGATGATGACGATCAGGCCGAGTGTGCCGCCGGGTGTCGCGGTGGAGGCGGCGCCGAACAGCTTGTCGACCCATTCCCAGAAGGTGTCGAGGGCCTGCTGGAACCAGCTGGGGTCGTTCTCGTGGTACATGCCTTTGGACAGTTCGCGCCGGGCCGCCTCCCGCGCGGGGTCGCGCGGGAGGGTGACGGGCGGCTCGTCGTCGCCGCGCAGCAGCAGGTGTACGGCTGTGTCGGCGGCCGCGGGCAGCGCCTGTACGGATGTGAGAACTCCCCCCGTGGCGGTCACGCCATCAGCTCCCCGGGGTGGTGCCGGGGCCGTAGCCCTGGACGCCTGCGGCGCGGGCCAGTTCGAGGTCGAGGGCCTCGCGGCGGATGCGCTGGTCGACGTAGAGGAGCACGGTGACGCCGGCCGTGATCGGGAACGTGATCATGGAGCCGATGACCGAGCCGATGCCGCTGACGATGAGGAACGTCCAGCCGATGTCGCCGCCGGCGCTGTTGAGGAAACCGGTGACGCCGTCCCCGCTGAGGGCCGAGGCGAGGAAGGTGAACGGGATGACGATGATCGACGCGACGACGTTCGCGATGATCGTCGCGAGCAACTGGATGCCGAAGACCCGCCACCAGGATCCGCGCACCAGTTTGGCGGAGCGGCTCATCGCCTTCACGATGCCCTGCTTCTCCAGCATCAGCGTGGGCGAGGCCAGCGACAGGCGGATCATGAGCCACAGGGTGACGACAGTGGCGCCGACCAGGCCCAGGACGGTGAGCGCGACGCCCACGTCGCTGCCCGCGGCGAGGGTGACGAGGAAGCCGGGCAGCGCGCCGACGGCCATGATGCCGACGGTGATGAGCAGCAGCAGGCAGATCAGACCGAACAGCTTGACGATCTGGGGGCGGGCGTCACGCCAGGCCTCGCCGGTGGTGACCGGCTTGCCGAGTACCGCGCGGCTGGTGACGGTCGTGAGCAGGGCGGTGGCGGCGACGGTGCCGACCAGGGTGACCAGGAAGACCACGCCGGAGTTGAGCAGGGCGTCGCCCATGGCGTCGGTCAGTTCGCCGAGGGTGGCGCTGGGGTCGTTGAGGACCGCGGTGCTGGAGGTGTCCAGGGCGAGGCCCTGGAGCAGCACGACGACGATCTCGGTGAGGACGGCGACGGTCAGCGAGATGCCGAGGACCGTGCGCCAATAGGTGCGCATGGTGGAGACGGCGCCGTCGAGGATCTCGCCCACGCCGAGCGGGCGGAGCGGGATGACGCCGGGCTTGGCCGCGGGCGGGGGGCCTCCCCAACCGCCGCCCCAGTTGCCTCCCCAGGCGCCGTATCCACCGGGTCCGCCGGGGCCTGTGTGGCCGCCGCCGTAACCGCCGGGGCCGGCGGGCGGCGGGGTGCCCCAGCCCGGGCCGGGCGACGGGGGCGGAGGGGCCTGGCCGGGGCCCGTGGGGCCGGGCGGGCCGGTGGGCGCGGACCACTGGCCGGGTGGTGGCTGTTCCTTCGACCACTTCACGCCCGGGTCCTGGGGAGCCGGGCCGGGCTGCCGGGGCTGGTCGGCGGGGTGCTGGGGGCCTGGACGGTCGGCGGGCTCGGCAGGGCCGGACGCGCCCGGTTCCTGCCCTTCGGACGGGGCGGATCCGGGCGAGGCCCAGCCCGGAGTGTCGTTCATCGTCGCTCCTTCACGGTGCCCGTCCGCGGTCGCGGCGGCGGCTTGGCTGCCATCGTGCCATGGGGTGGTCATCAACTGACCTGCCGAGGTGAGGGCTGCGCACCTTCAATTGTCCGCGCGACAGGGGGCAGACTGGCCGCATGGCTGATCAGTACGCGCACAGCGGCGACAACACACGGCCGACCGAGATTCCGGCACTGCGCTGGGAAGAGCCACCCGAAGGTCCCGTCCTGGTCCTGCTCGACCAGACGAGGCTGCCGGCCGAGGAGGTCGAACTCGTCTGTACGGATGCGCCGGCGCTGGTGGAGGCGATCCGCTCGCTCGCCGTGCGCGGTGCTCCTCTGCTGGGCATCGCGGGAGCCTACGGCGTCGCGCTCGCCGCCGTACGGGGCTTCGACGTGGACGACGCGGCGGCGGCGCTGGAGAGCGCCCGGCCCACCGCGGTGAACCTCGCCGTCGGCGTGCGCCGTGCACACTCCGCCCACCAGGCCGTCCTCGCCCGTGGCGGGGACGCCGGGCAGGCGGCCGGGGCCGCGCTGGCCGCGGCACGGCAGCTGCACCGGGAGGACGCCGAGGCCAGTGCCCGGATGGCCGAGCACGGGCTGACGTTCCTCGACGAGCTGCTGCCCGGCGGCGGGCACCGGGTCCTCACGCACTGCAACACCGGTTCGCTGGTGTCGGGCGGCGAGGGGACGGCGTTCGCGGTGGCGCTGGCGGCGCACCGGGCGGGGCGGCTTCGGCGCCTGTGGGTGGACGAAACGCGTCCGTTGCTGCAAGGTGCTCGCCTGACGGCATACGAGGCGGCCCGCAGCGGCATGGCGTACACCCTGCTCACCGACAACGCGGCGGGATCGCTGTTCGCGGCGGGCGAGGTGGACGCGGTGCTCATCGGTGCGGACCGCATCGCGGCCGACGGATCGGTGGCGAACAAGGTGGGGAGCTATCCGCTCGCGGTGCTCGCGCGGTACCACCATGTGCCGTTCATCGTGGTGGCACCGGTGACGACGGTGGACTTGGGGACGCCGAACGGGGCGTCCATCGAGGTCGAGCAGCGCCCCGGGCATGAGGTGACGGAGATCACGGCACCGCAGGTGCCGGTGGCCGGAACGGAAGCGGGAGGGGGGATTCCGGTGGCACCTCTGGGGACCCAGGCGTACAACCCGGCGTTCGACGTGACACCGCCGGAGCTGGTGACGGCGATCGTCACCGAAGAGGGTGCCGTTTCGCCCGTGACAGCCGGGGCTCTGGCCGCGCTGTGTGCCAGGTCACGCCAGGTAACGATTAGCTAATGGGATGATGTCGTTTATGAAGGGACGAGTCCTTGTCGTCGACGACGACAGCGCACTGGCCGAGATGCTCGGCATCGTGCTGCGCGGTGAAGGTTTTGAGCCGTCTTTCGTAGCCGACGGTGACAAGGCGCTCGCCGCCTTTCGCGAGGCCAAGCCCGATCTGGTGCTCCTGGACCTGATGCTGCCCGGCCGGGACGGCATCGAGGTGTGCCGCCTGATCAGGGCGGAGTCCGGGGTGCCGATCGTGATGCTCACGGCGAAGAGCGACACCGTCGATGTCGTGGTGGGCCTGGAGTCCGGGGCCGACGACTACATCGTGAAGCCGTTCAAGCCGAAGGAGCTGGTGGCCCGTATCCGGGCGCGGCTGCGCAGGTCGGAGGAGCCGGCGCCGGAGCAGCTCGCCATCGGTGACCTGGTGATCGACGTGGCCGGGCACTCCGTGAAGCGGGACGGGCAGTCGATCGCGCTGACGCCGCTGGAGTTCGACCTGCTGGTCGCGCTCGCCCGCAAGCCGTGGCAGGTGTTCACGCGTGAGGTGCTGCTTGAGCAGGTCTGGGGCTACCGCCACGCGGCGGACACCCGGCTGGTGAACGTGCATGTGCAGCGGCTGCGCTCCAAGGTCGAGAAGGACCCGGAGAAGCCGGAGATCGTGGTGACCGTCCGTGGTGTCGGATACAAGGCAGGACCGAGCTGACATGTCCGGGGACAGTGCCGCTTCGGCGCCCGGCCGGTCCGGGGGCCGTCCGGGGCGGCCTGTCGGCCGGAAGACCTCGGGCTCCCGCTGGGGGCGCCTGCTCGACAGCGGGCTGCTGCAGGGCGGGGTCCAGGGCAGCCCGGTGATCCGGTTGTTCGTGCGCTGGGTGCGCCGGCCGCTGCTGCCCGTCATGCGGCTGTGGCGGCGCAACATCCAGCTCAAGGTCGTCGTCACCACGCTGCTGATGTCGCTGGGCGTGGTCCTGCTGCTGGGCTTCGTCGTCATCGGCCAGGTGCGCAACGGTCTGCTGGACGCCAAGGTGAAGGCGTCGCAGAGCCAGGCCACCGGCGGGTTCGCGGTGGCCAAACAGCAGGCCGAGGAGGCCGTGAGCGTCACGGGCGGCGACGGCACCGCGGTGGACGGTCGTCCCTCGCAGAGCGTCATCCAGTGGATGAGCGACCTCGTGGAGTCGCTCTCCAGTGGTGGACAGGGCGCCTTCGACGTGGTGACCCTGCCCGCGGGCGACGAGAGCGGCAGTGGGCGCGGACCGCGCGCCTCCGGTGAGGTCAATCCGACGGTCAGTGTGCCCGCGGACCTGCGGGAGCGGATCGACTCCAGCACCTCGGCGGCCCAGAGTTACACGCGCGTCGTCTACAACGACGAGAAGGAGTCCCAGCCCGCCCTGGTCATCGGCAAGCAGGTCAACGACCCCAACAGCGACCCGTACCAGCTGTACTACCTCTTCCCGCTCACCCAGGAGGAGAAGTCGCTGAGCCTCGTCAAGGGCACCTTGGCGACCGCCGGGCTGTTCGTCGTCGTACTCCTCGGGGCGATCGCCTGGCTCGTGGTGCGCCAGGTCGTCACGCCGGTGCGGATGGCGGCCGGGATCGCCGAGCGGCTGTCCGCGGGGCGGCTGCAGGAACGTATGAAGGTCACCGGCGAGGACGACATCGCGCGGCTCGGCGAGGCGTTCAACAAGATGGCGCAGAACCTCCAGCTGAAGATCAACCAGCTCGAGGACCTGTCGCGGATGCAGCGCCGGTTCGTGTCGGACGTGTCGCACGAGCTGCGGACGCCGCTGACGACCGTGCGGATGGCCGCGGACGTCATCCACGAGGCGCGCGAGGACTTCGATCCGGTGACCGCGCGGTCGGCGGAGCTGCTCGCCGACCAGCTGGACCGGTTCGAGTCGCTGCTCGCGGACCTGCTGGAGATCAGCCGCTTCGACGCGGGCGCGGCGGCGCTGGAGGCGGAGCCGATAGACCTGCGCGAGGTCGTACGGCGGGTGGTCAGCGGGGCGGAGCCGCTCGCCGAGCGCAAGGGCACGCGGATCAGGATCGTCGGCGACCAGCAGCCCGTCGTCGCCGAGGCCGACGCGCGGCGCGTGGAGCGCGTGCTGCGCAACCTGGTCGTCAACGCGGTGGAGCACGGCGAGGGCAGGGACGTCGTCGTCAAGCTCGCCGCGGCCGGCGGGGCGGTGGCGGTGGCGGTGCGCGACTACGGCGTCGGGCTCAAGCCCGGTGAGGCGACCCGGGTCTTCAGCCGCTTCTGGCGGGCCGACCCGGCACGCGCGCGTACCACCGGCGGTACGGGGCTGGGGCTGTCCATCGCCCTGGAGGACGCGCGGCTGCACGGCGGCTGGCTCCAGGCGTGGGGCGAGCCGGGCGGCGGCTCGCAGTTCCGGCTGACGCTGCCCAGGACCGCGGACGAGCCGCTGAGGGGGTCGCCGATACCGCTGGAGCCCAAGGACTCGCGGCGCGACCGCGGACCGGACGCCGCCGGTCTGCCGCCCGACGGCGGGGACGGCGAGAAGCGCGCGACGGTGTCGGCGCGGCAGGCGGGCACCGACGGGTCGGCGCGGGCGGCGCGGGATCCGTTCGCGCTGAGGCCGGCGCCCGCCACCCCGACGGCCGACCCCACCGCACTGCCCGGCAACGGCGCACGCGTGGTGGCCCGGCCCACCCCGCCGGCACGAACGGGCAGTACGCGGATGACATCCGGGGCGCAGAACGGGCCCCAGGGCGACGACGAGTTCCCGGAGGCCGGCGGCGGTTCCGCGGGACGGCCGGACGACGGGCACGACGGGGACGCGGCGGCTTCCGCCGCGCGCGGCGACGGTTCGGGGCCGGGCGCGGCCGATGGGCGTGACCGGGATCCGGAGGCCGGCCGGGAGCCGGAGAGCGGGGCCGGGGCGGCCGGTGGCGAGGGCGGTCGGAGTGAGGCACGGGATATGGACCGGGACGGGGAGGCTTCGCGTGGGCGGCGGTGAGCGCGGCCGGGGGGTGCCGGTGCGGACGGTGGCGTACGCCGCCAGTGGGGTCGTCCTGCTGGCCGGGTGCGCCTCGATGCCCGACAGCGGGGACCTGCGGGGCGTGGAGTCGACGCCGCGACAGGACGCGCAGGTGCGGGTGTTCGCCATGCCGCCCAGTGAGGACGCCACCCCCACGCAGATCGTGCAGGGCTTCCTGGAGGCGCTGACCAGTGACGACCCCGACTACAAGACCGCGCGCCAGTACCTGACCCGCGAGGCGGCGAAGACCTGGAAGCCGGAGCTGTCCACCACCGTGCTGGCGAACGGGCCGGGTGCCCAGGCCGACAGCCCGGACCAGCAGGACACCGGTTCCCTGTCCTACACGCTGACCGGGACCAAGGTCGCCATGGTGGACGCGCAGCAGTCGTACGCGCCGGCCTCCGGGTCCTACGACGAGCTGGTGCATCTCACGAAGGACGCCAAGACCGAGCAGTGGCGCATCGACGCGGTGCCGCAGGGTGTCGTCATGGGCAAGTCGGACTTCCAGCGCAACTACATGTCCGTCAACAAGTACTACTTCGCCTCGGACGACGCGGGATCGCCGCCGATGACGGTCGCCGACCCCGTCTACGTGCGCAGTCACGTGGACCCCACGACCCAGATGGTGCGTTCCCTCATCGAAGGGCCCACGACCTGGCTGGACCCCGCCGTCAGGACCGGCTTCCCCGCGGGGACGGCGTTGCGGAAGGGCGCCGGCCCGCTGACCCCGGACGACCGGGGCAGGCTGATCGTGCCGCTCAACGACAAGGCGGCCGAGGTCGGCACCGGCCGGTGCGAGGAGATGGCGGCCCAGCTGCTGTTCACGCTGCGCACGCTCAGCCCCGCGGTGGACGAGGTCGAACTGCGGGCCGACGGCGGGCAGCTGTGCTCGCTCGCCCAGGAGGGCGCCGAGACCGTGGCCACCCGGGGCGCGCTGGGCCGGCTCGACCACCTGTACTTCGTCGACGACAAGCGCCGGCTCGTGCGGCTCACCGCGGGCAGCAGCGACACCGAGCCCGCGCCGGTGCCCGGGGCGCTGGGCGAGGGCGAGAAGGCGCTGCGGTCGGTGGCGGTCGCCCGGGACGAGCGGACCGCGGCCGGGGTCGCCATCGACGGCAAGTCGCTGTTCGTCTCCTCGCTGGTGTCGGGGAGTTCCCTCGGGGAGCCCGTGCTGAGCAGCACGGGCAAGACCGAGGAGGACAGGCTGACCACGCCCAGCTGGGACGCGCAGGGTGGACTGTGGGTGGCCGACAGCGACCCCGCCGACCCGCGGCTGTACCTCCTGGAGGAGGGCGAGGACGAGCCGGTCCAGGTGCGGACGCCGGGACTGGACGGCCGGGTGCGGGCGGTCCGGGTGGCCGCGGACGGGGTGCGGATCGCGCTCGTCGTGGAGAAGGACGACCGGCGTTCCCTGATGGTCGGGCGGATCGACCGGAGCGGTGGGACGGACGAGCGGCCGACGGTCACCGTGCTGGACCCGCGCTCCGCGACGCCGGAGCTGGAGCACGTCACGGCCATGTCCTGGGCCGGGGACAGCCGGCTCGTGGTGGTCGGACGCGAGCAGGGAGGGGTGGAGCAGATGAAGTACGTCGAGGTCGACGGTTCCACACCGGACGTGCCGCCGCCCGCCGCCCTGACCGGGGTCAAGGCCGTCACCGCCTCCGAGGACGAACAGGTGCCGCTGATGGCCTACTCGGTGGACGGGATCGTACGGCTGCCCTCGGGGGCGCAGTGGCAGAGGGTGACGGAGGGAACCGCGCCGGTCTATCCGGGGTGAGCCGGGCCGGCCGGTCCCGACCCGTCCCCCGGGTTATCCACAGGGGTGGCCGGGTGCGGAGGGCGTTGGCACAGTGGTCCCATGCGGGACTGGTGGCAGGACCTCGCCGATCTGGTGCTCCCGGCCGAGTGCGGCGGCTGCGGCAGGCCTCGTACGGTGCTCTGCGCCTGGTGCCGTACGGAGCTGAGCGGGGCCGTGCCGTGCCGGGTGCGGCCGGTGCCCGAGCCGGCCGGGCTGCCGGCGGTGCACGCGGCGGCCCGGTACGCGGACGAGGTGCGCGCCACGCTGCTGGCGCACAAGGAGCGGGGTGCCCTGGCCCTCTCCGGGCCGCTCGGCGAGGCGCTGGCGGGAGCGGTGCGGGCGGGGCTGGGAGCGGTCCGTGCGCCGTGTGCGGGCGGCCGCCCGGTGCTGCTCGTCCCCGTGCCCTCCGCGCGGCGGGCGGTGCGGGCGCGCGGGCACGATCCCGCGCGGCGGATCGCGTACGCGGCGGCGGGTGAGCTGAGGCGGGCGGGGGTACCCGCACGAGTGCTTCCCGCGCTGCGGCAGCGACGGGACGTGGCCGATCAGTCGGGGCTCGACTCCCGGCAGCGGCTGGCCAATCTCGCGGGCGCGCTGACGGTGGCCCCGGGCTGTGGCCGGCTGCTCTCGGCAGGCCGGGTCGTCCTGGTCGACGACCTGATGACGACCGGGGCGTCGCTGGCCGAGGCCGCGCGTGCCGTACGGGCGCGGTCGTGGGCCGAGTCGCCGGACCGGGGCGTCGGATCGAGTATTTCAATGCCCGCGTCCGTGTACTGGGGGGAGACGTGGGAAGGGAGAGGAGAACAGCGGAACGGACCAGCTCAACAGAGGGCGGGTCGGCGGCCCGGACGGCCGCCGGTCACGGCGGGCGCGGGCAGCGCCGACGGGATCATCGACGGGATGTGCGCGGCCGTCGTCGCGGCGTCTCCGGACGCTTTCGAAATAAACCGGAACTGATTGAGAACGTGCGTCGTTGCAGGTAATGAGAGGGTCAATTCACCAGAATGGAGGTATGGCGCGAGAGAGGGTGACGACATCCGTCCGGGCGAGATATGTTCGGTTGTGAGGGAAAGCCGCAGGCCACACCTCTCGAATCCGATTGCCGTGCTGCGGGTTTTTCGTTATCACCCGTGCCGGTGGAGTGGAGATCTCGCCCATGGGGGAGGAGGTGGACGTCACCGAGTCCGAGGTTCCGGGCGTCACCGGAACTTGGTGCAAAAGGGAGACGCTCCGCACCGAGGCGGAGTGATCCGGGAACGGAGTTCTGCGTGGACATCGTCGTCAAGGGCCGCAAGACCGAGGTGCCCGAGCGGTTCCGGAAGCACGTGGCCGAGAAGCTGAACCTGGAGAAGATCCAGAAGCTCGATGGCAAGGTGATCAGCCTCGACGTCGAGGTGTCCAAGGAGCCCAACCCCCGACAGGCCGACCGCAGTGACCGGGTGGAGATCACGCTCCGCTCCCGCGGTCCGGTGATCCGGGCGGAGGCAGCGGCGAGCGATCCGTACGCGGCGCTCGACCTGGCAGCGGAGAAACTGGACGCCCGGCTGCGCAAGCAGCACGACAAGCGTTTCTCGCGGCGCGGTGCGCGCAGGATCTCGGCGGCCGAGGTCCCCGACCACGTCCCGGGCGCGGCGACACTCAACGGGGCCGGCGCGGGCTCCGTCACGGAAGAGCGGGAAGCCGTTCCCACCAAGAAGATCGGCTCCCTGGAAGTCCAGGGCGACGGACCCCTGATCGTCCGTGAGAAGACCCACGTGGCGGCGCCCATGACCCTCGATCAGGCTCTCTACGAAATGGAGCTGGTCGGGCACGACTTCTATCTGTTCATCGACTCCGAGACCAAGGAGCCCAGCGTCGTCTACCGGCGGCACGCCTACGACTACGGTGTGATCCACCTCAGCACGGACACGATGGTCACCCAGACGCAGTCCCCCGAGGCGGGCGGGACGCTCGGCGGCTGACCCGCCGCGTGACGGCCGAGCCGGTGCCCCTGGTGCGCGTGTGCGCCCCCAGGGGCACCGGTGTGCGACCGCTGGGCGCACACACCGGCACTCCGGTGTCGGCGGGGCATGGAATCATGGTTGCAACGGCCCAACCGGTGGGCCGTTGCCTTGGGTTGGCAATGGTCAGGACCACAGGCCACAGCCTTCAGGGGGAGGAACGATGGCGGACAGCTTCGGACCGATGCGTGACGAGGATGCCGACGGCGGCGTCGTCGGCATGGGCCCGGACGCGGACACTCCACGCAAGGAGCCGATCAGAGTCCTTGTGGTGGACGACCACGCGCTGTTCCGCCGCGGACTGGAGATCGTGCTCAAGGCCGAGGAGGACATCCAGGTCGTCGGCGAGGCGGGAGACGGCGCCGAGGCGGTGGAGAAGGCGGCCGACCTGCTGCCCGACATCGTCCTGATGGACGTGCGGATGCCCAAGCGGGGCGGGATCGAGGCGTGCACCTCCATCAAGGAGGTCGCCCCCAGCGCGAAGATCATCATGCTGACGATCAGCGATGAGGAGGCCGATCTCTACGACGCCATCAAGGCGGGCGCGACCGGTTATCTCCTCAAGGAGATCTCCACGGACGAGGTGGCCACCGCCATTCGCGCGGTGGCCGACGGGCAGTCGCAGATCAGCCCGTCCATGGCGTCGAAACTGCTCACCGAGTTCAAGTCGATGATCCAGCGCACCGACGAGCGCCGACTGGTGCCCGCGCCCCGGCTGACGGACCGTGAACTCGAAGTCCTCAAGCTGGTGGCCACGGGAATGAACAACCGCGACATCGCCAAGGAACTGTTCATCTCCGAGAACACCGTGAAGAACCACGTGCGCAACATCCTGGAGAAGCTCCAGCTGCATTCCAGGATGGAAGCGGTGGTCTACGCGATGCGGGAGAAGATCCTCGAGATCCGGTGACGGCACCCCGCGTCAGGCCAGGGCCCGGGCGAGCTCCAGGGTGAGGGCCTCGCGCAGCTCCGGTACGTCGACCCGCTCCACGCGCACGTCCGTGCAGTCCACCCAGCCCGCCGCCTCCACCAGGGCCTGGACCACGGCGGGGACCGCCTTGCGGCCGTCCAGCGTGACCTGCTTGGCCACCAGCGTGCGGCCCTCACGGGCCGGGTCGACCCGGCCGACGAGCCGGCCGCCCGCGAGGACGGGCATCGCGAAATAGCCGTGCACCCGCTTGGGCTTGGGCACGTAGGCCTCCAGCCGGTGGGTGAAGCCGAAGATCCGCTCCGTGCGCGCCCGTTCCCAGACCAGGGAGTCGAACGGGGACAGCAGCGTCGTACGGTGCCGGCCGCGCGGCGGTGTCGCCAGGGCCGCCGGATCGGCCCAGGCCGGCTTGGACCAGCCCTCCACCGTGACCGGGACCAGGCCCGAGTCGTCGATCACCGCGTCGACCTGCTCACCCCTGAGGCGGTGGTAGTCGGCGATGTCCGCGCGCGTGCCCACACCGAGGGACCGGCCGGCCAGGCGGACCAGACGGCGCAGGCACTCGGCGTCGTCCAGCTCGTCGTGCAGCAACTGAGCGGGGATCGCCCGCTCGGCGAGGTCGTAGACCCGCTTCCAGCCGCGGCGCTCGACACACACCACCTCGCCGTACATCAGGGCGCGCTCGACGGCGACCTTGGTGCCGGACCAGTCCCACCACTCGCTGGTGCGCTTGGCACCGCCCAGCTCCGTGGCCGTCAGGGGGCCCTCCGCGCGGAGCTGCTTGATCACCTGGTCGTAGGTGCCGTCGGGGAGGTCGTGGTTCCAGAGCGGGCGGGCGCGGTAGGCGCGGCGGCGGAAGGCGAAGTGGGGCCACTCCTCGACGGGGAGGACGCACGCGGCGTGCGACCAGTACTCGAACGCGTGCGGCGGCTGGTCCGCCTGCTTCCAGTACGCCTCCTCCACGGTCCGGCGCCCCACGGCGCCCAGACGGGCGTACGGGATGAGCTCGTGGGAGCGGGCGAGGACGGAGATGGTGTCGAGCTGCACCGCGCCCAGGTGGCGGAGGACGCCCCGGACACCCGAGCGGCGGTCCGGGGCGCCGAGGAACCCCTGGGCCCGCAGGACGATGCGGCGGGCCTCGTCTGCCGTCAGTTCCGTGGTGGGACGCGGAAGGGTCGTCATGCGTCCGAACGATAGAGGGCGGCACTGACAACGGCGGTGGGCCCGGGCTCACCCCCGCCCGGGAACGTAGGGCGCCGTGGAGGGAAGTCCCAGGTCGGACGGGAGCAGGGAACCCACCCAGCAGTCCCGCAGCACTCCCTTGTTGCTGAGCGAGGAACGCAGGACGCCCTCGATGGTGAAGCCCGCGCGCTCCGCCACCGCGCGGGAGGCGACGTTGCCCACCTCCGCGCGCCACTCCACGCGGTCGACCGACATCCGGGTGAAGGCCCAGCGGGAGGCGGCGAGGGCGGCCTCGGTGATGTAGCCGTTGCCGCGGTGCTCCTTCGCGCCCCAGAAGCCGATCTCGCCCGTCCCCAGGGAGCGCATGGTGATGCCGAGCATGCCCGTGAGCTCCCCGGTGGGCAGGAAGACGCCGAAGGTGAACATCGAACCGTCGGCCCAGCCGTCGGGCACGATCTGCTCCGTGAAACCCCGCGCGTGCTCGGGCAGGTACGGGGAGGGGATCGTGGTCCAGCGCTGGATGTCCGGGTCCTGGCAGATCGCGTACACGGTGTCGGTCTCCTGCGGGCCGACCGTGCGCAGCAGGAGGCGGTCGGTGGTGAGCGTGACGGGTTCCATCGGCCGATTCTGCTCGCGCGGGGTGAACGGCGCCATCCCTTTCGCGGTGCGTGAGGTGATGATCACCCTTCGCGTAATTCGCCGGTGTGAGGCGGCACCATCCGAGCGGCCCGGACGTTGTCCTTTCTGAGGCAGCCGTGAAACGGATAGGAAGCAGCCGACGGTCACCCTCGCGGCAGGCCTCCCGGCGTGGCGGGGTCCTCGCATACGATGGCCGTTGCTCAGTCAGTGAAATGGAAACCGACCGTCCCAGGCCCGACCGGCAAGGAGACCAACCCCCGTGTCCGTCCTCTCGAAGATCATGCGTGCAGGCGAAGGCAAGATCCTGCGCAAGCTGCACCGCATCGCGGACCAGGTCAACTCCATCGAAGAGGACTTCGAAGGCCTCTCCGACGCCGAGCTGCGGGCCCTCACCGATGAGTACAAGCAGCGGTACGCCGACGGTGAGAGCCTGGACGACCTGCTCCCCGAGGCGTACGCCACCGTCCGCGAGGCCGCCAGACGCGTCCTGGGCCAGCGGCACTACGACGTCCAGATCATGGGCGGCGCCGCCCTGCACATGGGCTACGTGGCCGAGATGAAGACCGGTGAGGGCAAGACCCTCGTCGGCACCCTGCCCGCGTATCTGAACGCCCTGTCCGGTGAGGGCGTCCACATCATCACGGTCAACGACTACCTGGCCGAGCGCGACTCCGAGATGATGGGCCGCGTCCACCGCTTCCTCGGCCTGAGCGTCGGCTGCATCCTCGCCAACATGACGCCGGCCCAGCGCCGCGAGCAGTACGCCTGCGACATCACCTACGGCACGAACAACGAGTTCGGCTTCGACTACCTGCGCGACAACATGGCGTGGTCCAAGGAGGAGCTCGTCCAGCGCGGGCACAACTTCGCCATCGTCGACGAGGTCGACTCCATCCTCATCGACGAGGCCCGTACGCCGCTGATCATCTCCGGCCCGGCCGACCAGGCCACCAAGTGGTACGGCGACTTCGCCAAGTTGGTCAAGCGCCTCAAGCGCGGTGAGCCCGGCAACCCGCTCAAGGGCATCGAGGAGACCGGCGACTACGAGGTCGACGAGAAGAAGCGCACGGTCGCCATCCACGAGTCCGGTGTCGCCAAGGTCGAGGACTGGCTGGGCATCGACAACCTGTACGAGTCGGTGAACACCCCGCTGGTGGGCTACCTGAACAACGCCATCAAGGCCAAGGAGCTCTTCAAGAAGGACAAGGACTACGTCATCATCGATGACGAAGTCATGATCGTGGACGAGCACACCGGCCGTATCCTCGCCGGCCGCCGCTACAACGAGGGCATGCACCAGGCCATCGAGGCGAAGGAAGCGGTGCCGATCAAGGACGAGAACCAGACGCTCGCCACGATCACGCTGCAGAACTTCTTCCGCCTCTACAAGCGCCACGACCACGACGGCAAGGAGCAGCCGGGCCTGTCCGGCATGACCGGTACGGCGATGACCGAGGCCGCCGAGTTCCACCAGATCTACAAGCTCGGCGTGGTGCCCATCCCGACCAACCGGCCGATGGTCCGCAAGGACCAGTCGGACCTGATCTACCGCACCGAGGTCGCCAAGTTCGAGGCGGTCGTCGACGACATCGAGGAGAAGCACCGCAAGGGTCAGCCGATCCTCGTCGGCACGACCTCGGTGGAGAAGTCCGAGTACCTCTCGCAGCAGCTCAGCAAGCGCGGCATCCAGCACGAGGTGCTGAACGCCAAGCACCACGAGCGGGAGGCGCAGATCGTCGCCCAGGCCGGCCGCAAGGGCAGTGTCACCGTGGCCACCAACATGGCCGGCCGTGGTACGGACATCAAGCTCGGCGGCAACCCCGAGGACCTCGCCGAGGCGGAGCTGCGCCAGCGCGGTCTCGACCCCGAGGAGCACATCGAGGAGTGGGCGCACGCCCTGCCCGAGGCCCTCGAGCGGGCCGAGGCGGCGGTCAAGGCCGAGAAGGAAGAGGTCGAGAAGAGCGGCGGCCTGTACGTCCTCGGCACCGAGCGGCACGAGTCGCGGCGCATCGACAACCAGCTGCGCGGTCGTTCCGGCCGTCAGGGCGACCCGGGTGAGTCCCGCTTCTACCTCTCGCTCGGTGACGACCTGATGCGGCTGTTCAAGGCGCAGATGGTCGAGCGCGTGATGTCCATGGCGAACGTGCCGGACGACGTGCCGATCGAGAACAAGATGGTCACGCGCGCGATCGCGTCCGCGCAGTCGCAGGTGGAGACGCAGAACTTCGAGACGCGTAAGAACGTCCTGAAGTACGACGAGGTCCTCAACCGGCAGCGTGAGGTCATCTACGGCGAGCGGCGCCGTGTCCTGGAGGGCGAGGACCTGCAGGAGCAGATCCAGCACTTCATGGACGACACGATCGAGGCCTACGTCCAGGCGGAGACCGCCGAGGGCTTCCCCGAGGACTGGGACCTGGACCGGCTGTGGGGCGCGTTCAAGCAGCTGTACCCGGTGAGCGTCACCATCGAGGAGCTGGAGGAGGCGGCCGGCGACCGGGCCGGGCTGACGGCCGAGTTCATCTCCGAGTCCATCTCGGACGACATCCGCGCGCAGTACGAGGCCCGTGAGGCGCAGCTCGGTTCCGAGATCATGCGTGAGCTGGAGCGCCGGGTCGTGCTGTCGGTCCTGGACCGCAAGTGGCGTGAGCACCTCTACGAGATGGACTACCTCCAGGAGGGCATCGGCCTGCGCGCGATGGCGCAGAAGGACCCGCTGGTCGAGTACCAGCGCGAGGGCTTCGACATGTTCACCGCGATGATGGACGGCATCAAGGAGGAGTCCGTCGGCTACCTGTTCAACCTGGAGGTCCAGGTCGAGCAGCAGGTCGAGGAGGTGCCGGTCGAGGAGGCCAAGCCGGTCGCCGACCTGGAGAAGAAGGACGCGGTGCCCGCGCAGGCGGGGCCCCGCCCGGAGATCCGCGCGAAGGGGCTCGACGCCCCGCAGCGGCGGAACCTGCACTTCTCCGCGCCGACGGTGGACGGCGAGGGCGGCACCATCGAGGGCGACTTCGCCACCGACGACGAGCCGGTGCGCTCCGAGGCGGACGGCCTCACGCGCGCGGAGCGCCGCAAGCAGGCGAAGAGCGGGCGTCGCCGCAAGAAGTGAGCGTCGCTCCCCGAGGAGCGGCTGTGAGCAGCCCGAGGGCCGGGCACCCCAGGGTGCCCGGCCCTCGGGCGTTGCCCGCGCGGGTCCTCAGCGGGTGTGCGAGCGGGTCCTCAGCGGGTGCGCGGGCGGGGGCCGCCCAGCTCCACCGCGGTGCAGCGCCAGCGCAGGTCCCGGCCCTGTTCCAGCCGGAAGGCCATGGCGCGCAGCCTGTCCCCGGCCCCGATCCGGGCGAACGCCTCGATGGCGCCCTCGCGCGGCTCGAACCAGCCGATGTCCCGTACGACGGGGCGGACACCCCGGGTACGCAGGGGTCCGCGCTCGGCGAGCAGCACGAGCTCGTCGTAGGCCCGGCCGGCGGTGTGCCGCAGCATGGCGTGCACGGGACGCTGGCCGCTGAGGACGGCGAGGAGCAGCTCGGCGAAGCGGTCGGTGGGGCGGGGCTGGGGGACCGCGGAGCGGCGGGGGGTCTCTTGTGCCGTACCGGAGGCGCCCGGGGGCGAGATCCCGGCCGGGGGCCGCGCGGCAGCGGCGGGAACGGCCCGCGAGGCCCGGACGGAGGCCGCCTCGTCGGCGGACAGGGGCCTTCGGCGCCCGGTCGCGGGGGCCGGGGTGCCGGCGGGGCGTCGGCGCCGGCCCGTGCGGGTCGGCGGGCGGTTGTCGGTGGGGCGGGTGGAAGCGGAGGCGGGGGACGGGCGGTCCTTTCCGCCGGGGGACGTGGCGGCAGCGGGGCCCCGCGCGGGGACGCGGGGCGGGGTGGTGCCGGTGGGGGACGGCAGGCTTCCGCCGGGGGACGAGACGGGTACGGCCCTTCCCGCGGGCGGACGAGGCGCGATGGCGGCGGGGGAGGGGTGGCCTCCGTCAGGGGCTGGGG
>NZ_JAGMUJ010000061.1 GCF_019049255.1 Streptomyces sp. AC558_RSS880 | reverse complement strand
GCGTGAGCGAAGCGGATCCAGTGCCTGGCCGAGGGGAAGCCGAGCAGAACCTGGGCGACCGCGAGGCACAACAGTTCGGCGTCCGTCAGTTTGGGGGGGTCGCCCGATCCGGCGACGGGGAGCCACATGGTCGTCGATGAACACGTACAGTGCCGCCAGAAGGGCGTCCAGGCTGGTAGTCACACACGAGCCAACGGGCGCCCTTCGCCATAGTCGCGGCCAGCACAAACATCGGACTCACTCATCTAGCGGCGGAAGCCCTCGGCAGAGCCGGCGCGCCCGGTGAGGCCGGTCCGCGATGCCCGTCCGGGTACGTTCCCGTCCTTGGCGGCGGCCCGCGCGATGTTACGGGCCATGCCGCCGAAGACGACGGCGTGGAACGGCGAGACCCCCCACCAGTAGGCGTGCCCCAGGAGACCGCGCGGATGGAACAGGGCACGCTGGCGGTAGCGCGTACGACCGCCGGGGTCCGTTTCGGCGTACATCTCCAGCCAGGCGAGTCCGGGCAGCCGCATCTCGGCACGCAGCCGCAGCAGGTGCCCCGGCTCGATCTCCTCCACCCGCCAGAAGTCCAGGGAGTCACCGACCCGCAGGCGCTCGGCGTCACGCCGCCCGCGGCGCAGGCCGACGCCGCCGACGAACCGGTCCAGCCAGCCCCGGGCCGCCCAGGCGAGGGGGAAGGAGTACCAGCCGTTGTCGCCGCCGATGCCCTCGATGACCTTCCACAGTGACGCGCGGGACGCGTCGACCGGAAGCTGCCGTTCGTCCCGGTAGAGGCTGCCGCCGGCCCAGCCGGGGTCGGTGGGCAGCGGATCGCTGGGGGCGCCGGGCACGGCGGCGGACGACCAGCGGGTGGCCACCTGGGCGTCCCGGACCTTGCGCAGCGCGAGGGCCAGCGCCTCGTCGAAGGGCAACGGCAGGCCGGGAGGGTCGGGCACGTACCGGGCGATGTCGTGCTCGTGGCAGACGACCTCGTGGCGCAGGGACTCGGTCAGCGGCCGGGCGATGGAGGCGGGCACCGGGGTGACGAGACCCACCCAGTGGCTCGACAGCCCCGGCGTGAGGACCGGCACCGGCAGGACGATCCGCCGCCGCAGCCCGGCGACGACGGCGTAACGGCTCATCATCTCCCGGTAGGTCAGGACGTCCGGCCCGCCGATGTCGAAGGCCCGGTCGACGTCGGGCGGCATGGTGGCCGAGCCGACGAGGTAGCGCAGTACGTCGCGGACCCCGATCGGCTGGGTCCGCGTGTGCACCCAGCTGGGGGTCACCATCACGGGCAGGCGCTCGGTGAGATAGCGCAGCATCTCGAACGAGGCCGACCCCGACCCGATGACGACCGCCGCCCGCAGCACCGTCGCCGGCACCGGGGCGTCGAGGAAGATGCGCCCGACCTCGGCCCTGGAACGCAGGTGAGGGGAGAGCGACCCCTCGGGCACGCCCTTCGGGGTGAGTCCGCCGAGGTAGACGATCCGTCGCACACCGGCGGCGTGCGCCTGCTCGGCGAAGACGCGGGCGGCGCGGCGGTCCGTGTCCTCGAAACCGGAGCCGGTTCCGAGGGCGTGCACCAGGTAGTAGGCGACGTCGACCCCGCGCATCGCCCCGGCGACGGAGGCGGCCTCCGTGACATCGCCCCGGACGATCTCGACATCCCCGGCCCAGGGGTGGTCGCGGAGCTTGCCGGGGGAGCGGGCCAGGCACCGGACCCGGTGACCGGCCTCCAGCAACTCCGGCACCAACCGCCCACCGATGTAACCGGAGGCCCCGGTGACCAGGCAGCACAGCCGCTCGCCCGCTCGCTGTCCGTCCTCGTCCACCACGAGTGCTCCTCTCCCGCGCACGTGCGCGGTCCGACCCTCTGCTGTGTCCGATCATGAGCGCGGCAGCGCGACCGTGCCTGTCGTACCACCCCGGCCGGCGACCGCGACGAGGAGACGGAAGCCGCCTGGCCACGACGGACGGGTGGTCCCCCACGGCGGCCGTCCACATCAGGCACTTCACCCACCACCGGACCCACGGATGCACACCACCCCCGAGGAGGAGCAGACCACAGGGGGAACAGGTCAGCAGAAGCAGACCAGGAAGAGCAGATCAATGACTGCGCGGCGCATACATGATCACGGCCATGCCCGCCAGACAGACCAGGGCGCCGATGACGTCGAAGCGGTCCGGCCGGTACCCGTCGGCGACCATGCCCCAGGCGATCGAGCCCGCGACGAAGATCCCGCCGTACGCGGCGAGGATGCGCCCGAAGTCGTCGTCGGACTGGAAGGTGGCCACCACCCCGTACAGACCGAGGGCGATGACGCCGGCGCCGATCCAGATCCACCCCTTGTGCTCACGGATGCCCTGCCAGACCAGCCAGGCGCCGCCGATCTCGAACAGGGCGGCGACGGCGAACAGGGCGACGGAACGGGCGACAACCATGCCGGCGACCCTACCGTCGGCCCACCCGACCTTGAGGTGCCGCCGTACCCGTCGCTTCGCCCGCGGCGCACGTCCGTGGTCCGATGGAACCGGGGGCGGAAAGGAGAGCGATCATGCCCGCAACGAAGCGAACGAGTGCCGCCGCCCCGGTGTCGGTCCGCCCGCTGGCCGAGCCGGACCTGGACCGGGTCGACGAGATCTTCAGGGTCGCCTTCGGGACCTTCCTCGGGATCCCCGAGCCGCGGACGTTCTTCGGGACCGCCGACTACGTCCGCACCCGCTGGGCGACGGATCCGCACGCGGCCTTCGCCGCGACCCTCGAGGGCGAGGTCGTCGGATCGAACTTCGCCACCGACTGGGGCAGCGTCGGATACTTCGGCCCGCTGACCGTACGCCCGGACCTGTGGGACCGGGGCATCGGCAGGCGCCTCATGGAACCGGTCATGGCCTGCTTCGACACCTGGGAGAACCGCCACCTCGGCCTGTTCACCTTCTCGCACAGCCCCAAGCACCTCGAGCTCTACCGCCGGTACGGCTTCTGGCCCCGCTTCCTCACCGCCATCATGAAGAAACAGGTCACCGTCAGTGCCGCGGTCCCCGGCCGAGTGCTGTACGGCGAGCTGACCGCCGCCGAGCGGCCCGAGGCACTGAGCCTCAGCCGCGCCCTGACGGGGGCCGTGTACGAGGGCCTGAGCCTGGAGCGCGAGATCACGGCCACACAGGCGCAGGGGCTCGGTGACACCATCCTCCTCGAGGGCGCCGACTCCGACTCCGACCTCGACGGTCTGGCGGTCTGCCACTGCGGAGCGGGGTCGGAGGCCGGTGAGGACGTGTGCTTCGTCAAATTCGGCGCCGTACGCCCCGGCCCGGACGCCGCGGACCGGTTCGAACGACTGCTGGACGCGTGCGAGCAACTGGCCACCGAGAAGGGACTGGGCCAACTGGACGCCGGAACGAACCTGGCCCGCCAGGACGCCTACCGGCGCATGGCCGACCGCGGTTTCCGCACCTGGCTGCAAGGAGTGACCATGCACAAGCCCAACGAACCCGGCTACAGCCACCCGGACGCCTACGTGATCGACGACTGGCGCTGAGCCCACCGCGATTCCCGGCGGGGCGGTTCACGCGCCGCATGGATTGACATACCGTCCGACTAATCTTCTGAGTCGCCCGTACAGCGTGGCCGCGCACATAAGAGGCCTGGGCAGGCCCCACTACGGCCCCGACGAACTGCAGAACCTCCTGTGCCTGTGCGCCAACTGCCATGTTCTTTTCGACGGCTTGGAGATCTACGTCGACTCCGACGGCCTGGTCAGGGGAACGAGAGACGGCAGAGAACCCCGCCCGCTCCGCCGCGACCCCAGACATCCGATGGACGAGGCGCACATCGGCTATCACCGCGATCTGTGCAACCTCAATGCTCGTAAGCCCGCCGTCGGCTGACTCGGCCCAGGGCCGGGATCGAGCACCCGACCGAGGTCGCCGAACGCGCGGGAACCGTGTCACTCGGTGACGGTGCGCCGCGGGCCCTACAGCAGGTGGTCGGCCTTACCGGCTTTGATGTCGGTGATGAGGGTGCGCAGGGCTTCGAGGGAGTCGGTGAGAGGGCTCTCCTCCTGACCGGCGACAGCTATGTACCCGTTGCCGTCGGCATCGGTACCGAGACGGAAGCAGGAGCTGCCCTCGGCGCAGAACGGGGCTTCCCAGGTGATGTCGGGCATTGATACTCCTCATAGTTGGCGTGAGATGTTGCGGACGAAGTCTCTGGACTGCTCTGGCGACAGAGCCAGACTTTCCAACAGATCGAGCTGCGCCCGGTATTTCGCCAACTGACCTTCGGCGTGGAGGAAGGTGGGCCCGTGGGAACTGTCCATCTGCACCGTATCGAGTTGCGGAACGGGCCCTTCGATGTGAACGACCGTCTGCCCGGCACCAGGGAAGGCACCGTGGGCGAAGGGCAGAACGAGCACGGTGACGTTGTCCCGCTCGGACACCTTCAGCAAGTACTCCAATTGGGCACGGGCCACGTCGGCACCGCCGAACTGCATCCGGAGTGCGGCCTCGTGGATGACCGCGACGTACGGGACCGCCCTGTCGCCGGTGATCACCTGTTGGCGTTCGGCACGCAGCGCAAGTCGCAAAGCAACCTCGTGCTCGGGCAAGGCGGGAACCGCAGCCCGGAAGATGGCCATCGCCTGTTCCGAGGTCTGGAGCACGCCGGGCACATGCACGGTGTTGGCGCCTCGCATGCGCACGGCGTGGCTTTCCGTCTCCGCGATGTCCAGCAAGCCTTGGGGCAGGATGCCTCGGTAGCGCTCCCACCAACCCGTACTCGCCTGAGCCATCTCGACGAGCGCCTCGATGTACCTCTCATCGGTCACGTCACAGTTGCAGGCCAATGTGCGCAGGCGGTCGGCGCTGATACCCCGGACTCCGGACTCGATGTTGGAGATCTTGCCTCGGTCCACGCCCAGCAGACCTGCGGCGAACTCTGCGGACATCCCTGCCGCAGTTCGGATCCGACGTAGCTCACTTCCCAGTCGCTTCTGCCGTTCTGTGGGTGTCGTCCTCGGAGGCATCGGGGTTCCTTCCATCCGGCAGAGGTCGCTCAGCGGCACTCGAGGCCGCCGTACCTCTCCGTGGTGAATTCTCTTGAGCGCGTGGGAAATTTACCACCAGCTGCTCTACTGTCGGTATCGCGCAAACTACACACCGCAATGCCGGAAGCGCACCGCGCGAGCATGCCCGCCTGCCCTGGGCCGGGTGTGCCCGCGACCAGGGCGGCAGGCCGCCGGCGACCTCAAACCCCTCGCACCGCACTGGAGTTCGCCATGCCCGAGATCCCCCTGGTACCCGTCCACTGGCACTTCCCCGCCCACCCCGCCTCCGTACGGAGGGCCCGCCACGTCGTCACGGAATCGCTGCCGCACGTACTCCGCCCGCACCTGGGCGACGACCTGAGCCTGCTGACCTCCGAGCTGGTCGCCAACGCCATCCGCCATGGGGCCTGCCGAGAGGATGAGGACCTGATCGAACTCGTGCTGTGGCCCGCCGACGGCCACTACTGGCTCGCCGTCTCCGCCCCCGGCACCGGCAAGCCCGCACTGGCCCACCCGGACGCGGACTCCGAGAACGGCCGGGGCCTGCTCCTCGTCGACCGCCTCGCCGCCGCCTGGACCGTCCGTCCCCGCCCCACGCGCGGAACATCCGTGGTCGCGGGCCTCTCTTTCCGCCAAGGCGGTTGACCCGGCGGAGCGGTCGCCCGGGCCGGTCGGACAGCACGCCCCTGTCCGTGCTGCCCGACCGGACACCGCCTCGGCCCTACCTTCCGGGTGCTGCGGAACTGGGGGCGGAGACCTCGACACGAGACGGCGGAACTGAGAGCAGCCGTGCGGCAAGCCCTCTTCACTGACCGGCCGGCCAGCCGTCTCACCTGCGGCAACGCTTCAAGATCCCATCCACATACCCCGACATGCAACCGATCCGAGCAGCACACACCTGTACATACGCGAAGACTCCGCACGAAGCCATGCAGGACGGTCACGCACCTTCACCCACCGGATGCTGAAAACTTTTCCAAAGCCTATTGACTCGGCTCATAACCTGCTTAACCTGATTAATAAGCCATAACACCGAAAGAGTCGCAAAGTCGATCAGGACGTCTAGTCGGCGGAGTGACTTGGACAGGATGTGGTCTAGGCCCCCGGCAAGCCGGCGCGATACCGGAGTGACAGTGACGACTGAAGCTCCAGGACACGTGCAGCACTACCGGGGACTGTTTTTTGCCCTCACAGCCTTCGCACGGTTGAGTCGCGGTGTGAAGGCTGCGCCATGATCACGAAGCCGTCCGTCTGGTTCCCCTCCTATGGGCGGCTCGTGCCGTAGGCGGGCAGAGATCGAGGTCGGTGGCGGCACACTGCAGGCGTCCTGGGCTGCCGGGTGTGATCACCACGTCACCATGCGTGCGCCCTTTTCGGGGTGTCCCGAGTGTCAGGCCATCGGCTGTCCAGAGACTTTCCTGTTTCCTGGGGCTCACCTGTGGCGATGCCTCAAGATCCCGTCCACGCCTTGTCCACGGACCCCAGCCCCGGCGGCTGCTGAGACGGTGCGGCGTAAGCGGGCCGTCCTCTTCAGTGCCCTGGCGTACGCGGTCGAGCTCCTTGGGGCTGTGCCGTACGACCTGCGGCACGCCGCGCTCTCCTCGTGGCTCAACGTCGGCGTGGACCCCGCCGAGGTTGCGAAGCGCGCGGGCAACAGCGTCGAGGTGCTGCTGAGCCGGTATGCGAAGTGCCTCGACGGTCGCCAGGACGTCACCAACCGCAGGATCGCCGAACTCCTCGGCGACGACGACGGCCAGGAGGACGGGCACCCGGACGAGACCTGATCTCGATCTATCTGCGCTGCACCCACAGGCATGATGGCCCCCGGCCCCGGACCCCGGTCCGGGGGTCTTCGGTTTCGCAGACGGCAGCTGTGGATGAGTTGCTCGCGCCCTCACCTGTGGGTGCGGCGCCTGTAGTAGTGCACGGTTACCGCGCCGAGCAGCGGCCCCCAGGCCGCCATGGGCAGATAGCAGGCGGTCAGGAGCCAGTTGCCCCACGGCGTGATGTCCATTTCGGCGTGCAGGGTCGTCCAGACGAGAAGCACGCCGTAGACGCTGCAGGCGACTGCGCCGAATGCGGCCGGCGCAACCGCGGCGAGGACCGGGACCGGACGGCCTCCGAGGTACGGCAGCCAACGCGGCCACACCTCACCCCACGGACGTACCAGCCCGAGTGTCAGCCAGGCCAAGCCCTCCTGGGCCAGCGACAGCAGGGGCAGCACCAGCAGGCCCCAGCCGGGTATGAGCATCGCGTCGTACTCGGACTGTCCCAGACCGAGCGGTATGCCCAGCACTGCGGCGAGACGCCACAACGCCGACGGCAGAGATGCCCAAACAACCGCTGCGGCCGCGCGTCTCGCCCAGCCCGGGACACCGGGGACCGTCCGGCCCAGAGTGCGGCCGGGTAAGTGACCCTTGTCCGCAGGGCCGTTGGCGGAGAGGGAAGCAACGGTGGGCATGCGGCACGCTCCTCGATCAGCGATGTAGTGCGGTGCCCTTGATGCTTCCGCGGTCCCCTACCGCTTTCGTCCGGCCAGGGGATGCACTGCCTCCGTCGCAGGACGTAACCGCAGCGTCGCCGTATCAGCCTCGGGGCGTATACGTGGGCGCCGTCGCCCACTGCTGCGCGGACCCGCGTTGCCTGCTCCGAGGGGCACAGGCCCGCACATACGCGAAGACCCCGCACCCAGCGTTTCCGCTGGTGACGGGGTCTTTGGGCACCTCATGCTGGGTGCCCCCGGCAGGATTCGAACCTGCGCACACGGCTCCGGAGGCCGTTGCTCTATCCCCTGAGCTACGGGGGCGTGTCACTCGCGCGGTGATCGCGGCGACGAGTAGAACACTACCAGTTCCCCGGGGGTGGTCATGAACCCGATTACGAGGTCGGCCGGGGTCGGTCCGGAGTGCGGGGTGTCGCCCGTGTGGGGTGGAAGTGGGGAAACGCCGGACGCGGTGGCCGGTGGAGACCTACTCTCGAGTTGTGCCAGGCGCGTCGGGCCGGGTTCTTGTTGTGGACGACAACAAGGTCATCCGGCAGCTGATCAGGGTCAACCTCGAGCTGGAGGGCATCGAGGTCGTGACCGCGGCCGATGGTGCCGAGTGTCTGGAAGTCGTCCATCAGGTGCGGCCCGACCTCGTCACCCTCGATGTCGTCATGCCGCGGCTCGACGGGCTTCGGACGGCCGCCCGGCTGCGTACCGATCCCCGTACCAGTCATCTCCCGCTCGTCATCGTCAGTGCCTGCACCCAGTACGAGATCGAGAGCGGGCTCGATGTGGGAGTGGACGCCTTCCTTGCGAAGCCCTTCGACCCCGGGGAGCTCGTCCGGGTCGTTCAGCGGCTGATCCTGGGGCCACTCGGGCGCGTCCACGAGGCAGGGGACGCCGAGCCCGCCGCCGGGCACGCGGGAGGGTGAACCGGGGTCGTCCACATCTCGGGACCGCGGCCGAATGCATTCGTCCACCCACCCCCCTCCTCCCCTACGCTTGTCCCGTGACCCCCGTCGAGCTCTCCCGCACCGTGCTGCACGCGGTGCGCCGTGCCGTCGACGAGGGGGAGCTGAGGGTGGCGACCCTGCCCGAGCGGGTTCGCGTCGCGCCTCCCGGGCCCGGGGGGTGCGGGGACTACGCGACCAACGTCGCCCTTCAGCTCGCGCGGCCGGCCGGGCAGCCGGCCCAGCGTGTCGCCGAGATCCTCCGGCCCCGTCTTCTGCGGACCCCTGGTATCAGCGAGGTCGTCGTCACCGGGCCCGGGTTCCTCAACATCAGCCTCGCCCGCGCCGGGACCGTCGGGCTCGTTCGCGAGATCCTGCGGTGCGGTTCCCGGTACGGGCACGGTGAGGCCCTGAGCGGCCACACCGTCCGGCTGCGGCCGGCCCGTGAGGTGCGTGCCGTTGTCCAGGCCGAGGCCCTCGCCCGTGTTCTCCGGTCGCAGGGTGCCGTGGTGCACATCGACGACCACGACGGCATCGTCGTCCGGCCCGTCCCCGCGCCCGTCGATCCCTTCGTCCTCGGCCTCGACGCCGCCCGCTGGGCCCTGCTGTACCCGGCCCCGCACGACCGGCCCCGGATCGACGGTGAGCATCTGGTGCAGCGGGAGAACAATCCGCTCTTCCGCGTCCGGTACGCCCACGCGCGCACCCGGGCCCTCCTCCGCAACGCCGCCGACCTCGGGTTCGGGCCCGAGCCCGGTCCCGTGGCGGAGGTCCCGTCGTTGTTCCAGGTCCTCGCCGACCACCCCCGTGTCCTCGCGGCCGCCGCCACCCACCGTGCGCCCGACCGGCTCGCCCGGCATCTGGTCACCGTCGCCGATGCCCTGCCGCCCCTGCTTCCCGCCGTGCTGCCCCTCGGCGACGAGAAACCCTCGGCCGCCCACCGTGCCCGGCTCGCCCTCGCCGAAGCCGCCGGGACGGTGCTGGCCGGCGGCCTGTCCCTGCTCGGCATCGACGCACCCGACCACCTCTAGGAAGCCCAAGACCAGTCATGAGCCGTTCCGCACACCCCGCCGGGCCCCGTCACGCCGACGTCCTCCCCGAGGGGCACTACTCCGCACCCCCCACCGACCTCAACGCCCTCGACTCCAAGGTGTGGGCCGAGACCGTCACGCGTGACGAGGACGGTGTGCTCACCGTCGGCGGGATCGACGTCAAGCGGCTCGCCGAGGAGTTCGGCACCCCCGCCTACTTCCTCGACGAGCAGGACTTCCGGGCCCGGGCGCGGGCCTGGCGCACCGCCTTCGGCGGCGACGCCGACGTGTTCTACGCCGGCAAGGCGTTCCTCTCCCGGGCCGTCGTGCGGTGGCTGCACGAGGAGGGGCTGAATCTCGATGTGTGCTCGGGCGGGGAGCTGGCCACCGCGCTCTCCGCGGGAATGCCCGCCGAGCGGATCGCCTTCCACGGCAACAACAAGTCCGTGGCGGAGATCCGGCGGGCCGTCGAGGCCGGGGTCGGGCGGATCGTGCTCGACTCGTTCCAGGAGATCGTCCGGGTCGCGCACATCGCGCAGGAGCTCGGCAGGCGGCAGCGGGTGCAGATCCGTATCACCGTCGGTGTCGAGGCGCACACGCACGAGTTCATCGCCACCGCGCACGAGGACCAGAAGTTCGGCATCCCGCTGGCCGGCGGGCAGGCGGCGGAAGCCGTGCGGCGGGCCCTGAAGCTCGACGGGATCGAGCTCATCGGGATCCACTCTCACATCGGGTCGCAGATCTTCGACATGTCCGGGTTCGAGGTCGCCGCGCACCGGGTGGTCGGGCTGCTCAAGGACATCCGTGACGAGCACGGGGTGGAGCTGCCGGAGATCGACCTCGGGGGCGGGCTCGGCATCGCGTACACCAGTGACGACGATCCCCGTGAGCCGCACGAGATCGCCAAGGCGCTGACCGAGATCGTCACCCGGGAGTGCGAGGCCGCCCGGCTCGCCACGCCGCGCATCTCCGTGGAGCCGGGGCGCGCCGTCGTCGGGCCCACCGCCTTCACGCTCTACGAGGTCGGCACCGTCAAGCCGCTCGACGGGCTGCGGACGTACGTCTCCGTGGACGGCGGGATGTCGGACAACATCCGGACCGCGCTGTACGACGCCGAGTACAGCGTCGTCCTGGCCTCCCGGGTGTCCGACGCCGAGCCGATGCTGTGCCGGGTCGTCGGCAAGCACTGCGAGAGCGGGGACATCGTGGTGAAGGACGCCTTCCTGCCGGGGGACCTGGCGCCGGGCGACCTCATCGCCGTGCCGGCGACGGGGGCGTACTGCCGGTCCATGGCCAGCAACTACAACCACGTGCTGCGCCCGCCCGTCGTCGCCGTCAGGGACGGCGAGGCGCGGGTGATCGTGCGGCGGGAGACGGAGGAGGATCTCCTCCGGCTCGACGTCGGATGAGTGACGACAAAGACCGTGATCGAACGGCGGAAGATCTTCTGTCTTTTCGGTCATGAAAATGAAATAGATGTCTCACGATCCGGACCAAGGGAAGAAAGTCCCGTCCGGTGAGTGAGACTGGTGCAACCGAGACGGTAATCAGGAATCGAGGTCGGATGATGCGTACGCGTCCGCTGAAGGTGGCGCTGCTGGGCTGTGGAGTGGTCGGCTCAGAGGTGGCGCGCATCATGACGACGCACGCCGACGACCTCGCCGCCCGCATCGGGGCCCCGGTGGAGCTCGCCGGGGTCGCCGTGCGGCGGCCCGACAGGGTGCGCGAGGGCATCGACCCGGCCCTGGTCACCACCGACGCCACCGCGCTCGTCAAACGCGGCGACATCGACATCGTCGTGGAGGTCATCGGCGGGATCGAGCCCGCCCGCACGCTGATCACCACCGCCTTCGAGCACGGTGCGTCCGTCGTCTCCGCGAACAAGGCGCTGCTCGCCCAGGACGGCGCCGCGCTGCACGCCGCCGCCGGGGAGCACGGCAAGGACCTCTACTACGAGGCCGCCGTCGCCGGCGCCATCCCGCTGATCCGGCCGCTGCGCGAGTCGCTCGCCGGTGACAAGGTCAACCGGGTGCTCGGCATCGTCAACGGCACGACCAACTTCATCCTCGACAAGATGGACACCACCGGCGCGGGATATCAGGAGGCCCTCGACGAGGCCACCGCGCTCGGGTACGCCGAGGCCGACCCCACCGCCGACGTCGAGGGGTTCGACGCCGCCGCCAAGGCCGCCATCCTCGCCGGGATCGCCTTCCACACGCGGGTGCGCCTCGACGACGTGCACCGCGAGGGCATGACCGAGGTCACCGCCGCCGACTTCGCCTCCGCGAAGGAGATGGGCTGCACCATCAAGCTGCTCGCCATCTGCGAGCGGGCCGAGGACGGCGCGTCGGTCACCGCGCGGGTGCATCCGGCGATGATCCCGCTCAGCCACCCGCTCGCCTCCGTGCGCGGCGCCTACAACGCCGTGTTCGTCGAGTCGGACGCCTCCGGGCAGCTGATGTTCTACGGGCCCGGCGCGGGCGGTGCGCCGACCGCCTCCGCCGTGCTCGGGGACCTGGTCGCCGTGGGGCGCAACCGGATCGGCGGGACGACGGGGCCCGGCGAGTCCGCGTACGCCGCGCTGCCCGTCTCCTCGATGGGCGAGGTCGTCACGCGCTACCACATCAGCCTCGACGTGGCCGACAAACCGGGTGTTCTCGCCCAGGTCGCGACCGTGTTCGCCGAGCACGGTGTCTCGATCGATACGGTTCGCCAGCAGGGCAAGGACGGTGAGGCCTCCCTCGTCGTCGTCACGCACCGTGCGTCCGACGCGGCCCTCGCCGGAACCGTCGAGGCGTTGCGCAAGCTCGACACCGTGCGCGGTGTCGCCAGCATCATGCGGGTTGAAGGAGAGTAACCAGCAATGACCCACCAGTGGCGCGGAATCATCGAGGAGTACCGGGACCGGCTGCCGGTATCCGACACCACGCCGGTCGTGACGCTCCGCGAGGGCGGCACGCCGCTCGTGCCCGCGCAGGTGCTCTCCGAGCGCACGGGCTGCGAGGTGCACCTCAAGGTCGAGGGCGTGAACCCGACCGGGTCCTTCAAGGACCGGGGCATGACCATGGCCATCTCCAAGGCCAAGGAGGAGGGGGCCAAGGCCGTCATCTGCGCCTCCACCGGCAACACCTCCGCCTCCGCCGCCGCGTACGGGGTGCGGGCCGGGATGGTGTCCGCCGTCCTCGTGCCGCAGGGCAAGATCGCGCTCGGCAAGATGGGCCAGGCGCTGGTCCACGGGGCGAAGATCCTCCAGGTCGACGGCAACTTCGACGACTGCCTCACGCTGGCCCGCGCGCTGAGCGACAACTACCCGGTGGCGCTGGTCAATTCGGTCAACCCGGTGCGTATAGAAGGGCAGAAGACGGCTGCCTTCGAGATCGTGGACATGCTGGGTGACGCGCCCGACATCCACGTCCTGCCGGTGGGCAACGCGGGCAACATCACCGCGTACTGGAAGGGGTACAAGGAGTACGCCGCCGACGGGGTCAGCACGAGGACGCCGCGCATGTGGGGTTTCCAGGCCTCCGGCAGCGCGCCGATCGTGCGCGGCGAGGTCGTCAAGGACCCGTCGACCATCGCCACCGCCATCCGCATCGGCAACCCCGCCTCCTGGGACTTCGCGCTCGCCGCGCGGGACGAGTCGGGCGGTGCCATCGACGAGGTGACGGACCGTGAGATCCTGCGCGCCTACCGGCTGTTGGCCTCGCAGGAGGGCGTCTTCGTCGAGCCCGCGTCCGCCGCGTCGGTCGCCGGTCTGCTGAAGGCCGCCGAGCAGGGCAAGGTCGACCCGGGGCAGAAGATCGTGTGCACCGTCACCGGCAACGGTCTGAAGGACCCGGACTGGGCCGTCGCCGGCGCCCCGCAGCCGGTCACCGTCCCGGTGGACGCCGCGACCGCCGCCGAGCGGCTCGGCCTGGTCTAGCACAGGCGGCCGGACGCGACCGGGCCCGCACAGCGGGCGTAAGAGCGCGTCCACCTGGGGAAGTTCTCCGCAGGGGGTGCACAGGGGGCTTACGACACGCATCGTGCGCCTCCTGTGCGCCCTATGTCGCCACTGAACCTTCCTTCGATAGGCTGTACCGAACCCGCCCGCCGCATATGCCGCGGTATCGCGGCGTCTCCGTGGTCCGGAAAGCGGCCCGGAGCGGCCCGGAAAGCGGCCGGCCACCCCGGTCGGCGGCGATCCCAGGGGGGTTTCGTACGTCCTCACATGTCCCTCGTACGTCCATCGAATGTCATTCGACAGTCACGCAGCTCAAGGAGAGTCTTCGAGCGATGGCCGGTCCCGCGTTCCGCGCCGCCGCCGTCCGGGTGCGCGTCCCCGCCACCAGCGCCAACCTCGGCCCGGGCTTCGACGCCCTCGGCCTCGCGCTGGGGCTCTACGACGACGTGGTCGTCCGGGTGGCCGACTCCGGGCTGCACATCGACATCGCCGGTGAGGGCGGCGAGACCCTCCCGCGCGACGAGAGCCATCTGCTCGTACGCTCCCTGCGCACCGCCTTCGACCTGCTCGGCGGACAGCCGCGCGGCCTGGAGATCGTCTGCGCCAACCGCATTCCGCACGGCCGCGGCCTGGGCTCCTCCTCCGCCGCCATCTGCGCCGGGATCGTCGCCGCCCGCGCCGTGACCATAGGTGCCGAGGCCAGGCTCGACGACACCGCGCTGCTCGAACTCGCCACCGAGATCGAGGGCCACCCCGACAACGTCGCGGCCTGTCTGCTGGGCGGTTTCACCCTGTCCTGGATGGAGGGCGGCGCGGCCCGGGCGATCAGGATGGAGCCCGCTGATTCCATCGTTCCGGTGGTTTTCGTGCCCGGGAAGCCGGTCCTGACCGAGACCGCGCGCGGCCTGCTCCCGCGCACCGTGCCGCACGTCGACGCCGCCGCCAACGCGGGCCGTGCCGCCCTGCTCGTCGAGGCCCTGACCAGGCGCCCCGAGCTGCTGCTGCCCGCCACCGAGGACCGACTGCACCAGGAGTACCGCGCCCCGGCCATGCCCGAGAGCGCCGCCCTGGTGGAGCGGCTGCGGGAGGACGGGATCCCCGCGGTGATCTCCGGCGCCGGACCCACGGTCATGGCGCTGGCCGACGCGGAAACGGCCGACAAGGTCGAAGCACTGGCCGGCAACGACTGGGCCGCCAATCGGCTCAGCCTCGATGCGCAGGGCGCGAGCGTGCTTCCGCTCGCCACCTGACACACGGTTGCCGGATTTCGAGAGGGGGAATGTTTGTTGGATCCGGTAGTGTTAATCTCAAGTCTGCACCCGACCCCACCATGGCGAGGTGCCTCGTGTCCCCGTCCGGGACAGACATTCTTCCGGGAGCCCCCCAAGCCGCACTGTGTTCTCTGCTACGTACGCGGGCAGTACGTCGCACGCGGACACTGAGCGGCCCGCAGGGCAGGCTTCGGAACCGGTGCGACCACGCCACGTGACACTGGATGCCACGGCTCGGGGAAGCGCCATCACCAGATATCTCTTCCGCCGCTCAGGCGGACAACCGCCCCGGCACGGTTCACACAGCAAGGACCGATGCCGGACAGCACAACCGGTCGCCGAGCCAGACAGGCCGACGTCCGCTCCAGGGAAGGACCCTTCGTGAGCGACACCACCGATCTGATGGGCGCACGTGTCGAGGAGACCGCTGCCGCGCCCGCCACGGACGCTTCCGCGCCTGCCACCGGTGCCGGCTCCCGGCGGCGCCGCGGTACCGGCCTCGAGGGCATGGTGCTGGCCGAGCTGCAGCAGGTCGCGTCCGGCCTCGGAATCAGGGGCACCGCGCGCATGCGCAAGAGCCAGCTGATCGAGGTCATCAAGGAGGCGCAGGCCGCCGGAGGCGCCCCCGCCCCGGCCAAGGCCGAGTCCGCCGAGACCAAGCCCAAGCGCCGTGCCACCTCCCGGACCCGTACGGGCGAGGCCGCCGAGAAGAAGGCCGACGCCAAGGCCGAGCAGGCCCCCGCCGAGAAGGCCGCGGCCCAGCAGCAGATCGAGATCCCGGGCCAGCCCTCCCCGAAGGCCTCCGGTCAGCCCGAGCAGGCCGAGGACGCCGCCCCCGCCGAGCGCCGTCGCCGTCGCGCCACCGCCGAGGCGGGTGCCCCGGCCGCCGCCGCGACCGAGACGGTCACCGCCGAGGCGAAGGCCGAGCCCAAGGCCGAGACCCCGGTCCAGCAGGGCGACACCAAGGCCGACCACGACGGCGGCGAGGGCCGCCGCCGCGACCGCCGTGAGCGCGGCCGCGACCGTGACCGCGGTGAGCGTGGTGACCGCGGTGAGCGTGGTGACCGCGGCGAGCGCGGTGACCGTCGCGGCAAGGGCGACGACCAGCAGCAGGGCCAGGGCGGCCAGGGCCGTCAGCAGAGCCAGCAGGGCGGCGGCCGGCAGGACCGTCAGCACGAGGACGACGACTTCGAGGGCGGCCGCCGTGGCCGTCGCGGGCGCTACCGCGACCGCCGTGGCCGTCGCGGCCGCGACGACATGGCCTCCGAGCCGCAGCTCACCGACGACGACGTCCTGATCCCGGTCGCCGGCATCCTCGACATCCTCGACAACTACGCGTTCATCCGGACCTCCGGCTACCTGCCCGGCCCGAACGACGTGTACGTCTCCCTCGCCCAGGTCCGCAAGAACGGCCTGCGCAAGGGCGACCACCTCACCGGTGCCGTGCGCCAGCCCAAGGAGGGCGAGCGCCGCGAGAAGTTCAACGCGCTGGTGCGCCTGGACTCCGTCAACGGCATGGCGCCCGAACACGGCCGCGGCCGCCCGGAGTTCAACAAGCTCACCCCGCTGTACCCGCAGGACCGCCTCCGTCTGGAGACGGACCCGGGCGTCCTCACCACCCGCATCATCGACCTCGTCGCGCCCATCGGTAAGGGCCAGCGCGGTCTGATCGTGGCCCCGCCGAAGACCGGCAAGACCATGATCATGCAGGCGATCGCCAACGCGATCACCCACAACAACCCCGAGTGCCACCTGATGGTCGTCCTGGTCGACGAGCGTCCGGAAGAGGTCACCGACATGCAGCGGTCGGTCAAGGGCGAGGTCATCTCCTCGACCTTCGACCGCCCGGCCGAGGACCACACCACGGTCGCCGAGCTCGCCATCGAGCGCGCCAAGCGCCTGGTGGAGCTGGGTCACGACGTCGTCGTGCTGCTCGACTCGATCACGCGTCTGGGCCGTGCGTACAACCTCGCCGCCCCGGCCTCCGGCCGCATCCTGTCCGGTGGTGTCGACTCGACCGCCCTGTACCCGCCGAAGCGCTTCTTCGGTGCGGCCCGCAACATCGAGGACGGCGGCTCGCTGACCATCCTCGCCACCGCTCTGGTGGACACCGGGTCCCGCATGGACGAGGTGATCTTCGAGGAGTTCAAGGGCACCGGCAACGCGGAGCTCAAGCTCGACCGGAAGCTCGCCGACAAGCGCATCTTCCCCGCGGTGGACGTCGACGCGTCCGGTACCCGTAAGGAAGAGATCCTGCTCGCCAGCGACGAGCTCGCCATCGTCTGGAAGCTGCGCCGGGTGCTGCACGCCCTCGACCAGCAGCAGGCGGTCGAGCTGCTCCTCGACAAGATGAAGCAGACGAAGTCGAACGCCGAGTTCCTGATGCAGATCCAGAAGACGACGCCGACGCCGGGCAACGGCGACTGACGTCGCGCCTTCCACCGAAAGGGCCGCTCCCGCCGGGGAGCGGCCCTTTCGCGTGCGGTGAGAGCTTCGCCACAACGACGTCCGTCGAGCCCGGGAACGAGCCGTCCGTCCCCTTCGGCCGACGCGCAGGTCAGCGGGGCGTTCGCCGGTTCCGTGCGGAACCCCTCACACCCGGTCGCGCACAGGCCCGGCACAGCTCGCCGTGCCACCCTGTCCCGCGTTTCCCCGCTCGCCCCGACGGCGGGACGACGGGTGTCGTACGGCTGCCAAGGCCGGGTCTGACACCGAGTGCGGGGGGTAACCGACCGAGGACGAGCCGAGGAGCACATGTCTGCCGAGAGCACACCGGGCCGCCGGGGCAAGGGGCGCCGGCGCACCACGCGTGACAAGCGACGCACGGGCCTGAAGGCCGCGGCCTGGACCGCCGCCGGCATCGTCGTCCTCGGCGGCACCGGCGCCGGGTACCTGTACTTCGAGCTCAACGGCAACATCGAGAGCGTCGACATCGACCAGGCCCTCGGCACCGACCGGCCGGAGAAGGCCGACAACGGCTCCGAGAACATCCTCGTCCTCGGCTCCGACACCCGCTCCGGCGGCAACGAGAGGCTGGGCGGCGGCACCGACGACGGAACGGCCCGCTCCGACACGGCGATGATCGTGCACGTCCACGAGGGACACAAAAAGGCGAGCGTGGTCTCCCTCCCGCGCGACACCGTCGTCGACCGCCCCGAGTGCACCGACACCGACGGCGGCACCCACCCCGCGGCGAGCGGCGTGATGTTCAACTCCGCCTACGCCACGGGCGGGGCGGCCTGCGCGGTGAAGACCGTCGAGTCGATCACCGACCTGCGCATGGACCACTACCTGGAGGTCGACTTCACCGGCTTCCGGAAGCTGATCGACGAACTCGGCGGCGTCGAGGTCACCACCGGCGAGGACATCGACGACCCCGACAGCCATCTGGAACTCGAGGCCGGCACCCACCGGCTCGACGGCGAACAGGCCCTCGGCCTGGTACGCACCCGGCACGGCGTCGGCGACGGCTCCGACCTCGGCCGCATCCAGCTCCAGCAGGCCTTCGTCAGGGCCCTGGCGCGGCAGATCGGGGAGGTCGGCGTCCTCACCGACCCCAAGAAGCTGTACAGCCTCGCCGACGCCGCCACCCGGGCCGTCACCACCGACTCCGGCCTGGGCTCGCTGAACTCCCTGATGTCCTTCGCCGACGGCTTGAAGGACATCACCCCCGCCGGCATGCACATGATCACCATGCCGGTGATCTACGACCCGGCCGACGCCAACCGGGTCCTGGTGGAGGAAGCCAAGGCCCGGCAGGTCTGGGACGCTCTGAGGAACGACGAGTCGATCCCGAAGTCGGCCACCGAAGGCACGGCCACCGGCGAAGCGAAGGGCGTGGTCAACGCCGGGTAGGGGCGCGGGCCGCACCGATGTGCGGCTCCGCCGCGCGGGCGCGACAAGCCCCCACCGGCCCGCGGGGAACAAACAACGGCAACCCCCGGTTTTGGGAGAGGACCCCAGTCCTGGCAAACTGGTGAGTCGGCCCCGGTTCACGCTCCCGCATCCCGCGGATGCGACCCGGCGCCCTCCCGAACCTAGGAGACACCTTGAAGCGCGACATCCACCCCGAGTACGTCGAGACGCAGGTCAGCTGCACCTGCGGCGCGTCGTTCACCACCCGCAGCACGATCTCCGGCGGCGCCATCCGCGCCGAGGTCTGCTCCGAGTGCCACCCGTTCTACACGGGCAAGCAGAAGATCCTCGACACCGGTGGCCGTGTGGCCCGCTTCGAGGCCCGCTTCGGCAAGGCCGCCGGCTCCAAGAAGTAGCGAGCTCCATTCCGCCGGTCCACGGCCGCGCCCCCGCCCGGGGGCAGGCCGGGACCGGCGTTTTTGGTCGCCCGCCCCTTCCCCCACGTACCAGCAGGAGCCCAAGATGTTCGAGGCCGTCGAGGAACTCGTCGCCGAACACGCCGACCTGGAGAAGAAGCTCGCCGACCCGTCGGTCCACGCCGACCAGGCCAACGCGCGCAAGCTGAACAAGCGCTACGCCGAGCTCACCCCGATCGTCGCCACGTACCGCTCCTGGAAGCAGACGGGCGACGACATCGAGACCGCGCGCGAACTGGCAGCCGACGACCCCGACTTCGCCGCCGAGGTCAAGGACCTGGAGCGGCAGCGCGAGGAGCTCACCGAGAAGCTCCGCCTGCTGCTGGTCCCGCGCGACCCCAGCGACGACAAGGACGTCATCCTCGAGATCAAGGCGGGCGCGGGCGGCGACGAGTCCGCCCTGTTCGCCGGCGACCTGCTGCGCATGTACCTGCGCTACGCCGAGCGCGTCGGCTGGAAGACCGAGATCATCGACGCCACCGAGTCCGAGCTGGGCGGCTACAAGGACGTCCAGGTCGCCGTGAAGACCAAGGGCGGCCAGGGCGCCACCGAGCCCGGCCAGGGCGTGTGGGCGCGGCTGAAGTACGAGGGCGGCGTGCACCGCGTGCAGCGGGTGCCGGCCACCGAGTCGCAGGGCCGTATCCACACCTCCGCGGCGGGTGTCCTGGTGACCCCCGAGGCGGAGGAGGTCGACGTCGAGATCAACCCGAACGACCTGCGCATCGACGTCTACCGGTCCTCCGGCCCCGGCGGGCAGTCCGTCAACACCACCGACTCCGCCGTGCGCATCACGCACCTGCCGACCGGGGTCGTCGCCTCCTGCCAGAACGAGAAGAGCCAGCTGCAGAACAAGGAGCAGGCACTGCGTATCCTGCGCTCCAGGCTCCTCGCGGCGGCGCAGGAGGAGGCGGAGCGGGAGGCCGCCGACGCCCGCCGCAGCCAGGTCCGCACCGTCGACCGCTCCGAGAAGATCCGTACGTACAACTTCCCGGAGAACCGCATCTCGGACCACCGCGTCGGCTTCAAGGCGTACAACCTCGACCAGGTCCTGGACGGCGACCTCACCGCGGTGATCCAGGCCTGTGTCGACGCGGACTCGGCCGCCAAGCTCGCCGCCGCGTAAACCCCGTAGACAGCCCGGAGGACCGTCGTGAACCTGCTGCTCGCCGAGGTGGCCCAGGCCACCCAGCGGCTCGCCGACGCCGGCGTGCCCTCGCCGCGCACCGACGCGGAGGAGCTCGCCGCGTTCGTGCACGGCGTCAAGCGCGGCGAGCTGCACCGCGTGAAGGACTCCGACTTCGACGCCCGGTACTGGGAGGTCATCGCCCGCCGCGAGGCCCGCGAGCCGCTCCAGCACATCACCGGGCGCGCGTACTTCCGCTACCTGGAGCTCCAGGTCGGGCCGGGGGTGTTCGTGCCGCGCCCCGAGACCGAGTCGGTGGTCGGCTGGGCGATAGACGCCGTCCGCGCGATGGACGTCGTCGAGCCGTGCATCGTCGACCTGTGCACCGGCTCGGGCGCCATCGCGCTGGCGCTGGCCCAGGAGGTGCCGCGCTCGCGCGTGTACGCCGTGGAGCTGTCCGAGGACGCCCTGACGTGGACCCGCAAGAACATGGAGGGGTCACGGGTCGAGCTGCGCCAGGGAGACGCCCTGGCGGCCTTCCCGGACCTCGACGGCCAGGTCGACCTGGTCGTCTCCAATCCGCCGTACATCCCGCTCACCGAGTGGGAGTACGTCGCGCCGGAGGCCCGCGACTACGATCCCGACCTGGCCCTGTTCTCCGGTGAGGACGGGCTCGACCTGATCCGCGGCCTGGAGCGCACCGCGCACCGGCTGCTGCGGCCCGGCGGGGTGGTCGTCGTCGAGCACGCCGACACCCAGGGCGGACAGGTGCCGTGGATCTTCGCCGAGGACCGCGGCTGGACCGACGCGGCCGACCACCCCGACCTGAACAACCGCCCCCGGTTCGCCACCGCCCGCAAGGCGCTGCCGTGAGCGTCCCGCATACTTCATCCCCCCAGCAGCACCCGTACGAGGAGGCCCGCTAGATGGCTCGGCGATACGACACCAACGACGCGACCGACCGCACGACCGGTCTGCGCGAAGCCGCCTCCGCCGTCCGCCGGGGCGAACTTGTGGTGCTGCCGACGGACACCGTGTACGGGATCGGCGCCGACGCGTTCACCTCGGAGGCCGTCGCCGATCTGCTGGAGGCCAAGGGGCGGGGCCGCAACATGCCCACGCCCGTCCTCATCGGCTCCCCGAACACCCTGCACGGCCTGGTCACCGACTTCTCCGAGATGGCCTGGGAACTCGTCGACGCGTTCTGGCCGGGCGCGCTGACGCTGGTCGCCAGGCACCAGCCGTCACTCCAGTGGGACCTCGGGGACACCCGGGGCACGGTCGCCGTGCGGATGCCGCTGCACCCGGTCGCCATCGAGCTGCTCACCGAGGTCGGGCCCATGGCCGTGTCCTCGGCGAACCTGACCGGCCACCCGGCGCCGGAGAACTGCGACGCCGCGCAGGAGATGCTCGGCGACTCCGTCTCCGTGTACCTGGACGGCGGTCCGACGCCCGGCAACGTGCCCTCCTCGATCGTCGACGTCACCCGGCCCGTGCCGGTGCTACTGCGCGAGGGCGCGCTCTCGCCGGAGGAGCTGCGCAAGGTGGTACCCGACCTCGAGGTGGCGAATTGACGGCCCCCGAGTCGGGGCGTGGCATAGGCAACGGGGAATCCAGCGCGGAGATCACGACCACCTTCGGGTTTCCGCGCGACACCTTCCGCATCCTCCACGTCAGTACCGGAAACGTGTGCCGCTCGCCCATCACCGAGCGGCTGACCCGGCATTTCGTGAGCCAGCGGCTGGGGATCCTGGGCGGCGGGCTGATCGTGGAGAGCGCGGGCACCTGGGGGCACGAGGGCGCGCCCATGGAGGCCAACGCGGAGGCCGTGCTGGCGGAGTTCGGGGCGGACGCGTCGGGGTTCGTGGGGCGTGAGCTGCTGGACGAGCACGTGATCCGGGCGGACCTGGTGCTGACGGCCACGCGGGACCATCGGGCGCAGGTCATCTCCATGGGGCATTCGGCGGGGCTGCGGACGTTCACGCTGAAGGAGTTCACGCGGCTGGTCGACGCCATCGACCCGGCGACGCTGCCGCCGCTGGACGAGGGGCTGGTCATGCGCGCCCGGGCGCTGGTGCGGGCTGCCGCGGCTCTACGCGGGTGGCTTCTGGCGCCGACGGCCGAGGCGGACGAGGTGTACGACCCGTACGGGGCGCCGCTGACGTTCTTCCGGTCCATCGGGGACGAGATATTCGAGGCGCTGGATCCGGTGGTGACGGCGTTGACCGGGGTTCCTGCTCGGGCGTAGGCGGGTGCGTGCCGGGGCGGCCGGCCGCAGTCAGGTGCGTCAGCGGGGGCGTTTTCGGGGTGTGCGGCCTACATTGGGCGTTATGACGGTCGGGCATGCCCTTGAGGTCGATGTGGTGCGGCGGCAGGATCCCGAGCTTGCCGATGTGCTGCTCGCGGAGCGTGAGCGGCAGTCGAGCACGCTCCAGCTGATCGCCGCCGAGAACTTCATGTCGCCGGCGGTGCTGACCGCCCTCGGCTCACCGCTGGCCAACAAGTACGCCGAGGGATACCCCGGCAACCGCTACCACGGCGGCTGCGAGGTCGTCGACGTCGCCGAGCGCCTCGCCGTGGAGCGGGCCACGGCGCTGTTCGGCGCCGAGCACGCCAACGTGCAGGCGCACTCCGGCTCGTCCGCCGTGCTCGCCGCGTACGCCGTCCTGCTGCGCCCCGGCGACACCGTCCTCGCCCTCGGCCTGCCCTACGGCGGACACCTCACCCACGGCTCGCCCGCCAACTTCTCCGGCCGCTGGTTCGACTTCGTCGGCTACGGCGTGGACGCGGAGAGCGGGCTCATCGACCACGACCAGGTCCGCGCCCTGGCCCGCGGCCACCGCCCCAAGGCGATCGTCTGCGGTTCCATCGCCTATCCGCGCCACGTCGACTACGCCTTCTTCCGCGAGGTCGCCGACGAGGTCGGCGCCTACCTCATCGCGGACGCGGCGCACCCCATCGGCCTGGTCGCCGGGGGAGTGGCGCCCAGCCCGGTGCCGTACGCGGACATCGTGTGCGCGACGACGCACAAGGTGCTGCGGGGTCCGCGCGGCGGGATGATCCTGTGCGGCGGAGAGCTGGCCGAGCGCGTCGACCGTGCCGTCTTCCCCTTCACCCAGGGCGGCGCCCAGATGAACACCGTCGCGGCCAAGGCCGTCGCGTTCGGGGAGGCGGCGACACCGGCGTTCGCCGCGTACGCGCACCAGGTGGTCGCCAACGCGCGGGCGCTGGCCGCCGCGCTGGCCGCCGAGGGGCTGGTGGTCACCACCGGCGGCACGGACACCCACCTGATCACCGCCGACCCGGCGCCGCTCGGCGTCGACGGACGCACCGCGCGCGGCCGGCTCGCGGCGGCCGGGCTCGTCCTGGACTGCTGTGCGCTTCCGCACGACGACGGCCGCGGGCTGCGCATGGGCACGGCGGCGGTGACCACGCAGGGCATGGGGGCGAGGGAGATGACGTTCGTCGCGGGGCTGCTGGCGAGCGTCCTGCGGGGCGGCACCGAGCCCGCGCGGGCCCGGGAGGACGTACGGGAACTGGCCGCGGCGTTCCCGCCGTACCCCCACTGAACGGGCCGATTCCGGGGTCGGCGTCACGGACGCACCGTCACGCGTGCAACCATCGTCGCTACCCGGAAGTCCCCACTCATATGCGCGCCTCGCTAGGGTGTGGGGCTGTGATGGCCAGCGAGACCTGTGGGGAAGCCCGTGCGTGAATACCTGCTGACGCTCTGCATCACGGCCGCGGTGACGTACCTGCTGACAGGGCCGGTACGGAAGTTCGCGATCGTGGCCGGGGCGATGCCGGAGATCCGGGCACGTGACGTGCACCGGGAACCCACTCCGCGGCTCGGCGGTATCGCCATGTTCTTCGGCCTGTGCGCGGGCCTGCTGGCCGCCGACCACCTCACCAACCTCGGCCAGCTCTTCGAGAGGTCCAACGAGCCGCGGGCGCTGCTCTCCGGGGCGGCGCTGATCTGGCTGATCGGTGTGCTGGACGACAAGTTCGAGATCGACGCGCTGATCAAGCTGGGCGGCCAGATGATCGCCGCCGGTGTGATGGTCATGCAGGGTCTGACGATCCTGTGGCTGCCGGTCCCGGGCGTCGGCACGGTCGCGCTCACCCAGTGGCAGGGCACCCTGCTCACGGTGGCGCTGGTCGTCATCACCATCAACGCGGTCAACTTCGTGGACGGCCTCGACGGCCTCGCCGCCGGCATGGTGTGCATCGCGTCGGCCGCGTTCTTCATGTACGCCTACCGCATCTGGTACTCGTACGGCATCGAGGCCGCCGCCCCCGCGACGCTGTTCGCGGCCATCCTGATGGGCATGTGCCTGGGCTTCCTGCCGCACAACATGCACCCCGCGCGGATCTTCATGGGTGATTCGGGCTCGATGCTGATCGGTCTGGTCCTGGCGGCGGGCGCGATCTCCATCACGGGACAGGTGGACCCGGACAGCCTGTTCGGCGGGTCCGAGCGCAGCACGGTGCACCAGATGGTGCCGGTCTACATCCCGCTGGTGATGCCGCTGACGATCATCGCGATCCCGGCCGCCGACCTGATCCTGGCGATCGTGCGGCGCACCTGGCGCGGCCAGTCGCCGTTCGCGGCGGACCGGGGTCATCTGCACCACCGGCTGCTGGAGATCGGCCACTCGCACAGCCGGGCCGTGCTGATCATGTACTTCTGGTCGGCGCTGATCGCCTTCGGTGCGCTGGCCTACTCCGTGAACTCGGCGTCGATGTGGATCGTGCTGGGCGTCGTCACCCTCTCCACGCTCGGCCTCGTCCTGCTTCTGCTGCCCCGCTTCACCCCGCGCGCCCCGCGCTGGGCGGAGGCCTTCGTGCCCCCGCGCTACCGCCGCCGCCGGACGGCCCCGGCCACCGCCCCGGACGCGTCGACCCCGGCGGACCCGGAGTCAGCCGACGGCCACCGCACCCCGGTCGCCGCGGGTGTCTCCGGTGTCAACGGCGCGACCGCCGTCGGCCCTCGCGCACACCTGGCCGACCGATCACGGTCAAGGTAAGAATCCGACTAGAGCATTGCCAAGTCGTGGGGCCCCTATGGGGCACCGTTGGGTGTACGAACCGCCCCAATACCAGACAAAGGGGCAAGCTTCTCGCTCGAGCGTGCAGATTCACTCTCATGTGTGACGGTGAGCACGCCAGACAGGTAAAGACTGCATCAAATAGTTTGTGATACCGTTCACGAGAACCCCGGATAGAGCCAACGGACCGCAGTGCGACGGTTCACCGGCGCGAGGAATTCTCACTCGGCCCGGGGGTCTACGCTCGTCCATGACGACACCCTGCCCCCTGCGAAAAGCGGAGTTGCCGCCATGCCGTCCAACGACGTCCGGATCCTGGCCCAGGCCGCCGTGCCCACGGCTGCCGTCGGTGCGGTAGCCGCCGTCGTCAGTGCGGTGGTCGCCGGCGGCAAAGGGGCGATCGGTGCGGTCGCCGCGACCGTGGTCGTGATCCTCTTCATGGGGATCGGCCTCTACGTCCTGCAGCGCACCGCCAGGTCGCTCCCGCATCTCTTCCAGATGATGGGCTTGATGCTGTACGCGGCACAGATCCTGCTGCTGTTCATCTTCCTGTCGGTGTTCAGGGACACCACGCTGTTCAACCCCAAGGCCTTCGCGATCACGCTGGTCGCCGGCACCCTGACCTGGATCGCCGCGCAGACCCGTGCCCACATGAAGGCCAAGATCCTCTACGTCGAGCCCGAGTCGACGACGAGCGGGAAGTCCGACAAGTCGGGGCACTCGTCGTGAGGGATAGGGCCGGGATAAAGGCACGTGAGAGATCCTGCTATCGTCCGGTGCCAACTGCGGCATCGCGGGCGCGGGCATCCGAGCTGACGCCTGCTCATTCGCGAGGCTTGATGCCCCCCAGCCGCCCCCACATCCGTAACACCTGTCCGGTGCCGACCCGCGGCCCTGCGCCGCGCCGACACAACGAGGTTGCCGTACCTATGCGTCACGCCGAAGGAGCCCGCGGTGAGTGCTGACCAGACCCAGCTCGCCTTTGACTGGAGTTGTCGGATCATGTCCGACAACGGGTGTGGCTTTCCGGCTCCGGGCCTGCACTCGTTCCTTTTCAAGCCGATCGCCACGGTCGGGGGGTTCGAGTTCAACAAGGTGATGCTGCTCGCCATCATCACCACCCTCCTCGTCATCAGCTTCTTCTACGCGGCTTTCGGCAGGGCCAAGGTGGTGCCGGGGAAGCTGCAGATGGTCGGTGAAGCCGGTTACGACTTCGTCCGTCGCGGCATCGTCTACGAGACCCTCGGCAAGAAGGAGGGCGAGAAGTACGTCCCCTTCATGGTCTCGCTGTTCTTCTTCATCTGGATCATGAACATCTGGTCCGTGATCCCGCTGGCCCAGTTCCCGGTCTCGTCGATCATCGCGTACCCCATGGTGCTCGCGGCGATCGTCTGGCTGATCTGGGTGGGGCTGACCTTCAAGCGGCACGGCTTCGTCGGCTTCTTCAAGAACGTGACCGGCTACGACAAGTCGCTGGGTGCGGTGCTGCCGCTGGTCATGGTCATCGAGTTCTTCTCGAACCTGCTGGTCCGGCCGTTCACCCACGCCGTGCGACTCTTCGCCAACATGTTCGCCGGTCACCTGATGCTGGTGATGTTCACCGTCGCCTCCTGGTACCTGCTGAACAGCTGGATGATCCCGGCAGCCGGCGTCTCCTTCGTCATGACCATGGTCATGATCCTCTTCGAACTTTTCGTGCAGGCCGTCCAGGCGTACGTCTTCGTACTGCTGGCCTGCTCGTACATCCAGGGCGCGCTCGCCGAACACCACTGAGCGACCCAGCCCGCACCCCCATGAACGTCCGGTGGCCAACCCCCGCCGGTCCTTGAAAGAGAAGGAAGAATCAGCATGGCTGCCCTTGAGACCCTCGCCGCCGTCGAAGGCAACATCGGTTCCATCGGCTACGGCCTCGCCGCCATCGGCCCCGGCGTCGGCGTCGGCATCATCTTCGGCAACGGCACCCAGGCCCTCGCCCGCCAGCCCGAGGCGGCCGGCCTGATCCGCGCCAACCAGATCCTCGGCTTCGCCTTCTGTGAGGCGCTCGCCCTCATCGGCATCGTCATGCCGTTCGTCTACGGATGATCGGACCCTGACGAGCCAACCTTTCAACGAAAGGCACTGATGTGATCGCCAACCTGGTACAGCTGGCGGCCGAGGAAGAGCAGAACCCGCTCATTCCGCCGGGCCCCGAGCTGCTCGTCGGCACCATCGCCTTCGCGATCGTCTTCTTCGTCTTCTGGAAGAAGCTGCTCCCGAACATCAACAAGGTTCTGGAGGAGCGCCGCACGGCGATCGAAGGCGGTATCGAAGAGGCCGAGGCCATGAAGGTCGAGGCCCAGAGCGTCCTTGAGCAGTACAAGGCCCAGCTCGCCGAGGCCCGGCACGAGGCCGCGCGTCTGCGCCAGGAGGCGCAGGAGCAGGGTGCCGCGCTCATCGCCGAGATGCGGGCCGAGGGCCAGCGTCAGCGCGAGGAGATCGTCGCCGCCGGCCACACGCAGATCGAGGCCGACCGCAAGGCCGCCGCGTCCTCGCTGCGCCAGGACGTCGGCAAGCTCGCCACCGACCTGGCCGGCAAGCTCGTCGGCGAGTCCCTCGAGGACCACGCCCGGCAGAGCCGCGTGATCGACCGCTTCCTCGACGAGCTCGACCAGAAGGCCGAGGCCGCGCGATGAACGGAGCGAGCCGCGAGGCCCTGGCAGCCGCACGTGAGCGTCTCGACGCGCTGACGGACTCCACGTCCGTGAACGCGGGCTCGCTCGCCGACGAGCTGGCGGCCGTCACCGCGCTGCTCGACCGCGAGGTGTCGCTGCGTCGGGTCCTCACCGACCCGGCGCAGGCCGGTGAGGCCAAGGCCGCCCTGGCCCAGCGCCTGCTCGGCTCGCAGGTCAGCGGCCCGGCCGCGGACCTGGTGTCCGGCATGGTGCGCTCCCGCTGGTCGCAGTCCCGCGACCTGGTGGACGCGCTGGAGGAGCTGGCCAGCACCGCCGACCTCACCGCCGCCCAGAAGACGGGCGCGCTCGACGACGTCGAGGACGAGCTGTTCCGGTTCGGCCGGATCGTCTCCTCCAACACCGAGCTGCGCGCCGCGCTGACCAACCGGAGCGCCACCGCCTCCGCCAAGGGCGAGCTGCTGCGCAGCCTGCTCGGGGGCAGGGCGAACGCGGCCACCGAGCGTCTGGTCACGCGTCTCGTGACCGCGCCGCGGGGACGTAGCCTGGAGTCGGGACTGGAGTCCCTGTCCAAGCTCGCCGCCGATCGCCGCGACCGCATGGTGGCCGTCGTCACCTCCGCGGTGCCGCTGAGCGACCAGCAGAAGCAGCGCCTGGGCGACGCCCTCGCGAAGCTCTACGGCCGCCGGATGCACCTCAACCTCGACGTCGACCCCGCGGTCGTCGGCGGGATCCGGGTGCAGGTCGGTGACGAGGTCATCAACGGCTCCCTGGCGGACCGGCTCGAGGACGCGAGCCGTCGGCTGGCCGGCTGAGCAGAACATTCTGAATAGGCAGTACGTACTTACGGCCCTGGTTGGGCCGTGCAGAGGATTCCTGGGGGTCGCCCCCAGACCCCCCAAGTGAAACTTCGGGCCCAACAAGGAGAGCAGGGAACTCAGATGGCGGAGCTCACGATCCGGCCGGAGGAGATCCGGGACGCGCTGGAGAACTTTGTCCAGTCGTACAAGCCGGACGCGGCCTCGCGCGAGGAGGTCGGTACGGTCACCCTTGCCGGCGACGGCATCGCGAAGGTCGAGGGTCTTCCCTCGGCCATGGCCAACGAGCTGCTGAAGTTCGAGGACGGCACCCTCGGCCTCGCCCTCAACCTCGAGGAGCGCGAGATCGGTGCCATCGTCCTCGGTGAGTTCAGCGGCATCGAGGAGGGCCAGCCGGTCACCCGCACCGGCGAGGTGCTGTCCGTCGCCGTCGGCGAGGGCTACCTCGGCCGTGTGGTCGACCCGCTCGGCAACCCGATCGACGGCCTCGGCGAGATCGAGACCGAGGGCCGCCGCGCCCTCGAACTGCAGGCCCCCACGGTCATGCAGCGCAAGTCGGTGCACGAGCCGATGGAGACGGGCTACAAGGCTGTCGACGCCATGACCCCGATCGGCCGTGGTCAGCGCCAGCTGATCATCGGCGACCGCCAGACCGGCAAGACCGCCCTGGCCGTCGACACGATCATCAACCAGCGCGACAACTGGCGCTCCGGCGACCCGAAGAAGCAGGTCCGCTGCATCTACGTCGCCATCGGCCAGAAGGGCTCCACCATCGCGTCGGTCCGCCGCGCGCTGGAGGAGAACGGCGCGCTGGAGTACACGACCATCGTCGCCGCCCCGGCGTCCGACCCGGCCGGCTTCAAGTACCTGGCGCCGTACACCGGTTCGGCCATCGGTCAGCAGTGGATGTACGAGGGCAAGCACGTCCTGATCATCTTCGACGACCTGTCGAAGCAGGCCGACGCCTACCGCGCCGTGTCCCTGCTGCTGCGCCGCCCGCCGGGCCGCGAGGCCTACCCGGGTGACGTCTTCTACCTGCACTCCCGCCTGCTGGAGCGCTGCGCCAAGCTCTCCGACGACATGGGCGCCGGCTCGATGACCGGTCTGCCGATCGTCGAGACCAAGGCCAACGACGTGTCGGCGTTCATCCCGACCAACGTCATCTCCATCACCGACGGCCAGTGCTTCCTGGAGTCGGACCTGTTCAACGCCGGTCAGCGCCCCGCGCTGAACGTCGGTATCTCCGTCTCCCGAGTCGGTGGTTCCGCGCAGCACAAGGCGATGAAGCAGGTCTCCGGCCGTCTGCGCGTGGACCTCGCCCAGTTCCGTGAGCTGGAGGCGTTCGCCGCCTTCGGTTCCGACCTGGACGCCGCGTCGAAGGCGCAGCTGGAGCGCGGTCAGCGCATGGTCGAGCTGCTGAAGCAGGACCAGTACCAGCCGATGTCCACCGAGGACCAGGTCGTCTCCGTCTGGGCCGGCACCACCGGCAAGATGGACGACGTGCCGGTCGCCGACATCCGCCGCTTCGAGAAGGAGCTCCTGGAGCACCTGCACCGCAAGGAGCAGGGCCTCATGACCTCCATCCGCGAGGGCGGCAAGATGTCCGACGACACCCTGCAGGCCGTGGCCGAGGCGATCGCGGACTTCAAGAAGCAGTTCGAGACGAGCGACGGCAAGCTGCTCGGCGAGGACGCCCCGTCCGCCGCCAAGTGACGTAAGGAAGGGACCTGACTCATGGGAGCCCAGCTCCGGGTCTACAAGCGTCGCATCCGATCCGTCACCGCGACCAAGAAGATCACCAAGGCGATGGAGATGATCGCCGCCTCGCGCGTCGTCAAGGCGCAGCGCAAGGTGGCGGCCTCCACGCCGTACGCGCAGGAGCTCACCCGCGCGGTCACGGCGGTCGGAACCGGGTCGAACACCAAGCACCCGCTCACCACGGAGGCGGAGAACCCGACCCGTGCCGCGGTCCTGCTCCTCACGAGCGACCGCGGCCTGGCCGGCGCCTTCAACTCCAACGCCATCAAGGCGGCGGAGCAGCTGACCGAGCGCCTGGAGCGCGAGGGCAAGCAGGTCGAGACGTACATCGTCGGCCGGCGTGGTGTCGCCCACTACAACTTCCGTGAGCGCAAGGTCGCGGAGTCGTTCACCGGCTTCACCGACGAGCCCTCGTACGCGGACGCCAAGAAGGTCGCGGCCCCGCTGATCGAGGCGCTCCAGACGGAGACGGCGGACGGCGGCGTGGACGAGCTCCACATCGTCTACACCGAGTTCGTCTCGATGATGACGCAGACGGCGGTCGACTCCCGGATGCTTCCGCTGCGCCTCGAAGAGGTCGCGGCGGAGAGCACCACCAAGGGCGAGATCCTGCCGCTGTTCGACTTCGAGCCCTCGGCGGAGGACGTCCTCGACGCCCTGCTGCCGCGGTACGTCGAGAGCCGGATCTACAACGCGCTGCTCCAGTCGGCCGCTTCGAAGCACGCCGCCACGCGGCGCGCGATGAAGTCGGCCACCGACAACGCGGGCGAGCTGATCAACACGCTCTCCCGTCTTGCCAACGCGGCCCGACAGGCCGAAATCACCCAGGAAATCAGCGAGATCGTCGGTGGCGCCAGTGCCCTGGCCGACGCGAACGCGGGGAGTGACAACTAATGACCACCACTGTTGAGACCGCGACGGCCACGGGCCGTGTCGCCCGGGTCATCGGCCCGGTCGTCGACGTGGAGTTCCCCGTCGACGCGATGCCGGAGATCTACAACGCCCTCCACGTCCAGGTCGCCGACCCGGCCCAGGAGGGTGCGCTCAAGACGCTGACCCTGGAGGTCGCCCAGCACCTGGGTGACGGCCTGGTCCGCACCATCTCCATGCAGCCCACCGACGGTCTGGTCCGCCAGGCCCCGGTGACCGACACCGGCTCCTCCATCTCGGTGCCGGTCGGCGACTTCACCACGGGCAAGGTGTTCAACACCCTCGGTGAGGTGCTGAACAGCGACGAGCAGTACACGGGCGAGCGCTGGCCGATCCACCGCAAGGCGCCGAACTTCGACGAGCTCGAGTCGAAGACCGAGATGTTCGAGACCGGCGTCAAGGTCATCGACCTTCTCACCCCGTACGTCAAGGGTGGAAAGATCGGCCTGTTCGGCGGTGCCGGCGTCGGCAAGACGGTGCTCATCCAGGAGATGATCTACCGCGTCGCCAACAACCACGACGGTGTGTCGGTGTTCGCCGGTGTCGGTGAGCGCACCCGTGAGGGCAACGACCTCATCGACGAGATGAGCGAGTCGGGCGTCATCGACAAGACCGCCCTGGTCTTCGGTCAGATGGACGAGCCCCCGGGCACCCGTCTGCGCGTGGCCCTCGCCGGTCTGACCATGGCGGAGTACTTCCGCGATGTCCAGAAGCAGGACGTGCTGTTCTTCATCGACAACATCTTCCGCTTCACCCAGGCCGGTTCCGAGGTGTCGACCCTGCTCGGCCGTATGCCCTCCGCGGTGGGCTACCAGCCGAACCTGGCCGACGAGATGGGTCTCCTCCAGGAGCGCATCACCTCGACCCGTGGTCACTCGATCACCTCGATGCAGGCGATCTACGTCCCCGCGGACGACCTGACCGACCCGGCCCCGGCCACCACCTTCGCCCACCTCGACGCGACGACGGTGCTGTCCCGTCCGATCTCGGAGAAGGGCATCTACCCGGCCGTGGACCCGCTGGACTCGACGTCCCGCATCCTCGACCCGCGGTACATCGCGGCGGACCACTACAACGCCGCGATGCGCGTGAAGAACATCCTGCAGAAGTACAAGGACCTGCAGGACATCATCGCGATCCTCGGTATCGACGAGCTCGGCGAGGAGGACAAGCTCGTCGTCCACCGTGCCCGTCGCGTGGAGCGCTTCCTGTCCCAGAACACCCACGTCGCCAAGCAGTTCACCGGCGTGGACGGTTCGGACGTGCCGCTGGACGAGTCGATCGCCGCGTTCAACGCGATCTGCGACGGCGAGTACGACCACTTCCCGGAGCAGGCGTTCTTCATGTGCGGTGGCATCGAGGACCTGAAGAACAACGCCAAGGAGCTGGGCGTCTCCTGAGCCCTGAGCTCGATGTGAGCCATCCGGCTCACCCTTGAGGGGGCGGGCGCGTCCCGCCCCCTCATCCACGCCCCTTAGACTTGTAACCAACACCCGGCACAACCGCCGGGTGGTGACCCGAGGAGCCACCTTGGCTGCTGAGCTGCACGTCGCGCTGGTCGCGGCCGACCGAGAGGTCTGGTCCGGCGAGGCCACCCTGGTCGTCGCGCGCACCACGTCCGGCGACATCGGCGTCATGCCCGGTCACCAGCCGCTGCTCGGTGTGCTGGAGTCGGGCCCGGTGACCATCCGTACGCGTGAGGGCGGGACGGTCGTCGCCGCGGTGCACGGCGGTTTCATCTCGTTCGCGGACGACAAGCTGTCGCTGCTGGCCGAGATCGCCGAGCTGTCGGACGAGATCGACGTCCAGAGCGCGGAGCAGGAGCTCGCCCGTGCGAAGGCGGAGGACGACACCGAGGCCGAGCGCCGCGCGGATGTCCGTCTGCGGGCGGCGTCGGCGGGGCGCTGATTCCAGCGCGGTGAGATGACGTCACTCAGCCGCGGCCGGCACCGGAGCGATCCGGAGCCGACCGCGGCTGAGGCAGATCTGGATGATTTTTCCGTTCCGTTACCTAGGAGACGAGGAGGTCGGTGCCGATGATCCTCGCTCTGACTGTGTGCGGAATCGTGGTGGCCCTCGTGCTGGTGGGGCTCTTCGTCTTCGGCCTGCGCCGCCGCCTCATCCAGCGTTCCGGCGGAACGTTCGACTGCAGTCTGCGCTGGGACGCGCCTGAGTCGGGCGAATCCGGCGGCAAGGGCTGGGCGTACGGGGTGGCCCGCTACAACGGTGACCGGGTCGAGTGGTTCCGGGTGTTCTCCTACGCGCCCCGCCCGCGCCGCGTCCTGGAGCGTTCCGCGATCGAGGTGGCCGGCCGCCGTCTGCCCGAGGGCGAGGAGGAGCTGGCGCTGCTGTCGGACTCGGTGATCCTCGCCTGTCTGCACCGGGGCACGCGTCTGGAGCTCGCGATGAGCGAAGACGCGCTGACCGGTTTCCTCGCGTGGCTTGAGGCAGCCCCGCCCGGTCAGCGCGTCAATGTCGCTTAGTGGTGCCTGAGAGTTACTTCAGACCGCCGTCGATGGCGCTCACCAGCTCACCGTTGGCGGTGTCGCCGCTGAACTCCCAGAAGAAGGCGCCGCCCAGGCCCTGGTTCTTGGCCCAGGCCATCTTCGTGTTGATGGTGGCCGGGGTGTCGTAGGACCACCAGTTGGTGCCGCAGTGGGCGTACGCCGTGCCGGCGATGGTGCCGGTGGCCGGGCAGGAGTTCTTGAGGACCTTGTAGTCCTCGATGCCGGCCTCGTAGGTGCCGGCCGCCGGGCCGGTGGCGGTGCCGCCGGGAGCGGACTGGGTGACGCCGGTCCAGCCGCGGCCGTAGAAGCCGATGCCGAGCAGCAGCTTGCTCGCCGGGACGCCCTTCGCCTTGAGCTTGGCGATCGCGGCGGCCGAGTTGAAGCCCTCCTTCGGGATGCCGTTGTACGAGGTCAGCGGCGAGTGGGGGTTGGTCGGGCCGGCCTTGTCCCAGGCGCCGAAGTAGTCGTACGTCATCACGTTGTACCAGTCGAGGTACTGCGCGGCGCCGCCGTAGTCGGCAGCGTCGATCTTGCCGCCCTCCGAGCCGTCCGCGGTGATGGCGGCGGTGACCAGGTAGTCCTTGCCGAACTCGGCGCGCAGGGCCTGCGAGAGGTTCTTGAAGGCCGCCGGGCCGCTGGTGTCACAGGTCAGACCGCAGGCGTTCGGGTACTCCCAGTCGATGTCGATGCCGTCGAAGACATCGGCCCAGCGCGGGTCCTCCACGACCTGCTTGCAGGACTTGGCGAACGCGGCCGCGTTCTGCGCGGCCTGGCCGAAGCCGCCGGAGTAGGTCCAGCCGCCGAAGGAGTACAGCACCTTGATGTGCGGGTACTTCGCCTTCAGCTGGCGCAGCTGGTTGAAGTTGCCGCGCAGCGGCTGGTCCCAGGTGTCGGCGGTGCCGCTGACGGACTGGTCGGCGGTGTAGGCCTTCTCGTACGCGGCGAAGGTGTCGTCGACGGTGCACTGACCGTTCTTGACGTTGCCGAACGAGTAGTTGATGTGGGTGATCTTGGCGGCGGAGCCGGACGTCACCAGGTTCTTGACGTGGTAGTTGCGGCCGTAGACGCCCCACTCGGTGAAGTAGCCGAGCTTGACCTTGTCGCCGGGGGGCGGCTCCTCGGTGTCGCCGGTGGTGCGGACCTTCACCGCGCCGCTGACCGGGCCGGTCTGGTCCGCGGTGTCACGGGCCTGCACGGTGTACGAGTAGTCCGTGCCCTTGCTGAGGCCGGTGTTCGTGTACGAGGTGCCGGTCACGGTGGCGACCTTGGCGCCGTCGCGCAGCACGTCGTAGTTCTTGACGCCCTTGTCGTCGGTCGCGGCCGACCAGGACAGCTTCACCGAGGTGTCGGTGATGTCCGAGGCGGTGGGGGTGCCGGGCGCGGACGGGGCCGCGTCACCGGGGACCTCCGGGCCGCCGTCGCAGCTGCCGCCGTTGAGCTTGCAGCCGGTGGGGGAGCCGGAGCCGCTGCCGTTGAAGCCGAAGGAGACGGACGCCCCGGGGGCGAGGGTGCCGTTCCAGCCGAGGTTCTTGGCGGTCCAGTGGTCACCGGAGTTGGTGACGGTGGCGTCCCAGGCGGAGGTGACCTTGGTGCCGGAGGGGAAGTCCCACTCGACGGTCCAGGAGTTGAGGGTCGTGGTGCCGGTGTTCTTCACCGTCCACTTGCCCTCGAAGCCGGAGCCCCAGTCCTGGGTCTTGGCGTAGGTGGCGGTCGCCGAGGTGGCGGCCTGGGCGGGGCCGGCGAGGGCGACGAGCCCGGAGAGGGGGAGCAGCAGGGTCGCGAACCCTGCGGCGGCTTTATGTCTGAAGCGCATGCTGCGCCTCCTTATGGGGAGAAGCCGTCGAGGGCGTGACTGAGCCATCACGCCCGCAGTGCCGCGAGAATAGAAAGGTCTGGACCACAGGTCAATAGGTCTGGACCACTTGCCCTCGCCGTCTCCCTGTGCTTCCGCTAGATGCCCAACTCTTGTGCCAGCACCGCCGCTTGCACCCGGCTGCGCAGCTCCAGCTTGCCCAGCAGACGGCTGACGTGCGTCTTCACCGTCGCCTCCGCCATGTCGAGGCGCGCCGCGATGCCGGCGTTGGACAACCCCTCGCCCAGACAGGACAGCACCTCGCGCTCGCGCCGGGTGAGGGCGTCCAGCACCGCCGGATCGGCGGTCACCCGGCGGGCGGGCTTCGCGGCGAACTCCGCGATCAGCCGCCGGGTGACGGCCGGGGCGACGATGCCCTCCCCGCGTGCCACCGTGCGCACCGCCGTGATGAGGTCCTTCGCGTCCGTGTTCTTCAGCAGGAACCCGGCGGCCCCGGCCCGCAGCGCCCCGAACACGTACTCGTCGAGGTCGAAGGTGGTCAGCACCAGCACGTCGGCGAGCCCTTCCCCGACCACCTGCCGGGTCGCCGACACCCCGTCCAGGCGCGGCATCTGTACGTCCATCAGCACCAGGTCGGGACGGAGTTCACGGGCGAGCGCCACCGCCCGCTCACCGTCCCCGGCCTCGCCGACCACCTCGATGTCGGGCGCGCTGCGCAGGATCAGGACCAGTCCGGCGCGGACGGCGGACTGGTCCTCGGCGACCAGGACCCGGATCATTCCATCTCTCCTTGGGCGGTGTCGGTGACGGGAAGACAGGCGCGTACGACCCACAGCTTGCCGTCCGGGCCGCTCTCCGGTGCCGCCTCGAACGTGCCGTCCAGCAGAGCCACCCGCTCCCGCATACCGACGAGCCCGGCCCCGGACCCCGGTGCGCGGGGGGTGTCCCGGCCGCCGTACGGGCTGGTCACCCGGATGTCGAGGCCGCCGTCGAGGCGGCGCAGCCGCACGGTGACCTTCCCCGGCGCGGCGTGCTTCAGCGCGTTCGTCAGCGACTCCTGCACGATCCTGTACGCGGCGAGCTCGACCGGTGCGGGCACGGATTCGTGGGTGGCGTCGAGGGTGACGTCCAGTCCGTTGGCGCGGGCGCCCTCGACCAGGGCACCGAGGCCGTCGAGGGTGGGGGTCGCGGCGGGTTCCCGGTCGTCGGCCCCGTCGCGCAGGATGCCGATGAGCCGCCGCATCTCGGACAGTCCCTGCACGCTGTTCTCCCGGATCACGGTGAGCGCCTCGCGGGAGGTCTTCTCGTCCTCCAGGGAGAGCGCGGCCGTGGAGTGGATGGCGATCGCGGAGAGGTGGTTGGCGACCATGTCGTGCAACTCCCGTGCCATCCGGGCGCGTTCCGCCGTCACCGCCTGGACGCGGTCCATCTCCGCGAGCAGCGCGGTCTGTTCGGCACGCAACCGGGCCGCCTCGGCGGCGTCGCGGTGGTTGCGCACGATGAGGCCGGTCGACGCGGGCGCGAACGACACGACGCCGACCGCCACCCCGATCAGCAGCGCTTCCGGCACCCGCCACACGGCGTACGGCACCAGCGTCGCGGCGATGCTGAGCAGTCCGGTGATCCGCGGGATGCGGCGGGCGGAGGCGGGCGTGCCGTACAGGACGGCGGCGTACATCAGGTCGGTGTACATGAGGACCGTGGCCAGACTGCCCTGGGTGAGGGTGTCCGCGGTCAGGGCGAGGGTGCCGGTCAGCAGGGCGGTACGCGGGGCGGTCCGGCGCAGCAGCTCGCAGCCGGCCGTCACGAGGAGCGGAACGAGGAGCGGCCAGCGGCCGTCGAACAGCACGATCGGTTCGCCGGCCGGCCGGGTGCCCAGCCCGATGCCCCACAGCAGCAGTCCGCCGAGCAGCCCGGCGAGTGCCAGCCACAGGTCGAAGCGGTGGGGACGGGGGAGTCGTACGGCCATGGGCCCATCCAACACCGCCGCACCGGCACACCGCCTGATGCCCACGAAGGGTCCTGGACTGCATCCTTCGATGTACCGCGGATTCGTCGGCGACGACGACGCGCCGGGCCGTTCCGGACGGGAGCCTGAAAGGGTGACCGAAGGGAGCGAACCGTGATCGTCGCCTTGATCGCCGCCTGCGAGATCGGCTTCTGGGTGCTGCTGGCCGCCGGACTGGCCTGCCGCTATCTGCTGAGGATGCCGCGCACCGGCCTCGCGCTGCTGCTGTGCGAGCCGCTGCTGGAGGTCGTGCTGCTGGTGGCCACCGCGCTGGACCTGAAGAACGGCGCCGAACCGAACTGGACCCACGGACTGGCCGCCCTCTACATCGGCTACACCGTGGGCCACGGCCACCGCACCGTGAAGTGGCTCGACGGCCACGCCGCCCACCGGCTGGGCGGCGCGCCCAAGCCGCTCGGCCCGCCGCGCTACGGCATGGCCCGCGCCCGGCACGAGACCAAGGTCTGGCTGGGCACCCTGACGGCCGCCGCCGTGGCGACGGTGCTGCTCCAGCTCGCCATCTGGTACGTCGACGACCCGAGCCGCGTCACCTCCCTGGAGGCCTGGCGCTTCACGGCCTGGCGGGCGGCCGGCATCCACGGCCTGGTGGCCCTGGCCTACTGGATCTGGCCGAAGAAGGCCCCGGCGGGCGAGTCCCGGGACCGCCTCGCCGAGACGAAGGAGGACGCCCGCCGCTGAGCGGGGCTCAGCGCTCCCCGCCCGGGACCCACAGCACGTCGCCGGTCTCCTTGTTCGCGATGCGGGCCAGGATGAACAGGAGGTCGGAGAGGCGGTTGAGGTAGGTGGCGGTGAGGGGGTTCATGGTGTCGCCGTGGACCTCCAGCGCCGCCCAGGTGGAGCGCTCGGCCCGCCGTACCACCGTGCAGGCCTGGTGGAGCAGGGCCGCACCGGGCGTACCGCCCGGCAGGATGAAGGAGCGGAGCTTCTCCAGCCGCTCGTTGAAGCGGTCGCAGTCCGCCTCCAGCCGGTCGACGTAGAACTGCTCCACCCGCAGCGGCGGGTACTCGGGGTTCTCCACCACCGGCGTCGACAGGTCGGCGCCCACGTCGAACAGGTCGTTCTGGACGCGGGTGAGGACCTCGACGACCTCCTCCTCCAGACCGCCCAGCGCGATCGCCGTGCCGATCACCGCGTTCGCCTCGTTGGCGTCGGCGTAGGCGGAGATCCGCAGGTCGGTCTTGGCGACCCGGCTCATGTCGCCGAGAGCGGTGGTGCCCTTGTCGCCGGTCCTCGTGTAGATACGCGTCAGGTTGACCATGGGGCCAGCCTAGTTACGCTCCGGCCGTCCGGAACACACGTGTGCCCACCGTCACGGCGAGGACCGCGAAACCGACGGCGACGACGACGCCGTACAGCATGTGGGCCGTCGCGTAGGCGCCGACGTAGGCGTCCCGCACCGCGTCGACCAGGTAGCGGAACGGCGTCAGGTGCGACAGGACGTCCAGCCAGGCGGGGCCCAGGGTCATCGGGAGCATCAGGCCCGACAGCAGCATCGACGGCAGGGTCAGGGCGTTGATCGTCGGCCCGAACGTCTGCGGGGTCTCCATCCTCATGGCGAGCGCGTAGGACAGCGCGGCCAGGGACACGGTCAGCAGGGCGACGAAGGCGAAGCCGATGAGCACCCCGGGCAGCGGGGCCCGCAGCCCCATCACGAGCGCGGCCAGCACCAGCAGCACCGCCTGGAAGACGAACAGCGTGGCGTCCCGCAGGACCCGGCCCAGCAGCAGGGCGAGACGGCTCACGGGGGTGACCCGCATCCGCTCGACCACCCCCTGGCCCTTCTCGATGATGATGGTGAAACCGGCGAACGAGGCCCCGAACAGGCCGAGTTGCAGCAGCAGCCCCGGGACCAGCAGCTGCCAGGAGCTGCCCGGCCCGCCGAGCGGCAGACCGGTCAGCAGCGGGCCGAAGAACAGCAGGTACAGCAGCGGCATCAGCACGCCGAAGAGCAGGGCGAAGCGGGAGCGCAGGGACTGGCGCAGATAGCGCCCGTAGATGAGCGCGGTGTCGTGGAGCAGCATCGTGGGGGTCCTATACGGCTACGGGGGTGGCGTCGGCCGGCGTCGCGCTGCGGCCCGTGATGGCGAGGAACGTGTCCTGGAGCGAGGCGTCGACCGAGCCGCCGTACTCCAGCTTCAGGGCGCCCGGGGTGCCCTCGGCGGCGACCACGCCCCGGTCGACGACGACCAGCCGGTCCGCGAGCGCGTCCGCCTCGTCGAGGTAGTGGGTGGTCAGGAACACGGTGGTGCCGTGCTCGTCGCGCAGCCGCCGCACCAGCTCCCACAGGCCGGCGCGGCTGCCGGGGTCGAGACCGGTCGTCGGCTCGTCCAGGAACAGCACCTTCGGGCGGTGGGTGAGCGCCATCGCGATGTCCAGGCGGCGCCGCTGGCCGCCGGAGAGCGCGGCGCACGTGCGGTCGAGCAGCCCGGTGAGGTCCAGGTCGCGGGCCAGCTCCTCGGCGCGCTCGACGGCCCGCGCCGTGCCGAGCCGGTACAGGCGGCCCTGGGTGACCAGCTCCTCCCGCACCGTGATCTGCGGATCGACCCCGCCGGACTGGGCCACGTAGCCGCAGGCCCGCCGCACCCCGGCCGGGTCGGTCGCCAGGTCGTGGCCGGCGACGGTGGCCGCGCCGCCGGTGGGGGCGAGCAGGGTGGTGAGCATCCGCAGGGTGGTGGTCTTGCCGGCGCCGTTGGGGCCGAGGAGGCCGAGGATCTCGCCCTCGCGGACGGTGAGGTCGACACCGCGCACGGCCTCCACCGGGCCGCGCTTGGTCTGGAAGGTACGGGCCAGTCCGGCCGTACTGATGATTGCCATGGCCCCAGAAAAACAGAGGCATTGAAAGTTTGCAACCACCCCAAAATTTCAGAGAGACCAGTGATCGCCGGGCCGACCTACGATGAGAGACATGACAGAGGGGCTCAGGGAGCGGAAGAAGCGCGAGACCAGGCAGCGGATCTCGGACATCGCCACCGGACTCTTCCTGGAGCACGGCTTCGTGACCGTGACGATGGCGGAGGTGGCGGAGGCCGCCGACGTCTCCGTGAACACGGTCTACAACTACTTCCCCGCCAAGGAGGACCTCTTCTTCGACCGCTCCAAGGGCGTCGTCGACCAGCTCGCCCGCTGGGTCCGGTCCCGGGACGCGGGGGAGTCGGCCGCCCGCGCCGTGCTGCGCGAACTGCGCGCCGACATCGAGGCGGTGTCACCCCGGGTCGGCCTGATGGAGGGCTACGACCGCTTCATGCGGGTCATCCACGACTCCCCGCAGCTGCGCTCCCGGCTGTGGAGCCTGCAGCAGGAGGTCCAGGACAACCTGGAGGCGGCGCTCCGCGAGGAGACGGGCGCCGCCCCCGGCGACCCGCTGCCGGGCCTGGTGGCCGGTCAGATCTGCTGGATCCACGGCACCGTGTTCGTCACCATCGGCCGGGAGATGATGAAGGGCCGCGCGCCGGCCGAGGTCTCGCGCGAGGTGCTCGGACTGGTCGACGACATCGAGGAGCTGCTGAGCGACCGGGTCCTCGGTTACGCGACGCGCGGCTGAACCGGGCTACGCCGGAGGGGGCGTGTGCAGGACGCACAGCAGGCCCCGCGCGCGGGTGCCGTCGGGCAGGTCCCACGCGCCGGCGACATGGCCCGCCGCACCCGGGCCGGGAAGCGGTGTGCCGTCCGGGGCGGGCAGCAGGGTGCGCAGGACCCGCAGGGCCGTGCCGTCCGGTGCGGACAGCTCGGTGTGCTCCGGGGTGTCCTCGACGGCGGTGAACTCCGCCGGGACCGGGGTCTCACCCGCGCAGGCGCGGGTGACCTCCTGGTCGGGGGTGTCGCTGACGCTCTGGGCCTGGGCCCGCACGCGACCCTCGACCAGCGCCGCCAACTCGGCGACCGCCACCGGGTCGTGGCAGCCGTCGTAGACCCAGCGCCGCCCGAGGACACCGTGTTCCGCGGTGCCGACGAGGGCGTGCTCCGCCCCGTCGAGCGGAGCGCCCCGGTAGGTGAGCGGCACCAGGTAGGCGGCCGGCTCGGCGCCGGAGGCGTCGGTGACGACCATGAACTCGATGCCGACCTCCCCCTCCGGGTCGTCGAGCCGGAAACCGCCTGCCCTGGCCAACCGCGGTCCTTCCGCGCCCCCGTGGTACCAGGGGCGCGAGGGCAGCCAGGTGGTCAGCAGTTCCAGCTTGGTCGGTTCGAGGGTGGTGCGGTGGATCACGGCCATGCCGAGGTTCTCCTCCGTCGATCGGACACCGGCCCCCACACCCTCGCATCCGCCGCACGCGCGGTGTCCGCCTTTCCGCCGAGTCGCCGGACCCGTCGGGCGAGACGTGACAGGGGTCTCACTAGGTGAGACGTGAAACGCGTTACTAAGTCGCTCACACGGCCCCTCGCGCCCGCTAATGTCCGCCCGTAGAGAACAACGACAGCGCGTATCAGGGGAGTCGCACAGTGGCACGCAAGCTCGCCGTCATCGGGGCCGGTCTCATGGGGTCCGGCATCGCCCAGGTCTCCGCCCAGGCGGGCTGGGAGGTCGTCCTGCGGGACGTCACCGACGAGGCGCTCACGCGTGGCACCGACGGGATCAAGGCGTCGTACGACAAGTTCGTGAGCAAGGGCAGGCTGGAGGCGCACGACGCCGACGCCGCCCTCGCCCGGATCACCCCGACCACCGACCTGGACGCCTGCGCGGACGCGGACGTCGTGGTCGAGGCGGTGTTCGAGAAGCTCGAGGTCAAGCACGAGATCTTCCGGACGCTCGACAAGATCGTGCGCGAGGACGCCGTGCTCGCCTCCAACACCTCCGCCATCCCGATCACCAAGATCGCGGCCGTGACGGAGCGCCCGGAGCGGGTCGTCGGCACCCACTTCTTCTCGCCGGTCCCGATGATGCAGCTGTGCGAACTGGTCCGCGGTTACAAGACCAGCGACGAAACCCTCGCCAGGGCGCGGGAGTTCGCCGAGTCGGTCGGCAAGACCTGCATCGTCGTCAACCGCGACGTCGCCGGTTTCGTCACCACCCGGCTCATCTCCGCCCTCGTCGTCGAGGCCGCCAAACTGTACGAGTCGGGCGTGGCGAGCGCCGAGGACATCGACCTGGCCTGCAAGCTGGGCTTCGGCCACGCCATGGGACCGCTGGCCACCGCGGACCTCACCGGCGTGGACATCCTGCTGCACGCGACCGACAACATCTACACCGAGTCCCAGGACGAGAAGTTCGCCGCTCCCGAGCTGATGCGCCGGATGGTTGACGCCGGTGACATCGGCCGCAAGAGCGGGCAGGGCTTCTACGAGCACTGACACCGAGCACTCGCCCCGGCGCGCGTCACGCGCCGGGGTGAATTCGGTATCGGTTCGCTCACAGGCAGCAACCTCGGCCGCCGCCACGCAGTCAGAGGTTGCGTCACCGGCCGTCAGAAAACCGCGGAGCACGAGACGTAACACGGGGAGCGCATATGTACATCAGGGGCGACCACGCCGAGCTGGTCGTCGAGGGCCGCCTCGACATCCGCAGCGCGGCGGACGCCCGTACGGTCCTGCACTCGGCCGTCGACGACGGAGTCGGCGACCTGGTCCTTGACCTGTCCGATCTGGACTCCTGGGACGCCACCGGACTCGGTGTGATCATGGGGGCCCACCGACGGGCCGGCCGTTGCGGCCGGCGCCTGGTGCTGCGGGACGTACCGCCGCAGATGCAGCGCCTGTTGGTGGCCACCCGGCTGCACCGGATCCTGGCGATCGAGGGAGGCATCGGGGTGGACACGCTGCCCCGAGTATGAGGGCGTACGGGTGCGGGACGGGTGATCCCCGAGGACCCGGACCGACCTCGGCCGAACCGTGCGACGCGCGCACAATCCTCACGAGACTGTGACGTCTCGGACCGCGCGGTACCCCGGACTGTCGTAGATACTGAGCGAAGGTTTAGGGTTCGGCTGCCCGCTGTCCTGCAAACCCTGAGCGGGCCCGGACCAGAAGCGACAGCGCGGTGTGCGGCGAGGCCGGGAGGGGCTTCCACCACACGACGCTTTTGGGGGGCTAGGACCTATGGACCCGAACAACCCGGGACCCGAGGAGTACGGCCACGAGGGAGAGGGCGCCTCCCGGCCATGGGGGTCTCCCCGGTCATGGGGGTCCCCCCGCTCGAGCGAAGCCGAGCGTGGGGGAGAAGTCGAGCGTGGGGGAGAGTTCGAGACCGGGGGAGGTTCGGCGCCGCGCCAGCGTCCGCCCCGGGAATCCCTCACTTCCGACTTCGGACAGCACGCGCCCGCGCTCGCCCGCACGGTGCAGCTCGTCTCCGGTGACTTTCTGCTGACCGTCAACCCCGTCGACGGCAGCGAGATCGAGGCCTGCCCGCCCGCCGAACGGCCGGCCCGCCCCGTGAAGCTGACCGAGGCCGAGCGGGCCGAGGTCGAGCGGGCGGCCAGGCCGCCCGTCCCGCCGGGTCCCGCGCAGCTCCCGCTGCCGCTGCTGGCCCGTCAGGAGGAGCGCGAGAAGCTGGTCCGGCTGCTGGCCCGCGGCCGCTCCGTGCGCCTCACCGGCCCGGCCGGCTCCGGCCGCACCCGGCTCCTCGACGTCGTCGCCGAGGACTGCGCGGACCTCGCCCCCGACGGCGTCGTCCGCCTGAACGGCCACCGCCGCTCGGCCGACGACCTGCTGTACGACCTCTTCTACGCCGTCCACGAGGCCCCGCTGCACCGCCCGGACCGGGACGGACTCGCCGACTGCGTCCGCGAGATCGGTGCCGTCGTCGTCCTCGACGACCTGGAGTTCGGCGGCGCCGCCCTCGACGAGCTGCTGGACGCCACCCCCGAGTGCGCCTTCCTGTTCGGCGCCACCCCGGACGTGCCCGAGCCGTCCGCCGGCGCCGACATCGAGGAGGTCGCCCTCCCCGGTCTCGACCGCGCGGCCGGTCTCGACCTGCTCGAGCACGCCGTCGGCCGGGCCCTCACCGAGGACGAGTCGAACTGGGCCGGCGACCTCTGGTTCGAGTCCGAGGGCCTGCCGTTGCGCTTCGTCCAGGCCGGTGCCCTGCTGCGGCAGCGCGACCGGCTGCGGGCCGGCGCCGACGCCGTCGACGAGTTCGGTGTCTTCGAGGACGTACGGCCCGACGAGGCCGCCTACGACCCCGCGGACGGCGACGAGGTGCCGCTGCCCTCGCTCGGCGAGGCCGCCGCTCCCGCCCCGCTGCTCGCCTCCCGGCTCAGCGCCTCCGCCCGCGCCACCCTGCGGTTCGCCGTCGCGCTCGGCGGCGAGGTGCCCCACCAGGCGCACCTGCCCGCCCTGGTGGGCGATACCCACGCCGACGCCGCGCTCGGCGAGCTGGCCGCCTGCGGACTGGTCTCCCCGGCCGGTTCCCGCTACCGGCTCGCCGCCGGAGTGCCGGCCCAGCTGGAGGCCGCCGGATACGCCGACGAGGCCGAGGACCGGGCCCGCGCCGCCGCCCAGCACTACGCCTGGTGGACCGGGCACCCCTCGGTCACCCCGGAGCGGGTCTGCGCCGAGGCCGACGCGGTGCTCGCCGCGCTCGCGGTGCTGTCGCCGCTCACCACGGCCACCACCGAGGGCGAGCAGAGCACGGCCGTGCAACTGGCCCGTACCGCCGCGCCCGCGTTCGCCTCGGGCCTGCACTGGAGCGCCTGGGAGAAGGCGCTGCGGGCCGGTGCGGAGGCCGCCCGGCTCACGGGGGACGTGGCGGAACAGGCCTACTTCCACCACGAACTTGGCGTCCACGCGCTGTGCGCCGGACAGCTCGACCGGGCGCGCGCCGAACTGGAGGCGTCCATCGGGCTGCGCGGCGCCCTCGCCGACAAGCGCGGCACCGTCGCCGGACGCAGGGCGCTGGCCCTGGTCGCCGACCGCTCCGGAACCCCGCTGACGCTCGTGCCGACCGCGGGGGAGGAGGTGCCCGAGGCCCACTACGAGGAGTCGGCCCCACCGCCCCGCGGGGTGCCGACGGCGTTCCCGGAGCTCCAGCCGCCCGCCGACACCGCCCTGGTCGTCCACCGCGCGGCGCCGGCGCCGGCCATGCCGTCGGCCAAGCCGGGCGGTGGTCTCAAGGCACTGGCCAAGCGCAACCTGGTGGCGGCCGGCGCGGGCGCGCTGCTCGTCGCCGTGCTGGGCACGGTGGTCACGCTCGGCGCCACGTCGGAGAACGACGCCGGCACCCCGTCGGAGAACGTCGGCGTCAACCCCTCCGCCAGCCAGGGCGTCGACGACGGCAGCCTCGGCGCCGAACGGGCGGCCGAGGAGGGCGACGGCGACACCGGCGAGGCCACCAGCCGGCCGACCGACCCGGGCCCGGACGGCACCCTGGGCACCTCCGACGACCCGACGCCCACGGCCAGTGAGTCGGGGAAGCCGTCGGACGGGCCGAGCGGGACGACGAAGCCGGGCGATCCGACCGAGTCCCCCTCCGCATCGCCTTCGAAGTCGCCGACCGTGAAGCCCACGACGCCCAAGCCGCCCACGTCTTCCGGCACGACCGAGCCGGAGCCGACCGAGACCGAGACCACACCGGAGCCGACCGAGACGGAGACCACGCCTCCGGAGGAGCCGTCCACCACCGACTCCGCGAGCGGCTCCGTCTCCTCCTCCCCCGTGGAGACGAGCGCGAGCGCCCCGCAGAGCAGCGGCGCGGACACGCCCGGCAGCCCGGAGAAGGTGATCTGACCCGTGGGCACGCGTGAGGGCCGGGTTCCCGACGGAACCCGGCCCTCAGCCCGTACGGGTGCGGCTCAGAACAGCCGCAGCTTGTCGTCCTCGATGCCGCGCATCGCGTCGTAGTCGAGGACCTGGCAGCCGATGCCCCGGTCGGTCGCGAGGACCCGGGCCTGCGGCTTGATCTCCTGCGCGGCGAAGACGCCCCGCACCGGGGCGAGATGGGGATCGCGGTTCAGCAGTTCCAGATAGCGCGTGAGCTGCTCCACGCCGTCGATCTCGCCGCGCCGCTTGATCTCCACCGCGACGGTCCGCCCCTCGGCGTCCCGGCACAGGATGTCGACCGGGCCGATCGCCGTCATGTACTCGCGGCGGATGAGGGTGTAGCCCTCGCCGAGGATCTCGATGCGGTCGGCGAGCAGTTCCTGGAGGTGCGCTTCCACGCCGTCCTTGATCAGGCCGGGATCGACGCCCAGTTCGTGCGAGGAGTCGTGGAGGATCTCCTCCATCGTGATGATGAGCTTCTCGCCCGCCTTGTTGACGACGGTCCAGACGCCCTCTTCGTCGCCGGTGCCCTCCTTCAGTGTGCAGGGCGGCGACATCCAGTTCAGGGGCTTGTAGGCCCGGTCGTCGGCGTGGATCGAGACGCTGCCGTCCGCCTTGACCAGGATGAGACGGGGTGCCGACGGCAGGTGCGCGGTGAGCCGCCCGGCGTAGTCCACGGAGCAGCGGGCAATGACGAGACGCATGGTCGGCAACGCTACTCGACCGGCCCGCCCCGACGCGATTCGCCGTCACACACGACCCTCGGGACCCATGTGTCGCGTCCTGAATCTCCTGGAAAACGCGTGTTCGGCGATGGCCGATTACCGGCCCACAGGAAGTCCCGCATCCGGGCATTCGCCTGGTGCCGTCACCGTCCGTTGCTTACGGTATTCAACGGGAGGTCGCGGCCTGTGTACTCAGCGTGTCCGATATCGCGCACTCCCGTATCTGTCAGGCAACCCCTGATCGTTGGGGGTGCGAGAGGAGAACCCATGTCGCTCGACGTCTCACCGGCCCTACTCGAACAGGCCGAGCGAGGCGAGGTCGACGAAGCTGAATTCGTCGACTGCGTCCGGACCTCCCTGCCCTTCGCATGGGAGATGATCAGCTCCCTGGTGGCCCAGCTGAAGGTGGACGGCGGAGCCTTCGCCGACAACCAGACGCCCCCGCCGGACGAGCAGGCACGCGGTCAGCTGCTGCGTGCACTCGCGAGTGACGCGATACGCGGCGCGCTGCAACGCCACTTCGGTGTACGGCTGGCCTTCCAGAACTGCCACCGGGTGGCCGTGTTCCCGCTTGACTCCTCGGTCGACGAGAAGCTGGCCCGCTTCACCTCGGTGCGCGCGCAGGTGCTGAACCAGTCAGCGGAACTGCGCGACTGCTGACGCGCTCCATCGTTCGCTTGCCGCTCCGTACGCGGGGGGTGCGGTCTGTACCGGGGCGGCAAGCCTTCGTGGAACTCCCGGCTCGCTCAGCCGAGTTGGGGCAGGACCTCGGCCCCGAGCCGCCGTACGTTCTCCTCGGTCGCCGCCAGGTCGCCGGAGCCCTCGACGAGCAGGGCGAAGCGGGAGATACCGGTCCGCTCGCTGGTCGCGGCGAGCCGGTCGGCGCACAGCCGCGGGGGGCCCACCGGGTGCAGTCCGCAGAGGAGCTCGGTGTACTCCAGGGGGTCGCGCATCCGCCGCTGCCGCCCGTCCACCGTGACATGGGCCTCAAGACCCTGCTTCAGCCAGCCGGGCATCGCCTTCATCAGGGTCTCCGCCGCGTCCGCGCGCCGGTCCGCGACCTGGCAGACGCCGGCCGAGACGTGGGCCGCGCGGTGGATCTCCCGGGACGGCCGCCCGCAGGCACGCGCGTGCTGCCGCCACAGGGCGACCATCTCGGCCTTCTCCTCGTCCCCGATGTGCATGCCGAGCAGCATCGGCAGCCCGCGCTCGGCGGCCAGCCGTACGCTCGCCGGGGAGGTGCAGGCGACCACGACCTCCGGTCCCTCGACCTCGTGCAGGGCCTCCGACGGGCGGGGGACGACGGGCACCTCGCGGAAGCGGAACCGCTCGCCGTCGGCCCGCACGGACGGCTCACGCAGCCAGCGCACCAGCAGATCGAGTGATTCCGGGAACCCCTTCTCGTACGCCTCCAGTCCGGCCCCGAACACCTCCAGGTCGACCCACGGCCCGCCGCGCCCGAGGCCCAGCGAGAACCGGCCGCCGCTCGTGATGTGCAGCAGCGCGGCCTGCTCGCCGAGGGCCACGGGGTGGACGGTGGGCAGCACGCTGACCGCCGTACCGACCCGCAGCCGGCGGGTGCGGCCGAGCAGTAACGCGGCCAGGGTGACGGCCGACGGGCAGGTGCCGTAGGGCACGAAGTGGTGCTCGGCCAGCCAGACCGTGTCGAGCCCCGCCTCCTCGGCGACCTCGGCCGAGCGGACGGCGCGGTGCAGCGCCTCTCCCTCGCCCTGCCCGGGGAACTGGGCGGCCAACACGAAACTTCCAACGCGCATCGCTTTCCTGCTTCCTTGGCTCCGACGCGGAGCTCCCCCGCAGGGCATAACCGCCCGACACGTGCCGAGGACACGGCCGGGCGAGGGATTTGGCGGATTGTCTGCAGAATCGGCCGCTCAGGAGGGGGGATGCCGCACCGTCACGGAGGGGACTTGTAACGATTGGTGCCGTACGCGTACCCCTGCGCGCGCCGCGTAGGCTGGACGCGGCCCCAGCATCCTGTATAGCCCCGTGAGGTGTCCTGTGTCCCCGCGTCGCAACCGACCCAAGGGAGCCGGTTCGTCCGGCCGGAGCGCCGAGGACGACGGCTCCGGCCGCTACGGCGGCTGGCAGTCCACGGAGAGCTGGCAGGGCGAGGAGTGGAGCGTGCGGCACGTGGCGGGCTCCAGTGCCCAGGGCAAGGCCTACCGGTGCCCCGGCTGCGACCAGTTGATCCCGGACGGGGTGCCGCACGTGGTGGCCTGGCCGGAGCACTCGGGCGTCGACGAGCGCCGGCACTGGCACAAGGCGTGCTGGAACGCCAGGGACCGCCGCACCACGCGGGTGCAGCGGTCCCGTAACGCGCCGAAGTTCTGAACGCCCCTACACGTCCCGCTTCTGCAGCAGGGCGAAGGCACCGCCGAGCGCGGCGGCCGTGACGGCCAGCATGATCCACAGCGGGTCCCAGCCCGACGGGCCGGACTCGCTCAGCGAGTTGGCGTAGAAGATGCTCATCTGGTTCGGGATGGAGTACTCGAACAGCGCCTCCTGCACGTCCGCCAGCGAGGACGAGAACATGAACAGCGCGATCACCAGCGGGGCCAGCACGGCACCGATCATGATGGTGATGGCGCCCGCCGAGTGCCGGATGATCGACCCGATCGCCAGCGACAGCGTGCCGAGCAGCGCCACGTACAGCGAGATGCCGACCGTGCCCTTCAGCCACTCCTCGCCGCTGGGCTCCCTGCTGTTGTCGCCCTCCAGCAGCGCCACGTGCAGGAAGCCGACCAGCGTCGCGCACACCAGGGTCACCACGAAGGCGATCAGGAAGAACACCAGGGCCTTCGCCAGGAGCACCCGTCCGCGCGAGGGGCAGGCGACCATCGTGGTGCGGATCATGCCGGTGCCGTACTCCGACGCCGTGGTCAGCACGCCCAGCGTGATGATGCACATGCCGCCGAGCAGCAGTCCGAAGAAGCCGAGGGCCAGCGGGCTCTCGCCGCCCATGTCGGGTTCGGCGCTCGAGACCACCAGGCCGGTCAGCAGACCGATGCCGACCACGAGCAGCACGAACACGCCCAGCGTCCACATGGTCGAGCGCACGGACTTGATCTTCGTCCACTCGGAGGCGAGCGCGTGCCCGAGGTGCGTACGGACCACGGGGATCGGCGAGGTGTAGGCGGGGTACGGGGAGCCGGGCGCCGCCTGCCAGTCGGGTGCGGCGGCCTGCGGCATCGGGGGCGGGGGCGTGCTCATCGGGCGTCCTCGGGCTTGGTCAGGTCGGCGGTGGGAGCGGTCGAGGGGGCGGCGGGAGCGGTCGGGGGCGCGGCGGGCGGCGCCGCCGGAGCCGGTCCGGGCGGCGCCTGGGGCGCCTGCGGGGCGGGCTGCGCGTACGGGTTGGGCGCGGGGGCGCCCGCGGCCGCTCCAGGGGTGCCCGGGGCGCCGTAGGGGCCCGCGGGGGCCGGTACGGGCGCGCCCTGCGGCGCGGCGAAGGGCTGCCCGCCCTGCTGGGGCGGCGGCGGGGCGTACCAGCCGGGCTGGCCCTGTCCCGGGACCGGCACCGGCGGCTGCGCGCCGGGCGGCAGCGGCTGCTGGAGCCCGGCCTTCTGGTCGGTGGTCGAGCGGTAGTCGACGGCGCCCTGCGTCATCCGCATGTACGCCTCCTCCAGCGAGGCCTGGTGCGGCGACAGCTCCCACAGCCGTACGCCGGCGTCGTGGGCGACGTCGCTGATGCGCGGCAGCGCCAGTCCCGTCACCCGCAGCGCGCCGTCCTGCTCGGGCAGCACGTGGCCGCCGGCCTCGGTGATCGCGGCGGACAGCTTCTCGCGCTGCTGCGGCTCGGTGTCGGGGGTGCGCACGCGCGCGAAGTCGGCGGAGTTGGCGGAGATGAAGTCCGTCACGCTCATGTCGGCCAGCAGCTGTCCGCGCCCGATGACGATGAGGTGGTCGGCGGTCAGTGCCATCTCACTCATCAGGTGGGAGGAGACGAACACCGTACGGCCCTCGGCGGCCAGCGCCTTCATCAGGTTGCGCACCCAGAGGATGCCCTCGGGGTCGAGGCCGTTGACCGGCTCGTCGAACAGCAGCACCTGGGGGTCGCCGAGCAGCGCGGCGGCGATGCCGAGCCGCTGGCCCATGCCCAGCGAGAAGCCCTTGGACCGCCTGCGCGCCACGTCGTGCAGGCCCACCACGCCCAGCACCTCGTCCACGCGCCGGGCCGGGATGCCCGACAGCTGGGCCAGACTCAGCAGGTGGTTGCGGGCGGACCGGCCGCCGTGCACCGCCTTCGCGTCCAGCAGCGCGCCGACCTGACGGGGGGCGTTGGGCAGATTGCGGTACGGGTAGCCGCCGATCGTGACCCGTCCCGCGGTGGGGTTGTCCAGGCCGAGGATCATCCGCATCGTCGTCGACTTGCCCGAGCCGTTGGGTCCCAGGAACCCGGTGACGGCGCCGGGACGCACCTGGAAGGAGAGGTTGTACACAGCGGTCTTGTCGCCGTACCGCTTGGTCAGGCCGACTGCCTCGATCATGCTCCGCACCCATCGAAAGGTTCAGGACAGCGGGGCACACGCCCCCGTAAGGGTTAGGAGCTTATCGAGGCGCTGACGGTTCCGCCCAAGCCGAGGTAAAAAACGGTCCCGCGCGGTCCCTCACTGCGCGTCGCGCCTCTTCAGCAGGACATAGCCGCCGACGACCGCCGCGAGCACCCACAGCGCCATGATCCCGAGGCCGCCCCAGGGCCCGTACGGGGTGTCGTCGTCCAGGGGCGTCACCACCTGCATGATCTTGCTGCCCGCCTGGTCGGGCAGGAACCGGCCGATCTTCTCCGTGGCGTCGACGTTGCCGAGGATGTTGGAGATCAGGAAGAAGAACGGCATCAGGATGCCCAGCGACAGCATGGGGGAGCGCAGCATCGCGGCGACGCCCATCGAGAACAGCGCGATCAGCGTCATGTAGAGGCCGCCGCCGATGACCGCCCGCAGCACCCCGTCGTCCCCGAGGGACGCCTTGTGCTCGCCGAGCATCGCCTGGCCCAGGAAGAACGTGGCGAAGCTGGTCGCCATGGAGACGACGAGGGCGAGCGCGGTGGCGACCGCCAGTTTGCTCAGCAGGAACGTGCCGCGCCGCGGTACGGCCGCCAGCGAGGCGCGGATCATTCCGGTGCTGTACTCGTTCGACACCACCAGCACCCCGAACACGATCATCGCGAGCTGGCCGAGACTCATCCCGGCGAAGCTGATGAACGTCGGGTCGAAGGAGAGCCGGTCCCGCGCGCTCATGGTCTCGAACTCGTTCTTCGACAACGCCGCGATCAGCATGCCGAGCGCGATGGTGACGACCACCGCCAGGGAGAGCGTCCACACGGTGGACGCCACCGACCGGATCTTGGTCCACTCGGACCGGACGACCTGCGTTGCCGCCATGCTCAGCCCTTCTTCCAGCCGTCGCCCCACTGCTGCCGGGGCGCGGGGGCGCCGGTGTGCGCGTGGTACTCCACCGACTCCGCGGTCAACCGCATGAACGCCTCCTCCAGGGAGGCCTGCTGCGGGCTCAGCTCGTGCAGCACCAGCTGGTGCCGGGCCGCCAGCTCCCCGACGTACTCGGCCTTGGAGCCGTCCACCTCCAGCGCCCCGTCGCCGCTCTCCACGGCGGTGACCCCGGCCTGGCGCAGCACGTCGAGCAGCCGCTCGCGCTGCGGGCCGCGGACCCGGACGTAGGAGCGGGAGTTGTGCTCGATGAACTCGGCCATGGAGGTGTCGGCGAGCAGCCGGCCCTGGCCGATGACGACGAGGTGGTCGGCGGTCAGCGCCATCTCGCTCATCAGGTGGGAGGAGACGAAGACCGTACGGCCCTGGGCGGCGAGCGATTTCATCAGCGTGCGGATCCAGTGGATGCCCTCGGGGTCGAGGCCGTTGACGGGCTCGTCGAACATCAGGATCCGCGGGTCGCCGAGCAGCGCCGCCGCGATGCCGAGCCGCTGGCCCATGCCGAGCGAGAAACCCTTGGCCTTCTTCCGCGCCACCGCCGTCAGCCCGACCTCGTCCAGCACCTCGTGCACCCGCCGTCGCGGGAGACCGTTGCTCTGCGCGAGGCACAGCAGGTGGTGGTAGGCGCTGCGGCCCGGGTGCACGCCCTTGGCCTCCAACAGGGCGCCGATGCAGGTCAGCGGGTCCTTGAGCCGGTCGTAGTGCGTGCCGTCGATCCGCACGTCCCCGGCGGTCGGATGGTCCAGGCCCAGGATCATCCGCATGGTGGTCGACTTGCCGGCGCCGTTCGGGCCGAGGAAGCCGGTGACGATGCCCGGTCTGACGGTGAAGGTCAGGTGGTCCACCGCCACCTTCTCGCCGTACCGCTTGGTCAGCCCCTCGAGCTCGATCATGCGGCCACGCTAAAACAGGACAAAGCCCTCTGCCACTCAGTGGCAGAGGGCTTCGCCGGTACGTCGGTCGCCGTTACCGGGACTGCTGGGCCGGGACCCCGCGGGAGATCGGCTCGTCCTCGGTGGCGGGCGCACCGGTCGCGGCCACCGCGGCACCCGTGAGCGTGGCGAGCATCTCGCGGACGTTCGTCAGCTGGGCGTTGATGGAGTCGCGGCGGTTGGTCAGCGCCGCCAGCTCGCGCTCGGATTCCGAACGGATCCGGTCGGCCTTGGCGTTGGCGTCGGCCACGATGTCCTCCGCCTGACGCTGGGCCGTCTCCACCGTCTGGCGGGCGCGGCGCTCGGCGTCGGTGCGCAGCTTCTCGGCCTCCAGGCGGAGCTGCTCCGCGCGGTGCTCGATCTCCGCGAGGCGCTTCTCGGCCTTCTGCTGCCGCGACGCCAGGTCGCGCTCGGACTGCTCGCGGCGCTTGGCGAGGTTCGTCTCGAAGTCGGCGGCGGCCTGCGCGGCCTTGGCGCGGGTCTCCTCGAAGAGGGCGTCCGCCTCCTCCCGCTTGGACTGCGCGTCCTTCTGCGCCTCGGAACGCAGCTGGGACGCGTCGCCCTGGGCCTTCTCGACGATCCGGGCGCCCTCGTCCTCCGCCTTCGCCTTGCGCTCGGCGGCGTACGACTCGGCGTCGTTGCGCACCTGCTGGGCGGCCGACTCGGCGAGCTCGCGGTGCTGCTCCGCCGCGCGCCGGGCCTCCTCGCGCAGGTCCTTCGCCTCCTCCTCGGCGAGGCGGAGGATCTTCTCCACGCGCGCGCCGAGACCCGCGTACGACGGCTCGGCGTCGTTGACCTGGGCCTGGGCGTTCTGTGTCTCGAGGTGGAGCTCTTCGATGCGCTTTTCCAGAGCGGTGATGCGGGCGAGAGCGCTGTCACGGTCGGAGACGAGCTTGGAGATACGTTCGTCCACCTGAGCGCGGTCGTACCCACGCCGCACAAGCTCGAAGCCGTAGGGGGAAGTGTCGCTCATGGGGTTCCTGTCGAATGAGACCGGTGAGGTGATAGGTGGAATCCTAGGGGCCGAAGCGCTGTGTCATCGAGCGGATGCACGTTTGATACGGAGAATGACACCCCTTTTGAGTGGCTCGCCGCTGGAAGGCTTGCCAATGTCATGGTCAAAGCCCTCACCGTACAGGGGATTTCGTCCGCTTTGCCAACTATTCCGGTGACTTGCCACCCGTACGGGTAGCACCGGCCGCGGCCCCCGCCTTGACCCCGTTGTCCTTCGCACCCCCCGGCGCCTCGAAGGACTCCAGCGCCTCCAGCACGTCCTGCACGCGGGAGATCTCGGCGTTGATGTCCTCGCGGCGCCGCACCAGCACCTCCAGCTCGCGCTTGCCCTCCTCGACCGTGCGCCGCGCCTCCCGGACCGCCTCGGCCTTCAGCTCCTCGGCCTCCTTCACCAGGCTGGCCTTCTTCTGCTCCGCCTCCTTCAGCAGGCCCTCGGCCTTCTTCACGGCGGCGATGCGCACCTTGCCGGCCTCGGAGTTGGCCTCGGAGACGATCTCCTTGGCCTTCGCCTCCGCCTTGGCGAGCTGTTCCTCGGCGGCCTTGATGAGCGCGTCGCAGCGGTCGCCCGTCGACTTCATCGTCTCCGCCGCCTCACGGCGGGCCCGCTCGTGCAGCTCCTCGATCTCGCTCGTGATCCGGTCGCGCAGCTCCTCGGCGCGCTCCCTGATCTGCGTCGCGTCCCGGCGCGCGCCGACCAGCAGCTCGTCCGCGTCCGTACGGGCCTTCTCCACCCGGGTGTTGCCCTCGATGGTCGCCTCGGAGACGATCCGCTCGGCCTCGCTGCGGGCCGCGCCGACCATCGTGTCCGCCTGCGACTCGGCGTCCGCCGTCGTCTTCAGCGCCTGCTGCTGCGCCTCGGCGAGCAGCTTGTCCGCCTCGGCGGTGGTCTCCGTGATGAGCGTGTCCACCTGCTCGGCCGCCTCGGAACGCCGCTTGTTGGCGTCCTTGCGGGCCTCGTCCAGCGTCCGCTCCGCCTCCTCGCGCGCGACGGACACCATCCGCTCGGCCTCCGACTCCGCGTCGGCCTTGACCCGCTCGGACTCCCGGCGGATCCGCTCCGCGTGCGCCTGCGCCGACCCGACCGTCTCCGCGGCCTCGGCCCGCAGCCGCTCCGCGTCCCCGGTGGCGTCCGCGATCAGCTTCTCCGCCTTGGACACCGACTCCGACCGCACCCGCTCGGCCTCGGCGACCGTCTCCATGCGCAGCCGGTCGGTCTCCGCGATCGTCTCTTCGGTGAGCCGCTCCGCCTCGCTGCGGGCCTCGGTGATGAGGGTGTCCGCCTGCGTCGCCGCGTCCGAACGGATCCGGTTGGCGTCCTCACGGGCGTCCGCCCGGGTGCGCGCCGCGGCCTGCTCCGCCTCGGCGATCGTGTCCGACGCCTCCGTACGCACCCGCTGGGCGTGCTCGGACACGTCCGTACGGATCCGGTCGGCCTCCGCGATGGCCTCGGACACCGTCCGCTCGGCCAGCGCCTTCGCGGCCTCCGTCTCCTCCTGCGCCTCGCGCCGCAGCCGGCCCGCGTCCTCGCTCGCCCGCTCCCGCTCCGCGTAGGCGTCGGCGCGGACCCGGTCCGCCTCCTCCTCGGCCTCGCGGCGGGTGCGCTCCGCCACGTGCTCGGCGGCGCTGCGCAGCCCGGCGATCTCCTCCTGGGCCTGCTCGTGCAGCCCCGCGACGGAGTCCCGCACCTGCTGGGCATGGAGCTCGGCCGCCGACACCATCTCGGTGGCGCGCCGGTCGGCCTCCTCGACCAGCCGTACGGCCTCGGCCTGCGCCTCCTCCACGCGGGTGCGCGCCGACGCCAGCAGCTCCTCGCTCTGCTCGCGGGCCCGCTCGCGCTCCTGGTCGGCCTCCTGCCGGGCCGCGCCGAGGAGTTCCTCGGCCTCGCGGCGCCGCCGGGCGGCCTCCTCCTGCGCGGCGGCCAGCGCCTGGGACGCCTCCGTGCCGATCCGCTCGGCGGCGGCCTGTGCCTCCGCGCGCATCCGGTCGGCGCTGTCCTGCGCCTCCGACTTCAGCCGCTCCGCCTCGGCCGCGGCCTCCGACCGCAGCCGCACGGCGACGGACTCGCCCTCCGCGCGGGACGCCGACGCGTCCGCGGCGGCCTCGTCACGCAGCCGCTCGGCCTCCGCCTCCGCCTGCTGCTGGAGCGTACGGATCCGCTCGGCGGCCTCCGCGCGCAGCCGCTCGGTCTCCTCGGACGCCTCCCGGCGGATCCGGGCGGCCTCCTCCCGCGCGTCGCTCAGCGCCTGCTCGGCGGCGGCGAGCCGCTCCTCGGCCTCCGTGTGCAGCCGCGTCAGTTCCCCGGCGGCCTCCGCGCGGCGGGCCTCCACGGCCCGCTCGGTCTCCTCGCGCAGTTCGCGCGCGGCCCGCTCGGCGTCCTCCTTGAGCGCGTCGGCCTGCTCGACGACCTCCGCGCGGTGCCGCTCGGCCTCCTGACGGGTGCGCTCCAGCGTCTCCTCGGCCTGCCGGCGCAGCGTCGTGGCGCGCTCGATGGCCTCGGTGCGGACCTTCTCGCTGTCCGTCTGCGCGGTGGAGCGCAGTTCGTCGGCGTCCGCCTTCGCCTTGGCGAGCAGCTCCTCGGCGGACTTCGCCGCCTCCTCGATCTGCGCCACGGCCTCCTTGCGGGCCTCCGCGCGGATCCTCTCGCCCTCGGCGACCGCGTCGGCGCGCAGCTGCTCGGCCTCGCCGCGCAGCCGGCGGGCCTCCTCCTGCAGCTCGACCGTCTTGGCGCGGTACTCCTTGGTGTCGTCCTTCGCCGCGCCCTTGAGCTGCTCGGCGATGTCGTGCGCCTCGGCGCGCAGCCGGTCCGCCTCGGCCTCGGCCTCCCGGCGGATCCGCTCCGCCTCCTCGGCCGCCGCCCTGGTGGTCTGCTTGGCCTCCTCCGACGCCTTGTTGAGCACGTCCTCGGCGGTCTTGGCCGCCTTGGACAGCTGCGTCGCGGACTCCTCCGCGGTGATCGTGCGGGCCTTCTCCGCGGCCTCGGCGACGATCTTCTCGGCCTCCGCGCGGGCGTCCGCGACCAGCTGCTCGGCGTCCGCCTTGGTGGCCTCCGCCTCCTTGGTGGCCTCGCTGACCAGCCGCGCCACCTGCTCCTTGGCGGTCCGCGTACGGGTCTCGTTGGCGGACTCGGCGGCGGCGAGCGCCTTCGCGGCGGACTCCTTCGCCTCGGCGAGCACCTTCTCCGCCTCGGCACGGGCCTCGCGCAGCGCGGACTCCGCCTGCGACATCCGCTCCTCGGCGGCCCTGCTGAGCTCCTGCGCCTGACGGCGCGCGGACTCCGACTCGGTGGCCGTGGACGTCCGCAGCTGCTCGGCGTGGTCGGTGGCCTCCTGGGCCTGCGTGGAGGCGGCGTTCAGCAGCCGCTCGGCGTCCGCGCGGGCCCGGCGCAGGATCTGCTCGGCCTCCGCGCGGGCCGACTCCGCCTCGCTCTGCAGCCGCTGCCGGGCCTCGGCCGTCAGCCGCTCCGCCTCCGCGCGGGCGGCGGCCAGCGCCTGCTCGGTCTCCGCGCGGGACTCGTCGAGGAGCCGGCGGGCCTGCTGCTCGGTGCGGGCGCGCAACTGCTCCGCCCACGCCACGTTCTCGTTGACGTGCGACTCGACGGTCTGCCGGCGCTCCGCCAGCTCCTGGTCGAGCTGCTGGCGCCGCGTCACGGCCTCCTGGTGCAGCTCCGCCTGGAGCCGGGCCGCCTGCTCCGCGTGCTCCTGGAGGATCCGCTGGGTCTGCGCCCGCGCCTGGCTCAGCTCCCGCTCGGCGTCCGCGCGGAGCTGGTCGGCCTGCAGCTGCGCGTTGCGCAGCAACTGCTCGGCCTGGTAGCCGATGTCACCGCCGTCGTACGCGGGCCGGGACATGATGGTGCGCCGCGCCTCGTGCAGCTTGGCGCGCAGCACCTCGACCTGGTAGCCGAGGTCCTCGGCGTGCTGGATCGCCTTTTCCCGCTCGGTCTTCAGCCGCTTCATCTCGGCTTCGAACCGAGAGAGGTGGTCGACGTCAGCCGCCGGCTCTCGCTCCTGGCTCTCGTAGCCCCGCACTGCGCGGTCCCATCCGTCCCCTGGTCGCAAGTCTGGCCGGGCTCCGCCCATCCGCCGGACGGGGCCCCCGGGGAATGGTGTCAGATCAACGGCGGAGCATGGGCTGCTGCCCCGCGCTCGCCCCCCGAAACCCGGACCCCGGCGATCCCGCCGCCGAAGACGGCGGGACTCGGTCACCACGCATCGAGCGGTGACCGGACCCAACCCTACCGGCCCTTATGTACGTGGGTCAGTGCTCGGACGACTCAACGGGCGCGGAAGTGACCAGTTCCGTCAGTACGCCGTGGCAGTCCTTGGGGTGCAGGAAGGTGATTCGTGACCCCATGGAGCCGCGCCGGGGCTCTTCGTACAGAACGCGTACGCCCTTGTCCTTGATGTCCGCGGCCTCCGCGTCCACGTCCGCCGTACCGAAGGCGATGTGGTGGACGCCCTCGCCGTTCTTCGCCAGCCACTTGGCGACGGCGGAGTCCTCCCGGGTCGGCTCGAGCAGCTGCAGGTAGGAGGCCCCGCCGTCGGAGGTCTCGTTGATCTTGAGCATGGCCTCGCGCACGCCCTGCTCCTCGTTGACCTCGGAGTGGAACACCTCGAAGCCGTAGGTGGCCCGGTAGAACTCCACGGTCTTGTCCAGGTCGAAACAGGCGATCCCGATGTGGTCGATTCGCGTCAGCATGGATTCAGTGCAGCGCCCCCGCGATGGTTACGCAACGTGCGCGCGATCACACCGAAAGGGCGATGACGGGGTCCACCGCACGTCAGTACATTCGCAGTAAACCCTCGTTCACTCCTCGGCTGTGCAGCCGGAAGGGGACCGCAGCTCATGACTTCCGCATCTTCGGCATCTCCCGCACCTTCCGCATCGAACGGCACCACCTCCGTCATCGTCGCGGGCGCCCGCACCCCGATGGGTCGGCTGCTCGGGTCACTGAAGTCCTTCTCCGGAGCCGACCTCGGCGGCTTCGCGATCAAGGCCGCCCTCGACCGTGCGGGGATCGGCGGCGACCAGGTCCAGTACGTGATCATGGGGCAGGTGCTCCAGGCCGGCGCGGGCCAGATCCCGGCCCGCCAGGCCGCCGTCAAGGCCGGCATCCCGATGAACGTCCCGGCGCTCACCGTCAACAAGGTGTGCCTCTCGGGGCTGGACGCCATCGCGCTCGCGGACCAGCTGATCCGGGCCGGCGAGTTCGACGTGATCGTCGCCGGCGGCCAGGAGTCCATGACCAACGCTCCGCACCTGCTGCCGAAGTCCCGCGAGGGCTTCAAGTACGGCGCGGTGCAGATGCTCGACGCCATGGCGTACGACGGTCTGACCGACTCCTTCGAGAACATCGCCATGGGCGAGTCCACCGAGAAGCACAACACCCGCCTCGGCATCGCCCGCCCCGAGCAGGACGAGATCGCCGCCCTGTCCCACCAGCGGGCCGCCGCCGCGCAGAAGAACGGCGTCTACGAGGCCGAGATCACCCCGGTCGAGATCCCGCAGCGCAAGGGCGACCCGGTCCTGTTCAGCAAGGACGAGGGCATCCGCGGCGACACCACGGTCGAGTCGCTCGGCAAGCTGCGCCCGGCCTTCTCGAAGGACGGCACGATCACCGCGGGCTCCTCCTCGCAGATCTCGGACGGCGCGGCGGCCGTGGTCGTGATGAGCAAGGCCAAGGCGCAGGAGCTGGGCCTGGAGTGGATCGCCGAGATCGGCGCCCACGGCAACGTGGCCGGACCCGACAACTCCCTCCAGTCGCAGCCGTCCAACGCGATCCGGCACGCGCTGAAGAAGGAGGGCCTGGAGGTTTCCGACCTCGACCTCATCGAGATCAACGAGGCCTTCGCCGCGGTCGCCGTGCAGTCAATGAAGGACCTGGGCGTTTCCATCGAAAAGGTGAACGTCAACGGCGGCGCCATCGCGCTGGGTCACCCGATCGGGATGTCCGGCGCGCGGCTCGTGCTGCACCTCGCCCTGGAGCTGAAGCGGCGCGGCGGAGGCGTCGGCGCGGCGGCGCTGTGCGGCGGCGGCGGCCAGGGTGACGCGCTGATCGTGCGGGTACCCAAGGCCTGAGCCGGGGTTCTTCGCAGGTTGCTGATTTCCCTCTCGTGAACGGAGTTGTGATGCAGGACGTCTCCTCGCTGGTCGCCCAGGCCAGGGAAGGCAGGCCACGGGCCGTGGCCCGGCTGATCTCCCTGGTGGAGGGGGCGTCCCCACAGCTCAGGGAGGTCATGGCGGCCCTGGCGCCGCTGACCGGGAACGCGTACGTGGTGGGTCTCACCGGCTCCCCGGGCGTCGGCAAGTCCACCTCGACCTCGGCCCTGGTGAGCGCGTACCGCAAACAGGGAAAGCGGGTCGGCGTCCTGGCCGTCGACCCGTCCTCCCCCTTCTCGGGCGGTGCCCTGCTCGGTGACCGCGTCCGCATGTCGGAGCACGCCTCCGACCCCGGCGTCTACATCCGCTCCATGGCGACGCGCGGCCACCTGGGCGGCCTCGCGTGGGCCGCCCCGCAGGCCATCCGCGTCCTGGACGCGGCCGGCTGCGACGTGATCCTGGTCGAGACGGTCGGCGTCGGCCAGTCGGAGGTGGAGATCGCCTCCCAGGCCGACACCTCCGTGGTGCTGCTGGCGCCCGGCATGGGTGACGGCATCCAGGCCGCCAAGGCCGGAATCCTGGAGATCGGCGACGTCTACGTCGTCAACAAGGCCGACCGCGACGGCGCCGACGCGACCGCCCGCGAGCTGAACCACATGCTCGGCCTCGGCGAGTCCCGCGCCCCCGGCGACTGGCGCCCCCCGATCGTCAAGACGGTCGCGGCCCGCGCGGAGGGCGTCGACGAGGTCGTCGAGGCCCTGGAGAAGCACCGCGCGTGGATGGAGGAACACGGCGTCCTGACGACCCGCCGCCTGGCCCGCGCCTCCCGCGAGGTCGAGACCATCGCGGTCACGGCCCTGAGGGAACGCATCGGCGACCTCCACGGCGACCGCCGCCTGGACGCGCTGGCGGAACGCATCATCGCCGGGGACCTGGACCCGTACCGGGCGGCGGACGAACTGGTGGCGGGGCTGACGCGGGGCTGACTTCTCAGCCCGTCCGGCATCAGCCAGCCCGTCCGGGGGTGCCCCTCCAGGGGAGTTTGAGGATGAGGCCCGTCCAGGGCCGAAGCGGGGGTCTGGGGGCGGCAGCCCCCAGGGACGGGAAGGGAGGGGGCGGCGGGGGCGGGAAACAATCAGTCGTCGTCCGAGTCGTCACGGTCCGCCGTGACCTTGCCGCTGCTCGGATCGACCCGCCAGTCCCGCTCGTCCCCGCCGGAGGCACGCGTCTCGGCCTCCCACCCCTTGTCATCGTCGTCGTCCAGGTCCACCGACGTCACCGTCCCCTCGGTGGCGGCCGCCTTCGCGGCCTCCCCGGCCGTCACCGACGCCCCCTTCAACGCGGCCCGCACCTCATCGGCGTCGTCCTCGTCGTCCTCCGAGGCGCCCAGGACCTTGCCGCTGCCCGGGTCGATCCGCACGCTGTGCCAGGTGTCCCCGCCGCCGAGGACGTCGACCTCCCAGACCCTGTCGTCCAGTTCGGCGGAGACGGCCGTACCCGGCGTGTGCTTCAGCGCGGCGGCGATGGCGTCGGCGGCGGTGACGTCACCGGAGGAGGCGACGCGGTCGTCGCTGTCGTCCCGGTCGTCGCCGTCGTCGTCCTGATCGTCGGCGTCCGCGCGCCCCCGGTCGTCGTCGCGCCCGTCGTCGTCCGCCGCCCGGTTCTCCGTCGCCCGCGTTGTCGGCGCGTCGTCCCCCGAGACCGCGAGGGCCGTGGCCGTACCGCCCCCGACCAGGGCCGCGGCCGTGACGACGGCGATCACGATGTTGCGCTTCATGCTGGTTCCTCCCGAGCTGCTTCGTTTTCGACGCCTTCAATCTCGCCGACCGACGCTGAGAGGAACCTGAAACCGCCTGAAGGGATCTTCAGGTTCCCTTTGCGACCCTTGACCCCATGCGCCTGTTGATCGTGGAGGACGAAAAGCGGCTCGCCCTGTCGCTCGCCAAGGGCCTCACCGCCGAGGGCTACGCCGTGGACGTCGTCCACGACGGCCGGGAGGGCCTGCACCGGGCCACGGAGGGCACGTACGACCTCCTCATCCTCGACATCATGCTGCCCGGCCTGAACGGCTACCGCGTCTGCGCCGCCCTGCGCGCCGCCGGACACGACGTGCCGATCCTGATGCTCACGGCGAAGGACGGCGAGTACGACGAGGCCGAGGGCCTCGACACCGGCGCCGACGACTACCTCACCAAGCCGTTCTCGTACGTCGTGCTCGTCGCCAGGATCAAGGCGCTGCTGCGCCGCCGCCAGGGCGCCGGGGCCTCCCCGGTCCATGTGCACGGCGACCTCAAGGTGGACACCGCCGCCCGCCGGGTCTTCCTGGGCGAGGACGAAGTGGCCCTGACCGCCAAGGAGTTCTCGGTGCTCGAGCACCTGGTGCTGCGGGCCGGCGAGGTGGTCTCCAAGGCCGACATCCTCGAACACGTCTGGGACTTCGCCTATGACGGCGACCCCAACATCGTCGAGGTCTACATCAGCGCCCTGCGCCGCAAACTGCGCGCCGGTCTCATCCGCACCGTGCGCGGCGCCGGTTACCGGCTGGAGACGGCGCCGTGAGCCGGCTGTTCGGCTCGGTCCGTGCGCGGGCGACGCTCGGCGCCACCCTCGTGGTCGCCGTCGCCCTCGTCGCGGCCGGCACTGCCGTACTGCTGTCGCTGCGCTCCAACCTGACCGCCGAGGCGGGTACCCAGGCGGAACGCTCCGCGCGGGCGGTCGCCTCCGAGCTCGCCGCCCGGACGCCGTACGGCGGACTGTCGGGGCTGGACGGCGACGACGGCCCGGTGCAGATCGTCGACGAGGACGGGAAGCTGGTCGCGGGCAGTGAGGACCTGGAGCGGATCAGCGGCACGGCGACGACCGAGGTGAAGCCGCGGCCGTCGGCACCGGGCGACGACGATGACGACGACTCGGAGGACTCGGACGACTCCGACGGGGGCGGCGACTCCGACGAGTCCCTGGCCCCCGGCGAGATCGGCCACGAGACCACCTTCAGCAACGGCTCCGCCACCATCGACGGCGACACCGAGGACTACCGCTTCGCCGCCGTGGAGGTCGAGAGCCCCGACCACGGCCGCCTCACCGTCCACGCGGGCGCCCCCCTGGCCGCCGAGCACAGCGCCGTGCGGACCGCGCTGACCGTGATGCTCATCGGCTTCCCACTGCTCCTGGTGGTCGTCGCCGCGGTGACCTGGCTGGTCACCGGCCGGGCGTTGCGCCCGGTGGAGGGCATCCGGAGCGAGATGGCCGCGATCACCGCCTCCGAGGACCTCGCCCGCCGCGTCCCCGAACCGGCGACCCACGACGAGATCGCCCGTCTGGCCCGCACCACCAACGAGACGCTCGCCGCGCTGGAGGCGTCCGTGGAGCGCCAGCGGCGGTTCGTCGCCGACGCCTCGCACGAGCTGCGCAGCCCGATCGCGTCCCTGCGCACCCAGCTGGAGGTGGCCGCCGCCCATCCCGAGCTGCTCGACCTGGACGGTGCCGTCGAGGACACCGTGCGGCTCCAGCACCTCGCCGCCGATCTGCTGCTGCTCGCCCGGCTTGACGCGGGGGAGCGGCCCGCCGACGCCCGGGTCGACCTGTCGGCGCTGGCCCGCGAGGAGGCCGCGGGACGTACGGGCGTGACGGTGGACGCGGAGCCGGTGGAGGTGACCGGATCGCGGGGGCAGCTCGGCCGGGTGCTCGCCAACCTGCTGGACAACGGCCGGCGGCACGCCCGCGAGCGGGTCACCGTGACCGTACGGCGGGAGGGCGACCGGGCGGTCCTGGCGGTGGCCGACGACGGCGAGGGGGTGGCCGAGGCCGACCGGGAGCGGATCTTCGAGCGGTTCGTACGGCTGGACGCCGCCCGCAGCCGCGACGACGGTGGCGCGGGGCTGGGGCTGGCGATCGCGAGGGACGTCGCCGTACGGCACGGCGGGACGCTCACGGCGGGTGCGGCGCCGGCCGGCGGAGCCCTGTTCGAACTCCGCCTGCCGCTCGCCCGCTGAAAGGCGTCAGTGACGTCCCCGCTGCCCGCGCAGATGCTCCGCGATGGGCTTGAGGGCCTTGTCGAGCTCGGTGAGCGCCTCGGGGGAGAGCAGGTCGATGAAGTGCCGGCGCACGGACGCCACGTGATGGGGCGCGACCTTCTGCATGGTCTCCATCCCGTGGTCGGTGAGGACCGCGTAGAGCCCGCGGCGGTCGGACTCGCAGTTCTCCCGCCGGACCAGGTCCGCGTTCTCCATGCGGGTGATCTGGTGCGAGAGGCGGCTCTTCGACTGCATGGTCGCGGAGGCGAGGTCGCTCATCCGCATCCGCCGGTCCTCCGACTCGGACAGGTTCACCAGGATCTCGTAGTCGTTCATCGTCAGGCCGAACGGCTGCAGATCCTTCTCGAGCTGGTACGTCAACAGCCTGTTGACCTCCAGGTGGGTGCGCCAGGCGCACTGCTCCGCATTGGTCAGCCAGCGGGTGGCCGTCTCGGTCTCCATGAATGAAGTCTACCTAAGGAAGTTGAATGGCGAACTAATAAGGCTTCCGTGTGACATCGCGTTCAGGCGTTCGATGTCACACCCCGCACACTACCGCTCACAGCCCGAAGCGACGCTGGAGGTCTCCCAGCTGTCCGGGAAGGCGCGGTGTGCCCGACCCCTGTCCGTGGCCTCCCGGAACCCCACCACCGGGCACCCCCGGCTCATGCGGAGTCACCCCCGTGGCCTGCTCCGCCATCAGCGTCTCGGACGACTGGAGCAGCACCGTGCCCGCCCCCACGAACTCGAACTGGTGCTCCTCGCCGGAGGCCCCGCCGAGGCCCGTCAGCGCACGTAGACCGCCCATCAGGCCGGTCATGTAGCCGTGGTCGTAGTGGTGGCACGGGGAGGGGCAGTCCGCCCATCCGACCAGCGCCTGCGGGTCCACCCGGATGGGGGGTTCCATGAACACCACCGGACCGTTCGACGCGGCCACGAACTTTCCGGTTCCGATCAGCGTCAGGAAACCCGGCACGATCGACTGCTTCAGCGACAGACTTGGCTGAAAAGCTAGGAGGTTGCCCGAGCGAATGGTCAGATTGCCGTCCTCGAGGTCGTACGAATTCACGTCGAAGGCCCGGTCGGCGAGGAGCATCTTGCCCGAGCCCTCCGCCACGACCCAGTCGCTCGCGTGCAGAGGCGAATGGAACGACGTACGGACGAGTCGGTCGAGTCGCCCGTGCCCGATCCCGTTGAACTCGATCGAACCGTAGTAGGCGATCATCTTCCCCTTCTGCATGAACCACTGGGTGCCCTTGAGCTCCACGCAGAAGGTGTAGTGATCGACGTTGTCGTCGGCCGGCAGCGTCGTCGGGTCGAAGACCGTGGGACCGGCGCCGCCCGGGGTTCCGTAGGTGCTCACAGCTTCTCCTCCGACGCCTGCACGTACACGGCACCGCTGCCGCTCAGCTCCAGCTGGAAGGCCTCGCCGGAGCCGCGGCCCACCATGTCCCGCCAGCCGAGGGCCGTGGACAGCTTGTTGCGGACGTCGCCGTGGTGGGCGACGTACGCCTGCGGGTCGACGTGCACCGGCCGCTGCGGGGTGATCGGGACCTCGATCACCCCTCCGTGCGCCATCACGGCGACGGAGCCGTGCCCCTTGAGCGAGGTCGTGAACAGGCCCTGCCCGGAGACCTGCCCCCGGACCATGCCCATCACCCCGCCCTGCGAGCCGAGGAACACCGTGCCCTGCTCCAGCGTGCCCTCGAAGGCCAGCAGCCGGTCGGCCTCGACGTACAGCGTGTCCCCGGCGAGGTCGATCACCTGCACGTGGTGGCCGCCGTGCCCGAACAGCACGGTGCCGCTGCCCTCCACGGTCATCAGGGGCGTGTCCTCGTCGGCCACCCGCCGGCCGATCATCGACATCAGCCCGCCCTGGCCACCGGCCCTGTTCGGGGTGAAGCTCACGTCCCCCTTGTACGCGAGCATCGCGCCGCGCTGACTGAACAGCCGCTGACCCGGCGACACCGTCGCCTCGATCATCTTCGCGTTGATCTCCCGGAAGCCCATGTCAGACGTCACCCGCGATCGTGTTCCGCTCGCTGGGCTGCACGTAGACCAGCCCGTCGCCCTCGAACCGGATCTGGAAGGCCTCGCCGCCGCCCTCGCCCAGCAGCGTGCGGAAGGTCACACCCGACTGGAAGGACTGCCGCAGGTTCCCCTGGTGGGCCACATAGGCGCCCGGGTCGACCGTCAGCGGGTACTGCGGGCTGACCCGGAGCAGCACGGCCGGCCCGTCCGACAGGAGCGCCGCCTGGCCGTGGCCCTCGATCGTGGTCGTGAACAGCCCGTTGCCCTGCGAGGCCCCGCGCATCCCCGTGAACGTGGTCCCGGTGCGCAGACCACCATCCGTCGCCAGCAGGTTGCTGGACTCCACGTACAGCTTGTCGCCCTGCAGACCCACCAGATTGATCTCGGAGGCCCGGTCCGCGAAGAAGCAGGTCCCGTGCCCTTTCACCTCCATCAACGTCATCTGCTCACCCGTGAGCCGCCGGGTCACCATCCCCCTCAGGCCCTCACCGCCGCCGCTGAGCTTCTTGAAGGCCATGTCACCGTCGTACGCGACCATGGAGCCGTTCTTCGCCTTCACGGCATCCCCGGTCATGTCGACGGCGAGCACCTTGCTGCTCTGAAGTCGGAACATCGCCACGCTTGCGACGGTAGCCGCACCTTCGCCCCCGCCGACAGATCCCGAAGGTGGAGTCGCGCCCTGATCGAACCCTCATGGCCCCCCTCCCGCGGTCGCGGACGGGGTTTGCCACAATGGACGCGCGCTTGTGCGTGCGTTCACAAGCCGTCCGACCCGTAGACGCCGACGTCTCTCCCACCGAAGGTGACCCGTGGACATCAAGACCGCCTCCGCCCTCCGCCGCCTCCGCCTGGTCTCGGGCCCCGAAGCGATCTCGTTCCTGCTGCTGCTCGTCTGCTCGGTCCTGAAGCGGACCACGGACTTCAACGCCGTCCCGGTGATGGGGGCGATCCACGGCTTCCTCTTCGTCGTGTACGTGCTCTTCTGGGCCGACGCCTGGAACCGCGCCAAGTGGTCGCTGGGGACCGCCGCCTTCTACTTCCTGATGTCGGTCCTGCCGACCGGTGGCTTCTTCGCCGACCGCCGCCTCAAGCGCGAGGCCGAGGACGCGGTGATCGCCTCCCGTGCCCGCGCCGAAGGGGCCGTGAAGGCATGATCGTCGCCTTCTCCGTGACGCCGCTCGGCGTCGGCGAGGACGTGGGGGAGTACGTCGCCGACGCCGTGCGGGTGGTCCGTGAATCCGGCCTGCCGAACCGCACCGACGCCATGTTCACCTCGATCGAAGGCGACTGGGACGAGGTCATGGACGTGGTCAAGCGAGCCGTGGCCGCCGTGGAGGCACGCGCGCCGCGCGTCTCCCTGGTCCTCAAGGCGGACATCCGCCCGGGTGTGGCGGACGGCCTCACCTCCAAGGTGGAGACCGTCGAACGTCACCTGGCGCGGGGCGACGGACGACCGGGGACCGATGAGTGAGACGGGGCTGACCGACATATGACCGGCGGGTAGGGTCTGGTCCGTGCCGAAGCCGCTCAGTCTCTCGTTCGATCCCATCGCCCGCGCCGACGAGCTCTGGAAGCAGCGCTGGGGAAACGTGCCGTCGATGGCCGCGATCACCTCGATCATGCGGGCGCAGCAGATCCTGCTGGCCGAGGTGGACGCGGTGGTCAAGCCGTACGGGCTCACGTTCGCGCGGTACGAGGCGCTGGTGCTGCTGACCTTCTCCAAGTCCGGTGAGCTGCCGATGTCCAAGATCGGCGAGCGGCTCATGGTGCACCCCACGTCGGTGACGAACACCGTGGACCGCCTGGTGCGCTCGGGCCTGGTCGCCAAGCGCCCCAACCCCAACGACGGCCGCGGCACCCTCGCGACCATCACCGACAAGGGCCGCGAGGTGGTCGAGGCCGCCACCCGCGACCTGATGGCCATGGACTTCGGTCTGGGCGCGTACGACGCCGAGGAGTGCGGCGAGATCTTCGCGATGCTCCGCCCGCTGCGGCTCGCGGCGGGGGACTTCGAGGAGGACTGAGAACCGCCGCGGCGTCCGGGCGATCCGGACTCCGGACGGCGCGCCTAGTGGGGCGGGGTCGGTGTGTCGTGGGTCCGGTACATGGCCTGTACGTCGAGCGCCAGCTGGACCGTCGGCCCGACGACGGCGATGCCGCGGGCGAGCATCGAACGCCAGTTGAGGGTGAAGTCCTCGCGGTGCAGCTCCGCCTTCGCGAGGGCGGCGCAGCGCAGCTCCTGCTCGTAGCCGCCGTTCACGGTGCCGAGGTACTCGGTGTCGAGGCCCACCGAGCGACTGGTGCCGTGCATCGTGAGGGTGCCGTGCACGGTCCACTTGGAGCCGCCGTGGTAGGCGAACCGCGTGCTGGTGAAGTCGATGTACGGATAGTTCTCGACGTCGAGGAAGTCGGCCGACCGCAGGTGGTTGTCGCGGGTCTGGTTGCCCGTCGAGATGCTGGAGGCGTCGATGCGTACCGAGACCCGGGAGTCGCTCATGTCCTCCGCGATCCGGATGCCGCCCTCGAACCGGGTGAAGCGGCCGTGGACGTGAGCCATGCCCACGTGCTTGGCGATGAACCGGATCGCGGTGTGCGGAGGGTCGAACATCCAGGCGCCGGCGGGCGGCAGCTCCAGCCGGCGCCCGGGCGCCAGCGTGACGCGTGCGGGGGCGAGAGCCACCCCTGCGGCTATGTCGACGGTCTCGCGGACGGGTGACAGGCCCTCCGCCGACAGCATCACGCTGTACCTGCCCGGCGGCAGGGCCGCCATGTAGTAGCCGTACGGGTCGGTGGTGCCGCGGGCCGCGACGCGGTGGCTGTCCAGCGCGGTCACCGTGACCTCGACCGCGCCCAGCGGCTGCCCCATGACGTCGACGGCCTCGCAGCCGAACGCCCCCGCGCCGGCCGGCAGGGGGACCGAGAGGCCCGGCGCGGCGTCGGAGGCGCCGTGCGGACGCAGGCGTCGCAGCAGTCCGAGGACCATGGTGTTCACCTTTCTTCACGCGTGCTTCCGCCCGGCCCGTACGGCAGACGACGTTCGCGGCTGCCAAGAGAACGGGGAACAGGCCACCGGTACGAAGGGGCGGCCTGTTGTTGATCTTAAAACCATCGGAAGGGGGGAGTGGCAGCTCCGGGCGTAGGTGCGGGCGCCCGGCGGCGTCGGGTGGGACATCGGGGAGGAGGTTTTATGCAGGGCGATGTCCTGATTTGTAGTGCCATTGCTTTGCGATGACGCTCCGGCAAACGGCGGAGAACGTCTCGCGGTGTTCATGCGGCACTCGCGGTTTCGGTGCACATTGCACACGTTCCTCGCACACATCGCCGGAGGCGCCCCGGGTGATGGGGCTCCGCAGGGGGGCGACCCCTGACAAGATCTCCCGGAACGGCCCGTTACGCTCGACTCCATGAAGAAGAGCGTGCTGACCCGCTACCGGATCATGGCCTACGTCACCGGTGTTCTCCTCGTCGCGCTGACTTTCGGCATGATCGGCAAGTACGTGCTCGACATGGGTGGCGCTGCCGACTTCACGCAGGTGGTCAGCATCGCCCACGGATGGCTGTACGTCGTCTACCTGATCTTCGCCTTCGACCTCGGCTCCAAGGCGAAGTGGCCGGTCAAGAAGCAGCTCTGGGTGCTGCTCGCCGGGACCGTCCCCACCGCCGCGTTCTTCGTGGAGCGCAGGATCAGCCGTGAGCTGGAGGGCAAGGTCGCGGACGAGGCCCCCGCCGTCGCATAACGCGTCCCACCGCCGTACGGAGCAGCGTGCGGCGGTCCGCCATCGACATTTACTTGGACGTCCTAGTAAATTTGAAGGCATGGACGCTGACGCCATCGAGGAGGGCCGCCGACGCTGGCAGGCCCGGTACGACGCCGCGCGCAAGCGCGACGCGGATTTCACCACGCTCTCCGGCGATCCCGTGGAGCCGGTGTACGGGCCCCGGGCCGGGGACACCTATGAGGGTTTCGAACGGATCGGCTGGCCGGGGGAGTACCCCTTCACCCGCGGGCTGTATCCGACCGGCTACCGGGGGCGGACGTGGACCATCCGGCAGTTCGCCGGGTTCGGCAACGCGGAGCAGACCAACGAGCGGTACAAGATGATCCTCGGCAACGGCGGGGGCGGCCTCTCCGTCGCCTTCGACATGCCGACGCTCATGGGCCGCGACTCCGACGACCCGCGCTCCCTGGGCGAGGTCGGGCACTGCGGGGTGGCGATCGACTCGGCGGCCGACATGGAGGTCCTGTTCCGGGACATCCCGCTCGGCGACGTCACCACGTCGATGACCATCAGCGGGCCCGCCGTGCCCGTGTTCTGCATGTACCTCGTCGCCGCCGAGCGCCAGGGCGTCGACCCGGCCGTGCTCAACGGCACGCTGCAGACGGACATCTTCAAGGAGTACATCGCGCAGAAGGAGTGGCTCTTCCAGCCCGAGCCCCATCTGCGCCTGATCGGCGACCTGATGGAGCACTGCGCGGCCGGCATCCCCGCCTACAAGCCGCTGTCGGTCTCCGGCTACCACATCCGCGAGGCCGGGGCGACGGCCGCGCAGGAGCTGGCGTACACGCTCGCGGACGGCTTCGGGTACGTGGAACTGGGCCTCAGCCGCGGCCTGGACGTCGACGTCTTCGCGCCCGGCCTCTCCTTCTTCTTCGACGCGCACGTCGACTTCTTCGAGGAGATCGCCAAGTTCCGTGCGGCCAGGCGGATCTGGGCGCGCTGGATGCGGGACGTGTACGGCGCCAGGAGCGACAAGGCGCAGTGGCTGCGGTTCCACACCCAGACCGCCGGTGTCTCGCTGACCGCGCAGCAGCCGTACAACAACGTCGTACGGACGGCCGTGGAGGCGCTGGCGGCGGTGCTCGGCGGGACGAACTCCCTCCACACCAACGCCCTCGACGAGACCCTCGCGCTGCCCAGCGAGCAGGCCGCCGAGATCGCCCTGCGCACCCAGCAGGTGCTGATGGAGGAGACCGGCGTCGGCAACGTCGCGGACCCGCTGGGCGGTTCCTGGTACGTCGAGCAGCTCACCGACCGCATCGAGGCCGACGCGGAGAAGATCTTCGAGCAGATCAAGGAGCGCGGGCTGCGCGCCCACCCGGACGGGAAGCACCCGATCGGGCCGATCACCTCCGGCATCCTGCGCGGCATCGAGGACGGCTGGTTCACCGGCGAGATCGCCGAGTCGGCGTTCCGCTACCAGCAGACGCTGGAGAAGGGCGACAAGCGGGTCGTGGGCGTCAACGTCCACACCGGGTCCGTCACCGGCGACCTGGAGATCCTGCGGGTCAGCCACGAGGTGGAGCGCGAGCAGGTGCGACTGCTCGGCGAGCGCAAGGCCGCCCGGGACGACGCGAAGGTGCGCGGCGCGCTCGACGCCATGGTCGCGGCCGCCCGCTCCGGCGCCAACATGATCGAGCCGATGCTGGACGCCGTACGCGCGGAGGCGACGCTGGGCGAGATCTGCGGCGTCCTGCGCGACGAGTGGGGCGTCTACACGGAGCCCGCCGGGTTCTAGACCCGACGCCGCCCGGTCAGGGCGGCGGGGGCGGCCGCCGACGCGGCCGCCCCCGCCGTCGTGCCACTGGTCAGAGGTGTTCCGGGCGGGGAGCCGGTGTCCCGCTCCGAGAACGAGCGGAGGGGAGATCGCCGTGGTCCGCGGTCCTGATCCGGGCCACGGCGACGTCCGTGCCGGAGGCCGTGTCAGCGGCGGGTGATCTCCACGGTCACCTCGGCGGAGGCCGCGGTGTGCCAGGGGTCACCGGCGTACGCCACGCCGTACCTCACCGGACCGAGACTGCTCGGCGTGTCGGTCACGGCGAAGGTGCCGTCGGCCGCCACGGTGACGGTGCCCAGCGAGATACCTTCCGGAGCGGCGGCGTCGTAGCGCTTCACCGCGACGGTGGCGCCGGGAGCGAAGCCGGCCGCCGGAGCCAGGGTGCCGGTGACGGTCAGTTCCCGGTACCTCCTGCTGGTCGGGGGCGCCTCGAGGACAAGGGTGGTCTGCACGGTGGTGGCGACCTGCCGCGCATGGAACCGGAGTCCCATGACGCCGGTCTGCTGTGTCACGGCGAAGACCCGGCTCCCGTCCGGCGCCCAGGCAAGCCCCTCGTCCACCAGCCTCTCGGTGTCACCGCCCAGCTCGACCGTGGTCAGCGGAGCGGGAGCGCCCGGCGCGTAGAAGGACAGGTCCGGCACGCCGACGCTGTTGTTGGAGGTTCCTCCGGCCACCGTGCCGTCGGGTGCGACGGCGACGGCCAGGGGAGAGGGCGAAGCCGCGGGGGTTCCCTGGTTCGAGAGGTCGTCGAGGCGGAAGGCCTGGTAGCCGGGCGATACGAGGGCGGCCACGACGACGCTCCGGCCGTCGGGTGTCACGTCCAGGTCCCGCAGACCGTTCATCTCGGTCCCGGAGAAGACCCGTCGGGCGGTCACCTCGGGCGACCCGCTGCTCACGTCGTACACCGTGAGGGTGTTGACGTTGGGGTTGCCCGTGCCGGCCACCAGCACATCGGGGTCGGCGGGGGAGGCGACGAGCTCCGCCCCCCAGTCCAGTGAAGCGTCCAGACCGAGTTCGATCACCGGCTCGGCACCGGACACGTCGACCGACCCGAGGTCCCCGGTGTTGCCGTACCCGAACCACAGCTTCCCACCCGCGAAAGCCAGGCTCCACGGGGCGGTGTCCTCGCCCACGAAGTACCGTGCGGTCTCCGTCAGTGTCGCGGTGTCGTACGCGACGATGGTGTCGATGTCCCGCGCGGCCACGTAAAGGGTCCGGGAGTCGGGCGAGAGGGCCAGCCCGCCGGCGCCCGGCAGGCCGCCCAGCCAGGTGCTGTTCCCGCCGGCGTAGTCCGTCACCACGACCCGGCCGTCCGCCCCCGCGGGCATGCTGAGGAAGACCCGCTGGTTGCTCCCGTCGACCTCCATGTCGGCGAGGGAGTACAACGGCAGCGGCACGCCGCCCGCCGCGAACGCCGGGGCGGCTCCCGGAACGGTCAGCAGCAGCGAACCGAGGGCCGCGGCGAGTGTGGTGCCCAGCGCCCGTCTGAGTATGAGCAAGGTAGTGCCCTTCTGTGTCCCATGAATCACGGCGGCACACCGGTTGGACGACCGGAGGGGACGGCGTAGGGCGCCGCCCGCCAGGATTCTGCGGCGCGGAGCCCCTTGAATCACGGCGGCACACCGGTTGAACGACCGGAGAGGAAGGCGCGCGGCGCCGTCCGTCGGGATGCTGCGGCGCGGAGCCAGGAGTTCGGAACTCCGTATCTGCGGCTCGACGCGCGTCCCCGACCGGTTCCGCGCGTGCCGCGGTGATCCGGCCCGTATGGCGGGGACCGCTCGACATGAGCGGTCCCCTCCACACAGCCGTGTCACGGCTTGCGGGCCACCGCGCCGTACAGGGAGATCACGGCGTGCTCGTCGACCGTCTCCCCGTCCGCGAGTTCGGGATGCCAGTCGGTCAGCTGGACCAGACCCGGATCGACCGGCTCCAGCCCTTCGAAGAAGCGGGCGATCTCCGCGCGGCTGCGCGGGGCGAGGGTGACGCCGCCCGCCTTGTACATCTCGACCCCGCGGCCGACCGCCTCGGGGTCGAAGTCGGCGGTGAGCTGCGACAGGACGAGGTGACTGCCGGACGGGAGCGCCTCGACGAGCCGCGCCACCAGCCCGTACGGGTCGTCCTCGTCGCCGAGGAAGTGCGTCAGCGCCACCAGGGACAGCGCCACCGGCCGCTCGAAGTCCAGGCTCTCGCGGGCCTCTTCCAGGATGCGGCCGGGCTCGCGCACATCGGCCTGGACGTAGTCGGTGACGCCCTCGGGGCTGCTGTGCAGGAGCGCCTCGGCGTGCTTCAGCACGATCGGGTCGTTGTCCGTGTAGACGACGCGGCACTCCGGCGCGATGCCCTGCGCTATCTGGTGCAGATTGGGCTCGGTGGGGATGCCGGTGCCGATGTCCAGGTACTGGCGGACGCCCGCCTCACCGGCCAGCCACCGGGTGACCCGCTGCATGAACCAGCGGTTGGTGCGGGCGACGTGCCGGGCCGTGCCGTCGACGCCCATGATCCGCCGGCCCAGTTCCTCGTCGACCGGGTAGTTGTCCTTGCCGCCGAGGAACCAGTCGTAGACCCGGGCCGGGTGCGGCCTGGAGGTGTCGATCCGTGCGGTGACGGGTTCGGTTCCGGTCCCGGTCATGCGCGCCTCCCCGGCTGCTCGGTGTCCCGTACGTCCCCGGTGGGGATGATCGTGATCCTCGCAGCGCGCCGGAGGCGGCGACAGGCGACTACCGGCCGACCGTGGCCGGTTCAGGGCCGGTCAGCCGGTGCCGGGGGCGGCGGTGAGGCCCGACAGCAGGACCCGGGTGAAGCCGTGCACCCACTCCTCGTCGGCCGGTTCCGCGCTCACCAGGGTGCGGTGCACCACCGCGCCGGCCACCATGTCGAAGATCAGGTCGACGGTGCGGGCCGCCGTGGCGGCGTCGGACTCCGGCGGCAGTTCGCCCCGCGCCTGCGCCCGTGCCCGGCCGGCGAGAACGAGACGCTTCTGCCGTGCGACGATCGAGGCGCGGATGCGTTCCCGCAGGGCCTCGTCCCTCGTCGACTCCGCGACCACCGCCATCAGCCCGCTCCTGGCCTCCGGGCGGGCCAGGATCGCCGCGAACTGGAGCACCACGCCCTCGATGTCGGCGGCCAGCGAGCCGCGGTCGGGCAGGGTCAGCTCGTCGAAAAGTTCCGCGACGGCGTCCACGACCAGCTCGTTCTTGCCCGCCCAGCGCCGATAGAGGGTGGTCTTCGCGACCCCGGCGCGGAGCGCCACGTCTCCCAGGGTGAGCTTGGACCAGCCCAGTTCGACCAGGGCCGCACGGGTCGCGGCCAGGATCGCGGCATCCGCGGCGGCGCTGCGCGGGCGCCCGGTGCGACTGGCTGGGGTGCGGCTCTGCATGGTCCGACGATAACCGGCCGGTTCCGTGCGGTCGTGAGGGAGATCACCGGAACATGCTGTTCAGCGAGCCCCGGCCGGTATTACGCTACGACCCGTAGCGAAAGCGCGCATGACCGGCGCGCCGAGCGACGACCACCGGCGTGGGGTGGGGACCCGGCGCCAACAGCACACGTACGCCTGGCTTTCCCGGGCGTTTTCACGCACACGCGGTGTACGGGGGAGGATAGACGCATGCAGCCACGGAACATGTCCATGAGCGGAGTCGTCGACCTCGCCGCGGTGAAGGCGGCCCAGGAGGCCAAGGCGAAGGCGGAGCAGGCGCGCGCGGAAGCGGCCCGGCAGGGCGGCGGGGGCGCGATCTCCCCGGCCGATCTCGTCATCGACGTCGACGAGGCCGGCTTCGAGCGCGACGTTCTGCAGCGGTCCACCGAGGTCCCGGTCGTCATCGACTTCTGGGCCGAGTGGTGCGAGCCCTGCAAGCAGCTGAGCCCGCTCCTCGAGCGGCTCACCGTCGAGTACAACGGACGCATCCTCCTCGCCAAGATCGACGTCGACGCCAATCAGATGCTGATGCAGCAGTTCGGGATCCAGGGGATCCCGGCGGTCTTCGCGGTGGTGGCCGGACAGGCGCTGCCGCTCTTCCAGGGGGCCGCGGGCGAGGCGCAGATCCGCCAGACCCTGGACCAGCTGGTGCAGGTCGGCGAGCAGCGCTTCGGTCTGACCGGCCTCGCCGTCGACCCCGACGCCGAGCCCGGCGGCGTCCAGGCCGCCCCGGCCGAGGCCGCCGGTCCGTACGACGCCCTGCTGGAGGCCGCCGTACGGGCGCTGGACAGCGGTGACTTCGCCGGTGCCGTCCAGGCGTACCGGAACGTCCTCGCCGACGACCCGGGCAACCCCGAGGCCACGCTGGGCCTCGCCCAGGCCGAACTGCTCGGGCGGGTGCAGGAGATGGACCCCCAGCAGGTGCGCAAGGAGGCCGCCGAGAAGCCGGGGGACGCCGAGGCGCAGATCGCCGCCGCCGACCTGGACCTGGCGGGCGGCCATGTCGAGGACGCCTTCGGCCGGCTCATCGAGACGGTGGGGCGCACGGCGGGCGACGACCGCGAGACCGTACGGGTGCGGCTGCTGAAGCTGTTCGAGGTGGTCGGCGCCGACGACCCGCGGGTGATCGCCGCACGCCGGGCGCTGGCGCGGGCCCTGTTCTGAGCAACCGGGCACCGTTGCCCGATTCCGGTTGATTTGCCGGGGGTTCGGGTGCGTGGGGTTCGAGTTGTCGAACGGATCACGGATGCCGATGCGGCCGCGCTTTGCCAAATCTTGGTAATCGCGGCCGCTGTTACTGCGAGTAAGTCACGGCCGGTGATCTGTCGGATTATGTCCAGCGATCAATAGTTTTGTACGGTCCCTGCGGTGCACCCAGCGTCGCCGAACGGAACCGGCGGGTCGTCGTGCGGTTATCCGGCCGTTACTAGCCAGTAACGAACCCCCTTGTGCCGACGGCGAGAATGCACCACGATCGGCGACGCTCGGTCCATTGCCCGTACCCCGACAGCCGGTCGGGCCGCGGGAACTCCTGGGTCCCCACCGAGCAGAACCGGCGGCAGTGACGCCGGTTCTCGGACAGGGGGGTCTTCGCCCACCCGGCGAAGCCTGTCCAGCAGGGTTGTGCGTGATGCGTGTCAGGCGCGACCAGTGGTTGTCGCTCGGGGGTGATCGCCGGTGATCGGGCGCGTCGTACGCGCCGCCGAGCTCGGGCGCTCTCCTTCCCGAGGACGTAGCACTTCTCCCATCCCTGCCCGGCCGAGCCGCCGTTCACGGCGACGGGCCGGAGCAGGAGATGTACGTCCGAGAAGGAGGAAATATGGAGTCCCAAGTGCGTGGCGGGACCAGATGGAAGCGGTTCGCTGTGGTCATGGTGCCCAGCGTGCTCGCGACGGCGGCGGTGGGTGTCGGCCTGGCGCAGGGCGCGCTCGCGGCGTCGTTCAGCGTGTCCGGCCAGCAGTTCAAGGTGACGGCCGGTCACCTGCACGGTGAGGGTTTCGCCCAGTACGGCGGCATCGACACCGTCTACACGTCGACCGATGGTGAGAAGAAGACGCAGGTCCCGGTCGCCATCTCGTCGTTCACCGACGCGACGATCACCAAGATGTGCCAGTCGGTGGCGACGAAGATCCCGGTCCTCAACAAGACGATCTACCTTCGTCTTGACGCGGGCAGGGACAAGCCGGTCACGGCCAAGAACCTCTACATCGACGTCGCCCAGCTCGACGCCGATGCGAAGTTCAGCAACATCGACATCGGTGTTGCGGTCAAGGACAAGACCCTCGGCCCCGACGTCAAGCAGGGCGAGAGCGTGCTGCCGGGCGGCTTCGCCCAGCAGGCGGAGTCGGCCGACCTCTACGGCGTCGAGCAGACGGCGTGGGCGACCACGGCCGGCACGTTCACGCTGAACGGCCTGTCGATGCGTCTCGGCACGGACGCCAAGATGGAGTGCTACTAGACGGCTTCCGTCACCGGGGTGTTCCGGGGCGGCTGAGCTGTCCCGGGGGCGGAGAAGCGATCGCTTCTCCGCCCCACCGCCCGGCCGGTCCGCGCGCCGGGCCCCCCTCACAGACCCACACTTCCGGCTTCTCCACGCCTACGGCCGAGCCGGTACGTACCTCCACCGGACCCAGGGAGCTTTTTCCATGAGTGCCGAGACTCCGGTCCAGAGCGCCGGTGCCTTCACCCGGCTGCGTCTGCGATTCCGTGACTGGCGGGGCACCCGGCCGTTCTGGGCCGGTCTGTTCACGCTGCTGGGCGGAATACCCATCGCGTACTTCCCCTACGCCACGCTCAAGCTGGGCCACATGTCGCTCGCCATGGCGACGACGGCCGGCGCGGGGTCGCTGATCATCGGCGTGCTGCTGTTCACGCTGGGCCTGACCATGTGGTTCCAGTCGGCCACCCGGGTCTTCGCCGGTGTCGCGACGATCCTGCTGGCCCTGGTGTCGCTGGTGGTCTCCAACATAGGCGGCTTCCTGATCGGCTTCCTGCTCGCGCTGGTCGGCGGTGCGCTCGCCCTCTCCTGGGCGCCGGGCGAGCCGCCGGTCGAGGCGGCGGGGGAGCACGACGGCGCCGACGCGCCCACGGGTGAGGCGGCGCCGGACGACACGCTCCACGACCCCGCCGTGGCACCGCAGTTCCCGGCCGCTCCCCATGAGAAGGGGGAAGACGGTGAGGCGGACGGCGTCAGGGTCGCAGGGGGGCACCGTGTCGGCTGACGAGGTGCGCGGGCCGCGTCACGCGGCCCCCAAGAAGCCGCTGTTCACCAGATTCCACGTGCCGAGCGGCAAGGCGATAGCCCTGGCGGCGATGCCCACGGCGGTCCTCATGGGGATGGGGTTCACGCCGACGCTGGCCCTCGCCGACGGCAACGACGGGAAGCCGACGGCGAACAGCCTGACCGTCGACGAGTACCAGGCCTGCCTGGAGATCGTCGAGGGCGCCGGGAAGGACGACGCCTCCGCGTCGCCCACGCCGTCCGCGTCGGCGAGCGGGAGCGCGTCCCCGGACGAGGAGCCCTCGGCGGAGACCCCCGACGAGCAGCAGGCCCCGGAGGCGGACGAGGACACGGACACCTCCTCTTCGTCGGATTCAGGTTCCGACGACAAGGACGAGCCGGCGCCCGCGCCTTCCGCCCCCGCCGCCGAGGACACGGCCGAGCCCGAGCCGGAGCCCTCGAAGACCGACCGCAACGTCCTGGAGGACCTCGGGGACGCCATCAAGGACGTCTTCACCCCGAAGGACAAGGAAGCCGAGGCGAGCCCCACCCCGTCCGCCTCCGCCACGGAGGACGCGGCCGACACCGTCAAGGAGACCACCGAGAAGGTCACCGAAGCGGCGAAGGACACCGTCGAGGACGCCGGTGACAAGGCCTCGGAGGCCACCGAGGAGACGGTCGAGGAGGCCGCGGAGGAAGCCGTCGAGGAGGCCACCGCGGCCCCCGGGGCCACCGCCTCTCCCAGTCCCTCCGCGTCGGCCACGGTCGACCCCGAGGACTGCCCGATCGCCACCGACGCCGAGGGCGGCGTCGACAACAAGCTCCTGCTGCCCGACGAACCCTGGACCCTCAACGCCAGCTCCCTGCTGCTGAAGGGCGCCGACTACAAGGGCATCGTCCAGGTGCGGACCGCCAGTGGCGCCACCAAGAAGGTGCTGAAGTACGTCATCTCCGACGGCACCGACATCGGCGACCTGCACCAGACGGTCAAGGACAAGCAGTCCGGCGCGACCCACCACGTGCAGGCGGCCGAGGGGTCGACGTCCACCATCCGCGACGGCGACACCGTGATGTACACCGAGAGCATCTCCGGCAACCTGCTCGGTCTGATCCCGGTCACGTTCGACCCGGAGCACCCGCCGCCGCTCAACATCCCGGTGATCTACTTCACCAAGGTGACGGTGAAGCAGGCCGGCCAGTTCGGCGGCACCCTGCACGTTCCCGGACTGCAGCAGTACATCACCACCGGCTGAACGCCGCCAGGACCCTTCCGGGAGCCGCAACACACCGAGGGCGCCCCCTGCCACAGGGGGCGCCCTCGGTGCCGTACGGGCCCTCGGCGGGTCAGCCGGTCGCCTCGCCCAGGTGGTGGACGCGGACCATGTTGGTGGTGCCGGGGACACCGGGGGGCGAACCGGCCGTGATGATCACGATGTCGCCCTCGCTGAAGCGGTTCAGCTTGAGCAGCTCCTGCTCCACCAGCTCGACCATCTCGTCGGTGCTGTTCACGAACGGCGCGACGTACGGCTCCACGCCCCAGCTGAGCGCCAGCTGGTTGCGGGTCGACTCGTCCGTGGTGAACGCCAGGATCGGCTGGGCGGCGCGGTAGCGGCACAGCCGCCGGGCCGTGTCGCCGGACTGGGTGAAGGCCACCAGGCCCTTGCCGCCGAGGAAGTCGGCGATCTCGCAGGCGGCGCGGGCCACCGAACCGCCCTGGGTGCGCGGCTTCTTGCCCGGCACCAGCGGCTGCAGGCCCTTGGAGAGCAGCTCCTGCTCGGCCGCCTGGACGATCTTCGACATCGTCCGCACGGTCTCGATCGGGTACGCGCCCACGCTCGACTCGGCCGACAGCATGACCGCGTCGGCGCCGTCCAGGATCGCGTTGGCCACGTCGGAGGCCTCGGCGCGGGTCGGCCGGGAGTTGGTGATCATCGACTCCATCATCTGGGTCGCCACGATCACCGGCTTGGCGTTGCGCCGGCACAGCTCGATCAGGCGCTTCTGCACCATGGGGACCTTCTCGAGCGGGTACTCGACGGCCAGGTCGCCACGGGCGACCATGACGGCGTCGAAGGCCGCCACGACGTCCTCCATGTTCTCCACCGCCTGCGGCTTCTCCACCTTGGCGATGACGGGGACGCGGCGGCCCTCCTCGTCCATCACGCGGTGGACGTCGGCGACGTCCTTGGCGTCCCGGACGAAGGAGAGCGCGACCAGGTCGCAGCCCATCCGCAGGGCGAAGCGCAGGTCCTCGATGTCCTTCTCGGACAGCGCGGGCACGTTCACGGCCGCGCCGGGCAGGTTGATGCCCTTGTGGTCGGAGATGACGCCGCCCTCGATGACGATCGACTTCACCCGGGGGCCCTCGACGTCCAGGACCTTCAGCTCGACGTTGCCGTCGTTGATGAGGATCTGGTCGCCGCGGGAGACGTCGCCCGGCAGGCCCTTGTAGGTCGTTCCGCAGATCGTCTTGTCGCCCGGGACGTCCTCGGTGGTGATGGTGAACTCGTCACCGCGCACCAGCTCGACGGGACCCTCGGCGAAGGTCTCCAGGCGGATCTTCGGGCCCTGGAGGTCGGCGAGGACGCCGATGGCCCTGCCCGTCTCCTTGGCGGCGGCACGGACCCGGTCGTACCGGCCCTGGTGCTCGGCGTGCGAGCCGTGGCTGAAGTTGAAGCGGGCCACGTTCATGCCGGCTTCGATCAGAGCGACGAGCTGCTCGTGGGAGTCGACCGCGGGGCCGAGAGTACAGACGATTTTCGAACGGCGCATGGGGCGATCCTATCGGTTTGTTTCGCAGCGGAATATTCCGTCTGACGGAAAGTACAAATGAGGAAGTCCCTGCTCAGTTGTTCTTTCCGACCAGTGCGTATGTCTGCTGAGCGATCTCCATTTCCTCGTCCGTCGGCACCACCGCGACCGCGACCCGCGCGCCCTCGGGCGAGATCAGCCGCGGCCCGCCGCCGCGTACGGCGTTGCGCCCGTCGTCCACCGCCAGGCCCAGTTCCTCCAGGCCCGCCACGGCCGCCTCCCGCACCGGGGCGGCGTTCTCGCCGACCCCGGCGGTGAAGGCCACCGCGTCCACCCGTCCGAGAACGGCGTAATAGGCACCGATGTACTTCTTCAGACGGTGAATGTAGATGTCGAACGCCAGCTTCGCCTGTTCGTCGCCCTCGTCGATCCGGCGCCGGATCTCCCTCATGTCGTTGTCACCGCACAGTCCGACCAGACCGCTCTTCTTGTTGAGAAGAGTGTCGATCTCGTCGGCGGACATTCCGCCAACACGCATCAAATGGAAGATGACGGCCGGGTCCATGTCTCCGGACCGCGTACCCATCACGAGCCCCTCCAAGGGCGTCAGCCCCATGGAGGTGTCCACGCAACGACCGCCCCGCACGGCCGAGGCGGACGCCCCGTTGCCCAGGTGCAGCACGATGACGTTCACCTCCTCGGGCGCCCTGCCCAGCAGCCTCGCGGTCTCCCGGGAGACGTACGCGTGCGAGGTGCCGTGGAAGCCGTAGCGGCGGACGCGGTGCGCGTCGGCGGTCTCGACGTCGATCGCGTAGCGGGCCGCCGACTCCGGCATCGTGGTGTGGAAGGCGGTGTCGAAGACGGCGACCTGCGGCAGGTCCGGGCGCAGCGCCGTGGCGGTGCGGATGCCGGTCAGGTTGGCCGGGTTGTGCAGCGGAGCCACCGGGATCAGCCGTTCGATCTCCGCCAGCACCCGGTCGTCGATCACCGTCGGCTCGGTGAAGCGCTTCCCGCCGTGCACCACCCGGTGGCCGATCGCGGCCAGCTCGGGGGAGTCGAGGCCCAGCCCGTCGGCGGCCAGCTCCTCGGCCATCGCCTTCAGGGCGGCGTCGTGGTCGGCGACCGCTCCGGTCCGCTCCCGGGTCTCGCCGCCCGACGCGAGCGGGGTGTGCCGGACGAGGGAGGTCCGCTCACCGATCCGCTCGACCAGCCCGGAGGCCAGCCGGCTGCTGTCGCGCATGTCCAGCAGCTGGTACTTCACCGACGAGGAGCCGGAGTTGAGGACGAGGACGCGGGACGGGCTCACTGGGCGGCTGCCTTCTCGCTCGGGGCCGGGGAGGGGGCCTGGGACTGGGCCTGGATCGCCGTGATGGCGACGGTGTTGACGATGTCCTGGACCAGGGCGCCCCGGGACAGGTCGTTGACCGGCTTGCGCAGCCCCTGGAGCACCGGCCCGACGGCGATGGCGCCGGCCGAGCGCTGCACGGCCTTGTAGGTGTTGTTGCCGGTGTTCAGGTCGGGGAAGATCAGCACCGTCGCCTGCCCGGCGACCTCCGAGCCGGGCAGCTTGGTCGCCGCGACCGACGGCTCCACGGCCGCGTCGTACTGGATCGGCCCCTCGATCCGCAGATCGGGCCGGCGCGAGCGCACCAGCTCGGTGGCGGTGCGCACCTTGTCGACGTCGGCGCCGGTACCGGACGTACCGGTCGAGTACGACAGCATCGCGATCCGCGGCTCCACCCCGAACCGCGCGGCCGTGACCGCCGACTGCACGGCGATGTCGGCGAGCTGCTCGGCGTCCGGGTCGGGGTTGACCGCGCAGTCGCCGTAGACCAGCACCTTGTCGGCCAGGCACATGAAGAAGACCGAGGAGACGATGTCCGCGTCCGGCTTGGTCTTGATGATCTCGAAGGCCGGCCGGATCGTCGCCGCCGTGGAGTGCACCGAGCCGGACACCATGCCGTCGGCGAGGCCCTCCTGCACCATCAGCGTGCCGAAGTAGTTCACGTCCGAGACGACGTCGTAGGCCAGCTCCACGGTGACGCCCCGGTGGGCGCGCAGGGCCGCGTACTGCTCGGCGAAGGAGTCGCGCAGCTCGGAGGTCGCGGGGTCGATCAGCTGGGTGTCACCGAGGTCGATGCCCAGGTCGGCGGCCTTCTTGCGGATCTGGTCGACGTCACCGAGCAGGGTCAGCTCGCACACGCCCCGGCGCAGCAGCACCTCGGCCGCGTGCAGCACCCGCTCCTCCACGCCCTCGGGGAGCACGACCCGGCGCAGGTCCGAGCGGGCCTGCTCCAGCAGCTTGTGCTCGAACATCATCGGGGTGACGCGGTCGCTGCTGGGCGCGGAGACCCGCTTGGTGAGGTCCGCCGTGTCGGCGTACCGCTCGAACAGGCCGAGCGCCCGCTCCGCCTTGCGCGGGGTGGCCGCGTTCAGCTTGCCCTCCAGGGAGAAGAGCTGCTCGGCGGTGGGGAAGCTGGTGCCCGGCACCGACAGCACCGGCGTGCCGGGAGCGAGCCGGTCGGCGAGGGTGAGGATGCGCTCGCCGGGCACCTCGTCCAGGGTCAGCAGCACCCCGGCTATCGGCGGGGTGCCGGCGCTGTGCGCGGCCAGCGAACCGACGACCAGGTCGGCGCGGTCGCCCGGCGTGACGACGAGGCAGCCCGGGGTCAGGGCGGCGAGGAAGTTCGGCAGCATCGCACCGCCGAACACGAAGTCCAGGGCGTCGCGGGCGAGCCCGGAGTCGTCGCCGAGCACCACCTTCGCGCCGAGGGTGTGCGCGATCTGGGAGACGGTCGGGGCGGACAGCGCCGGCTCGTCGGGGAGCACGTAGCAGGGCACCGGCAGCCGGGTGGCGAGCCGCTCGGCGATCTCGTCCCGGTCCTCGCGGTCGACCCGGTTGACCACCACGGCGAGCACGTCGCAGCCCAGCGTGTCGTAGGCGCGGTAGGCGTTGGTGGTCTCGGCGCGCACCGACTCGGCGGTCTGCTTGCGGCCGCCCACGACCGGGATCACGGAGGCGCCGAACTCGTTGGCGAGCCGGGCGTTCAGGCTGAGCTCGTCCGGGAACTGGGTGTCGGCGTAGTCGGTGCCGAGGACGAGGACCACGTCGTAGTCGCGGGCGACCCGGTGGAACCGGTCGACGAGGGTCGACACCAGCTCGTCCGTGCCCTGCTCGGCCTGGAGGGCGGACGCCTCGTGGTAGTCCAGGCCGTAGACGGTCGACGGGTCCTGGGAGAGCCGGTACCGGGCGCGCAGCAGCTCGAAGAGGCGGTCGGGCCCGTCGTGCACCAGAGGACGGAAGACGCCCACCCGGTCGACCTGCCTGGTCAGGAGCTCCATGACCCCGAGTTCGACGACCTGGCGGCCGTCGCCGCGGTCGATACCGGTCACGTACACGCTGCGGGTCACGCGCGCTCTCCGTTTCGTCGAGGGCCGCAAGGGTCTTCGGCGGGGCCACAAAAATCGCCCACCCAGGTGAGCGGACCCCTCTTGACAATACCTCCGGCACTGGCTAGGCCGCCCACCCGTACGGCGTCGGCGGCGCCCCGGGGGACGTGAAACAATCGGGACTGGCTCACCGGTATCGACAGCGACCAGGAGACACAGCACGATGCGTATAGGAGTGCTCACCGCAGGCGGCGACTGCCCTGGATTGAACGCAGTGATCCGGTCGGTCGTGCACCGGGCGGTCGACAACTACGGCGACGAGGTCATCGGCTTCGAGGACGGCTACTCCGGCCTGCTCGACGGCCGCTACCGCCCGCTCGACCTCGACGCGGTCAGCGGCATCCTGGCCCGCGGCGGCACCATACTGGGCTCCTCCCGGCTGGAGCGCGACCGCCTCCGCGAGGCCTGCGAGAACGCCTCGGACATGATCCGCGACTTCGGCATCGACGCGCTGATCCCGATCGGCGGCGAGGGCACGCTCACCGCGGCACACATGCTGTCCGACGCGGGTCTGCCGGTGGTCGGCGTCCCGAAGACGATCGACAACGACATCTCGTCCACGGACCGCACCTTCGGCTTCGACACGGCGGTCGGCGTCGCCACGGAGGCGATGGACCGCCTCAAGACCACCGCCGAGTCCCACCAGCGCGTGATGGTCGTCGAGGTCATGGGCCGGCACGCGGGCTGGATCGCCCTGGAGTCCGGCATGGCCGCCGGCGCCCACGGCATCTGCCTGCCGGAGCGCCCCTTCGACCCGGCCCAGCTGGTCAAAATGGTGGAGGAACGCTTCGCCCGCGGCAAGAAGTTCGCGGTGATCTGCGTCGCCGAGGGCGCGCACCCGGCCGACGGCACCATGGACTACGGCAAGGGCGAGATCGACAAGTTCGGCCACGAGCGCTTCCAGGGCATCGGTACGGCCCTGGCGTACGAGCTGGAGCGCCGGCTCGGCAAGGAGTCCAAGCCGGTCATCCTCGGACACGTCCAGCGCGGTGGCGTGCCGACGGCGTACGACCGTGTCCTCGCCACCCGCTTCGGCTGGCACGCGGTGGAGGCGGCGCACCGGGGCGAGTTCGGCAAGATGACGTCCCTGCGGGGGACGGACATCGTGATGGTGCCGCTGGCGGAGGCGGTGACCGAGCTGAAGACGGTCCCGAAGGACCGGATGGACGAGGCGGAGTCGGTCTTCTAGGCGGTCCCCTCACCGGCCGCCGTCCTCGCCCGCGTCGCTGTGGCCGCTGCTCCGGCCGAGGGCGGCGGCCACGTGGTCCTGGTGCAGTCGGTGGAGGGCCCCCTTCCGAAGAAGTGACTGCTCCTGCCCTTGGCGCCGTGGACCTTCGTTCCTGTGTTCCTTGACGAAATCTCTTCGTCTTGTTCCACGTCTTGTGCCGACTCCGCCCGCCGTCCGGGACGAAGCAGCCGATCGGGTGGGCCGGGTAGTCCTCACGGGTGTGCCGGTGTTGCCGCCGTGCCGGGGGCACTTCACATCGGACGTGCGCCCCGGGTCGGACACCTCATTCGATGATGAGTCGATCGATCCTGATCCCGGTGATCGAGTCCAGCGAATCCAGTTGCGTGGCTGCGGAGACGAGCCGGTCGTATTCGGTCTGGAGAATAGGGATGCGGTAGTGGTCGATCACTCTCGCCAGATGGTCCACGGCCATGTCCGCTTCATCTGCCTCGACGAGCTCGACAACCGATTCCAGTGCTCCTGACGGCTGTCGCCGGCCCGTTGTCCGAAGCGCGATGCTCTCGGCGACGGAGCGGACGAGCGCATCGGGTGAACCGGGGGGAACCATGTGGGACATCCGCTCCTCGCAGAGGTTGTCCGCCCCGGCGGCGGAAGGGGAAGGCCCCTTCCGCCACCGGGACAGGTGGTGAGTCAGTACTTCCTGTGGCGGTAGGCGGTCGTTACACCGAGGGGCTTTCCATCGGGTGCCCGGGTGGTGCGATAGAAGGCCGTCACAACGTACTTCCTCTTCTTGCGGCAGCCACAGCCTGTCCAGTAGGTGTACGTGACCTTGAAGGAGCCGTTGTAGACGCCGCCCCACTCCAGCGTCCATCTGCCGGAGGTGAGTGTCTTCTTGAGGTCCCGGAGCATGGTGGAACTGGCAAGCCAGTTGTCGCGCTTGCCGTATCCGACGTGCCGGTCCTTGATGTGCCTCAGGCCGAACTTGCCGTACCTGATCCCGTTCGCTCTGACGGCGCTCTTGCTGCCCTCACGGATCGTCTTCCAATGGCTTCCGGGAGAGCGCGACCACATCAGGATGCGCCACTTGTCACACGCCTTGAACGGATTTCCCCACGCTCCGCACCGGCCGTCGAGGTCCGTTCCGTTGACCGGGTCGGCGCAGACGAAGTCGTAGGCGTTGCAGTTGCCGCCGAAGACCGGGTCCAGCTGGAGGAACCGTGCGGTGTTCGGGTCGTAGAGACGCGCGCCCATGAGGACGATTCCGGTGAGCGTCTCGCTGGATCTCTGCTTGCCACCGAACCAGCCGTAGCGCTGCGTGGCCTTGCCCGGGCGCGGCGCACCGTTCTCGTCGCTGTCGATCACCGTCGGTGCGACGGTCTTGTCGAGCGGCAGTTGCAGCGCGACGTCTCCGTGGATGCTGGACAGCTGCAGGGTGGTGCCGCCGCTCTTGCCCGTGGTCGCGCTGAAGGCTCCCGTGGCGGAGGTGACGTTACGGGTCACCGTTCCCTGGGCGGCGTCCTCCAGTGTCCAGCTCGGGTTGTCGGAGTCGCTGCCGTAGTGGTTGGTCTTGGCGGACGTCTGGGTCCAGGTGCCTGCGTTGTTGGTCTCCACGGTCCATGAACGGAAGCGCAGCGCGGCATCGAGCTGCCACGTCTGACGCCGGGATCCGACGGTCTGCCGGCGGGCCAGGTCGTTGGCGTAGTACTCGATGGTGCTGCCGGGCAGGGCGGTGGTGCGGCCGAAGGCGTCGTAGGCGTAACCCGTGTCGACGATCCGGTCCGCCGTGTCGAAGGAGTGGCTCGTGACGGCACCCGCACTGGTGGGGCACGCCAGTCCGGGGGCGGCCGCGGCGCTGGCCGTACCGGTCCGGTTGGAGCGCTTGTCCAGGGTATAGGCGCGCAGGCTGCAGACGTTGTCGCTGGTGTCCTCGACCCGGGTCAGGCGCCCGGCGTCGTCGTAGGCGAACTGCTGGTGCGACCAGCCGGAACGCGTGGCGGCCTGACCGTGGATCGTCGAGGTGACGGCATCGTTGTAGACGGTCACCCCGTCACTGTCCCTGGTGTAGGCGCGTTCCACGACAGTGCCCGCGGCGTCCTTGGTCTGCTTGAGCGTGTAGCCGCCCGGCAGCTTCTCGGTGGCCACCGCGCCGTCCGCGTCGTACGTGGCGGAGAAGTCACCGGCGACCGAGTCGGTCACCTTGGTGGCGAGCCCTCGAGGTTCGGTAGCGGTGTCGTAGGTGTACGTGACGGTGCTGGGAACACTGTTCTCGACCTTGACGGGGCGGTCGAGACGGTCGTACGCGGTGGTGGTGGTCCCTCCGTCGGCGTCGGTGTAGGAGACTTCCCGGCCCAGCTTGTCGTAGGCGCGGGTGATGGTGCCGCCGGTCGACGACGTGGTCCTGTACGCGCGACCCGAGACGGAGTCGTAGGACGTGGTCGTCGAAGGCACCTCCGCTCCGATGCCGCCCGTGATCTGCACGGTGGTGGAGCGGCCCGCGGTGTCGTAGCCGCGGGTGATGGTGCGGGTCGAGGTGCCGGCCTTCTCGGTGGTCTTCGCGGTGTTGCCCCACCAGTCGTACTCGGCGGTCATCGTGGGCAGCTGGGCCGGATTGGCTCCACCCCCGGTGATGTTCCCGGCCGGTCCGCTGGTGCACAGCAGGTCCGCCCACTCGGGGCGGCCGGCGCAGGCGCCGGTGCCGGTGGCTGACCAGTAGGTGCTGACCTGGGTGCCCGCGTCGGTTCCCGAGGTACCCGGTGCCCCCTGCTTGGTCACCCGGCCCTGGGCGTCGTATTCGGTGGTGGTGGTGATCGCGATGCCGCCGGGATCCTGCACGACCTTTGTGGGCAGGCCCTTGTCCCAGTCGTAGGCGACAGTGGTCAGCTGGGCGTCGGCCATCACGCCGGGGTGCTCGCGGACCTGGGCACCCTCCTTGGTGCTGGTGATCTGGTTGCTGGTGGCGGCGCTCGCCTCCGAGGGGCGTCCCTCGTCGTAGCGCTTGCTGGTCCAGCTCCGAGCGAGGACGGAGGATCCTGCCGTCACGAGTGTGCTGTCGCCCGACTTCAGGTCCTTGGCGAGTTCGACGCGGCCCAGCGGCCCGAACTTCTCCAGTTCCCGGGTACCGGCGTCGTCGTAGACCGACCGTGTGGACAGCAGTTCGGCACGTTCGGCGCTCGGCCGGTTGGCCAGCCCCAGGTCGGCGAGGGCCTCCTTGGCCGCAGCCGTGCCGCCGAGTGCTGTCTCCCGGTTGCCTGCCGACAGGACACGTACCGTGTTGCCGAACCGGTCGTGGTCGGTGCTGTCGATCCGGCCGCCCGGTTCGGCCAAGTTCACGCGCTGCCCTGACGCGTTGAGGTACTGGACGGTGGCGAGCCGGTACTCCGACTGGCCCAGCACCGATCCGGAGGAGGAGGAAGGGACCGCGTCGGCGGGGAAGACCGCGGTGGCGTCCGTGGGGATGTCCTGCTGTCCCCACGTGCGAACCGTGTCCCGGTCCATCGGGTACGGTGCGGCGGTCCCGGAGAGCGGTACGTCGTAGACGACGCTGGTCGTCGCCTCACCCTCGACGGTGTCAGCCGTTCCCTGCTTGAGTGCGGGGCGTGTGGCCTTGAGGAGCATGCCCTCGCCGGCCGCCGGGTCGTTGCCCGCCTTGCCGTAGGTGAAGGTCCAGGGCAGTTCCCCGGGCGGCGTCAGCGAGGTGACCCGTCCGGCCGAGTCGTAGGAGTACTCGGTCACCAAGGACGGCGTGATCTGCGGGTTCCACGTCTGGCGCAGTCGTCCCGTGTTGTCGTACCGGTACGTCTGGACGGTCTTGGACGTGGCAGCGGCGGCTCCGGGCTCGGTGGACCACAGGCGAATCTCGCGGACCTGCCCCTCGATGTTGCCGAGCGCCGACGGCGTTGCCGTCGTGGCAGTGGCGTAGACGTACTCCAGCAGGCGGCAGCCCTTCGTCGCCGGATCGGCCGCACAGGTGGCCGCGGTGGCGGCCGATGTGGGCGCGATGATCCGGGTGGGCCGGGCCGACACCTTCTCGCCCGCGGTCACGTTCTCCGACATGACCGTGGTGGTCGTGTTGGAGAGCCCGTCAACCAGGGTGCTGCGGACCTGCCAGGTGGAGGCATGGGGGCCGGCCTTGGCGAACTCCGTCACCGTGCCGGAGCTGTCGGAGAGGGTGAAGGTGCCGCCGACGCTGCCCCTGAGCGTCATCTCCTCGGCGCCCGGCTCGGACATCCAGCCGTTCCTGGCCGCGTTGGCCGTGAAGTGGAGGGGACTGTCGTCGGAGAGGATCACACGGACGGCCGTGTCGGAGATCTTCTCCAGATGGGTGTACTCGGACTCACTCACCTGCGCCTCGAATCCCGGCACCCACTGCGGTCCGAAGATCGCGGCCTGCTCCTCCTGCTGCGCGCCGGCGTCGGGACGGCGGGAGAAGGCGGTGCGGGTCACGGTGAGGTCAAAGGCGGACACGTCCTCCTGGGAGAGGGCGTAGTCGCCGGTCAGCAGGTTCACCGAGCCGGGGCCGATGTCCTCGCTCGCGGCACCGCCGGCGTTGCGGTCCACCACGACGGTGACGGGATCCGTGCTGCCCGCAGCACCACCCGGGCCGACGAAGTCGGCCTTGAGCTCCACGGTACCGTCGGGGACGACGGTGGCGGACGCGTTCCATGTCAGCGCAGCGTTCTTGCCCCCGGTCAGTGGCACCGGCCACTGCCCGAGCGCGGTACCGCCCAGACTCACGTGCTCGGAGGGGACGAGTTCCCAGGGATCCGCTGCGGAGCGCCGCCACGAGAAGGAGGCGGCGTCGTACTTGCCACCATCGGTCTCGGCTTCCAGCGTGAGACGACGTGCGGTCCGCTCGCCGGAGGCGGGACGGAGGAAGCCGCCGGCTCCCACGTTGAAGGTGTACTCGACCACCGATGACCGGTTGTCCGCTTTGTCGACGGCGCGCACCAGCAGGGACTGCACACCGTTGTCGGAGGGTGTGACGGAGATGGTCTTGTCGCCTGTAGCACCCCCGGTGGCGACCTTGTTCCAGGTCACGTCGTCCAGGGACCACTCGAGCCAGTTGTGGTCGGTGCCGTTCGGGGTGACGGTGAACGTCCCGGCCTGGCCCGCGCCCTTGCTCCACTTGCCCGTCGGGTAGTCCGTGGAGGTGACCTTCGTAGGGGCCTGGGGCGCGGTGGTGTCGACGCGGAAGGTCTTCCAGGCCGACCAGCCGGTGTTGTAGTGGCTGCCGTCGTAGGGCGAGGTGCGGAACTTGTATGTCTTGCCGTTGGCCAGCACGTCGGCCGGGACGGTCACCGAGGCGACCTGGCCGCTGGGCACGTACTTGGAGACGAGGACGTCGCCGACCTGGGTGTTGGTGGCGTTGTCGAAGATCTGGAAGGTGCCGTTGACCTTGTCGCCGTCGGTGTCGACGAAGGTGTCGCGCAGCGTGGGGGTGGTGGTGTTGACCACGTATTCACCGCTGTAGGAGAAGTACGGCGGGCCGGCCTCCTGCTTGGTGCCGGTGCGCGGCCGGTAGTTGTAGTTCACCACCAGCTTCGGCGGGTTGGAGGCGGCGTTGGCGGAGTTGACCCGCTTCCACTGTGCCACCACGCTCTCGCTGCTCGCACGGATGCCCATGTGACCGCGGGTGGCCTTGGCCGAGGCCCACTCCTGTACCAGCGTGGTCACGTCGGCGTTGATCCAGCCGTCGGGCTGGGCGGTGCACGAGGCGTTGCCGCGGGTCTCGGTGGAGGTGGCCTTCTTCTCCGTCATGGTGGGACGGTTGGTCCACCGGCTGGAGGTGGAGGCGGCGCCGGAGGACCACACCTCCCACGGGTACGCCTTGCAGTCGAGGTTGTTGCCGGAGTGGAAGTTCCACAGGCTCAGCTTGGCGTCCAGCACGAGGGCGTCCTGGACCGGCGTGGTGTTCCAGGAGATGAAGGACTGCGCTGTTCGGGGGGTGCCGTCGGCGTTCGTGGTGCCCGGGTTGCCGAGGTCCAGTTCGATGTCGGTGGACCAGTCGACGGTGGTGCCCTGCTGGACGTAGGTGTCGAAGACGTTGCCCAGCGAGGAGGTCGAGGGGTCGACCGTCACCGGGTACTTCGTCTCCGGGTCGGCGAGGAACTTCGCGTCCGGGGTGATCACCAGGTCGACGGAGGAGCCCTTCTGCACCACCTTCATGCCGACCTCGGCCTGGTGGGTGTGTTCACCGGACCGTTTGTCGACGGTGGAGTCCCACATCACCGGCGCGGGCATCACCGCCTGCTTCTTGCCCTTTTTGTCGGTGAACTGGACGCCGCCGTCGGCGAGCTGCTTGGCCTTCAGGCCCTTGGCCTTCAGCGGCAGCGTGTAGGTGTAGCCGTCCGCGGCGGGACGCTTCTTGATCTCGACGAACTGCTCGAAGCCGGTCCGGGTGGCCTCGACGACGACGTCCGCGTCGGGAACGGCCTCGGGGTAGACCGCCCGGGTGCCGTCGAGTTCGGGCTCGGGCAGCCCGCCCTTCCACTGGAGGGTGATCTGCTGGTCGCCCTCGCCGAGGGTGACCAGGTCGACCGCTTTGGCCTCACGTGCGGCCTTCAGGGAGGCCGCCGGTTTCCCGGTCCCGCCCGCCAGTCGCAGACCGCGCGGGTGCGCCTCGGGCGCGACCGAGCCGTCCGTGTTCCGTTCCAGGTCGAGGTCGACCTTCCGCCACTCTCCGGTGGCCTCGTCCTCGAAGCGGACCGGTCCGGCGGTCAGTTCGGTGGTGAGCGAACCGTCCTTGTTCACCCAGGTGGTAGAGGTCTCGGTGCGCTCGGACAGGGCCTCGACGCGCTTGCCGGACAGGCGGGCGGCCACGCGTGCGGACGGGATGTCCGCCGCCTGGGTGACCGTCGGCTTGTCCGCTGCCGTGCGGAGGTTCTCCGCCGCCACCGCCGTCGTCGAAACGCCGTTGACCAAACCCAGGGCCAGAACCAGGGAGAGGCTTCCCGCGATGTGCCGCAGGCTCCCCCCGCTCCATGGCCGCCCGCGCTCGTGGGGCTCGGGTATGTGAACCGTCATGATTCCTCGGTCTGTTGAGTTCATCTGCATCACATCTGTGATGTCTTTGTGAAGCTATAGGGAGGAGAAAGGCGAGGTAATCGCGACAGAAGCCCGCAAGTGGAATTAGTTCTGCCGGAGGGGCGCAGTGATCTTCGTCACGCTGGGGGCCGGTTCTCTTACTGTGCGTGATCGGTTTTCGATCTTCTCGCTCCGGCGTGTCAATGTTGTCGTGCAACCTTCACCCCTTCGTGCGAGTCTCCTGACGCGACGCCCGTCCGGGCGGCGGGTTTCCCGCTCCGCTTCTCCCCTTACGCAGAAGGACCTCGCGAACTGACATGCGCACACCACGGCATTTCTGGAAGGCGTCCGCGGTCGTCGCGGCCGGTCTGTCCGGGGCACTCGTCCTGCAGGCCATGACGGGGCAGGAGAGCGGCGGTTCCCGCGCCGGCGGTGCGCCGGGGCCCGTCACGAGCAAGGCGGAGACCACCGCGCTGCGGGTCTCCGGGGACGGCGCCTCCGCCTCCCTGGGCAAGCGGGACACCGGGCCGTTCAGCATGCTCGGCGTGACCTGGTCCGACCCGTCCGCCCGCGTCGGCGGCACGGTCGAGGTCCGCACCCGGGCCGCCGGTACGCAGGACTGGTCGCGGTGGCTGACGCTGGATGGCGACAGCGGCCAGGGGGAGAGCGGCGCCGAGCGCGGCGGTACCGAACCGGCGTGGGTGGGCCCGTCCGACGGCGTCGAGGTGCGGGTCGGCGGAAAGGATTCGACCAGGCTGCCGAAGGGCCTGCGACTGGACATGGTCGACCCCGGCAGCGGTGAGGTCACCGCGCTGGAGCCGGCGGCGTACGTGGTCGAGGGGAGTGAGGAGAGCGGGGATCCCACCCCTTCGGCCACCGAGCCGGGCACCGGCACCGAGCCGCAGCCGGACGCCACCGTCCCGGAGGCTCCCGCCTCCGAGACGCCGCCCGAGCCGTCCCCCTCCGAACCCTCGACGCCCGAGCCCTCGACGCCCGAGCCGTCGGCTCCCGTCTCGCCGTCCGCCCCGGACACCTCCTCGCCCACCGCCTCGCCCAGCCCTTCGGTGAGCGTCCCGCCCGCGCCGCCGTCCACCGCGCCGCGCCCGCCGATCACCTCCCGCGCCGACTGGGGCGCGGACGAGTCGATCAGCCCGGAGGAGCCGGGCTACCTGCCCGGCGAGAAGATCAAGGCGGTCGTGGTGCACCACACCGCCGAGTCCAACGACTACACCTGCGCCCAGGCCCCGGCCGTGGTACGCGGCATCTACGCGTACCACGTGAAGCAGCTGGGCTGGAAAGACGTGGGCTACAACTTCCTGGTCGACAAGTGCGGCACGGTCTACGAGGGCCGCAAGGGCGGAGTCGACCGGCCGGTGATGGGCGCCCACGCCTACGGCTTCAACGCCGAGACCACCGGCATATCCGTGCTGGGCACCTACACCTCCACCGCGCCCTCCACGGCCGCCATGACCTCCGTCGCCCGGATCGCCGCGTGGAAGCTCGGCCAGTACGGCGTCGCCCCCACCGGCACCGCCACCCTCACCGCGGGCGACAGCGGCCGCAGCTACTCCGGGAAGACCTGGGCCAAGGGCGACCGGTTGACCCTGCCCGCGATCCACGGCCACCGCGACGGCTACAACACCCAGTGCCCCGGTGACGCCTTCTACAACAAGCTCGCCACCGTCCGCACCTGGGCGGGCGGACCGGTCTCCGGCCTCACCCTGAAGTCCGTCACCGGCAACAGCACCTCCGGCTCGACCACCTACACCAAGGCCGGCATCACGGTGAACTGGTCGGCCACCACCCCGGCCGCGCTCGTCTCGAAGTACGAACTCCTGGTGGACGGCAAGACCGTGGCCACCACCGCCGGCACCGCCACCTCCGCCAAGGCCACCCTGACCGCCGGCACCCACCAGGTGGCCGTCCGCGCCGTCCACCAGTCGGGCAGGACGACCACCACGGCGGCCGCGACCGTCGTCGCCGAGACCACCGCCCCCACCTTCACCACCAAGCCGAACCTGGCCCTGCGTACCGGCACCGTCAACACCGCCGCCGTTCCGCTGACGCTGAAGTGGAAGGCCGCCGACGGCGTCGCGCTGAAGGAGGTCCGGCTCACCGCCCCGACCGCCAAGACCTACGGGCCCGCGGTCACCAGCGCCCACCACACCGCCAAGTCCGGCTCTGCCACCACCTGGTCGATGAAGGCCTACGACCGGGCCGGCAACACCGCCACCGCCTCGGTCTCCGGCACCCCGGTCATCCTCCAGGAGAGCTCCGCCACCAAGTCCGGCACGTGGACGACCAAGTTTTTCTCCAGCTACCTCGGCGGCAAGTCGTACACCAGCTCCTCCAAGAACGCCTCGCTGAGCTGGACCTTCACCGGCCGGTCCGTCGCCTGGACCGTCTCCCGCGCCGCCACCTCCGGCCAGGCCCACGTCTACGTGGACGGCACCAAGACCGCCACCGTGGACCTGAAGTCGTCCACCACCAAGTACCGCGACGCGATCTGGACCAAGACCTGGAGCGGCAGCGCCAAGCACACGATCAAGATCGTCGTCGCCGGCACGAGCGGCCGTCCGGCCGTCACCACCGACGGCATCGTCTACCTCAAGTAACGGCCGTCCGCCTTCGGCGGAACACGACGGCCCGGGGCCCGACCGCGTGTGTGCGGCCGGGCCCCGGGCCGTTCGGGGGCGGCGTGGCGGACGCGCGGGACCGTGATGCGCATCCGCGGAACGGTACCGGCGCCCTTCTGCACCCTAGCCTTGAGAATCCATCGGGATTCCTCTCGACCACAACTCTTCGGCATGCTCGGTGAACCGGGCGAACATTCCGGTACCGCCGAGCTTTCGCAGGTGCAGCAGAGGCGAGTCGTGCCCGACCAGTCGGGCCAGATGGGGCGTGACAAGCGCCTCGCCGTCGAAGCGGAAGACCGACAGCGAGACGTGACTGGTCGCGTCGCTCGCTGCGGAGAAACGTGCTTCAAGGCCCTCGTGCGCACCGAGTTTGCCCAGGTGTTCAAGCGTGATCCGGATGCGCGTGGAAACGGTGAGAGCCACGTCTTCGATCTGCTCGCGGTGGCGCGTTGTCTCACCGTCCGGGTCGCCCAGCAGAAAACGCACACGGCACCCGCTGTCGAGCTTCCGGCGCAGGGTCGACACGAACGCGGGCTGGTCGATCCAGAGAAAGTAGTTCGTGTACCCCGCGAAGAGGATGTCCGTCATCGACTTCTCGACGAGTTCGGCCCAGACCGTCGATGGACAGGAGGACCGGTAGGGGTAGGAATGGATGATCTCGCGGTCCCCACCGGTCTTGATTCGGTCCTTTACTGCTTTCGGCCACAACATCTCTTCGTCAACTCCCAACGCCTTGCAGGCGTCTTCCCGGTTCCTGGCGTGCGGGATCAGTTCGGCGTCCGCCACCCACCGTTCCACCGTCTTGCCGGAAACGCCTACCCGCACCGCCAACTGCCTGGGCGACAGATTGGCCGACTGCATAGCCGATCTCAGTGCGCTGTTCAAGACTTCCCCCGAGGACGTTTGGGCGTTTTTCCACGCTACCGCTGAAACGTCTCAGATGTCGCCAGAACTGTGCCGAAAGCTCCTTGAGGGCACGTCAGCATGGCGAGACGCAAGGACCCCGGCGACCGCGCGAACGGCCCCGGGGCGTGGCCAACGCTTACGAGGAGCGTCGACAACCCATGCTTATCACGCAACTGCTCGACTGGCTGAGGGCGGTCCTGTTCGGACCGCGTACCTCCGGCAGGCACAGCCGGCGAGCAGTGACTCCTGTGGCACCCCGGCGGGTGCAATTCCCCCTGTCACCATGCGTGTTGGGTGCCCGACTGGTCACCGTGCGCCGGCTCCACCTGAAAGGGCGCCCGACGCCACCGCAGGCGCGGACGCAGTCGATCCGTGACTGGGAGGCGGAGGAAGCCTGGGAGCCGACGGGTGTGCTTGTCCGGCCTTACGTGGCACACCTGGGCGTCTCGGCCGGGAACAACCGCGCGGACGCTCAGGCGTGGGCGGGGCCCTGGGCGCACCCCTGGGGGGATGCCCGGTGACGATGACGATTGAGGTCTACCGGATCAATCTCCGGACAGGCGTACGTACCCAGGTACGGCCGTTGCGGACCGTCAAGCCTGCCGATGTACCGGAACTCTTCGACAGGTTCCCGCCCTGTGCCTGCCCGCGTTGCCGGGCGAGGACGGATGCGAGGCTGCGCGCCCGGGTGGCGGAAGTGAACAGGCGGAGCCGGGGGGAACTGTGACGCGTTCGATCATCAAAGCGGCTGAATGGGCGCTGGGCCCGAAAACCGGCGAGGGTGCCCCGGAGGCCATCTATTCCGCCCTGTGTATGGCGTGCGGGGCAGAGGCGCCGGCGTCGGACGACTCTCCTGAACCTGTGGAGGTCTGGGCGCTGAAACACACGGGCCTGAATCCGGCCCATCGGCAGTACAAGGCCGTGGTCGAGACCTATTGGCGTGTGACTCCGGCGGAGGGCAACCCCTACCGGGAGCTTGACGCCCAAGGTTCCTGAGCTCGCCCCTGTGCCAAACCGGATGGCTGCCGTTTCCCGGGTGCTGTGAGGCACAAGGGCAGCAACGTGTGACCCCCGTCCCGCTTCCCCCGACGGGACGGGTAACGCCCCCGGCTGCGGGAACCTTTTCCGCGGTCGGGGGCCGCTTCCCTGTATGCGGTGTGTGACGCGCTCTTCAGTGCGGCTGAGTACATCCGGAGGCATGCAGGGACGGGGCGGGGCTCGGAGGTACGTGGGTCAGGTGTCGAGTTCGGCGGCGCGGGTGCGGGCTTGTGCGGCTTCGGTGGGGGCGTTGGCGCGGGTGAAGGCGTCAGCAGACTGGAGGTAGGCGGTGCGGGCCTCGACGGGGCGGTGGGCGGCCTTATGGGCGAAGGCTAGGTTGTGGAGGATCTGCCCCTCGCCGTACCAGTCTTCGAACTCACGGTAGATGTTGAGGGACTTGCCGTACGCCTCGATGGCCTCCTTCACCCGGCCTGCCTTCCGCAGAGCGATGCCGAGGCCGTGCCACGCCTTGCCCTCGCGGTGGCGGCTTTCCACGGCTTGGAGCAGGTCGCGGGCCTGGGTGTGGGCCTCGATGGCCTCCTCTATCCGGCCCGCCTCCTGCAGGGCATTGCCGAGGTTGTTCCACGCCGTAGCCTCGCCGTCGCTGTCCTCTCCAGTGGCTTGGAACAGGTCGCGGGCCTGGGTGTGGGCGTCGACCGCCTTCTCGGTCCGGCCCGCCTCCCGTAGGGCGATGCCAAGGTTGTCCCACGCGGTGGCCTCTCGGCGGCGGTCTCCGACAGCCTGGAACAGGTCGCGGGCGCGGGTGAGGGCGCTGATCGACTCCTCTTCCCGGTCTGCCTCCCGCAGGGCAATGCCGAGGTTGGTCCACGCAATGGCCTCGCTCAGCCGCTTTTCCGACCGGTAGGCGGTCTTCTGCGCGGTCCCCGCGACGGCGATCCAGTCGTCGAAATACCGCCGCCAATACAGGTACTCCCCCAGACGCCCGGCCAGCCGCATCGCCGTGCCCGCGAACCGCTCCTCCCGCCCCCACCCCACCGCCGCCACCAGACCTGCCCGCTCCCCGTCCAGCCATGCCAACGCCTGCCCCCGGTCTCCGAACCGCTCCGGCTCCTCCCTCCCCGGCAGCCACCGCAACCGGTCATCAGCCGCATCCGCCCACCGCACGTAGAACCCCAGCACCCGCTCCCGCGCCGCCTCCCCCTCCTCCCGCAGCTCCGCATCCCCCGCCACCACGCCCACCCCGAACATCCGCACCAAGTCATGCAACCGCCACCGCAAGGCGGAAGCCGTCCCGTTGCCGCCACGAACCGGCGTGACGAGGTATCTGGCGGCCAAGTCCTCCAGCAGCGACAGCACGGATTCGGTGCCAAGGTCGACAAGAGCGGCGATCGCCTCTGTGCTGGTCTCCGCGCTTGGCGCGAGGCAGAGCAGGCGCAGCAGCCGGGCCTGGTCGGGAGGCAGTCGACGATAGGAGGTCTCCAGAACAGGCCGCAGGGCGAGTGAGCGTCCATAAAGATCGGTTCCGGGGCTGCCGTGGTCGAGGACGGTGGTCGCGTCCTCGGCCTTCTGGATCTCGGCCACCAGAGAAGCGATGTCCCGATAGCGGCGTCGACGCAGCATGCCCGCCGCGATCTGGAGGGCCAGGGGCAGGTGTCCGCACAGACCGGCCAGTTTGCGCAGTGCCTCGGGTTCACGTGCCGGGCGGTCGTCGCCTTCGTCGGTGTCGTGCAGAGCGCGGGTCACGAGGGCGACGGAGTCGTCCGGGGCGAGCGTTTCCAGGTCGATCAGGCGTACCGGAAGGGCGTCGGGGCGGTCCCGGGAGGTGATGAGCACCCGGTGGTGGTCCGTGCCGGGCAGGAGCGGCAGGTACTGGGACGGGTCCGAGGCGTTGTCCAGGATCAGCAGCATCCGGTCCCGTCGTTCGGCGAGGAGCGCGCGGTACGCGTCGTACTGGCGGTCCGCCGTCGGCGGCAGGTCCCCGTCCCGTACGCCGAGCGCGTCGAGCAGGGCCAGGACCGCCTGATCAGCCGTGACCGGGTCGTCGTCGTACCCGCGCAGGTCCACGAAGAGTGTCCCGCCCGGGAACCAGCCCTGCGCACGAGCCCGGTGCGCCGCCTCCACCGCCAGTGCGGTCTTGCCGACGCCACCCATACCTGTGACGGCGAAGATGAGGAGCGGCAGCGCGGCCGTGTCGTCCTCGTCGGGGGAGAGGTGCGGGAGCAGGCGTTCCAGATCCTTCGACCGGCCGGTAAAGCCCAGCGGACGGGGTGGGAGGGTGGCGGTCGCTCGCGGCACAGGGCCGTGGGTGGTGCCCCTGTTGTCCCTACCGTCGCCCGTCGCTCTTGCCGGTGACGGGGCCGTGGAAGGTGCCGCCCCGGAAGTCGATGTGGTCTCCGCCGTACGTCGCTCCGCCGTCCCCGTGCCGATGGGGACCCTCCTCGGAGCCGGAGGGAACGGAGGATCCCTCGCGGGGCCGGTGCTTGTGCAGCACCGCCACCGTCACCGCCGCAGCCTGCTCGGCGGCGCGCTTCTGCGAACCCGAGGCGTCGGCCTTGTGCTTCTCGGCGTCGGCCCGGTCGCTGATGCCCCGGATCACCAGGGCGTTCAACTGGCCGCTCAGATGGGCCGCCTGGAGTGCTCCGAAGCCCTCCATCTCGATCGCGCCCGCGTCGTTGTAGCTCCTGCGGAGGAACCGGGCGATCTCGGACTCGGCGTCCGCCAGGACGACGTCGCCCGTGGCGATCGGCAGGAAGTGCGCCTGTACGTCGGGCATGTCCCGCACGGCGGAACGGGCCGCCTGTTCGAGCGCGAGCGAGCTCGGCAGGGCCTTCGGCCGAACCAGGAAGCCCTCCGGCGTCTGCTTGCCGCCGTGGATCTCGTACACCTGCGTGCCCACGACGACGTCCCCGATCCCGACGTCGTCCTTCAGGCTGCCGGCGACACCGACGAAGAACACGGCCTCGGGGCGCAGCCAGTTGACGAGCTGGGTGGTGAGAGCGGCGGCCCGCTCGGCGCCCATGCCCAGCTCGGCGAGGGCGACGTGCCAGGAAGTGCCGGGCAGTTGACCCCTCTCGACTCGGGTCCCGTCGCGGTGCACCAGCTCCTCCCGCTCCTCGACGTGCGCGCGGACGGCGGCGTATTCGAGCGGAAGTGCGGTCAGGACCAGAACGGTGGGCCGGGTCTCCTGCATAGTCATAAGTTATAGCTGGGAGAAGGGGATCGAGTGTCGGAACAGGACCTCACCGTCGGGCAGTTGCTGCTCGCCGAGTACCAGAGCGTGAAGGACGAGCAGAAGGCGAGGATCGGGTTCCGGGACAACCTCCTCTACGTGACGCTGGCCGTCGTGGCCGCCGTCATCGCCGCCGCGGCCCAGGCGAAGCAGCCCTCGATGCTCCTGGCGCTGCCGCCGGTGTGCCTCGTCCTCGGATGGACCTACCTCGTCAACGACGAGAAGATCTCGGCGATCGGTCTCTACGTCCGGGACGATCTGGGCCCCCGGCTGGCCGCCCTCGCGGCGCACGGGAGTGGTTTCACGACGTTCGGGTGGGAGGCGTACCACCGGAGCGACACCCGGCGCCGGTCCCGCAAGGCGATCCAGACCGTGATCGACCTGACGGCGTTCTGTGCGGTACCGCTGGCCGCCCTGGTCGTGTTCTGGGCGAACGGCGACGGTGGCGGGCTGATGATCACGCTGTCGGTGCTGGAGGCGCTCGCCGTGGCAGGGCTCGGCTCGCAGATCGTGTGGTACGCGAGGGCGGCGTGAACGCCCGTTTCGCTCACTACCTTTGGCGTACGGTCATGAGTTGTTGACGGGGGCGAGTACGGCGTATGGAAGCGGCACTACTGGCGGCCCTGGCCGAGGGCGCGGGTGGGGACGGCGGACGCCGGGCGGTGGAGAGGCTGGCGCGGGCGGTGGGGCTCGACGCCGGCGCATCCGCCCGGGAGATCGCCGAGGCGGCACAGGATCCGGCACGGCGGGAGGCCGTACGGGAGTGGGGCGAGGCGGTGGCCGGCCTGCTCGCCGTCGATCCGCACGGCGTCGCCGGTGCCGTCGCGCGGGCCATGGAGCGGTCCGCGCCGGGAAGCGGGACGTCCTGGTACGACGGTGACCACTCCGACTTCCGGGGCGGGGTCTTCCTGCGCGAGGTGGTCGGCGTGCAGGTCGTGATCCAGCAGGGCGGGGCCGCCGTCCCGGAGGCGATGGCCGGCCTGCCGCCGAGACCCGGCGGGTTCACGGGCCGGGAGCGCGAGACGGAGGATCTACTGCGCGAGCTGGACCCGGCCGGGACACAGTCGGCGGCGACCCTCGTCGCCGCCGTGTCCGGTCTCGGCGGCATCGGCAAGACCGCGCTCGCCGTCGAGACCGCGCATCTGGCCCGTGAACGGGGCTGGTTCCCCGGCGGTGTTCTCTTCATCGACCTGCACGGCTACGACCGGGAACCCGTCACCGCCGACCGTGCCCTCCAAGCCCTGCTGCGTGCCCTCGGCACCCTGCCCGAACACATCCCCACCACGACGGACGAGCGGGCGGCGCTCTACCGCTCGACGCTGGCCGCTCGGGCTGACCAGCGTGGTGCGGTGCTGGTCCTGGCCGACAACGCCTCCTCACCGGATCAGGTACGGCCCCTCCTGCCGGGCGATTCCCGGCACCATGTCCTGGTCACGTCACGCGACCGGCTGCCCCAGTTGGGCGCGCGGCTCGTTCCCCTGGACCAGCTCGGCCCGAGGGAGGCGTACGAACTCCTCGATCTTGCCCTGCGGATCGCCGACCCGTACGACAGCCGGGTGGCCGACGACCCCGACACGGCCGAGCGACTCGCCGGCCTCTGCGGGCATCTCCCGCTGGCCCTGCAGATCGCGGCCGCCCTGCTGGCGGAGGACCCGGGCAAGCCGGTGAATGAACTCGTGGCGGAACTGGCCGAGTCCCGCGACCGCCTCGACCACCTCGACGACGGCGAGCGCAGCGTCCGCGCAGCCTTCGAGCTCTCCTACCGCCGACTGCCGCCCGAGTCCGCGCGGCTGCTGCGCCTGCTCGCCCTCGCGCCGGGGCCCGAGGTGAGCGACGAGGTCGTCGCCGCGCTGGCCGGTGCCGAGGAGCTTCCTGTGCGGGCCCTGAAGGCCCTGGCCCGTGCGCACCTCGTGGAGAGGGGGAGTGAGCGCGGATGGTGGCGGTTGCATGACTTGGTGCGGGTGTTCGGGGCGGGTGTGGTGGCGGGGGACACGGGGTTGCGGGAGGAGGGGGAAGCGGCGCGGGAACGGGTGCTGGAGCTCTACGTGCGGTGGGCGGAAGCGGCTGACGGCCGGTTGCGGTGGTTGCCGGGGATGGAGGAGCCGGAGCGGTTCGGGGACCGGGGACAGGCGTTGGCGTGGCTGGACGCGGAGCGGGCGGGTCTGGTTGCTGCGGTGGGGTGGGGGCGGGAGGAGCGGTTCGCGGGAGCGGCGGTGGGGCTGGCTCTGTGTCTGGGGGAGTACCTGACCTGGCGGCGGTATTTCGATGACTGGATCGCTGTCGCGGAGGTGGCGCGGGAGGCCACGCAGCTTGCCGGTGACAGGCTGAATGAGGCCGTTGCGCGGAACAACCTCGGTCTCGCCTTGCATGCGGCGGGCCGGGTGGGGGAGGCGATTGACGCCCATACCCGGGCCCGTGATCTGTTCCAGGCCGTCGGAGATCGCTACCGCGAGGCCACGGCCTGGAACAATTTTGGTCTCGCCTTGCATGCGGCGGGCCGGGTGGGGGAGGCGATTGACGCCCATACCCGGGCCCGTGATCTGTTCCAGGCCGTCGGAGATCGCTACCGCCAGGCCTCTGCATGGAACAACCTCGGTATCGCCTTGCATGCGGCGGGCCGGGTGGGGGAGGCGATTGACGCCCATACCCGGGCCCGTGATCTGTTCCAGGCCATCGGAGATCGCTACCGCCAGGCCTCTGCATGGAACAACCTCGGCTTCGTCCTGCAGACGGCGGGCCGGGCGGAGGAGGCGATCGAGGCGTACGGCAAGGGTTTGGAGATGCTCCGGGAGTTCGATGACTGGTACAACAAGGGGCGGATCCTCCTGGGACTGGCTCTCGCTTACAAAGACGCCCACCGCCCTTTCGAGGCCCGCACCGCCCACCTCCAAGCAGTCGACGCCTTCACCCGCGCCGACGCCCCCACCGAAGCTACCCAGGCCCGCGCCTACGCCGCCGAACTGGACACCCCCACCCCCTAACGCCCCTTCTCCACCCCCCGAGCCCACCGATACACCAGCTCCGGTCGCCCCACCTGCCCATAAACCGGCGCCCGCCCGGCCCTCCCCGCCTCCACCAGGTGCTCCAGATACCGCCGGGCCGTGATCCGGGAGATCCCCACGGCCTCGGCGACCCCCGCCGCCGTCAGCCCGTCCTCCGCCTCCCGCAGCGTCCCCGTCACCCGCTCCAGCGTCGGCCCGCTCAGCCCCTTCGGCAGCGCGGCCGGCCCCGGTGCCCGCAGTGCCGCCAGCGCCCTGTCCACCTCGTCCTGGCCGCTGGCCTCGCCCACGGACGCGCGGAACTCGGCGTAGCGCACCAGCCGGTCCCGCAGGGTCGCGAACGTGAACGGCTTCAGTACGTACTGCACGACCCCGAGCGACACCCCCTCCCGCACGACCGCCAGATCCCGCGCCGACGTCACCGCGATCACGTCGGCGTGATGCCCTGCCGCCCGCAGTGAGCGGGCCAGCTGGAGTCCGTGCACGTCGGGCAGGTGCAGGTCGAGGAGGAGCAGGTCGACGGGCGTGCGGTCCAGGGCCCGCCGTGCCTCCGCGCCGGTGTGCGCCTTGCCGACGGCGACGAAGCCGGGCACCCGGCCGACGTACATCACGTGGGCGTCGGCGGCCACCGGGTCGTCCTCGACCACCAGCACTCTGATGGGTTCCCCGCTCATACGGCGCCCTTCAAACCTTTTGCGCCAGCGGCGTCCCTCAGCGGCAGCCGCGCCTCGAACACCGCGCCGCCCTCGTCCGAGGACGTCACCGACAGCGTCCCGCCGTGCCGGCCCGCCGCCTGCCGTACGAGTGCCAGGCCCAGCCCCCGCCCGCCCGGACCGGACGGCTTGGTCGTGAAGCCCCGCTGGAAGACCGCCTCCGCGTGGTCCGGGGCCACGCCGGGGCCGGTGTCGGAGACCCGCAGGATCAGCTCCGAGCCGTCCTCTTCCGTTTCCGTCAGTGCCGTCACCGTCACCCGCGGGTGCAGCCCGCCCTGCGCCGCGTCCACGGCGTTGTCGATCAGGTTGCCGAGGATGGTGACCAGGTCCCGGGCGGGCAGGGTGTCCGGGAGCAGGCCGTCGTCCAGGCGGCTGTCGTCCGACACCACCAGCTCCACGCCCCGCTCGTTGGCCTGGGCGGTCTTGCCGAGGAGCAGCGCCGCGAGGACCGGCTCGCTCACCGCCGCCACCACCTGGTCGGTGAGCGCCTGCGCCAGTTCCAGCTCGGCGGTGGCGAAGTCCACCGCCTCCTCCGCGCGACCCAGCTCGATCAGCGAGACGACGGTGTGCAGCCGGTTCGCCGCCTCGTGCGCCTGCGACCGCAACGCCTGGGTGAAGCCCCGCTCGGAGTCCAGCTCGCCCATCAGCGACTGGAGCTCGGTGACGTCCCGCAGGGTCACCACCGAGCCGCGCCGCTGGCCGCCGGTGACCGGGGAGGTGTTCACCACCAGCACCCGGTCCGCCGTCAGGTGCACCTCGTCCACCCGGGGCTCCGAGGCGAGCAGCGCGCCCGTCAGCGGTGCCGGGAGGCCCAGCTCCGCCACCGGTCTGCCCACCACGTCCTCCTCCTGGTCCACACCCAGCAGCTCCCGGCCGCCGTCGTTGATCAGCGCCACCCTGTACTGCCAGTCCAGCATCAGCAGCCCCTCGCGCACGGCGTGCAGCGCGGCCTGATGGTAGTCGTGCATGTGGCTGAGCTCGGTCGCGTTCATGCCGTGGGTGTGGCGGCGCAGCCGGGCGTTGATGACGTACGTGCCGATCGCGCCGAGGCCGAGGGCGCCGGCCGCGACCGCGAGCAGGGCCGTCAGCTGCCCCCGGGCGCGCTGGCTGATCTCCTCGACCCTTATGCCGGCGCTGACCAGGCCGGTGATCCGGTCGCCGTCCCGGACCGGGGTGACCGCCCGGACCGACGGGCCGAGGGTGCCGGTGTAGGTCTCGGTGAAGGTGCGGCCCTCCAGCGCCGGGCCGGTGTGGCCCTGGAAGACCAGGCCGATCTGGTCGGGATCGGGGTGGGTCCAGCGGATGCCCCGCGGATCCATGATCGTGACGAAGTCGACGTCTGTGCCCCGCACCACCGCCAGCGCGTACGGCTGGAGTCGCGACGACGGGTCGGAGGTGCGGATCGCCTCCCGCACGGAGGGCGAGTCGGCGACCGAACGGGCCACCGCGGTGGCCTGGCGTCCCGCCGCCTGCTCGGCCTGGCTGCGGTCACTGACGTACGTGAACAGCGCGTACCCGGCCACGACGACCGCGATGAGCACGGCCTGCATGGCGAAGAGCTGGCCCGCGAGGCTGCGGGGCCGGGGGAGGGGGATGCGCATGCCGCCAGTCTGCCTCCCGGTTCCACGGTGAACTAAATGAACGGAAGGGTGACCGCGCTCACAGGGCACGGCATAGTCACGGCATTCCCCGAAAACCCATCCCCCGGACGTGAGCCGCACGCCGGTGATGCCGACGACGTCGTCAAGGAGGGCCGCCGTGACCAGCACATCCGCTACGGCACCTGCCGAACCCAAGGCCAAGCGGGACCGCACGCACTATCTCTACATCGCGGTGATCATCGCGGTCGCCCTCGGTATCGCCGTCGGTCTGATCGCCCCCGACTTCGCGGTCGAGCTGAAGCCGATCGGCACCGGGTTCGTGAACCTGATCAAGATGATGATCTCGCCGATCATCTTCTGCACCATCGTGCTGGGCATCGGCTCCGTGCGGAAGGCCGCCAAGGTCGGCGCCGTCGGCGGTATCGCGCTCGGCTACTTCATGGTGATGTCGGTCGTCGCGCTCGCCATCGGCCTGGTCGTCGGCAACATCCTGGACCCGGGCACCGGCCTCGCGATCACCGACACGGTCAAGGAGACCGGTCACGCCCAGGTCGACGCGGAGGCGAAGGACACCACCGAGTTCCTGCTCGGCGTCATCCCGACCACCATCGTGTCCGCCTTCACCTCCGGCGAGGTCCTGCAGACCCTGCTGGTGGCCCTGCTCTGCGGCTTCGCGCTGCAGGCCATGGGCAACGCCGGCCAGCCGGTGCTGCGCGGCATCGAGCACATCCAGCGCCTGGTCTTCCGCGTCCTCGCCATGATCATGTGGGCCGCCCCGATCGGCGCCTTCGGTGCCATGGCCGCGGTCACCGGTTCCGCCGGCCTGGACGCCCTGAAGAGCCTCGCGGTGCTGATGCTCGGCTTCTACATCACCTGTGTGCTGTTCGTCTTCCTGGTGCTCGGCGCGATGCTGCGGATCGTCGCCGGCCTGAACATCTGGACCCTGTTCAAGTACCTGGGCCGTGAGTTCCTGCTGATCCTGTCCACCTCCTCCTCCGAGTCGGCGCTGCCGCGCCTGATCGCGAAGATGGAGCACCTGGGCGTCAGCAAGCCGGTCGTCGGCATCACCGTCCCGACCGGCTACTCCTTCAACCTCGACGGCACCATGATCTACATGACCATGGCCTCGCTGTTCATCGCCGACGCCATGGGTACGCCGATGTCGCTCGGCGAGCAGATCCCGCTGCTGCTGTTCCTGCTGGTCGCCTCGAAGGGTGCCGCCGGTGTCACCGGTGCCGGCCTGGCGACGCTGGCCGGTGGTCTGCAGTCGCACAAGCCCGCCCTGGTGGACGGCATCGGCCTGATCGTCGGCATCGACCGCTTCATGAGCGAGGCCCGCGCCCTGACCAACTTCGCGGGCAACGCGGTCGCCACGGTGCTGGTCGGTACCTGGACGAAGGAGATCGACAAGGAGCGGGTGGCCGAGGTCCTGGCCGGCCGTGCCCCCTTCGACGAGAAGACGCTGCTGGACGACCACGGCACCGGTGGCGACGCCGACGAGCCCCGCGCCGAGCTGCCCGAGAAGGGCGGCGAGAAGGAGCTGGCCAAGGCCTGACGGCCCACGCCACCGACTCCGCACCCCGCAGACCCCGGGCGGCTGGGACACTCCCCCGTTGCTCAGCCGCCCGGTCGCCGGAGGCCCGGCACCCGTCTCCGGGCCTCCACCGCCGCCGAGCGGCCGGACCCCACCCCCCGTGGGTCCGGCCGCTCGGCTTCTTCCGTTCCCTCCGTTCCCTCCGTCCCGTACGCCCTTGCCTTGACGCCGACGTCAAGGCTTACGTTCGTCTGCATGCGAATCGGCGAGCTGGCCGCACGCGCCGGGACCACCACGCGGACGCTGCGGTACTACGAGTCACGCGGACTGCTGTCCGCGCGGCGCACCGGCAACGGATACCGGACCTACGACGAGAGCGATCTGAAGCTGCTGCGGCAGATCCGCACGCTCCAGGACTTCGGGTTCGACCTGGAGGAGACCCGGCCCTTCGTGGAGTGCCTGCGGGCCGGGCACCCCGAGGGCGACGCGTGCCCCGCCTCGCTCCAGGTCTACCGGCGCAAGCTGGACGAGCTCGACGCCCTGATCGGTGAGCTGCGCGCGGTGCGGGCGAAGGTCGGCGAGCAGTTGGCGCGGGCGGAGTCGGCGCGGGACGGGCTGGCCGCCGACGCTGCGGTTCCGGGCGGTCCGGAGCCGGTGTGCGAACTGGGAGGGGAACTGTGATGAGCGGAGTGCCGGACGTCACGGACGCGGACTTCGAAGAAGAGGTGATCGGGTCGGAGCTGCCGGTGCTGGTGGAGTTCACGGCCGACTGGTGTCCGCCGTGCCGGCAGATGGCGCCGGTGCTGAGCGCGCTGGCGGCCGAGGAGGAGGGCCGGCTGAAGGTCGTCCAGCTGAACGTGGACGCCAATCCGGACACGACCAACGCCTACAAGGTGCTGTCGATGCCGACCTTCATGGTGTTCCGCGACGGGGAGCCGCTGCGGTCGATGGTGGGGGCCAGGCCCAAGCGGCGGCTCCTCGAGGAGCTGGCGGACGTGCTCTGACCTGGTACTCGGCACGAGAAAACCCCCGGGCAATTGCGCCCGGGGGTTTTCTTTGCGTATATTCATTGATTCGCGACTTCGTTTTGGAGGAGTCGCAGTGAAGTTCAACGAGCACAGTATATCCGGGCGGGAGCGGAATTGTCAAACACCGAATTTCCGGACGAGGAATTGCGGCAGGAACAGCAATTCATCGACGGGCTGTACGCACGCGTGGACGTCCTGCGCGGCGACGCCGAGGTGTCCGTCACGGAGGCGCTCGCCCAGGGCCACACCCCCCGGCAGGCCAGGCTGGAGCGGGACATCCTGGTCGCCGAGCGCTCCGGGCTGCTCGCCGCGCTGAACGCCGTGGACGGTTCCCTCTGCTTCGGCCGCATCGACCTCGCCTCCGGCGACACCCACCACATCGGCCGCATCGGCCTGCGCGCCGACGACGCCGAGCGCACGCCCGTCCTCATCGACTGGCGGGCCGACGTCGCCCGCCCGTTCTACCTGGCCACCGGCCACACCACGATGGGGCTCAGGCGTCGCCGGCACATCTCCACCGAGGGCCGCCGGGTCACCGCCCTGCACGACGAGGTCCTCGACCTCGGCGACGAGACCCGCACCGGCCACGAGGACCCCACCGGCGACGCCGTACTGCTCGCCGCGCTGAACTCCGCGCGCACCGGCCGCATGGGCGACATCGTGCGCACCATCCAGGCCGACCAGGACCGCATCATCCGCGCCCCGCACCGCGGGGTGATGGTCGTCGAGGGCGGCCCCGGCACCGGCAAGACCGCCGTCGCCCTGCACCGCGCCGCCTACCTCCTCTACGAGCACCGCGAACTGCTGGCCCGCCGCGCCGTCCTGATCGTCGGCCCCAACCCGGCGTTCCTCGGCTACATCGGCGAGGTACTGCCCAGCCTCGGCGAGACCGGCGTACTCCTCGCGACCGTCGGCGAGCTGTACCCCGGCGTGAAGACCACCCGCACGGACACCCCCGAGGCCGCCGCCGTCAAGGGCCGCGCCGAGATGGCCGACGTCCTCGCCGACGTCGTACGCGACCGGCAGGCGCTGCCCGACCCGGTGATCGCGATCGAGCACGACCGCGAGATCCTCATGCTCGACGACGGCCTGGTGAACGTCGCCCGCGAACGCACCCGCGCCGCGAAACTGCCGCACAACGTGGCCCGTGAGCACTTCGAGGGCCACATCCTCAACGCGCTCACCGACATGCTCGCCGAACGCATCGGCACCGACCCCTACGACGGCTCCAACCTGCTCGACCCCAGCGACATCACCCAGATCCGCGACGAACTCGCCGACAACCCCGAGGTCTGGTCCGCCATCGACCGGCTCTGGCCGAGGGTCACCCCGCAGCGCCTGGTCGCCGACTTCCTCGCCGCACCCGAGGGCTACCTCCCCGACGAGGACGCCGCCGCGGTCCGCCGCCCGGTGACCCGGCACTGGACCGTCTCCGACGTGCCCCTGCTCGACGAGGCCGCCGAACTCCTCGGCGAGGACGACCGGCTCGAACGCGAGCGCGCCGAACGCGAACGGCAGACCCAGATCGCCTTCGCCCAGGGCGTCCTGGACGTCTCGTACGCCTCCCGGACGTACGAGTTCGAGGACAAGGAGGACGACGACCCGGACTCCTCCGAGGTGCTGTCCGCGCACGACATCATCGACGCCGAGCGCTTCGCCGAACGGCACGAGGAGGACGATCACCGCAGCGCCGCCGAGCGCGCCGCCGCCGACCGCACCTGGGCGTTCGGGCACATCATCGTCGACGAGGCGCAGGAGCTCTCCCCGATGGCGTGGCGGCTGCTGATGCGGCGCAGCCCGACCCGCTCGATGACCCTGGTCGGCGACCCGGCACAGACCTCCGAGGCCGGCGGGGTCGGCTCCTGGGCGGACATCCTCACCCCCTACGTCGAGGACCGCTGGGAGCACACCCGGCTCGGCGTCAACTACCGCACCCCCGCCGAGATCATGGACGTCGCCGCGGCCGTGGTCCGCGCGGAGCACCCCGGCTTCGAGCCGCCCGGCTCCGTCCGCTCCACGGGCGTACGCCCCTGGGCCCGCGCCACCGACGACCTGCCCGGCGCCGTCGCCAAGGCCGTCGCGGAACTCACCCCCGACGAGGGCCGCCTCGCCGTCATCGCCCCGCGCGAACTGCACCGCGCCCTGGCCGCCCGCCTCGACGGGGTGACGGCGGGCGCCGAACCCGATCTGGCGCACACCGTCGTGCTGCTCGACCCGCGCCAGGCCAAGGGCCTGGAGTTCGACTCGGTCCTCGTGGTCGAACCGGGCCGCTACGGCACCAGCGACCTGTACGTGGCACTCACCCGCGCCACCCAGCGGCTCGGCGTCCTGCACACCGAGCCGCTGCCGGAGCCGCTGGCCGACGCCATGAACTGAGCGGAACGGCTCAGGCCGGGCGCAGCCACACCGTCGCCAGGGGCGGCAGGGTCAGGCGGATGCTCGCCGGGAACCCGTGCCGTCCCTGCGGCTCCGGCTTGACCGGGTCGGGGCGGGTGACGTCACCGCCGCCGTAGCGGCCGGCGTCGGTGTTCACCACCTCGTGCCAGGCGGGCACGTCGTCGGGCACCCCGATCCGGTAGTCCTGCCGGACCACCGGCGCGAAGTGGGAGACCGCGAGCAGCGGGGAGCCGTCGGAGTCGTACCGCAGGAAGGCGAACACGTTGTCCTCGGCGGCGTCCCCGGTCACCCACCGGAAACCGGACGGCTCGGTGTCGCCCCGCCACAGCGCCGGGGTGTGCCCGTACACGGTGTTGAGGTCGCGCACCAGATCGCGCACCCCGCGGTGGTCGGCCTCGGCGCCGTAGTGCGGATCCAGCAGCCACCAGTCCGGGCCGTGCGCCTCCGACCACTCCGCTCCCTGCGCGAACTCCTGCCCCATGAAGAGGAGTTGCTTGCCCGGGTGGGCCCACATGAAGCCCAGGTAGGCCCGCAGGTTGGCGCGCTGCTGCCACCAGTCGCCGGGCATCTTCGACACCAGGGACCGCTTGCCGTGCACCACCTCGTCGTGGGAGATCGGCAGCACGTAGTTCTCGCTGTACGCGTACACCATCGAGAACGTCATCTCGCCGTGGTGGTACCGGCGGTGCACCGGCTCGTGGCTCATGTACTGGAGCGAGTCGTGCATCCAGCCCATGTTCCACTTCAGCCCGAACCCGAGCCCGCCGAAGCCGCTGGGGCCCTTGTGGTGGGTGGCCCGGGTGACGCCGTCCCAGGCCGTGGACTCCTCCGCGATCGTCACGACCCCCGGCACCCTGCGGTACACGGTCGCGTTCATCTCCTGCAGGAACGCCACCGCGTCCAGGTTCTCCCGGCCGCCGTGCTCGTTCGGCGTCCACTGGCCCGGCTCGCGCGAGTAGTCCAGGTAGAGCATCGAGGCGACGGCGTCCACCCGCAGCCCGTCGATGTGGAACTCCTCGCACCAGTACAGGGCGTTCGCCACCAGGAAGTTGCGCACCTCGCGCCGCCCGAAGTCGAACTCCAGGGTGCCCCAGTCCGGGTGCGCGGCCCGCAGCGGATCCTCGTGCTCGTACAGCGGCCGGCCGTCGAACTCCGCCAGCGCCCACTCGTCGCGCGGGAAGTGCGCCGGCACCCAGTCCATGATCACCCCGATCCCGGCCCGGTGCAGGGCGTCGACCAGGTACCGGAAGTCGTCCGGGGTGCCGAGGCGGGCGGTGGGCGCGTAGAACCCGGTGACCTGGTAGCCCCAGGAGCCGCCGAAGGGGTGCTCGGCGACCGGCATCAGCTCCACGTGCGTGAAGCCGAGGTCCTTGACGTAGGCCGGGAGCTGCTCGGCCAGCTGGCGGTAGGTCAGCCCCGGTCGCCAGGACGGCAGGTGCACCTCGTACACGGAGAACGGCGCCCGGTGCGCGGGCACCTCCGCGCGCCGCTCCAGCCACGCCGCATCACCCCACTCGTACGCCGAGGACGTGACGATCGACGACGTGGCCGGCGGCACCTCCGTACGGCGGGCCAGCGGGTCGGCGCGCAGGGTCTTCGAACCGTCGGGGCGGGTGATCTCGAACTTGTACAGCTCGCCCTCGCCGATCCCCGGCACGAACAGCTCCCACACCCCCGTCGAGCCCAGCGACCGCATGGGGAAGCCGGTGCCGTCCCAGAAGTTGAAGGTGCCGGCCACCCGCACCCCGCGCGCGTTCGGCGCCCACACCGAGAACCGGGTGCCGGTGACGCCCTGGTGGGTCATCGGGTGCGCGCCCAGGACCGTCCACAGCTCCTCGTGCCGGCCCTCGCCGATCAGATGCAGGTCGAGCTCACCGAGCGTGGGCAGGAAACGGTACGCGTCCTCCGTCTCCTGCACCGTCCCCTCGTACGTGACGAGCAGCCGGTACGCCGGGACCCCGCCCAGTGGCAGCAGTCCCGAGAAGAAGCCGTCGCCGTCGTCGTGCAGCTCGACGGTGAGGCCCCCGGAGACCACGGTCACCGCGAGGGCGTACGGCCGGAACGCCCGGAAGACGACCCCGCCGGGCACCGGGTGCGCGCCGAGCACGGAGTGCGGGGCGTGGTGCGTCCCGCTCAGCAGCCGCTCCCGGTCGGCGGCGTCCACGGCGGGGGAGACGGCGATCTCCATCTCGGGCGGGACGGTCTGCGCGGCGGCGGTCTCCTCCACGGCCGCCTTCCTCGCCCCCGCCTTCTCGGCCGGGGTCTTCTTCGCCGCGGCCTTCTTCACCGCCGTCTGCGGCGCCACCGACTTCTTGGCCGCCGTGCTCTTCACCGCCGTCTTCTTCACCGGGGTCTTCTTGGCGGTGGCCTTCCTCGGCGCCGCGGTCGCCTTCGTCGCCGTCACCTTCTTGGCCACGGCCTTCGCCGCCGCGGCGGTCTTCTTCGCTACGGCCTTCTTCGCGACGGCCTTCTTCACCGGCTCGGCGGCCGCGGGCTGCCGCTCGGCCGACTGCTCCGGATGCGAACCGCTGGACTCGGGGCGGGGGGTCACGGGCGAAGCCTCCTGGACGCGGGTCGGATGGGTCAGATCAGGTCGGTCGAGGCGAGCCGGTGCACGGCGGCCAGCGGTACGGGCAGCCACTCGGGACGGTGCCGGGCCTCGTAGACCACTTCGTAGACCGCCTTGTCGGTCTCGTACGCGCGCAGCAGCACCGGCTCGGTGCGCGGATCCCGGCCGGCCGCCTCCGCGTAGCCGGAGCAGTACGCCGCCCGGCACCGCACGGCCCAGTTTGGCTGCGGCGGGTCCACCGAACGCGCCGCGTAGTCGAAGGACCGCAGCATGCCGGCCACGTCCCGCACCGCCGGCTGCGGCATCCGGCGTTCGGCCAGCGGACGCGCCGGTTCACCCTCGAAGTCGATCAGCGACCACTCCCCGGCCGGGGAGCGCAGACACTGCCCCAGGTGCAGATCGCCGTGCACCCGCTGCGCGGTCCAGACGCGGCCCTCGGCGGCCAGATCGTCCAGCGCCGTGAACGCCGAGCGCAGCCCGTCCGCGTACGGCCGCAGCGTGGGCACCGCGTGCACGGCCGCCTCGAGCCGCTCGGTCATGCCGGCGGCCATGGAGCGGAGCTGGGCGTGCCCCAGCGTGACCGTGGGCAGCGCGCGGGCCAGCGCGGTGTGCACCTCGGCGGTGGCCCGTCCGAGGTCCCGCGCCTCGGCGACGAAGTCCTCCCCCTTGGCCAGCTCCCGCAGCGCCAGCTCCCAGCCGTCCGTCGCGCCCTGCACGAACGGCTGGAGCACCCCCAGGACGTACGGCTCGGCGGGGGGCGGCGGACCGGGCGACTCGTCGGGCTCCGCGACCAGCCAGGCCGTCGGCGGGGGCACCCGGGGGCAGCCCTCGCGGGCCAGCGCCAGCGGCAGCTCCAGGTCGGGATTGATCCCGGGCACGATCCGGCGCAACAGCTTCAGGATGAACGTATCTCCGTAGACGACCGACGAGTTCGACTGCTCGGCGGTCACCAGGCGCGGCACCAGACCGGACCGGATCTCCTGCCGCGGGTCCCGCTCGAAGCGAAGCCCGCCGATCCGGGCCCGGGTGCGCAGGGCCTCCAGGAGCAGTTCGGCGGGCCGGGTGTCGTGCAGGGCCTCGTAGACCGTCCGTCCGGCCAGCGGGCCCCGCGTCACATGACCGATCAGCGCGGGCGCGAGCCGGGGCGGCAGCGCCTCGCGCACGCCTATGAACAGCTGGTAGCAGTCGCCGGGCTGCTCGGGGCCGCCGTGACCCGGCTGGAGCGGCTGGTGCGCGCGCACGAGCAGGTGGTACAGGCCCAGCTTGGCGGTGGGCGGCAGCATCTCGGTGGCCGCGACCAGGGAGAACCCGGTGACCGGGCGGCCCTTGCCCGCGAACCAGCGCTGCCGCGGCAGCCACTCCCTCAACAGTGGATCCAGTGACGCAAGGAGGCCGGGCGGGGTCGTGACGGTGCGTGTGACGGCTTCCGACATGGCGTCGCGTCCTCTCCCCTCTTTCGGCGCGCCACGAGGGCGCCGCCGGTGGGCGGGGTGTTACTCATGCGTGCCCCGGGCGGAGCGGGGGAAACCGCCCCGCCCCGGGTTCTACGCGGCGTCCTTGCGGAGCCGGAACCAGTAGAAGCCGTGCCCCCCGAGGGTCAGCAGGTACGGCAGGTCGCCGACGGCCGGGAAGCGCACCCCGCCGAACAGTTCGACCGGGTGCCGTCCCCCGAAGGCGCTGAGATCGAGCTCGGTGGGCTGTGCGAAGCGTGAGAAGTTGTTCACGCAGAGCACCAGGTCGTCCTCGTACTCGCGGAGGAAGGCGAGGACGGCCGGGTTGGAGGAGGGCAGTTCGGTGTAGGAGCCGAGGCCGAACGCCGGGTTCTGCTTGCGGATCTCGATCATCCGGCGGGTCCAGTGCAGCAGCGAGGA
>NZ_JAGMUJ010000060.1 GCF_019049255.1 Streptomyces sp. AC558_RSS880 | reverse complement strand
GACCACGAGGGGGGTGAGGGGGACGGGGAGGTTGGAGTGGGGGGGTGGGGTGGTGGTGGATGTGGTGGGTACGACGCTCGCGGCGTGAGTCGCGGCCGGGGTGGGCGCCGTGCCCCGCGTACGGTCCACAGCCCCCGTGCTCAGCCCCGGCTCCTGCCGCAGCACCGCCCCGTGCAGCGCGGCCAATTCGGGGCTCGGATCGACCCCCAGCTCCCCCACCAGCCGGGTGCGGAGGTCCTCGTACGACGCGAGCGCCTCGCTCTGGCGGCCCGCCGCGTACAGGGCCCTCATCTGGACGGCGCGCAGGCGCTCCCGCAGCGGGTGGAGCGCGACGAGGTCGGCGAGCTCCCCGGTGAGGAGCGCGTGGTCCCCGGCCTCCAGGCGTGCCTGGGCCTGCTCCTCCAGCACGGAGAGCCGTTGCTCCGCCAGGCGCTGGGCGGCCGCCCGTACGAAGGGGCCGTCCGCGAAGTCCGCGTACGCCGGTCCGCGCCACAGCTCCAGGGCCTCGGTGAGCAGCGAGGCCCGGGCGCGCGGGTCCTGGACGGGGCGGGCCTGTGCCACCAGGGCCCGGAAGCGTACGGCGTCCACCTCGTCGCCGTCGTCGAACCGCAGCCGGTATCCAGGGGGTTGGCGCACCACCCGGTCGCGGCCGATGACCCGGCGCAGCTGGGAGACCTTGGCCTGGAGAGCGCCCGCGGGCCTGCCCGGCGGGGCGTCTCCCCACAGGTCGTGGATGAGGCGGTCCGCGGACACCGGTCCTCCGTCGTTCGCGAGCAGATCCGCCAGCAGGGCCCGGACCTTGGCTTCGGGGACTCTGACTTCCCGTCCCTCGCCGTCCCACACCGCCAGTGGCCCGAGCACCCCAAACCGCATAGGCGCCACCGTACAGGTCCGGGGCACCGGCCCCCGGGGCTCCGGGCACCCACCGCCCCGACCGCCGGCCGGCCCGAAGGTTTCCCGAAGGTTCCCCGAAGCGCCCGGGCGCAGAGTCGTCCTCGCGAGCGATACCGCGATGCGTCCCCGCGGGCGGCACCTGGAGGGAGCGGCAACCATGACCAAGTACGCGCACAGGAAGGCCCTGGTCGTCGGTGAGGCCACCGATATCGGCCTGGCCATCGCCAAGCGGCTCGTGGAGGGCGGGGCGAGCGTCCTGCTGACCGCCCGCACCGACGCCGAGCGCGCCCACGCGGTCGCCGAACTCGGCTCCGTCGCCCGGGTCGTCACGCCGTCGGCCGTGGGGGCCGCCATCACCGGGGACGGCACCACCGGCTTCGGCGGCGTCGGTCTCCTCTTCACCGACGCCGTCCCCACCGCGCGCCTCCTGCTCCCGTACGTCGAGGACGGCGGCGCGATCGTACTGACCGCCCCCACCCCGTGCCCCGACGCCGTGCGGGCGCTCGCCGCCGAACTCGCCGCCCGGGGCATCCGTGTCAACGCGGTGGCCCCGGGTTGTATCGAGGCGCCGGGATCCGGCGCCGTACCCCTGCCTCCGCTCGGGCGCCTCGGCGCCGCCGAGGAGGTGGCCCGCGCCGCGCTCTTCCTGGCCACGGAGGCGACGTTCACCACGGGGGCCCGGCTCCCCGTCGACGGCGGCCTCGGCAGCCCGTGACCCCGCGCCCCACCCCCCACCGTCCCCGCACCCCACCTCTCCCATCCGGAAACCTGGAGCACACCCCATGAGCACCGCACCCGACACGGCGCCCACCGCCGCGGCAACGGACCCGAAGGGCGGAGGCGAGGAACAGCGGAAGCTGCCGCTGTTCGCCCTGCTCGCCCTCGCCACCGCCGTCTTCGTCACCAGCCTCACCGAGACCCTTCCCGCCGGTCTGCTGCCCGCGATGAGCAAGGACCTGGGAGTGAGCGAGTCCGCGACCGGTCAGACCGTCACGGTCTACGCGATCGGCACCGCCCTGACCGCGCTCCCGCTCACCGCCGCCACGGCGGGCTGGCGGCGCAAGAAGCTGCTGCTCACGGCCATGGGCGGGTTCGCCCTCGCCAACACCGTGACGGCCGTGTCGTCCGTCTACGAGCTGACGATGGCGGCGCGGTTCGTCGCCGGGGTCGCGGCCGGTCTCGCCTGGGCCCTGCTCGCCGGGTACGCCCGCCGCATGGCCCCCGTGCACCTCCAGGGCAAGGCGATGGCCGTCGCCATGGCCGGGATCCCCGTCGCGCTCTCCCTCGGTGTGCCCGCGGGGACGTTCCTCGGCGAGTGGCTCGGCTGGCGCGTGGCGTTCCTGTCGATGACGGTGCTCACGGTCGTACTCCTGGTGTGGATCTTCGTGGGCGTACCGGACTTCCCCGGCCAGGGGCGCGGCGAGCGGCCGAAGCTGCTGCGGACCCTGACCGTCCCGGGCGTCTCCCCGGTCCTCTTCGTCACGCTGGTCTTCGTGCTGGGGCACACCATCCTGTACGCGTACATCGCCACGTACCTCGAGGACCTGGGCCTCGGTGGCTCCACCGGCTTCATCCTGCTGGTCTTCGGAGCCGCCTCGCTGGCGAGCATCTGGATCGTCGGCGCGCAGATCAACCGCCGGCTGCGCGGCCTCACCGTCGGCGGCGCGCTGCTGGTCGCCGTGGCCTCGCTGCTGCTGGCCGTCCTCTCCGACACCACCGCCCTCGTCTATGTGGCGGTGGTGCTGTGGGGTCTGGGCTGGGGTGGTGTGCCCACCCTGCTGCAGACCGCCGTCGGTGACGCGGGTGGCGAGTCGGCCGATGCCGCGCAGGCGATGCTCGTCACGCTCTGGAACGTCGCGATGGCGGGCGGCGGCATCGTCGGCGGCATCCTGCTGGACACCCTGGGCAGCGAGTCCTTCCCCTGGACGGTCCTGCTGCTCCTGCTGCCGGTGATCGCGGTCGTGCTCTACGCCCGTCGGGCCGGTTTCCCCGCCCAGCGGCCGGTGGGGGCCTGACGCACCGCGCCCGGGCCATGTTCATGATGTGTTGACACTTCGCCGGTCGGCTCCGGGACCCGGCTCCACCAGTGGCGGAGCCGGGTCCTTCGGGTCCACGCGCCCGTCACGTACGCCCCGCCGAGGGGCGTCTTTGCAGGTCAGACCCCGAACTCGCAAAATAGACGGCCGACCCGGGCAAACTCCGTTCCGGACGGTACTTTCACCTCGTACTGATGTGCCATGTATCCACTCGGGTGCGAGCGGTGACGAGTATCGAGGGGGCGTAGCGTTACATGTCGTCAAGTGAGGTGCGCGCGGCAGTGCCGGGCGACGGCGCGTACATGCGGACGTTCATGGACGAGATCTTCCGGGCGTTCCAGCGGCCGGAGCAGCGCCGTTGGGCCCATGCCTATCTGTGGGCCCTGATCCATGTATCGGGCAAGAAGACACCCCGCCGCATGGCACTGGCGAAGCCCTTACCCCCGGCCGCGGCTCACGGTCTCCACCAGTTCATCAACGCCAGCCCGTGGGAGTGGGCCCCGGTACGCCGCCGGCTCGCCCGCCGGGTCGCCGCGCGGACGACCCCGCACGCCTGGACCGTCGCCGAACTCATCATCCCCAAGCGCGGTGAGCACTCGGTGGGCGTGCACCGGCGCCTCGACCCCGTCACCGGGCGCACCGTCAACTGCCAGCGGGCGCTGGTCTTCTTCCTCGTCTCGGGGACGCAGTGCTACCCGGTGGACTGGAGCCTCGTGCTCGGCGGAGCGTGGGACTCGGACCGGGAACGCAGACGCCGGGCGCGCATCCCCGGGTCCGAGGCCGGGCGCACCCCCGCCGACCATGTCGTCGGGTACGCCGCCGAAGTGGCCGCTCAGCCCCAACTCGCCGGGCTGCCCTGGGTGCTGGACCTGACCCGGTGCGACGACGCGGCGGGAGTCCTCGCGGGCCTCGCCCGGCAACGGGCCGACGTGGTGTGCGAGGTGTCCCCGGACCACCTGGTACTCCTCACCGGGCAGCACACGCCCGTCGTGACCAAGGTGAGCGCGCTCATGGAGGTCCGGCACGCCCGGCAGACCCACGTCCTGCTCCGGCAGACCCCGGACGGCCGGGTCCGGCCCGTACCGGTCCACACCTATGCGGACACGGTCGTGGCGCCGCGGCCCGGCCTCGGCGACGACGTGGGCGTACGCCCGTACCGCCTCCTGGAACGGCCCGACCCGGACGGCCGGCAGCCCGCCCGGTACTGGCTCACCACCCTCACCGACCGGCGGGTGGAGGAGGTCCTCCGGCTGGCGCGCGGCCACGCCGCCGCCCTCTCCGCCGTCACCACGCTTGGCCGCAGATTCGGCGTCCTCGACTTCGAGGGCCGCTCCTTCCCCGGCTGGCACCACCACATGACCATGGCCTCGGCCGCCTACGTCTACCAGCGCCTGCCCGGTGCCGCCGGGGGCACCACCGCCCCGCCGGAAGCGCCACCCCGTGCCCGGACCCCGCCCACCGCACCTCCCGCCGTCGCCCTCACCGGCGCCTCCGACTGACATGGCGGCGCTGCGAACCGACGTGAGGCCGAGGGGAAAGGGTGGGTGGGGCACGTGAGACAGGTACTCGTGGTGGAGCAGGACACCTCCGCGGCGGCGGCCATGGTGAGCGATCTGCGGCGGCAGGGATTCACCGCCCGCAGCGTCTCCACCGGAGAGCGGGCGCTGCGGGTGTACGGAGAAGCGGATCTGGTGCTGTTCTCCCTGGAACTGCCCGATATCGACGGGCTGGAATTGTGCCGTTCCCTGCGCGGCGGCGGGGACACGGCCCTGATAGCGGTCACCGATGCCGACGCCGAACTGGAGCGCGTCCTCGTGTTGCACGCGGGCGCGGACGACTGTGTGGTGAAAACCTGGGGATTCCGGGAAATCGGAGCCCGTATCGAAGCGGTACTGCGCCGGACCCGGCCCCGGCAGGACCTTCCGGGCACCATTTCCCTGCGCGATCTGCATATCGATCCACGCAGGCAGGAAGTTCGGCTCGGGGGACGGCTCGTCGGCGTCACTTCGAAGGAGTTCGAGCTGCTCTACACCCTGGCCGCCACCCCGGAGACGGTCGTGACGCGGAAAGAGCTGATGGCCCGGGTCTGGGGCAGTGACTGGGGACACACCAGCCGCACGATCGACACGCATGTGAGCAGCATCCGGGCGAAGCTCGGCTCCAGCGGCTGGATCATCACGGTCCGGGGCGTCGGCTACCGGATGGGGTACGCCTGGCAGATGTCGGAGACGCCCTCGGGCTGAGCGGATCGGGCGTACGGCCCCGGGACACGCGTGCTCCCGGGGCCCTCGCCGTTCCCCGGAGCACGCACGCTCCCCGGGCCCCCGCCGTCACACCGCCGCCCCCTCCAGCCGCCGCAGCAGCGGGTGGTGCGCCTCGCCCTTCTCCCCCACCGCCCGTCGCGCCCACCAGGCCGAGGCCAGGTTCGAGGTCAGCAGGGTGCGGTGCGGCTCGCGGCGGGCCAGCTCGGTCAGGGCGGCGAGCGTGCCCATGCCCGTGCCCGTGAAGAGCAGGGCCGTGTCGGCGGGCAGCTCCCGCTCCCGTATCCGCCGCAGGATGGCCCCGGTCGTCACCGCGTACGGATCGAAGTGCGCGTCCCCGCCCGGACGCGCCGCTTCCTCCGCCGGGACGAGCACCACCCCGTCGACCGTGAGGCCGGCCCGCTCCCAGAAGGCGCGGGAGGTGTCGGTGAGCCAGGGCTCGTACGGGGAGACGAGCGTCAGGCGGGTCACCCCGAGCGCCTCGCAGGCCGCGAGGATCGCCTGCGTGGAGGACTGCACGGGCGAGCCGACGCGCTCGGACAGCTCGTCGCAGAAGGCCCGGTCGCCCGCCGGCTCCAGCAGGTAGTGCGATGCGCTGCACGCCACCACCGTGGCGTCCAGGCGCAGCGCACCGAAGCTGCCGAGCAGGGTGGGGAGCACCTCGTTGTACGTCTCCAGCATCGCCCGGAGCCCGGCCCCGGGAGTCACCGGGAAGCGGGAGGTGTACACATTCATTCCGGCGCCGAGCAGATGCATGAACTCGGGTTCCGCCGTGGGGTTCTCCGGCGGTACGACGACCCCCAGCCGGGGCAGCGAGAAGAGATCCATGCCCAGCACCGTAGGGCGTACGTCACATCAACGGGTGTTCTTCGTCCGCTATTTGGCATGCCTGGACACCACCCTTGCACTCCCTTTCCTTCCTGACATTCCTTGACACTCCGCAACACAGCCCTCACACGGCAGACATTGATCTTCCCGGCCAGGCACCGAAGGATATGACTCAGCGAATACAGCACTTCGGTCGACCCTTTTCGGGAAAGAGGAGAAAGAGAAATGGCAGCAGCAGGACCCGAGAAACTGGAAAGGCCGCCCCGTATATCGGACGCGACGCTGCGGGACTCCGCGCACATGGCGGGGGTGGAATTCGGCCCCGCGGACGCCGCCGCCATCGCGGGCCTGTTGGTGCGGACGGGCGTCGAACTCGTCGAGGTGGGCATGGTCTCCGGACCGGACTCCAAGGACGCCGACCTCGTCCTCGCCACCCACGAGGCGGTCACCGCCGAGCGCAGCATGACGCTCGTCGTCGTACGCGACCGCCGCCAGGTCGCCCGTGCGCTGGACGAGGCCGAGCGCCTGGGCGTGCGCCACATCATGTACTCGATCCCCACCTCCGAGCAGCACGCGCAGCTGAAACTCGACTCGGCGAGCCCCAAGTTCCTTCAGACGCTGGCGCGTTCGGCGATCCAGCAAGCGAAGGAGCGCGGCTTCCACGTCACGTTCAGCGGTGAGGACGGCGCCCGGACGCCCCGGGAGCGGCTCGTCCCCTATGTGGAGGCGGGGTTCGCGGCGGGGGCCGACCGGTTCCGGCTCGCGGAGACCGTCGCGTACCTCTCGCCCTGGCAGATGGAGGAGATCATCGCGGACATCACCGCGATCGACGGCTCCGAGATCGAGATCCACTCGCACAACATGCTGGGCATGGCCGTCGCCAACTCCCTGGCCGCCGTGCGGGCGGGTGCCCAGTGGATCTCCGCGACCGTCGGCGGGATCGGGGAGCGCGGCGGCAACGCCCCGCTGGCCGAGCTGCTCACCTCGCTGCGCGTCATCCACGGCGACACCCGCTTCGACCTCACCCACCTCACCGAGATGTCCCGGATCGCCCTGCGGGGCGCCGGCCTCGGCGACTCCTTCCAGTCCGGGCCGACCACCCCGCACGCCTTCGCGTACGAGCTGCCGGGCCAGCTGAACCACCCGCACGCGTACGAGACACTGCCCGCCGAACTCGTCGGCAACAGACGCGAGTTGCGCGTCCGCAGCCGCCTCACCACCGCCCTCGTCCACTGGGCCCTGGCCGATTCGGGCCTGGAGGTCGACGTCGACGCCTTCACCCCGTGGCTGGCCGAGCGGCAGGAGCGGGACGGCCGCCCGCTGTTGGACCGGGACACGATCCGCAAGGCCGCCATCGACTTCCGCCCCGTACCCGCGTAACCCGCCCCCTGTATACGGAGTTCACGATGTCCACCGCCACCCTGACCGGCGTATGCCCCGAGTGCGAGACCGACCTGACCGTCCCCCCGGTCGCCCCGGGCGAGACGCTCTCCTGCCCCGAGTGCATCCTGACCCTCCGCGTCGAGGCCGTCGAGGACGGCCGGCTGACGCTGGAGATGGTCGAGGTGCAGCTGCGCGACTGGGGCCAGTGACATGGGCACTGTCCGTCCCGTCGCGGTCGTCGCGGACCGGATCGCCTGGGAGGAACGCCTGCTCATCGAGGCGGCCCCGGCGTTCGGCCTCCGTCTCGACTGGGTCAACGACGAGTCCCTCTCCCTCGGCCACCCGGACGCCCCGTCGATCAAGGGGTACGACACCCTCCTCATCCGCAGCCGCAGCTACACGCGCGGCGGCCTGATCGCCACCCTGGCCGAGGCGGCCGACGTCCCCACGCTGAACACCGCCCGGGCCATCCACGCCTGTGAGAACAAGGCCGCACTGCGCGCCCTTCTCACGACCGCCGGGGTACCCGTCCCCGACCACCGGCTCGTGCTCTCCCGCAAGGACTTCGACAAGGCGCTGGCCGAGCTGCCCCTGCCTCTCGTCCTCAAGCCCGTCTTCGGCGGGATGGGCAAGCGGGTCACGCTGATCCGGCACGCCGACACCGCTCACTCCGTGTACGACTACATCGAGGACCTGGCCCACGCCTTCGAGCAGGCCAGTGTGGTGGAGCCGTACCTCGGCGGCAGCTCGGTGCGGTGCCTGGTCGTCGGGCGGGAGCTGATCGGGGCGGCCGAGTTCGAGACCGGCGGCAGCGACTGGCGCAACAACGCGGCCCTCGGCAACAAGAACCGCGCCGTCGCCCACGACCCCGACGTACTGAAGATCGTCGACGGTGTGGTGGACGTGCTCGGACCCGGCATCTACGGGGTCGACCTCTTCGCCACCCCCGACGGCTTCGTCGTCAACGAGGTCAACCACGCCCCCGGCTTCCGGGCCGTGGCCTCCGCCACCGGAGCGGACATCCCCTCGGCCATCGGCCGTCATGTGCAGGAGCTACTCGCATGATCCGTGCAGGAGTCGTCGGCGCCTCCGGGCTCGCCGGCGGCGAACTCATCCGCCTCATCACCCAGCACCCCGACCTGGAACTCACCTTCCTGGGCGGCTCCTCCCACATCGGCCGCCGCCCCTCCGAGCTCCACCCCGGCCTCCGCAACGACCAGGGTCTGACCATCCAGCCGGTCACCGAGGACATCGTGGACAAGGTCGACGTCCTCTTCCTGGCCACCCCGGCACCGGTCTCGGCCGACCTCTCCTCGCTGCTCGCCGACCGCGTCCCGGTGATCGTCGACCTCAGCGGCGCGTTCCGCATCCGTACACCGGAGCTGCACAACCGCTGGTACCCGAAGGTCGAGCGCCGCGCCGACCTGGCGGACCGCTTCGTCTACGGCGTACCGGAGCTGATCGGCGACCAGTTGAAGGACGCCGCACTCATCTCGCTGCCCGGCTGCTACGCCACCGCGATCACCCTGGGCCTCGCGCCGCTCACCCTCGGCCTCGGACTCGACCTGAAGACGGTGGTGGTGGACGGCAAGAGCGGGTCCAGCGGTGGCGGCGTCCGACTGCGCACCTCCGACCTGCACCCGTTCCGGGCCGGAGCCATCGCCCCCTACTCCCCGACCGGGCACCGGCACGCCGCCGAGGTCGGCGACTTCCTGGAGCGGAGCAAGTCCGGCACCATCGGGAACCTGTCCATGTCGGCGTACGGCGTCCCCAACGTGCGCGGGCTGCTGACCAGTTCGTACGTGTTCACCGACGAGAAGGTGGACCGGCGCGAGCTGAACCGGGCCTATCTGCGCTTCTACAAGGGGCGCCCGTTCGTCCGGGTGCGGCGGCACCACGAGACGCTGATCCCGGTGCCCGACCCTCAGGTCGTCCTCGGCTCCAACTATGCGGACGTCACGGTGCTGTTGGACGAGGAGGGTGGCCGGATCGTCGTGCTCACCGCACTCGACAACCTGGTCAAGGGCGCCGCGGGCCAGGCCGTGCAGGTGACGAACCTGCGCTTCGGCCTGCCGGAGGAGACGGGGCTGACGCAGCAGCCGGTGATGCCGGCATGACAGCGGACCGTTCCGTCCCGACTGTGGTGAAGCTCGGCGGCAGCTGCCTGGACGATCTCGACGGCATCTGGTGGGACGACCTGGCCCGGCACGGCCAGGACCGCCCGCTGGTCCTCGTGCACGGCTGGTCCAAGCCGCTGAAGAGACTCGACGCCCGCTACAGCGAACCGTCGGCGATCCTGCGCGACCGGTACGGCAACCAGAGCCGGTGGACCACGCCCGAGGTCATCGACGACATCAAGACGGTCAGCGCCACCCTGGCCGAGGACGTCCTCGCGCGGCTGAAGAACCGCGGCATCACCGCCGAGCGGCTGCTCGGCAGCGACGGGCTGATCGGCGCGGGAGTGGGCGAGCGGTGGTGGTGGCGGGAGAAGCAGCTCGTGGAGCTGGAGAACCTCGTCGGCCCGATCACCGGGGTCGACCCGGCCCCGCTCAAGAACCTCCAGCCGGCCCACGCCTACCTGGTCACCCCGCTCGCCAGGAACGCGGCGGGCCAGGAGGTCAACACCGACGCCGACCGGGCCGCCGCCGCGATCGCCGGGGCCACCGGCGCGTCGGACCTGGTCCTGGTCACCGACGTCGGCCATCTACTGATCGACGACGAGCCGGTACGCCGGATCAGCGCACAGGACGCGGCCGCCTTCCGCGACAAGGGCGCCAAGGGCGGCATGCGCAAGAAGCTGCGGGCGGCGGGCGAGGCCCTGGAGCGCGGTGTGGAGCGGGTCGTCATCGGCAGCGCCGCCGTCACGGAGCTGCTGGACGGCTCCACCGGCACGCTGATCACGAAGGCTCCCGGCGGGGCCGGTACGTCAGGAGCCGACGCATGAGCCGGTCCCGCGTACTGGTCGTCGACAACGGAACGCTTTCGCTCAAGCAACTCCGTTCCCGATTGGAAGAACTGGGCTCGGAAACGGAAACGGTCGAGGCCTCCTCCGTACCCGCCCGGGTGGACGGCCACTACCAGGCCATCGTGTTGAGCGGCACCAAGGTGCGCGCGTACGACAGCGAGTTCTACAAGCCCCTGATCGACCTGGTGACGACAGCGGACGTGCCGGTCCTCGGCATCTGCGGCGGGATGCAGATCCTCGCCGTCGCGGCCGGCGGACGCCTCGCGGAGGGGCCGCAGCGGGTCGGCGGCTACGAGGTGCGGGTGGACACGGAGGAGCCGCTCTTCACCTACGTGAAGCCCACGGTCACCGTCTTCCACCGGCACACCCTCTACCTCCAGGAGGCCCCGGCGGGCTACCGCTCCATCGGCCGCTCCGAGCACGCGCCCGTGGAGTTCCTGCGCTCGGACGACGGCCGGATCCACGGCGCCCAGGCCCACCTGGAGTTCCGCAGGGACGGTCTGGAGATCCTGCGGGGCTTCGCACAGCTCTACCAGTGACCCGAGCCCCTGCCGACCCCTTCGTACAGAACAAGGACTTCGCCATGAGCGCAGCAGTGGAAGAACCGCAGGAACCCGCCCTCACCGTCCACCTCAACGGCAGCGGCGGCGCCATCAAGGGATGGGTGGTCGTCGACACGCTCGTCGACGGCCTGGCGATGGGCGGCACCCGGATGACCACCGGGGTCACCGAGGAGGAAGTCGCGGGCCTGGCCCGGGACATGACCGAGAAGTTCACCCTGGCGGGGCTGCGCATCGGCGGCGCCAAGGCCGGGATCGTCGCCGACGCCACGAATTCCGAGGGCGCGGGCCGCGACGAGACCTTCCGCACCTTCGGCCGCACGGTGAAGCCGCTCCTGCACGGCGGCATCCACCTCGGCATCGACATGGGCGTCACCCCCGCCGACCGAGCCGTCTTCTTCGAGGAGGCCAAGTACGACCCCCGCTACCGGCTGGGCGCCCCGGACATGCCGATCGACTGGCGTACGTACTACGAGCCCCTGATCGACGCCACCGGCCACGGTGTCGGGGTCGCCGCGATCACCGCCCTGGAGGCGAGGGGCCGCACCGAACCCGCCCGGGTCGTGGTGCAGGGGTTCGGCGCGGTGGGCCGGGCGGTGGCGCGGTTCCTGGAGGACCGGGGGCACATCGTCGTGGGCATCGCGGACATCCGGGGCACGATCAGCGCGGACCGGCTGCCGGTGTCCGAACTCGTCGCCGTCACGGACCGGTTCGGGGCCATCGACCGCAGCCGACTGCCGCAGGATGTGAAGCTGTCCGGCGAACCGGACGCCTGGCTGGACGTGGACGCGGACATCCTGATCCTGGCCGCGCAGAAGTACGCGATCAACGCCGAGAACGCCCACCGCCTGCGGGCCGGCCTGGTGGTCGAGGGTGCCAACCTCGCCTCCAGCGCGGCGGCCAAGGAGAAGGTGGCCGCGTCGGGGGCCGGTCTGGTCCCGGGCGTGATCGCCAACATCGGCGGCGCCGCCTCGGCTGCCTTGGCCGTCACCCGGGTCGTCCCCTTCGGCCTGGAGGCCGCGGCGCGCAAGGCGTGGGTCTTCGACTGGGTCGGCGACCGGGTCCGGCAGAACACCCGGGACCTGCTGGAGATCGCGGCCTCCCGGGCAGGCGACCCGCTCCCCGAGCTGCTCGCGGCCCGCCGGAAGGAGCGCTGATGAGTACGGCGGCGAAGGAGCGGCCGGTCGACGCCGCGGCGGCCGCTCCTGGCGAACGTGCCGCCGAGTACCGCCGCCGCGGCTGGTGGCGGGACGAGACCTTCCTCGACGACCTGCACCGCCAGGCCCGGGAGCGCCCTCGCCGGCTGGCCGTCGCGGGCCGGCGCGTGGCGGAGTCCCGTACCGACACACTCGATTACGCCGAACTGAACCGGCTGACCGATCGGTTCGCCCTGGCTCTGCTGGAACTGGGCGTTCGACGGGGCGACTTCGTCGCCGTACAGCTCCCCAACCGGTGGGAGATGGTGCCGCTGATCTTCGCCTCCATCCGGGTCGGCGCGGTCATCATCCCGATCTCGCCCCTCTGCACGGAGGAGGAGCTGCGCCACCGACTCGGCCTCACCGAGGCCAGGGTGTGCATCACCCTCCCGGAATGGTCGGGCACCCCGCTGGCGGAGATCGCCACCCGCCTCAGCCACGAACTTCCCTTCCTGGAACACGTGTTGGTGGTGGACGGGCCGCTGTCCGAGGGCGCGCTCTCCTTCCACGAGCACTTCGTGGCGAACGAGCGGGAGGAGCAGGAAGGTGCCGCCGCCCGGCTGGACGGTCTGGCGCTCGGCGCGGACGACCCGTTCGTGGTCCTGTTCACCTCCGGCACCACCGGCCTGTCCAAGGGGGTCCTGCACAGCCAGAACACGGTGCACTCGGCCGTACGCGGGTATGTCGACGCGTTCGGAGCGGGGGAGGGCGGCGACGGTGCCGGCTGGGTGGCGGCGGTCTCCACACCGCTGGTCCACTACTCGGGGTTCGCGCAGGGCGTCCTGGCCGGGGTCATGCTGGGCGGTACCGTCGCCTTCCAGGACGTACGCCGCAACGAGGCGCTGCTGGACCTGGTGGAGCGGTACGGGGCGACCCTGCTGTACGGGCCGCCCGCCACCCTCGCCGATGTGGCCGCCTCCCAGCGCGCCGAGCGGCGGGACACCAGCACGCTGCGCCATGTGGTGATCGGCTCGGCGCCGGTCCTGCGGGAGCTGGCCGACGAGGTCCACGAGACGCTCGGCGCCCGCGCCCACTCCCTGTGGGGCATGTCGGAGAACGGCCCCGTGACCACCACCCGGCCCGAGGACCCCGACGGCTGGTCGGCGCGGAGCAACGGCCGCGCGATCGACGCCATGGAGACCCGGATCGAGACGTCGGAGGCGTACGGGGCTTCGGCCGCCGCGGGCTCCGTCGGGAGGCTCAAGGTGCGGGGCGCATCGCTCGCTCTCGGGTACCACCGGCGCCCCGAGGCGTTCGCGGCCGAGCTGGACGAGGACAGCTGGTTCGACACCGGCGACCTCGCCCGGGACGACGGCCGGGGCGGCATCCGCATCATCGGCCGGGCCCGGGACGCGGTCCTACGGGACGGGCGGGTGGTGCCGATGACGGAACTGGAGGCTGTGATCGGCAGCCACCCGAAGGCGGCCGAGGCCGCACTGGTGGGGCTGGAGGCCGCGAACGGGGCGGGCAACGTGATCGTCGCCGTCGTGGTCCCGCGCGGTGGACAGGGCCCGACGCTGGAGGAGGTCAGGGCCCGGGTCACGGAGGCGGGCCACGACGCCCGCTTCCTTCCCGACCGGGTGGAACACGTCCCCGCCCTCCCCAAGACCCTGACCGGCAAGGTCCGCAAGGCCGAGCTGCGGGAGCGGTACGCCGCGCGCACCCCCGCCTGACCCCGTACACGTACACCCACCGAGCACTGGAGCTGCTGCCATGCCCGAACCCACACCGGTCTCCATGTCGGCGACCCTCGCCGCCGACGAGGCCCTGGCCCGACGGCGCCGGGCCGGGGAGCGGGTCCTGTCGATGGCGAGCGGGGAGATCGGCCTGCCCGTCCTCCCCGCCCTCAGGGACCGGCTCGCGGCGGCGGCCGGCGAGAACGCGTACGGCGCCGTCGCCGGAAGCCCCGCCCTGCGCTCCGCCGTCGCCGGGTACTGGGAGCGGCGCGGCCTGGCCGTCGACCCGGGGCTCGTCGTGGCGGGCCCCGGCAGCAAGTCGCTGCTGTTCGCCCTGCTCCTGGCCATCGGCGGGGACGTGATCGTGCCGGTGCCGAGCTGGGTGAGCTACGCGGCCCAGGCCCGGCTGGCCGGGGCGCGGTCCGTCCCCGTACCGATCCTGCCGGGGCAGGGCGGGGTGCCCGACCCGGACCGGCTGCGCGAGGCGGTCACCGACGCGCGGACGGCCGGGCAGCACCCCCGGGCGGTGGTCGTGACCGTGCCGGACAACCCGACCGGGACGATCGCCTCGGCCACCACCGTACGGCGGCTGGCGCAGGCGGCCCGCGAACTGGACCTCGTCATCGTCTCCGACGAGATCTACCGCGACCTGGTCCACGACGGCTCCGAACCGGCCGTCTCCCCGGCCCTGCACGCACCCGAGCGGACCGTCGTCACCACCGGGCTCACCAAGAACCTGGCGCTCGGCGGCTGGCGCACGGGCGTGGCCCGGTTGCCCGACAGCGAGCTGGGGCGCGCCCTGCACACCCGGCTCACCGCGGTCGCCAGCCAGATCTGGTCCAGCCCGCCCGCCCCGGTGCAGACGGCGGCCGCGTACGCGTTCGGGGAGCCGCCGGAGGTCACCGAACGCGTCGCGGCGAGCCGGCGGCTGCACCGGGCGGTGGTGCGCGCGGTCGCCGCCCGCTTCACCGCCGTGGGCGCGGAGCTCGCCCCCACCGCCGCGACCTGCTACCTCTACCCGGACTTCGAACCCCTGCGGGAGCACCTGGCCGAGGCCCACGGCGTGCACGGAGGCGACGGCCTGGCCGCGTTGCTCTCCGAGCGGTACGGGGTCGGCGTCCTGGCCGCCACCGCCTTCGGGGAGCCCGGCCGCCCCCTGCGCATCCGCGCGGCGACCAGCCGCTTCTACGGCGAGACCGCCGAGCAGCAGACGGCGGCGCTGGAGACGGCGGGATCGGCGGATCCGCTCTCCCTGCCGTGGATAAGGGAATCCGTCGACCGGGTCGGCGAGGTCCTGGCCGACCTGGCGGGGTCGCCGGTCCCCGCTCTCGCCCCGCACGCCTGATGTCACCCGACTCGTCCACGTACTGAAGGAGTCACCGATGCCCCACTCCCACCTCCCCGTCCTCTTCGAGGCCCGGTACGACGGCGAACGCCATGTCGGCTTCGGCCGCCCCGAGGAGGGCACGCAACAGACCCTGTACCGGGTGGAGGACGGCCAGGTCGCCGCCGCCTTCATCGCCACCGACGGCTCGGAGGAGGCCCTGCGGGCCGCTCTCACCGAGGGCGCGGCGACCGTCGTCGTCACGGCCAGGGACCCGGGACTGCGCCTGCTGCCTCCCCTGCTTCCGGGGGCCACCGGTAACGCCCTGCTGAGCGGTTTCATGGGCACGCACAAGAAGAAGTGGGGCGGCGAGACCGCTCCGGAAGACGGGGAGTTCATCCCGCCCAAGTGGTTCTTCAAAGGGTTCGGCGACTGGGTGAGGCTGCCCGGCGAGGATCTGAACGTGCCCGCCCGGCCGGTCGCCCTCATCGAGGAGCCCGAGGTCGCCCTCGTCTACGTCAACGACGCCGACGGCACCCCGCACTACGCCGGCTACACCTTCGGCAACGACCTGTGCGACATCGGCCTGCACCGCCAGGACCCGGGCTACAACCCGTACTGCAAGCTGTGCGACACCGCCCTCTCTCCGTTGCTCTTCCTCGGCCCGCCGCCGCGTACGGTGACCGGCAGGGTCACCATCGTCCGGGACGGCGCGACGGCCTGGGAGGGCCCGTTCGACTGCGGCGACGACGCCCTCTACCACCGGGTGCGCGACATGGCGGACCACCTGTTCACGTTCCCGGCGGTACGGCGTCCCGGGCTGGTCAACTACGTGCTCCTGGGCGCCGACGAGGCGAGCTTCCACGACGGGTTCCGGATCGCCGACGGCGACCGCATCGCCATCGACGTGAAGAGCCACGGGGTCGCCTTCGAGAACCAGGTGCGGTATGTCTCCACGGCCCCGTCCACCACCCCGGCCGCCGCTCCCGCGCCTGTCACCACGGCATGAACACCGCGTGAAACCGGGCCGGTCGATCTGTGCAGACGGAGTCCGGCCCAGGCACGCTCTGAGGACCACCACCCCGCCCACCCCGTTCCGCCGCCGGACTTCGCAGGAGGAGGCCGCACCGTGCCCGCCACCACCAAGAAACAGGTGCATCTCGCAGCGCAGCTGCCCGGCATCCACAATGTGACCGTCTGGTCGGACCCGCGCTCCGAGAGCCAGATAGCCATCGGCTCCTTCATGCGGCTCGCGCAGACCGTCGAACGCGGCAAGTTCGACTTCTTCTTCCTTGCCGAAGGACTGCGGCTGCGCGAGCACAAGGGGCAGGTCTACGACCTGGACATCGCGGGACGGCCGGAGAACCTGACCGTGCTGAGCGCCCTGGCCGCCGTCACCACGCACCTGGGCCTGGTCGCCACGGTCAACGCCACCTTCAACGAGCCGTACGAGGTGGCGCGCCGGTTCGCCACCCTGGACCGGCTCAGCGGCGGCCGGGCCGGCTGGAACGTGGTCACCAGCTACGACGCTTTCACCGGCGAGAACTTCCGCCGGGGCGGCTTCCTCCACGAGGCCGACCGTTACACCCGGGCCGCCGAATTCCTCACCACAGCACGGGAGTTGTGGGACAGCTGGTCGGGAAGCGACCTGAAGGCCGACGCGGCGACGGGCGAGTTCGTCACCTCCGGAGCCGGCCGCTTCGCCCACCGGGGGCAGCACTTCGACATCTCCGGCCGGTTCACCACCCCGCCGGGACCGCAGGGCCACCCGGTGATCGTCCAGTCCGGCGAGTCCGACGCGGGCCGCGAGTTCGCCGCGTCCGACGCCGAGGTCATCTTCAGCAAGCACAACCGGATCGATGTGGCGCGGGAGTTCTACCGGGATGTGAAGCGGCGCCTGGCCACTTACGGCAGGAGCCCCGATGACCTGCTGATCCTCCCCACCGCCAACGCGGTTGTCGCCGACACCGACGAGGAGGCCGCCGCGTACGCGGAGGAGATCAGCCGCAAGCTGGTCAGCCCGCAGACAGCGATCGCCCACCTGGAGGCGGTCTGGGGCCGCGACCTGTCCGCGTACGACCCTGACGGGCCACTGCCCGACATCGAGCCCGAGGACGACGCCCACTTCCTGAAGGGGCACTCGGTGTTCCGCAAGGGCCGGGCGGAGACGGCGCGACAGTGGCGCAGGCTCGCGAAGGAACGGAACCTCTCCATCCGGGAGCTCGTCATCGAGGTCGGTGGGCGGCAGACGTTCGTCGGCAGCCCGCGGACGGTCGCCGACGCCATCGACGACTACGTCCAGACCGAGGGCGCCGACGGCTTCGTCCTCGTACCTCACCTGACCCCCGGTGGCCTGGACGACTTCGTGGACCGGGTGGTGCCGATCCTTCAGGAGAAGGGGGTCCACCGCGACGACTACACCGGCACCACACTCCGGGACCACCTCGGCCTGTCCGCCGCACCCCGCCCGGCCGCGTGGGGCGGCCCCGGACAACCCCTGCGCGACGAGCGTCCGCGCGGCCGGAAGGAGACCTCAGTATGACCGGCACGACCGGCCCGACCGGCGCCCCCGACCCGAAGGGCACCCCGGCCGCCGCCTCCGGCACGCCCACCGCTCCCCTGCACCTGGCCGTCGCCCTCGACGGCGCGGGCTGGCACCCGGCGGCCTGGCGGGAGGAGGGCGCCCGGCCGGGTGAGCTCCTCGACGCCGTGTACTGGGCCGACCTGGTCGCCGAGGCCGAGCGGGGCCTGATCGACTTCGTCACCTTCGAGGACGCGCTCGGCCTCCAGTCCGCCGCCTTCCACCTGCCCGACGACCGCACCGACCACGTCAGGGGGAGCATCGACGCGGTGCTGCTCGCCGCCCACCTCGCCCCGCTCACCACGCACATCGGCCTGGTCCCGACCACCAACGTCACCCACACCGAACCGTTCCACCTCGCCATCGGCATCGCCACCCTCGATCACGCGAGCAAGGGCCGGGCCGGCTGGCGCCCGCAGATATCGTCCCGCGCGGCCGACGCCGCGCACTTCGGCCGCCGGACCACGCCCCAGCTCACCGAGGACGACGTGACCGACCCGGAGCTGATCTCCCAGCCGCTGCGCGCGCTCTTCGCGGAGGGCGCCGAGGTGGTGGAGGCAGCCCGGCGACTCTGGGACAGCTGGGAGGACGGAGCGGAGATACGGGACGCGGCGACGGGCCGCTTCCTCGACCGCGACAAGGTCCACCACATCGACTTCCAGGGCTCGAACTTCAGCGTGAAGGGCCCGTCGATCACCCCGCGCACCCCCCAGGGCCAGCCTCTGGTGGTGAGCCTCGCGCACGCCACCATCCCGTACGAGTTCGCCGCCCTCAGCTCCGACGTCGTCGCCGTCACCCCACACGACCGGCCGGGCACGGCGGCGGTCCTCGCCCAGGTCGCCGAGGCGGTGGAGCGCACCGGCCGTGACGTGACGGAACGCCCGCTGCGGACCTTCGCGGATCTCGTCGTCTTCCTGGACGACGAACCGGGCGCCGCCGCACGGCGCAAGGTCCGCCTGGACGAGGTGGCCGGAGCAGAACTCGCCTCGGACGCCGAGATCTTCACCGGTACGCCCACCGAACTGACCGACCTCCTCCTGGACTGGCGCTCCACCGGCCTGGACGGCTTCCGTCTCCGCCCGGGCACCCTCCCGCACGACCTCACGGCGATCACCAGGGGCCTGGTCCCGGAGTTGCAGCGGCGCGGGGCCTTCCGTACGGAGTACACGTCCACCACGCTACGCGGACACCTGGGGCTGGCACGCCCCACCAGCCGCTATTCCAGAGCTGGTTGACGCCTCACCGACGGGAGCCTGCCCCCGGCACCCACCGCCGACGTTCAGCACCCGGGTGCGGGGCTCCGTCATGGATCCGGGGCGGACCGTCATCAGCGCATGCCGGCCGCGCACCACTGTCGTACTCGAGGCGACCGCCGGCCCACAGCCACCGCTCGCGCACGGCGCGGGCTTCCCGTGCCGGGTGGAGTTGACCGGCAGTGGTCCGGTGACCGTGACCGGGTGGTCGCGGGCTGCCTGTTCCAGATGGACCAGGGAGGTGTAGCCGCCGTCGACCAGGTGCTCGGCGGACAGCAGCCCGCGGTGTTTGAGCCGGGTGCGGATGCCGGGCAGCGCCTTCGCTTCGTAGCCGATGGCGTCGGTGGCGGCCACATCAGTGATCACGTTGACGCCGTCAGGATCACAGGTCTCGGTGAGACGCGCGACGAGCCCTTTCCAACGGGTGACGTGTCCGCGGCGCGCGTAGCGGGCCGTCGGGTCGTGGGGTGAGACGACCGCGACGGCACCGCGGCCACTGTCATCGGTCGGCACCCAGAACATAAGCACGAGCACCGGCCGCTCCCGACCGGGATGTGGGATGGACGCGGCCGTACGGTCATCGCCCCACAGGGAGCGGAAAGCGCGCACGTCAACCGAGCGCGTGGCGCACCTCGACCGGGTCAAGGTGCGCCTCAGCCCCGTCAAGTGCGCCGGTCCCCAACCGGTCCCCGAAAATAATCAAAAGGCCGTTTCAGATCTCCTCTGAAACGGCCTCTGGCCTGCGACTTCGCAAAGTCGGGACGACAGGATTTGAACCTGCGACCCCTTGACCCCCAGTCAAGTGCGCTACCAAGCTGCGCCACGTCCCGATGCGTTTCGCGCGGTGAACCGCGTGATCACGCAGGTCAACATTACCGCATCGGGACGCTGGGGTGGTCAGCCCCGTACGGCGGGGGACGCGGGCTTCGGTTCCGGGACGGCCGGCCGTGCGGAGGGGGAGGCCAGGCGTGTGGCGCGGCGGGCCGGGACCAGGAGGGCCGCGCCCGCCGCCGCGAGGCAGAGTACGGCGAGCAGGGCGAAGCCCTGGGTGTAGCCGGACTCGTACGGCAGGCCCGAGGGCTGGAGCCGGCCGGTGACCAGGACGCTGGTGATCGCGGCGCCGACGGAGCCGCCGATGGTGCGGATGTTGGCGTTCATGCCGGTCGCGGCGCCGGTCTGGTCGACGGGGACGCTGCCGACGATGAGGTTGGCCATGGCTGCGAAAGCCAGTCCGATGCCGAGGCCGAACACGCCGGCGGCCAGGGCGATCTGCCACTGCTGCTCGTGCCAGAGGGCGAGGATGCCGCAGGCGAGCGAGCCGAGCGCGGCGCCGGCCGTCAGGAGCGTCTTGGCGCCCACGACCGGCTCCAGCCGGCCGCTGAGCACCCCGGAGAGGAACATCGCGACCAGCATGGGCAGCATCAGGAGCCCGGCGGTGGTGACGCTCGCGCCGAAGCCGTAGCCCGCCGAGTCCGGGGTCTGCACGAAACCGGGAAGGAAGGACCAGATCGCGTACATGCCGGCGCCGAAGAGCAGTGCGGCCGTGTTGGTGGTCCACACGGCGGGCAGCCGCATGACACGCAGGTCGATCAGCGGGCTGCGGGAGCGGGACTCGGCGTACAGCCACAGCGCGAACAGGACGACGGCGGCGCCGAGGAGTCCGAGGACGCGGGCGGAGCCCCAGCCCCAGCTGCCGGCCTGGCTGAGCGGCAGCAGCAGGGCCACCAGCCATGCCGAGAGGAGCCCGGCGCCCGTCCAGCTGACGCCGCCTTCGGATCGATTGGGGGACTCGGGTACGTAGCGCAGGGCGATCAGGGTGGTCACCGCGACGACGGCCACGGGGATCCAGAACAGCCAGCGGTAGTCGAGTGCGGTGACGATCGGGCCTGCCGCCACCATGCCGACGCCACCGCCGGCAGCGATCACGGCGGACAGGTTGCTGATGCTGCCGCTCACCTCGGAGGCCTGGAACTCGTCGCGGATGATGCCGAAGGAGAGCGGGAACAGGGCGCCGCCGACGCCCTGGACGACCCGGGCGAGGATGAGGACGCCGATGGTCGGCGCGAGGGCGGCGAGCAGACAGCCGACCGCCACGGCGACGAGGACGCCGACGAGGGTCCGTTTACGGCCGACCAGGTCGCCGACGCGGCCGAGGATCGGGGTGAACACCGAGGCGGACAGCAGATACGCGGTCATCACCCAGGTCGCGGTGGACTGCGAGGTGTGCAGCGCGTGCTGGACGGTCGGCAGGGCCGGCGCGATCAACGACTGCAGCATGGAGAACACACCGGCACCGGTCGCGAGGACCGCGAAGGTGAGGCGGGTGGACGTGCGGGGCATGGAGAACCTCTCCGAATCCGAACGGGGTGCGGCCGTCGTTCCGCGGTCGGCGTGCCACGGCGGCCGGGTGCGGGCCGGTGCGCACGCGGGCGGCATCGGGCACTCCGGCGGCCGCGGGAGGCGGTCGCGGAACGTCGGCACGGGACGGGGGCGGTGCGCCTGGCGCAGGGCCCGTGAGGGAGGTCGTACGCGGAGGTACGGGAGCAAGGGGGTGTGGGGTGCCGAAGCGTTCGTCGACGCGTGCGGCCGCACGCGTCGACGGCGATCGAACCCCGCACTGCTAAAGTGGAGGTACCCCTCCACTGTAGCGGAGGCATACCTCCGTTTCAATCCGAGCCCCGTCCGGGAGGCAGTCGTGACCGCCCAGCCGTTCCCCGTCAGCGAGATCGTGGCGTCCCGGCGACCGCACCGTAAGGACGCCGCCCGCAACTACGACGCCCTGCTGGCCGCGGCCCGCGAGGCGTTCGCCGAGCACGGCTCGGAAGCCTCCCTGGAGGACGTCGCGCGCCGGGCGGGCGTCGGCATCGGCACCCTCTACCGGAACTTCCCGACCCGCCGGCACCTGTTCGAGAGCGTCTACGCGGGCGAGGTCGATGACCTGTGCCGGTTCGCGGAGGAGGTCGCCGACGGGGAGCCGTGGGAGGCGCTGACGGCGTGGCTGCGCCGGTTCGTGGACTACACCGCCACCAAGCGGGCCGTCCGGGAGGCGCTGGACGGCGAGTCGGAGATCTTCCTGGCGTCCCGGGAGTCGATGTACGCGGCGGGCGGTCCGCTGTTCGAGCGGGCGCAGCGGGCCGGACAGGCGCGGGACGACATCACCTTCGACGACCTGTTGCGGATGGTCGCCGGGATCACCGCGACGAACTTCCTCGACGACGCCCAGCGCGACCGGGTGCTGGCCGTCGCCCTGGACGGGGTGCGCGCCGGGCACTGAGTCGCGACGCGCCGCGGGGCGGCCCCTCCTCCCCCGGGGCCGCCCCGCGGATCTGTCGGGTGGTGCGCGATCAGCGGTGTGCCGTCGGCGGGGGCGTGCCCCCAGCCGTGCGGCGCTCTCGTTCAGCTCGCGCCACACCTTCGGCGTCACCGGTATCCCCCGCTCGGCCGCCACGGCCGCGCCGCGCTCACCGGGGTGGAACACACCGTCGGGGCCCTCTGCCACCGGCAGGCCCAGGTTGGGGCCCGCGTTGCGCTTGAGCTGGACGCCGCGGCGGACGGCCAGGTCGGTGCAGTAGCCCCACAGGTGCCGCTGGGCGGCGAGGCACTCCATGGCCTTGCGCTTGGTCTCCCACACCTCGGTGATGTCGAGCAGGACCTCCGGCCTGAAGCCGCTCGTCTCGGGCCGGTGCGGCTCGAAGCAGAAGACGGGCGGGGCGCCGATGATCTCGCCCTCGCCCGGGTAGCCGATGGCCTGGGCGAGGACGCGGGCCTGGAGGGCCATGCGGTGGGCGGCCGGCAGGTCCTCCCTTTGTCCTGTCAAAAGGTTGACAGGATGCGGGGTCCGCGCGGAGGGTAGGCGGACAGGACACGGACCGGGCCGGAGAGAGGCTTTCATGGTGGATGCGCTGGGCGTCGCCGTCGTCGGATTCGGCTGGATGGGGCGGGTGCACACCCAGGCGTACGCACGCGTGCGGCACCACTATCCGCAGCTGGCCCTCCGCCCCGAACTGGTCACGGTCGCCGAGGAGGTGCCGGGCCGGGCCGAGGAGGCCGCCGCGCAGTTCGGGTTCGCCTCGACGACCCGCGACTGGCGGGAGGTGGCCGCCGATCCCCGGGTGCGGGCCGTCAGCATCACCGCCCCGAACTTCCTGCACCGCGAGATCGGTGTCGCGATGGCCGAGGCCGGCAAGCACATCTGGATCGAGAAGCCGGTGGGCCTGGGCGCGGACGACGCCCGTGCGGTCGCGGACGCGGTCGCCAAGGCCGGAGTCCAGGGCGCGGTCGGCTTCAACTACCGCAACGCGCCCGCCGTGGAGGCGGCCCGCGAGCTGATCGCCTCCGGTGACATCGGCACCGTCACCCATGTCCGCATCCGCCTCTTCAGCGACTACGCGGCCCATCCCGAGGGCGCGCTGACCTGGCGCTACGAGCGGGAGCGCGGAGGCAGCGGGGTGCTCGGCGACCTGGCCTCGCACGGCGCCGACCTGGCCCGTTTCCTGCTCGGCGACATCGCCTCGCTGACCGCGGACACGGCGGTCTTCGTGCCCGAGCGGGCCCGTCCCGCCGGCGCCACGGCCGGTCACTCCCGCGCGGCCGGCGGTGAACTCGGCCCGGTGGAGAACGAGGACTACGTCAGCTGTCTGCTGCGGTTCGCCTCCGGTGCGCGCGGGGTGCTGGAGGCCTGCCGGGTGTCGGTCGGCGAGCAGAACAACTACGGCTTCGAGGTGCACGGCACCGAGGGAGCGGTGTTCTGGGACTTCCGCCGGATGAACGAACTGGGCGTCAGCCGGGGCACCGTCTACCAGGACCAGCCCGTCAGCACGGTCTACGTCGGCCCGGCGCATGGGGAGTTCGGGGCCTTCCAGCCGGGTGCGGCGAACGCCATGGGCTACGACGACCTGAAGGTGATCGAGGCGTACCGGTTCCTGCGCTCCGTCGCGGAAGGGGTTCCGTACGGTGCGGGGCTCGCGGACGCCGTGCACAGCGCGGCGGTGCTGGACGCGATGGCCCGGTCGGCGGAGAGCGGGGCCTGGGTGACGCCGGAGGTGTCCTGACGTTTTTCCTCGCCCCGCGTCGGAGCCGCACATCGACACGACCCCGCGCCCCTATAGGGGCGCGGGGAACTGCGCGAAGGGGGTCTGAGGGCGCAGCCCCCAGGGACGGGACGGGAAGGGGCGGCGGGGGCGAGAAACCCTTCGGCTCAGCCCCGGCCGTCACCCCGCCGTCGTCGGGGGCGGCATGTTGTAGGGGGTCACGACCTGGATCGCGGAGGGAAGCGTGGGGCCCGCCGGCGGCAGGGCACCGTGCGCCCGCATCACCAGGTGGCAGGCCTCGCGCAGATCGTGCCGCAGATCATGGTGGAGCACGGCGGACAGCCGGTGCTCGCGCAGCAGCCGGGTGTTGTCGTGGTCGAGATCGTGCGCGACGAACACCGCGCACTCCCGCCCGGCGTCCTCGAAGGCGCGCAGGGTGGCGATGTTGCCGCCGCCGATCGAGTAGACCGCGCGGATCCCCGGGTCGCGTTCCAGAGCGGCCCGGACCAGGTCGTACTGGGTGGCGTCCAGACCCTGCCCCTCCGCGATCTCGACGAGGGCCCGCCCGGGGAACCGGGCGCGCATGGTGGCGCGGAAGCCCATCTCGCGCTCCTCCTCGTTGCGGAAGGAGCCGCTGGAGAGGCTGGTGAGCACATTGCCGGGGCGGTCACCCAGCCACTGCCCCATGAGGTAGGCGGCGGTCGCGCCCGCCGCCCGGTTGTCGCTGCCGACATACCCGACCCGGACGCTCGCCGGCAGATCCGTCACCAGGGTCACCACGGGAACCCCGGCCGCCGCGAGCCGGCCGACGGCCGCGGTGACCTCGGGAACGTCGGGGGCCTTGAGGAGCACGCCCTGGGAGCCGCGCCGGCCGATCCGGTCCAGGACGGCGACCAGTTCCCCCGCCGGGCCCGTCTCCCGGAAGTGGAAGCGGGAGCGGACCACCGCCGGGTGCAGGGAGGGCAGTTCGGCCTCCAGGGCGGCCCGTACGGCGGTGGAGAACCGCTCCGGCGACTGCATCACGATGTCCACCATGAACGTCCGGCCGACCAGCCGGACCTGGGTGCGCTGCCGGTCCAGGTCGGCGATCGCCCGGCGCACCTCCCGCGCGGTGCTCTCCCGCACGCCGCCCCGGCCGTTGAGGACCCGGTCCACCGTGGCCTCGCTCAACCCGGCCTGACGTGCGATTTCCCGGATCGGGAAGGGGTGGCCCACATCCGCTCCTGAGGGGTTTTTGATGGCTTGCTGCTGGTTGTTCGAAGGGTTTGTACTGACAAGAATGACATCAGCCGCGTCGCTCCGTGACCCGAAGGGACGGCCCCATGTCCGCATCCACGTACCAGCGAATCCCCGCGCCCGCCGCCTGGCTGTCCGAGCGGGACTGCGACCTGGACGCCTTCCGCGCGCTGGTCGAGCAGCCGACGGATGCCGCCGCCTACCCGCACGCCAGTGGCGTCGAGCGGAACGTGCCGCTGTACGACGCCGACCGGCTCGCCCTCGCCGACCGCCGTGCCGTACAGACCGAGCTGGTGCGCGCGTTCGCGGACGGCCCCGGCATCGTGGTGATCCGCGGGGCCTTCGCCGACCCGGCGGTCGTGGACCGGACCACCGCCGTGTTCGACGCCCTGATCGCCGAGCAGCGCGCCTCGGGCGCCGGCGCCGGTGACCACTTCGCCCGGCCGGGCGCCAACGACCGGGTGTGGAACGCCTTGGAGAAGGCGGCCCTGTACGACCCCGAGGCGTTCGCCGAGTACTACGCCAACGAGATGATCGCGCTGGTCTCCTCGGCCTGGCTCGGCCCCGGCTACCAGGTCACCTCCCAGGTCAACGTGGTCAATCCGGGCGGCGCGGCGCAGACCGTGCACCGCGACTACCACCTCGGCTTCCTCTCTAACGAGGTCGCCGCCGGCTACCCGGCCCACGTGCACCACCTCTCCCCCGTGCTCACCCTCCAGGGCGCGGTGGCGCACTGCGACATGCCCGTCGAGTCCGGGCCCACGCTGTACCTGCCGCACTCGCAGAAGTTCGAGCCCGGCTACCTCGCCTGGCGGCTGCCGGAGTTCCGGGCGTACTTCGAGGAGCACCACGTGCAACTCCCCCTCGCCAAGGGCGACGCGGTGTTCTTCAACCCGGCGCTGTTCCACGCCGCCGGCGCCAACCACTCGGCGGACATCCGGCGCATGGCCAACCTGCTCCAGGTGTCCTCGGCGTTCGGCCGGGCGATGGAGACGGTGGACCGCGAGGCCGTGGTGGGCGCCGTCTACCCGGTGCTCCTCAAGCGGCGGGGCGAGGGCGCCGGCGAACGGTGGCTGGAGAACGTGATCGCGGCGAGCGCCGAGGGCTACCCCTTCCCCACCAACCTCGACAGCGACCCGCCCGTCGAGGGCCTGGCCCCGCCCTCGCAGGCCGACGTCGTACGCCGGGCCCTGCGCGAGGGATGGACCGCCCGGACCCTGCGGGGCGAACTGCGGGCCGGCGCCAAGCGGCGCGAGAGCTGAAAGGAACCGGACACCGGCATGGGACTTCTCGACGACAAGGCCGTCCTCGTCAACGGCGGCAGTCAGGGCGTCGGTGCGGCCGTCGCGCGGGCCGCGGTCCGCGAGGGGGCGGTCGTGGCCGTGAGCGGGCGGCGCCCGGAGCCCGGTGAGGCGCTGGTGGCCGAACTGGCCGCCGCGGGCGGCAAGGCGATGTTCGTACGGGCCGACCTGGCGGACGCCGAACAGGCCAAGGCCTGTGTCGCGCGGGTGGTGGAGGCCTACGGGCGGATCGACTGCCTGGTCAACTCCGCCGGTCTGACCTCGCGCGGGACGCTGCTCGACACCACGCCCGAACTGTTCGACCAGCACATCGCGGTCAACCTCAAGGCACCGTTCTTCGCCATGCAGGCCGCCGTCGCGGACATGGTGCGGCGCGCGGCGCCCGGCACGGTCGTCAACGTCATCACCTCGTCCGCGCACGGCGGGCAGCCGTTCCTGGCGCCGTACGTCGCCGCGAAGGCGGGACTGATCGGCCTGACGCGGAACGCGGCGCACGCCCACCGCTGGGACCGGATCCGGATCAACGGCCTGAACATCGGCTGGACCGCCACCGAGGGCGAGGACGCCACCCAGCGCGCCTTCCACGGCGCCGGGGACGACTGGCGCGAGCAGGCCGCCGCGCGGCTGCCGATGGGCAGGCTCGGCCAACCGGACGAGATCGCCGACTTCGTGGTCCTGCTGCTCTCCGACCGTTCCGGGGTGGTCACCGGCTCCGTGATCGACTGGGACCAGAACGTCCTCGGCGGCCTCGACTGACCTCCCCGCACGCCCCGCTCGTACGAACCCGCAAGCAAGGAGCACCGCCCCCATGCGCATCGGAATCCTCGGCCTCGGCCGCATCGGCGCCTTCCACGCCGAGACCCTCTCCGGGCTCGGCGCCGTCGAGTCCCTCGTCGTCTCCGACCCGTTCACGGACGCCGCGAAGGCCGCCGCCGAGCGGTTCGGCGCCGAGGTCGCGGACTCCCCCGAGGCCCTGCTCGCGGCCGGGGTGGACGGCGTGGTCGTCGCCGCCGCGACCGACGCCCACCCGGCGCTGATCCTCGCCTGTGTGGAGGCGGGCGTGCCCGTCTTCTGCGAGAAGCCGGTGGCCCGCACCATGGCCGAGGGGGTGGAGGTGCTGAAGGCCGTCGAGGGCCGGGACGTGCCGGTCCAGATCGGCTACAACCGCCGCTTCGACGCCGGGTTCGTCGCCGCGCGGGCCGCCGTACGGAGCGGGGAGCTGGGCACGCTGCACACCGTGCGCTCGACCACGCTGGACCCGGCGCCGCCGCCCGCCGCGTACATCGCCGCGTCCGGGGGCATCTTCCGGGACTGCTCGGTGCACGACTTCGACATCATCCGCTGGGTGACCGGCCGCGAGGTGACCGAGGTGTACGCGGCCGGCGGCAACCGGGGCGCCGGCTACATCAGGGAGGCGGGCGACGCCGACACCACCGGCGCGGTCCTCACGCTGGACGACGGCACCCTCGCGGTGGTCTCCAACAGCCGCCACAACGGCCGGGGGTACGACGTCCGCATGGAGATCCACGGCTTCGCCGACTCCATCGCGGTGGGCCTGGAGGACAAGCTGCCGCTGCGGTCGGTGGAGCCGGGCACGACCTTCCCTGCGGGCACCCCGCACGACTTCTTCATGGACCGCTTCACGGCCGCCTACCGCGCCGAACTGACCGCGTTCACCGAGGTCGTGGCGGGGTCGAGGCCCTCTCCGTGCACCATCGCGGACGCCCTGGAGGCGGGCTGGATCGCCGAGGCGTGCACACTGTCGCTGCACGAGCACCGTCCCGTCACCATCGAGGAGGTACGGCACGCATGAGCGAGTCCGGCCGGGAACCCTTGCGCATCGGAATCCTGGGAGCCGCGCGGATCACCGAGCGCTCCCTCGTCGCCCCGGCCGGGGCCACCGGCCACCGCCTGGTGGCGGTGGCCGCCCGCGACCGTTCACGGGCCGAGTCCTTCGCCACGGCACACGGCGTGGAGCGCACCCTCGGCTCGTACGCCGAACTGCTGGCCGACCCCGAGGTCGACGTCGTCTACAACCCGCTCGCCAACGGCCTGCACGGCCCGTGGAACCTGGCGGCCCTGGCGGCCGGCAAGCACGTCCTCAGCGAGAAGCCGTCGGCGAGCAACGCCGAGGAGGCAAAGGAGGTGCGGGAGGCCGCGGCGAAGTCCGGCACCGTCTTCATGGAGGCCTTCCACTACCTCTTCCACCCCGTCACCCGGCGGCTGCACGAGCTGCTGGCCTCCGGTGAGCTGGGCGAGCTCCGCCACGCGGAGGCCATGGTGGCGATCCCCGCCCCGGAGGCGACCGACCCCCGCTGGTCGCTGCCGCTGGCCGGCGGTGCCCTGATGGACCTGGGTTGTTACAGCGTGCACGCGCTGCGCATGCTGGCCCCCTGGGCGGGCGGCGCCCCGCGCCTGCTGTCCGCGCGGGCCGGTGAGCGGGAGGGCGCTCCGGGCGTGGACGAGTGGCTGGACGCCGACCTGGGGTTCCCGTCCGGCGCGACGGGCAGCGCCCGCTGCCACATGGCGTACGACCGGCTGGAGATGAGCATCCGGGTCGTCGGCAGCCGGGGCGAGGCGACGGCCCCGAACTTCGTGCTCCCGCAGAGGGACGACCGGGTCGTCGTCCGCACTCCGGACGGCGAACGCACGGAACACCTCGGCACCCGGTCGTCGTACACGTACCAACTGGAGGCGTTCGCCGCCCGGGTACGCGCCGGTACGGCGCTTCCCCTGGACGCGGACGACGCGGTGACGACGATGCGGTTGATCGACGCGTGCTACGCGTGTGCAGTGGCCCCTTGTCGAGCGGTGGCCCGCGTTGTTGGCTGTGCCCACCCTCCCCCATTGCCTCAAGGGCATGGGAGGTGCCCCCATCGCCCTGCGGAACGACTGCCCACAGCGGCTGGCTACTGGTACAGCGCGGGCTTCTCCACCAGGTCGACCCGCACCCGGCCGCCCTCCTCCAGCGCCCGTACCCCCGCCTCGCACACGGCCGCCGCGGCGTACCCGTCCCACGTGCTGGGCCCGGTGACCTCGCCGCGCCGCGTGGCGTCGACCCAGGCCCGGATCTCGTCGTCGTAGGCCTGGGCGAAGCGTTCGGTCCAGTCCTGGGTGATGGTGCCGCCCCAGCGGCCGGCCACGTGGGTGACCAGGGTGTGGCCGTCGCCGATGCGGGCGGTGCCGTGTTCGCAGACCACTTCGGCCTGCACCTGGTAGCCGAAGCCGCAGTTGACGAAGATCTCGACGTCGGAGAGCGCGCCGCCGTCGGTCTCCAAAACAACAAACTGCGGGTCGGTCAGTCCCTCGGGGGCACCGGCCGACGGGGTGGGGCGCAGGACCGTCACGGCGGTGATCTCGTGGCCGAGGAGCCAGCGGGTGGCGTCCACCTCGTGGGCCACGGAGTCGCTGATGAGCATGGCACTGGTGAAGAAGGGCGGGCTGGCCACGTTGCGGTGCCGGTTGTGCAGCATCAGCGGGCGGCCCAGCCGGCCGGTGGACAGCAGCGCCTTCAGCTTCACGTACTCGGCGTCGTAGCGGCGCATGAAGCCGACCTGGACCCGGCGGTGGCCGAGGGCCTGCTCGGCTTCCATGACGCGCAGGGCGGAGGCCGCGTCGGGTGTGAGCGGCTTCTCGCACAGGACGGGCAGGTCGTGCTCGAAGGCGGTGAGCAGGGCGGCCTCGTGGGCCGGCCCGGAGGAGGCGACGAGTACGGCGTCGACGTCGGCCGCCGCCAGCGCGGCGGCCGGGTCGGTGTGGGCGGTGCAGCCGTCGACGCCCGCGGCGACGGCCTCGGCCCGTTCGGCGTCGACGTCCACGACGGCGGTGACCCGCGCGCCGCTGACGACCCGGTCGATACGGCGTACGTGGTCCGCGCCCATCCGGCCGGCTCCGATGACGGCGACGCGCAGCGGCTCGCGCCGGTTCATGTCTCTCGCCTCCCCTTCGTCGGGCTCGTCAGGCGCCGCAGGAGCGGAGGAACTTGCGGGTCCGTACGGCGATGGGGAGCGGCTTGTCCGGCTCGCAGGGGTACATGTCCTGCTCGACGATCGCGAACAGGTCCACGCCCAGCTTCTGCGCGGCCGTGAGCACCGGGCCCAGCTCGGGGACTCCGGCGGGCGGTTCGCACATCACCCCGCGCTGCACGGCCGGCCCGAACGGGACCTCGTTCTTGACGACGTCGGCGAGGATCTCCGGGTCGACCTGCTTGAGGTGGAGGTAGCCGATCCGTTCGCCGTAGGTCTCGATCAGCTTGACGCTGTCGCCGCCGCAGTAGGCGTAGTGGCCGGTGTCCAGGCAGAGGTTGACCAGGCCGGAGTCGGTCGAGTCGAGGAAGCGCTCGACGTGCGCCTCGGTGTCGATGTGGGTGTCGGCGTGCGGGTGGACGACGATGTCCAGGCCGTACGTGTCCTTCACCTCGCGGCCGAGACGTTCCATGCCCCGGGTGAGGTGGCCCCACTGCTCGGTGGTGAGCTCCGGGGGCTCCAGGATCTCGGCGGTCTTGTCGTCGCGCCAGAAGGACGGGATGACGACGAGGTGCTTCGCGTCCATGTCCCGGGTGAGCGCGGCGACGCGGCTGACCTGTTCCCAGGTGGTGTCCCACTCGGACGGGCCGCGATGCAGTCCGCAGAAGATGGTGCCGGCGGAGACCTTGAGGCCGCGCTTCTTCACCTCGTCGCCGAGGCGGGCCGGGTCGGTGGGGAGGTAGCCGTAGGGGCCGAGTTCGATCCAGGAGTAGCCGGCCTCGGCGACCTCGTCGAGGAAGCGCTGCCAGGGCACCTGCTGCGGGTCGTCGGGGAACCAGACGCCCCAGGAGTCGGGGGCGGAACCGACCCGGATGCGGTCGAGCGCGACTGCCATGTCAGGACTTTCCTTCCGGAGTTGCGACTACGGGGGCCTGGAGGTCGCCCTCCTCGGGGAGTTCCTCGGTGTCGACGCCGCCGACCTGCGCCAGCTCGTGCTTGAGGGCGGCCAGTTCGGCGCCGCCCGCCATGTGGTTGGTCAGCTCCTCGAGGCCGACCTCGCTGCGGTCGGCGCTGAGTTCCATGGTGCCCAGGCGCAGCACGCTGAAGTGGTCGCCGACCATGTAGGCGTGGTGCGGGTTGTGGGTGATGAAGATGACGCCGAGACCGCGGTCGCGGGCCATCGCGATGTACTTGAGCACCACGCCGGACTGCTTGACGCCGAGGGCGGCGGTCGGCTCGTCCAGGATGAGGACGCGGGCGCCGAAGTAGACGGCGCGGGCGATGGCGACGCACTGGCGCTGGCCGCCGGAGAGCGTGCCGATGGGCTGCTCCAGGTCGTCCAGGACGATGCCCATGTTGCGCAGTTCCTCGTCGGCCGTCTTCTTCATCCGGTCGATGTCGAGGCGGCGGACGGGCCAGGGGCCCTTGGTCATCTCGGAGCCGAGGAAGAAGTTCCGCCACACCGGCATCAGCGGGACGACCGCGAGGTCCTGGTAGACGGTGGCGATGCCCTTGTCGAGGGCCTCGCGCGGGGTGGAGAAGCGCACCGGCTCGCCGTCGACGAGGAACTCGCCCTCGGTGTGCTGGTGCAGACCGGAAATGATCTTGATGAGGGTGGACTTGCCCGCGCCGTTGTCGCCGAGGACGCAGGTCACCTTGGACGGGTGGACGGTGAGGTCGACGCCGTGCAGGGCGCGGATGTTGCCGTAGGACTTGCCGGCTCCGCGGAGTTCGACCAGGGGGCGGTCGCCGTCGGGCGCGGTGTCCTCACGGACGGAGCCGTGGGTGCCGGTGGTCTTGTCGGTCATTGCGGTCACCTCCGGGTCGCCGTGCGCTGGACCCACAGATTGATGAGGACGGCGCCGAGCAGCATCACGCCGAGGAAGGCCTTGAACCAGTCGGGGTTCCAGCCGGCGTAGACGATGCCCTGCTGCACCATGCCGAACATGAAGGCGCCGAAGACCGGGCCGATCGCGGAGCCGTGGCCGCCGGTCAGCAGACAGCCGCCGATGACCGCCGCGGCGATGTAGATGAGCTCCTGGCCCACGCCCTCGCCGGACTGCACGGTGTTGAAGGAGAACAGGTTGTGCATGCCGACGAACCAGGCGCCGAAGCCGACCAGCATGAACAGGGAGATCTTGGTGAAGGTGACGGGGACGCCGACCGCGCGGGCGCTGTCCTGGTTGCCGCCGACGGCGAAGATCCAGTTGCCGTACTTGGTGCGCAGCAGCACCCAGGTGGCGAGGGCGGCGAAGACGAGCCACCACACCACGGTGATCTTCACCTGGACGCCGGCGACCTCGAAGCCGGAGGCGAAGATCGCCTTGGCCTGGTCGAAGCCGTCCATGTCGCTGATGCTGTCGGTGGCGACGTTGCCGGTGACCAGCTTGGTCACCGCCAGGTTCACGCCCTGCAGGATCAGGAAGGTGCCGAGGGTGACCAGGAAGCTGGGCAGCCCGGTCCTGACCAGCATCCAGCCGTTGAACGCGCCGATGCCCAGGGAGACCGCCAGGGCGACGATCACGCCCATCCACACGTTCAGGGTGAGCTGGTAGCTGAGCATGCTCGCGGTCAGCGCCGAGGCCACGACGGCGACACCGGCCGAGAGGTCGAACTCTCCGCCGATCATCAGCAGGGCCACGGGCAGCGCCATGATCCCGATGACCGACGACTGGTACAGGATGTTCGCCATGGAGCTGCCGTCCCGCACCGGCGGCGCGGCGAACAGGAAGAACACCACGACGGCCACGGCCCCGAGGAACACGCCGACCTCGGGCCGGGCGAGCAGACGCAGCGCCGGCGAGCGCCGCACGGTGCGGCCGTCGGTCTGCTTCGGGCCGGGGGCCGGCGGTGTGTTCACCGCCGGCTCAGCCTGTCGGGCCATGCTCATCACCGAGTGCCCTTCGCGGCGTACTCGGAGACCGCGTCGACGTTGGACTTGTCGACGAACGCCGGGCCGGTGAGCACGGGCTGCTCACCGCCGCCGCTGTAGTTGCCGTTGTTCTTGTAGAGCCACAGGCCGTCGACGGCGAGGTAGCCCTGCAGGTAGGGCTGCTGGTCCACGGCGAACTGGATGTCGCCGGCCTCGATCGCCTTGGTCAGCTCCTTGTTGAGGTCGAAGGTGGCGACCTTCGCCTTGCTGCCCGCGTCGCCCACCGACTGCACCGCGGTCGGCGCGAAGGGCGCGCCGAGGGTGACGACGTAGTCGATGGAGGAGTCCTGCTTCAGCTTCGCGGTGATCGTCGACTTCACCGACGGCATGTCGGTGCCGTTGACGTTGAGGATCTGGGTCTCGCCCTCGAAGGTCTTCTTCACCCCGTCGCACCGCTGGGTCAGGCCGACGTTGCCCTGCTCGTGGACGACGCAGACGGCGTTCTTCGCGCCGACCTCGTTCAGCTTCTTGCCGAACGCCTCACCCGCCACCGACTCGTCCTGGCCGAAGAACTCCAGCAGGCCGAGGTCCTTCCAGTCGCTCAGACCGGAGTTGAGGCCGACGACGGGGATGCCGGCCGCGTCCGCCTCGGCTATGACCTCCTTGAGCGCGTCCGGCTTGGCGAGGGTGACGGCGATGCCGTCGACCTTCTGGTCGATCGCGTTCTGCACCAGGGTGGCCTGGTTGCCGGCGTTGGGGTCGGCCGAGTAGACGAGGTCGACGTTGTCCTTGGCGGCCGCGGCCTCGGCGCCCTTGCGGACGATGTCCCAGAAGGTGTCACCGGGCGCCTGGTGGGTGACCAGGGCAACCTTCATGCGGGGAGTCGAGGCCTTGCCCGCGGAGGCGTCGGCTCCGCCCTCCTCCGACTTCTTGCCGCCGGAACCGCTGGAGCAGCCGGCGAGGGCAAGGGCGGCTGCCGCCGCGACCGCGACGAACGGCGCGATTCTGCGGGAGCGGGTGTGAGAAGAGCGGTCCATCTGTCCTGCACCTCACTGTGCTACGCGGGGAAAGGGCGGGAGTCCGAGGATCCGGTGCGCGGAGCCCCGGAAGTCCGGGGGGTGTGCCATGGAACACGGCGGTTGTGCTGGGACGCGATCCAATCCCCAGAACCGCCTGCTGTCAATACTTTGTTAAGACATCATTTCACGAGCTAGTCCGAATGTAAGTACAAACTATTGACAGCGTCGCCCTTCGAGACCTACACCTGAGAGGCGGCAGGTCCCTGGAATCCATCCCCACCGTGGCAGGGCACCCCGGGACCCGCATCCCCAGCTGCTCGAGGAGCGTCGCTCAATGGCCCACTCACCACAGTATTTCGACCTGATCACCATGGGTCGCATCGGGGTCGATCTTTATCCACTGGAGACCGGCGTTCCGTTGTCGCGGGTGGAGACGTTCGGGAAATTCCTGGGCGGATCGGCCGCGAACGTCGCGGTGGCGGCCGCCCGGATGGGCCGTTCCACGGCGCTGATCACCCGCACCGGTGACGACCCCTTCGGCACCTTTCTGCACGAGGCGCTCAAGGGGTTCGGCGTGGACGACCGCTGGGTCACGCCGGTCGCCGCGTATCCCACGCCGGTCACGTTCTGCGAGATCTTCCCGCCGGACGACTTCCCGCTGTACTTCTACCGCCGCCCCAAGGCCCCCGACCTGGAGATCCGCGCCGACGAGCTGGACCTGACCGCCGTACGCGCGGCCGGGATCTTCTGGATCACCGGCACCGGTCTGAGCGAGGAGCCCAGCCGCTCGGCCACGCTCGCCGCCCTGGAGGCGCGGGACAGGTCCGGCACCACCGTCTTCGACCTGGACTGGCGCCCCATGTTCTGGCGCGACCCGGACCAGGCCCGTCCGTACTACCGCGAGGCGCTGCGCCACGCCACGGTCGCCGTCGGCAACCTCGACGAGTGCGAGGTCGCCACCGGTGTGCGCGAGCCCGAGGCCTGCGCCGAGGCGCTGCTGGCGGCCGGGGTGGAGCTGGCCGTGGTCAAGCAGGGCCCCCGGGGCGTGCTCGCCGTGCACCGCGACGGCACCCGGGCCGAGGTGCCCCCGGTGCCGGTCGAGGTGGTCAACGGCCTCGGTGCGGGCGACGCCTTCGGCGGCTCGCTCTGCCACGGCCTGCTCTCCGGCTGGGACCTGGAGAAGACCATGCGCCACGCCAACGCCGCCGGCGCCCTCGTCGCCTCACGCCTCGCCTGTTCGTCCGCCATGCCGACCGGGCCGGAGGTCGCGGACCTCCTCGCGCGGGCCGCGTCGCCGGACGCGGCGGACCTGCCGAGCCAGTCCTGAACGGAGCCCTTCCTTGAACCTCAGCATCCCCGACCTCACCACGGTCCGGGCCCGCAATCCGGAGGCCGTCGCCGAGGCCGCCGCCCGTCGGGCACGGCGCCCGCTGATCGGCGACAGCGGGCGGCTGATGATCGTGGCCGCCGACCACCCCGCCCGGGGCGCGCTCGGCATCGGCGACCGCCGGCTGGCCATGGCCCACCGCGCCGACCTGCTGGAACGTCTCTGCACCGCGCTGTCCCGCCCGGGCGTCGACGGCGTGCTGGCCACCGCCGACATCCTGGAGGACCTGCTGCTCCTCGGGGCGCTGGAGAACAAGGTCGTCATGGGCTCGATGAACCGCGGCGGCCTGGCCGGAGCGTCCTTCGAGATGGACGACCGCTTCACCGGCCACCGCGCGGAGGACATCGCCCGGCTGGGCTTCGACGCGGGCAAGCTGCTGGTCCGTATCGACTACGACGACCCGGGCTCGCTGACCACCCTGGAGTCCGCCGCCCGCGCCGTCGACGCCATGGCCGAACGACGGCTGCCGGTGTTCGTGGAGCCGTTCATATCGCGCCGGGGTGCGGACGGCCGGGTCCGCAACGACCTGTCCGCCGAGGCCGTCACCCGCTCCATCGCCATCGCCTCCGGGCTGGGCGGCACCTCCGCCTACACCTGGCTGAAACTCCCCGTCACCGACGACGTCGACGCCATGCCGGAGGTGCTGGGGGCCTCCACGCTCCCCGTCGTCCTGCTCGGCGGCGAGGTCGGCGACCAGGAGGCGGCGTACGAGCGGTGGGGCAAGGCGCTGCGGCTGCCCACCGTGATGGGGATGGTCGTCGGCCGCTCGCTGCTCTACCCGGCCGAGGGCAGTGTGGAGACGGCGGTCGACACGGCCGTCGGCCTGTTGTGAGAAGCCCGTACGAAGACGGAGGCATCGCATGGCACATCACCTTCCCGCGGGCAAGGCCCTCGCCGGCCCCTATGCCGTCGACGTGACCCCGGAATCCGCCGGCTGGGGCCACGCCGGCCTGCGCGTCCTGGAGCTGCCCCCGGGCGGCGCGCACACCTTCGACACCGGCGACAGCGAGTGGATCGTGCTGCCGCTGAGCGGCGGCTGCACGGTCACCGCCGTCGACGACTTCGGCCACGACACCTTCGAACTCACCGGCCGCACCGGTGTGTTCGACGGCGTCACCGACTTCGCCTACGTCCCGCGCGACGCCCGTACGACGGTGTCCGCCACGGACGGCGGACGGTTCGCGCTCACCGGCGCCCGCTGCACCCGCCGGCTGCCCGCCCGGTACGGCCCCGCCTCCGGCGTCCCCGTCGAGCTGCGCGGCACCGGGAACTGCTCACGGCAGGTCAACAACTTCGGTGCGGCAGGCGTGTTCGAGTGCGACAAGCTGATCGCGGTCGAGGTGCTCACCCCGGGCGGCAACTGGTCGTCCTTCCCGCCGCACAAGCACGACGAGCACCGGCCCGGCGAGGAGTCCGTGCTGGAGGAGATCTACTACTTCGAGTTCGCCGGTCACGACGGCACCCCCGGCCTCGGCTACCAGCGGGTCTCCCCGTCCGGTCCGGGCCGCGAGACGGACGTGCTGGCGGAGGTGCGCGACGGCGACGTCGTCCTCATCCCGGACGGCTGGCACGGCCCGTCGATGGCCGTGCCCGGCCACCACATGTACTACCTCAACGTCATGGCAGGCCCCGGGGCCGAACGCGCCTGGCTGATCTGCGACCACCCCGACCACGCCTGGATCCGCGCCACCTGGCCGGACCAGGCGGTCGACCCCCGACTCCCCCTCTACACCGCACCGGAGAGGTCCGTATGAGCGCCGCCACCCGCCGACTGACGACCGCCCAGGCCCTGGTGCGGTTCCTGTCCGCCCAGTACACCGAACGCGACGGCGTGCGCCGCCGGCTGATCGCGGGCACCTGGGGCGTCTTCGGCCACGGCAACGTGGCGGGGATCGGGCAGGCGCTCGTCGAGTACGCCGACGTGATGCCGTACCACCAGGGGCGCAACGAGCAGGCCATGGTGCACGCCGCCGTCGGGTACGCCCGCCAGCTCAACCGGCTCTCGGCGCAGGCGGTGACGACGTCCATCGGTCCCGGCGCGACCAACCTGGTCACCGGCGCCGCCCTGGCCACCGTCAACCGGCTGCCGGTGCTCCTGCTCCCCGGCGACTACTTCGCCTCCCGCGTCGCCGACCCGCTGCTCCAGCAGCTGGAGCACCCGGTCGAGGCGGACGTGTCGGTCAACGACACGCTCCGCCCGGTGTCCAGGTACTTCGACCGCGTCACCCGCCCCGAGGCGCTGATCCCCTCCGCGCTGGGCGCCGTGCGGGTGCTCGCCGACCCGGCCGAGACCGGTGCGGTGACACTGGCCCTCCCCCAGGACGTGCAGGCGGAGGCGTACGACTGGCCGGAGGAGTTCTTCGCCGAGCGCGTCTGGTCCGTACGCCGTCCCGCCCCGGACCCGGCGGAGCTGGCGGCGGCCGTAACGGCCGTACGGGCCGCGCGCCGCCCGCTGGTCGTCGCGGGCGGCGGGATCCACCACAGCGAGGCCGAGGAGGCGCTGAAGGCGTTCGTGGACGCCACCGGCATCCCGGTCGCCTCCACCCAGGCCGGCAAGGGCTCCCTGCGCCACGACCACCCCGCCGACCTCGGCGGCATCGGCCACACCGGCACGGCGGTCAGCGACGAACTGGCCCGCACCGCCGACCTGGTGATCGGCGTCGGCACCCGCTACACCGACTTCACCACCGCCTCCGGCACCCTCTTCCAGAACCCGGACGTCCGCTTCCTCAACCTCAACATCACCGGGTTCGACGCGCACAAGCTGGCGGCGCGCACCCTGGTCTGCGACGCGCGGAGCGGTCTGGAGCTGCTCACCGAGGCGCTGGCCGGGCACCGCGTGGAGGAGCCGTACGCCGCCGAGTACCGGGCCGGCAAGGAGCGCTGGGAGCAGGTCGTCGAGACCGCCTACCGCGCGCAGGACGACACGGCCGTACCGACGCAGACGCAGGTGCTCGGCGCGCTCGACGCGGTCGTCGGCGACGAGGACGTGGTGATCAACGCGGCCGGTTCGCTCCCCGGTGACCTGCACAAGCTGTGGCGGTCGCGCAGCCCCCGCCAGTACCACCTGGAGTACGGCTACTCCTGCATGGGTTACGAGATCCCGGCCGCGCTGGGTGTCCAGCAGGCCGCTCCCGGAACCCCGGTCTGGGCGCTGGTCGGCGACGGCACGTACCTGATGAACCCGACGGAGATCGTCACCGCCGTCCAGGAGAACCTCCCGGTCAAGCTGGTCCTGGTGCAGAACCACGGGTACGCCTCCATCGGCGGCCTGTCGGAGTCGGTGGGCGCCGAGCGCTTCGGCACCGCCTACCGTCACCGGGCCGGTGACGGCACCTTCACCGGTGCCCCGCTGCCCGTGGACCTCGCCGCGAACGCGGCCAGCCTCGGCATGGACGTACTGCGCGCCAAGACCGTGCGGGAGCTGCGCGACGCGCTGGCCGAGGCGCGTGCCTCCTCCCGGCCGACGTGCGTGTACATCGAGACCGACCCCGCCCCCACCGCGCCCCCGGCCGAGGCCTGGTGGGACGTGCCGGTGGCCGAGGTGTCCGCCCGTGAGGCCGCCACCCGGGCCCGCGCACGGTACGACACCGAGGTCGCCGAACGCCGCCGCCACCTCTGACCCCGCCCACGCTGCTACAGGAAGGTACGTCCATGGCGAAGACCGGTGACCCCGCACGTGCCGCGACCGGACCCGCGCTGAGCACCCTGGACTTCGCCCTGGACCGGGGCAGTCCGGTGCCGCTGTACCACCAGCTCGCGCAGCAGCTGGAGGCGGCGATCGAGCAGGGCGTCCTCGCCCCGGGCAATCTGCTGGGCAACGAGGTCGACCTGTCGGTGCGGCTCGGCCTGTCCCGCCCCACCGTCCGCCAGGCCATCCAGTCCCTCGTCGACAAGGGGCTGCTGGTCCGGCGGCGCGGGGTGGGCACGCAGGTGGTGCACAGCAAGGTCAGGCGCCCCCTGGAGCTGAGCAGCCTCTACGACGACCTGGAGGCGGCCGGACAGGACCCGACCACACAGGTGGTCCGCAACGAGACGGTCCCCGCGCCCGCGGACGTGGCGACCGCCCTGGGGCTGGCCGAGGGCGGCGAGGTGGTCCTGCTGGAACGCCTGCGCCGCACCCACGGCCAGCCGGTGGCCCTGTTGTGCAACTACCTCCCGTCGGACCTGCTCGGCCTCGACAGCGCCCGGCTCGAGGCGACCGGCCTCTACCGGATGATGCGCTCGGCCGGCATCACCCTGCACAGCGCCCGCCAGACGGTCGGCGCCCGCGCGGCCACCGCGGCGGAGGCCGCCCGCCTGGACGAGAAGGAGGGCGCCGCCCTGCTCACCATGCAGCGCACGGCGTACGACGACACCGGGCGGGCGGTGGAGTACGGCACCCACGTCTACCGTGCGTCCCGGTACTCGTTCGACTTCCAGCTGCTGGTCAGACCGTGAGGCGGGGCGGCGGGTCAGTGCGCCGCGTCCAGCCGGGCCCGCTGCTCCGCCGACAGTTCCAGGTCCACCGCCGCCAGGTTCTCCTCCAGTTGGGCCGGCGACGACACCCCGGCCAGCGGGAGGATCGGCAGCTCGTGGCCGATCTGCCAGGCCAGTACGACCTGGTTGACGGTCGCGCCGGTCTCCCGGGCGACCTCGTGCAGCACGGCGAGGCGGGCCGGGGTGCCCGGGTGGTCGTAGTCGCCGGGCAGGCGTTCGGGGCGGGTGTAGGCGCCCTTGAGCAGCGGCGAGTAGGCGACCAGGGTCAGGGCGGGCTCGGCGCGCAGATAGCCGGCCAGCTCCGCGCCCGCGTGGCCGAGGCTGCCGTCGGGGAAGAGGGCGTCGGGGACGTCGGTGCGGGGGCGCAGATGGCTGTGCTGGTACTGCAGGACCTCGTAGCCGGGCAGCCCGGCCGCCGCCGCGAGGGCGCGGGCCCGCTCCACCCGCCACACGGCCTGGTTGCTCACGCCGAGCAGCCCCACCGTTCCCTCGGCGACCAGCGCCCCGAAGGCCTCGACCGTCTCGCGCTGGGGGACGGTGTGGTCGTCGATGTGCGCGTACAGCAGGTCCAGCCGCTCCAGCCCGAGCCGTTCGCGGCTGCGTTCGGACGACTCCCGGATCACCTTCGCGGACAGGCCCTCGGCGTTGTCGGTGTAGCTCGTGCCGGGGGCGAGCGGACGGGCGCCGAGCTTGGTCGCGAAGACGATCTCGTCGCCGACCCCGCGGCTGCGGCGCCAGCGGCCGAGCAGTTCCTCGCTCTGTCCGCCCTGGCCGCCGTCGGTCCAGAAGGCGTAGTTGTCGGACGTGTCGATGAAGTTCCCGCCGGCCTCGACATAGCGGTCGAGCAGGGCGAAGGAGGTCTTCTCGTCGGTCACCGATCCGAACAGCATCGCGCCGAGCGCGAGCACGCTCACCTCGCGGCTGTGCGGACCGGTGCCGATGGTGCGGTACTTCATGCCTGACTCCTCCCGTTTCGCACCCCGCTGTCGGGGCACGGAACGGGAGTCTTCCTGTTGAAGCGCGCTTCAAGTCAAGCGTGTCCTCGCCCTCCTCGCCCGGGCCACCGCTCTCGTGGGTGCGGGCGGAGGCGCCGGTCCGCGGCGTTCCCGGCCGTTTCGCGGAAGGTAGGCTTGCGCCGTGTTCGACGTGGCGGACGCGTTGAGGGGTGGCGTCGAGGACCCCGGGCACGCCTGGCGGTTCGTTCGTTCCTTCGCCGCGGAATGGGTCGGCGTCCCCCTCACCGAGGAGCACGGTTCACGTGCCGAAGAGCTGGACGCGGCCGAACGGGAACTGGGCTTCGTTCTGCCGTCCTGCGTCCGGGCGGGTTTCCTCCTGCTCGGCTCCCGCGACGACCTGACGAGGAACCAGGACCCACTGGTCCGGCCGGCGGGCCTGTTCGTCGACGACGGGGTACTGGTGTTCCGCCGGGAGAACCAGGACTGCGCCTTCTGGGGAATCCCGCTGGACGAGGTGGAGCAGGACGACCCGCCTGTCGTCGTGCAATCACCCGACGGGTGGATTCCGTTCCTGGACAGGATGTCCACCGCCTGGGTCGAACTGGTTCTGAGCGAAACCCTTTTCGCCGACGCCGCACCGGGGCGCGGGCCGCACGACGCCTGCGAGCCGCCCTTGAGCTCCCTTCCGGCCCTGGAGGCCGCGTTCACGCGGGTGGACCTCCCCGACTACCCGATGTGGGTCGGCCCCGACGACTCACCGGTACGGTGGTACGCCGGGCCGGGCTGTCTGCTGCGGCGTGACGGCGTGGAGGACCTCAGCTGGCTGTACGTCCGCGGCTGCACCGATGAAACGGCCGAAGGCATCCGCCGGAGCATCCCGGGCCGCTGGGAGCGGGGCTCCTGAGGAGAGGATCCTGGTGGAGTACACCCCTCGGTGGCTGACGGCGTTCTGGAACTGGACGCCGACGCGCTCTCGGACTCCGGCGGTCGGCCGCAGGCCGTGCGCGACGGGCGGGTGCTCCTGCCGGCCCCGTCGCAGGCAGCCCGGATCGCCTTCGGGCTGGAGACCAGGGACCGCCTTCGGGGGCCCGACCCGCCGGCGTTCGAGAGGGACACCTGGTGGGACCGGGTCCACGAGGAGGTCGGACTCGACGCCATCCGACGGGCGTCGCCGAGCGAGGACGGGCCCGGACCACGTCCGCGGACTCCGGTCGGACGGCTCCGCACGGTCGGTGTCCGCCATGTCGGCGGCGGTGCGCCGCCACGGCTCCGAACCGCCCGAAGCCGGGAACGCCGCACGCGTTCACGGGAAAGCGGAAACTGATCCACTCGGCGATTCGTCCTGGACAACGAGCCGAGCGGATGGGAAACCAGGTGGAGCGGGAGAACAGCGGTGCGGCACCGACGGGAAGGACCCGGGTGCCCCGATGGGCACGGCGCCGGGCCGGGCAGTGGGTTCCGGGCGGGGGCGGGGAGGGGAAGGCCGGGCGCCGGTGGGCCTGGACGCGGGGACGGGTGCTCACCGCGTTCGCGGTGCTGACGGCCGGACTGCTGGCGTTCCACCGGGCGGTGCCCAACTCGCCGGGTCACCTGGGCAGTTTGCTGGAAGTGTTCCTGCCCTGGCTCGGGCTGGTGGTCGTCCTGTTGCTCGGCCTGGCCCTGCTGCGCCGTTCGGCCACCGCCCTGGTGGCCCTGCTCCTGCCGACGGCGGCCTGGACGTACCACTTCGGCGGGCTGCTCCTGCCCGGTGAGGAGTCCGGCCCGCACGACCTGGTGGTGGTGCAGCACAACGTCAGCGACGAGAACACCGACCCGGCGGGCACGGCCCGCGCCCTGACCGACGCCGGGCCCGATCTCATCGCGCTGCAGGAACTGGTGGCCCCGGCGCTCGCGGTCTACGAGAAGACGCTCGCCCCGGACTACCCGTACCACGCGGTCCGGGGCACCGTCGGACTGTGGTCGAAGCATCCGCTCACCGATGCCCGGCTCCTGGACATCAGACCGCAGGGCGTCACGGAGCCCTGGAACCGCGGACTGCGGGCCGCGGTCCACACGCCGCACGGCGAGATCGCGGCGTACGTCGCGCACCTGCCCTCGGTCCGGGTGGGGGCGAGCGGCCTCGCGTCCTCCTCGCGCGACGAGAGCGCCGGCCTGCTGGGCGAGGCCGTCGCCGCCGAACCGCTGAAGACGGTGCTCCTGCTGGGCGACCTCAACGGCACGGTCGACGACCGCGGACTGGACCCGCTCACCTCACGGATGGACGTGGCGCGGCGGGGCTTCGCCTTCAGCTTCCCCGCCGCCCTCCCGCTGGCCCGGATCGACCAGGTCATGGCCCGCTCGGCGACCGTCGCCCACATCCGCACCCTGCCCGCGACCGGCAGCGACCACCTGCCGGTCACCGCGCGGATCACACTGCGCTGAAGAGGTGCTCCCTCAAGACCGGGTCCTGTGGGGCGAGGCGGATGAGTCGCTCCCCACAGCACAGGCGGCGACGATGACCACCGCAGCCTTCTGAGGCCGGAGGGCGAGTCGCCCTTCTCGTGCCTCGTCGGGGTCCTGCCGCGCCGGTTGCCCGCCCGGCCGGCGACCACGCCGCCGCGTACCGGTTCCGGCCGGGAGGTCACCGGCGTCAGCGTCCTTCGCCCGGTGTCACCCGCCTGACGGACATCCGGCCGCTTCGCCGAAGTTCTCCGCGCCCGTCCGCCATGCTCAGCCGCATGGCGTGGAGGAGTGACCGTCCGTGGCGACGGCGCGTGCACATGTGGCTGTTCGTGGTGCTCGCCCTGGTCAGTTTCGGCATCATCGTGCTGTCCCTGACCCGGGGAGCGTCCCGGGGAAACGAGGTGGCCGGCATCCTCGGGGCCCTGCTGGGAGCGGCCGGACTCGCCGTATCGGTGGCGGACTTCCTGCGCGGCGAGGCGGAGCCGCCGCCCGGGCCCGCCGACCTCGCGGACGACCTCGCCGGAATCCTGCGCGACCAGTGGCTCACGGAAGCCGCGTCGCGCGGGCTGCGCAACCCCCGTGTGCTGCCGCTGGAGTGGTCGGCGACCGAACGCGACGTCAGTGACCGGCTGGACGCGCTGGTGCCCTCCGGGCCACCGCGCGACGGTGCCGCACGGTCCGCCGCCGGCCGGGTGCCGGGGACCCGGCGGGCCGGACCGGGCCCCGCCGGAGCGGGGCAGCCGGCCAGGGTCGTCCGACTGCGCCTGGACGGACGGCTCGACGGACGGTTCGACGAGGCAGCGGACCGGCTCGCTGCCGGCTACCGGCGGATCGGCAGCGGACGCCTGGTGGTCCTGGGGGAGCCCGGCTCGGGGAAGACCGTGCTGGCCCTGATGCTGACCCTGGGTCTGCTGGACGAGGGACGGCGGGAGTCCGGCGGCCCGGTGCCGGTGCTCGTGCCCGTGTCGTCCTGGGACCCGGTGCGCTGGTCGCTGAACGACTGGCTGGTGCGCAGGCTGGCCGAGGCGTACTACGCGGGTCGTCCGGAGATTCCGCGCACCCTGCTCCGCCACGGGCTGCTGCTGCCCGTGCTCGACGGCCTCGACGAGATCCCCGAGGCCGCCCGACGGACCGCCGTACGGGCCCTGAACCAGGCGCTCGGCCAGGAGCGCCCGGTGGTGATCACCTGTCGCTCGACGGAGTACGAGGACGTGCTGCGTGCCGGTTCGCCCGCGCTCCATCGCGCCCCGGTCGTGGAGATCGGGCCGGTCGCCGCCGAGGACGCCGTCCGCTACCTGGCGGATGTGTCCTGGCCCGACGGCACCGACTGGGAACCGGTGTACCGGCACCTCAGGTCCAGCCCCGGCAGCCCCCTGGCCCAGGCCCTGGCCACACCGCTGATGATCTCGCTGGCCCGCACGGTGTACGAGCGCCGCGGCGGTGATCCCGGGGAACTGGCCGACACCGGCCGCTTCGGCAGTCGGCACGCGGTGGAGGACCACCTGACCGAGCACTTCATCGAGGCCGCCTACGCGCCCGGACCGCCGTCGACCGGCGGACCGGCCGACGGCGAAGGTGAGGCCGGTCCGGACCCGGTCAAGGCCCGCAAGTGGCTGACCTTCCTCGCCCTGTATCTGCACCGGCACCGCGAGCGCGATCTGAGCTGGTGGCTGATGAGCGGACGGCTGCACTCGGCGTGGGCCGGTCCCGGCGTGGGGCTCGCGTGCGGCGCCCTGCTCTGGGCGCTGACCGCCGTCGCCCTGCCGTTGCTCGGGTTGGGAAGCGGCATCGACTCGCTCACCTACGGAGCCCTGCTGGGCTCCTGCTTCGCCGTGCTCGCCATGCTCATCTGGTACGGGACGGCCGGCCGCCTGCCGGGCCGCCTGTCCCTGTCGCTGCGCGGCAGCGTGCCCCGGTTCAGCCGGGGGTTCCGGACGGGGCTGGCGCTCACCGTGGTTCCGGCCGTGCCGGTCCTGGGTTTCATGGCGCTGACCGCCACGCAGGACGAAGCAGATATGTACGACGTGTCGTACCTGCACGACGCGGTGGTGCTCGCGCTCGCCCTCGCGTTGGCCATCGCCTGCGGTCTCGCGGCGCACGAATGCCTCGACGCCCCGCCGAGCCACGCCGCCCAGGCGGACCCGGTCGGATCGCTCCGGGACGAACGGCGCTCCGCGCTCGTCGGCGCGCTGGCCACGGGTGCGATCGTCGGTGCCTGTGCCTTCCCGCTCCTCGTGGTGTGCCAGTGGCTGCTGGGCGACATCCTGCTCACCTGGATCAGCGGCTGGTCGCACGAACCGTCGCCGGCCCAACTGCTGACGGCCCGCGCGTACCGTGAGGCGGCTGATTTCGGCTTCCGGCCGCAAGCGCCGGACAGCATTTCCCCGACCGCGTTCGCCGCGCTGTGCTTCCTGCTTCCCGGAACGGTCACCGCCCTGCTCGTGCTGCTGTCCCGGGCGTGGACCAGGTTCGTCCTGCTGCGGCTGGCGGCCGGGGTGCGCGGCCGGCTGCCCTGGCGGCTGATGGGTTTTCTGGCCGACGCCCACGCACGGGGCGTGCTGCGGCAGTCCGGCGGGCAGTACCAGTTCCGGCACATCCGGCTGCAGGAGACTCTGGTGTCCCGGTCACCGGCCTTCACGGGGGACTCCCTGACCGCTCCGAACCCGTCGGTGCGACGGCGTCGGCTCCGACGAGCGGTGGCCGCCGCCGGAACGGTGGCCGCCGTACTGGCCGCCCTCCTGTCCGGACGCGCGGTCGCCCCCGAGGACGTCTCCACGGCACGCTTCCACGTCGGCCACCGTGTCGACCTGCTCCAGTTCGACGGCGACGTCCTGCTCGCGAGCGGCGACGGACGGCTGAGCCGGTGGGACACGCGGACCTACGGCCCGGACACGTCCCGGCCGGCTCCACGCGTCCGGTCGGGCGACGATCTCGCACCGCGGTTCTCCACCCCCGCCGTGCGCGAACGGCTCCGGAAGCTGGGGATCGACGATGCCACCGTGGTGGACACCCGGACCGGGGAAGAACTCGGTTACCTGCCACTCGACAAGGACGACGAATGGAACGCGATGCCGTGGCTCGGTGACGCCCCTCCGCCCGTGCTCGTCGACGCGTGCGAGTCAGCCGGGGTCCGCTACCTGTGGGACGTGGCGACCGGCCGCCCTCTCGCTCTCGGGGGTGACGCCGACCGGAAGGGGTGTGAGAGCGGCGAGTACTACTCCCTCGTCAGCCCCGACCGCGGCCTGCTCGCGACGGATCACACCGACAACGAGAGTCTGCGCCCCAGGGTCGCGCTGTGGGACCCTGCGTCGGGGGAACCCGCGGGCAGCATCGCCGTCCACCGTTTCACCGACGCCTCGTTCGAGGCGCTGGCCTTCAGCCCCAGCTCCCGGCGGCTCGCGACGGCCCACAGCGACGGCCACATCCATGTGTGGGACACCGGCACGCGTGCCCACCTCTACGACCTGACCGGCCACGACCCGTCCCAGGTGATCTCCAGGCTGGCCTTCGACGCGGACGACACGCGCCTCGCCTCGGCAGGCGGTGACGGAAGCGTCCGGGTGTGGAAGCTGGACAACGGGTGAGCCTCCCACCGGCTGCGGCCGTACCTCGTGCCCGACGAGTCCCGCCTTCCGGGTGTGCTGCCGGGACTCGATCAGGAGAACGGCCAGGGCCGGTTTCAGAGATCTCTGAAACCGGCCCTGATCTGCGACTCTCACAAGTCGGGACGACAGGATTTGAACCTGCGACCCCTTGACCCCCAGTCAAGTGCGCTACCAAGCTGCGCCACGTCCCGGTGCGCTCACGTGCGGTGAACCGCGTGATCGCGCGAACAGCACTTTACCCCACGCACCCGGGCCGACCCGAATCGGACCGGGCGCGGGACAATCGGCGTATGGGCAGCACGGAGAGCACTTCCTCGGGCCGGACGACCGCCGCGCGGGACCGGGACGGTGAGGGGCGGGCACGCAACGCCCGGCCGCGGGACGGGCTCGGGCGGCCACTGCCGTACGGAGCGCCGGGGGTGCCCCGGCAGCCGGAGGGGATCGTGCGGCGGCCGGAGGAGAGCGTCGCGGAGGCGCAGCGGCTGCTGGACGAGGGGAAGCCGTTCCACGCGCACGAGGTGTTCGAGGACGCCTGGAAGTCGGGGCCGCAGGAGGAGCGGGAGCTGTGGCGGGGGCTGGCCCAGCTCGCCGTGGGGCTCACCCATGCCGCGCGCGGGAACGTCACCGGCGGGGCGCGGCTGCTGCGGCGGGGGGCCGGTGCGGCGGAGGCGTGGGCCGCGGGAGCGGGGGACGGGCGTCGGCCGCACGGGATCGATCTTCCCGGTGTGATCGTCTGGGCCCGGGAACTGGCGGCCGAGGTGGAGGGCGGCGTTCCCGTGGACGCGGGGGCGCGGGCGCCCCGGCTGCGCGGGGCATCCTGACGGAGGGATCGGGTGCGGTGCACGCGCTGTCAGTGCCGTGCGGCAGACTCGGGGGCGTGCGAGAGATTCATGTCATCGGTATCGGCGCGGGCGACCCCGACCAGCTGACCCTGCAGGCGGTCAAGGCACTGCGGAGCACGGACGTGTTCTTCATCCTGGACAAGGGCGAGGCGAAGGCGGACCTGACCCGGCTGCGCCGGGACATGCTCGACGCGCACATACCGGGGGGTGCCTACCGCGTCGTCGAGGCGCGTGACCCGGAGCGGGACCGGGCGGCCGGAGGTTCGGCCTACTCCCCCGCCGTCGGGGACTGGCGCAGTGCCCGCGCGGACATCTACGAGCGGATGATCTCCGAGGAGCTGGGTGAGGACCAGACCGGGGCGTTCCTGGTGTGGGGGGACCCGGCGCTGTACGACAGCACGATCGGCATCCTCGAGGAAATCCTGGAGCGGGGCCGTGTCGCCTTCGACTACGACGTCGTGCCGGGCATCAGCAGTGTGTCGGCGCTCGTCGCCCGGCACCGGACCGGGCTCAACCGGGTCGCCCGCCCGGTGCAGATCACCACGGGGCGGCGGCTCGCCGAGGGGTTCCCGGAGGGCGTGGACGACGTGGTGGTGATGCTCGACGCCCACCAGGCCTTCCGCGCGTACGCCGACCAGGACGTCGACATCTACTGGGGCGCCTACATCGGCACGCCGGACGAGATCCTCGTCTCCGGGCCGCTGGCCGAGGCGGCTCCCCGTATCGAGCGGCTCCGCGCGGAGGCCCGGGAACGCAAGGGCTGGATCATGGACACGTATCTGCTGCGCCGGAGACCGGCCGAGGGCTGAGCGGCCCGTCCGGCCGGCCGACGACCACCCGCCGGGACACGGCCGGGCGAGCACCGGGCCGCCGAGCACGGTCGGCGGCGGGCCGAGCGGCAGGGCGTGGACCGGGCAAACCGGTCACGGCAGACCGGGCCGCCCGTCACGGCCGGCCGAGCGCGTCCAGTCGGCTCAGGACCGCCGGCACGTCACCGACCGCGGTCACTCCGTCCGGCAGGGGCGGGCGGCGTACGACGACGACCGGGAGGGCGAGGTCGCGGGCCGCGGTGAGTTTGGCGGCGGTCGCCGCGCCGCCGCTGTCCTTGGTCACCAGTACGTCGACGCGGTGCGCGCGCAGCAGGGCCGTCTCACCGGCCACGGTGAAGGGGCCGCGGGCCAGCAGGACGTGCGTGTGCGGGGGCATGGGCGGCTCGGGGGGCTCCACCGACCGTACGACGAAGTGGGGTTCCGTCAGGTGGGCGAAGGCCGCGAGGCCGAGGCGGCCGGTCGTGAGGAGGATCCGGTGTCCGAGCCGGGGCAGCAGGCCGGCCGCCGCCGCCAGTGACGGGACCGGGTGCCAGTGGTCGCCGGGGCCCGGCTGCCAGCCGGGGCGGCGCAGGACCACCAGGGGCAGCCCGGTGGCGGCCGCGGCCCGTGCCGCGTTCGCCGTGATGGTCTCCGCGAAGGGGTGCGTGGCGTCCACCACCGCGTCCACGCGCTGCTCGCGCAGCCAGTCCGCCAGCCCCTCCGCGCCGCCGAAACCGCCGACGCGCAGCTCACCGGCGACCGCGCCCGGCCGGGTCACGCGTCCGGCGAGGGAGGTGGTCACCCTGGTTCCGGGGCGGGCGGACAGCTCGGCGGCCAGTGCGCGTGCCTCGGTGGTGCCGCCGAGAACCAGGACGTGGGGGGACATGGCGCCGAGGGTACGAGGCCCGGATGCCGGGTCCGGCACCGGCCCGCCCGACGAAGATCGGCATCCGGCCGCACACCCGTACGCACACGCCCTACGATGACGCCGGGTGACTGGAGGAAGCATGGTCGTGGACTGGAGCAGGCGGGGCTATCACGCCCAGCGGTGGGCGGCGCGGGGGGCGCTGGCCGCCGCCGCGCTCGCGGTGGCGACCCCCCTCGTCTACGGCGGGCCGCGCGGTCTGCTGCTGCTGGTGTGCGGGGTCGCGGGGCTGGGGCTCAGCGCGGCCGCCGTGTGGTGGACGCTGACCCTGCGGGGCCCGCTGCGGTGGGTGTCCGCGCTGGTCGCCGTGTGTGTGCCGGCGGGTCTGATCGCGCTGTTCGCGGTGACGCTGTTCTGGGCGCTGCTGGTCTCCCTGGGCCTGTGGGGGCTGGCGGTGTGGAGCGGCAGGTTCGCGCTGCGCGGCACGGGCGGCGGGCAGGCCCAGGTGCGCGAGCGGCGGCTGCCGCCGCCCCGGAAGCCGGTGCTGATCATGAATCCCCGGTCGGGCGGCGGCAAGGTGGGCCGGTTCCGGCTGCGGGAGAAGGCGGAGCGTCTGGGCGCCCGGGTGGTGCTGCTCGAGCCCGGCGAGCAGCACGACGTCACCGCACTGGCCCGGGCCGCCGTCGCGGACGGCGCGGATCTGCTGGGCGCCGCCGGCGGCGACGGCACGCAGGCGCTGGTGGCGGCCGTGGCCGCGGAGCACGACATCCCGTTCCTGGTGATCAGCGCCGGGACGCGCAATCACTTCGCCCTGGACCTCGGCCTCGACCGCGGCGACCCGGCCGCCTGTCTCGACGCGCTCACGGACGGCGTCGAGCTCCGCGTCGACCTGGGTTTCGCGGGTGAGCAGCCGTTCGTGAACAACGCCTCCTTCGGCGCGTACGCGGCGATCGTGCAGAGCCCCGCCTACCGCGACGACAAGATCGGCACCAGCCTGGAGATGCTGCCCGGTCTGCTCACCGGGCAGCAGGGGCCCCGGCTGGTCGCCCGCGCGGGGGACACCACGCTCATCGCGCCGCAGGCCGTGCTGGTCAGCAACAATCCGTATCGCACCGGCGACCCCTTCGGCCTCGGGCGGCGGGAACGGCTCGACTCCGCCGCGCTCGGCGTCCTCGGTGTGAAGCTGGAGGGCGCCATCAGCGCCGCCGCCCTGCTGCTGAACCCCGAGCCGAGCGGGCTCACCATCGTGACCGCCACCGAGGTCGTCGTCGAGGCGGACCGCGCGGAGATCGAGGCCGGGGTCGACGGGGAGGCCATGATCCTGCCCGCCCCCGTCCACTGCCGCATCGCACCCGGCGCGCTGCGCGTCCGGGTCCCGCGCAGGCGGCCCGGCGTCACCCAGGCTCCGCCGCGGCTGGACTGGCGGCGGCTGCGCAAGCTGGCGGCGACGGTCGGCCGTACCGCCGCGCCGAGCCGGCTCCACCGACCGTACGAGGCACCCCACGGACCGCGGCCGCCGGCCGGACCGCACGCCGGTCCGGGCGAGCCGGACGGGCGGAACGAGACGGCCGGGCCCCGCTCAGGGCAGCAGTAGCTGCACGCCGCCCACCACCGTCGCCGCGATCACCAGCCGCTCGAAGAGCCGCTGGTTGATCCTGTTCACGGCCCACTTGCCGAGGAGCGCACCGGGCACCACGAACAGCACGAGCGCCGCGTCGAGGAGCAGCGAGTCGGCGTCGATCAGGCCGAGACCGGCGCTGAAGGGCAGCTTGGAGGTGTTGACGATCAGGAAGAAGAACGCCGAGGTCCCCAGGAAGCCGAGCTTCCGGAAGCCCGTGGAGAGCAGGTACAGCGACATCACCGGGCCGCCCGCGTTGGCGACCATGGTGGTGAAGCCGCCGAGGACGCCGTAGGAGCGGGCCTTGGCGCGGCCGGCCCGGGTGGCGACCCCGTCGGGCTCCTTGTCCGCGTCGGCCGTCCGCCGCCGCCACACCGTCACCCCGGTCATCAGCAGCAGGATCGCCCCGATGGAGATCCGTACGCTCCCGTCGTCCGCCCACACCAGGAACAGGGTTCCCGCGACGACGCCCGCCGCGACCGCCGGGAAGAGCCGCCACAGCGTGGGCCAGTGGGCGTGCCGGCGGTAGGTGAGGACGGCGAGCAGGTCCCCGGCGATCAGGATGGGCAGCAGGACGCCGGTGGAGGCCTTGGCGGGCAGCACGGCGGCGAAGACGGCGAGGCTGACCGTGTTGGCCCCGCTGACGGCGGTCTTGGAGAAGCCGACGAGCAGGGCCGCGAAGGCGAGCGCGGCGAATTCCCAGCCGTTGAGGTGCCAGAGCGTCATCGTGTTCATTGCGGGGACCGATGCTATGCGCAAGCAATCGACGCCCGTAAGGACCGTCTCGCCTGATGGCGCCCCAAAGCGGTGGTCAGTGCCGCTCGACCAGCACCGCGCTGCCCTGCCCCACGCCCACGCACATGGTCGCCAGGCCGCGTCCGGCGCCGGTGCGGCGCATGCGGTGCAGCAGGGTGGTGAGGATGCGGGCGCCGGAGCAGCCCAGCGGGTGGCCGAGCGCGATGGCGCCGCCGCTGGGGTTGACCAGGCCGGGGTCGATGCCGAGCTCGTCGACGCAGGCCAGGGCCTGGGCGGCGAACGCCTCGTTGAACTCGGCCTCCTGGAGGTCGCCGACGGTCCAGTCGGCGCGGGCGAGCACCTTGCGCGTGGCGGGGACGGGGCCGATGCCCATGACGTCCGGGTGGACGCCGGCGGAGGCGCCGGCGACGTAGCGGCCGAGCGACTCCAGACCCAGCTCGTTCAGGGCCTCCTCGCTGACCAGGATCAGGCCGGCGGCGCCGTCGTTCATCGGGGAGGCGTTGCCCGCGGTGACCGAACCGCCCGCGCGGAACACCGGCTTCAGCCGGGCCAGCTTCTCGATGGAGGTGTCCTCGCGGACGCATTCGTCGGCGTCGACGACCACTCCGTCCGGGCGGGTCACGGGCAGGAGTTCGTCGTCGAAGTGACCGTTCTTGCGGGCGTCGGCGGCCCGTTGGTGGCTGCGCAGCGCGAACTCGTCCTGGCGTTCGCGCGGGATGCCGTACCGGGCGGCGACCTCCTCGGCCGTCTCGCCCATGGCCAGTACCCCGTGGAGTTCCTTCATCGCGGGGTTGACCAGCCGCCAACCGAGGCGGGTGTCGGCGGTCTCCATGCGGTGCGGCAGGGCCTCGTCGGGGCGGGGCAGGACGAAGGGGGCCCGGCTCATCGACTCGGAACCGCCGGCGATGACGATGTCGGCCTCGCCGGCCGCGATGGTGCGGGCGGCGGTGGTGACGGCCTCGAGGCCGGAGGCGCACAGCCGGTTGACCGTGGCGCCCGGGACGGACTCGGGGAGCCCGGCGAGCAGCGCGGCCATGCGGGCGACGTTGCGGTTGTCCTCGCCGGCCTGGTTGGCGGCGCCCCAGTAGACCTCGTCGACGCGGGCCGGGTCCAGCGCGGGCACGTCGGCGACCAGGCCGCGGATCACGGCGGCGGCGAGGTCGTCGGGCCGTACGGTGGAGAGGGCTCCGCGCAGTTTGCCGATGGGGGTGCGGCGGGCGGCCGCGAAGTGGACGGGACGCACGACAGGACTCCTGACCGATGCCGATGGCTGTGCTGTGTGACCGGCGACACTATTAATTAGCACCGCTAGTTTCGGACTATAGACCGCGGGCGGCTCCCTGGGAAGTTGCCCGCTTCGGGGCCGTGTTTGCGCCGGAGGGCCGGGGGCACCCGCGCGTTCATGGAGTGGTTGCGGAGCGCGGCCTGTGCGGGAGAGGACCCGGAGCCGTTCCTCCCCGTCGGGCCGACGGGACCGGCGTCGCGGGACCTCGCCGCCGCCGAGCGCGTCCGCGCGCGGTGCCGGGTGACCGCACCGTGTCCCGGTCTCGCGCTCGACGGCGGCCCGGCCCCGGGCGTCCGGGGCGACCCCGGCGAGGACGGGCGCACGACACCGCTCCGCGGTACCACGGACGATTCGAGAAGGAGGAACAGCACTCCATGACCGTTGTGAGGAGCACCCTGCCCGACGAGGCCCGCCGGGTCTCCTGCGAGGCCCTCCAGGACACCCTGGTGGACCTGCTCGGACTGTCGCTGATCGGGAAGCAGGCGCACTGGAACGTCGTGGGTCCGCGGTTCCGTTCCGTACACCTCCAGCTGGACGAGGTGGTCTCCGCCGCGCGCGCCCACGCCGACACGGTGGCGGAGCGGGCCGCGGCGCTCGGTGTGCCGCCGGACGGCCGCCCGGAGACCATCGCCAAGGTCTTCTCGCTGCCGGCCCCGAAGGAGGGCTGGCTGCGCGACTCGGAGGCCGTGCAGGTGATGACGGAGGCGCTCGGCACGGCCGTCACGCGCCTGCGCGAGCGCATCGACGCCACCGAGAAGGCGGACCTGGTCACCCAGGACCTGCTGATCTCGATCACGGCGGACCTGGAGAAGCAGCGCTGGATGTTCGAGGCGGAGAACTTCCCGGGCGAGTCCTGACCGCCCCGGTACCGGCAGACGCACGCACGTAAGGGGCACATCATGAGCGACGCCCTCGAGATGGACGCGCTGTGGGACGACTTCCACCGCGTGGTGAACATGACCTCGGCGGAACTGGCGGCCTGGCTGCGGGTGAGCGACGCCGACGAGACGACCGAGCCGCTGCCCGACCGGGCCGGCTCCGAGACCGGGCAGCACGTCCTCGCCATCCTGCAGAAACGCCGCACCGACCTCACCGAGGACGACCTGCGGGTGATGGCGGAGGTCGTGGACACCGTCACGGCGCAGACGGACCCGGAGAACGAGCCCGTGGCCGAGGACACGCCCCGTCGGCACCGCCTGATGACCCTCGGCCACGACCCGCTCAAGCCGTAGCCGCCGTGGCCGGCCGGGACGAACGGGTGGTGCGTGCCCTCGTCGGCGCGTACGGCCGGACGTACGCGGAGGAGGCCGGCATCGGGCTGAAGGACACCCCGCAGCCGCTGTACCGGCTGCTGGTGCTGGCCCATCTGCTCAGCGCCCGCATCAAGGGATCGATCGCCGTGGCCTCCGCCCGTGCCCTGCACGAGGCGGGGCTGCGCGATCCCCGCCGCATGGCGGAGGCCGGCTGGCAGCAACGGGTGGACGCGCTCGGCCGGGGCGGCTACCGGCGCTACGACGAACGCACCGCGACCCAACTGGGCGACGAGGCCGAGCTGTTGATCGAGCGCTGGGGCGGTGACCTGCGCGGGCTCCGCAAGGACGCGGACGGTGACGTCGGCGAACTGCGCCGCCTGCTGCAGGAGTTCCCCGGTGTGGGGCCGGCCGGTGCCGACATCTTCCTGCGCGAGGTCCAGCGCGTCTGGCCGGAGGTGGCGCCGTGGCTGGACGCCAAGGCCCTTCAGGGCGCGCAGCGGCTGAAGCTGCCGCAGGACCCGGACCGGCTCCTCGGCCTCGCGGGGCGCACCGAACCGGCCGTCCTGGCGGCGGCGTTGGTCCGTGCGGCGATCGACAGGCACGTGGCCGAGGACTCGCTGCGCCGGGCCGATTCCCCGTGACCCTCCGTCAGCAGGGTTCTTCCCCTCCCCCGTTCGCGGGACACCGTGATCGCCACGCGGCACAATGACCGCGGCGGCCCGGCCACGGCCGTACGGGCGAGGGAGAGGGAGGGACCGTGAGTGAGAGCCACACCCCACCGAGCGGCTCGACGCGGCTGAACACCGGTGTGGCGCACAACGCGCGTGTGTGGAACCACTGGATCGGCGGCAGGGACAACTACGAGGTCGACCGGCAGGTCGGCGACCACGTCGCCTCGATCAACCCGGTCGTCCGGGACATCGCCCGCGCGGACCGGGCCTTCCTGGGCCGGGCGGTGACGTATCTGGCCCGCGAGCGCGGTGTGCGGCAGTTCCTCGACATCGGCACCGGCCTGCCGACGGCGGACAACACCCATGAGATCGCGCAGCGGATCGCGCCGGACTCACGGATCGTCTACGTCGACAACGACCCGCTCGTGCTCGTCCACGCCCGTACCCTGCTGGCCGGCACGCGGGAGGGCGCCACCGCCTACGTCGAAGCCGACGTGCACGACCCGGACGCCCTGCTGGAACGCGCCGCCGGGACCCTGGACGTCACACGGCCCGTCGCGGTGATGATGCTGGGGATCCTCAACTTCGTGCTCGACACCGACAAGGCCCGGGAGATCGTCCGCCGGATCATGGCGTCGGTGCCCTCCGGCAGCTTCCTGGTCCTCACGCACCCCACGTTCGACCCCGAGGTCGGTGGCGAACTGCAGGTCCCGGCCATGGAGTTCTGGAACGAGAACGCCACTCCCCCGATCACCGCCCGCAGTGCCGCGGACATCACCGCTTTCTTCGAGGGACTGGACCTGGTCGAGCCCGGCCTGGTGTCCTGCTCGCGGTGGCACGCCGCCTCCGACTCCGCCGCCGTGGTGCCGCAGTACGGCGCGGTGGCCGTGAAGCCCTGACCGCTGAAAGTATGATCAAGCAATGTCTGACATGACCGAAACCACGCCGGGCTGGCTGTCCTCCGACGATCTGGAGATGGCACGCGCCCAGATGCCGATCCTGTACGTCGAGGCCGTGCCCGTGCGCGTCGACGACAGCGGTGAAGTCACCAGCGTCGGTCTGCTGCTGCGCATCGGGCCCGACGGAACGGTCAGCCGGACTCTGGTCTCCGGCCGGGTGCTGCACCACGAACGGGTCCGTGACGCCCTGCTGCGCCATCTGGAGAAGGACCTCGGCCCGGTGGCGCTGCCGCGCGTCCCGGCGTCGCTGCAGCCGTTCACGGTCGCGGAGTACTTCCCCACACAGGGCGTCACCCCCTTCCACGACCCCCGGCAGCACGCGGTGTCGCTGGCGTACATCGTGCCGGTGGCGGGTGACTGCCGGCCCCGGCAGGACGCCCTCGACCTGGTGTGGTTCAGCCCGCAGGATGCCGTGTCGCAGGCGGTGCAGAGCGAGATGCCGGGCGGTCACGGGGTGCTGCTGAAGCAGGCACTGGCCCACGCGGGCTGCGTGATCTGACACAGGGGGCGCTAGCTCTCCGCGTGGGTGAGGTTGGTGCCGGTCGACGGGTCGAAGACATGGGCCTTGCCCATGTCGATCCGGAGCTCGACGGGTGCGCCCTCACGGGCCCGGGTGGCGGCGTTCAGCCGGGCCACGATCTGCTGGGCTCCCTGGGCCCCGGTGTCGCGCGCGCCCGAGTCCGTGGCGAGTTCCTCCAGTTCGGCGGTGGTCACCGGCCCGCCCTCCGCGCTGAAGTAGACGTACGCGTCGGAGCCCAGCGACTCCAGCACGTCCACGGTGGCGGTGACGACGGGGCCGCCCGTCCCGGGCGCCAGGCTCGCGTCCTCGAAGGCCTCGGGGCGCAGCCCGACGATCACCTCGCGCGGCGCGTCCCGCCGTTCCAGCGCCCGGCGCACACGGTCGTCGATCGGCAGGTCGCCCAGCGGGGTGCGCAGGACGCCGCCGGACAGGGAGGCGCTGACGAAGTTCATCGCCGGGGAGCCGATGAAGCCCGCGACGAACAGGTTGCGCGGCATGTCGTAGAGCCGGGCGGGGGTGCCGACCTGCTGGACCAGGCCCTGCCGCATCACCACGACCCGGTCGCCGAGCGTCATCGCCTCGGTCTGGTCGTGGGTGACGTACACGGTGGTGGTGCCCAGGCGGCGCTGCAGCCGGGAGATCTGGGTGCGCATCTGCACCCGCAGCTTGGCGTCCAGGTTGGACAGCGGCTCGTCCATGAGGAACGCCTTGGGGTCGCGGACGATCGCCCGCCCCATCGCCACCCGCTGGCGCTGTCCGCCCGAGAGGTTGGCGGGCTTGCGGTCCAGGAACTCGCTCAGGTCGAGCACCCGGGCGGCCTCCTCGACCTTGCTGTCGACGGTGGCCTTGTCCACCTTGGCCAGCCGCAGCGGGAACCCCATGTTCTCCCGCACGCTCATGTGCGGGTACAGGGCGTAGCTCTGGAACACCATGGCGACGTCCCGCTCCTTGGGGGCGAGGTCGTTGACGACCCGGCCGCCGATGCGCAGGGTGCCCTCGGTGATGTCCTCGAGGCCGGCGATCATGTTCAGGGTGGTCGACTTGCCGCAGCCGGACGGGCCGACCAGGATCACGAACTCGCCGTCGGCGATGTCGAGGTCCACGTCCCGCACGGCGAGGGACCCGTCCGGATAACGCTTGGTGACTCCCTCTAGGACGATCTCGGCCATGGGCGGCGCCTCCTTGCCTTCACGCTCATCCCTTGACCGCCCCGGAGGTCAGTCCGGCGACGATCCGCCGCTGGAAGAGCAGGACGAAGATGATGATCGGGATGGTGATCACCACGGCGGCGGCGGCGATCGACCCGGTGGGCTGCTGGAACTGCGAGCTGCCCGTGAAGAACGCGATCGCGGCGGGGACCGTGCGCGCGGACTCGGTGGAGGTCAGCGAGATCGCGAACAGGAAGTCGTTCCAGCAGAAGATGAACACGAGGATGGCGGTGGTGAACACGCCGGGCGCGGCGAGCGGCACGATGACCAGCCGGAAGGCCTGCGCGGGCGTGGCCCCGTCCACCTTGGCGGCCTTCTCCAGGTCCCAGGGGATCTCCCGGAAGAACGCCGACAGGGTGTAGATCGCCAGCGGCAGCGAGAAGGTCATGTACGGGATGATCAGTCCGAGCCAGGTGTCGAAGATCCCGATGATCCGCTCGATGTTGAACAGGGGGGAGACCAGGGAGATCGGCGGGAACATGGCGATGAGCAGCGACATGCCGATGAGGACCTGCTTGCCGGGGAACCGCAGCCGGGCCACCGCGTAGGCGGCCATGGTGCCGAGGATCACCGCGATCACGGTGGCGATCAGGGCGATGCCGATCGAGTTGACCAGCGCCCGGGTGAACTCGGAGGTCTCGAAGATGCCCCGGTAGTTCTCCCAGGTCCAGTCCCGTGGAATGTAGTTGCCGTCGGTGAGGGTGCCGGGGTCCTTGAACGACAGTGCGGCGATCCACCACACCGGGAACAGGGCGTACAGCACCACCACGACGTTGACGACGCCCCAGCGGGTGGCGTGGGACTTGCCGACGGCGGTCATCAGCGCTTCACCTCCGCGCCCGGTGCGGCGGCGCCGAACAGCTTGACGAAGGTGAAGGCGATGATCCCGACGCAGAGGAAGATCAGGACCGAGATCGCCGACCCGATGCCCAGGTTCAGCGCGGTGAACAGGTTGTCGTAGCCGAGGATCGACAGGGAGCCGGTGCCCTGGGCGCCCGAGGTCAGGACGTAGATGTTGTCGAAGATCCGGAACGCGTCCAGGGTCCGGAAGAGCAGGGCGACCAGGATGGCGGGTTTCATCAGCGGCAGCATGACCTTGGTGAACCGCTGCCAGGGGGTGGCGCCGTCGACCATGGCCGCCTTCAGGGTCTCCTCCGGGACCAGGGCGAGGCCGGCCAGCAGGAGCAGCGCCATGAAGGGGGTGGTCTTCCACACCTCGGCGAGGACGATCAGCCAGAGCGCGGGCCACTGTTCGGTGAGCGGGGCGTCGCCGCTGGGCAACAGCTCGGCGAGGTAGCCGAGTTCGGGGGTCCAGGCGTACTGCCAGGAGAAGGCGGCGACGACGGTGACGATGCCGTACGGGACGAGGACGGCGGTGCGCACCGTGCCGCGCGCGAAGAGCGTGCGGTGCATCACCAGGGCGAGCCCCATGCCGAGGACGAGCTCGATGGCCACGGACACGGCGGTCAGGAACACCGTGACCCAGAAGGCGTCCCACCAGAACGGGGAGGACAGCACCGCGCCGTAGTTGCTCAGGCCCACGAACTCGGCCCGTGCCGGGAAGCGCAGGTCGTAGCGCTGGAGGGACAGGTAGACGGCGTAACCGATGGGGTAGGCGGTCACGGCGGTCATGACGAGGACGGCCGGTGCGCACAGCAGCCAGCCCAGGCGGCGTTCCTGCTGGGCGCCGACGGAGAGGGCCTTCCTGTCCTTCGCCCTGTCCTTGGTCGGCTCCGCCATCGTGCTCACGGGATCACACCCTCGGATCGCAGGGCCTGGTCGATCTGTTCCCCGATGGTGTCGACCGCGCTCTCCGGCTGGATCCCGGACGGCGGGGACAGGGTGTGGGAGACGGCGATCGACACGTTCTGGTAGGCGGGGGTGAGGGGCCGTACGCTCGCCGACTCCAGGGCGGCCAGCACCTCCTCGGAGAAGGGGTACTCCTTCATGAAGGCGGGCTCGTCGTACAGGGCGCGCAGGGTGGGCGGCAGTCCGCCCTCGAGCGCGGCGGTGAGCTGGTTCTCCCGGTTGCGCAGGCACAGGGCCGCCTCGAAGGCCAGGCCGGGGTGGCGGGAGTAGGCGCTGACGGCGAGGTCGATGCCGCCGATGGTGGGGCGGGCGGGGCGGTCGGCGTCGACGCGGGGGTAGGGCGCCCAGCGGAAGTTCTCGAACAGCCGCGGGTTGTTCGCCTTCATCGACGGATAGACGAACGGGTAGTTGAGCTCGAAGGCCGCCACGCCCGACTCCATGGCCAGGCGGTTCTGGTCCTCCATCTGATTGGGCAGGGAGGGGTCGGCGGCCGGGGAGTTCGCGAGTTCCCGCATGATCGAGGCGGCCCGTACGGCGGGCGGGCCGAGGGAGGGCTCGGTGGCGCCCGCGTTGAGGATGGTGCCGCCCGCGCTGTTGACCAGCGAGTTGAACCAGACGGTGAGGCCCTCGTACTGGGCGCCCTGGATCTCCACGTAGTGCGGTCTGCCCTGCCGGGCGAGGCCGCGGGACATGTTCAGCATCTCGGACCAGGTCTTCGGCGGGGTGGGCACCAGGTCCTCGCGGTACCACAGGAGCTGGGTGTTGGTGTTGTACGGGACGGCGTAGAGCCTGCCCTTCCAGGTGGCCGTCTGCAGCGGGACGCGGAGGGTGCCCTCGGTGGCCCGGCGCTTCGCCTCTCCCGTCCACTCGCGGATCCAGCGGGCCTCGGCGAACTCCGCGGCCCAGGTGACGTCCAGGCCCAGGATGTCGAGGGAGTCGTCCTCCGCGGCAAGCCTGCGCACCATCTGCTGGCGCTGGCCGTCGGCGGCCCGGGGCAGTTTGTTGTAGCTGATCCGGTAGCGGCCGCCGGACGCCCGGCTGCAGCGGTCGGCGGCCTTCTGCAGGGCGCCGGAGTCGTCGGGGAAGTTGTACCAGTTGAGGGTGGGGCGTGAGGTGTCCTCGTCGCCGCCGCAGGCGGCGAGCGTCGATGCCAGCAGGGTCAGCGCGACCAGCGCCCGCGTCCGTCGCGGCCTTCCGGTACGTCCGCGCCTCGCGTGCACGCGCTCCACACCTCGCTTCCGGGATCGCGGCGCGGGTGTCCGATCCCGCGGCGGTGCCTACCCGGCGAACGCTAAACAGGACATAGGCCGATATCAAGGACATTCATCCGTGGCTCACCCATGACTCACCACGGCGCTCGGCGTGCGGGCGCCGACACCGGTGCCGTTTCAGCCGGTGGAGCCGTCCGGCACCACCAGACCGGTCCCGTAGGCCACGACGACGGCCTGGGCGCGGCTGTCGAGGTCGAGCTTGGTCATCGTGCGGTTCAGATGGGTCTTGACCGTCGCCTCGCTGATGAAGAGCTGTTCGGCTATCTCGGCGTTGGACAGCCCTCTCGCCGTGAGCAGCAGCACCTCGCGTTCCCGGGCGGTGAGCGCCTCCAGGGACGCCGGGGAGTCCGGCACCGGCTCCGAGCGCTGTACGTACGCCTCGATGAGCCTGCGGGTCACGCTCGGCGCGAAGAGCAGGTCCCCGCGCGCGACGGCGCCGATCCCCTCCAGCGGCCGCTCGGGCCCGGTGTCCTTGAGGAGGAAGCCGGACGCGCCGGCGCGCAGGGTCGCGTACACGTACTCGTCGAGGTCGAAGGTAGTGAGCACCAGCACGCGCGGCAGGGGCGGCCTCTCCGCCTGCGTCCCTGGTCCGGACGGGGACGCGGCGGCCTCGTTGATCACCGACATGTGGTGGGCGACCACGTCGTGCAGCTCGCGGGCGATCCTGCGCTGCTCCTCGGCGACCGCGCGGCGCATCCGGTCCGCCTGTTCGCGGCGCGGTTGCCCGGCCAGTTCGGCGAGCCGGTCGGCGCGGCGGGCCGAAACACGAGGAAACGACGGAGAGGCCGCCTCGGGTGTCCCCGATGCGGCCTCCGGCCTGCTGTTCAGCAAGTCGGGACGACAGGATTTGAACCTGCGACCCCTTGACCCCCAGTCAAGTGCGCTACCAAGCTGCGCCACGTCCCGTTGCCCGTCTGACCTGGGGTTTCCCCCGGCCGAACGTGCATGGAAACCATACCGCACTCGGGGCGGTGATCGCGCACGCGTTTATGGGCGCGGCCGCCGAGGCCGGGGGCGCCGCTCCGGTGCCCGGTCAGCGGGCGGCGAGGAGTTCGAGGGTGTCGATCACGCGGTTCGAGAAACCCCACTCGTTGTCGTACCAGGCGACCACCTTGACGTGACGGCCGTCGACGCGGGTGAGGGCCGAGTCGAAGATCGACGACGCCGGGTTTCCCGTGATGTCGGACGACACCAGCGGGTCGTCCGAGTACTCGAGGATTCCGGCGAGCGGCCCCTGAGCCGCGGCGCGGTACGCCGCCAGTACGTCGTCGCGCGTCACCTCGCGGGCGACGGTGGTGTTGAGTTCGACGATGGAGCCCACCGGAACGGGCACCCGGATCGAGTCGCCCGACAACTTGCCGTCGAGACCGGGCAGCACGAGTCCGATCGCCTTGGCGGCGCCCGTCGTCGTCGGCACGATGTTGACGGCGGCGGCGCGGGCGCGGCGGGCGTCGCGGTGCGGACCGTCCTGCAGGTTCTGCTCCTGCGTGTAGGCGTGCACCGTCGTCATGAAGCCGTGCTCGATGCCGGCGAGTTGGTCGAGCACCGCGGCCAGCGGCGCGAGCGCGTTGGTCGTGCACGAGGCGTTCGAGACGATCGTGTGCGCGGCCGGGTCGTACGCGTCGGTGTTGACCCCGAACGCGAGGGTGACGTCGGCGCCCTCCGACGGTGCGCCGACCAGCACTTTCTTCGCGCCGGCGTCGAGGTGGGCACGGGCGGCCTTGGCCGAGGTGAAGCGGCCGGTCGCCTCGAGCACGATGTCCACGCCGAGTTCGGCCCAGGGCAGCTGTGCCGGTTCGCGCTCGGCGAGCACCGTGATGCGGCGGCCGTCGACGACGAGGGCGTCGCCGTCGACGTTCACCGGGCGACCGAGCCGGCCGGCCGTCGTGTCGTAGGCGAGCAGCCGGGCGAGGGTGGCGGGCTCCGTGAGGTCGTTGACGGCGACGACCTCGAGGTCGCTGTCGCGTTCGAGCAGTGCGCGCAGCACGTTGCGTCCGATGCGGCCGAATCCGTTGATCGCGATACGCGTCATGAGTGGTGTCCCTTCGGTCCTTGCGGTTCGCCACCAGCGTCGCGTGCGGCATCCACCCCTGACAGCGGCGTGATCGCCACGGTTCGCAAGGATCGTGCCACGTGCCCGGCGGCTACTCGCCCCGGGCGAAGGTGCGCCGGTACTCGCTCGGCGTGGTGCCGAGGATGCGCTGGAAGTGCAGCCGCAGATTGGCACCGGTGCCGAGGCCGACGTCGGCGGCGATCTGCTCGACGCTCCGCTGCGAACGTTCGAGCAGTTCGCGGGCCATGTCGACGCGGGCGCGCATGACCCACTGCATCGGCGTGTAGCCCGTGTCCTCGACGAAGCGCCGCGAGAACGTGCGCGGCGAGACCGCCGCGTGCCGGGCGAGCACCTCCAGGGTGAGGGGCTCACCGAGCCGGTGCAGTGCCCACTCGCGGGTGGTGGCGAACCGCTCACCGAGGGGCTCGGGCACGCTGCGCGGCACGTACTGTGCCTGACCGCCGCTGCGGTAGGGGGCCGCGACCAGGCGGCGGGCCGCGTGGTTGGACGCGGCCACCCCGAGGTCGCCGCGCAGGATGTGCAGGCACAGGTCGATGCCCGACGCGGCGCCGGCCGACGTCAGCACGCTGCCCTCGTCGACGAACAGAACGTTCTCGTCGACCCGGACGCGCGGATGCTTCGCCGCCAGCGCCCGCGTGTAGTGCCAGTGCGTCGTGGCCCGCCTGCCGTCGAGCAGACCCGTGGCGGCGAGCGCGAAGGCGCCCGTGGAGATGGCGGCGAGCCGCGTGCCCCGGGCGTGGGCGGCGGTCAGCGCGTCGACGACGGCCTCCGGCGGGTCGTCGCGGTCCGGGAACCGGTAGCCGGGGATGAAGACGGTGTCGGCCCACGCGAGCGCGTCCGGGCCGTGGGCGACGTGGTACGACAGGCCGTCGCCGCCGGTGACGGGACCGGGTGCGGCCCCGCACACCCGCACCTCGTACGGCATGCTCGCGCGGGTCGTGAACACCTGGGCGGGGATGCCGACGTCGAGCGGCTTCGCCCCCTCGAGGATCAGGACGGCGACGCGACGAAGGCGTGAGGCTGACACAGGAGAGAGGTTACGCGGGGCGTGGCCTTGCCACGCCCACCGCGTGGACCGGGCGGACGGCACCGGCCGGACCGTCGGTTCCTCCCCCGTCGGGGCGGGGAGGCGCACCGGGATTCCCTCACGGGTTCGAGGGCGCGCGGTCGGTCAGCACGTCCGCGGTCCGGGTGAGGTGCCGGGCCAACACCTCGGCCGCGGTGTCGGCGTCGCGGGCGAGCGCCGCCTCCTCCAGCCGGCGGTGCTCCAGGACGCCGTCCCGGCCGGGGTTGCGGTGCGTCGACCAGCGGCGGGCCAGCTCGCTCGCGGTCCACATCCGGTCGAACGTCTCCAGCAGGACGGGGTTGCCGCAGCCCTCCAGCAGGGTGCGGTGGAACACCCGGTGGGCCTCGGACCACGCGCCGCTGTAGTACTCGCCCTCCTCCGGCACGTACACCGGGGTGCGTGCCAGGCGGTGATGGGCGGCGCGCACGCGGGCCTCCCAGTCGACGTCCCCGCGCTCGATGGACATGCGCAGCATGACCGGCTCGACGGTCCGGCGGGCCTCCGCGATCTGCTGCCAGCGGCGGTCGGAGAAGGCCGGGACGGCGAAGCCGCGGTTGGGCAGCCGGTCGGCGAGGCCCTCGCCGACCACGCGCACGAGCGCCTCGCGCACGACGGCCAGGCTCACCCCCTGTGCCTTGGCGAGGTCCTGCGGTTTCAGCGGGGCACCGGGGGCGTGGTCACCGCGCAGGATCGCGTCCCGCAGGTGTGCGTACACCTGCTCGGAAAGCATCCGCTTCCCGGAGGGGGTCGGGGGAAGAGCCGTACCAGTCATGGCCTCAGCATAGACGATCTCACGAATAATCGATTATTCGTGGTACTGTCGATTTTGCAGAGGGCGGCAGCTGTCCGGCGATGCCGTTCCGTCGGCCGTGCGGATCCGATGACCGGCCCCACCACCGCCCCAGCGCAGAACTCAGAAAGGAACGACGCGATGAGCGCCAACGACCCCTTCGCCCGCCTCCCCGAGGCGGCGTCCTTCACCGTCACCAGCACCACCGTCACCGACGGGGCCGCCTGGCCGCCCGAGCAGCACGCCTCCGGCCTGCCCGGCGGGAAGGACGTCTCCCCGCAGCTGTCCTGGAGCGGCGCACCCGAAGGCACCAGGAGCTATGCCGTCACCGTCTACGACCCCGACGCCCCCACCGGGTCCGGGTTCTGGCACTGGGCGGTCGCCGACATCCCCGCCACCGTCACCGAGCTGCCCGAGGGCGCCGGCGACGACGCCGGCCCGGGCCTGCCCGAAGGCGCCTTCCAACTGCCCAACGACGCCCGCGCCGCCCGCTACATCGGCGCCGCCCCGCCGGCCGGGCACGGCCCGCACCGCTACTTCGTGGTGGTGCACGCCCTCGACGTCGCCTCCATCGGCGTCCCGGCCGACGCCACCCCGGCCGTCCTCGGCTTCACCATGGCCGGCCACACCCTCGGCCGCGCGGTGCTGACCGCCACCGCCGAGACGCCCGCCTGACGGGTCGGCATGTCCCGGCTCATCGACACCACCGAGGCGTACCTGCGTACGCTCCTGGAGCTCGAGGAGGAAGGCGTGGTCCCCCTTCGCGCCCGCATCGCCGAACGCCTGGAGCAGAGCGGCCCGACGGTCAGCCAGACCGTCGCCCGCATGCAGCGCGACGGCCTGCTCCGCGTCGCCGGCAACCGGCACCTCGAGCTGACCGGCGAGGGCCGCCGACTGGCCGTGCGTGTCCTGCGCAAGCACCGGCTCGCCGAGTGCCTGCTCCTCGACGTGCTCGGCATGGAGTGGGAACAGGTCCACGCCGAGGCCTGCCGCTGGGAACACGTCATGAGCGAGGCCGTCGAGCGCCATGTCCTGGAGCTGGTGCACCACCCGACCCACTCGCCGTACGGCAATCCGATCCCGGGCCTGGCGGAGCTCGGTGAGGACAGCGCCGCGGAACCGTTCCCCGACGACACCACGGTCAGCCTCAGTGACCTGGAGCCCGAACCGGACGGCGTGAGCGCGGTCGTGCGCCGCATCGCGGAGCCGGTCCAGAACGACTCCCGGCTGATGTACGCCCTGCGGCACGCCGGGGTGCGGCCCGGCGCGATCGTGCGTGTGAGGCCGTCGCCCGGCGGCGTGGCGGTCGGCGACGACCGGGCGACCGCCGAGCTTCCCGCGCCGGCCGCCGCGCGCATCTTCGTGACCAGGCCCTGAGGTCAGCAGTGCCCCGGACGGGGACAGGGACGGGGAGGGTTCCCGACCACGGTCGTGGTCGGGAACCCTCCCCGTCCGCGTCATCCGCCACGACCGTCAGGACAGCGGCGTACGGCTCATGCCGCGGGGCGCCGACGACGCCCGAGCGGTTCTCAGCCCGCGGGCGGCAGGCCCAGCCGGGGGTGCGCCTCGAGGAGCCGCGGCGGGGCCGCCTGACGCCAGGAGTCGGCGAGGATGTCGCGCAGTTCGCCCTCGTCCTCCAGGGCGGCGAGGCGGACCCTGACCCAGGCGAACTGCGCCTCGTGGCCGGCGATCCAGAACTTCTCCGGTTCGGCGAGGGCCAGTTCGTCGCGCTCCTCCTTGGGGCAGCGCACGGCGATGGAGGTCTCGTCCTCGGGCAGGGTGGCGAACATCTTCCCCGCGACCCGGAACGTGGGCATGCTCCAGGCGACCTTCTCCGTGGTGTCCGGCAGGGACAGGGCGATCCGTCGTACGTCTTCGGCATCCGGCATGGCAGGCACCGTAGCGGCCGGCACTGACACTCACCCGGTGCCGGCCGGTACGGGGCCCGCTCCCGGGCGCTTGTAGTAGATCGTCGTCGGCCGCAGCACCCCGGCGGGGTCCGCCGCGTAGTCGGGGATGGCTCCGACGGGGGTCCAGCCGGAGGAGCGGTAGAGGTGCTCGGCCGGGCTGCCGGTCTCGGTGTCCAGGTGCAGCAGGGTGATGCCCCGCGCGGCGGCCGCCTCCTCCGCGACGGCCAGCAGCCGCCGGCCGAGGCCCCGGCCACGGGCCGCACGGTGCACCATCAGCTTCACCAGTTCCGCGCGGTGGGTGCTGTTGGGTTTGTCGGGAAGGGCGAGGCTCACGGTGCCCAGCACCCGTCCGGGTTCCTCGTACGCCACCCACACCGCGAGCCGGCCGGCGGCGACGGCCGTGGACCGTTCCCTCCACCAGGCGGCCGCCTCCGCGCGGTCGAGCGGGGCGAGGAAGCCGACGGAGGCGCCGCCGTCCACCGTGTCGGCCAGCAGCTCGGCCAATTCCGGTATCAGGCCGGTCAGTCGAGTGGCGTCGAGCCGGATGACGTTCACGGCCGCACCACCGCCAGGACGTAGCGCACGTCTTCGGGACCGGGGCAGCGGAACCGGGTCGGCCCCCAGACGCGGAGCCTGAGGCAGTCACCGTCGCCGAGACGGTGCTCGACGTCCCGGTCCGTCACGGCGAGGGCTCCTTCCAGCACCCAGATGTGCTGTTCCAGGCCGGGTACGGGCGGCCGGTCGTAGGCGATGTCCGCACCGGCCGCGAGCCGCCCCTCGACGAGTTCGCCGCGCAGTCCGCCGTGCGGCGGGGACACGGACCGGCGGACGAATCCGGACGCCCTGTCCTCCCACACCGGCTGGTCGGCGGCCCGCACCACCGGCGCGGGGGCCGCCTCGATCTCGCTGAGCAGCTGGGACATGGTCCGGCCGTAGACGGCACAGAGACGGTTCAGCAGGGAGGCGGTGGGGCTCGTCTCCGCCCGCTCGGCCCTGGACAGGGTGGAGCGGCTGACACCGCTGCGCTCCGCCAGCTCTCCGAGGGACCAGCCGTGCTCGGCTCTGAGCTCGGCCAGTCGCGCGCCGAGCCGGAGATCGACGGGGTCCGGGGACGGCCCCGGTTCATCGCATTTCATATCCGGGAGAATATCCCATATCCGGGATTCCCTGTCCGTCACGGACGGCGGCCGGATGACCGTACATCCTTCACCTGCCGTGAGCACGACAAAGGGAGAGAAGCGTCACGGCCGACCGCGGCGGATCGTGAGCGGGCGGCCCCGGAGCGGCCGCCCGTTCACGGGAAGGGCCGGGCGGCCGGGCATGCCGGGTCCCGTTCCGCCCGTCCGTCGGGCCGCTGATCCACAACGCCCGACGTGACCTGGGATATACCCTTTGGCACCTGGTCGTGCCTAGCTTGGCCGACGGCTCTCGCGCACAGTGCCGTGACATCGAGGGCACGCCCCGTCGATCGTTCAGGAGACCCATGCGCCCCCGCGTACCCGCCGTCCCCCGCATATCCTCCCTCCCGCCCGTCGCCCTGGCGGGCGGTGCGCTGACCGTGGGCATCGGCGGTCTGTATCTCGCCGGGCTGCTGCTCACCGGCGGTGAGATCGAGGCGGGCACGACGGTGCGCGGCGTGGACATCGGGGGCCTGAGCCGCGAGGAGGCCACCCGGAAGCTGGAGGAGCGCCTGGTGGCGGCCGGCCCGCGGAAGCTGGCGGTGAAGGTCGGCGACCGCGAGGGTGCGGTCGATCCGCGGCAGGCGGGGCTCACCTTCGGCATCCGGGAGACCCTTGACCGGGCGACGTCCACGGGCACCGGTCCGGTCAGTGTGATCGGCGGGTTGTTCCGCTCCGGCGGTGAGATCGAGCCGGTCGTGCGGGTCGACGAGGACAAGGCCCGTGCCGCCCTCGGGAAGCTGGCGACGACGCTCGACGAGAAGGTCCGCGACGGCGCCGTCTCCTTCGCCGACGGCCGTGTCGAGCAGACCGCCCCGCGCACCGGGTACGCGCTGGACGTGGACGCCGCGACCGGTGCCCTGCGCGCCCCCTTCCTGCGCGGCGCGGCGGACTCGGTCACGGTGCTGCCCGCACACGAGACCGAGCCGAAGGTCACGGCGGCCGAGGTGCGGCGGGCGGTGCGCGAGTTCGCGCAGCCGGCGATGTCGGCGCCGGTCACGCTCACCGCGGGCGGCAAGCGGTTCACGATCACCCCGGCCGTGCTGGACGATCACCTGACGATGCGGCCGGACGAGGCCGGCAGGCTCACACCGGAACTCGACAGCAAGGGCCTGCGTGCCGCGCCCGCGGTGGCCGACGTCCTGAACGGTCTGCCCACCACCCCCCGGAACGCCCGGCTGGGGCTCGAGGGCGACAAGGTCGTGGTGGCCGCCGACGCCAGGCCCGGCGTGGAGGTCACCGACAAGGCCCTGGGCAAGGCCGTCCTGCCCCTGCTCACCGGGTCGGGCGCCGCCCGCACCGGCGAGGTGGACGCGCGGCGGATCCAGCCGGAGGTCACCCGCGAGAACGCGGCCCAGCTGGGGCTCACCGAGAAGATGTCCTCCTTCACCGTCGACTTCGAGCCGGCCGCCTACCGCACGACGAACATCGGCCGGGCCGTGGAACTCATCAACGGCTCCGTCGTCATGCCGGGCGAGACCTGGAGCTTCAACCGGACCGTCGGCGAACGCACCGAGGCCAACGGCTTCGTCGACGGCGTCATGATCTACGACGACCAGTACCGGAAGGCTCCCGGCGGCGGTGTCTCCGCCGTGGCCACGACCGTCTTCAACGCGATGTTCTTCGCCGGGGTCGAGCCCGTCGAGTACGGCGCCCACTCCTTCTACATCGAGCGCTACCCCGAGGGCCGTGAGGCGACGGTCGCCTGGGGCAGCCTGGACCTGAGGTTCACCAACGACTCCGGCAAGGCCATCTACATCCAGGCCGAGTCCACCGACACCTCGCTGACCGTCAGCTTCCTCGGCACGAAGAAGTACGACCGGATCACGTCGGTCAAGGGGCCGCGCACCGACGTGCGGCAGCCGGCGAAGCGGGTGAGCACCGCTGAGCAGTGCGTGCCGCAGACCCCGCTCGAGGGCTTCGACGTCACCGTCGAGCGGGTCTTCCACGACGACGGCCGGGAAGTGCGGCGGGAACCGTTCCGCACGCACTACACCCCGCGTGACGAGATCACCTGCGAAGCGGCGCCGACCGGGCGTCAGCCCTGAGGACGCGGCCCCGTCGGGGGTGACGGCGAAGGCCGCCGCGCCGTCTCACCTCCCGGCCGGCTGGGGTGCGGAGCTGCGGGCCATGAGGTGTTCGACCAGGGTGAGCAGGACGTCCCGGCCTTCGGTCCGCTCGCGTGCGTCGCACATCACCAGGGGGACCTGGGGGTCCAGGTCCAGGGCGGTGCGGACTTCCTCGGGCGTGCGGTCGCGGACGTTGTGGAAGCAGTTGACCGCGACGACGAACGGGACACCGCGGCTTTCGAAGAAGTCGATGGAGGCGAAGCTGACCTCCAGGCGGCGGGTGTCGACCAGTACCACCGCCCCCAGGGCTCCGAGCACCAGATCGTTCCACATGAACCAGAAGCGTTCCTGGCCGGGGGTCCCGAACAGGTAGACCACCAGTTCGTCGCTGATGGTGATGCGCCCGAAGTCCAGGGCGACGGTGGTGGTGGTCTTGCCGTCGATGCCGACCAGGTCGTCCACGCCGACGCTGGCACGGGTCAGGTATTCCTCGGTGTGCAGGGGGGCGACCTCGCTGACCGCGCCGACCAGCGTGGTCTTGCCCACGCCGAAGCCACCGGCGACCAGGATCTTCACGGCCTGGGCCGTCTGTGCCGGATCAGAGCCCGCGGAGCCCATCTCTCACCGCCTCAAGGATCGTCATGTCGGGGAGGGTGCCGTTGTGTGCGAAGGACAGGGGCGGCCGGGCCCGTACCCGGCCGGCGTCGATCAGGTCGCCGATGAGGATCTTGGTCACCGACACCGGCAGGTCGAGCTCGGCGGCGATCTCGGCCACCGCGACGGGCCTGCGCGCACACAGGCGCAGGACGGTGCGGTGTTCCGGCTGCAGTGCGGGCCGGCCGGCCGCGGTGTCCGTACCCGCCGTGGTCCGTACCGTGATCAGGGTGATCAGGGTCAGGTCGTCACGGCCGGCGGTGGTACGGCCGCCGGTGATGGTGTAGGGACGGACCAGCGGTTCGTCGGCGTCGTCCTCCAGGTCGTCCGTCCAGTGCCTCATGCGCCGGCCCCGGGACCGGCGGGCGGGGACGGGTCGGACTGCGGGGTGCGTGCGTCGGTGCCCAGTTTCTGGCCCACCTGCTGGACCAGGGTGTGCATGGCGACCGCCATCACTTCGGCGTCGACCTCCTGGGAGGTGACCACGGCCAGGTGGGTGCCCCGGCCGGCCGCGGTGACGAACAGCCACAGGTCGGCCATCTCGACGATGACCTGGTGGACCGGACCGCCCTGGAAGAGCTGTCCGACGCCACGGGCCAGGCTCTGCTGACCGGTGGCGATCGCGGCCAGGCGCTCGGCGTCGGAGCGCTCGATGGTTTTCGAGCGGCTGATCACCAGGCCGTCGTCGGACAGCACGACGGCGTGCCGGGTACCGGCCACCTGGTCGACCAGTCCGTCGAGGAGCCAGTCCAGGTCTGCGTCGGTGGCGGTGGTTCGCTGAGTCATCCTCGGTCTTCCCTCGTGGGCGGTTCGGTCTGGTCGGTGCCGGGCGCGGACGGCCGCGCGCCGGCGGCGCGGTTCTTGCGGGACTGCCGCTGGAAGGCGCCGATGGTGGCGCCGGAGCGGGCCGGGGCGCCGGGCGGGGCCTGGGCGGCCGGGGAGTCCTGCGGAGCCGGTGCGCGCAGCTCGGCCACCAGGCTGGCCTGACGCGTCCGGCGAGGCAGCGGTGCGGGTCCGTCCTGCGGGTCCGGCGGACCCGCGGGGGCCGGCACCGGTGCGGTGACGTCGGCCATCGCCTGCCCCCGCGACCGTACCGGCAGGCCGTCCGGGCCGTCCGCGCGGCGGGATCCGTCCACGGGACGGGGACCGGTGTGCCGGCGCGGCGGGAGGTGGAGGGCGCCGGCGTCGTCGGGCGACGGGCCGTCGGCCGCGTCCGGCACCGATCGGGGCCGCTCGGCCACGAGGTCCTGCGGGACGAGGACGATGACGCGGGTGCCGCCGAACGCCGACGGCCGCAGTTCCACCTGCAGGCCCAGGCCCGCCGACAGCCGGGCCACCACGTACAGGCCCAGGCGTACGTCGTCGGCGCGGGTCACCACGTCCATCTGCGGGGGCGCCTGCATCAGGGCGTTGACGGCCTCGTACTGCTCGGCCTCCATGCCCAGTCCGCGGTCCTCTATCTCCACCGCGACACCCCGGCTGACCGGCGCCGCCTTGATCTCGACCGGAGCCGGCGGCTTGGAGAAGGCGGTCGCGTTCTCCATCAGCTCGGCCAGGATGTGGATCAGCGGTCCCACCGCCCGCTCGGAGATCCACGGCCGGCCCTCGACGTCGATCTCGATGCGCCGGTAGTCCTGAACCTCGCCCTGCGCGGCGCGCAGGACGTCCAGCAGCGGCACCGGCTTGCGCCAGCGGCGCCGGGGCTGGCCGCCCGCGAGGATCACCAGGTTCTCCTCGTAGCGGCGCAGCCGGGCGGTGAGGTGGTCCAGGTCGAACAGGCCCTCCAGCACCTGCGGGTCCTCGTGCCGGCGCTCCAGCTCGTCCAGCTTCTTCAGCTGCAGGCCGATCAGCAGCTGGGTGCGGCGCGCGATGCGCTGCAGCAGCCGCTCGAAGCCCCGGTGCTGCTCCGCCTGGCGCACCGCGGTGTGCACCGCGGTGCGGCTGGCCAGGTTCAGCGCCCGGCTCAGCTCGCCGAACTCGTCCGAGGCCGGGGACAGCTCCGGGACCTCGGCGTCCACGTCCACGTCCTCGCCCTGTTCGAGCCGGGTGACGACCTGTGGCAGCCGCTGTTCCAGGTCCTGTGCCTGGCCGTGCACGGCCAGGACGCGCCGGCGCAGGACCGCGGTCAGCCGCCAGGTCATCAGTACGACCAGGAGGACGGCGAGCAGGCCCAGGGCGGCCACGGAGTACAGGTACAGCTCCAGCTTCCGCACGGCGTCGGCGCCGGCGGCGTTGGAGATCCGGCTGTGCGCGCCGATGAGTTCCTCGAGCCGGGCGACCGAGGTGTCCGCCGCGGTCCGCCACTGCTCGGCACGGGCCGGCGACAGCGCGACACCCTCACCTCCGGCGGCCTGCAGCCACTCCTCCAGCTCGACCCGCGTCTGCCACTCCCTGCTCCGGGTCATCGCCGTGTACAGCCGGCTCTCCTCGGCGTTGAGGTTCGGTGCCACGCGCGACTTGAGGAGGTACTCGTGGGTGCCGACGGCGTCGGTGACCAGGTCGTAGTCCTCGGCGGACAGCCGGCCCGAGGCCCAGCCGCGAGCCAGCACCGCGTCCTCGCGGCCGATCATGTCCACGGCCCCGTTCAGGTCGAACAGGACCTGTGACAGGCCGGTCACCTCACCGTTGGCACCGCGGGAGATCGCCGCGAAGACCTCGGTGCTGGCTCCGATGGCCTCGGTGTAGTAGGTGAACGCCCGGTCCTCGTCGGCGGTCCCCGTGTCCACCGCGCGGCGCTCCTGCGCGAGCCGGTCGGCCACCCGTACGGTCCGGGAGAGCGCGGCGGCCAGGCCCTGCTGGCCGTCGCTGGTGTCCGCCGAGGCCAGCGGCCGGAAGCCCGCCAGGGCCCGGTCGGTGACCGTGCGCTGCCGGGTCAGGTCGGCCCGGGAGGCCCGGGGCGAGGCCAGCGCTTCCTGGGTCAGCCGCCGCTCCCGCTGCAGGGCGTTGAACAGGGCCGCGTTGCGCGGGCCCACGGTCGTCTTCAGGTCGAGCTGGGCGGCCTGCACCCGGTACTCGTTGCCCAGTTCGTAGGTGGCCAGGCCCCACAGCGAGACCAGGGCCGCGCTCGGCACGAGCAGCAGCACGAGCAGCACCGTGCGCAGCGGCAGGCGCCGTTCGCCGGCCGCCCACGGCTGCTCGTCCGTCGTGCCCCTCCGTCGGCGGACGGCCCGCACGCTGTCCGTTCCGCGCCGTCCGTCTCTGTTCGTTCCGCTCACCCGCAGGCCACTCTCCTCGTCACCGGTCAGCCGCACCTGCGACGAGAACGCGCCAGACAGTAGCGGTTGGTGGCCTGATATTAGCCATACAGTGCACGGAGGCCGAAAACGCATTCGACGGAGCGGGCGAACGCGGCCCGCCGAAACCGGACCTGTCGGCCCGTAACGGAATATCTGATTCCGACGTTCTCGTCACAGCGGCCGGCGGCCGGCCGGGACCGGTACCACGGACGCCCGGCCACGGCCGGGGGAAGGGCTCCGCGGCCGTACCGCGGGATCGGCGGGTGCTCCACGGGCGGGGAGGAAGGCGCGCACCGTGGGCCGGAGGGAGGCGCGCACCGTGGGCCGGGGGAAAGGCACGCACCGTCCGTGCCGTACCGCCCGACAGCTCCCGGTCAGTTCTCCTGGATCACGGAGAGGACGTTCCCTGCCGGGTCGGTGAACCACGCGATCGCCGCGGGGCCGTCGCCGCCGACCCGGACGATGCCCTTCTCGTCGTGGTCGAACTCCGCGTAGCGCTCCAGGGTGACGCCGCGCCGCTCCAGTTCGGCGACGGCGGACACGATGTCGTCGACGGGGAAGTTGAGGATCGTGAACGTCGCGGGAGTGTGCGTCTCCTTCGGGTAGACGAAGACCCGCGCACCGCTGCCGAGCGTGAGGGCCAGCACCCGCATGTCCCCCTGCCCGCTCTCCTCCACCGGAAGGCCCAGGGTCTCGCCGTAGAACCGGCGGGCCTCGCCGAGGTCGTCGACCGAGAAACCGCTGAACGCCTGCGCCTGACCGAACATGCTCCGTGCCTCCTCCGTGGGTGGACCGTCCCACACGTCCCGGACCACACCATGCACACCACCGCGCCGGGCGCGCCACTCGGACGGCCGCCGGATGGTCGTACGCCCTTCACCCCGCGGGGAGACCGGCCCGCCCGGGGGGCAGGTCACCCTGCCACCGGCCCCCGGGCGGGCCGGGCGTCAGCCTCCCGAGCAGACGGCGCCGTTGAGGCGGAAGACCGTCGGCTGCGGGTTGGGCCCGTCGTTGGCGCCGACGAAGCCGAACGAGGCCGTCGACCCCCCGTCCGGGGCCAGCGGCCCGGCCCCCTCGGGGGCGGTCACCCGCACATGCGTGCCGTTCTGGTGGAACGTGGCGTTCCAGCCGGAGGACACCGTCTGACGGTCGGTCGGCCAGTCCCAGTCCACGGTCCAGCCGGTGACCGGGGTGTCCGAGAGGTTCCGGACGGTGACCGTGGCCACGAAGCCGTTGCCCCAGCTCGTGTCGCGGTGGTAGGTCACCGCGCAGGGGGCGTCCGGCGGAGTGCCGGTGGTGAAGGTCAGCGGAGCGGACGGTGCGGAGAGCCGGCCCGCGGCGTCGGCCGCCAGCACGTTGACCGTGTGGGTGCTGCCCGGGGGCAGGTTCCGCAGGGTCACGGACGTGCCGGTGGTCTCGCCCACCACGTGGGTGTGCGCGCCGTCGCGCGCCTGGACCAGGTAGCGGGTGGCGCCCGCCGCGCCCTCCCAGGACAGGCGCGCGGTGGTGTCGGTCGCCGTCTCCAGCCGCGGCGTCCCCGGGGCCCCGGCGTCGGAGGCGCCCGGCCCGGTGCCGGCCTGCGGGGTGAGGGTGAGCGTGAGCATCCCGTACGGCGGCACGGTGACCCGGGAGGCGGACGCCGCGCCGTCGGTGACGTCGGTGACGTCGCTGTCGCCGCGCGCGTAACGGCTGACCTCGGGTGCGGCGGCGGACGGGGTGAAGCCCGCGTACTCGAGGTCCACGGTCCGGGCGGCGTCCGGGTCCTTGTTGACGAGCAGGACGCTCAGACGTCCGTCGCGACGGTGCACGGCGTGGGCGGAGACGTCCTGCGCGGAGGAGGCGGCGGCGACCAGGGTGTCGCCCGCGGTGCCCAGTTCGCTGGTCATCTTCATGCCGTAGTAGGGGTGGAACGGCGTGTTGGGCGCCGGCTCGCAGACGTCACCGGTGCAGGCGCCGCTGGAGAGCATCCCCATGTCGCCGTAGTCGGTCTCGCCGTCGACGGTGGTGATCCGGCCCGCGCCGTTGTGGGTGTTCCACCAGTCGACGGTGAACACGCCGTTCTCCAGGGCCGTCATGAACGCGTCGGCGGTGAACAGCCCGTTGGGGCGGGCGGTGAGCATGGCGCCGCCGGTGTTGGTGTTGATCTCGGTGAGGGCGATGCCGATGCGCGGCGAGTCGACGCCCGCGTACCGGTCGATCTGGTTGCGCACCTCCCGCAGTTCACCGGGCAGCCTGGTCAGCCTCGTCATGGCGTCCTCGGCGGTGGTGTCGGCGCCGCCCGCGTACCAGTGGACGCTCACGAAGTCGATGACGTCGGTGACTTCGGAGAGCACGGTGTGGTTCCAGTCGCCCGGATCGCCTTCGCCGACGACGCCGTCCGGCCAGTGGCCCGGGGTGGTGAGCACCGCGCCGATCCTGATGGTGGGGTCGACGGCCTTCATGGCCTCGGCGTAGGCGCGGACCTGACGGGCGTACTCCCGGGGGCTCTTGTCCTCGTGCTCGTCGTGCTCCCAGCCGTTGCCGTAGTGGCCGTTGCCGTAGATCTCGTTGCCGATCTCCCAGTACCGCGCGTCGTACCCCTTGGTGACGTTGGCGTACCGGACCCAGCCGGCCGCCTCCTCGGGCGTGCCGGAGCCGTAGTTGGCGATCAGGATCGGCTGGGCGCCGGTGGCCCGGACGGTGCCCATGAAGGAGTCGAAGTCGGTGCCGGGTGCGACGTATCCGCCGGGCGCCGTGTGCGTCTCCCAGTGGTAGATGTCCGCGTACGAGCCGCCGGGGTAGCGCATCGCCCCGACGTCGGCCGCCTTCATCAGGCCGGCGACCTCGGGATCGTTCATGTGCGAGTCCCAGACGGCCGCGTTGACTCCGCGTGCGGTGTCGGGCATGCGGCCCAGCGACGCCTGCGTGTTGACCCGGACGTCGACGTCCGCGGCGGCGGTCCCGGGAGCGGCGGCCGACGCGGTACCGGCGGCGTTCAGCGGGGCCAGCAGGGCGAGCGCGGCGGCCAGGGCGGCGGCGGCGCGCGCGAGGTGGCGGGTGCCGGTACCGGTCGGCCGGCCGGGTCTCTGCGGCAAGGACATGGGGATCCTCCCTCGGGGTCCGGCGGGGCGGCGGGTGCCGGGCCCTGCGGCCGGACAGGCTGAGTACCGGTGCGGCAGCAGGACGTTCCGCGCCGGCGGCACAGGAAACGGTGCGTGGATGCGGTGCGGTCGTGCACGGGCGTCGCGCGGCGGAACCCGCCGATGGGAGCGCTCCCATGATGAGAGTGGTGTGACGTCCTGTCAACAGAGGGGCGGACTCGGTGGCAACGCCGTCCCGTCCGTACCGCGCCGCACCGCATCGGCGCGGACCAGGACGTACGGGTCTTCCGGCACCCGCTCACCGCCGGGCGGTGCGGCCGGGATCAGGACGGCGCGCCCTCTCCCACCGCCGGCGCCGTCGCACGGGCCGCCCCCTCCCGGGGCTCCAGCCTCACCACGATCCCCTTCGACGTCGGCGTGTTGCTTCGGTACGCCACGCTCTCCAGCGGCACCAGCACATTGGTCTCCGGGTAGTAGGCCGCCGCGCAGCCCCGTGAGGTCGGGTAGCCGACCACCCGGAAGTTCTCCGCCCGGCGTTCGGCACCGTCCTCCCAGACACCGACCAGGTCGACCGGCGCGCCTTCCTCCAGACCCAGTTCGCGCATGTCGTACCGGTTGACGAGGACGACGCGGCGGGAGCCGTGGATGCCGCGGTAACGGTCGTCGTCCGTGTACGGAACGGTGTTCCACTGGTCGTGGGAGCGCAGGCTCTGCAGGATCAGATGGCCGGGCGGGGCGGTCAGGGCCTCGAAGTCGTTGCGGCTGAAGAGGGCCTTGCCGGCGGGGGTGGGGAAGACGCCCTCGTTGACCGGGTTGGGCAGGCAGAAGCCGCCGGGGCGGCGGACGCGGGTGTTGAAGTCCTCGAAGCCGGGGACGACGCGGGAGATGTGGTCGCGGACGCAGTCGTAGTCGGCCTCGAAGCGTTCCCAGCGGACGGGGACCTTGTCGCCGAGGGTGCGGCGGGCCAGACGGCTGAGGATGGCGACCTCGCTGAGGAGGTGCTTGGAGGCCGGTTCGAGGACGCCGTGGGAGGCGTGGACCCGGCTCATGGAGTCCTCGACGGTGACGAACTGCTCGCCGGTGGCCTGCACGTCCCGCTCGGTGCGGCCGAGGGTGGGCAGGATCAGGGCGGTCTCGCCGCACACGACGTGGGAGCGGTTGAGCTTGGTGGAGATGTGCGCGGTCAGCCGGCAGGTGCGCATGGCGGCCTCGCTGACCTCGCTGTCCGAGATCGCACGGACGAAGTTCCCGGCCAGGCCGAGGAAGACCTTGGCGCGGCCGTCGCGCATGGCCCGGACGGAGGCGACGGAGTCCCAGCCGTGCTCGCGGGGCGGCTCGAAGTGGAACTCGCGGGCGAGGGCGTCGAGGAAGTGGTCCGGCATCCGCTCCCAGATGCCCATGGTCCGGTCGCCCTGCACGTTGCTGTGACCGCGCACGGGGCAGGCACCGGCTCCGAACCTGCCGACGTTGCCGCGCAGCAGCAGGAAGTTGACCACCTCGCGGATGGTGGGCACGCCGTGCCTGTGCTGGGTCAGGCCCATCGCCCAGCAGACGATCACCCGCTCGCTCCCGAGGACCATGTCGCGCACTTCCTCGATCCGGGCGCGGGCCAGCCCGGTGGCCTTCTCGACCTCGGGCCAGGAGACGGTGGCGCGCAGGTGCCGGGCGAACTCCTCGAAACCCTCGGTGTGGGCGTCGATGAAGTCCCGGTCGAGGACGGTGCCGGGCGCGGCCTCCTCCGCCTCCAGGAGCAGGAGGTTGAGCGCCTGGAACAGCGCGAGGTCGCCGCCGATCCTGATGTGGAGGAAGCGGTCGGCGATCCGTGTGCCGCGGCCGATGACGCCGCGGGGGCGCTGGGGGTTCTTGAAGCGGGCCAGCCCCGCCTCGGGCAGCGGGTTGACGGCGACGATCCTGCCGCCGCGGCGCTTGCACTCCTCCAGCGCGGACAGCATCCGGGGGTGGTTGGTGCCCGGGTTCTGACCGACGGTCAGGATGAGGTCGGCGTGGTGGATGTCGCGCAGCGACACGTCGCCCTTGCCCGTGCCGAGGGTCTCGCTCAGCGCGGTACCGCTGGACTCGTGGCACATGTTGGAGCAGTCCGGCAGGTTGTTGGTGCCGAACGCCCGGGAGAAGAGCTGCAGGACGAACGCGGCCTCGTTACTGGCACGGCCGGAGGTGTAGAAGACCGCCTCGTTCGGGGAGTCCAGCGCTGCCAGCTCGTCGGCGAGCAGGTCGAGGGCGTCGCTCCAGCTGATGGGCTCGTAGTGGTCGGAGCCGGGTCGCTTGACCATGGGCCGGGTGAGGCGGCCCTGCTGGTTGAGCCACCGGTCGGACTTCCCGGCCAGCTCGCTGATCGGGTACCGGCGGAAGAAATCGGGTGTGACACGGCGTGAGGTGGCCTCGTCGTTGGTGTGCTTGGCGCCGTTCTCGCAGTACTCGTTCATGGGGCGGTGCCCCGGCTCGGGCTCGGGCCACGCGCAGCCGGGGCAGTCGAAGCCCCGGACCTGGTTGAGGTTCAGCAGCGTGAGCCCCGTGCGCCGGGCCGACGTCTGGTCCAGGGAGTACTTCATCGCGTGGTACACCGCCGGTACGCCCGCGGCCCAGGTCTCGGGTGGAGTGACCTCGAGGCGGTCGTCGGCCGGTTCCTCGCTCGACGGCTTCTGCAACGTGCTCTCCTCGCTCCGTGTCGTGCCCCCGGCGCCCGCACGCGGCCCCCGGTCCGGCCGGGCGGACGGGCCGGTCAGCCGGTCGGCCAGGTCGGTACGTGGGGACGGCTCCGGCCCTCGGTGGGCTGGACGTGGCCCTTGCTGATCTCGCCGCGCCAGGCGCCGGTCTCGCGGCCCTGCCCCTCGGTGAACTCCTTGAAGGACGTCAGAGCGGTGCGGACCGCACGGCGGGCGACGCCGAGTGCGGCCGCCGCCCGCCTCACGACTCCCCCGGGCCGCAGGTCGACGCGCAGGGTCACCCGGCAGTGGCCCGCGTCGAGTCCTTCGAAGGTCGCCGTGCCGGTGTGCCGGGGTTCGTCGCGGACCTCCCAACGGACCAGCCGGTCCGGGACCTGTTCCACGATCTCCGCGTCGTACTCGTACGTCCTCGGGCCGAACCGGATCACCCAGTGGGTCGTCGCCGCCTGGATCTGGTCGACGCGTCTGACGCCGTCCATGAAGCGGGGGAACGTCCTGAACTGCGTCCACTGGTTGTACGCCACATGGACCGGGACGTCGATGTCGATCGACTCTTCGGTGGTGCTCATCGACTCAGGACCCTGCCCGTCTCCTCGCCGTCACCGGTGGTCGCGTGGCGCGGCACCGGGCGCGACTCGTCCGCGCTCGCCCCACCAAGTATCCGGGAAGCACCGTCTCAAGCCCCTGGACGGCATGGCATACGGGTGACCGGGGCGCGCTCCGTCGTGCCGCTCCGGACCGCGGGCGGCAGACCGGCGTCGCCGCGGGGGGAGCCGAAGCTCTGGACTTGCTCAAAGGCCGCTTCGGGTCACCGGAACGCGGGGCATCCTGCGGGCAGTCGGTGCGCGGGCCCGGCGGAAGGGGGGACGTCATGCTGATCGTGTTCGTGGGGGTGGGCGGGTGCGTACTGGCGCTCGTCACGGTGGTCACCTGGATGGTGCGCCGGGCGTGGCGCCGCGCCTGGGACGATCTGGGCACGCGGGCGACCGCGCTCGGCTCGGGTGCCGGGACCGGCCCGCACGGCGGAACGTCGGCGCACGGCGCCGGCGGCTCCTTCGCCCACTCGTCCTGGTGGGAGACGGGCACGGGCGGAGGTTCGTCGAGCGGCTGCTCCAGCGGCGGTTCGTCGTCCTGCGGGAGCGGTTCCTCGTCCTGCGGCAGTTCCTCGTCGTGCGGTGGTTCCTCGTCGTGCGGCAGCAGTTCGTCGTCCTGCGGCAGTTCCTGCTGACCCGGGAGGCAGGCCACTCGCCGCACCGGGTGTCCTGCGGCCGGGACGAGCAGCCGTCGGCCGCGGCGGCGGCCGGTACCCGGGCGTTGTGGCTCGGGCGCTGCGGCTCGGGCGCTGTGGCTCGGGCGCTGTGGCTCGGGCGCTGTGGCTCGGGCGCTGTGGCTCGACGCCACCACCGGCGTCAGCGACGTGGTGATCCGGGCCCGGCGCGCACAGCCCTCACGCGCGGCCGCGCTCCGGTCCGGTGCCGGTGGTGGGCCGTGTGTGGGGTCCGCCGACGCACAGGCCCTCGTGACGGAGCTGTACGGCAGCGGCCCGTCCGCCGCGAACGAGCACCGGACTCGTGCCGGCACACGAAACCCCGGGGTCCGGCCCGGGCACCGTCCTCGTCAGAGGGTTTCGTCGTTCCATTGGTCGAGCAGGGTGGCGCCGAAGTCACTGGGTTCCGCCGCACCGCCGTGAAGGGACTGCTCCGTCCAGATGACCTTGCCCGCAGGGGTGTAGCGGGTGCCCCAGCGCTCGGCGTACTGGGCGACGAGGAACAGGCCGCGGCCGCCCTCGTCGGTGGTCTTGGCCCGGCGCAGACGTGGTGAGGTGCTGCTGCCGTCGGACACCTCGCAGATCAGGTTCCGGCCGCGCACCAGCCGCACGGTGATCGGGTCGCCGCCGTAGCGAACGGCGTTGGTGATGAGCTCGCTGAGGATCAGCTCGGTGGTGAAGCTGATGTCCTCCAGACCCCAGTCCGCCAGTTGCCGGGCGCAGGCGGCGCGGACCGGCGCCACCGCCGCGGGGTCGCGGGCCACGTCCCACTCGGCGAAGTCCGAGGGGGCGAGGCGACGCGTGCGGGCCACGAGCAACGCGATGTCGTCGCTCGGCCGGTCGGGCAGCATGGCCTCGATCACCGCCGTGCAGAGGGCCTCCGGGGTGCGGTCGGGCCCGGTCAGGGCGGCGCTCAGTGCCTCCAGGCCGGTGTCCGGGTCGCGGTAGCGGTCCCGGATCAGCCCGTCGGTGTAGAGCACCAGTTTCGAGCCCTCGGGCAGGGTCAGCTCCGCCGCCTCGAAGGGCAGGGCCGCGCCCAGGCCCAGCGGCGGGGAGACCGGCAGGCGGGGAAAGGTCACGTTCCCGTCCGGACGGACGACCGCGGGCCCCGGGTGGCCGGCGGTGGCGGCGGTCACCTGCCCGGAGACGGGATCGTAGACGGCGTACAGGCACGTGGCCCCGGTGATCTCCTGCCCGTCCTGCTCCGCGGCGGCGGCCTCGTGGGTGTCGATGTGGGCCACCAGCTCGTCCAGATGGCTCAGCAGCTCGTCGGGCGGCATGTCCAGGGTGGAGAAGTTGTACACGGCGGTGCGCAGCCGACCCATGGTGGCCGCGGCGTGCAGGCCGTAGCCGACGACGTCGCCGACGACCAGCGCCACACGGGCGCCGGACAGGGGGATGACGTCGAACCAGTCGCCCCCCACCCCCGCCCGGGCCGGCAGGTACCGGTAGGCCGCCTCCAGCGCGTTCTGCTCGGGCATGCCCCGGGGCAGGAGGCTGCGCTGCAGGGTGACGGCCATGGTGTGCTCGCGGGTGTAACGGCGGGCGTTGTCGATGGCGGTCGCCGCACGGGCGGTCAGCTCCTCGGCGAAGGTCTTGTCCTCCTCCTCGAACGGTGCGGAGGCGTCCGCCCGCCAGAAGTGGGCCACTCCCAGCAGTGCCTCCCGCGCCCGCATCGGCGCCACGACGAGGGAGTGGACTCCCCGTTCCAGCACCCGCCGCCCGCGCTCGGGGTCCTGTGCCCACCAGCCGTCGGACGTCCTCAGATCCGTCTCCAGGACCGCTCGGCAGTCGGCCGCCGCGGCGACGCCGGGGCCGCCGGGCGAGAACCGGATCAGCTCGCCGACGGGAGAGAGGCCGTAGTCACCCTCCCGGCCGTGGACGACGGTGCGCCGCAACTCGGTGCCCCCGCCGGGCGGCTCCTCGCCCCGCAGGACGGAATCCCACAGCTCCACGGTGACGACGTCGGCGAACCTCGGCACGGACACCTCCGCCAGTTCCTGAGCGGTACGCGTCACATCCAGCGTGGTGCCCATCCGTACCCCCGCCTCGTACAGCAGCTTCAGCCGCTCCCGTGCCACCTCCGCCCGCCCCGTCACCGTCGCCAGCTCCGTGGTGTCCCGAAGCGTCACCACGCTGCCCGCCCGGCCCCCGTACGGGGCCGTGGACCGTTTGTTCACCGCCAGCAGCCGGTCCCCGACCAGACGCACCGCGTCCGTGACCGGCTCGTCCGACGCCAGCAGCCGCGCCGTCTCCTCGTCCGGCCCCAGGTCCGCCACCCGGCGCCGCTCCGCGTTCGCCGGGAGGTCCAGCAGCCGTCGGGCCTCGTCATTGACCAGCAGCACCCGCCCTTCCGCCCCGGTGATCAGTACGCCCTCCCGCACGGCGTGCAACACCGCGTCGTGGTGTTCGTACATCCGGGTCATCTCCTCCGGGCCCATGCCGCGCGTCTGCCGCCACAGCCGGCCCGACACCAGTGCCGCCCCCGCGGTGGACAGCACGAGGGCGGCCGCGCCGGCGGCGAGGATGATCGGCAGTTGCCGGTCGACCATGTCGCCCACGTTCTCCACCGTGATCCCCGCGGACACCAGGCCGACCACGGAGCCGTCGGCACCGGTCACCGGGACCACGGCCTGCACGGCGTCTCCTTCGCCTGTGGGCAGCGCCGGTCCGCCGGCCCGCTCGACGACGGTGCGGCCTTCCAGCGCCGGTTCGATGGCGCCGACGAACTTCTTCCCGATCTCCTTCGGATCGGGGTAGGTGAGACGGACACCTTCGGTGTTCATGACCACGATGAAGTCCACGCCCGCCCTCTGCCGGGCCGCTTCGGCACGCGGCTGGAGGACGGCTGTCGGATTCCGGGCGTCCAGCGCCTCGGCCGTGCCCGGAGCGTTCGCGAAGGATTCGGCCGCCGTCACCGACACGCGCTCGGCTTCTCTCCCGCTGTCGCCGTCGGCCTGGACCACCAAGGCCACCACCGCGGCTCCGACCAGCAGCAACACGGTGACGACCTGGAGCAGGAACGCTTGCCCCGCCGTGGTGCGCGGGCTCAGCAGTGAACGCAGCCCCGGCTTCGGGCCGCGCCGCGAGCCGCCGGTTCCGAGTTGATCAAAGCGGTCTCGCGACCGTCGGTTCGGGCGGAATGACCGCTCTCCTTCCATGACCAATTTCTACCTCGCTTTGCAGGCCGGAAGCGACAGCCGGAAGTGACAGCCGGAGCCGAACCCGGACCGACACCGGACGGCCTTGCGTGCGCCCACGGCGTCCTGGAGAGCACAGCCGGGCTCGCGACGACGGCCGACGGGCCGGCCACAAGCGGACCGCGCGAGTGATGCGGAACACCGGCCCGGCAGGGATGCGGCCGCGGCGCAGGCCCCACGCCGCGGTCGCGGACACGGCCCGTGGGCAGGGCCCGTCCGCATGCCGCACGCGCACGGCACGGCACGGCACGGCACGGCACGGCACGGCACCCGGGAGGAACGCCCGGGACAGCGGTGCCGATGCCGTCGCCCGCAACCGCTCCACCCGCTGCTTCGAGCCTCAAGCGCACCGTCGCCGCGCCCCTCGTCGACACCACCCTCGCGTGGTACGGCACCTCGTCCGATCAGACACGGCCGGCCGCGGACCTGACGACAGGAACCGATGAGCGTCACTCACCGTAGTGCGAGCCGCGGCACCGGATCGTCCTCGAACAGCCCGACACCGACACGGCGAGGACCCGGACCACACGCCCCGGACGCTCTGGAGGCCGGGCGTCCCGGTCGGCCGACGGGCCTGCGATGCGGGGCGAACTCGTTCCGCGGCCCCGCTTCGGGCAGTTCGGCGGCGCTGCCGGGCCCGAGGCCGCGGGTGCCGGCCGGGCGCACGATCACGGCAGGTTGCTGCCAGTTCCCCGGCGTTCTTTTCGGACAGCCGTCCGGTTCCTGTCGATCCATGTCCGATTACGGCCAGGATCAGCGGTGGACCCGCCCCGGCCCGACAGGACGTTCCTACGCTCCGGTGGGAGGAACCGTCGGGAACGGTCCACGACTCGGAGAGGACGTGCATGTCCGCGCTGACTGCGAGGAGGCGGGGGCGATCGCTCATCACCCGGCTCGCCGTACGGGAGAAGGGTCTGGAGCGCCGCATCCTGCGAGGTCTCGAGCAGGTGGAGACGCGGCTGCAGGAGTGCGCACGCGAGGCCGACGATCCGCGCCTGGCGGCGGTCGTCGGTCATCTGATCACGGCCGGCGGCAAACGCCTGCGTCCCCTGCTCACGTTGCTCGGCGCCGAGTTCGGCGATCCCCGGGCACCGGGCGTCATCGAGGCGGCCGTGCTGTCCGAACTCGTCCACACGGCCTCGCTCCACCACGACGACGTCATGGACGAGGCCCTCACCCGCCACGGGGTGAGCAGCGTCAACGCCCGCTGGGGCAACACCGTCGCTGTCAGGTCGGGCAACTGGCTGCTCGCCAAGGCCGCCCAGATGTCGGCGGGACTGACCCCCGAGGCGGTACCGCTTCAGGCCGATGCCTCGGAGCGTCTCGTCCGGGGCCAGGTGCGGGAACTCGTCGGCCCGGCCTTCGACGAGAACCACATGTCCCACTACTTCGACGTGGTCTCCGACAAGTCGGCCTCCCTGATATCGCTGTCCCTGCGGCTCGGCGCCATCCAGGCGGGCGCGCCCGCCCGCGTCTGCGACGCGCTCGCGGTGTACGGCGAACACCTGGGCGTGGCCTTCCAGATCGCCGACGACCTGCTCGACGTCACCTCCTCGTCCGCGGACCTCGGCAAGGAACAGGGCAAGGACCTCGCCGTGGCGGTGGCCAGTCTCCCCGTCCTGCTCGTGCTCGACGGCGGACGGCCCGAGGACGAGGAGTTGCGCACCCTGCTGTCCGATCCCGCGGGGCTGAGCGGGGAGCGGCACCTGCGGGCGCTCACCCTGCTCCGGCGGTCCGAGGCGATGGACCGGGCCCGCGTGCTCATGGACGAACGACTCGCCAGGGCGCGGTCGGCGCTGGCCGACGCGCTGCCGTCCGGCGCACCGTACGAGGCACTCGACGCCCTCTGCGACTTCGTGGCCAACCGCACCGCCTAGCCGACGCCGGGGCCGCCGGGCCGCCGCGCGCCCGACCCGTGGCCGGCCCCCGCGGGACGGCCCGGCCACGTGGCCGGGCCGTCCCGCCTCGTCTCGCGGAAACCGCGGGTCAGGCGTCGATGAGCCGGTGGAAGAGGACGGTGTCGAAGATGTCCTCCATGACGGTGGCCTTGCCCTCGCGCAACGTCCACGAGTGGACGAACTTCAAACGCTTCGTGTGGCCCCGCACCGACGTCACGTGGCGCACGCCGAACACCACCACGCGGTCGCCGGCCTCCACGAACTCCTCCGGCTCGAGCCGCATGCCGTTCAGCACCGTCGGCACCCGGGACAGGAAGCTTCTGACACCGGCGTGCCCGTGCCGGGTGCCGCCCAGGTCGTACTTGGACATGCCCTCGGGGTGGACCCAGCGCACGTCCGGCGACAGGACGTCGAGGAGCGCGTCGGCATCCCGTCGGTGGAAGGCGCGGTAGGCGGCGCGGACGAGTTCGAGATTGGGTGAGCCGGACGAGTCGGGTCGTCCGGGCTCCCCCGCCTCGGGGAGCTGCGACTGCGGCTTTCTCCGGGACTCGGGCATCGACATCTCCTCAGCTGTGGGCGAACCGGCGGACGTGCTGGGGGAAGTGGGCTTCGAGGGTGCGGCGCAGGCCGTCCCTCCAGGACACCTCGCAGGGGCCGGTCAGTGCGCGGCGGCGCGTCGGGTCGAAGCTGTACGTCTCGCGGGTGACCTCGCTGGGCACCAGACGCGCCTCGACGCCCGTCAGTTCGGACATGTACTCGATGCAGTCGGTGATGCCGACCGGTTCGTCACCACCCCAGTTGACCAGCGTCGCGGGCGTCGCCGCGGCCCGCCAGAGATGAGGAACCTGCGCCACGATGTCATCGGTGTGCAGCAAGGAGCACCAGTTCTGTCCGTTCACCGGCACGGGAATCGCCTCGCCCGCCAGCATCCGCTTGAAGTACAGCATCGGGACGCCTCCGTAACCGCCGGGCCCGTAGGCGATGTTGAGCCGCGCGATCGTGGTGGGCAGGCCGAGCACCTGGCTGAAGGCGCGCACCGCGCCCTCCGTCGCGATCTTCCCGACGGGATAGGCGGGCAGCCAGTCGGCGACGCCGTCGACCGGGTCGTCCTCCGTGTACGGGTGGTCCAGGGTCTGCCGCGCGTACAGGGCGCCGGTGGACACGTACAGGAACGCCTCGGCGGTGCGGCAGTGTGCCATGAGGCGGCCGGTCGCCACCGCGTTGACCTCCGCGGCGGCGTTGAAGTCCGCGTCGGTGCCGCGGCGCACCGCGGAGTGGATGACGTGGGTGAAGTCCTCGGGCAGGCCCTTGAGGGTGTCCGGTGAGGCGTCCTCCATGTCCCAGTGCCAGGTGGTGAGGGACTTCTCGTTCAGTTCCCGCTCCACGCCCGGGGTGCCGAACCTGCCGAGGCACCAGACGTCGTTGTGTTCGGCCAGCGCTTCCGCCACCGGCCGGGCGACCTGCCCGGTACCGCCGGTGACCAGGATTTTCTTCCCCTTCAGCATGATCTCCCCGTTTCCGTCGTGGTGGTGTCGGCCGTGACGCCGGCGGACGCGCCGTGCGCCCGTTCGCGTGCGATGCGGTCGGCGTCGGCCAGGCGGTGATCGAGTTCGCGGCGCAGGATCGCCTGGAAGGACGCCACGTGCTGCGGACCCATCAGCGTGTAGTGCTCACCGGGCACCTCGATGTAGCGGTTGGGTCCGGTGGTGTGCTCGTCCCAGCGGCGCAGTTCGTTCTCGAGCCAGTCCGTCTTGGTCCCGCGCAGGGGGTCCGCGTAGAAGACACTCATGGACGGCACTGTTCCGGTCGGCCGGTAGGAGCGGCCCAGGTCGGTGATCGCGTTGGCGAGCGCCGCCCAGTTCGCGAATTTGTCGATGTCCAGGTCGAGTTCGGCGATCCGGTCGGGCGGCGCGAGCTCGACGAGCCGTTCGACCTGCTGTTCCTCCGGCAGGTCACGCAGCCGGCCGGGCAGTTCCGCGGCCTGTGTCCGGTCGATGAGGGACAGGAAGAACGCCAGGTTGACCGCCGTCTCGGCGAAGTCGAGCTCGGCCATGCGGTATTTGATGTTCGGTGGCAGGTTGATGCTGCCGACGAAGTCGACGCGCTCCCCCTGCTCGCGCAGCACCTTGGCCATCTCGAAGGCCACCGCGCCGCCGTAGGAGTAACCGGCGAGGGCGTACGGGCCGTGCGGCTGGCGTGCGCGCACGGCTTCCACATAGCTGTCGACCATTTCCTCGAAGGTCGCGAAGGGCTTCTCACCTTCGTTGAAGCCGCGGGCGCGCAGGGCGTGGAACGGCCGGTCGCCCACGAAGTACTTGGCGAGGTTGACGAAGACCAGGACCTCGCCGACCCCGGGATGGACGCAGAAGAGCGGGGTCTTGGTGCCGTTCGTCTGCATCGGCACGATCGGGTCGTACTCGGGGGCGCCGGACACCGCCCCCTGGGTGAGCCGCTGCGCGAGAGCGCGGACCGTGGGGGCCCGCAGAAGGGTGATGATCTCCAGGTCGGTGGCGCCGAGGCGCTCGGCGACCTTGCTGCGCAGGCGGAGGATGTCGAGCGAGGTGCCGCCGAGGTCGAAGAAGGCGGCACTGGCACTGAGCGAGCCGGGGTCGACGTCGAGTATCTCCGCGTAGATCTCGCACAGGGCCTGCTCGGTGGCGCCCTCGGGCGGGGTGTGGCCGCCCAGCATGCGGGTCGTCAGCTCGGCGGCGGCGTGCGCCTCGGCCTCGTACGCGCCCGACTCCAGGCGCTGACGCATCAGGGAGCGCTGGATCTTGCCGAGACTGGTCTTGGGGAATGCTTCCTTCGGCAGCGGCAGGACCAGGAAGGGCCGGAAACCCCAGTGCAGCACCACGCTGCTCCGTACGGCGGTGAGCACCTGGTGCAGCATCGCCTCGTCGTCGTCGGGGACGTCCGGGTGGAAGGCGATCACGAGCTGCTCGGTGTCGGCACCCGCCGAGCGGGTCGGGAAGGCCGCCACGTAGGCCCCGGCCACCCCGGGCAGTTGCTCGAGCGAGGCCTCGATCTCATGGCTGAAGTAGTTGACGCCGTTGACGATGACGCTGTCCTTGCTGCGGCCGACCAGGGAGAGCCGTCCGGCCTCGATCCGGCCCAGGTCGCCACTGCGGAACCAGCCGTCGGCGGTGAACGCCTCCTCGGTGGCACCGGGGTTGTTGTAGTAGCCGCTGGTGACCATGGGACCGGACAGCTGCAGTTCGCCGACGGCGCCCTCGGGCAGCTCACGGTCGTCGGCGTCCGCGACGCGCATCCTCAGGCCGTGGACCGGAGTGCCGAGGGAGGCGAACTCGCTTCCGCGGTCCACCTCGGGGAAGGCCTTGCGGGAGTAGACGCTGCCGGCGCAGGTCTCGGTCATTCCGAAGGCCGGCCACAGCGCGTCGCGCGCCAGGCCGTGCGGTGCGAAGTGGTCGAGGAAGCCCTCCCCCGTGGTGCGGACCACTGCCTCACCACCGCTGACGATGTGGCGCAGCCGGGTGAGGTCGAGCCGCTCGTCACCGGCCCGGAGCCGTTCCGCCGCGGCGTTGAGCTGTCCCAGGAGGAAGTTGGGGGTGAAGGTCATGGTCACGCCGTGGCGCGAGGAGATCCGCAGGAACTCCAGTGGCTCCTGGAGGATCACCGAGGGTTCCACGTGCAGTTGGCGACCGCCGGTGGACAGCGGGAGCAGGTGGCATTCGAGGAGGGCGGCCACATGGTCGAAGGAGACCCAGTTCAGGGTCGTGTCCGCGGCGGTGAGCCAGTGGTGGCCGTTCTTGGCGGTCATGGAGGCCAGCAGATTGGCGTGGCTGAGCATGACGGCCTTGGAGTTCCCGGTCGAGCCCGACGTCAGCACGAGGAGCGCGGTGTCCTCGGGTGCGGCCCGGTACGGCTCGGCCGGCTCCGCGGTGTACAGCCTCTCGAGCAGGCCGACGCGCAGGCCGTTCACCCGCGGCAGCTCGGCCGCCACGGACCCGCTCGTGACGATCAGGGGTCCCTCGAGGAGTGCGTCGACATGGGTGAGCTGAGCGGCCCAGCGCTCGGGATCGCCGCGCAACGGCGCCATGGGGCAGGGTATGAAGCCGCCCAGCACGGCGGCCCAGAACGCGGTGAGGAACTCCCTGGGCTGCTCGAGGACCAGGACGACCTTGTCCCGGGGGCGCAGGCCCTGGGCCCGCAGTCCACCGAGCGTGCGCCGGGCGTCGTCGAGAAGTTGGGGATGGCTCTGATCCTGGAACGCGGCGTCCGCGCCTCCGAGGCAGTATCGGATGCCGGAGTCGGGGTGGTTCCGCGCGGCCTGCAGAAGGAGGTCGGTGATGCTCTGCTGGGAAGTGTTCACGTTTGTCTCCATTGCCTGATGACACGTCGAATCCTGGCCCTGCGCACCGACGAGGCGAGAACCGGACGTGCCGCGATGTGGAATGTGTGAGACGGGACTCGTGGATACGCGACCGGCTAAGCAGTGGGAACAGGTGCCGACCGGACGGGACACGGCCCGCCCGGCGCGGATCGCGCGGAATCAATGGCCGGAGCCCAAAGACAGTTGCTACGGATCGGCCGGTCCACACCGGCCGACAACCCGTACTTCATTCATCCCCCCGGCGACTGTACTTGGCTCTACGGAATCAAGTGACCTGTAACAAAGCGGGTATTCACGGATCAGTTTTCTCCGCATCCACTTCCTGTGGACATTTTCCCGTGGTTCGTCCGTCAGGAAGGATTGCAGCGGCCGACGACGTCTGCGGCATCCACGCCGGAACATCGTCACGGCGGAAACCTAGGCGCAGGCCGCCCACACTGCAGGACGGTTGACCGCTAGCGGACAGTGACGCGACAACCAGTACATGTTACGTTGCAGTAATGACCTAAAAGAGGAACACGAGTTTCCGCTTCCGGGGATTGAGGGCAGTTTGCTGACAACGACCGCAAGGCGTTCAACTCCTCCATCACGCAGCACTATTACGCGCACGGGAATCGTGCCCCGTACAACATTCTCGAGGAGCCGCCCGGAGCGGCAGACGGCCGCGGTGGGACCGGGGAAGGCCAGATGGTTGCGGGGGTGCGTGCATCGCGGCGGCCGGGCCGGCGGCAGCGGGCCCGGCCGGAAGACGCCCCCTCGACCGCCCCTCCCCCAAGAACTACCCCTAATCTCCGGCGGGCACATGGCGCCGACTACGACACTTCGCCGCATTGCCGGAACGTCCGCATACATCCAGTATGCGGACAGCTCTTAGGGCTCGAGGTATCCGGGACTGATCCAGTAGACTGAAACCGATCACTCGAACCGCTGGCCGGCTCCGCGCGCCCATCGAATTCCTTTAAGCGTCAACCATAAAGACGCAGACACCGCGCGGAGCGATCCTGTTTGGTGACCAAGGGGGAGCTTTATGTCGAATGCAGCAATTGAAGAGGCGGAAGGCCCATCGGAGGAGTCGACGACCGTTCAGGTCGCGGCCGACCTTGAGCAGGCACTGCTTCAGGCCAGCGCGTTGATCGACTCCACGGTGCTGCTGCACCGACAGCGGTCCGAGTTACCGACACCCGTGGCGCGCACCGGCATCGCACCGCTCGGCGAGGCGCTCGAGTCACTCGTCGGACGGACCCGCCACACGTTGTGCGTCGCGATGACCGACACCGGGGAGTTCACCGACGCCGTCGTGCGGTCGCTGGACGCGGTCCCGGAGCGTGCGGCCGTGCGCATCCTCTGCACGGCCGAGACGACGAACTCGTCACTGTCACGGCTGGCCCAGCTCGCCGACACCCGACTCGAGCTGCGGGTGTCGGAGAACGAGCTGCGCGAGACCGTGGTGGTCGACGGTGCGACCGCCCTGGTGCGCGCGACCGAGGAGAAGGGCGGGCAGGCCGCCGTGGTGAACGACGCCGCCGCGGTGCGCGCCCTGGAGCTGCTGTTCGCCGGCGCCTGGTCGCGCGGCCGCAGGCTCGCCGATCACCTCAGGCTGAGCCCACGACTTCGCACCGAACTCGCCAGGAGGATCCTGGAACGGCTGCGGGCCGGCCACACCGACGAGACCGCGGCCCGCGAACTCAACGTCTCCCTGCGGACGTACCGGCGCTACGTCGCCGAGATCATGCGTGAACTCCACGCCAACTCCCGATTCCAAGCAGGCGTCCGAGCCGTGGAGTTCGGGCTGCTGTCGGAATAGGAGCGCCCTGTCGAGGGTTACAGAACCGCACGAGTGGAGCAGCCCGTCACGAGGACCTGTGCCCGACGGTACCCCGACAACAAAAGTCAAGGTGGTGGAATACGTCGTGTCCAACGGGGGCAACGACGACCTGGAGCACGCCCTGCTCCAGGTCCGGGCGCTCATCGAGTCGACGGTCGCCCTTCATCGGGATCGAAATCTTCAGGAAAGCCTGATCACCGGCCTCGAGAACGACTACGACATCGTTCTCAACACGGCCCAGCAGCTCATTCTGGACGCCACCCGCAGCATCGACCTCGTGCACGCGCGTCGGACGGGTACCGACGCGGTGTCCGGACGGACGGAGCGGGAACTGATCTACGGTGCGCGTGAAGGCGTGAGCGTACGACTGCTCACGAGCCCCGCCCTGCTCGACGAGGACTACGTACGCGAACAGCTCAGCAGGGAACGTCCGGTCGCCATTCGCATCGCGCGCATCCCACCGCTGCAGGCGATGATCGTGGACGGCGACACCGCGCTGGTGGTCGCCGATTCCGCGGTCGGTCGGCGGGCCTCGGTGATCCGGGTGCCGGAAGTCCTCACCACGTTGCAGATCCTCTTCGAGAACGTGTGGGTCCGCGCGGTGCCCGCCGGCGAGCGCATGGTCTTCGGGGACCGCTACCGGGCGGCGCTCGCCCGTCAGATACTCGGTGCGCTCCAGGCCGGCGTCACGGACGAGGTGGCCGCTCGTGAACTGACGGTCTCCGTCCGCACCTACCGGCGTCACGTCGCGGAGATCATGGCTCTGCTCGAAGCCAACTCCCGTTTCCAGGCGGGGGTTCGCGCCGCAGAACTGGGATTGCTGCCACCGGCGGCGGGACCGGGCGCCGAACGCGGCGGTCCGATGGCAATATCCTGAAAGCACCATTGCCGCCCGGTCGCACCGCGCAGTTGTATGAGGCGTCAGGATCGGGGCTGTGTCCGGATGACCGCCCCTTTCCCCGGCGGCCGGGTTCCCCCCTCCCCGTTGGGCCGTCGGCGTACGCGGCCGGTCACCTGGATGCCAGGTGACCGGCGCTGCGTGCCCCTCGATGAGCTTCGTGCGGAAGGCGAGTTCATGAATCACGTACCGGTCGGCCTGGTGTTTCCCGGACAGGGAACACAGAAACAGGGAATGGGCGAGCCGTGGCGGGACACCGCGTCCTGGGAGCTGACGGCGGAGATCTCCGCCGTCACGGGGGAGGACATCGCCGAACTGCTCCTGCATACTCCCGGCGACCACCTCCAGCGCACCGACCTCGCGCAGCTCTCCGTGTTTTCCGTCGCCTTGATCGCACACGCCGAGGCGACACGCGGTGACGCACTCGGTGGTCGCGTCGTCGCCTGCGCCGGACACAGCCTCGGCGAGTACGCCGCCCTCGTCGCGGCCGGGGCCCTCACCGTCGGCCGGGCCGCAGCCCTGGTCGCCGCCCGGGGGCGCGCCATGCGCGAGGCGGCCCTGACCCGCGAGGGCACGATGGGCGCGGTGGTCGCGGCGCCCGTCGCGGAAGTGGAGACGCTGGTGAGCGAGATACGGGCCGAGGGCGGCGAGGTGTGGATCGCCAATGTCAACGCCCCAGGACAGACCGTGATCTCCGGAGCGCCCGAGGCGGTCGCGGAAGCCGGGTCGCGCGCCCCGTCCATCGGGGGCAAGCTGATCACCCTCCGCGTCGGAGGTGCCTTCCACAGCCCGTTCATGGCCCCCGCCGCGGAGACGCTCGGCGCTGCCCTGCGGGACACCTCGTTCACTCCCGCGCGTGTGCCGGTGGTGGCCAACGTCGACGCGGCGCCGCACACGGACGACGGCGACTGGCCCGCTCTCTGCGTCCGGCAGCTCACCTCCCCGGTCCTGTGGGAGGAGAGCGTACGGACGCTCACCGGCCGGCTCGGCTGCCGCCGGCTCGTCGAACTGGGCCCCGGGCGGACCCTGGCCGGGATGATCCGCCGCATCGACGGGGACGTCGAGGTCGTTTCTGTGGACTCTCCGGCCGCCGTTCCCGCCCGGCCGGTGAGGGAACGATGACCGTCACGACGCAACGGCCGGAGACGACCAGCGGAATCGGAGTGCTCGACAAGGCCTCGATCCTCCTCGACATGGTGGCGAAGGGGCCGGCGTCCCTGGCCCAGCTGGTGGACGGGAGCGGATACACACGTCCCACCGTGCACCGGATCGCGCGCGGCATGGAGAGCCTCGGGCTGTTCGCCAGGGACATCCGGGGCCGGTTCGTCCTCGGCCCCCGACTGGGCACCATGGCGGTGGAGGTGCAGCACAGCCGGCTGGTCAGCGCGGCGCCCCCGGTCCTAGCGGACCTGCACACCCTGACCGGTTTCGACGCGCATCTCCTGCGCCGCCGCGGCGCGGTGCAGATCTGTCTCGGCACCTCCACCGGCACCGTCCAGGGGCGGGAGTGGCTGCCGGTGGGCACGGCACGGTCGCTCAAGGCGGGCCCGGTCGCCCAGGTCCTGCTCGCGTGGGAGGAACCCGAGCAACTGTACGAAGGGCTCCGGGGCGCCCGCTTCACCGCCGCTCAGCTGTCCCTCGTGCGCCGCCGCGGCTGGGCGTACGGTCCCGACGCCATGGCGCCGCAATCCGTTTCCCTGGCGGTGCCCGTACGTGCCATGGGGAGACAAGTGGTGGCCGCCCTCTCCCTGACCGGGCCGCGTCCGCGGATGCCCGCCGCGCCGGACCGCCTCCTGCTCGGTGCGATGGTCGACGCGGCGAACGAGCTCGGGGACATGCGCATGGACACCGCCCCGGTCCTGCGGGCCCACTCCCGGTAGTCCCGCCTCCGGCGGCCGTGCGGACGGCGGCTCCGCCCCGGCGGCTCCGGGAAGGGGGCGGCGCCGGCCGCTCCTCACCGACGCGGCGGGGTCCTGCCGCCCGTACGGACCGTACCGATCCGGCCGACCGCTCCCGGCAGGGTCACTCGCAGCCCCGCTGCCAGTTCCAGCCGACGAAGGTGTGCCTGAGCTCCACGTCGAAGGTGCACTCCGCGGTCGCGTCGGCGTTCAGCTTCACGGACGAGTGGTGCGTGTTCGCGTACCACTCGCCGGTCGGGTCGAAGACGCCCTGGTACGTGAAGTCCGCGTGGGCCTCGTGGTTGACGACGGAGCAATCGGTGGCGCAGTCCTGCTTGTCGGTGGCGGACTTCAGCGACCAGCCGGCGTTCCACGGCTCGCGGTTCCACTCCTGTGTCGCGGTGGTGGCGGCGGAGTCGATCCGGCCGTCGGCGGTGCTCCAGGTGGCCGTCGAGTACAGCCCCGTCATCCGGATGTTGCAGCAGTCGTACATCTCGTTCCAGCTGCGGACCTGCCGGGAGGCCGAGGCGGCCGTCACACCGGTACGCGCCGGGGACCCGGCCGCGGCGGAGGCCGGCACATGACGCACGGGCCCCAGTCGTGGTTCACAGTCCTCCCCGATGGTGACCGTCTGCCGTACGGACATGCCGGCCGGGGGCACCGGCAGCGAACCGGCCAAGCGGACGGACCCGCACGACCGCGGGGTGTCACGGTCGGCCACCGGCGCGGCCGACGCCGTACCGCCGAGGACGGAAAGGAGCCCGACGGCGGCGGTCACGGCGGCGGCACGGCGCGTGTATCCCATATTCAATTCCTTGGCTCGGCTGCAAGTTCTTCGATCCGTGAGAGTAATGGCTCTTTTTTACCGGCAGGTTATGGAGGGAAAGGTTGGCACCTTCATGTCACCTCTGTGGGAGGGAATCGAGTGCACTGTCAGTCTTCGTTGACCACCCATTTCCGGACGAGGACGAGTTACGCCGTCGGTGATACAGAGGAGTTACCCGCGTGGGTCTCATGCACATGCGCGTGGCCGTGACGTCGGCACCGGTGCGTCAGGAGTCGTCGCTTCCGGGGCTGCTCGGCCTGGCACAGCCGGAGTTCGAGTCGCGCATGTCCGAAGCGCTGGAGGTGGTCGAGGGGCGCCTGCGGGGCCACGTGAGCGGTGCCCCGAGGCCCGGAGTCGCCGATGTGTCCGACCTCCTCGGCGGGTCGGCGGGCGGACGACTGCGTCCCTTCCTCGTCCTGCTCGGCGCCGAGTTCGGTGAGTCGTGGGAGAACGGGGTGACCGAGGCGGCCGTCATGGTGGAGCTGCTGCACGTGTCGTCGGTCGCCGGCGCGGAGTCCGGCGCCGACTGGCTGCTGGCCCGATCCGCCCAGCTGGCCGCGGGCCTCGGGCCCCGGGCCCTGGAGCTCAACGCCCGGACCGCGGGACGGCTCGTCGGGGCACAACTGCGCCAACTCGCCGGGCCGGCTCCCGGGGAGGACCCCGTCGCCCACTACTTCGAGGTGACCGCGGGTGCCACCGCCGCGTTGCTCTCCCTGTCCCTCGGCGTCGGAGCGCTTCAGGCCGGCACCCGCGCCGGCTGGGTACGGGCCCTGATCGGCTACGGTGAGCACCTCGGTGCCGCCCTCCGGATCGCCGACGACCTGCTCGCCGTGACCGCACCGGCCGGGGACGGGGGCGACGGGGCCCGGGGAGATCCGTTCACCGGGGCCCCCGGTCTGCCGCGGCTCCTCGCCCGGACCGACACCACCGCGCGCGGGGCGGAACTGCGCCGCCTGGTCACGGACGGCGCGACGACCGGGGCGGCCCGGCGGCGGGCCCTGGAACTGCTGCGCGCCTCCCCCGCCACCCGGCGTGCCGAGGCCGCCCTGCACGAGCGGCTGGCCGCCGCCGTCTCGGCGGTCGGCATCCTGCCCCCGCTGCCCGCGCGCCGCGCGCTGTACGCGCTCTGCGACGTCGTGGCCCTACGAACCGGCTTGATCCGATGAGGAGTTGTCCATGACGATGCGCGACCGGGTGGACGAGCTGACACTGATCCGCGACGAGGTCCTCGAAGGCGTTCCCCGAGCCACCGAGGCCCAGCACGCCAGGGGGAAGCTGACCGCGCGCGAACGCCTCGCGCTCCTCTTCGACGAGAACTCGTTCACCGAGATCGAGCAACTGCGCAGGCACCGGGCGACCGGGTTCGGCCTGGAGGCGAAGAGGCCGTACACCGACGGCGTGGTGACCGGCTGGGGCAAGGTCGAGGGCCGTACGGTCTTCGCCTTCGCCCACGACTTCCGGATCTTCGGCGGCGCGCTCGGCGAGGCCCACGCCGCGAAGATCCACAAGGTGATGGACCTCGCGATCGCCGCCGGCGCCCCTTTGGTCTCCCTCAACGACGGCGCCGGCGCCCGGATCCAGGAGGGCGTCCAGGCACTCGCGGGCTACGGCGGGATCTTCCGGCGCAACACCATGGCCTCGGGCGTGATTCCGCAGATCAGTGTGATGCTCGGACCCTGCGCGGGAGGCGCGGCCTACAGCCCGGCCCTCACCGATTTCGTCTTCATGGTCCGGGACACCTCGCAGATGTTCATCACCGGCCCCGACGTCGTCAAGGCCGTGACCGGTGAGGAGATCACACAGAACGGTCTCGGCGGGGCCGACGTGCACGCCGAGACCTCCGGCGTCGCGCACTTCGTCTACGACGACGAGGAGACCTGCCTCGCCGAGGTCCGCTATCTGCTCTCCATGCTCCCGGCCAACAACCGCGAGACTCCGCCGGACGTGCGCTCGGGTGATCCGGCCGACCGGCGGTGCGAGCGGTTGCTGGAACTGGTGCCGCTCGACGGCAGCCGTCCGTACGACATGCACCAGGTGATCGCGGAACTCGTCGACGACGGCGATTACATGGAGGTGCACGAGCGCTGGGCCACCAGTGTCGTCACGGCTCTCGCCAGGCTGGACGGCCAGGTGGTCGGCGTGGTCGCCAACCAGCCGCAGTCCTTCGCGGGCGTGCTCGACATCCACTCGTCGGAGAAGGCCGCGCGCTTCGTCCAGCTGTGCGACGCCTTCAACATCCCGCTGGTGACCCTGGTCGACGTGCCCGGCTTCCTGCCCGGGGTCGACCAGGAGCACGGCGGAATCATCCGGCACGGGGCCAAGCTCCTGTACGCGTACTGCAACGCCACCGTGCCCCGGGTGCAGGTGATCCTGCGCAAGGCGTACGGCGGCGCCTACATCGTCATGGACTCCCGCTCCATCGGCACGGACGTCTCGCTCGCCTGGCCGAGCAACGAGATCGCCGTGATGGGCGCCGAGGGCGCCGCCAACGTGGTCTTCCGGCGGCAGATCCAGGCGGCCCAGGATCCCGAGGCGGTGCGCGAGCAGCTGGTCAAGGAGTACAAGTCCGAGCTGATGCACCCGTACTACGCGGTCGAACGCGGCCTCGTCGACGACGTGATCGACCCGGCCGACACCCGCTCCGCGCTGATCGGCGCGCTCTCCATGCTCCGCGCCAAGCACAGCCCGCTTCCCTCCCGCAAGCACGGCAACCCACCGATGTAGAGGAGACCGGCATGCCGGTGTCAGTGCTCGACGGGCCTCTCGGCCCCACCCTGTTCAAGGTCATCAGCGGCAGTCCCTCCGCCGAGGAACTCGCTGCCGTCACGCTCCTGCTCACCGCCCTGGCGAGCACCGCGGAGGACGACGACGGCACCGGATCCGAGCAAGGGCCGAGGGCCGCGGAATGGGACCGTCCCGAACGCGTCGCGCCACTTTCCTGGAGGGCGGCCAGGCGCTCGGCTGGCAGCTAGCTGCCATCTTCGTTGTCGACCCCCGACCGCCCTGCTAATCAGTACAAAAGCGGCATGAACGGGTACCGCAGAGGTCGGCCGCGATGTCAGGAGGCAGCTCGTGCTTCAGGTGGTGTTCAGGATCCTGGGGCCGTTGGACATCAGCGCCGGCGAGCAACCGATCGTTCTCACCGGCGCCCGTCAGCGCACCATCATGTCCATGCTGCTGCTGGCACCGGACCGGATCGTCTCGGTCGACACGCTCGCCGACGCCGTATGGAACGGCAGCCCACCGCAGACGGCCCGCAACCAGATCGCGATCTGTGTCTCGGCACTGCGCAAGACGCTCAAGGCGGCGGCCGGGGTCGACGACCTGCTCGTCACCAGCCACCCCGGCTACATGCTGTTCACCGGCGACCACCGCATCGACGCCGTGGAATTCGAGGAGCGGGTCGCGCTGGGACGCGAGGCCGCCCGCAGCGGCCGGCTCGAAGAGGCCTGCGCACGCTTCGACGAGGCCATCGCCATGTGGCGCGGCCCCGCTCTGGACGGCATCGCGGCCCAACGCGTCGAGGCCGAGGCGGCACGGCTGGCCGAGATGCGGCTCGACGTGTACGAGGAGTACATGGGACTGCGCCTGGAACTCGGCCAGCACCGTGCGGTGAGCGGCGAACTGGCCGCCTTCGTACGGGAGCACCCGCTGCGGGAGCAGGCCATCGCGCACCTCATGCTCGCCCAGTACCGGTCGGGGCAGCGCGCCGCGGCGATGGAGACGTACCGCGAGGGCCGACGGCTCCTCGCCGACGAACTCGGCATCGATCCCGGGCCCGTCCTCCAGGAGTTGCACGAGCAGATCCTCGCCGACTCCCCGCGGCTGATCCCTGCGGCCAACGCCGTGGCATCGGCCCCCTCCCCCACCGTTCCGGCCCATCTGCCCTCCAGCGTCGCCTCGTTCACCGGACGCAACGCCGAACTCGCCACCCTGGACCGGCTGCTGGACTTCCTCGACGGTCCGGCCCTGCCGGTCGGTTCGATCACCGGCATCGGCGGCGTGGGCAAGACCGCCCTTGCCGTCCGCTGGGCCCACCAGGTCGTCGGCCGGTTCCCCGACGGGCAGTTGTTCGCCGACATGCGCGGCTACGACGAGGAAGCCCCCCGCCGTCCCAGCGCCGTGCTCGACCGGTTCCTGCGCGCCCTCGGCGTGCCCGGCCCCGAGGTCCCCACCGATCCGCATGAGCGGGCCGCTCTGTTCCGCAGCGTCCTCGACGGCCAGCGCGTACTGATCGTCCTGGACAACGCCCGCTCCTTCCGGCAGATACACCCCCTGCTGCCCGGCTCGGGCCGGTGCTGCGTCCTGGTCACCAGCCGTGACCCCATGGGCGGCGCGCTCGCCGGTGACTACGCCTTCGTCCCGCTGCGCCTGGACGTGCTGGGGCAGGACGAGTCCATCGCCCTGCTCGCCAAGGTCGCCGCGGACGGCAGGCTGGGCGCGGATCCGGTGGCCGCCGCCCGGCTCAGCGCCTTGTGCGACCGGCTGCCCCTCGCACTGCGCATCGCGGCCGCCCGGCTCGCCGCCAAGCCCCACTGGTCGGTGCGCACCCTGGTGTCCCGGCTGGAGGACCAGCACCGCAGACTCGACGAGCTCAGCCCGGACGAGCGTGGCGTCCGGGCCGGACTCCGGCTGAGCTACCGCGACCTGCCGGCCACCACCGCCCGCATGTTCCGGCTGCTCGGATTCCTGAACGTGCCCGACTTCGCGCCCTGGGCCGGGGCCGCGCTCCTCGACGTCGACCCGCGCGACGCGGAGGATCTCATCGAGGAGCTGGTCGACGCCCAGATGCTGGTGCCGCTCTCCACCACCACCGGTCATGTGCGCTACCGCTTCCAGGACCTGCCCCGGCTGTTCGCCCGTGAAGTGGCGCTCGCCGAGGACTCGGAGGACGAACGGCGCGCGGCGCTGCAACGCGCCGCCGGCGCCTGGCTCGGGCTCGCCTCGGAGGCTCATCGCAAGCTGTACGGCGGTGACTACACGATCACCCACGGCCCCGCTCGTCCGCAGTCGCTGCCCGGTCGTCTGACACAGGGCCTGCTCGAGGACCCGATGGAGTGGTTCGAGAGCGAACGCGGTTCGATCACCGGCCTGGTGGATCAGACCGCCGCCGAGGGGGAGGCCGCGTACGCCTGGGATCTCGCCATCACCAGCGTCACCCTCTTCCAGAACCGCAACTACCTGGAGGACTGGCGTTTCTGCAGCGAGCTGGCGCTGTTCGCCGCGCGGCGGGTCGGCGACCGGCTCGGCGAGGCCGTGATGCTGCATTCGCTCGGCACGCTCGAGATCGTTTCCTGGGAGCACGAGGCCGCCTTCGGCCACCTCCAGCCCGCTCTGCGCCTGTTCGAGGAGGTGGGCGGGGAGGAGGGGCAGAGGGGGTCTGCCCTGGTGCTCCGCAACCTGGCCCTGTGCGAACGCCATCGGGAGGATCTCGAAGCGGCACGGGAGCTGGGGCAGCGCTCCCTGGAACTCTTCCGCGCGGTCGGAGACCACTACGCGGAGGCTCACATGCTCGGTCTGCTGTCCCAGATCGAGCTGGAGCGGGGCCACCTGCAGGCCAGTCTGGTGCTGTCCTCGGAGGCCGTCGCCAAGAGCCGTGGCCTGGGAACCGTGCGCGGTGAGGCGCAGAGCACGGTCCGTCTGGCCGAGGCGCTGATCCACCAGGGCGACGGCGAACGAGCGGAGAGGGCCTGCCGACGCGCGCTGGAGCTGGTGCGCGACAGCGGTGACCGTCGCGGTGAGGCCCACACCCTGCGTGCGCTGGGCGAGGCGCTGTGGCGCCAGAACAGGACCGAGACGGCGGAAACGGTGCTGGAGCAGGCGCTGGTGACCGCCGGCATGGTTCCGGACCGCTACCTGCAGGCGCGGGCCGGAGTCGCACTCGGCTGTGTCCGGGCGCTGCTCGGCGACAGGGACTCGGCCGTGTCCTGCTTCAAGACGGCGGCCGATCTCTTCGCCGAGGTCGGTGCTCATGTCTGGCAGGACCGGACGGCCCGGCTGCTGACGCTGGTCGAGCAGGTGGAGCAGATCGAGTCGGAAGGACTCTTCGAACTGGTGCGGCCCTGAGGGACGGATCCGTCACGTCCACGGATCGTCGGCCGTCGCCTCCGTCACGTCCACGGATCGTCGGCCGTCGCCGCCGTCACCGTGCGGTGCGTCGCGGTCGCCGCGTCCTGAGCGCCACCGTTTCCGGCCGCCAGAAGCATCAGCACCGATCCCAGTGTGGCGATGGCTGTCGCAGTGGTGACGATGCAGCGTTGCATGACACTCCCCTAAGGGTCGTTTCACGGTACGGAACCGCTGCGGATCATTGCCCCGCAGCATGCCCTGAATGCTACGAGGACGTCTTTTTCCAGCGGTTTCGTCTCGCTTTCGTGCGGGCGAAAGAGCCTCGAAACTCACGGAAAAAGGGAGCTCAGTAGCTTGCGCGGCAGGTATCGCGGCGACCGGGAGACGCGGTTGCGCGGAGGGGAGTGCCATGGACTTCAGAATCCTGGGAGCCGTGTCGGCCGAGCGGGAAGGCCGCGCGGTGGCACTCGACGGCAGCAAGCAGCGCAGCGTGCTCGCCGCCCTGCTGCTGGCCCACGGCAAGGTCATGACGGACGAGCGGCTCACCACACTGCTGTGGGGCTGGGACCCCCCTGCGACCAGCACCAATCAGCTCTACACGTACGCATCGAGGCTGCGCACCCGTATGGGCCCCGGGATCGTGCTGGAGCGCACCGGTCCCGGCTACCGGTTGGACATCGGTGACGCCGCTCTCGACTGGGAGGCCTTCCGGGAGCTGGCGCAGGCGGGCGGTGCCGACCTGCGGGAAGGGCGGTACGCCGACGCCGAGCGCCGGCTGGCGTCGGCTCTGTCGCTGTGGAACGGCCCGGCGCTCACGGGTGTCACCGAGCACCTCGCGCAGGCCGAGGTGCCGCGGCTGGAGGAGGCCCGGCTGTCCGCCGTGGAGCAGCACGCCGAAGCGGCGCTCGCCCTGGGCCGCCACACCGAGACGGTCACCGGCCTGACCCGCGAAGTGGCCCTGCACCCGGGGAGCGAACGGCTGCGGGCCCTGTTGATGACCGCGCTGCACCGGTGCGGCCGCCAGGCCGACGCGCTCGCGACGTACACGCAGGGGCGCCGGTACCTGGCGGACGAACTCGGCATCGATCCCGGCCCGGCGCTGCGCGCACTGCATGAGCAGATCCTCACGGGCGAGCTCTCCCCCGTACCCGCACCGCGTCCCGGGCACGGCGCCGCCGCCCGTCCGGAGCCCGCGCCGCAGCCGCCGCCGGAGCCGGAGAACCCGCCGCGCGCGAACGGGTCCGGGGCCTCGAGGACCGCCCGGGCGGCACCGTCGACGCCCGGGGCCCCGGCCGCCGGCGGCGGCTGGCCCGGTATGCCGCCCGCGCTGCTGCCCGCCGCCCCGTACGACTTCGTCGGGCGCGTCGGCGAGGTGCGGGAGCTGCTCGAAGCGCTGGGCGAACGACGGGACGTCGTGATCACCGGCACGCCGGGAACCGGCAAGTCGGCGCTGGCCCTGCACGCGGCCGAGCGCTGCCGTGACACGTTCCCGCAGGGCCAGCTCTACGCCGATCTGCGCACCGAGGACGGCCCGCGCAGGCCGGTGGAGGTCCTCGGCTGGTTCCTGCGTGCCCTGGGCGTGCCGCCCGGCCGGCTGCCCGTGTCCCTCGAAGAGCGCGTGCAGCTCTACCGCACGTTGTCGAACGGACGGCGGATGCTGATCGTCCTCGACAACGCGACGGACGACGCCCAGGTGCGCCCTCTGCTTCCGGGCGGCGGGGCGAGCCGCACCGTCGTCACCGGGGTGCATGCCCAGCTGGCCTCGCTCGAAGGCACCTGCCTGCTGCGGCTCGGTCCGCTGGAGCCGGCCGAAGCCGTGCGGCTGCTCGCCACCGTGGCGGGCACGGCCCGGATCGGGCAGGAAGCGGAGGCCGTGGCACGTATCGCGGAGTTCTGTGACCGTCTCCCGCTCGCGCTGCGGATCGCCGCCGCCCGGATCGCCACCCGTCCGCAGGGGTCCGCGACCCGGTTCGCCGCGCGCCTGGAGTCCGCGGAACGCCGACTGGACGAGCTGCGCCTCGGCAGCCTCGACGTCGGCTCGAGACTGCGTCACGCACTGAACGGGTTGCCTTCCCCCGCGGTCGGCGCGTTCCTCGCGCTCGCGGCGGCTGCTCCGCCACTGCTGACCGCCCTGGACGCCGCGTCCGTCCTCGGCACCGGGACCGAGGACGCCGAGGACCTCCTCGAGCAACTGGTCGACGGCCACCTGCTGGAGGGAGGAGGCGTGGACGGCTCCGGCCGGCCGCGCTACCACTTCCCGTCCCTGATCCGGCTTTTCGGCCGGCACCAGGGCGCGGCCGTCCGCACCGCCGCCTGAGGTCCACCGCCCCGTCCCCCTTCGGGGCCGGCCGCAGTACTGCGGCCGGCCCCGAAAGCATGTCCGGCCCGGGTCAGCCGCAGCCGCCGGCATGACCTTCGTCGAAGGACTGCGCCTCGGGCGGGAAGTCGAACCTGTACCCCTGCGCCACGAGTTCGTTCAGCGCATCCGCGTATTCCGCGAGGAGCTGTGCCCACGAAACGGCACTGTCGCGCAGCAGTGCCTCCTGTTCCATCGACGCGCGTTTCTCGAGCTCCTCGAGGAATTGGAGTGGAGACTGAACAGAGGCCGGGTTTTCCTCTTTTTCAAGCACTTTTCCTCCTCGGCTCGGGACCGGGCCCCTGGAGGCCCTTCCTTCACAGAGTCGGATACGTGCATATAGGGATTCCCGCCCCTTTCCCTGCTTTCCCGTACAGGATCCCCGGAGGCTTTTCATGGATCCGTACAGATTCCGTACAGACGCTCCCACAGGTGTCGGGCGACGCAGGACCGGGGTGCTGACCTGCGGAGTCGCGCATCGGAGCAGGAGGGAGGAAGCCGGCGCCCGTCGGCACGCGTTTCTCACGGAAGCAGCCGTGGACAGGGCGGGAAATACCTCGAACGATTCCGCCTCGCCGCGCGTCGGCAGGGAATTCAGGAATCACCCCGATACGGTGCCGCCGTGCGCGTGGGGCGGATGATGACCGCTGGGGCCGCCCGCCGCCCGGCAGGTATTCCGAGGACGGCCGGACCGGCCGGGACCGCCGGCCCGGCAGGTTTTTCCGGGGACGGCCGGACCGGCCGGGACCGCCGGATGCGCGCCCGGGCGGAGGCGGTGGTCACGAGGATCAGGGCACGTCGGCCGGCAAGGCCTTCACACAGCTCGAGCACGTCCCGCCGGCCGGCGGGACGTGCTCGATACGGGCGGCGACGGGATACGGGCCCGGTGCTCGCCGTCAGCCGCGGTCCGCGGCGCCGGTCCGCTCGGTCCCCGCTCCCGTACCGCGTGAACCGGGGGCGGCCGCACCGAGACCGTGCGGGAGCGATTCGGCTGCCGTACGGGGCGCGCACGCCGGATGCGTCGGCGAAGGCGGCCAACGACGAAAGCGGGATGCGCCGGTGCGCATCCCGCAGGGTCTCGCAGATAGTCGGAGGAGCCGGTCAGCCGCCCGTCAGCCGTCGGCCAGCAGGCGGTCCGAGACCGTTCCCACCAGGACGTCGTGCCGGTCCACCAGATAGAAGTGACCGCCTGGCAGCACGTCCAGGCGGAAGGCGCCACGCGCGACGTCGGACCAGGCCGACATCTCCGCCACGGGCACGTCCGGGTCCTGGTCCCCCACGTACGCGTACACCGGGCAGTCCACCGGGGCGGCACGCCGTGGACCGTAGGTACCGACGATCGTGAAGTCGGCCCGGATCGCCGGCAGGAAGATCTCCCGGAGATCGGGATCGGTGAGGAGCGCCTCGTCGGTGCCCCCGAGCCGGCGGACCTCCTCGAGCAGTGCCTCGTCGCCCTCCGCGTGGACCCGTTTCGGATTCAGCCGGTGCGGGGGCCTGCGGCTCGACACATGGAGCGCGGCGGGGCGCACCCCGTGCCGGTCCCGCAGTCGCAGCGCCACCTCGTGGGCCAGCGACGCGCCCATGCTGTGCCCGAACAGCGTCACCGGGACGTCCAGGAGGGGAAGGAGCGCCTCGGTCACCTGATCGGCGAGTTCCTTCATGCTGTCGACACAGGGGTCGGTGAGCCGGTCGTGCCGCCCGGGGTAGCGCGCGACCAGCACTTCCGTGCCGGGGTCGAACGCGGTGCCCCAGGCGTGGAAGAAGCTGGCCGAACCGCCCGCGTGCGGCAGGACGAGCAGCCTGCGGTGAACGCTCCCCGTCGCCCTGTACCGACGGAACCATCTGCCGCTGTCGGCGGCTGTCGAGGGCGCGGTGCGGTGGGCGCCGACGCTCATCCTGTCCTCCTTCGTACTGTCGTCCGCTGAGAAGGGGCTGCCGGGCGCGGGGGCACTCGGTCGTCCGAGTGCCCCCGCGGTCGCCCGGCCGGCCCTTGGTGGTGCGGTGGTGGCCGTCACGCCTCGGGTCAGGCCGGGTACCGGTCGTCCGGCATGGCCGTGAACGACGGTGCCTGGAACGGGGCGTCGCTGAGCCCGTCCCACTCCTCACCGCGCACCGCGGACACGAACGCCCCGACCCGCTCAGCGCCCCAGAAGGCTTCGCGTCCGTGCAGGAAGAACGGCACGCCGAAGGCGTCGTCGTGATAGGCCGCGATCAGGCATTCCACTCCCCTCTTCCGGATGGACGCGTCGTCGATCGCGTCGGCGAGTGACGCGTCGAGGCCGAGTTCGGCCGCGATGCCGGCGATGGTCTGCCGTTCCGCGAGGTCCAGGCCCTGCTTCCAGCGCGCCCGGTAGGCGAGGTCGACGAACTGCGGTCCCAGTCCCTGTTCCTCGGCCGCGAGGTAGGCGAGGTGGGAGACCTCCCAGTGCGGGGCGCGGTCGACCGGCCAGGTCACCTGCCAGCCCCGGGCGTGCGCCCAGCGGCGCGCGTCCCGCAGGATGTAGAAGTTCTTGGAGCGGTGCATGGGCATCACCGGCAGGGTGACGCCGGACTCGGCGAGCAGCCGGGTGAACTCCTCGTCGGGCTCCCAGTAGGGAATCCATTCGATCCGGTCGAGCACGTCCGGATACTTCTCGGTGAGGTCACGGTAGGCGAACCACGAGTAGGGGCTGCGCAGCGAGAAGTACCACCTGGGGTGCTTCTTCCTTCGGCGGTCGGTGCTCACAGGGAGATCCCCCCATCGATCTGGAACACGGATCCGGTGATGTAGCCGGCGCGTTCGGAGGCAAGGAAGGAGACGAGTTCCGCCACCTCGTCGGCGGTGCCCATACGGCCGAGCGCGACGCTCGCGAGCGCTTCCTCGCGCACCTTGTCGGACACGGCGGCCACCATGTCGGTGTCGACGAAACCGGGCGCCACCGTGTTGACGCGGATGCCGTAACGGCCGACTTCCTTGGCGAGGGAGCGCGAGAAGCCGATGATCCCGGCCTTGGACGCGGCGTAGTTCGTCTGGGTGGCGTTGCCGTAGACCCCGGCCACCGAGGAGATGTTGACGATGCTGCCGCGGCGGCGCTTCATCATCGGGAAGGTGACGGCACGGCAGACGTGGAAGACGCCGTCGAGGTTGGTGGAGACGACCGACGACCACTCCTCGTCGGACATCATCACCAGGGCCTTGTCGCGGGTGATGCCGGCCGAGGTGACGGCGGTTTCGACGGGGCCGAGCTCCTGTTCGGTCTCGGTCACCCAGGCGCGCACCGCGGCCGCGTCACTCACGTCCACCCGGCGGTACAGCACCCGTGCCCCGAGCGCCTCGGCCTCCTTGCCGAGGATCTCCGCCGCCTCCTGCTGCGAGTGGAAGCAGAAACCGACGTCGTAGCCGTCTGCCGCCAGCTTCAGCACGGCGGCCCGGCCGATACCCCGGGAACCCCCACTGATCAGGGCCACGGGCCTGGTTTCGGTCATCGTTGGGCCTCTTCTCCGTTTACGGCGGACGGTGGGACAAGGGCGGGTCCGGGTACGGGCCCTGACTCGGCCCCGTATCCGCGGGGTCGCGGCCGGCCGGCGGGGCGGAAGGCCGGCTGCGCGGCGGTCGTGACGGTCTCGCCGTCGAGGCGGCATGTCGCGCCCGCCGCACGCGTGGTGCCCGCTGCCACGCTCATCGACCGTCCGCCAGTCTCAGCACCGCGCACGCCAGGGAGCCGTCGCGGTCCGCCGAGGTGACCACCGCGATGCGGCCGGCGGCCGCGGGGTCGTCGCCGGCGGCCGAGAGGAGCGTGGCGATCTGGAACTGGGCCGAGGCCGCGGAGACGTCACCGATGAGGCCGACGGCCGACACCCGCTCCAGCGCCGTGCCGCCGCAGACGTCGGTGAGGACCTCCCGTTCCAGCCGGCCGAGGGAGCCCGGTGCGTCGCTGGGGCTCGCGGCCCACACGTCGCCGGGGTCGGCGCCGGCCTCCTCCAGGGCGGAGCGCACACAGGCCTCCAGGGCCGCGTGGACCCGGCTGCCGGTGGCGACCCGGGAGCGGACCGACAGCACCTCCGCCAGCGCGGGACGTTCGGGCGTCGCCGCGGAGGCGGGCCGGATCAGCAGGACGGCGGCGCCCTCGCCGAGGGCGGCGCCGGGGGCCTCGGTGCCCCGGCTGTGCCGCTCCAGCCAGTACCGGGCGTGCGAGTACTCCTCCGCCGCCGCGCACAGCACGGTGTCCGCACGGCCCGTGGACAGCAGCCGGGTGGCGTAGTTGAGGGAGAGCAGCCCGGCCGCGCGGCCGCCGGCCAGCGTGGTGTTGGGACCCTTGATGCCGTACCAGATGGCGCACTGGCCGGCGGCGCAGTTCATCACCGCGTTCGGCATCACGGCCGGGTCGACGTCGTAGGGGCGGGCGCCTTCGAGGGAGCTGCGGGTGAAGTCCATCATGCTGGCGGCGCTGCCGGTGGTGGTGGCGAGCACGAGCGCGGCCCGCTCACCGGTCTCCGTCTCGCGCTCCGCCTCCGGCCGGCCGAGAAGGGAGCCGACGGCGGCCACGGCCAGGCCGGTGACCCGGTCCATGGAGCGGGTGCCCTTCTTGCCGAGCACCTCGCGGACCTCGAACCCGGGGACGAGGTGGGCATCGCCGGCGGGCACGCGCCAGCGCTCGGTGTCCACGGGAGCGGAGGTCGGCCGCCGGGTGCGCCGGCCCTCGGCGAAGGCCTCGGCGCCGATGCCGTACGGGGAGACCGCCGACCAGCCGGTGATGACCGGCCGTGCGGTCGCGGGGGCGCTCATGCCGCCGCCTTGCGGGGCGTGGTGAGGGCGGTGACGGCGCTCTCGTCGAACTCGGCCATCTCCCACTGGTTGGGGGCCGTCTCGTGGAGGTAGCCGTGGGTGATGGTGCCGGTGGCCGTCTTCACCAGCTGCCCGTCGCGCAGGACGTAGCAGTCCATGCGGGTGGTGTAGAGCAGCGTCTTGAAGACCTGCTCCACGGTGTAGACGGTGTAGAGCTCCTCCTCCATGAGGGTCTCGTCGAGGAGCTCGATCCGGGACTGGGTGACGACGGGGATCCAGCCGCGGGTGTCCAGGACCTCCTTGATGGGCAGGCCCCGGTCGGCGAGGAAGAGGTCCTCGACCTCCTCCATGATCCGCAGGAAGCCGGACATCTGCACGCGCTCGTTGTAGTGGCAGTAGAAGTAGCCCACGCGCCAGCGCCAGCCGAACGCGTTGGTCTCACCGATGAGTTCGGTCAGGACCGGGTCGGCGCTGGTGCCGCGGCCGGCGGTGAACTCGCCGTACGGCACGGGCTTCGCCGCGAGCTCCAGGCGGTCGCCGGTGCCGAGGCGGGCGGTGGTGAACCGGTCCAGACCGGCGGGCCACGCCTCCTCCGGCTGGATGTGGCCGTCGACGCGCAGCGCCACCACCAGCGTGGAGTCGGCGCACCGCACGCGGCGGCCGTCCCGCTCGACGAACTGCTCGACGCGGAAGCGGAAACGGCCCTCGCCGTCCTTGGTCTTCGGGGTGACGACCGCCTCGACCTCGTCGTCCACGGCGAGGAGCGCGCCGAGCCGGGAGCGGATGTCGACCACGTCGAAGCCGAGCCCGAAGCGCCGGTAGAGGTCTCCGACGGGCAGCCCGGCCGCTCTGAAGTGGTGCAGGACCGCCGCTTCGGCCACGTAGTTGATGTGCTTGAAGCCGATGGCGAAACTGATGTTGTTGCCTTCGAACAGAGGTCGCAGCCGCGCCGTGGTCGGGGTGTGCAGCAGCGCCGTCACCGCGGGGTGGGGCGTCGGGTCCATCACGGACTCCTTCGTGTCGGGTCGTGTCGGGTCGGCCGGGTCGAGCGCGGCGGGGTCAGGCGTCGGCCAGGGGCCGGACGCGGGGCGGGAGGAGGCCGAGGAAGGCCTGCACGCCGGCCGTGAACCAGTCGGGCCGTTCGAGCATCGGGAAGTGACCGCAGCCGGGGACGGTCACGCACTGCGCCCCGGGCAGCCGGGCGGCGAGCCCACGGGCCTGCTCCACGGGCGCGGACCGGTCGTCCTCTCCGCCGATCACCAGGGCCGGCGTGGTGACCAGGTCGACCCGGAACAGCGGTGTGCGCAGGTACGCGTCGAAGAACCGGAGCCAGCCGTAGGGTCCGATCCACTCGGTCATCCGCCGGGCCATGTCGGTGAGGAGGTCCGGATCGACGGGACGGTCCCGGGTGCGCAGCCTCATGGACTCGGCCATGGTGCGCGGGAAGTCGTCCAGGGTCGGCGCGATCATGTCCCAGTGGAAGTCGTCGGCGTCGCTCCGGTAGAAGGGGTTGACGAGGACGACACCGGACAGGCCCGGTGGTTCGCCCGCCGCGGCACGGCGGCTGAGCAGTTCCAGCAGCAGCACCGAGCTGAAGGAGTGGGCGACGACCAGGTCGGGGCCGCCCGGCACCCGGTCGAGCACGTCCGCCAGACGGGCCGCGGAGTCCGTCTCGTGACGCCAGTCGGCGATCCCGCCGCCGTGCCAGGGCAGCCGCGGCGCGTGGACCTCGACGCCGGGGTTCCAGTGGCCGGTGAGCGAGGACCAGACGTGCTCGTTGTTGGCGAGACCGTGCAGCAGGACGACGTTCCTCATCGGGTGCGCTCCGGGGCGAGCAGGACCGCGCCCGTGGCGCCGGCCAGGGCGTACGCCACCGGCGTGCCGCCCTCGGCGAACCAGCCGGCCGCGGCGGCGCACTGGACCACACCGAGCGCGCCGGACAGTTCGCCCCAGCCGCCCAGGTCGAGGCGCCGGGCGCCGGTCGGCACGGGGTGCTCGCCGGGGCTGAGCCAGAGCCGGCCGTCCGGGGTGCGCCGCGCCAGTTCGGTGACGGTGTCGTCCGGCCGGGCGGTGCGGACGACCGGGCCGAGCAGGACGCGGGCCGGGGCCGTGGCGGCGCGGCTGAGCACCAGGGCGGCACCGCCGTCGGCCACCGGGCCGCCGACGAGCCGGCGGGTGACCTCGTTGTCCGGTTCCACGCCGGTGACCAGTACGTGGTCGGCGCGGCCAGCGCGCAGCAGCACGGCGGCCCAGCGGACCGCGTCGAGGCCGGAGGAACGGCCGTTGCACACCGTGAGGTTGGGGCCGCGCAGACCGTAGCGGATGGCGGTCTCCGAGGCGATGATGTTGCTGGAGGCGTTCGGGGTGTCCATCGGGCTGAGCGCCTCGGTGGACTCCTTGGCGATGGTCTCCACCGCCCGGCACACGGTGTCCGCGTTGCCGAGGTTGGAGCTGACCACGGTGGCGATCCGGTCGCCGGGCACGGTCGTCCTGCCGGCCTCCAGGAGGCCGGCGTCGGTGAGCGCGGCATGCGCGAGATGCAGGCCGAGCCGGGTGGCGCGGTCCTTGAAGCGCAGGCCCTTCTTGCCGATGCGGGCCGCGGGGTCGACGGGTTCGGCGCCCGGCGGAGCCGGTCGGAGGAGGTCCCGCGGGTCGGACGTGCCCGGCAGTGCCACGGCGACGCCGGTGACGGCGATCGTCATGCGGTACCTCCCACGACGGCGACGGCGTTGACCCCGCCGAAGCCGAAACTGTTGACCTGCGCCAGCCGCAGCGGTGCGGTCAGGGGCTCACCGGTCACCAGGCGCAGGCCGTCCGCCTCCGGGAGGGGGTCGGCCAGGCCCGCGATCGGCGGCACCACCGAGCTGCCGAGCGAGTGCAGGGCGACGATCAGACCGAGCAGCCCGGCCGAACCCGAGGTGTGCCCGGTCAGCGACTTGATGCCGGTGAGGGCCGGGCGCGCGCCGTCGAAGACCCGCGCGGTGACGACGGCTTCGGTGCGGTCGTTGAGCGGGGTGCCGGTGGCGTGCAGCATGACCAGGTCGATGTCCGCGGGTTCGACTCCGGCGCGTCGCTGCGCCTGGCGTACCGCGGCGGTGACGCCCGCCTCGTCGGGCGCGGTCTGGTGGTGGGCGTCGCAGTTGACGGCCACCGAGCGCAGCCGGCCGCGCACCGGACGGTCGCCCGGTGCGCGGGTGAGGACGACGGCGGCGGCGCCCTCGCCGAGGATGGTGCCGCGGCGGTCGGTGTCGAAGGGCCGCACCGCGGGGGGCGGGTCGAACTGCACGCGGTCGGCGAGGCCGAACATGCTCTCGGTGACCACGTCGCACCCGGCCACGACGACGGTCTCCGCCTCGCCGAGTTCGAGCAGGTCCCAGCCGAGCGCCAGGGCGTACAGGGACGCGGAGCAGGCACCGGCGAAGGTGTGGGTGTCGACGGCGCCGAACGCGGTGCGCAGGGCGTCCTCGAAGTGCAGTCCGTCGGCGTCGAAGGGGACGCCGTCACGCCACCACAGCTCCAGGGAGCGCAGCTCGCGCAGTCCGGTGCCGACGAGGACCGGGACGCCGGAGAGGTCCTCCGGCAGCCCCGCGTCGCGCACGGCCTGCCGGACGGCCTCCACCAGGAAGCGGCTCGCGCGGCCCGGCTCGTCGGTGCCGTCCTGCGGCCGGTCGTCGATCTCGAAGAGCTGCTGCGCCTTGAAGCGGGTGCGGTCGAAGGCCTTCAGCGGGGCGAGGCCGCTGCGCCCGGCGCACAGGCTGTCGAAGATCTCGGCCGGGTCGGCGCCGATGCCGGCGACCGCTCCCGTGCCGACGATGGCGTACGTCACCGGCGCTCACCGTCCCTGTCGTACTTGCCGAGGATGACGATGGCGTTGTTGCCGCCGAAGGCGAGGCCGTTGTTCTGCACCACGCGCAGGTCGGCCTCGACGGCGTGGTTGGGCACGCAGTCGATCTCGCACTCGGGGTCGGTGCGGTTGTGGTTGATGGTCGGCGGGATGAAGCCGTGCGTGATGGCGAGGCCGCAGGCGATCGCGCCGAGCGCGCTGGCGGCGCCCATGGTGTGGCCGAGCATCGACTTCAGCGAGATGGTGCGGGGCGTGGCCGCGCCGAACACCTTGCGGATGGCGCCGGCCTCGGTGATGTCGTTGGCCTTGGTGCCGGTGCCGTGGGCCGAGATGAGGTCGACCTCGTCGGGCTTCACTCCGGCGTTGTCGAGGGCGAGGCTCATGCACTGCGCCACGCTGTCGCCGTTGGGGGCGACCTGGTGGTACGCGTCGCAGTTGAGGCCGTAGCCGAGCACCTCGGCGTAGATGGTGGCGCCGCGGGCCAGGGCGCTGTCCAGGCTCTCCAGGACGAGCACGCCCGCACCCTCGCCGGTGAGGATGCCCTTGCGGTCGACGTCGAAGGGCTGGACCTTGTCGGGGGCGATGGTGCCGAGGCGGTAGAAGCCGGTGAACGTCTTGCGGCACATGGCGTCGGCGCCGCCGCACAGCGCGTACTCCACCTCGCCGGAGCTGACGGCGTCGAAGCCGTACCCGATCGCGTAGTTGCCCGCGGAGCAGGCGGTGGCGATGGTGGGGGCCTCCACGTCGGTGAGGTCCAGTTCCTGGGCGATGGCGGTGGAGAGCCGGGCCGCCGAGACCCGCCTGACGATGCCCGGATCCATGTTCTCCGGTCCGTCGGCGAGCTCGGCGGCCACCAGCCGGTCCAGCTCGTAGGACTCGCCGTCCGTGGTGCCGACGGAGATCAGTCCCCGTCGGCCGGCGAGTTCCACGGGGTCCAGTCCGGCGTCCCGGAGCGCCATGACCGCCGCCGCGACGGCGAAGCGGCTGGCGCGGCCCAACTCCCGTACCGGGGTGCGGGAGATCCACTGCTCGGGCTCGAAGCCCTTGACCTCGCAGCCGTTGACGTGTGCGAAACCCTCCACGTCGAACAGCGAGATCGGACTGACACCGCTTCGGCCGGCCCGTAGGCTCTCGGTGAATTCCTCGGCCCCGATGCCAATGCTGGAGATCACTCCGAAGCCGGTGAGGACCACCCGGCGTTTCCCGGTGATACCGCCGGGGCGTACTGAGGACATGTTTTTCCCCTTAAACCTTCGGGTCGGCGGGACGGCGACGGGTCAGCGGGTCGGAGCCTCCGCGACGACCTTGTAGACCGCCTCCAGGTTCACCATCTGGGCCAGCTCGGACTGGTCGATGGTGATGCCGAACTCCTTCTCCAGGGAGGCCAGGATCTCGATCGCGCGCAGCGAGTCGGCGCCGTGCTCGTCGATGAAGAGGCTCGTCTCGGTGACTTCGTCCTCCTCGAGTTCGAGGATGTCGCAGACGATCTCCTTGACGGTGGTGCGGCGGTCTTCGGCAAGTATCGGCATGATGCTTCTCTCCTAGACGGTCTGTGAGGTCTTCCTCGGGAGCCCTGGGCGCCCAGGGTCGCGGCGAGGCTGCGCGGACGCGTATCGGTCCCGTGTTCGGTGACGTGGTCGGGGCACTCCTGGCAGGAGGCCACACCGTGCACCGTTTCCCAGCCCTGCGGGATCTCGGCGAAGACGGGCCGGACGGAGTGCCGGCCCTCGCCGCTCACGAGCACGTGGTACTCGGCGCTGTCACCCTCGAACGGAGGGGCCGTCGAGCTGTCCGCTTCCCGGCGGCGTCACCGAATTCGGGACAACCCTAAGCAGCATCGTTTGACATCAACAAGCCCTGCCGGCGACCGATTCGACCCCGCGTTCGAGACTTCGCAATGAGAGAAATCGAATAATGCATTGCGTTGTTTCCGCCGATCCCCTTCCGGACGGTCCGCCGCTTCCCGTCCACCGGGAACACGGACGGTTTCGCCGGGCAGCGGGGCCGGACCGGCCGCCGCGATCACTCCGCCGGCACCTGTGGTCGCTGAGCGTCACGCCGGGACATCGAAGAATTTTTGGCCGTCGGCGGCACGGGGCGGGGCCGGTACGGACAGATACGGGGCGGGGCCGGTACGGGACGGTGCCGGGCCGGTACGGGCAGGCGCCGGTCGGCGCCCGGTGACGCGACGCCGTCACCACCGATCCGGCCGGATCGCTGCGGCGGGTGGAGCGAGCCGGTGCCCCCTCCCGCAGGGGAGTCCCCCGGCGACCGGCCCACGGACCGCGGGCAGCCCAACGCACTGTGCCCCACGGGAACATCCCGTGGGGCACAGTGCGTTGGGCTGGACGACGTGTCGAGTGGCCGGCGACGGCGGACACGGTGCTTCCGCGGCGGCGTGGCGGGCTGTACCGTGCCGGCGGTCCGCCCGTCGAAAGGACGGGGCCGTCAGCCGCGGTTCATGCCGCCACGGACACCGGGGGCATACCCGCGTTCCTGTACGAGTTCGCGTACGACGTGGAATCAGCCGTCGCGGCAACGGCCTCGGGCGTGACGCGGCTCCGGAGCCGGAGGGGGAGAGCCCGCTCAGGAGCCATGAGACGTCACACCTGGGAGCAGACGACTTTCATGCTGTCGATCAGGGCGAGAACGGCCCGGGCCGACGGCAGTATCATCTGCCCCTCCCTGGTGAGTCTCGCCCCGGTGGAGTCCCGGGTGAACAGTTTGGTACCCAGGATCTGTTCCAGGCACTTGATCTGATAGCTGATGGCAGGTTGCGAATATCCGAGAACCTTCGCCGCCTGATCCATGCGCCCAGTCTCGGCCACGGAAACAAAAGCCCGGAACTCACGCTCGTGCATCACTCCCCCTGTCTCTCGGTGAACACAAGCGAGTTCGAAGGATTCCGCCCCGTAGCGCCGGGATCCTTGAATTCCCCTCCATGTCAGCTCACTTGGGGTTTGGGGGCAATGGGAGGTGCAGGAAGCTGCACGGCCGGCCGTGGGCGACGGCGGTGACGGCGCCGAGCCGCCATCTTCCTCCTCGGTGCCCGGCCCCGGCGCCCGCGGCCGGTCCCCCGCCACGGGCACCACGAAGGTGGCCACTTGCTGCCACGTCAGGGGCCTTCCCGGCCGCCGGGGAATCGGTGCCACGCCGAACGCACGGTGGCTCTCAGGACGCGTACGGGTGATCGCCCGGATTCCTTCCCACGCCTCGCGGACAGCGACCGAGGAGGCCGACGGCAACGGATTCAGCGGCCCGGCACAGGTGTGGGACGTGTCGGTGGGCGGCCGGGCGACGGAGCCGGGAAGCCGGTGGACGCCTCAGCCGGTGCGCAGACGGCGAACGCCACGCAGGCGGGGAGGCCGTCCGCTCCGCACCCGGCCGGAGGGCCCTCGGCCTGGCAGGTTGCTGTAGTCCGCGTTGACCGCCCCGAACCGGCCGATGAAGGCTTGCCGCGGCGTTTCGTCACCTCTGGCCCGGGCGGCACGCCGGAGCGCCGGCCCGCCAGAACCACCGGAGCACCGGTCCACCAGGACCAGAGGTGTCCGGACCCCCACCCCCTGGCCGTACTCGGTCGATCGACAGTGAAGTGGAGTAAGTTGTGGGCGCATTAGGCCGTTGGTGTTTCCGACACCGGTGGATCGTCATCATCCTGTGGATCGTCGCACTCGCGGGTTTCACCGTGGCCACCAACGCCGCCGGTGGGGCCAAGTACTCCAACTCGTTGACCCTTCCGGGCAATGACTCGACCAAAGCGCTCGAGCTGATGGAGGACGCGTTCCCGGAGCAGGCCGGTGAATCCGCGTCCATCGTCTGGGAGGCGAAGTCGGGATCGGTCCGGGATCCGGCGGTCCAGCAGAAGATCACCCGCATGCTGGACGAGGTCGAAGGGCTCCCCAAGATCGGCCGGGTGACCGGACCGTACGGGCCCGAAGGCGCGGCGCAGATCAGCGAGGACGGCAGGATCGCCTACGCGCAGCTCACCTTCGGCGTGCCCTTCGAGGACATCGAGCCCGCGGACGTCAAGAAGCTCGTGAAGGTGGCGAAGGGCGTCTCCGGTGACCAGCTCGAGGTGGAACTGGGCGGGGGCGTCATCTCGTACGCCGACGAGCCGCCGGCCAATCTGAGCGAGATCGTCGGTGTGATCGCCGCGGCCGTCGTCCTCTACTTCGCCTTCGGCTCCTTCCTCGCCATGCTGGTCCCGATCGTCACCGCGCTGTTCAGTGTCGGCGTGGGACTGAGCGCCGTCGCCCTGGCCAGTCATGTCATGTCCGTGCCAGAGTTTTCGACGATGCTCGGCACGCTCATCGGCCTGGGCGTCGGTATCGACTACGCGCTGTTCATCGTCACCCGCTACCGGAGCAACATCAACCGCGGTATGACTCCGGAGGACGCGGCCACCGGAGCCGTCAACACCTCCGGTCGCGCCGTGCTCTTCGCCGGCGGCACGGTGTGCATCTCGCTCCTGGGCATGTTCGTCATCAACCTCGACTTCCTCAACGGCATGGCCGCCGCCGCCTCGCTGGTCGTGCTGACCACGATGCTCGCCGCCGTCACGCTCCTGCCCGGCCTCCTGGGCCTGATGAAGGGCCGGGTCCTCAGCCGCCGTCAACGGCGCAAGCTCGCCGAGCGGGGACCGCAGGGAGAGCTCGCGACGGGGCTCGCGGCACGCTGGTCGGTCTTCGTGGAACAGCGTCCGAGGGCCCTGTCGGCCGTCGCCGCCGTCGTCATGGTGGCGCTGGCGATCCCGACGTTCTCACTGCGCCTGGGCTTTTCCGACCAGGGCAACAACCCCACCACCACCACGACGAGGAAGGCCTACGACCTTCTCGCCGAGGGATTCGGTGAGGGCTCGAACGGACCGCTGCAGTTGGTGGCCGTCGTGAAGACCCCGCAGGACAGCGCCGCGCTCGACGCGGTGGTGGCCAAGGTGAGGAGTACCGAGGGGGTGACCGAGGTAGTGGCCGCCCCGGCCGCGCCGGACACCGAGTTGCGGATCGTGCAGGTGGTACCGGAGACCTCACCCCAGTCCGAGGAGACGTCCGAACTGATCAGTCGGCTCCGCGACAACGTGATCCCCGACGCGTCCGGCGACAGTTCGCTCGAGGTCTACGTCGGCGGTACGACGGCCGTCTCCGACGACTTCTCCGACGCGCTCGCCGAGAAGCTGCCCCTCTTCATCGGGGTGGTCGTGGTGCTCGGCTTCCTGTTGCTGATGCTCGCGTTCCGCAGCTTCGTCATTCCGGCCACCGCCGCGCTGATGAACGTGCTCGCGGTCGCCGCGTCCTTCGGCGTGCTGGTGCTGATCTTCCAGTGGGGGTTCGGATCGGACCTGCTCGGCGTGGGCGAGGGACCGATCGAGGCCTTCCTTCCGGTGATCATGCTCTCCATGCTCTTCGGCCTCTCCATGGACTACCAGGTGTTCCTGGTCAGCCGGATGCACGAGGAGTGGGTCAAGGGCAAGGACAACGCCACGTCGGTCCGGAACGGTCTCGCCGAGACCAGCCGGGTGATCAACGCCGCCGCCGTCATCATGATCGCGGTGTTCGGCTCCTTCGTCCTGTCGGGTCAGCGGGCCGGCGCGATGTTCGGTGTCGGCCTGGCCGGGGCGGTGGCGCTGGACGCCTTCATCCTGCGCACCATGCTGGTCCCGGCGTTGATGCACCTGTTCGGCAAGAACAACTGGTGGCTGCCGGGCTGGCTGGACAAGCGCATGCCGCACCTGTCGGTGGAGCTTCCGGACGAGCCCGCTCCGGCGCCCCGGCCGGCGACGGACGACGACACGAAGGACGATGACAGGCTGATCCCGAGCGGGCGCTGAACCTGATCGACAGCCCATCGGCACGCCGATGGGCTGTGCGGGCTCTCCCACCATGACAGGGCGGGAGAGCCCGCCCTTTTGGCGTGGGCGGCCGTTGGGGGAGAACCGCTCCGGCGGGTCGCGGCCGGGCGTGCGGCGATCTCCTCCCCCGGTCGTCGAAGCCCGATGACCGTGAATCGTCGGGCCGGGAACAGTACGCGCATCAGGCACTCGGGACGGCCGTCACGATCAGCTCGGCGGACGGCCCGTGCTCCACGCGCGGCAGGGCCTCGGGCACACACGCGACGCGGGATGCGGGATGCGCCGGCCGGTCACCGGCAGGGGCGCGGACGAACCGACGGCCGGCAGCCTCCTTCCGCGCCCGGGGCCCGGTTCGTGCCGACGCGCCCGCGCACCGCGGTGCTCACGTACGCGCGGGGTGCGAGCGGCTTCGCACCTCCTCGCGCGGTTCACACGGGGAAGGGGCCGAACCCGGCGTCGACCTGCCGGGTTCGGCCCCTGAGGGAAACGGGACGAAGCCCCTGCCGTCGGGGCTTCGTCGTCCTGCTGCTCCTCATCCCTCCGGGTGGCAGCGGCGCCGGTAGTAGGCATAGGTCAGGGCCAGCACCATCGGGCCGCACAGAGAGAACAGTCCGCTGCTTGACACCGCCAGCAACTCCCACCACACATTGTCGAACTGATCGCGCTCGAATCCCGCGAGCTGGAATGTGCTGAGGAACCAACTGATCAGCACCGCGGTGATGGCGAGGCCACCGATGGCGGCGGGAACGATCACCAGGTACGGCGGAACGCGCTTGCCGCCGAACACCGGAACCCAGCCGGGCAGGACTTCACCCCAGGGACGCACCAAGCTGAAACACGCCAGCGCGAACAACTCGGACACCACACTGAGTCCGCCCACGTAGGAAATGGACACCCACAGAGGTCCGTCGATGGGCGGAAGGCCGGTTCCCATCGTGAATCCGAATGCGATGGGAATTCGCCACAAACACACCGGCAGAGCGATCAGCGGAATGAGATGGGCGAACCGCTCCGCCCAGCGCGGCACGGGCCTTTCGGTGCTCGTGACGATCGCTTCTGAACTCTTCATCGGCATTGCCATGCTTTCATTGTTCCGCAGGGTTCGGTGGCCGAAGTCAGCCTCGGGGATGAACCCGCTGCTTCGTGCGGCGGAGACCGGTCGCGCACGCGGTCAACCTCTGCGGCCCAAGGTCACCGGCATCGACTCGAAGCCCCAGATCAGGTTGGATCGCATCCGCTGCACGGGCCCGGCGTGTTCGGCGGTCCCGACCCGTCGGGTCAACTCCTCGAACATCACGGACAGTTCCATGGTCGCCAGTGCCGAGCCGAGGCAGAAGTGGGTGCCCGAGGCGAAGGCGAGGTGGCGGTTGGGGGTGCGGCCGATGTCGAAGGCGTCGGGATCCTCGAAGACCCGCCCGTCACGGTTGGCGGCCGACAGCCACACCGCCACTTCGTCGCCCGCCGCGATCGGCCGGCCCTCGAGCTCGGTGTCCCGGTTGGCGGTGCGCAGCACGTGCATGGCGGGACTGGTGTAGCGCAGCACCTCCTGCACCGCACTCGGCAGCAGTTCGGGATCGGCGCGCAGCCGGTCCCACTGGCCGGGATTGTCCATGAGGGCGAGCAGCCCGCCGACGGTGGCGTGCCGGGTGGTCTCGTTGCCACCCGAGATCAGCCCGTCGCAGTTGAGGAATATCTCCTCGTCGGTGAGCGGCTCGCCGTCCACCTCGCCCCGGACCATGGCGCTGACCACGTCCTCCTGCGGGTCCCTGCGGCGCAGTTCCACCAACTCGTCGTAGTACATGAGCAGGTCGGTGTGGGCCGCGGCCGCGCGCAGTGCGTGATCCTCACCGCCGTCCACCGCATCAGAGCCGAAGGCGGCCATGGTCCTGTCCAGCATGAACCCCCAGTCCTCCTTGGGCACGCCGAGCATGTCGCAGATGACGGAGACCGGCAGCCGGGCGGCGGCGTCGACGAAGTCGCTGGTGCCCTTCTCCAGGGCCTCGTCCAGTGTCTCGACGACGGTGGAGCGCATGGTGTCCTCGAGCCGTCTGACCATCCGCGGCGTGAACGCCGAGTTGATGATCCGCCGGATCCTCCCGTGTCGCGGCGGGTCGGTGACGATCAGCATCTTTCCCGCGGAAGCTTCGGTGGCCAGGGGATTGTGGTCGAGCCGCATCCCCTTCTCCGAGGTGAAATTCGCGGAATCCTTGAGCACCTGATTCGCCAGCGGATGCGAGAGGACGGCCCAGAACGGGCGGCCGTTCTCCCGCTCGTTCCGGTAGAGCGGCGACTGCGCGCGGAGCTCCGCCCATATCTCCTCGGTACGACCGCTTCTGGGCAGTTCCGGGTCGGCCAGGTCTGTCATTCCGCACTCCCTCCGTGTGATGAGCACGGACGGGCGACTGCGCCGGCCGTGCAGGAAAACGGGCTCAGCCGCCCGGGCGCGCCCGGAGCAGGACTTCCGCGGCGATACGGTCCGGCGCCTGCTCCGGCTGCCAGTGTCCGACCCCTTCCAGGAGTACGAACCGGTAGGGGCCGGTGACATGCTCCGCCGTCCCGTCGACGGCGACGCGGCTCGCCACCCTGTCGTCGTCACTCCAGATGTAGGTGGTGGGCACCGCGACGGGGCCGAAGCCCTCGTGCTCGGCGAACAGGCTTCCGGAGCGGTACCAGTTCAGGGCCGCGTCCAGCACGCCGGGCCGGGTGTGCAGGTCGAGATAGCGCTTCGCCTGCTGGGGGGCGACCGCGTCGCCGAAGAGGGACCGCAGCATCGCGGCATCGTCCTCGAGCATTCCGGCGGTGCTCTCCGGCGACACGAAGTAGGCGACGTACCGGGACAGCTCACGCTGTACGGGATCGTTCCGCAACGCGTACCAGAACGCCTCCGGATGCGGGAAGGACACCGCGGTCAGGGTGCGCACCCGCGTGGCGTGGCGCGCCGCCAGACACCAGGCGACGACGGCACCCCAGTCGTGACCGACCACATGGGCGGATTCGATGCCGAGGGCGTCCAGGAGGCCCACCGCGTCGCCTGCCAGCAGCGGCAGCGCGTAGGCGTCCGCTCCGGCGGGGCGGGCGCCGTCGCAGTAACCGCGCTGATCGGGCACGACGGTACGCAGGCCGGCGCCGTGCAGTTCCGGTACGACCTGGTCCCAGGTGTGCCTGCTCTGCGGGAAGCCGTGCAGCAGGAGAACCGGATCGCCTTCTTCCGGACCGGACACCTCCACGTCGAATACCAGGTCACCCACTGGAATCCGCATACGCCCCCCTGTTCACCGTTCACGCCGGAAAGACACCCGCGTCCACGTCGGGGATTCCGGTTACGGCCTTCACCCCGCCCCGGGCGGAGGCGTCCCGTGGACGTTATCGAGCGGCCCCTCGACGGACCATGACCGCGACAGCCAACTGCTGTTCCCCCTGCGGCTCATCACACCGCGTCCCGCCCCCTGGCAGGTTGTTGCAGTCGTGGTTGTGAGCCAACACTCCCCGTTGTTGAGTGAACGCCGGAATGCACTGACTGTATGCGGGCGCGGAATTTCGCGCAGATAGATCGGGAGTAGTTCTGGTGAATAGGCCCGGAGTTGAGGACATCCTTCCACTGTCGCCGCTGCAGCAGGGGCTGCTGTTCCACGCGGTTTATGACGAGACCTCGGACGACATCTACACCGTCCAGCTCGTGCTCGACATCGAGGGTCCGCTGAATGCCGACGGGATGCGGCAGGCGGCGGCGGCTCTGTTGCAGCGGCACCCCAATCTCCGGTCGGCATTCCTGTACGAGAAGTTCGACGAGCCCGTGCAGGTGATTCCACGTGATGTGGAGTTGCCGTGGACCGAGACCGATCTCAGCCGGCTGCCCGCGGACGCCCGTCAGGCGGAGTGGGAGCGCTGGCTCGCCGAGGACCGGACGCGCCGCTTCGACCTGAAGCGGCCGCCGCTGCTGCGGTTCACGCTCGTCAAGCTGGCGCCCGATGAGTACCGGCTGGTGTTCACCAACCACCACATCCTGCTCGACGGCTGGTCGATGCCCGTCCTGCTGACCGAGCTGTTCGAGCTGTACGGGACCCGGGGCGACGCGTCCGCCCTGCCCCGGGTCACCCCTTACCGCGAGTACCTCGGCTGGCTGGCCCAGCAGGACCAGGCCGCGGCGGACGCCGCCTGGACACAGGCGTTCCGCGGTCTTGAGGAACCCAGCCTGGTGGCCCCGGTCAGCCGGGGCAGGAGCCACAACCTGCCCGAGCGGGTGTCCACCACCCTGTCCGCCGAGCTGACCGCCGCGCTCGTCGGTCAGAGCCGGGCGGACGGCCGTACGATCAACTCCCTTCTGCAGTCGGCCTGGGCAACCGTGGTCGGGCAGCTCACCGGTCGTGACGACGTCGTGTTCGGCATGGCGGTCTCCGGCCGGCCGGCCCACATTCCCGGCATCGAGTCGATGGTCGGCCTGTTCATCAACACGCTGCCCGTGCGCGTCACCCTCGATCCCGCCGAGGACTTCGGCGCCCTGGCCGACCGGCTCCAGGCCGAGCAGGCCGCCCTCACCCCGTACCACCACGTCAGCCTGACCGATCTCCAGCAGATCGCCGGAGTGGGCGACCTCTTCGACACGTGCATCGTCCTGGAGAACTACCCGGTCGACACCTCCGACCTGAAGCTCCCCGGTGACGGGCTGAGCATCACCGGGTTCGACGCCCGCGACGCCAGCCACTACACCGCCGTGCTCACCGCCGTCCCGGGCGAGCGCATGCAGGTGCGGCTGGATTACCGCGGAGACGTCTTCGACACCGTCACCGCCCAGGACGTCCTGGACCGCTTCGTCGCGCTGCTCGGCAGAATCGCCGACAAGGACGCCCGCCCCATCGGGCAGCTGGACCTGCTGACCGGGCGGAGCCGGCACCAGGTCCTGGTCGAGTGGAACGACTTCGGACGCGCCATCGACCCGGTGCCCTTCCACCGGATCGTCGAGGACCACGCGGCCCGCACTCCCGCGGCGACCGCGATCTCCTCCACCGAAGTGACCTACAGCTACGCGGAGTTCAACGCCCGTGCCAACCGGCTGGCTCATCTGCTGATCGAGCGCGGTGTGGGCAGTGAGCAGATCGTGGCCCTCGCGCTGCCCCGGTCCGTGGACATCGCCGTCGCACAGCTCGCCGTGATGAAGGCCGGAGCCGCCTATCTGCCCGTCGACCCGGACTACCCGGCCGAGCGGATCGACTACATCCTCGAGGACGCCGCCCCCGCCCTGCTCATCACCGACACCGAGCACGCCACCCGGCTCCCCGAACACGACCGAGTGCCCCGCCTGCTGATCGACGGCGTCGACCTCACCGGCAGCACGGAGGAGAACCCCACCGTCGCCGTCGCGTCGGCACATCCCGCGTACGTCATCTACACCTCGGGGTCCACCGGCCGCCCCAAGGGCGTCGTCGTCACCCACCACGGCGTGGCGAGCCTCGCCGCGACGGTGGTCGACCGGCTCGACGTCACCGCCGACAGCCGGGTGCTCCAGTACGCCTCGCCCAGCTTCGACGCCTCGGTGGCGGAGCTCTGCATGGCCTACGGTGCGGGCGCCGCGCTCGTCATCCCACCGCTCGGCCCGCTGGCCGACGACGCTCTCACCAAGGTGCTCGTCGACCAGGAGGTGACCCATGCGATCATCCCGCCGGCAGCCCTGGCCACCGTCCGGCCCGCGGACTTCCCCGCCTTCCGCTGCCTGACGGTGGCCGGTGAGGCCACGTCCGCCGAGCTGATGGACCGGTGGGCCCCGCGCCTGCGGATGGTCAACGGGTACGGCCCCAGCGAGTCGACCGTCGGCGCGACCTTCAGTGCGCCACTGGAGGCCGGCAAGGGTGCCCCGCCCATCGGACTTCCGTCGTACAACACACGCCTTTACGTGCTCGACGGCAGGCTGCGGCCCGCCCCGGCGGGTGCCCCCGGTGAGCTGTACATCGCCGGCGCCGGCCTGGCCCGCGGCTACCTGCGCCGCACCGGCCTGACGGCCGAGCGGTTCGTGGCGAACCCCTTCGGCGCGCCCGGTGAGCGGATGTACCGCACGGGCGACCTGGCCCGCTGGAGGCCGGACGGACAGCTGGAGTTCGTCGGCCGCGTCGACGACCAGATCAAACTCCGCGGCTTCCGCATCGAACTGGAGGAGATCCAGAAGGTCGTCTCCGGCCACCCGCTGGTGTCCCAGGCCGCGGTGGTGGTACGGGAGGACCAGCCCGGCGACAAGCACCTGGTCGCCTATGTGGTGCTGAAGGCCGACGACCGGGACCCGGCCGTCCTGACTGCCGAACTGCGCGACCGGACCGCGGAGCAGCTGCCCGAGTACATGGTCCCCTCGGCGTTCGTCCCCATGGACGCCCTGCCGGTGACCGCCAACGGCAAGGTGGACCGCAAGGCGCTGCCCAAGCCCGAGTTCGGCGGCGGCACCGGCGGCCGGGGGCCGCGCAACGAGCGTGAGGAGCAGCTGTGCCGGCTCTTCGCCGACGTACTGGGCGTGGAGCGGGTCGGCATCGACGACAGCTTCTTCGACCTGGGCGGCCACTCCCTCACCGCCACCCGGCTGCTCGGACGCGTCCGCCGCCAGCTCAAGGTGGAGCTGACGGTACGGGATCTGTTCCAGGACCCGACGGTGGCGGGAATCTCGGCCCGCATCCGGGCCGCCGAGGCCCCCGCCCGCAAGCCGCTGACCGCCGTGGAGCGCCCGGCGGAGATCCCGTTGTCGCCCGCCCAGCAGCGGCTGTGGTTCCTCAACCGGCTGGAGGGCGCCGGCGGCAACTACAACCTGCCCGCGGCCCTGCGCCTGAGCGGCCCGTTGGACGTCGACGCGCTGCGGCTGGCCTTCACCGATGTGATCGGGCGCCACGAGAGCCTGCGCACCGTCTTCCCCGACACGGACGGCCGGCCCCGACAGGAGATCCTGTCCGGCGACGAGGTCCGTCTCGACCTGCGCCTCACCCAGGTCGGCGAGGACGAACTGCAGGACGCGCTCGTCCGGGCCACCACGGAGAAGTTCGACCTGGCGTCGGAGATACCGATCCGGGTGAACCTCTTCCGGCTCGCGCCCGACGAGCACGTGCTGCTGGTGACGCTGCACCACATCGCCGGTGACGGCTGGTCCATGGCCCCGCTCTCCCGCGACGTGTCCGTCGCGTACGCGGCGCGGTGCGCCGGCGGGGCCCCGGTCTGGGAGCCGCTGCCGGTGCAGTACGCCGACTACACGCTGTGGCAGCAAGAAGCACTGGGTCAGGAGTCCGATCCCGACAGCGTACTGACGCAGCAGATCACTTACTGGCGCTCCCAGCTCGCCGGTCTTCCGGAGGAGCTGGCGCTCCCCACCGACCGGCCACGGCCCGCGGTGGCGACCTACGGCGGCGCCGACGTGCCCGTGCGGCTGAACGCGGCCACGCACCAGCGGCTGCTCTCCCTGGCCCAGGAGCGTGACAGCAGTCTCTTCATGGTGCTCCAGGCGGGCCTGGCGGTTCTGCTGTCGCGTTTCGGCGCGGGCTCGGACATCCCGATCGGCTCGCCGATCGCGGGGCGTACGGATGCGGCGCTGGACGATCTGGTCGGGTTCTTCGTCAACACGCTGGTGCTGCGCACGGACACGTCGGGGGATCCGACGTTCGGTGAGCTGCTGGACCGGGTGCGTGAGACCCATCTGGCGGCGCACGCCCACCAGGACCTGTCCTTCGAGCGGCTGGTGGAGATTCTCAATCCGCCCAGGTCGCTGGCCCGCCACCCCCTCTTCCAGGTGTTCCTCTCGCTGCACACCGACCCCGAGACGTCGTTGCGCCTCGACGGGGTGCAGGCCACCGCCCACGCGGTGCCGCTCGACAACGCACGCTTCGACCTGACCCTGGAGCTCGTGGAGTCGCGGGACGGGGAGGGTCGTCCCGGTGGTGTCGAGGGCCGGTTGGAGTTCGCGCGGGATCTGTTCGACGAGGAGACCGCGCGCCGGCTGGCCGAGGGCCTGGTGCGCCTGCTGAAGGCGGTGGCGGCCGATCCGCGGGTGCGGGTCGGTGAGCTGGAGGTGCTGTCGCCGGTCGAGCGTGGCTGGGTGGTGGAGGGGTGGAACGCGACGGGGCGTGAGGTGGCCGCGGGGACGCTGGCGGAGGTGTTCGAGGCGCAGGCGGCCTCCACTCCGGACGCGGTCGCGGTCGTCTTCGAAGACGAGGTCCTGTCGTATGCCGAGTTGGAGGTGCGGGCGAACCGGCTGGCGCACGAGCTGATCGCGCG
>NZ_JAGMUJ010000059.1 GCF_019049255.1 Streptomyces sp. AC558_RSS880 | reverse complement strand
CTGGGCGGAGCCGCCCGCGCCTGGCTCGACCAGGCCCTGGACGAGGCCGCCGCCCACCCCGGCACCCACGGGCCCATCTCCGTGTGGGAGCTGCGCCTGGCCGAGGCCGGCCGCCGCTGCGGCCCCGCCCACGCCGACGCCGCCCGCGTCCTCATCCTGCACGCCGCCCACGCAGACGCCGACGCCCTGACCCGGGTCTACTTCCAGGGCACCGCCGACGAACGCCGCGCCGTCCTGCACGCCCTGCCGCACCTCGTGCCCGACGGGCCCGACGCCCTCCCGCTCGTCGAGGACGCCCTGCGCACCAACGACACCCGGCTCGTCGCCGCCGCCCTCGGCCCCTACGCCGCCCGGCACCTGGACGCCCACGCCTGGCGGCACGCGGTCCTGAAGTGCCTGTTCACCGGTGTCCGCCTCGACCAGGTGGCGGACCTGGACCGGCGCGCCCGGGGCGACGGCGAACTCGCCCGCATGCTCGGTGACTACGCCGCGGAACGCACCGCCGCGGGCCGCCCCGTCCCCGAGGACCTGCACCGCGTCCTGGCCCTGGCCGGCTCCGCCCCCGCCACCCCGCCGCACGGCACGGACGACCCCCACGGCAAGGAGTCCTGATGCGCATCTTCGACCCCCACATCCACATGACGTCGCGCACCACCGACGACTACGAGGCCATGTACGCCGCGGGCGTCCGCGCCGTCGTCGAGCCCTCCTTCTGGCTCGGCCAGCCCCGCACCTCCCCGGCCTCCTTCCTCGACTACTTCGACGCCCTCCTCGGCTGGGAACCCTTCCGCGCCGCCCAGTACGGCATCGCCCACCACTGCACGCTCGCCCTCAACCCCAAGGAGGCCAACGACCCGCGCTGCACACCCGTCCTCGACGCGCTGCCCCGGTATCTCGTCAAGGACAACGTGGTGGCCGTCGGCGAGATCGGCTACGACTCCATGACCCCCGCCGAGGACACCGCCCTCGCCGCCCAGCTCCAGCTCGCCGCCGACCACGGCCTGCCCGCGCTGGTGCACACCCCGCACCGCGACAAGCTCGCCGGGCTGCGCCGCACCCTCGACGTCGTGCGTGAGTCCGACCTGCCCCTGGACCGCGTCCTCGTCGACCACCTCAACGAGACCACCGTCAAGGAGGCCAAGGACAGCGGCGCCTGGCTCGGCTTCTCCGTCTACCCGGACACCAAGATGGACGAGGAGCGGATGGTCGCCATCCTGCGCTCCTACGGCCCCGAAAAGGTCCTGGTGAACTCTGCCGCCGACTGGGGCCGCAGCGACCCGCTCAAGACCCGCAAGGTCGCCGACCTGATGCTCGCCGAGGGCTTCACCGAGGACGACGTCGACCGGGTGCTGTGGCGCAACCCCGTCGCCTTCTACGGACTCAGCGGCCGCCTGGACCTCGACGTCGGCGCCACGGACGCCACCCACGAGGGCAACTCCATCCTCCGCGGCGCACCCAGAGACGAGCCGGAACCGGCCGGCGGCCCCGCCACGGAGGGGTGAGCCATGCGCTTCCGCCACCCCGACGGCTCCACCGTCCACCTCGCCTACTGCACCAACGTGCACCCCGCCGAGACCCTGGACGGCGTCCTCGCCCAGCTCCGCGACCACTGCGAGCCGGTCCGCCGCCGCCTCGGCCGGGACAGGCTCGGCATCGGCCTGTGGCTCGCCAAGGACGCCGCACACGCCCTCGTCACCGACCCCGCCGCCCTGCGCGGACTGCGCTGCGAACTCGAACGGCGCGGCCTGGAGGTCGTCACCCTCAACGGCTTCCCCTACGAGGGCTTCGGCGCCGAGGAGGTCAAGTACCGCGTCTACAAACCCGACTGGGCCGACCCCGAGCGCCTGGAGCACACCACCTCCCTGGCCCGCGTCCTCGCCGGACTCCTCCCCGACGACGTCACCGACGGCAGCATCTCCACCCTGCCCCTCGCCTGGCGCACCGTCTACGACGAGCAGCGAGCGGAGACGGCCCGCACCGCCCTGCGCACCCTCGCCGAACGCCTCGACGCCCTCGAGGAGCTGACCGGGCGCTCCATCCGCGTCGCCCTGGAACCGGAACCCGGCTGCGTCGTCGAGACCACCCGGGACGCCATCGCCCCGCTCACCGCGATCGCCCACGACCGCGTCGGCATCTGTGTCGACACCTGCCACCTCGCCACCTCCTTCGAAGACCCGCACACCGCCCTGGACGACCTCACCCGGGCCGGCGTACCCGTGGTCAAGTCCCAGCTCTCCGCCGCCCTGCACGCCGAACAGCCCCACCTCCCCGAGGTCCGCGAGGCCCTGGCCGCCTTCGCCGAACCCCGCTTCCTGCACCAGACCCGCACCGCCACCCTCGCCGGACTGCGCGGCACCGACGACCTCGACGAGGCCCTGGCCGGCGACACCCTGCCCGACGCGGCTCCCTGGCGCTCCCACTTCCACGTCCCGCTGCACGCGGCCCCCACCGCGCCCCTCACCTCCACGCTGCCCGTCCTGAAGTCCGTCCTGACCCGGCTCGTCGGCGGCCCGCACCCCCTCACCCGCCACCTCGAGGTCGAGACCTACACCTGGCAGGCCCTCCCGCCCGAGCTGCGCCCCCGCGGCCGCACCCAGCTCGCCGACGGCATCGCCGCCGAACTCACCCTGGCCCGCGACCTGCTGACGGACCTCGGCCTGAAGGAACTCCCATGACCGGTCCCACCCCCCTTCTCGTCCTCGACGTCGTGGGCCTCACCCCCCGTCTCCTCGACCACATGCCCCACCTCAAGACGCTCGGTCAGTCCGGCTCCCGCGCCCCGCTCGGCACCGTCCTGCCCGCCGTCACCTGCGCCGCCCAGTCCACCTTCCTCACCGGCACGATGCCCGCGGAGCACGGCATCGTCGGCAACGGCTGGTACTTCCGCGAACTCGGCGACGTACTGCTGTGGCGGCAGCACAACGGCCTCGTCGCCGGCGACAAGCTCTGGGACGCCGCCCGCCGCGTCCATCCCGGCTACACCGTCGCCAACATCTGCTGGTGGTACGCCATGGGCGCCGACACCGACATCACCGTCACCCCCCGCCCGGTCTACTACGCCGACGGTCGCAAGGAACCCGACTGCTACACCCGGCCGCCCGCCCTGCACGACGAACTCACCGAGAAGTTCGGCACCTTCCCCCTGTTCCACTTCTGGGGCCCCGGCGCCGACCTGGTCTCCAGCCAGTGGATCATCGACGCCACCCGCCACATCATGCGCACCCGCCACCCCGACCTGACGCTCTGCTACCTCCCTCATCTCGACTACGACCTGCAGCGCTTCGGCCCCGACGACCCGCGCTCCCTGAAGGCGGCCGCCGACCTCGACGCCGCCATCGCTCCGCTGCTGGACGACGCCCGCGCCGAGGGCCGTACCGTCGTCGCCCTGTCCGAGTACGGCATCACCCGCGTGAACCGGCCCGTGAACATCAACCGCGCCCTGCGCCGCGCGGGCCTCCTCGAGGTCCACACCCAGGACGGCATGGAGTACCTCGACCCGATGGCCTCCCGCGCCTTCGCGGTCGCCGACCACCAGCTCGCCCACGTCTACGTGCGCCGCCCCGAGGACCTCGACGCCACCCGCGCCGCCCTCGACGGACTGCCCGGCATCGAGCAGCTCCTCGACGACGAGGGCAAGAAGACCCATCACCTCGACCATCCGCGCGCCGGCGAACTCGTCGCCGTCGCCGAACCCGACGCCTGGTTCACGTACTACTACTGGCTCGACGACGACCGCGCGCCCGACTTCGCGCAGCTCGTCGAGATCCACCGCAAACCCGGCTACGACCCGGTCGAACTCTTCATGGATCCCCTCGACCCCTACGTCAAGGTCAAGGCGGCCACCGCACTGGCGCGCAAGAAACTCGGCATGCGCTACCGCATGGCGGTCGTGCCCCTGGACCCCTCACCTATTCGCGGCAGCCACGGCCGCCTCCCCGCGAGCGACGACGACGGTCCGCTCCTCATCTGCTCCACCCCCCGCGCTGTCGGAGACCGCGTCGCGGCCACCGATGTCAAGCAACTCCTGCTCCGGCTGGCCGGACTCGGCTGACGCACCAGCAGGTACGGCCCCCGAGATCCGACTACCGAGAGTGAAACACACGGCACTGACAACGGCCGGTCCCGGCGGGACCGGAACCGGCCACGACCGAGAAGGCAGGCCACCCGTGACCCTGTACTCCGACCCCTCCCGCACCGAGGCCGCCACCGCCTCCGCCGCCGACGCCCCCGACGAGGGACTGCGCCGCACCCTCGGTGTGGACCGGCGCCGTTTCCTCAGCACCTGCACCGCCGTGGCGGCCGGAGCCGTCGCGGCCCCCGTCTTCGGCGCCGCCCCCGCCCTGGCCCACGACCGGGACAGAGACCACGGACACGGACACGGACGCGGGCAGGTGCTCGTCCCGCCGCACAAGCGCGGCATCATCCTCTACACCGTCCGTGACGCCACCGCCCGCGACCCGCTCGCCACGGACCTGCCCTCCGGCTTCCGCGAGGTGTTCAAGCAGCTGGCCCGTCACGGTTACCGCCAGGTGGAGTTCGCCGGCTACCGCCAGCACGCGAACGCCCCCGGCGGCGCCGACCTGGAAACCGTCGAGGGCGCCAGGCTGCTGCGCTCCTGGCTCGACGACCACGGGCTGCGCGCCCAGGGCAACCACGGCTTCATCCCGCCGTCCTGGCCGCTGACCACCGCGGACCTGGACACCTTCAAGAAGCACCTCGAGATCGCCAACATCATCGGCATGGACCACATGGGCACCGGCGGCGACCCCACCGGCAGCTCCTACCGCGCCGACTGGGACGTGGCCGCCGACAAGTGGAACGCCCTCGGTGCGATCGCCCGCCGCGAGGGCATCAAGCTCTACACCCACAACCACGACAGCGCCTACGGCTTCCTGCTCGACGGCGGCCCGCTGGACGACCAGGGCCGGCCGACCCGCAGCTCCGGCATCCGGAAGCTGGAGTACTTCCTCAAGGTCACCGACCCCAGGCTCGTCTGGCTGGAGATGGACATCTTCTGGGCGCACGTCGCCCAGTACAAGTTCCACACGTACACCGCCCACGACGGCTCCACCCGGAAGAGCGTCTTCGACCCGGCCGGCCTGGTCGCCCGCAACAACAAGCGCTACCCGCTGTTCCACGCCAAGGACGGCGTCGTCAGCACGACCAACGGCATGGGCTACGACATGGTGCCCTTCGGGACCGGCGTCATCGACTACACGACGTTCTTCTCGCGGGTCGGCGAGCGGAACTACCACAACCCGATGGTCGAGGACGACAACTCCCCGAGCGCCACCGACCCCGCGCAGTCGCTGCGGGAAGCCAAGATCAGCTACGACAACATGGCGGCCCTGCGCAAGCGGCGCCGCTGACCCGGAACACGGACCGGGCGGCCCTTCCCGCGCGCTGCGGGAGGGGCCGCCCGGTCCGTGCGGGGCAGGCTTCGCCAGGTCATCCCTCGCCGAGCGGACGGGGGTTGGGCGTGATGCGCTTGTCCTTCGAGCGCCCCGGTGGTTGCAGGAACAGCGCCACGAAGCCGGCGAAGAGCGAGATGCAGCCCGCCAGGGTGAAGGCGCCGTTGTAGCCCCAGGCGCCGACGACCACGGCCCCCATGCCCGCGCCCAGTCCGGAGACGAGCTTGGAGCTGTAGACCATCCCGTAGTTGGTGGCGTTGTTGTTCTCACCGAAGTAGTCCGCCGTCAGCGCCGCGAACATCGGGAAGATGGCTCCGCCGCCGAAGCCGGAGATGGCGGAGAAGACCAGGAACAGCGGCAGGTTCTTGATCTCGGCCGACCAGATGATGCCGAACTGGGCGAGGCCCAGGATCGCGCACACGTAGAGCAGGCACTGCTTGCGGCCGTAGAGGTCGGAGAGCCAGCCGATGACACCGCGCCCGGTGCCGTTGACGATCGCCTTCAGCGACATCGCGGTGGCCACGATGCCGGCCGCGAAGCCCGCGTCCTCACCGATGTCCACCTGGAAGGCGATGCCGAAGATGTTCACGCCGGAGGTGCAGGCCAGACAGAACCACATCAGCGCCACCCGGCCGGTCCTCCACGCCTCCAGCGGGGAGTACTGCTTGACGGCCGGGGGGTTCTTCTCCAGCGAACGCCGGGCCCGCGGGTCGTCCGGCGGGTTCAGCGGGTCGACGGAGGCCGGCCACCAGTTCTTCGGCGGGTCCCGGAAGTAGAAGCCGGCGAGAGCCACCGTCGCGGCGAGGAAGACACCCGCCGAGACCAGCACCCAGCGGAAGTTGGAGCCGTCCATGTAGCCGTGGAAGATGAAGACGAACGGCACCGAGCCGTAGGCGAAACCGCCGTTGACGAAGCCGGTCTTGCCGCCCCTGCGCTCCGGGTACCACTTGCCGACCATGTTGACGCAGGTCGCGTACACCATGCCCGCGCCCATGCCGCTGAACACGCCGAACCCGATGAAGGCGAGCGCGACATGCGGCGCGAACGCCAGCGACAGATAGCCGAGCAGCGTGCCGACCGAGCCCAGCATCATCGCCCAGCGCGCGGGCAGTTTGCCGTTCTCACGCAGCCGCCCCGCCGGAAAGGCGACCGCGGCCTGGCAGAACACCCAGGCGGTCATCATCCAGTAGATGCTGCCGCTGGACCAGTGGTGGGCCTCGTGGAGCGTGTCCTCGGCGGACGCGAACGCGTACTCGGCGGAGGAGATGCCCATCATGCCGATCCAGGGCAGGATCACCATCCACTTGCGTTTGCGCCCCATGATGTCGATGTCGGACTCGCCCACGCGGTAGACGCGTCCGTTCCTGTCGGTCACCTCCCGGTAGGCGGCGACCCGTGTGACATCGGTGGTTGTCATGTCGTTTGCACCCCTTGCGTCGAAAGTTCTGGCCAGCGCCCCCTGTCCAATGCCTTTCGTGCGCGCGCGGGTCCTCGGGGCCGGCCGACGCGCACCCGTCGGCCGGCCCCTCGCGGCCTCACCTCATGAACCGCCCCCCAACGCCCCTGCGGCCCGCGCCCACCGGTACTTGGCGCCCAGCACGGCCACCGGCTTCTCGGTGGTGTACGGGTACGCCACGACCCCGCGCTCGAAGAGGTACTGACACGCGTCCTCGACCTCCACGTCGCCCGCGAGGGACGCCACCACCGGCTTCTCGATCCCGCGCTCCCGGAACTCGGCCACCACCCGCGCGGTGAGTTCGGCGAACACCATGGGAGGAGTGACGATCGTGTGCCAGTAACCGAGCACCAGCGCGTGGATGCGCGGGTCCTCAAGACCCAGCCGGATCGTCGCCTCGTACGTCGACGGAGGCTCGCCCCCGGTGATGTCCACCGGGTTGCCCGCGGCCCCGAACGGCGGGATGAACTCCCGGAACGCCGCGTCCAGGTCGGCCGGGATCTCCATCAGCGACAGCCCGTTGTCCGTCACCGCGTCCGACAGCAGCACCCCGCTGCCACCGGCCCCGGTGATGATCACCACGTTGTCGCCCCGCGGAGCGGGCAGCACCGGCAACGCGCGCGCGTACTCCAGCATGTCGTTCAGACCCGGCGCCCGGATGACGCCCGCCTGCCGCAGGATGTCGTCGTACACCGCGTCGTCGCCCGCCAGCGCGCCGGTGTGCGAGCCCGCGGCCTTCGCGCCCGCCGCCGTACGCCCCGCCTTCAGCACCACGACCGGCTTCTTCGGCACGGTCGCCCGCGCGGCCTCGACGAACGCGCGCCCGTCCTTGAGGTCCTCCAGGTGCATCGCGATGCACTCGGTGTGCGGGTCCTCGCCGAACCAGGTCAGCAGGTCGTCCTCGTCCAGGTCCGACTTGTTGCCCAGGCCGACGATCGCCGACACACCCGTCCTGGTGGTGCGCGCGAAACCCAGGATGGCCATGCCGATGCCGCCCGACTGGCTGGTCAGCGCGACCCCGCCCTTGACGTCGTACGGCGTGCAGAACGTGGCGCACAGGTCCTGCCAGGTCGAGTAGTAGCCGTAGATGTTGGGCCCGAGCAGCCGGACGCCGTGCCGCTCGGCGATCGCCACGATCTCCTCCTGGAGCTCGTGCTCACCGGTCTCCGCGAACCCGGAGGGGATCAGCACGGCGTTCGGGATCCGCTTGCGCCCCACCTCCTCCAGCGCCGCGGCCACGAACCGGGCGGGAATCGCGAAGACCGCCACATCCACCTCACCGGGAACGTCGGTGACACTCTTGTACGCCTTGCGGCCCAAGATGTCATCGGCCCTGGGGTTCACCGGGTGGATCTCCCCGGCGAAGCCGCCGTCGACGAGGTTGCGCATCACCGAGTTGCCGATCTTGCCGGACTCGTTCGACGCGCCGATCACCGCCACCGAACGCGGCTGCATCAGCCGCCGCATGGAGGTCAGGATCTCCTCGCGCGAGTAGCGCCGCCGCTCCTTCGGCGCCCCGGTGGAGAGGATCACCCGGATGTCGGCGGCGACTGCCCCGTCCGCCGTGGCGATCACCGGGTTGAGGTCCACCTCGGCGATCTCCGGGAAGTCCGCCACGAGCTGTGACACCCGGCGGATCTGCTCGGCGAGGGCCCACCGGTCCACACCCTCCTGACCGCGCACACCGCGCAGGACCTCCGCCGCCCGGATCGAGTCCAGCATCGACAGCGCCTCGTCGGAGTCCACGGGCGCCAGCCGGAACGTGACGTCCTTGAGCACCTCGACGAGCACCCCGCCGAGCCCGAACGCCACGACCTTCCCGAACGTCGGATCGGTGACCGCGCCGACGATGACCTCCTGCCCCTTCGGCAGCAGCTCCTGCACCTGCACGCCGTCGATCCGCGCATCCGGGGCGTACGCCCGCGCGTTCTCCACGATCCGGTGGAACGCCGCCCGCACGTCCGCCGCGCCCTCCACACCGACGATCACACCGCCGGCGTCGGTCTTGTGCAGGATGTCCGGCGACACGATCTTCATGACGACGGGTTCGCCGAACCGCGCCGCGCACGCCACGGCCTCGTCGACGTCCGTCGCCAGCTCCTCACCGGGTACGGCGATCCCGTACGCGTCGGCGATCACCTTGCCCTCGGGAGCGGTGAGCGAGGTGCGCCCCTCGGCGCGCACCGCGTCCAGCAGCGCCCGGACCCGCAGCGTCCGGTCCTCGGCCATCACCTCAGATCACCCCGTTCGACTTGAGCAGGCGCAGCTCCTCGTCCCCGAGGCCGAGTTCACCGACGTAGACCTCTTCGTTGTGCTCGCCGAGCAGCGGGGAGGCCACCACGTCGACGGGGGAGTCGGAGAGCTTCAGCGGGCTGCCGACGGTGACGAACTCGCCGCGCTCGGGGTGCGGGACGGTGACGACCATCTCGTTGGCGACCAGCGAACGGTCCTCGATGATCTCCCGGGTGGACAGGATCGGCCCGCACGGGATGTTGTGCGCGTTCAGCCGCTCCAGCACCTCCCACTTGGGCAGCGTCGAGGACCACTCCTCGATCAGCTGGAACATCTTGTTCAGCTTCGGCAGCCGCGCCTCCGGCGTCGCCCACTCGGGGTCGTCGGCCAGCTCCGGCCGGCCGATGAGCTCGCTCAGCGGCTTCCAGCCGACGGGCTGCACGATGACGTACACGTAGTCGTTCGGGCCGCCCGGCGCGCACTTCACCGCCCAGCCCGGCTGGCCCCCGCCGGACGCGTTCCCGGACCGGGGAACCTCGTCGCCGAAGTCCTCGTTGGGATATTCGGCGAGTGGACCATGGGTCAGGCGCTGCTGGTCGCGCAGCTTCACCCGGCAGAGGTTGAGCACCGCGTGCTGCATGGCCACGTTCACCCGCTGCCCGCGCCCGGTGCGCTCCCGCTGGAACAGGGCGGCGAGGATGCCCGCCACCGCGTGCACACCCGTGCCCGAGTCCCCGATCTGGGCCCCCGTCGCCAGCGGCGGTCCGTCCTCGAAGCCGGTGGTCGACATCGACCCGCCCATGGCCTGCGCGACGACCTCGTACGCCTTGAAGCTGGTGTACGGGCCGTCCCCGAACCCCTTGATGGAGGCATAGACGATCCGTGGATTGATCTCCCTGATGCGGTCCCAGGTGAACCCCATCCGGTCGATGGCGCCCGGCCCGAAGTTCTCGACCATGACGTCCGAGCGCCGGATCAGCTCGGTGAGGATCTCCTTGCCGCGCTCGGTCTTGGTGTTGAGGGTGATGCTCCGCTTGTTGCAGTTGAGCATCGTGAAGTAGAGGGAGTCGACGTCCGGCAGGTCGCGCAGTTGCTTGCGCGTGATGTCACCGGTGGGCGCCTCCAGTTTGACGACGTCCGCGCCGAGCCAGGCCAGCAGCTGGGTCGCGGAGGGCCCGGACTGGACATGCGTCATGTCGAGGACGCGGATGCCCTCAAGTGCCTTGGGGGTCATGGGCGTGCACCTCACTTGTACATGGTCTGGTTCATGGTTCCGGGGGCGTACGCGTCCGGGTCCACCCAGACGTTGATCAGCGACGGCTTGCCGGACTCGCGGGCCCGGCGCAGCGCGGGGCCGATGTCGGCGGGGTCCCGGACCTCCTCGCCGTGACCGCCCAGCATCCGCGCGAACTCGTCGTACCGGACGTCGCCGAGGGTGTTGCCGACCCGCTCGCGCTCCTTGCCGTACTTGGCGGCCTGGCCGTAGCGGATCTGGTTCATGGAGGAGTTGTTGCCGACGATGCCGACGAAGGGGAGGTCGTAGCGGACCAGGGTCTCGAAGTCCCAGCCGGTGAGGGAGAAGGCGCCGTCGCCGAAGAGGGCGACGACCTCCTTGTCGGGCCGCGCCTGCTTGGCGGCGAGCACGAAGGGGACACCGACGCCGAGGGTGCCCAGCGGCCCCGGGTCCATCCAGTGCCCGGGCGACTTGGGCTGCACGACCTGCCCGGAGAAGGTGACGATGTCGCCGCCGTCGCCGATGTAGATCGAGTCCTCGGTGAGGAAGTCGTTGATCTCGCTGACCAGCCGGTACGGATGGATGGGCGAGGCGTCCGACCGCAGTTGCGGCAGCCGCTTCTCCAGGGCGGTCTGCTCGGCCGCCCGCAGCTCGTCCAGCCACTCCTTGCGCCTGGACGCACCTCCGTTCACCCGCCCGGAGGCCGCCTCGGTCACCGACTTCAGCACCAGCCCCGCGTCACCGACGATGCCGAGGTCGATGTCGCGGTTCTTGCCGACCGTGCGGTAGTCGAGGTCGATCTGCACGACCGTCGCGTCGGGGGAGAGCCGCTTGCCGTAGCCCATCCGGAAGTCGAAGGGCGTGCCCACGATCACGATGACGTCGGCGTTGGAGAAGGCGTACCGGCGGGAGAGCTGGAAGTGGTGCGGGTCGCCGGGCGGGAGCGTGCCGCGCCCCGCGCCGTTCATGTACGCGGGGATGTTGAGGACGCGCACCAGCTCGATGGCGGCCTCGGTGCCCCGGGTCGTCCACACCTGGCTGCCGAGCAGGATCGCCGGCTTCTCCGCGTGCACCAGCAGATCGGCCAGCCTCTCGACCGCCTCGGGATCTCCGGCCGACCGGGTCGAGGCCCGGTACGCGCCCTGCTGCGGCACCCGCGCCTTGGACACGGGCACCTTGGCGTCCAGCACATCGCGCGGGATCTCCAGGAAGGAGGGGCCGGGGGCGCCGTGGTAGCACTCGCGGAAGGCCATCGACACCATGTCCGCCGCACGCGCCGTGTCCGGCACGGTCGCCGCGAACTTGGTGATGGGGTTCATCATGTCGACGTGCGGCAGGTCCTGCAGGGATCCCATCTTGTGCTGGGTGAGCGCCCCCTGACCGCCGATCAGCAGCATCGGGGACTCCGCGCGGAAGGCGTTGGCGACTCCGGTGACGGCGTCGGTCGTCCCCGGGCCGGCGGTGACGACCGCGCAGCCGGGCTTGCCGGTGACGCGCGCGTAGCCGTCGGCGGCATGGGCGGCCACCTGTTCGTGCCGTACGTCGACGACCTCGATGCCCTCGTCGACGCAGCCGTCGTAGATGTCGATGATGTGGCCGCCGCACAGCGTGTAGATGCGGTCGACGCCCTCGGCCTTGAGTGCCTTGGCGACGAGATGACCGCCTGAGATGACGTCCTGGGTGTCGTCGGGCATGGCGAAGTCCTTGTCCCTTCCTAGGGGGTTGGGGAACGCTCTCGCGGTACATTGCATACAGTCGACGAATACTGTATGAAGCTTGTTATCCCGCATCCGATGGGTGGTGTCCAGGGGGTGCGCGGCACTTTTCAGTCGCCGGTCTCCGGCCCTTCCCGGCCCCTCTTCGGACCTTCCGGCGACTTCGCAGACAGGAGCCGAGATGGACCTGTACGAACACCAGGCAAGGGAACTCTTCGCGGAACACGGCATCGTGGTGCCGCCGGCCGAGGTCACCGACTCGCCCAAACAGGCCCGCGAGATCGCGCGCCGACTCGGCGGCCGAGTGGTCGTCAAGGCGCAGGTCAAGACCGGTGGACGGGGCAAGGCGGGCGGCGTCAAGCTCGCCGCCGACCCGGCCGCCGCCGAACTCACGGCACGCCAGATCCTCGGCATGGACATCAAGGGCCACACGGTCGGCACGGTGATGCTGGCCCGGCCCGTCGACATCGCCGAGGAGTTCTACGTCTCCTACGTCCTCGACCGCGCCGCCGGCCGCTTCCTGGCCATCGCCTCCGCCGAGGGCGGCATGGACATCGAGGAGGTCGCCGCCACCCGCCCCGGAGCCGTGGCGCGCGTCCCCGTCGACCCGGCCGAGGGAGTCACCCCGGCGACGGCGTCCCGCATCGCCGAGGCGGCCGGACTGCCGCCGGGGACCGTCGACGTCCTCGTCCGGCTCTGGGAGGTCCTCGTCCGCGAGGACGCCCTGCTCGTCGAGGTCAACCCGCTCGTCCGCACCCGGGACGGGCGGATCGTGGCGCTCGACGGCAAGGTCACCCTCGACGACAACGCCGTCTTCCGCCAGGCACGCTGGGGAGCCGAGGACGGCGCCCACCACGACCCGCTGGAGGCCGCCGCGGCCGCGAAGGGCCTCAACTACGTCAAGCTCGACGGCGAGGTCGGCATCATCGGCAACGGCGCCGGACTCGTCATGTCCACCCTCGACGTGGTGGCCGGCTGCGGAGCCCGCCCCGCCAACTTCCTCGACATCGGCGGCGGCGCCTCGGCACAGATCATGGCGGACGGCCTGGCGGTCGTCCTCTCCGACCCGTCCGTGAAATCCGTCTTCGTCAACGTCTTCGGCGGCATCACCGCCTGCGACGCGGTCGCCGACGGCATCGTCCGCGCCCTGGACACCGTACGGCTGACCAAGCCGCTCGTCGTACGCCTCGACGGCAACAACGCGGCCCGGGGCCGGGCCGTCCTCGACTCGTACGCGCACCCGCTCGTCGAGCAGGTCGCCACCATGGACGGCGCCGCGAGCCGGGCCGCCCACCTCGCCACCACACCCTGAGGAGACCGGACGACATGGCGATCCACCTCACCAAGGAGAGCAAGGTCCTCGTCCAGGGCATGACCGGCGGCGAGGGCATGAAGCACACCCGGCGGATGCTCGCCGCCGGCACGAACGTCGTCGGCGGCGTCAACCCCCGCAAGGCGGGCCGCAGCGTCGACTTCGACGTCCCCCAGTGCCTGAACGGCCTGGGAGGTACCCCCATCGCGGTCCCCGTCTTCGGCTCCGTCGCCGAGGGCATGGACGCGACGGGAGCCGACGTCACCGTCGTCTTCGTACCGCCGGCTTTCGCCAAGGCCGCCGTCACCGAAGCGGCCGACGCCGGCATCGGCCTCGCGGTCGTCATCACCGAGGGCATCCCCGTCCACGACTCCGTCGCCTTCCTCGCCCACGCCCGGCGCAAGGGCACCCGCGTCATCGGCCCCAACTGCCCCGGCGTGATCACCCCCGGCCAGTCCAACGCCGGCATCATCCCGGCCGACATCACCAAGCCGGGCCGCATCGGACTGGTCTCCAAGTCCGGCACCCTCACCTACCAGCTCATGTACGAACTGCGGGACATCGGCTTCTCCACCTGCGTCGGCATCGGCGGCGACCCCGTCGTCGGCACCACCCACATCGACTGCCTCGCCGCCTTCCAGGACGACCCCGACACCGACCTGATCGTCCTCATCGGCGAGATCGGCGGCGACGCGGAGGAACGCGCGGCGGCCTACATCCGCGACCACGTCACCAAGCCCGTCGTCGGCTACATCGCCGGTTTCACCGCGCCCGAGGGCCGCACCATGGGCCACGCCGGCGCGATCGTCTCCGGCTCGTCCGGTACGGCGCGGGCGAAGCGGGAAGCGCTGGAGGCGGCCGGAGTCAGGGTGGGCGCCACGCCCACGGAGACGGCCCGGCAGGTGCTCGCCGTCCTGAACGCCGACGGCTGAGGCCTTTCGCCGAGTCCCCTTTCTCTCGACCGTGCACCGAGAGCGGAGCGAACCGCATGCCACCATCCACCCTCACCCTCAAATCCGGCACCTCCTGGGCCGACGCCTGGCAGCGCTGCCTCACCGTCGCCCCCGAGGCCTTTCGGGACGACCGCGTCCTCAACCTCTGGAACGCCGCCTGGCAGCCGGACGGCCGGACGCTGCCCGCCGTCAGCCCCGTCGACGGCAGTCCCGTCGCGGGCCCGCCGCGCCTGGACCGGGCCACCGCCCGGCAGGCCGTGCGCGCCGCGCTCGACCAGCACCGCGCCTGGCGGCACGTTCCGCTGCCGGAGCGCAAAGCCCGCGTCGCCGCCACCCTCGACGCCCTCGCCCAGCACCGTGAACTCCTCGCGCTGCTGCTCGTCTGGGAGATCGGCAAGCCCTGGCGGCTCGCGCAGGCGGACGTCGACCGCGCCGTCGACGGCGTGCGCTGGTACGTCGACGGCATCGACGGCATGCTCGCCGGCCGCTCCCCGCTCGACGGACCCGTCTCCAACATCGCGAGCTGGAACTACCCGATGAGCGTGCTCGTTCACGCAGTGCTGGTACAGGCACTGGCGGGCAACGCGGTCATCGCCAAGACCCCGACCGACGGCGGCGTCGCCTGCCTCACCCTGGCCTCGGCACTCGCCGCCCGCGAGGGGATCCCCGTCACCCTCGTCAGCGGCAGCGGGGGCGAGCTGTCCGAGGCGCTGGTGCGGGCGCCGGAGGTCGGCTGCGTCTCCTTCGTCGGCGGCCGCGACACCGGCGCCGCCGTCGCCACGGCCGTCGCCGACCTCGGCAAACGGCACATCCTCGAACAGGAAGGACTCAACACCTGGGGCATCTGGAACCACTCGGACTGGGACACCCTCGGCGCGGTGATCCCCAAACTCTTCGACTACGGCAAGCAGCGCTGCACGGCCTACCCGCGCTTCGTCGTCCAACGCCGCCTCTTCGACGACTTCCTGGCCGCCTACCTCCCCGCGGTCCGCACGCTCAGGGTCGGCCACCCGCTCGCCGTCGAGCACCCCACCGACCCCCACCCACGCCTGGACTTCGGGCCGGTGATCAACGCGGCCAAGGCGAAGGAGCTCCACGACCAGGTCGCCGAGGCCGTCGACCGCGGCGCCGTCCCGCTGCACCGGGGCACACCGTCCGAGGCCCGCTTCCTGCCCGGCCAGGACACCTCGGCGTACGTCCAGCCGGTCACGCTGCTGAACCCGCCGCGCTCCTCCCCGCTGCACCACGCGGAGCCGTTCGGCCCGGTCGACACCATCGTCCTGGTCGACACGGAGGCGGAACTGCTGGCTGCCATGAACGCGTCCAACGGCGCGCTGGTGGCCACGCTGTCCACGGACGACCGGTCCACCTACGACCGGCTGGCCCCGCACATCCGCGCCTTCAAGGTCGGCCACGGCGTCCCGCGCTCCCGCGGCGACCGCGACGAGCTGTTCGGCGGCTTCGGCGCGTCCTGGCGCGGCGCGTTCGTCGGCGGCGACCTCCTGGTCCGCGCCGTGACCCGAGGACCGACGGGGGAGCGGCTGCCCGGCAACTTCCCGGAGTACCAGCTCATGCCCTGACCCACGTGACCGCCCGGACACGAACGGTGCACCCCGGACCACCACCGCCCGGAGGCACGGAAAACGCAGGTGAAAGGCACTGCGAAACCTTGGTATGGTTGTCCATGTCGCCGCGGGGGGAACATCCCGCCGAGGCGGCGGACACCTTGTCCGGGTGGCGGAATGGCAGACGCGCTAGCTTGAGGTGCTAGTGCCCTTTATCGGGCGTGGGGGTTCAAGTCCCCCCTCGGACACGCATTCCAGCGGTACGCATGCGAGGGCCTCGACCTGACGGTCGCGGTCCTCGTCGCGTTGTCGTGACTGACAGTGATCCCCAAGGCTTCGCAGCGGGCCGTCCGGTGCGAAGGAACCGGTGGCGCGTGGTCACAACCGCCGGGCCGGCTGGGCCCGGGTCTCACCGCCGGTGAGGCCGGTGAGAAGGGCCGCAGCCTCCGTACGGTAGGAGTCGGCCTTCGCCGGCTCGCCCAGAGCGGCGCAAAGGCCCGCCAGGGCGTCGAGCGTATACGCCTGCCACTGGATGTCTCCGAGCTGGCGGAAGGCGGCGAGACTGTCCTCGTAGTGCCGCACGGCGTCCTGGGCCCGGCCCATGCACTCGTAGAGTGCGCCGATGGCGTCCAGGATGCGTGCGATGCCACGCCTGTCCTCGTGGGTCCGCAGCAGGTCGGTGGCGGCCTGGTAGTGCGTGAGCGCTTGGTCGTACTGTTCCTGCTTGCGGTGGACGTCTCCTGTGATGCGCAGGGTCCAGCCCAGACCACGGCGTTCGCCGATGTCCTCGAAGACCTCGCGGGACTGGCGGAGCAGCGCCAGGGCCGTGTCCAGGGCGCCGGCGTCGATCTCCAGGTCGGCGTGCATCTGGAGAACCCATCCGCGAGTCCGCTGGATACCGCATCGCTCCGCGACGCTCAGCGCTCGAGCCAGGTAGAGGCGCGCCTTGTCGTGTTCGCCCCGTACCCGGTACAGCCAGCCGAGGTTGGAAAGGCAGTCGGCGGTGTCGGCCGCCTCGCCGACGCGTTCGAAGATCGCCAGTGCCTCGAGCCCGTGCTGCTCGGCCTCGGACAGACGGCCCTGGAGGCGCCGCAGCACGGCGAGGTCGCGGAGGCTGACGGCCACCCCCAGCTCGTCGCCGTCGGCTCGGCACGCCTCCAGTACCGGGCACTGGGTCCGCTCCCAGTCGCTCCACAGCGCATGGGTGTCCTGGTGGGCCACGAGCAGACTCGCGAGCTCCGACGCCGCCGTGGTCATGCCGGCGTCGCGCGCTTCACGGACCGCGCACAACAGGAACTCGTACTCGGACGCCAGTTGCTGAAGAACGTCCGGCTCCGTCTCCGGACCGCCGTCCTCGGGCGGTGCCGACCAGCGGGGGAAGCGGGCGGTCCGACGGTGGCTGCCCGGGGTCAACCGGCGCTCGGCGCGCTCCGTGAGGCTCAGACAGTGCCCGACCACCCGGCGGAGCGCCGCCCGGCGTTCGTCCCCACCGAGTACCTGGCCGGTGAGCAGCTCGAAGGCGTAGTCCCGTACGAGGTCGTGGTAGCGGTACACGGACTGCCCGACGGCGTTGTGCCCCAGCCACTCCAGCATCTGCGCCTCGGCGAGTTCGTCCAGGACCCGTTCCGCCTGCGCCCGCGGACAGTCCATGGCCGCCTGCAACGGCAGTACGGAAAACGTCGGCGCGTCGCACAGGGCGAGGAGCAGGAACGCCCGCTGGTTGACGGCGGACTGTGCGTTGTAGCCGACCGTGATGCTGGTCCGTACGTCGAGGCTGCCGGCCTGTAACTCCCCGAGCCGGCGGTGCTGAGTGGCCAGCCGGCGGGCGAAGTTCTCCAGTGACCAGGCGGGGCGCCCGGCCAGTCGGGCTCCCGCGATCCGTACGGCCAGTGGCAGCAGGCCGCAGGCGCGCACGATCTGTGAGGCTGCTGCCGGCTCTGCGGCGACTCGGGCGACACCGGCCAGTTTGCCCAGCAGTTCAACGGCCTGGTCGTGTTCGAGCACGCTCAACTCGAAGGACGTGCCACCTTCGAGGCCGGACAGCCGGGGCCTGCTGGTCACGATGACCAGCGATGCCGTCCCCCCGGGGAGCAGCGGCCGTACCTGGGTCTCGTCCCGCGCGTTGTCCAGTACGATCAGCAGCCGCAGGCCCGCCGTACGCGACCGGAACAGCCGCATGCGGTCGTCGAGGTCCTCCGGGACCGCCTCCGGGTCGACCCCCAGGTCGCGCAGCAGCACGGCCAGGATGTCGCCCGGCGCCCGTGAGGTCGTGTCCGAGGCGCCGCGCAGGTCCACGTACATCTGCCCGTCGGGGAAGTCGCGGGCCAGTTCATGTCCGAGCCGCACCGCCAACGCGGTCTTCCCGACGCCTCCGCGGCCCCACAGCGTCACCACCCGCAGCCGGTCGGACCGTCCTGCGCCACGTCGTCTCCACCGCTTCGGCAGTCCTGGTCCCAGGACCAGCCTCCGGATGTGCTTGACCAGCTCCCATCTCCCGGTGAAGTGATCCGTCGCTGCCGGAAGCTGGCGAATCGCGGTAGGTGCCGCGTGATCGGGTGCCCCGCCGACGGCTCCGTCTCCTTGGAGCACGGTGGTCGCCAGCAGACTGAGCACGGAGCCCGCCGTCCCCACCGCGGCACCCACGCCGATCACCCAAGGCTCCGGCGAGTTCACCGCATCGAGTGTGGCGGCACAGGCGGCCGCGCTCACCCAGGCGCCGATGAGCCCGACGGTGCGTGACCGGCGTGACGTTCCGCGTGCGGTCATGGACGCTCACTCCTCCAACCCGGGCAGTGGTCACCCTCTCGGCGCGGCACCGCGCCCGTGAGGTCCGGCGGCGGTCGGCCGGTGTCGCCGCGGCTTCCCGAACGCGGCCCCCCGGCCACCGGGGGCGGCCCCGACATCGAGCGAGCCCCTGGTCGCCATGCCCTTGCCCCCGTCATGCACGGGTCTTCCCCTCATCTCCTCGCCACGAACACGGTCCAGCCCTTCGGGTCCCGCCACGGTCCGGGGCCTTTGGCGAAGACCCGCGCCGCTTCCTCCCTCAGGGCCTCCACCATCCGGCCGTGCCGGACCGTGCCCCGTTCCAGCCCGTAGAACACGAGCAGCGAGGCGGCGAGCGCGGCCAGCGGCTCGGGCTCGTGGAATACCAACTCCCCGCGGTATTCGGTCTCCTCGACCTCACCGAAGGCATCCTTCAACAGCGGGCGCAGAGTCTCGGAATCCACACGTGGAAAGGGCGGTACCGGCATGCCTTCGCCGTTGATGCGACTGCGCAGCAGTCGCGCCAGCCCGGGTGTCGTGTCCATCATGTTGACCACGGCGATGAAGGCCCCGCCAGGACGCAGGACCCGCCGCGACTCCGCCAGCGCCTGCCCCAGGTCGGCCACGTGATAGAGCATGTGCCGCTCCATCAGGCAGTCCGCCGATCCGTCGCGCAGCGGGAGTGAGCAAGCGTCCCCCCGCACCACCGTGACGCCGCCCGCACGCGTCTCGCTCACCGCGGCCGTGGACCGGTCCACGCCGACCAGCAGCCCGGCGTGCCCGTCCCGGGCCCACCGCCGTAGCAGGTGCCCGGTGCCGCAGCCCACGTCCACCACTGTGCCCCGCGCTCCGGCCCACCGACGTGCCAGGGCCAGCGTCACTTCCTCCACCGTGTCCAATGGTGAGCTGTACGCCCTGTGCACGGCGCGCCGGGTCCGCAGTGCCCCCAGATCCGCGTACTCATGCTCGATGAGGTTCAAGTAGCCCCCAGAGGACCCACGCATCCCCGCCACAGTGGAACGGGATACTGCCCACCGCCACGTTCCCGCACACCTGCACGTGCCAGAACGTCACCCTGCGTAACCCCTTCGTCCCGTCGGCCGGGAAGCCACAGCCGGGCGCCACGCCGACCGACGACCGTGCCCCACCCTCACTCGGAAAGGGCGGCAAGGTGCGAACCGCCCCTTCGGGGCCGGCTGCCGGGACGGCCCTGCCGATCACGCGCGTATCGTCGGCGGCCGGCCCGGACCTCGGACACATCGCTGTCATCCCCACGCCCTGGGCAGCCGCCACAACCTCGCCGACGCGCTGTACGGGATGGGCCGGTATGCGGAGGCGGCCGACCATCACCGGCAGAATCTCGTCGCCCGTACCCGGGTCCTGGGCCCCGACCACCCCGACACCCTGACCAGCCGCGACGGTTTGGAGACGGCATTGCTGACTTCGGTTCGTCGGGACGGGCTTCGGCGAAGCCGCTGAAAGGCCGGGAGCGGTGGCGCGGACGGCGTCTTCCTGCCGGTCGGCGCCTCGCGTTCCTCAAGGACTGAAGGCGCGAGGAGCTGTTCGTCGCGCCCTCCCGTCACCGACCGGGGCACTACGTCTTCCGGGCCAGCCCGGCGGCGATGAGGCGTTCCCAGACGCCGAGCTCCCGTTCCGCGCCGGCGGCGTTCCACGGGCCGGTGGTCGTGTCGGGGCGCCACAGGGGCGCGGGGACGATCCCGGGGTCGAGGATCTCCAGGCCGTCCAGCAGGGAGGCGATCTCCTCGTCGGTGCGCCACCGGCCGCGGCCGAAGGTCTGCTGGAGGACCCGTTCGGCCTCCGTGGTCTCCGGGTTGTCGCCGGAACGGAAGTGGCTGACGAAGAAGTGACTCCCGGAGGGCACGTGGTCGCGCCAGTGGCGGACGATCCCGGCCGGGTCCTCCTCGTCGTTGACGTGGTGGAGGACGGCGCTGAGGACGACGGCGACGGGGCGGTCGAAGTCGATCAGTTCCAGGGTCTCCGGGTGGGTGCGGACGCCCGAATCGCCGACGATGACCGTACCCCTGTCCGCGTGGCCTCCTGCGGGGCCGCGAGTCCGTGGTCAGTGGACGGTGTTACTTTCCGTGACATGACCGATCACGCGCTACGGCTGCTGCGGCAGGACCGCCGTCTGGCCGAACTGGCCGCCTTCCCCTTCGACTTCGACCTGGACCGCGCCGCCCACGGCCCTGTCGAGGAGGTCCGCCTGGCCTCGGGCGGGTCGCTGGAGACGGTGGCCGGGGACGACACCGGCGGCACGTACTTCGTGTGCGCGGACGGCTCGGTGCTCTACGCCGGCTCGGAGGGCGTCGCGGGGATCATCGGCTCCAGTGTCGACGAGGCCCTGGAGCTCGTGATCGGCCTGCCCGGCTGGCGCGGCTACACACGTCTGTCGCCGGACGACGGCGAGGAGAAGATCCTGGCGTGCGTCGCGGAGACCGAGGACGAGATCCGTGAGTACTACGGAATCGACGAGGAGCGGGCCGGGCTCCGTGCGGCGCTGGGCTTTCCGGAACGCTCCCCGGTCGAGCTGGTGGGCAGACTGCGTGCCGCGCTGCTGCGCACCGAGCCGGACTTCGTGCTGCTCGACGCGGAGGAGGGGTGCGCGTACGACCGGTTGGGCCCGGCCGGGCCTCCGTTGTGGGAGCCCGTGCTCGCGGCGGGCCGCGCCGATCTCGCCCGCCTGCGGGAGGGCGACCCCACGGCATGGCGTGAGGTCGCCGAGGACCCGGTCCGGCGCCGGATCACCCTGCGGGCCGCGCAGTTCGACCGCGCCGAGGGCGATCTGGAGCTGCTGCGGCATCTGCTGCGGCACGAGACACGGTCGTCGATGACGGACGAACTGCGGCTCGCGGCCGTACTGGTCGGGCTGCACGGGGACACCGGGGATCTGCCGCTGCTGCTCGACGTCCGGGAGACGGACTTCGACACGGCGTGCGGCCTGGGCGGTGTGCCGGAACCGGGTGCGGGCGCGGACGAGTTGCGCCAGTGGGCGCGGGAGCTCGACGAGTCGATGTTCGGGACGGACCCGTCGGACGAGCCGGTCTCCACCTGGACCGACCTGGCGCGGGACCAGGGGATGACGGACCTCGCGCGGGTGACGCTGATCCGCGAACTCGACGACATCGTCATGGACCAGAGCAGACTCCGCCGCCCCGAGGCCCCCCACACCCTGGCCACGGCTCCGCTGAGCGGGCTCGCCCAGGACTTCGAGGAACTCGGCGACCTTCCCCAGGCTCTCCGCGCCCAGCGCCTGCACGCCACCCTTCAGGAGACGGCGTGGGACCGGGCCTCGGCCCGGCACACCCTCGCCCGCCTGGAGCGGGAGGCGGGCCGGCTGCCGCAGGCGGCGGACAGCCTGGCCGCCGTGCGCGACGCCCTGGCCACCCCGGGCGACGACTCACTGCGCCACTGGCAGCGGGTCAACCTCGGCCGTTTCATCGCCGAGGAGCACTACCGGCTGACCCTCGCCCTGGCCGACGCGGGCCGCTCCGAGGAGGCCCGTGTCCTCCTCACCGCCGCCGACGCCGTACTCGGCGAACTCTCGGGCAACGCCGCCAAGGGCGTCCGCGAGCTCGCCGAGCGGACCGCCGCACGCGTGCGGGAGGCCGACTGAGGACGGGCACGGCGGGCGGTCGACCCGCCGGGAAGCAGGGGCTGCCGAAGCAGCCTCCTCGCCCGCTGCTCCGAGCGACGCCCGGGAAGCTCGCGGCCGTTACGGATCATGAGGCAGATGCACGGCCGCGCGGGCTTCGACCTCCTTCAACATCACATCCTCCTGCACTGAACGTCACCCTCCGCCACCGCCGATCACGGGACAGAGCCGCTCGTTTGACAGACCGGGGGCCGACAGACACGATCTGGCAGGCGGAGCCGGTAGAGGGGACGGGGCAGAACATGGCAATGGACGCGCTCGACTGGGCGGGCGACCAGATGTGCGTCACCTTCACCCGGGGCTTGTACCCCGCCGAGGTGTTCACCCGCTACGGCGCCGACCTGGACCGTTCCCGCCTGCTCGATGCGGACGCCGCGTCCGACCTGCCCACAGGTCAGTCCGCCGCCGGAACGGTGTCGCTCCTACGGGCCGGAAGGCTCGGCGACTGGACGTTCTGTGTCGAGGATGACGGCGTCATCGGCTCGTGGCCTGAACTCCTCGCCGCGCTGTCCCGCGGCACCGAGACCTACAGCGTCCTGTCCACCGAGGGCCTTGCCGTCTTCCAGCACTGGCGCGATGGCCAGTGCCTGGAGAACTTCGAACCCGGCCCGGAGCAACCCCGGCCCGAACACTCCGGCCCTTGGTGGGACAGGGTCCAGGAAGCCCTGGCCGAGCACGAGGGCTCCGGAATCGCTCCCGTGGTCGCCCTCCTCCTCGACCACCTCGGTCTCACCCTGGACGACGTGACCCTGGCCGCCCCTTGGCCCACGCTGACCGTCGCGGAGGACGACGCCCCGTCCGCACCACGCGGCGACTCCTACGCGGGCGAGGGCCCGGTCCCGCCGGGCGCCATCGAGATCCTGTAGGTCCCGGTTTGTCCCCGCCGCCCCGTGCTCGTCAGAAGTCCGGGGACGGGTTTCGGCTTCCGGTACAGGCCGCTCCCTACAGCACCGTGATGCCGGTGATCGGCGGCCGGCCGTACAGGGCGAGGATCTCGTTGGCGAGGGTGATGGTTCGCATCGGGTTGTCCCGCTGCTGGTGGGCCTCGTACCGTCCGACCGCGGCGGGCACTTGCCTTCGCCGCGCGGGGCGTTCTTCGTCTCCTTGCCCACCGTCAGCGCGACGAGGATCACGCTGACGGTGCAGGAGATTCCGGAACCCGTGCGGCGGCACGCCTCGTCCGCTCGGTCCGCTTCTTCGTCACTCCGGTTCCTCGGCCTGCAGGATGTCGCCGCGCAGGGCCTTGTCCGTGGCCCGTCCGATGACCGCAGTCGATCCCGCGTCCACAGCGCCTCCGACAATGCCTCCCAGGATCGGGACGCCCTTGGCGAGCGTGATCGCGGCGCGCTTGGTTCCATACTTCGCGACGAGGTGGGTTCCGGCCTTCTTGTTGATCGCCCGGATCACCGTGATCGGGATCTTTTTGATCATCTGCTCACCGAACTTCTGGCCGACCTTCACGCCGAAGGACGCCAGAACGCTCTGTGCGCTCATCCCGATCGCGAGCATCATCGCGACGGTCCGCACGTGCGGATCACGGATGTCCCATCCCCGAAGGTGCGCGATGGCGCCGGCCATCCGCATATTGACCGTGATGGACGCGGCTACGTTCGCAGGGATCGTCACGCCTGCGGTGAGCAGGCCCCCGAGCCCGGTGACGAACCCCTGGGTCCCGGCCGCGGCCACGGACTCCTTGATGAGGCGGGCGATGACCGCGTCGATGTCGTCCTTCATGTCCTCGGGAGAACGGCGCTCATCGTCATCAGGTGCCCGGTAGTCGGCGCCCTGCCGACGCGAAAGACGGTCCTCGGCCCAGGCCACCGACCCCGTGATCGGCCCCACGCCGTTCACCATGACCTTCTCCGCGAGATCGGCGACCCACCGCCCGGCCTTCTCGACCGCTCCCTCGTCAGGAGTCTTCTCGTCGGCCATCACACACCCCTTCCGCGAGCGCCCCACCGCGGGGCGTCCCGCACTGCCACGGGCAGGAGAAGGAGTCCGTCGCCGGCATCCCGGCAAGGCTGCGGGCGGCTGAAGCCGCGTCCCCCTCGCCACCGCCCGTCCACCCCTTCGCGCCACGACGCCCTTCGCCGCGCCGCCCTTCACGAGCTGAAGCGCTTTCACCCTCTCATGAAGATGAAAGCATTGTCAAACCGCACCTGTTTGCTCGTGTGTGCTCGGTTCACGGACGGCGAGCGGACGCGGTCTGCCGCCTCGGCTCGGGCTGCATGGCGTCATGTTCGTGGGTCCGTACGGGATTCCGTGGTCCCTGGGGTTTTCCGGTCTGCGCACGGGGCTGGTTGACTTCTTCCGCGCGGGCTGACGGCTCCGGGCCTCCGGCCGGGCGGTCCGCGCGCCGACACACCGCTGGGACTCACTGAGGGAAGTGCACGTGGAGCAGTTCGCTGCGGGCAAGGTACTGCGCGGCAGGTACCGGCTGGACCGGATTCTGGGCAAAGGGGCGATGGGGCACGTCTGGCAGGGGACGGACGTGTATCTGGAGCGTCCCGTCGCGGTCAAGACCGTCGCCGCAGATCTCCTCGCCCTGCCGGACTGGCGCCGCACCGCCCTCGCGCGCTTCGAGAGGGAGGCCAAGACCGCCGCCCGTCTGGACCACGCCAACCTCACCACCGTGTACGACGCGGCCGTGACCGAGGACGTCTGCTGCCTGGTGATGCAGCTCGTCGACGGAACGACCCTCGACAACGTCGTCGACGGCGCCGACGACGGGCGCCTGCCGGTGCCCGCCGCGGTCTCCGTGGCCGCGCAACTGTGCTCGGGCCTCTCCGCCGCGCACGCCGCCGGCCTCGTCCACCGCGACCTCAAGCCCCAGAACGTCATGGTCCGCACCAGCGGCCTGGTGAAGATCCTCGACTTCGGTCTCGTGAAGGTCCTCTCGGACACCGACCCACAGCTCACCATGACCGGCGAGACGCTCGGCAACGTCGCCTACGCCTCGCCCGAACTGCTGGCCGGCGAGAGGCCGTTGGACGGTCGCAGCGACCTGTACGCGGTGGGATGCCTGCTGCACCACATGCTCACCGGCCACCCTCCCTTCCGTGGCCGGGGCCCCGCCGAGATGGTGACCCAGCACCTCACCGCGCCCCCGCCCCGCCTCGCCGACGGCGGCGTCGACGCCCCGGCCGCCCTCCAGGACCTGGTGCACGCCCTGCTCGCCAAGCGTCCCGAGGACCGTCCCGGCGGTGCGGCGGACGTGTACGAGGCCCTCGCCCCGTACCTGCCGGCCCCCGATCCGGCGCTCGCGACCCGCAGGATGCCGCCGGAGGATCCCCGGCGGCCGTTCCTCGTGCCGCAAGCGCCGGTCATGCCGCGTTAGCCGAGGCCGACCGCGGCACGATCCCGGAGCGGGTCACGCCGCGACCGGCGGCCGGACCTCTATCAGTTCCTTGAGGAACGGGCTCGGCTCCCCGTGCCAGAAGACGTCCAGGCTGTCCCGGGCGCGCGTGGCCGCCACGAAGAGCAGGGACCGGGCCCGCTGCATCTCCGTCCGGTGGCGCGCCGGGTCCTCGGTGCGCCGCCGCTGGACGTCCGCGCGTGGCACGAGCCCGTCGGTCACCCCGGCGATGATCATGCGCTGGTACTCCAGTCCCTTGAACCGGAACATCGTGCCGATGTGGACGCCGCTGTCGCCGAGGGGCCCGTCCGGACCGATCTCCAGCGCCATGATGCCGTGCTCCCGCAGCGTGTACGCGACCTCGCGCGCCATGTCGTTGGTCGGCACGGCGATGGCGATCTGCTCGTGCGGCACCTCCCCCCAGGACTCGATCAGCGCGGCGATCGCCTCACGCTCGTCCGCCCAGTCGGCCAGCCGGTGCAGGTCCGGGACGGCGCCGCTGAGCACGGACCGGTACCCGGCCAGCGTCTCGGCGCTGCCGTCGAGGTCGTCGTACTTCTCCTCGCCGAGCACGTTCAGCGCCGAGCGCAGGATCTGCCGGGTGGTGCGGTAGCTCAGCGACAGCTTCGACGACCGGCCGCGGATGTTGACGCCGAGGCTGCCGAGGGTCACCTGGTTCTTGTAGATGCGCTGGTGGGTGTCGCCGACCAGGAAGAGGTCGTTGCGGTCCGGGGCGGTCATCGCGCGCAGCATCTTCCAGTGCGCGGGCCGCAGGTCCTGGGCCTCGTCGACCACGATGTGCCGGTACCGGTAGCGCAGCCAGCCCCCCGATCCGTCGGCCACGTGGACGTTGTCGAGGCCGCCCGCCTCCTCCCGCCGCCGTTCGATGTCCTGGATGCGCCGGGCGCGTCCCGCCTCCAGCTGCGCCGCCCGCTCCGCGATCTGGTCCCAGGTCTGCACCCCGAGCCGGTCCAGGCGCTGGGTGAACCGCTCGGCGAGCTGCCAGATCTCGGCGCGCTCGGCACGGCTGACCGTGCGTCCGCGTCCGGCGCGGCGGGCACGGAAGTAGTCCGTGCGGGAGGTGACCGCCTGGCCGAGGATCACCTGCGTCCACTCGTCGTGCAGGAACTCCGCGTCCCAGCCGTCCTCGCCGAGTTCGTCGAGGAGCGAGCGCCATTCGCGGACCGCCTGCGCCTCGTCGACGATCCGCTTGCGGTTGCCCGGCTCCGCCTCCCGGACGGTGCGCAGCGCGAGCTGGTCGACGTGGCTGATCTCGACGCGCGACAGCAGCGTCTCGCCGCCCAGGGCGAGCAGGCGCGAACGCAGGTCCGCCGCGAGGTTCTTGTTGTACGTGGTCAGCAGGACCGGCTTGGTCCGGCCGGCCGGGAGCCGCTCCACCAGGTGCTTGACCCGGTGCAGCGCCACGATCGTCTTGCCGGTGCCGGGCCCGCCGCCCACGCGCGCCGGACCGCTGTAGTCCCGCGTGACCAGCTTGGCCTGGGTGGGGTGCAGGAACACCTTCCAGCGCCCGAAGTCCTCGCCCTCCAGCGCCTCGCGCAGCGCGTCGTCGGTCGTCGTGACGATGGTGGCGGGACGTTCGGCGGCGGCCCGGAAGTCCTCGGGGTCGACGGGGTCGGGCGCCGCGACGGGGGCGGTGACCTGCTCCAGGACGTCGTCGTACGCCTTGCCGTCGTACAGCGCCAGCAGCACCTCGCCGGTGAGCTGCGGCGCGTACTCGACGAGGCCGAGGAGCTGGTCCTCGGTGGTCAGCGCGGCGACGACCGGCACCAGGGACGGGGCCACGCCCAGGTCGGTGAGCTGCCGCTCCGACCACTTCGCGAACAGCGGCTCCGGAGCGGCCGGTTCGGCGGGACGGGCGGGCTCGGCGGACGGGGAGGTCCGGGGGGCCGCGGGGCTGAGCACCTCCTCCTGTACGACCTGCAGGTCCACGTACTCGATGCCGCCGGTGACGCGGTTGACCGAGTAGGTGAGCCGGTCCAGGTGCGCGTACACGTCCTTGCGGTGCTTGACCGAGACGATCAGCCAGTCGTCGTCGGCCAGCCGCAGCAGCAGTGCGCGGTACTCGTCGTTGACGCGCGCCGAGTGCAGCTTGTCGTGCCCCTGCAACTGCTTGAGCCGCAGGCCCGCGGAGTCGGGGTTGGTCTTGAACTTGTGCTGGAAGTCGTAGATCGCGCCCTTGACCGGGCGGGGGAGCTTGAGGATCTCCCGGTCCGCCTTGTCGAGCAGGCGCAGTGTCACGTTCTTGCCGGTCACGGCTGTTCGTTCCCCCCGTTGTCCGTGGTGGTGTCATCTGACGGGTGATGGCCGATCCGCTCGGCGAGGGCGTCGGCCGTCCAGTCGGCGGCGGTCCGCACCTCCCAGCCGGCCGCGGCGAAGTCGCGGTCCCGGTCGGCGGCCTCCGGATCGAAGTCCTCGCCCTCCGGTGGGCTCGGGGTACGGACGACTCCGACGCGTGCGTCCGGCCAGGCCAGTTCGGCCTGCCAGCCGGTGTGCCCGTCGAGCTCGTAGCCGCCTTCGGGCACCGGGACGCCCCGCGCGGCGAGGGACTCGGCGAGCGCGAGCAGGCCGCGCTCGTCCGGGTCGAGGTATTCGATGACCTTGTCCCAGGCCGTGTCCCGGACGGGAGGGGTGGCACGCGGGGTGGTCACCTCGACGGCCGGGGGAGCCTGGGGTGCGGACGCCGCGGTCCCGGCCGGTGCCGGTGTGCCGTCGGTGAGCGTGAGGCGGACGCTCTCCAGGACACCGCTTCCGCCCGTGACCGCCAGCGTCTCCACCGGGAACCCGTCGAGACGGCCGGTCGTCAGCTGGACGGCGTCGCCGCCCCCGGTGTCCAGGAACTGCAGCAGGTTGGACCAGTACAGCCAGGCCCGCCAGCGCCGCTTGTGCGCCTCCTCCCGGGCGTGGACGCCGGGCGCGTCGTCGAGGAGGACGATGCCCGTCCACACGGGGGGCCTCACCCGGCCGTCGGCGGCGAAGACCAGCGGCAGTTCCGAACGGTCGGTCACCGAGAACAGCTGCACCGGCCCGGGTGGCCCGGCGGGAGCCGTCCCGTGCAGCGCCGCCGTGATCTGCCCGCCCAGCGCGTCCGGCGTGAGGACGACCGGGCGGGCCCCGGCGCCCATGAAGCCGGCCAGTGCTGCCTCCGCCCGCCACTGCCAGCGCTCCGCGTCCGGCCGGCGCAGGTACTCCACGAGCTGTACGGCCGGATTGGTCCACACCGTCTCCGCCAGCTCCCCGGGCAGCCCGCCCCGGACGGTGGCGTAGTACGCGCGGGCCTTCTCCCGGGCCTTGTCCCCGTACGGCTCCCACACCGGGTCGGCCGGTCCCGCGCCCGAGTAGCCGGTGTCCCGGACGCGGCGCCGCCAGTCGCTCACGTCGCCGTAGGTGAGCTGGAAGACCCGGAGCCCTTCCGCGCGCAGCCGGGTGCGCTTGTCGGCGTCGTCGCCCACCCGGTTGTGCTCCCGGCCGGCGTGGAACTCGTAGCCGTCCAGGTAGAGCGCCACGCGCGGGCCGGGCGCGTCGACCCGTTCGAAGAGGACGTCGGGGCGGGTGCCGTCGAGGACCCGCTGCTGGGACACCCGCCAGCTCAGCGTGGTGCCGTCGGTCGCGGTCAGCCGCAGGTCCAGCGCGTGGGTGCCGGCCGGGGTGATGTAGGCGTCGCCGCTGGCGCGGCTCTCGGGCAGTGCGGCCCACTCCCGCAGCGTGTCGATGAACAGCACCTCGAGGTCGCTCTCGGCCTGCTGGTGCATCGGGATGTGCTGGGTGGTGGTGACGGGGGAGGTGGACCAGCGCTCGCCGTCCGCGCCGAGCAGCTCGTCCAGCATCTGCCGGACCTCGTTGCGGCTGACCTTGTCGTAGTCGGCCGGCGGGACCCGGCGCAGCAGGCAGCGGTGGCAGCCGTCGAGGCCCTTCCTCAGGCAGTCGCAGTTCTCGATCACCTCGCGGGCCTTCAGCAGCACCTCGCGGAAGCCGTCGGAGGTCGCCAGGCGGTGCAGGTATCCGGTGCCGCCGGGCAGCCGGTCGTAGACCACGAGGAACCGGCGCGGCCAGTCGCGGTCCTCGCCGTCCGGCATGGACGCGGCGGTGATGTCGATGTGGTCGGGGTCGCCGCCGTAGCGGGCCGCTATGCCTGCGAACAGCGCGGCGGTGAACGAGGCGAGCCGCTCCTTGGCCCGAGCGACGGACGCGGGCAGCAGGATGCGGACGGCCTCCGTGGTCAGCTCGTGCGCCAGCAGCAGCGGCACGTCCACCCCGGCGCCCTGCTCCTCCCCGCTGCCGCGCAGCCGTCGGCGCGGGCACCACAGCTGGTGGTGGGCGCTGGCACGGGTGGAGTGGGCGAGGGACGCGGTGAGTGCGTGCTGCGACTGGTCGACGACCGGTCGTCCGTCGGCCGTCGCGCCGCCGCAACTCGTGCACACGTAGAACGGGTTCAGGCGCACGTCGTCCCCGGCCAGCGGAACCGTGCTGCTGCCGTCCTGCCGGTCGATGCCCAGGTTCAGGGTGCGCACGACGGCCCTGCGGGTGAAGTCGGCGCCGAAGACCGCGGTGTCGTGCCGCCACGATCCGGCGGCCAGGTGCGCCGGGTCGACGTCGACGGTGGTGAGGACCGCGTACCGCCTGCGGTCGCGCTCGTCGCGGTCGTCCCGCACCCGGGCGTCGTCCCGCTTGTCCCGGGACGTCACGCGCCGGGGCTCCAGCACGTGGTGCACACAGCCCGCGTCGGCGATCTCCCGGGAGCCGCACCGCGGGCACGGCGAGGTGTCGTTCTTCGGGTCGCCGTGCGTGCGCGCGTACCCGCAGGCCGGGCAGAGACGCCACACCGACCAGGCGCGCCGCTCGGGGCTGCCGATGTCGAGGGCGCGTACGACGTGCCGGTAGCCGTTGACGTAGAAGCTGTTGCCGGGCGCGAGTTCGGTCAGGGCGAGTTTGCGGGACCGCTCGTAGTCGCGCGTCTCGCTGCGGTACACCCACTCGCGGCGCTCGTCGTCGCCCTCCGACGCCTCCGTGCCCTCGTCGCCGCCGGCGGCCTCCTTCCAGTAGAGGGTGGCCTCCAGGGACGTCGTGGTGTCGGTGAGGCTGTAGTTGGGCAGCAGGCCGAGTTCGACGAGGGCGCCGTGGGCACTGGTCTGGCTCAGCTGGCGCAGCAGTTCGCCCGTGGCACGCCGCTCCGCGAGCAACTCGCGTCGCTCGGCGCCCTGTTCACGGTCCTCGGCGAGCAGCCCGTCCACCGCGGTGTCGATGGCGGCGATGCGGCGGCGCAGTTCCTCGCGGCGCGCCGTCCACTCCTCCTCGGCCTCGGCCAGCGTGCGCGCGATGCCGCCGGTGGCGTACGCGCGCAGTTCGTCGGCGGCGTGCGGGGACACCCCCCGGTCGTCGTCGGGGCCGCCCGGCGCCTGCGGGAACAGCGCCAGGAACTCCTCGACCAGCCGCGCCCCGTGGGTGAGCGCCGCGTCCGACAGGTCCTGGCACCAGCCGGACGTGCCGAACAGCGCCGACGACAGGCGCGGCACGGGCATGAGCAACTCGCCGTCCGCCGTGGTCAGTTCGCCGCGCGCCGCCCGGTCCAGCAGGTGTGCCGTGTACTGGCGGCGCAGGATCTCCACGGCCGACAGGTAGCAGCCCGGCGGCACGATGTCACCGGCGATCATCTCGGTCGGGTCGTCCAGGTAGTACCGGTCGCGGGCCCGCCGCCCGCCGAAGGCGACCACCAGGGCGTTGCCGGTCCGGCGCCCGGCGCGCCCGGCACGCTGCACGTAGTTCGCCGGGCCGCCCGGCAGCGAGCCGAGCAGCACGGCCGACAGGTCGCCGATGTCGATGCCCAGTTCCAGGGTGGGCGTGCAGGACAGCACGTTGGGGTCGGTGTAGTGGGTGCCCTGCCGGAACGTCCGCTCCACGCCCTCCCGTTCGGGCCGGGTCAGCATGCCGGTGTGCTCGGCCGTGACGACCCGGTAGGTGCCGCCGGTCAGGTACAGGCGGCGGTAGTAGTCGGCCCGGTAGTCGCGCTCCAGTTTCCCGCCGAAGCCGCCGCTGCCCGCCCCCGTCGACGACGTGCCGTGCTGGGGAGGGGTGAGGACGCCGGTGCAGCGCCAGCGCGGGCAGGGGTGCCCGTACCAGCGGGTGCGCCGCTCGGGCGGCACCACCTGCTGCCAGCCGCACTCCTCGCAGGCCACGAACGCCTTGTTCACCAGGTCGTCCGCCAGCAGCCGCACGTGGATGTGGCCCGGCTGGAGCCCGTACACGCGGGTGGTACGGTCCTTGGCGGTGCGCGCCGACAGCACGCCCTCGTCCGCGAGGACGGGCAGCAGCCGGCGCAGGTACTCGGTCGCCTGCGCCGCGTCCAGGCCGAGGCAGCGCCGCGTCCAGTCCTGGTACCAGTTGCCGCGCCCGGTGATCGTGTCGAACTTGGTCTTCTCCTTGGGCCCGGCGAGCAGGAACCTCGGCGGTGCCACGTACCCCTCGGGGAAGGCCGGCATCCCCTCCGGCCGCTGCCCGGAGATGAGGTACTGGTTGACGCCGGCTTCCTTGATCCAGGTGTCCAGCCACCGGTGCCGGACGCCGCCGCGCAGCCGCATCCGCTCCAGCAGCCCCCGCACGTACGCCAGATAGCGGTCCGGTGTGGGCAGGCCGCCGTCCAGGCCGAGCTGGCCCGGCAGGGTGAGGTGCAGGTCGCGGGCGAGGGCGACGATCCGGTCCGGTTCGGCGATCACCACCTCGGCGGCCGTGGTCCGGGTCAGCTCCAGGGTGCGTCCGAGGCGTGAGCGCAGCCCGAACTCCATGACGGTCGCGAACGCGAGCCGCTCCCCGATGAGTTTCCAGGTCCGCGCGTCCCCGGTGCCGCGTCCCGAAAGCAGCCGGTCCACGCCCGGTTCGTCGTGCAGGTCCGGCGGGACGACCGCGGCCAGCGTCTGCGGGTCGTCCACGGCGTCCAGCACGTCGCCGATCAGGTCGTTCAGCGGCAGCGGCGTACCGGAGTCGTCCAGCCGGTGCGCCAGGAGCGAGCGCAGCGAGAACTTGTACGAGGCGTTGGCGACGTATCCGGCGCGGTGCGCCGCGTCCTGCGTGGAGTCGTTGAACAGCAGCGTCTTGCGTTCCTCCGGCGCCAGCGCGATCTCGTGGCCGCCGGTGAACAGCTGGGTGACCGTGGCGGAGGCCAGCGCGGCGAGCGCGGTGCCGAGGAACCGGATGCCGTTGTCCGTGTCGCAGGCCGGGCAGGTGTCGTCCTTGGCGGCCTGGTCGGCGGTCTTCTTGTCCAGGACGGCCCGCGCGAACCAGGCGTCCTGCAGCCCTTCCGCGTCCTCGGCGACGGGCATCCGGTAGGTGCCCTGCGCCCCGTCCAGCACCACCACGGACTGCGGGTCGACGCCGCCGGCCTGCTTCGGCGCGGTGCCGGTGAGCGCCGCGAGGGCGTCCCGCGCCTCGGCCGGCGTCGCCGAGATGAAGTACCGCAGCCGCCGCTTGTCGCGTCCGACGGCGGCCTGCCAGATCTTCAGCGGGCCGGTCTCCAGCTTCTGCGGATCGGCCTCCGGGGACAGCGCCGCCCAGCCCGAACGCCCGCACACCCGGCAGTAGACCGCGGGCAGGTGCGCCTGGGCCGGCCGCTGCACGGTGTCCGAGCCGGGCAGCGCCTCGGGCCGCCGCGAGTCCGCCGTCGGCCACTCGTCGCCGTCGGACGACTCCTCGGACGCGGACGCCGCGGTGAGCGCGGAGCGCCGGGCGACGGTCCGCTCGTCCTCGTACCAGCGGAACTCCGGCCGGGCGCCCACCCCGCTCAGCACCCGCCCCACCGGCCGCACCCACAGGTGCGCCTCGATGTGCAGCAGCGGACGCGGCCGGCGCTCGTCGGACTCCGGGTCCCGCGCGGACGACAGCAGCGCCACGAACCGCGACAGCGCCTCCAGCGCGAGGCGGGGGTTCTCCCGAGCGGTGCGCGCCCACGCGTACCCGAAGCGGGCCATGCGGTCGCGCAGCCCCCACTCGTCGAGCGGGTCGCCGTTCAGCAGCGCGAGCACCCCGTGGGTGAAGTCGTGCTTCTTCAGCAGCCGCCCGATCCGGAAGGCGTCCAGGCCGCGCCGCCCCAGCAGCCGCTCGGCGAGCCCGTCCAGGTCGAGCCGGTCCGGGTCGGACTCCACGCCCGGCCCGCCCGAGACGTCGATGACCTCCTTGGGATCGGGCGGCTCGGGCAGCTCGTAGTCGATGTCGCCGACGAAGTCGTCGGCGCTCAGCCGCTCCTCACCGATCACCGCGTCCGGCCCGAACGGCACGCCGAACACCTGCTCGGCGACGGCGAGGATGCCACTGCCGTCGCCCCCGCCCTCGCCGAGGGTCGCCGAGGTCGCCACCGGGCAGATCGACCCGAGCGGTCGCTCCGGCTTCGAGGCGCCCACGGCGGACGCCAGCCGCCGCAGCAGCATCGCCACGTCCGTGCCCTGCGCGCCGTCGTAGGTGTGGAACTCGTCCAGCACCACGTACGCGGGGTCCGCGTCCTCCCACAGCGGCCGGTCCTCGGCCCGCTGCAGCAGCAGGTCCAGCATCTTGTAGTTGGTGATCAGCACGTCCGGCGGCGCCTGGCGCATCTCCTCGCGCCGCGTCATCACCCGCCGGAAGTCCGTGTCCGGTTTGTCGCCGATGTAGAGGCCGGCCGTCACCTGGGCCAGCTCCGGCTGCGCCAGGTACTCGCCGATGCGGCCGGCCTGGTCGGTGGCGAGCGCGTTCATCGGGTACAGCAGTACGGCCTTCACGCCGCGCCGGCCCAGCGCCTTCTGCCGTCGGCAGTGGTCGAGCACGGGGATCAGGAACGACTCGGTCTTGCCGGACCCGGTACCGGTCGTCACGAGGGTCGGCTCGGCCGCCCCCTTGTAGGTGCTCAGCCGCTCCCACGCCTTCGCCTGGTGCCGCCACGGCGTGAACGACGGCTGCCACTCCAGCGCCGCCCGCCACCCGTCCTCGGCCGGATGGAACGGCGTCCTGATCCGCAGGAACGGCCCCCGGAAGATGCCCGTCTCCGGATCCCCGAGGAACCGCTCCAACGCGCGCCGCGTGTCCTCGTCGGCCAGCGCGTACGTCGTCGTGAGGTACTGCGTCAGACTGCCGCGGAGCTGCGCGGCGGCCAGGGTGGGCTTCACGAGGACCTTTCGGGCAGGACGGTTACCGCGACCGCCGGTGCGCACCCCCGTGACAACCAGGCGCCGGTACCGTGACGATCAGCATCAAAAATAGCGCCCACCTCGGACATCGGTACCCGCCTGGTCGGATTCCCGGACCGGCCGTACGGCTCCGGCCGTCACTCGGCCTTCCTGAACAACGCCGACATGTCGTCTCCCGTGTCCTGGGTCAGCCGTCCCGGTGCCTCGGGGGACAACAGTCCGATCCGGGCGGCCAGCTCGCGGCCGTGCACGTCCACGGCGGCCTCGATGAGTCCCGCGAGGGCGTCCAGGGCGCTGCGGGCACGCGACCGGGCGACGACCGCGCAGCCGACGGCGGCCGCCGCGGCGGGCCACCACCAGCAGGCGAGCAGGGCATAGCCGACGGCCCAGGCGGCGAGGCGGGCGGCGGCGCCGAAGGAGTCGTGCGCCGACTGAATCCGGCCTACGGCGGGTTCGGGGAGGATCAGCCACAACCGGGGCCACAGGACGGCGAGGTCCACCCCGTAGGCGGCCTCGACGCGATCGGCCGCCGCCTGCATGCGGTCGCCGTACCAGGTGGGGCGGGACGGTTCGCGCAGTGCGATGCGGTCGCGGGCCTCGGTCAGGGCCAGGACCCGTGTCAGGGCCCCGTTCGCGCTCGTCCCCGCACCATCGGGTCCGGTACCCGCGGGGTGGGCGTGTTCGATGGCCAGGGTGAGCTCCGCGTCCCGCTGCCGCCACCGGCGGGCCCGGCGCGCCGTCCTGGCACGCGAGTACGGGTCACGGCCGAAGCGCAGCCGCCACCGCTCGATCCCGCTGCCGAGGAACTGCGCGCCGAGTGAGGCCGCGGTCGCGGTGAGCAGGACGAGGGCGACCAGGAGCGCGGCGGTGCCGGTGCGGTCCAGGGCCGGGCGGGCGGCGAGGTCGTCCAGGGTGGTGCGCAGCCGGTCGACGTCGTGCCAGTGGCGGTGTCCCAGGACGGCGCCGACGGCGGTCGTGGCGAGGAACAGAGCACCGGGGAGGACCAGCGAGTTCAGCCAGCGTTCGGTGAGTTTGCCGCCCAGGGTGGCGAGGAGGGGGTTCACGGGCGCGGGGTCATGGTGCCGAGCCCAGTCGGCTCTTGCGCATGCGGGTGCCGTGCACGGCGCAGAACGGGGCGGGGAGCAGGTCGCGGGCCCGTTCCATGCGGGCGCAGACGGGCGACTCGGGGCAGACGGCGACCTTGATGTGAGGCGCGATGCCGGGAGCCGTGGCGCCCCGGGATACGCCGGCCAGCCCGCGCGCGTCCCCGTTCCGGCGCAGCGCCGTGTCCAGGGCGCGGTAGCAGGCCGCGAGTTCGTCGGCGTCCGCACCCGACCGCAGCAGGTCGCGCGCACGCTCGGCCGCCTCCCTGACCCCGGGCTGCCGCAGATCCTCGGGCGAGCCGAGCAAGGCGCACAGCGCCGCTGCCGCCCTGTCGGGTCGGGGTAGGTAAGGAGATGCGGTCATGGTTCAAGTGTGCCGCAATAAAGAGGAGTTGAGAGCCTCTTCGAGGTGCCGATGAACGTTTGCGGTGGGGGAGTGACGGGATGGCGTACGACCGGGATGGATATCTGAGAGCGCTCCACGCGCGCCTCGACCGGGCCGTAAAGGCGGACGGGGGAACGGGCGCGGAGGTGGTGGCGTGCCCCGAAGCGGACGCCGAACTCCGAGGCCTGCTGAGGACCGCCGATCCGAGGACGGACATGGAGGCCCGGCACGCGGCCGGCTGGCTCTGCTTCCTGCGTGCGGCGGCCGGCCCCGCGGAGCACGGAGGTGTGTACGGGGCGATGGCCGGGACGCTGCTCTTCCCGGTGTGGGTCGCCGATCCGGCGTCGGTCCCACCGGAGTTGGCGGCACCCTACGCGGCCACCGACCCGGCCGAACGCCCCGACCCGACGGGCACGGACGGTCCTTCCGAGTGGTCGGCCGCGTGCGCCGCCGCCGTGATCGCGGCGGAGGGCCGGCAGCACACCCCGCCGCCGGACGCCTCCGAAGACCTCCTTCGACTCCACCAGATGGCCGTGGTGCTGGCCGCGTCGGCCCTCTCCCGTGAGCACCTCCTCGCGCAGGCCGTCGGAAGCGGCAGCCTCGCCGTCCTCGCGACCTGGGAATACGACTACTGGTTCGCCGACCGGCTCGAAGAAGTGGCCCGCGCCGTGGCCCTCGCCGGGACGACCTGGCCGTTCGGGGACCTGGCGGACGGGGACCCGGTCCGGTTCATCCACCGCGCGGTCAAGGGGACCCCGGCCGCTTCCCCCGCACGGCTCCTCGCCCTGGACGGCCTGGGCCGTCGGCTCCGGGACCGCTACCTGGAGTCGTTCGACACCGAGGACCTGCGCGAGGCGGTGGGCATCGCCCGTGACGTGGTGGCACAGCTCCCGCCGGGGCACCCGCACCTGGTCCACGGACTCGGCGCGCTGGGGCGCGCTCTGCTGATGTTGCGGGAGGCGGAGGGGGCGACGGCGGAGCAGTGCGACGAAGTGGTGGACCTGTGCCGCCGGGGATTCCCCGTCCACCCGCTGGGGCCCGCGGCGGCGGGCCACGATCTGGGCATGGCGCTCGCCCTGAGGTCGCAGCACACCGGCCGGGTGGAGGACCTGGACGAGGCGGCCCAGGTGCTGGACGAGGCGCTCCGGATGGCGCGGCGTCCGGGGGAGAAAGCGGCCCTGCACGACGCACTCGGCAGCGTGCTGCGCTTCCGCTCCGTCAGGACCGGAGCCCAGGACGATCTGGAGGCGGCGCTGGACCTCACCGGCCGCACCACCGCGTCCGCGGGTACGACGGGTGCCCCGCAGCCGGCCTTCCTGGCTCCGGCGTTGGCCCTGTACACCCGCTACACACGCGATCCGGCGAGGAACGGGGCGGACCTGGACGAGGCGCTGCGCCGCATCCGGGAGAACGTGGCGTCCCTGCCGCCGGCCCACCCGGACCGTCCCGCGACACTCAACTACCTCGGCCTGGTGCTGGTGGCCTGCCACGAACGCTCGGGAGGGGTGGAGGAGCTGAACGCGGCAGTGGAGGCCCATCGGGAGGCGGTCGCACTCACCCCCGAAGGACACGGAGTGCTCGGGCTGCGGCTGCTCAACCTCAGTGCGGCGTTGAGTCTGCGTCACCGCCTGACCGAGGACGGCGAGGACCTTCGGGAGGCCCGGGAGTGCCGCCGCCGGGCCTTCACGCTGCCCGGCCTGGGCCAGGCCCATCATGCCGCGTTGCTGAGCTCGATGGGGAGCAGCCTGTTCACGGGACACGAGCGAGCCGCCGACCCCGTCGCCCAACTCACGGAGGCCGTGGAGCTCTTCAGGCAGGCCCTGGCACTGACCCCGGACGGCGACCCCCAGGTACACCGTCGGCGGTTCCGCCTCGCCATCGCCCTGCTGACCCTCCACGAGCGGACGCCGTGGACCGGCGCGGCCCGTGAGGCGCGGGAGCTGGTCGACACCGTGATCGCGGCACTGCCCGCGAACTCGCCCGACCTGCCGGGCGCCCTGGTGGTGGCCGCGGCCGCACGGAAGGCAAGCCCGCGCACCCTGCTGACGTCGGCTGCCCGGCGCGAGGTGGTCGCGCTGAACCGCCGGGCGGTCGAGGCCACTCCGCCCGGCCACCCCAAGCGCGCGTCCCGTCTGAGCGCCCTCGGCGCCGCCCTGTACGACCTGGCACTGGACCGGCGCCGCCGCCGGGCCGATCTGGCCGAGGCCGCCGATGTCCTCAGGGAGGCGGCCCTGCAACAGCAGTGCGCGCCCTCCGAGCGGCTGCACGCGGCACAGGCCTGGGGCGAGGTCCGGGCGGAGCTGGGTGACTGGGACCGCGCCCTGGACGGCTACGTGGTGGCGGTCGATCTGCTGCACTCCGTGGCTCCCCGTCAGCTCGTCCGCGACGACCAGGAGTTCCTGCTGAGCCGTACCGTCGGTCTGGGCGCCGCCGCCGCTGCCTGCGCGGTGCGCTGCGGCCGCCCCGGGCTCGCGGTCGGACTGCTCGAACACGCCAGGGGCGTGATCCTCTCCCACGCCTTCGACACCGACAGCGATCTCACCCGGCTCCGGGAGACCGCCCCAGACCTCGCCGCCCGCTTCGAGGAACTCCGGGACGCCCTCGACACGGCCACCGCCGGCGAAGAGTTACCGGAGGAGGGATCGCCCGGCCGGGAATCCCGGGCCGATCAGCGCCAGCGGCTGGCCGCGGAGTGGCGGGACCTCACCGGCCGGATCCGCGCCGAACACCCCGAACTGGGCCTGCTGCGTCCGGTACGGGACTGGGACGAACGCGAGCTGCGCGCGACGGCCGCGGCGGGCCCGGTGGTCCTGGTCAACGTCTCCCCGTACGGCAGCGACGCCCTGGTCGTCACCGAACACGCCATCGAGGCCGTACCGCTCCCGGGGCTCGACCCGGAGACGACAGCCAAGCGCCGACGGACCTTCGAGGACGCGTTGGTCCGCATCGAGACGCCCGGAACCTCACGCAAACAGTCCCAGCGCGCCCAGCAGGACATACGGGAAACCCTCGCCTGGCTGTGGCGGACGGTCACCGGCCCCGTCCTCGACCGTCTCCCCGGGGCCACCCGCGTGTGGTGGTCGCCCGGCGGCCTGCTGGGCACGCTGCCCCTGCACGCGGCGGCCCCCGCCGACGGCACTCCCGGCGCCCTGGACAAGGTGGTCTCTTCCTACACGCCGACGCTGCGGGCCCTGCACCACGCCCGCCGGCGCGTGGCACGCCCGACGGGTACCGGCACCCTGGTCGTCAGTGTCGCGGAGGCCACCGGCCAGGCCCCGCTCCCGGGCGCCCGCCGCGAAGCCGAGCACCTGGCCCGACTGCTCCCCGGTGCCGCGCTGCTGGCGGACACCTCCGCCACGCACTCCGCGGTGGTCTCCGCCCTGCACCGCCACGCCTACGCGCATTTCGCCTGCCACGCCCTGGGCGACCTGGAGCGCCCGTCCGGCAGCCGGCTCGTCCTGCACGACCACACCGAACGCCCGCTGACCGTCCGCGATCTGGCCCGGCTCCGGCTGCCGTCGGTCAGGCTCGCCTACCTCTCCGCCTGCGCCACCCTGCACACCAGCCCCGAACTCGCCGACGAGGCCGTCCACATCGTCAGCGCCTTCCAGATGGCGGGCTTCCCCCATGTGGTTGGCTCGCTGTGGCACGTCGACGACGTGATCGGGGCCGAGGTCGCGCTCAGCGTGTACGAGGAACTGAACACGGGGGACGGCACACTCGACGTCGCCCGCACGGCCGAGGCCCTGCACCGGGCCGTACGCACCCTGCGCGGCACGTATCCGCAGACCCCGAGCCTGTGGGCCTGCCAGGTGCATGCCGGTCCCTAGAAGGGCTCGATCAGGGCGTCCGTCCGTGGAGGTGTCCGGACGCGGTGAACGGGAACACCCGCAGGAGCCGAGGCCGGGCCTCCGTCCGGCGGGGATCGGTTCCCGGTCGCCGGCGGGAGACCACGGGCGGCACCCGCGCGCCCGATCGCCCGTGGCCGTTCGTCGGGTCCGGCCCGTCGGGCACGGGACGCACCCTGCCGGGTCGGTGATCACGGTCCGGAGGCTTCCTGGCGGAGGGCGCCGGACCGGCTGTCCGGCGCGGTGCCCACCACCGCCCACACCGTCTTGCCGGGGCCGCCGCGTCGGTCGATGACGCCCCAGTCGTCGGCGAGGGCGGTGACGAGGAGGAGGCCGCGGCCGGACTCGGACTCGGCGTCGGGGGCCGTGGGGGCGGTGGGCCGGCGTTCGGCGCGGGTGTCGGAGATCTCCACGCGCAGCCGTGCGCCGTCCGCCTCGGCGGTCAGCCGGACGTGGAAGTCCCGGCCGGGGACGCGTCCGTGCCGGACGGCGTTGGCGCACAGCTCGGCGGTGATCAGGGTCAGCGTCTCGTTGACGTCGCTGGTGTAGGAGTGGCCCCAGGAGTTCAGGCAGTGCGCGACGAACAGCCGGGCCAGGCGGGCCCCTCGCGGGGTCGAGGTGAAGGCCATGGCGAACTCGGTGGGAGGCGTGGGACCGGGGGAGAGCCGGTGCTGCTGGGAGGATGGGCTGTGCATGCCGTCAGCGTGGCGGCCGTGCCGGGCGCGCCACCAGCAGCGATGCCTGTACGGGAGTGCGCTGTACGTGGCGCGGGTGACCGCGCCGGCGAGCACGGGGACGGCCGGCGTGTGGGCACCGGCCCCCGACAGCACGCCCCTCACCCCCGGCCCACAGCGGCCTTCACAGGCGGTCCGCCTCCACGATCCGCCGCAGGAAGCGCCACGTGCGGTTCCGGCTCACCCGCACCCGCACCCGTGTCTTGGGCCCCGACCATCCCGACACCCTGACCAGCCGCGACGGTGTGGAGACGGCATTGCTGACGTCGGCTCGTCGGGACGGACTTCGGCGAAGCCGCTGAAAGGCCTGGAGCGGTGGCCGCGTCCGGGGTGCGTGAGGTGTGCGGACGGGGGCGGGTGTCGGCGACGGTTGCGGGACGTCGGCGCCGGGAGTCGGTGCGGAGGCAGGCGGCCGGGCTGTCCGAGCAGGAGATCGAGCCGTCGGAGGCCGCGCGGCGCCTGCCGGCCGGAGGAGGAACGAGAGCAGCCGGCGGGTTCGGCAGGCGGTCCGGTCAGCCGTACATCGCCACGCGGTACAGAGCCGCGAGCGCGTCGTCGATGGGATGGGGCTGCGGCTTGCCGGAGGAGTCGAGCCTGTTCCACCGCTGCAGGTTCACCGCGACCGCCATCTGCCGTTTGCCGTCGGCACGGATCATGGCCAGCGTTCCACCGCCCCAGACCGTGCCGCCGTGGCCCCAGAAGGTGCCCTGACCGGGACCCTCCATCGGGTGCAGCCCGAGGCCGTAGTCGATCGTCTTTCCCTCTTGGGAGACGACCGGGACGGTGCGCCGCATCTGCGCCAGCGACGACGGGCTGACGATCTCCCCGGCCAGCAGCATGCCGAAGAAGCGGTTGAGGTCCGAGACGGTCGATATCAGCGAGGCCGACGGCCCCACCCAGGACATGTCGTAGACGCTGTAGTCGCGCGGTGGGTCGATCATGCCGAACCACGCCTCGTAGAGCTGCGAGTGCGGCCCGTCGACGTACGGTCCGGTGGGCAGCTCGGTGTCCCGGAGCCCGGCGCGCTCGATGACGTTCCGGGTGATGCAGTGCTCGGCGGTGGTGCCGGTCACCCGTTCCAGGAGTTGGACCAGGAGCAGGTAGTTGGTGTTCGAGTACACGCCCGGAGTGCCGCCCGGGGCGCCGACGGCGGGTGCGGTGACCCCCATCTCGATCAGCTCGGTGGGGTCGAACCGCGTGAACCGGTGGTCGTCCAGGCTCTGGGGTCCGGTGTCCGCGAGGACGGGGTACGCCTTGAGGGAGGGGTAGGCGTACGGGAGGTACTCGGCGAGGCCGCTGGTGTGGTTGATCAGCATCCGGACCGTGATCGCGTCACCGCGTTCTCCGGGAACCAGCGTCGGAAGGTAGCGGCCGATCGGTGTGTCGAGCCCGATCCGACCGCTCTCGACCTGCTGCAGCACCGCGGCGGCGGTGAAGGTCTTGGTGACGCTGCCGACGCGGTGCCGCATGCCGGCGGTGACGGGGCGGCCGGTGGCGACATCGGCGACCCCGGCGGCGCCGCGCCAGACCCGGTCGCCGTCGCGCACCTCGGCGAACAGGCCCGGCATCCCGGCGCGGTGGACGTTTTCGATGGCGGCGTCCAGCGCCGCGGAATCCAGTGGGTTCTTCACGTCATGCGTCCTTTCGTGTTGCCCGGGGTGAGCTCCGCATCGCTCGCCTGACCCGGACAACCGGGCACGAGTGGTATGCCGACCCGCCCGGCATACTCATGTCCTCATTATGCACGCGGTGCGTGCATCACCAAGTGCACAGGTAGGCTGAGATCCGGTGAGAGGAGCGAGATGGCAGGTCGAAGGCGTTGGACGACCGAAGAGATCCTGGACGCGGCGGCAGAGCTGCTGCGCACGAGCGACGCGGATTCGTTCAGCGTGCGCAAGCTGGCCGCGGCCCTCGGGACGGATTCCTCCAGCCTCTACCGGCACTTCCGCAGCAAGACCGAACTGCTGCGCGCGGTCGCCGACCGGATCCTCCTGGCCGCGATGGACGGCTACCGCCCCGAGGGCGACTGGAAGCAGCGCATCACCGCCCTGGCCCTGCGCCTGAGAGAGGCCTTCGGCCGGCAGCCCCAGCTCGCCGCGGTCTGGGGGCGCTACGCCTCATCCGGCACCGGTTCCCGGCTGGTCATGGAAGAGGTGCTGCTGGCCCTGCGCGCGTCGGGACTGCCCGACGAGGAGATCCCGGTGCGCTACCACCGGTTGGCGGTCCTCATCGCCGCGCTGATCGCCTCCGAGGCCGGGGTCAGCACTGTCTCCCCCGGAGAGTACGAACAGGCCATGGAGCTGTTCCGCGTCGCGGTTCTGGGCGCCGATCCCGAACGCTTCCCGGCCCTGGCCCACTTCGCCCGCGACGTCCGTCCCCTCGGGGCGGATCGCCGTGCCGCGTTCGAGGAGATCCTCGCCGCCCAGCTCGCCCACATCGAGGCGGCGACCCGCCCGAGCTAGCCGACCGGCTCGGGAGTGTCGACGAACCTCCGGGTCATCCCCGCGGGTGCGGGGGGACGGGAGGGCTCCGGGCGCGGGTGGCCGAGCACCCGTTCGTGGTCCGCGCCGCCCTGCTGACCGAACTGCGCCACGCCGGCCCGCGGCCTCGCATGTCTCCGCCGCCTGCGGACCTCATTCCGAAACGACCGGCTGTGCGGGGCGGGCCACGCTCGGCGTGGGGACAGCGGTGGTGCCGGCGGCAGCGGGCAGGGTAGTGTGCGGGAAGCGTCGCGTGCTCGTGGCAGACCGTGTCAGGCATGGAGGCGCCGGATCGAAGGAGGCCGACGATGCACTCGTCGCACCCTTCGCTCTCGCGTGACTGAGCGCGAGACGACCAGGCTCGTCGCCTGGAGCCAAGAACTCCGCCGGGTGCACGGCCGACTGCGAGAAGCGCTGTCCGTGACCCGCGCGTCCCTTGCCGACGGCACCCCCGGTGAGGCGGCCACCCGTGAACTGCTGCTGTACTGCCACGGCTTCTGCGCGGCTCTCGACGGCCATCACCGGGGCGAAGACCGCACCCTGTTCCCGGCCGTCGCAGCCGCACACCCGGAGCTGCGCCCGGTGCTGCGCTCGCTCGAGCAGGATCACTCGATGATCGCCCACCTGCTGGGCAGCCTGCGCGACGCTGTCGACCGGGCCGCACCGCCCGAGGAACTCGACCAGCATCTCGAAGGCATTGCCGCGGTCATGGAGAACCACTTCCGCTACGAGGAGCGGCAACTGCTCACCGTGCTCGAAAGCCTCGAGCCGGCAGCCGTACCGGGAGAGGCGCTGGGCCCGCTGTGACCCTCGACCGGGTGGTGGGCGGTGGGCGGTGGCGGCCGCCGCCGGACCGATCAGTCCCGTTGCGCTTCGTACCGGGTCAGGTCAGGCTCGGGGGACCCGCTGCCGCTGGGAGCCGCCGGCGGCGATCGGGAGACTGCGCAGCGTCAGCGCACTCGGTGGAGGCAGCGGCCCGTTGGCCGTGTCGGCGCGGAACGACTGGAGCAGGTAGGCCACCAGGCGCCGGGACGCCGCGCCGTCATCCGGCAGGGCGGTCACCAGGGCGCAGTGTGCCAACAGGACCACGGCGAGGTCGGAAGGGTGGAAGTCGGCCCGCAGCGCGCCCGACGCCTGAGCCCTGCGCACCAGGGCCGTGAAGTCCCGTTCGACTCGTCGCCGGGACCCCGCGTGCTGCGACGTGCTTTCCGGGAAGGCCGCGACGAACGCGGCCGGGAACCCGCGTTCCTCCCGTTGCAGAGCGCAGACCGTCTCGACCAGTTGCTGGAAGCCCTGCCACGGGTCGGGGGCGGCCAGAGCCTCGGTGAGCGCCCGCACACAGGTCTCCATCTGCTGCGCGAACGCGCCCCGCACCAAGGCGTCCCGGGTCGGGAAGTGCCGGTACAGCGTCGCCACGCCGACTCCGGCCCGACGTGCCACGGTCGCCATCGGGGCGTCGATCCCGTGCTCCGCGAAGACCGCACGGGCGGCCGCGAGGACGCGCTCCCGGTTGCGCCGGGCGTCGGCCCGCAGCCCGTCCCGGGCGGCGATCCGAGAGGATTCCACCATCACTGCCTCTCGCTTCGGCTCCAAACGGACGATCGCGTCCACTTGGGAGCCTACCGTCGGTGCCGATTCCCCGTACGACGACCGATGGCAAAGGCAGGACGATGAACGACCGCATGATGAAAGCCGTGCTCCATGACCGCTACGGCGGCCCCGACGTGCTGTACCTGGGCCGCGTGCCACGCCCCGAGCCGGCCGCCGGCGAGGTGCTGGTGAAGGTGCGCGCGTTCAGCGTCAACGGCGGCGAACTGGCGGCCCGGGCCGGCCGTCTCCGCCTCGTGACCGGCCGGAGGTTCCCCCAGCGCGTCGGCCTGGACTTCACCGGCGAGGTCGCCGCACCGGGTGCCGGCGTCACACGGCTCGCGGCCGGCGACCGCGTGTGGGGGGTCCTGGGCCGCACCTCCGGGTTCGGCAGCGCCGCCGAGTACGTGACCGTGCCCGCCGAGCGGATCGGCCTGGTCCCCGACGGGCTTGACCTGGTGGCCGCCGCCGCGCTGCCGGTGGCCACCACGGCCGTCACCGCCCTGCGGGACAAGGCCGGGCTGAGCCCCGGCGAACGACTCCTCGTCCGGGGCGCGGCGGGCGGCGTCGGCAACGCCGCCGTCCAGCTCGGACGCGCGTACGGCGCTGAGGTCACGGCCCTCGCCCGTGCGGCCAACCTCGACTTCGTGCGCGGGCTAGGCGCGCACCGGGCCGTCGACCACCGGGGCGTCCGGTTGGCGGAACTGGGCCGCTTCGACGTGGTCCTGGACACCGTGGGCACCGACCTGCGGGCCTTGCGCCGCCTGCTGAATCCCGGCGGGCGTATGGTCACCATCGCCTTCGACCTGAAACGACCCGCTGCGTCGCTCGGCTACCTCGCGGCCAGCGCGGTCCACGGGCGTGGCCGGGTGCGCTTCTTCAGCGGCAACCCCACGCGGGCGGACTTCGACGACCTCGCCCGCCACGTGGTCGAGGGCAAGCTGAGCCCCGCGGTGGACACGGTCTTCCCCCTGGAGGAGACCGCGGCGGCACACCGGGCGCTGGAGGCGGGCGGGGTCCAGGGCAAGTACGTGGTCAGGGTCGCGTAGGACACCTGTGAAGGTGCTGGTCACAACCACTCGTCGACGGCCGCTACGAGTACCGTCGAGCCGTGACCCGCGTGCGGGCCGACGGCCTCCGCGCCGCACGGTCGGGACGTCCCGTCAGGCGTCCGCATGATGGGAACGGGTGACGCGGCCGCCTCAACGGGCGGGCGGGAGCGGGGTCCTGGTGCTGCCGGGGTGCGTGGTGCGGCCGGACGTCGCCTGCCGGGGCATCACGTCTTCCGGGCCAGCCCGGCGACGATGAGGCGTTCCCAGACGCTGAGCTCCCGTTCCGCGCCGCCGGCGTTCCACGGGTTGGGGGCCGTGTCGGGACGCCACAGGGGCGCGGGGACGATCCCGGGGTCGAGGATCTCCAGGCCGTCCAGCAGGGAGGCGATCTCCTCGTCGGTGCGCCACCGGCCGCGGCCGAAGGTCTGCTGGAGGACCCGCTCGGCCTCCGCGGTCTCCGGGTTGTCGCCGGAACGGAAGTGGCTGACGAAGAAGTGGCTCCCGGAGGGCACGTGGTCGCGCCAGTGGCGGACGATCCCGGCCGGGTCCTCCTCGTCGTTGACGTGGTGGAGGATGGCGCTGAGGACGACGGCGACGGGGCGGTCGAAGTCGATCAGTTCCAGGGTGTCCGGGTGGGTGCGGACGCCTTCGGGGTCGCGTACGTCGGCCCGGACGACCCGGGTCCGGTCGTTCTGCTCCAGTAGCGCACAGCCGTGGACCAGCACCTGGGGGTCGTTGTCGACGTACACGATCCGGGACTCCGGGGCGTGCCGCTGCGCGACCTGGTGGACGTTGTCGGCGGTCGGCAGACCACTGCCCAGGTCGATGAACTGCCGTATGCCGGTGGTCGTCACGATCTGCGCGACCGCCCGCGTCAGGGCCGCGCGGTTGGCGAAGGCGATGGCCACCGAACCGGGGAGGTCCCGGAAGAACACGTCCCCGACCTTCCGGTCCACGGCGTAGTTGTCCTTGCCGCCGAGCAGGTAGTCGTAGACGCGGGCGATGCTGGGCCTGGTGGAGTCGATGGAGGAGCCTTCAACCGTCATGCCGGCCATCCTCCCCCGCGACGCCGCCCGCCCACCGGCGTTCCGGAATCCCCGGGCGGACGGATCCCGAGGTCGCGCCGGCCCCGGTCCGCGGCCGCGCGGCCGTACGGTGCCGTGGACGCCTTGCGCCGGTGGAAGGTGCCGACCGCCCACCCTGACGTGCGGGTCTACGCCGGAATCGTCCAGGGCGGCCCATAGGCCGGCGTCCGAGGTCCCGCCCTGCTCGTGCCGGCCGCCCTGGCCGCGAACGCGGTGCCGGCCTCAGTCTGACGGCGCCGGCGCCGGCGCGGCGCAGGCGTCGGCGATGGCCCGCGTGTCCCAGTAGAACGGACGGACCTCGGTGATCCGCCCGTCCTTGACCGTGATCGTCTGCAGGATGGGGAAGCCGAGTGCACGGCCGGTCGCGCGAGCGCGGGCACGGACCTGGGTGAGCACGACCGCCGTCTCACTGGTGGCGAGGAACTCCTGCTCCACCATGTCGAACGACTCCCACACCTCTCCCATCCTGAGGAAGAACCGCGCCAAGCCGTCGTGCCCGCGCCACGTGCCCCCGTAGGGCAGCGCGTCTGCCTGGTGCAGTTCGACGTCCTGCGCGAAGAAGGGCGCGAGCAGATCGAACGAGGCCTCGCCGGGGCCTCCCGCCGCCAAGGGCGTCCGCGAGCTCGCCGAGCGGACCGCCGCACGCGTGCGGGAGGTCGACTGAGGACGCGTGCGGGCCCCGCGTCAGCCGAGATGTGTACTGCCGGAGAGCCGAGTGCCCGGTGTCAGCTGAGCCGTGCGGACTCATCCCACCCGTGACCAACAGACGTCGGGCAGCCCTTGGCGGGGACCGTCGGCACCGACGGGAACGACGTCTCAGGGGAGAGCGGCACGCGTTCTCCGATGGACGGACGGGTGCCGTACGGGGGAGAGGGCGGGCGCTCGTTCCCGTCCCCGGTACGGGGGAAGTGGGGCCTGGGGCGCGTATCGGGTCGTGATCAAACTGCCTGCTTCGCCCACCGCCTGTGAGACCCGCGTGAGAGCATCCGTGCATGAGCAGCGACCTGGAAGTGAGCGCTCTGGCGATCAACGTCACGATCCCGCAGACGCTCCGCTGGACGGACACTCGACGTGGTGAAGAGTTCCAACTGACCACACTCAACATCCGGCTTCTCCCGGACGGTCATCTCGCCGTGAAAGCCTACGGCCGACCAGTCGGCGGTGGTCGGGGCGCATATGTCTCGTTCCCGGTCCCCGACGAACCAGAACTGGCGGCTCTGGTTGTCGATGCGGCCAGCCGCGCCGGGACGCTGTGGGCCGCCCACCGCGGTCTCGGCTGAGCCTGGTTCGGCTCGAGGGCAGACGGTGGCAGTTCCGGACTCCGCTCTCGCGGCGGGCTCTGGTCCGGTAGATCTCCTTGCGTGGCTCGAGTGCAACTGACGGACACGGAGTGGAAGTTCATCGGGCCGTACCTGCCGATCGGCGAGTACGGCCCGTACCCCGAGCGGCTCCGGCAGCGGTTCGAGGGTGTGATCCGGCGGTTCAGGTCCGGTGGTCAGTGGCGGGAGACGCCGGAGGAGTTCGGCGCTTGGTCGACCGTGCACAACCGCTTCCGGCAGTGACGTGACGCCGGCGTCTTCGAGGCCCTGCTGGAGGGGCTGATCGCGGAAGCGGCGAAGCGGGGCGAGGTGGACCTGTCCCTGGTCGGCACCGACTCCACCACCGTGCGGGCACACCACGATGCCGCCGGGACGCACCCCCCTCGTAAAAGCGCGAGGCTAGCCCAGCAGCCGGACGCCATCCGGTACGTCGATCCCGAACTCCTCATCAAGGAGGCGTCGTGCCTCCCTCTCGTCGGTCAACTCCCGCTCCGTGACCGCGCCGTCGGGGCGGGTCTCGGTGAGGTGGCGGCCGTCGAGGAGCAGGTGGCGACCGGGGGTGAGGCGCTGGACGTAGGGACGGCGGCTGAACGGGGAGCGGGGGTGCGTGGCGATGTGCCAGTTGATGACCTCGAAGTCGGGCTGCTCGAAGGGCTCCACCGTGAAGACGTACTGCGCCTCCCAGCCGTCCGCCCCGCCTGCTCCGGTCGTGCCGTACGCCTCCAGCACCCACATCTCCAGTGGACCGTCATGCGGTGCGTGCACCAGCCGGTGGCGGCGGCCCGCGTCGTGGAACTCCGTGCCGACCACCAGCGGCACCGGCTCCAGCAGGGCGCCGACCGTGCCGAATCCCACATCCGCGAGGTGGGGTCGCTGCTCGCCGGGGACCTCGACGAGCAGCGCCATGTGCGTGCGCGGGCGGCTCTCGAAGCGGTCGGTGCCGACCACGACCCGCGCGGTCAGCAGGGTCACCCGGAAGCCCAGCGCCTCCAGGGCGTCCGCGAACAGCGTGTTGTGCTCGTAGCAGTAGCCCCCACGGCGACCGTGCACGAGCTTGGCCGTCAGGTCGGCCGGGTCGAGGGAGGGGACCACACCCCGCACGGGGTCCAGGTTCTCGAACGGTACGGTCAGCGCGTGGGCCGTGTGGACGCCCCGCAGCGTCGCGAGGTCGGCCCGCCGCTCGCCCTCCCACCCGATCCGCTTCAGGTAGGCATCGAGGTCGAACGACGTCGCCGGTACAGTCTCAGGCATACCTCCACCGTACGGACGCACCGTCCCGGCCTACCTGCCCCCGAGGCCGGAACCGCCACCGGTCTTTGGTCCTAGCACTCCAGCCGGACTTCTGTGTTCGTCCTGGTCAACGGTCTCGATGAGGATCCCGCCGGGCGGTTCCTTCCGGAGGCTCCCCTTTTCACCGCCCCGGCAACGTGCTGGTGGGCAGGGGGCATGCGGGGGCAGTCGGAGGAAGTGCTGCTTCGGGTGCGACAGCGGAACGTGGTCGTTCAGGTCATGCCGATCGGATGCGCGCAACACGCGGCCCTGGACCGGGTGCCGCTTCGAGGGAGGATGGGGGAAGAGAGCGGGCCCGCGTGGTGAAGTGTGGGCCTGTGACAACTCCGACAGCAGGGAGCGTTCTTCCGATGACACCACAGCCGGCACGCCCTGAGCGCGGCGGTCCCGAGACCGCATCGGTCATGGACGTCCCGCCGTTCAAGCCTCCTCTCGTCAAAGCGGTGTTCAGGGACGTGACCCCGATGCACGTCTCCCGGTCGGCCGCGTGGGCCGCCGCGTCGGTGACGCGGACAGTGCTGACGGAGATCATCGACGGCGCGAGGAGAGCGGCGGCGGAGGAGGCACGGAAGAAACTGGTTCCCGGGGATCTCCTCTCGGCGATCGACCGGAACGTCGAGGTCGAGGTGGGGAGCAAGTGGTACGACCACAGCCCGACGTTCCGCGGCCTGACCGGTGTCCGGTACGACGCCGAGGGTGTCGTCGTGCCTTCTCCCAGGCGCAGCAGGTCACGCAAACCGAGTGCTGTGGTCGGCGCCCACAGGTTCGAGGCGGGGGTCAGGAAGCTGCTGCGGGGACGGGGGGTGACGGCCGTCCCGGCGATGGTCCGCGACCTGGACGGAATCGCGAGCGTGTTCCTGACGGACCTCGCCCGGGACGCGGCCATGGTCGTCCGCGAGGGCGGGATCAAACGTTTCGGTACGGTCGCCCTGGTGACGCCGGGCGAACCGGCCCCGCCTCCGCCCCTCAAGGAACCCCTCCTGGCCCTGTCCACCCGCAGCGGGGACGGGCGGACCATCGGCAGGGACGACATCCTGGCCGCCACCACGATCCAGTTGTTCGGCAACATCAGGCAGCGAGCCCTCACCGAAGCACGCGAGGCGACACAGCACACTTCGGTCGGCTGAGCGGGTGCGACCGACACCGCCGCCCGCACCCTCATCCGCCACCGCGGACTCGCCACATGAGAGGGCCTCCGAGGAGCGGCACGGTGGTCGAACAGCCGGGCCGGGCGGAGACCCCGCGGGGTCGAGGCGAACGGCATCGCGAACTCACCGGCCGCCGAGGCATCGGGGAGAAGGGAGAGCATGGTACGCATGCGGCCGGCGTTGCGGTCGGGCCGGGCGTGCCACCAGGAGCGAAGCCCGTACGACCGTGCGCTGTACACGGGCGGCGGGCGAGTGGCGTGAGAGCCCTGCCCCACGACGGGGTCAGCCCCGGCGGCACCGTTCCCGCAGCTCGTCGAGGACCGCCTTCTCACGGGAGTTGACGTCACCGTCCACGGTGGCCACGCGTTCCGCCGCGTCGAGGACGTCGCCGAGATCGCCCGGCTCGGCGTCCACGCGCTTCCATACGTCGGCCGGGTCGATGTCGACGACCTGCGCGAGCTGCTCGTCGACCACCTTGTGCCGCTCCCGGACCAGCCTCACCAGATGGCGCATCAGCAGCGCCTCGTCGTCGGCGATCTTGGCCTTCGCGTTCTCCCCCTGGATCGTTCCGCGGTCGGCCGAGCTGCGGGGCGCGTGCCCCGGCTGCCGTCTCCGCGCGTTGCTTCGGCGAGCGGCGCGACAGCCACTCGACGTCCTCCCCTTGAGGCGCCACCCTAGCGGGCACAGGCAGCCAGTGAACCACTTCGCTTGATGCAATACCTGGTCCTGCGTCGGGTTGCTGTTCAGCTTGCGCCGTTCCCAGCGATGGGGATGGCGGATGACGACTCCCGCCATGCCGCCGGACCCGGTGAGCCGGATCACCGGAGTTCCCGGAAGCCGGTCCGGGGTGGTCCTGTCCCTGCTGAGCCCGTTCAGGTCGGCCAGGAAGCAAGGCGTCGGGTTCGCCCGATCGTGGCGGACCCGACGCCCGGACCGTCGCAGCCGTTACCGCCGGCGCGGCGCCCACCGGCCCGCCGGCACGGCGGACATCACTTCACCACGACGTGGTCCCCGGACGACTTCGACGGTCCGGTGGTGGTGTTGCCGTTGTACACCCATCGCCACGTGCCCGTTTTGGAGGCCTTCACGGTCGTCTTGAGGTTGCCCGAGCCGTTCGCGTACACCTTCTTCACCGTGGTGTAGGAGGTGGTGCCGGCGGGCTTGAACTGCAGGCTCACCTGGCGGTCTCCGTAGGAGGCGTACTTCCTGGTCTCCCAGTTGGCCCGGGTGACCTTTCCGGTCACGGTGATGGTCTTGCCCTTGGCCACGGGTTCGGGCGAGGCGTTGACGGTGAGGCGGGAGTTGCGCTTGACGTGGATCGTCAGACCCTTGTAGTCGACGTCCCCGCCGCCGCCCTTGAAGTACACCTCGGCCCCGACCTTCCAGGCCCCGGCCTCGCTGTTGCGCATGTCCCACACGCTCGGGTCGAAGTACATCGTCTCGTTGAAGTCGCAGACGCCCGACTTCACCTTGACGCAGTCGCTCGTCTCGATGGCGTGCCACAGCCGGTCGGCCCCCTTGCGGTACAGGAACACCGCCGGGAACTTCCACTTGTGTGTGGTCGTCATCCGGAAGGAGGCGGGCACCGCGACCTCCCCCGACGCCCCGATCACGATCTGCTTGCCGCCGTTCACCTGGACACGGGAGAACGAGACCCCGCCCTCGGCCGCCCCGGCCGGCACCGCGGCCACGGCCGTGAACGCCGCCGCCGCACCACCGGCCACGACGATTCTCCAGACCTGCTTCCCCACCTGATCCCCAATCCGTACGGAAGGCACCGGAGGCTCATCCCTCCAGCGCCTTGAAGACAGCCGGCAACCACACGGGGTTGTAAGCCTGTTGATCACGATGAAGCATCGGACCAGCCCTGCCTTCCGCGAGGTCGTCGCCGGCACGCGTCCCGGTCCGAAGGCCGCTCACCCGCACGGGACCCGGCCCGCCGGGGCCGGCGGCGGCGCTGAACCCTCGTCACCGACCGGACTGTGCAGCGGGGGATCCTGGTACGAGGCAGGCGCAGGGCGTGCACCGCCTTTCCGGTCACCCCACACGGCCCGTCCCCTGCGTCCGTCTCGTCGGCCCCACCAAGACGACACCTGCGCATCGTCGTATGCGTCGGCCCCATGTGATCGCAGTCGGCCCCTGCGATGCTGATCCTGCTGTTCAAGGACTGTCCCGGTGCGTGGTGTCCGAGCGACGTCGGATGTTCAGCCGGGGGCAGCTCGCGGCCGTTGTCGCTCGGTTCTCAGGGCTCCACGCCACAGCGGCGGGCGATCGCTTCGAGGCGTTCGAGTTCCCGTCGCGCCGCTGTCGGGTGGGCGAGGTCGAGGGCCATGCCGGCGCGGGCCGTGATGTAGAGGATGTCTTGGTGGGTGGCGGTGTCCAGGCCGGGGGCGGTCCGGAGGCGGCGGCCCGTGACGCTCAGGTAGATCGCGATGCTGTCGAGTTCCTCACGCAGGTGTACGGGGAGCACCTCCCGCAGGTCGTCCTTGGCGTAGTCGCGTGCCTGCCGGTCCGCCGTACAGGGGTCAGGCCGTACGGGAGCCCAGGGAAGGCCGGCTTCTCGCGCATCGTCGTACATCTCCGCCACCCAGGCGCGTGCGGACTTGAGATCGCCCGCGGCAGCTGCCTCACGGGCCGATTGCAAGCTGGAACGCAGTCGTGCACGGGCCTGGGGATCTTCGCCGGTCCGGGCGTCCAGATAGCCGGACCACACGTCGAACGCCTTGCTCAGCTCGGCGTCCAGCATGATCTTGTACACGTCCGGCACTCCGCCGCCCCTTCGTTGAGCCCGTCCGGGCATGGACGGGCAGCGGTCAGAATAGGACGGGTGCGGGGTGGGATGCCTGCGCATTATCCGGCGGCGGCGTGCAGGCCTCCGCGTCAGCCGGGATGCGTGCGGCCGAGGAGCCGAGTGCCCGGTGTCGACTGAGCCGTGCGGGCTCGTCCCACCCGTGGCCGACGGGTGCGGGGCAGCCCTTGGCGGGGACCGTCAGCGCCGAGGGTAACGACGTCTCAGGGGAGAGCGGCACGCGTTCCCCGATGTACAGACGGGGGCCGTACGGGGAGAGGGCCAGGGCTCGTCCCCGGTACGGGGGAAGTGGCACCAAGTGGCGCGAAAGCTACGGTGTGTGTCCTTAGAGTGAGCTGTGAGTGACGGTCGGGTGTGGCGCCTGCGGTGAGTTGAGGGGCGGGCGCCACTGTGCGGGTGGGTGAGGTGAGGGCGCCGGTGACTACGACTCACGGTGAGAGCGAGACGGGCATCCTGCGGTGCTTCGGGCAGCAGTTGCGGTTGCTGAGGACGAGCAGGGGGCTGACGCGGGCGGAGTTGGGTGCGAAGCTCAGTTACGGCGAGGACATGGTCGCGTCGGTGGAGTTGGGGCGGCGGATTCCGAAGCCGGAGTTCATCGAGCGGGCGGATGCTGTGCTGGAGGCCGGCGGTCTGCTGACGGTGATGAAGGAGGAGGTGGCGCGGGCGCGGTATCCGGCGTTCTTCCGGGATGCGGCGAAGCTGGAGGCGGAGGCGGTTGAGCTGCATGTGTATGCCAACCAGGCTGTGCCGGGGTTGTTGCAGACGGAGGAGTATGCGCGGGCGGTGTTCGGGGTCCTGCGGCCCCCGCTGGATGATGCGATCGTCAACGAGAGGGTTGCCGCGAGGCTGGCGCGACAGGAGATCTTTCACCGCACGCCACATTCGCTGATGAGCTTCGTCATCGATGAGTCTGTGCTGCGCCGTCCCATCGGCGGACGTGACGTGTTACGGGGGCAGTTGGAGCAGGTGTTGCTCGTCAGCCACATGCGGCACGTCGAGGTACAGGTCATGCCGCTGAGCCGTGATGAAAACGCAGGGATGGCCGGTCCGTTCACCTTGATCGAGACGAAGGGAGAGCGCAGGATCGCGTACGTGGAGGTGCAGAACGTCAGCCGGGTGCACAGTGATCGGGAGTCGGTACGGGCGCTGGAAGCCAAGTACGGAAGCCTGCGTGCCCAGGCCCTGACGCCTCGCGAATCGCTCGCGTACGTCGAGAAGTTGTTGGGAGAGCTGTGAACATCGACAAAGAAGTGGCAGGAGCGGATACCCGCCTGCGCTGGTTCAAGAGCAGCTACAGCAGTGAGGAAGGCGGGGAGTGCGTCGAGGTCGCCATCGACAGCGTCGCCGTCCATGTGCGTGACTCGAAACAGGCGTTGGAGCACGGGCCTGTGCTGACGGTTGGGCCGGTGGCGTGGTCGGCGTTGCTTGACGCGATGTGAGTTGGCCGGGGCTGAGGAGGTTGGCGCTTCTCCTACTGAAGCGCCAACCTGCGTTGAAGAGGTGTGCTCAGGCCTCACGGGTCCCGGGCGGAGTCCAGCGGCCAGCGGCAATCTCTTTGTCCAAGCGAGCTTGGAAGTACGCGTGCGCTGCGCGCATCTCGGCCTCGCGGTCTGCCTTGTAGAAGGGAGTGGTGTAGCCGACCGGGGGTGGGGTGGTCTCTGGATCTTTCAGGTGGGCCATGAGGTCGATGTAGTCCTGCTTGGTCTGGCCGTAACCGTAGGTGTTGTGGTTCGCGGCGATCTTGCGGCCCTTCGAGTCGAAGTACGTTTCGGACTCGTAGTCGGAGAGAACCGGGTATCGGGATTTGTAGATGGCGATGAGTTGGTCGGCTGTGATGCCAATCCAGACGGATACGAGGGCGTCGAGTTCGACGAGAGCGGCTCGGCGTTCGTACTCCGTGCGCAAAGGCGTGTTGTATTTCCAGGTCGGCTTGAGATGCGCGGCAAGTGGCCCGAGGTTTGGCCAGTCAGGGTTGGCCCAGCCCTCGTACCCCGACCAGGTAGGGTGGAACAGCTCCTCCCAAAGGGGCGCGTAGGCCATGGTGAGAGTGTTGAGGCGTAGGGTGCGAACAAGGAGCGGGTGAGCCAGCGGATGGTCAGGGCTTCCCATCGGCATCCTTGAAATGTCGCCGCTCTGCAGATGCCCACGGCCAATGATGCGTAGAAAGTAGTCGAGCGGTAGAGCTGCCCAAAAACCCGCAGCAACGACTGTTGTGCGATTGTCGGCGACGTGACACGAATGTACGCCGTTCACATGAGTTGGGCCTGGTGGAATGATTGCCGCAAAGAGACTTCGTTCGGTGTCGAACGGGATCATCTCGCGCCAAGCGAGGCGGAAGTACTTCGTATATGAGACGTCATTCCAATGATCTTGCGCAGCAGAGTATCGTCCGCTATCGCAAGCGCGAATGTAATTCGTTCGGGGGAGCCAGTCGTGGGGCAGGTGAGTCAGGTCGTATGTCGACCAGTCGAGGTGGCTCTTGCATTTTTCTTTGGGTTGTTTCACAAACGGTGTGGCAACGCCAATGTGAGGCCCTTGGAGGACGACATCTCCTAGGCTCTGCGTGGCTTGTGTTTCCCACCGGATGTATCCGTCTTTGCTGCCGCTGGTCTCGTGGTATCCCTGACTGGTCTTGGGATGGAACTCACCGAGGCGATGAGGAGATCGAGAGAGGGCGGAGATGGCATCTTCTTCGGTATCGGTGAGAGGTGCGAGCAAGCCGCACTCTGTCGCGCTGGTGTTTTTAGAATTCGTGAGTGCGTTCCACTCACTCAAGCGCTCTTGATTGACATGTACCAGGCGTCGGCGATGTGGACGAAGATCCCATTCTCCGCGATATTTGATGCCGGGCAAAGGACCTGTGCCGTCGTGATCCAATGACCCCACGAGTGGTTCGGTGCCGTATAGGTGGCTGATGTGAGTGAAATTCACGGAGCCTTGGGACCCGTATACGTGAACGCCGAAAGCCGTGGTGTGACCCACTGGGTGAGGGAAGGCCCAATTCTTGCCGTTGATAAATCCGGCGTGCGCCCTCAGGTGTTTGTATGCGACTGCGCGGATCCTTCCTTCCTTTGCTCCTCCGAAGTGTGTATCCGGATGTACGAGGCCCGCTGTACCCAGCGTCTGTAGATTCTTCCAAACTCGGCACATGAATGCTCGATACAGATCTGCTTGCGTTCCAACTAGTAGCGGATACGTGGATGTCCCGCCAAGCGTGGCAAGCATGCCGACGTTTTCCGAGAGTTCGTTCAGGAAGAAAGTGGACGAGCGTGAGGAGGTGCCCAGTGCCTCAGCCTTGCGGAGTTTCCATTCCTCGGTGCTTGGTTTCTCTGTGAGACTGAACCAAGGGTCCAGCTCGGCCAGAACCGTGCCTTCCTGCCACCTCGGCCGCACCCAGGGCGGATTACCCACCTGCAGATCAAACCCGCCCCGGATGCCGAAGACCTGCCCGAACTCCAATTCCCAGTGAAAGAACCCCTGCCGCTCAGCCACATCCCGAGCAGCCCCCGCCCACGGATACCGCGACTCCAGCGAAGTGAACCGCTCCATGCCCATCCACTCGGGCAACTCGTCCTCGTACCGCTCCAGTTCATCCAGCGTGTCGAACTGGGCCACCAGCGAATCCGCAGCCACATCCTGCGTGCCCAGCAGCGACTCGGCGAAGTCCAGCCAGTCGTCCAGCGAGGCCAGGGCGATCACCGGACGGCGCTCGCCCCGGATCTGCTCCTTGCGGCTGCCGCCCCGCGTGGCCTTCGACTTGACCTCGACGACCTGGACGTCGCCGAACAGGTCCTCCGACTCGTACGTCTCCCGCTCGGGCGCACCCGCCTGACCAGGGACCGGGGCCGGGGCCGCTGACACGGTCCACCCCGCCGACTGCGAAGCAACCTCCGCCGCCCGCACGTACGCCTCATGCGACCCGTCCAGCAGTGCAGCCTCCTGGACCGGCCAGAACCACAGTGCGCACCACGCGTCCATCAGCGTCTTCAGGCGCCAGTACGGAGTGTCGACCGCCTCCAGGTCCGCCTTGACCTTCTCCCTCGGCACCGCGACCTCAGGCGACCACAGCCAGCCGTCCTCCGCGCCCCACACGTCCACCCGCCGCGAGATCTCCCGCTCGGAGATCTCCAGCCGGCGCACGACCAGCCCCCACAGGTACTCCGCTCGCCGCGCCAGCCCTTGAAGCCGCTTCGCCTGCGTGGCATTGGGCGACTTGGTGATCGCCTTCCGCCAAGCACCCAGCACCTTCGCCTCCGCCGGAGCCAGCGCCTTGGCCTCCTTCTCAGCGGCGACCGCGCCCCACTCCTTCGCCGGAAGCAGGAAGTGATGCACGGCCCCTTCAGGCAGCGTCGCCCCCGCCACCGCCTCCGACAACGGGAAACGTTCCGGAGTGGTCCCCAGCCAGCCGCCCTTCTTCAGACGCTCGGCCGAGTACACCTCCCGACGCCCGCCGATCAGTGAGTTGCCGCGCCGCAGGTGCAGCCCGAACCACGGCGCCTCCATCCCCGGATGCATCGTGTTGAGCCACAACGACACCTCCGCCAGCTCCACCGCCGTGTTGTTGAGGTCCACGCCGTAGGAGTTGTGCAGCGCGATGTACGCCTTGGCCTTCTGGAGCTCGACCGCGTACTTCTCCGTGTCGATGGCGACGCCCAGCTCGTCCTGCCGCCGCCGCAGGTACTCCGCCGCGACCTGGTTGATCGCCTCGTTGAGGAACGCGCCCGAGCCGAGCGCCGGCTCGCAGATCTTCCACTCCAGCAGCTCGCGCGCCTCGGTCACCGTGTCGTCCTGGTCCAGCCGGTGCTGCAACGCCAACTGCACGGTCACCCGAGTCAGCGACTCCGGCGTGTAGTACGACGCCGACGTCTGCCGGTCACGCCCCGACAGGCGGTACACGAACGCCCCCGGCGCATACCGGACCCGCCGCTCCTCACCCGTGTCCTCGTCCTTCTGCCGGACGAACACCTCATCCGGGTACTCGTCGGCCTTCGTCGCCGGAACGAGCCACGAGCCGTCCTTCGGGTCACCGTTCTTCGCGACCTCGTACAGCTCCTCGCCCGCGACGAAGCCCGAGTACGACATCAGACCCTCGTACACGGCGCCGAGCTGGTTGATCCCCAACTGCGCGTAGGAGATGAAGCCACCGCGCTCCCGCTTCTTGCCGCGCGTGAGCATCAGCAACCGCAGCACCCGGTACAGCGTCTCGTTGCGCAGCCGGGTGTCGATGAACCGCTCCCTGCCCTCGGCCTCACCCTCGACACGCGGGTCGGGGACCGCACGCGCGCCGATCAGCCGGATCGCCTCCGGCTCGAACAGCTTGGAGTGCAGCGGCTCGAACCGCAGCCCCACGTCCTCCGACGCCTTCGCGTCCACCACGCCATGCGTCCGACGCGGCCGGTAGCCCTCCTGCACCTTGCTGAACAGCAGGTCCAGCGACTCGTACAGGTAGAAGCCCTTGCGGGACTTCTCGTCGACGAGGTCCCGCTCGGCGATCAACTCGCCCAACCGGCCCAGCCCGTACCCCATCTGGTACTCGGGGTAGTCCGACGGCAGGATGCCCAGCTCCGGGCGGGCCTCCGCGTACAGCAGGAACAGGATCCGGTACAGGTAGCGCAACGACTCACGCGTCAACTGGCGCCCCAGCTCGGGGAGTTCCTTGACCTCCTCCGGACGGACACCGCCCTCGCGCAGCCGGTCAAGGACCTCGTTGGCGATCAGCTCGACGCTCAGCCGCAGCCCATCGCGCAGCTCGCTGGAGACGCCCACCGCGTGCTTCGTCGACTTGTCGACGAGCGTGGCGAGGGGGTTCTCCCCGCCCTCCTCCGGCGTCCGCAGCGAGTCCGCGCCGAACAGCGCGGCCACCGTGTCGAGTTCGCCGCCCGCCTTGGTGTCGTTGCGCTCCAGTGCCGTGTCCAGCGACACCGCGAGGTACCGGCCCTCACCCCACGCCGCCCGGTCCGCGAGCACCACGACACCACCGACGAGCAGCAGCACATAGCGCGGCGCGTCCTCACACGCGAACAGGAACGAGGCGAGCTTGGAACCAGTCACGACGGTGTGCTGACCGTCCAGGCGCAGCTCGTCCAGCAGCCGCCCCGCGCCGTCCGGGTCCAGCGCGTCATCGGGCTCCGCCGACCAGCCGCAGTTCAGCGCGACGAGATCCTTCTCCGCGTGCGCGACCGTCACCTCGTACGACTGGTCGGCGCGGACGACGGTGAGGGTGCCCGGCTTGGCGTCGAAGCCAAGAGCGCGCAGCACCTCCGCGTTGAGCGCGCGCACACGGTCGCGCCACTCGGGGGCGTCGTACGTCACGGCGTCGTCGCCGGTCGCCGCCCGCTCCTCGTCCATCGTGAAGTACGACCGAGAGGCGAAGTAGGTACGGCGCAGCGCCCGCAGGCCCGCGCGCGGGGTGACCGGCAGCGCGCCCTCGGGCCGCTCGGCGCCGGCGGCGTCCTCCTCGCGCTGCTTCCACTCGGCGAGCAGGCCGGACTTGAGGTCCTTGGGGAGGACCTCGGCGAGGTAGTGCGCGGAGAAGTAGTCGCCGCGGTTGACCAGGGAGTCGAACGTCATCGTGAGGAACCTCTGGGTGATCGGTCAGGCGGCGGCGTGGGCCGGGGCGAGGACGGCGAGGACGCGGAGCATCGGGCGGCCGGTGGTGAGGAGGGAGTCCGCGAGCGAGGCGAGACGGTCGCGCGTCGCGGTGGGCGCGGAACCGCCGCCCGCCGTCAGCGTCGGCTGCTCCCACGCGCCCAAGCGGGCCTTGTACTCCTCGATGGGCGCCCGCAGCGGCTCGTCCCACGCCTCGCGGTGCTGCTCCAGGAACGCCTCCGCGGTGTCCAGGACGCCGGGGATCGCCTCGGCGAGGCGGGCGGTGTCATGGGCGAGGCCGGGGTTCGCCATCGTCGGGCCGACCTGGGCGCGGCGCAGCACCGCGACCATGTCGTCGTCGACCTCGCCGTCCTCGGTGACCGCCATCCACTTGACGACGGTCGGGCGGCCGAGCGCGTTGGAGTAGATGCCCTGGACGAGGTACGTGGGCCGGGACACGTCGGCTGTCAGGACCGGCGCCTCCTGCCGGTCCAGGCGCACCAGGACCTTGTCCGTGAGCCACTCCATGACCGGGTGCAGATCGGTCAGCAGGGAGATGTCGGGCCAGCTCGACGTCGCCGAGGCGCGGGCGCGCGCCAGGCTGCCGTCGGCGAGCCGCCGGTTGAAGGTGACCTTCAGCCGGTCGCGCAGGCCCTGCTCGCGGACGTACTCCGGAGGCAGCGCCTTGAGCCGGTGGACCAGGTCGGAGGGCGGGACGAAGGAGAGCAGCCCGGTCTCGGGGTCGGCGGACAGGTCGAGGCGGTCGTGGGCGTCCGGGTAGACCTCGCGCAGCGCCTCGTCGAGGAACTCGCGCGTGGAGCCGAACAGCCGGGGCACGTCCGCCCTGGGCACCGCCCCGCCGCCGTCGCCGCCGTCCGCGGCGAAGGCGCCGTCGTCCTCCTCCGGCTCGTCGTTCACGGCGCCGAAGAAGTCGGCGAGGAAGTCGTCCACGCCGTCGTCGTCACCGGTACCGGAGCCGCGGTCGGCGTCCAGGGACTCGTCCACGCCACGGCCCCGCAGCAGATCCTGGATGAGGGACTTCTCCTCGGCCTCCGCCCGGTACAGGCCGGACACCGCCTCCGCCGTGCCCAGCGACCGGTGCGCCTCGGCCTCCCGCTCCAGCAGGCGCTCGGAGACGAGCGTGTCGTCCTTGGCGCCGTCCACCGCACTGGTGAGGATCAGCGCGCGGAACTGCGGCTGGTGCGGCTGCCCGTAGCGGTCGATGCGGCCGTTGCGCTGCTCGATGCGGATCAGCGACCAGGGCACGTCGTAGTGGACGAGCTGGTGGCACTGGCGGTGCAGGTTGACGCCCTCGGAGGCGACGTCACCGGTGAACAGGATGCGTACCGGCGTGTCCGCGAGGCCGAAGTCCTCCACGCACTGCATCTGCTGCTCGTCGGACAGGCCGCCGTGCATGACCCGGGCGGCCTGCTCGGCGGCCTTCCCCTTGAAGCCGAGGGCCGCCGGTACGGTCCGCGCCAGCCACTCCAGGGTCTGCACCCGCTCGGAGAACACCACGACCCGGGTGTCGGACTTCGGCCCGACCCCGATCTCCCGCAGCTGATCGAGGAGGGCCCCGAACTTGCCCGAGTCCGCCTCCGTCATGCCCGACGCCAGCTCCAGGAGCCGGTGCAGGGCCGCGCGCTCGGCGGCCGTCGCCTCCGGATCGTCCTTCTTCTCCAGCGTCTTGATGCGCGTGGTGACCGTGGCCTTCAGCGCCGTATGGGAGGAGAGGAACGACTTCAGCAGCGTGTACGGGAACAGCGGGACGTCGCTGACCGACTTCGACCCGTCGGACGGCAACCAGACCGCCGCCAGCTCCTCGAAGATCTTCTCCTCGGCCGGAGTCGCCGTCACCCGGACCGAACGCGACGGGCCCCGGTCCGCCCACTGCCCCTTCATCTGCTCCCGCACCTCGGGGCTGACCTTCGTACGCCGGATGAACAGGTGCTTGATGTCGTCGGCGCGGTAGTGCTCCGGATCGCGGATCGCGGCCGGGTCGAGCAGGGAGATCAGCTCGGCGAAGGAGCGGGCGTCACCGTTGTGCGGGGTCGCCGAGGCCAGCAGCAGGGCGTCCGTGTGCGGGGCCAGGGTGCGGGCCAGTTGGTTGCGCAGGGAGCCCTTGTTGATCAGGTTGTGCGACTCGTCGATGACGACCGCGTCCCAGTTGATGCGCTCCAGGTGGTGCTTGTACTGGTCGGTGTTCTTCAGGGTGTCGATGGAGACGATGACCCGCTTGAAGTACGTGAACGGGTTGCGGCCCGCCGGGATCTCCCGCTGGATCCGCTCGATGCCCACCGAGTCCAGCCGCACCAGCGGGATCGCGAACCGCGTCCACAGTTCGTGCTGGAACTGCTCGAGCACGTGCTGCGGGGTGACGACGAGGATGCGCTCGCCCCGGCCCCGGCGGATCAGCTCGGCCAGCGTGAGACCGATCTCCAGCGTCTTGCCGAGACCGACGACGTCCGCGATGAGCAGGCGCGGGCGCAGGTTACGGCCCGACAGGGCGAGCTGGGCGGGGCGCTGCTGGTAGGGGAGGGCGTCCAGGAGGAAGGAGTCCGCGAGCGCCAGGCCGCGCTCGGCCTGCGGCAGCGGCGTCTTGCGCAGCACCGCCTCCAGGAACAGGCGGGAGCGGCGGAAGTTCGGCGAGTCGTCCCGCACCAGGCGGGTCAGCTTCGGGTCGAGCAGTTCGATCCGGTCGAGCTTGTCGAAGAACACCGCCTCCTGGTCGCGCACGAAGTCCGACGCGCCCACCGCCTCGATCCTGGCCCCGTCGTGCTCGGTCCGCGTGGCGTTGCGCACCAGCCACACCTCGTCCCGTACGAGGATCTGGGCGCCCGGCGGGTACTGGGCGTCCTCACCGCTCGTCGCGGGAGCGGTGCTCAAGTCGGCGGTCACGCGGGGGCCTCCTGGGCGGTCATGTCGATGGGGTGGACGTGGGGCGGGGCGGGCGACCGGTGGTGGGGCACGGCCGGACCGGCGGGACGTGGGGCCGGGGGAGCGGGCGTGAGGCCCGGCCGACCGGCCGCCGGTGTCAGAACGGGGCCTTCGCCGCGTACGCGGTACGCAGCCGCTCCGCCGTCCTGCGGGCCTGTACGGAGTGGCGCAACGTGTGCGTCGCCCCCTTCGGCCGCTGGGGATCCGCGGGCGGGCGGCCCGGCGCCGGCTGTTCGCGCCGGGACCCGTCGGGACGGTCCCGCGGGGTGGTGGGTACGACGCCGGGGGAGCCGGGGACCCGAGGGCCGGAGGGGCCGGGGGAGTCGTCGTGGGCCGGAGGGGCGGCGGGGCCGGGGGCGGTCTCGACCAAGGTGGTGGGGGAGACCGGCGGGGCATCGGCCGGGGCCGGTGTCTCCGGCTCGGCCGGGCCGATCTCCGTGGCCGGGGCGTCGTTCGCGGGGGCGGGCCAGGCGACGGTGGGGATGCCGTCGGAGGGTGATTCCCTGTGCCGCTGCCCCGCCGTGTGCGCGGTGAGCCTGCGACGTGCCTGGGTGATCTTCATGCCCTGGGCCTCGATCACCGAGCGGCACTGCTGCACCACCTCGGTCAGCGACGGCCGGTCGGCGGCGTCCTGGGCGAGCATGCCGGTCAGCAGCGGCTCCAGCTCGTCCGGCACGCCGGACAGGTCCGGTGCCGTGCCGGGGTCCGTGACCAGGTGGAACACCATGTACGGGGTGGCCGCCTCATGCGGGTAGTGCCCCGTCACGGCGAAGAGCAGCAGGGCCCCCAGCGCGTACACGTCCACCGCCGCCGTCAGCGGCTTCACCCCGGCGGCCTGCTCCGGGGCCATGCAGATCGGGGTGCCGACGACCTGGTGGGGGGCGGTGAGGGAGACGGACGACTCGGTGAACGCGGCCAGACCGAAGTCGATGATCTTCGGGCCGTTCGGTCCCATCAGGACGTTGGCCGGCTTGAGGTCGCGGTGCAGCAGCCCCTGGGCGTGCACGGCCGACAGCGCCTCCGCGAGGACCGCGCCGAGCGCCGCGGTCAGGACGGACGGCAGCGGCCCGTGCGTCTTGACGTGCCGCGCGAGGTCCGGGCCGTCCACGTACTCGGTGGCCAGCCACGGCTGCTCCGCCTCCGCGTCGGCTCCCAGGAACGCCGCGATGCGGGGGCCCCAGATGGTCTTGAGCACCTCGATCTCCTGCGCGAACCGCTGCCGGGACTCGGAGTCCACGACCGACGGTTTGATCACCTTCACCGCGGCGGGCTCACCGCCGAGGGACTCGCCCAGGAAGACCTGGCCCATGCCGCCCTGGCCGATCCGGCCGAGGAGCTCGAAGTCACCCATCGAGGGCGGGTCCTCGGGATTCAGGGGCGTGATCTGCACGTGTGTCCTCGACATTCGGTCCTGGCGAGCGTCCGATCAGCCGCGATGCGCGCCTGGGGACACGGTAGTGGATGGGGGAGGGGGCAGGGACAGGGGTTGCGGAACGGAGATATCCACCTCTATGGGTGAGGAACGCGCGGAGGGTTCGGGCCGGTGGCGGTGCGCCGGTTACGACATCGCGTCCCGGGACGGGAGCAGCTGCCCCCCGGTCAGCCCGCCCGCCAGCAGCCGCGCCGTCTCCTCCGCCAGCAGGGCCGCCCGCCGGGCCTCCGCCCGGAGCGCGTGCACGTGCCGGAACGCCTCCCCGTACCGTCGCTGTTCCTCCAGCGGCAGCAGCGGTACGCGCAGCCGCCCCGGGGTGAGGTGGCGTGTCGAGCTGCCGGTCGAGGCGCCGGCCAGGTTGGTCTCGGAGCTCAGGAAACCGAGGAGGAACCAGGGGTCCAGCCGCGCCGGGTCCGGCCGGAACAGATGGACGCCCGCGCCGAGCAGGGCGCCGGCCTCCGCCTCGCCCGCGACCCGGGCCACGGGGCCGGTGCCGCCGACCAGGTTGCGGACCAGGACGTCACCCGCGGCGATCTCCGGCATCTGCTCGGCCTGTACGTCCAGGGCCCGCCCCGTCGGCCCGGTCCCGCCGGCGATGTCGCCGCCCGTCACAACCGGCCGGCGTTCCCCGCCGCCGGCGCCCGCCTCCGTGTCCTCCGCCTCGGCGGCCATCGCCCGCGGCGAGACCGGAACCGCGCGCAGCACCTTCAGCGCCCCGCCCCGGGCCAGGTCCGACACGGTGGCGGTGCGCCACTCGCGGGCCGAAGTCCCCGCGGCGTCCCACGACGTCGTGCCGGCCAGCTCGGCCACCGTCCGCGCCGCCGCCGCCAGCCCCTCGCGGGCCGCCGCGGCCTCGCGGGCCAGTTCCCGCGGGTCGACGTCCGCCTGCGAGGCACGCACCTGCCGGGCCGGGGTCACGTCGACGACCTCGTCGAGCAGGTCGACCACGCCCACCGCCCGCGCCACACCGGCCCGCGCCTCGAAGCCGTCCGGGTCCTCGGCGTACGCCGTCCACGCGGAGACGATCTGCTCGGTCACCCGCGCCCAGTCCACCGCACCGGCACGGCTCCCGCCGCGCTCCGGAGCCGTGGGCTCGCCCGCGGTGTCGACGAAGAGCACCGTCTGGTAGGCCGGCCGGGTCGGCTCCGGGCGTTGCAACACCCACACCTGCAGGCCGATGTGGAGCGGGATCGCCGCCCCCGGCGGCAGGGCCGCCACCGCCCGCAGCGCGCCGCTGCGGATCAGCTCGGCGCGGACGCGACGGCCGGAGGAGCGGGACGCCGTGGCCGGCGGGAGGAGCAGCACGGCGTGGCCGCCCGGTTCGAGGTGGGCCAGCGCGTGCTGGACCCAGGCCAGTTCGGACTCGGCGCGGGGCGGGAAACCGTACGCCCAGCGCGAGTCGTAGGCCAGCTCGTCGTGGCCCCAGTCCCGGTCGCCGTAGGGCGGGTTGCACAGCACGGCGTCGACGGTGAGGTCGGGGAAGGCGTCGGCGCGCAGGCTGTCGCCCGTGCGCACGGTGACGTCCGCGCCCTCCTCGGCCGTCAGGGTCAGGCCGACCGCGGTGCGCCGCGCCTGGACGGGGACGCTGTCCTGCCCGTACAGCTCGCGCGCGCCGCGCGCGGCGGCGGCCGTCAACAGGGTGCCGCTGCCGCAGGCGGGGTCGAGGACGCGGGCCGGGGGGCCCGGGACCAGGCGGGCCAGCAGGTCGGCGAGCGGGGCCGGGGTGCGGTAGGCGCCGCTGGCGGCGCTGTCCTCCAGTTCCCGCTCCGCCAGGACGCCCAGCGCCGTCTGCGCGCCCTCGTCGCGGACGCAGAGCAGCAGGGCGCGCAGGACCGTGGCGTCGGAGGCGGTGAACCGGACGGGTTCCGTGTCCGGCACCACGTCCGCGACCCCGGCCGCCGCGTCGTTCGCCCGCTTCACCAGGTCGGCGTCGGGCAGCGCGAGCAGACCGGTGAGGTCGTCGGCGGGGCGGCGGGCCGCCGCGAGGACCAGCAGGAGCAGGTCGGACGCGCCGGCGCCGACCCGCTCGCGAAGACGCAGGGTGGTGCGCAGCTCCCCGCTGGGCGTGGCCGCCGTGTGCTGTCCGCGTGAGGCGAGCCAGGCGCGGACCTCCTCCAGGTCGTACAGCGGGCTGCTGTCCGTGCCGCCCGAGGGCGCGGGGAAGTCGTCGTGCCGACGGCGCCAGTTGCTGACGGTGGCGCGCGTGACGCCCGCGATGCGGGAGATCTCGGCGGCTGTCACCTGGGCGGACGGTGCGGGTGGCTGCGGCATGGGTGAGTCCTGGCTCCGATGGTCTACGTGGTCACACCCTACAGCACGCGTCAACTCTCACAGGCTGTTGGACAATGCTTTCATGGTCGTGCTTACATGTGACTGCTTCCGTGGGTGAGCGGCGCTCTCCGACGTGACGGCTCTCGCCCACAGGCCCCGACCGCCCGTCCCGTGCGGCCCCGCCCACCACCACCCGCGACCTGGAAGGCCACCGTGACGACCACCGAGCACACCGAGCTGATCCGTCGCCTCGCCGACGACTTCACCGCCTTGCAGGAGGCCGTCCTCGCCCGCATGAACGGGATCTGCGCCCCGGAGACCGCCGCGGCCCTGGAACACGCCTCGCTCACCGGTCCCGTCACCGTCGTCCTCGCCCACGCCGACGTCCTCGCCCGCGGCGCCGTCCGGCGCGCGGAACTCTCGGCTCAGCTCCCCGAGCGACTGCGACGGCTGCGCGCACACGCGCGCAGGGTGCGACGGGCCCGGTCGCAGGCGGAGGCCCGGTACAAGGAGCAGCGCGCCCGTCACCTCGCCGGTCGCTCCCGGCCGGTGGACACGCTGGAGCTGAGGGTGGCGCGCACGGCGTTCGCGGCGGCCTTCGACGAGGCCCTGCGGCGGGAACTCCGCGACAGGGGACTGCCGGACGGCACACCGCAGGCACCGGAGAGCGACCTCGGCCAGTGGGCCTGGGACCGGAAAGCCGCAGGCGGCGAACCGCCGGCACCGGTACGTGAACTGCGGGACTGCGACGACGACGCCTTCGTGCAGGCCCTCCTGCGCGACGCCCGGGAGGAGGAGAACCCGTACCTCCCGCACGACGCGGTGGCCGAACGGTGGAGCCGCCACGCCCGCGCCGCGCTGGCCTGGGGCCGCTACGCGATCGGCCGGGCCGAACGGGACGCGCTCGCCTGCCCCCTCCCCGCACGGCGCACCCGGCTCGAGGCCCTGGACGACGCCTACCAGGACACCGCGGTCCTCGCCGCCCGCTCCCGCGAAGCCCTGCTCCGGGCCACGGACCTCCACGACCGGATGCGGGACTGCGTCACCACGGGGCCCTTCGCGGAGCTCGTCGCGCAGTGCCGCGCCGCGGCCCTGGCGCGCTTCGCCGACGCCGAGCCCGAGAGGTGGCACAGCGTGTGCGGACTGACCGCGAGGCACCGGGCGGACTGCCCCGAACGGGCCGGGGGCTGCCCGCACTGTCACCGCGCCCTCGCCGCCGTCCTCGCCGACGCCCCTCCCGCCGACGCGGACGAGGACGGTGACGGTGAACACCCGGCGGCGACGCTCCCGGCCGACGTGGACCGCTACGCCCTGCTCGCCGACCTCCCCGACACCGCCGTCGTGGCCGTCGCCGACGCCGCCGTCGGTGACGAGTCCGCACTATGCGGCTACGGCTGGGCCGCCGAGGACGGGACCACCGGACACGGCGACTCCCTGGCCTCCAGCAGCGGTGAGGCCGAAGTCATCGGTATCTGCGCCGCCGCCCTCAGCCTCCTCGAACACCACGAGGACGCACCCGTGGTCCTGCTGTGCGACAGCACCGAGGCGGTCGGCGTGGTCGACGCGGCCCTGCGCTCCGCCGACCCGGCGGCCGCCCACCGAACCCTCCTCTTCCCGGAGAGCCGGCAGCTGATGGCCCGCCTGGTGCGCCACCGCCACCGCGTCCAGGTCCGCTGGCTGAAGGGCCACGTCGGACACGACCTCAACGAGACCGCCGACGCCTTCGCCCGCCTCGCCCTGCGCCGCGCCACCGGCCGGATCCTTCCCTCCGCCGCACGGAAGGAGGAGGCACGGATCCTGCGCTCACTCGGCTCCGGTGCCGGCCCCCTCCCGGCCGCCGCCTGAACCCACACCGTCTGCGGACGGCCCCGCACCGCTCGACATGTCCGTACGCGCGGTGGAGGCCGACCCCGCGGTGACGGTCGACGGCGAGCCGCGGGGAGTGGTGACGGGGGACTCCGACCAGCCTCTTCCGCGCGTCCTCACAGCCGATGCCGCCGCCCGCGAAGACGCACCGCGGCCCCCTTCCGCCCCGGACGGGGAAGGGGGCCGCGGTGCGGACGCCGGACGGTTCAGGAAGCAGCCGCGGCGACGGGGCTCTCGTCCCGGCCGGAGGTGTCGACGGCCTCGCCCTCGTCGAGCCCCACGTCCTTCGTCTCCTTGCCCAGCAGCAGCGCCACCAGGGTCAGCAGCGCCATCGAGGAGAGGTAGACGCCGACCAGCCACGGCGAGCCGTCGCCGGCCTCCCACAGGGCGACCGCTATGAACGGGGCGACGGCCGCGCCGAGGATCGAGCTGACGTTGTAGGAGATCCCGGAGCCCGTGTAGCGCACGCTCGTCGGGAAGAGCTCCGGCAGCAGCGCGCCCATCGGGCCGAACGTCATGCCCATCAGCGTGAAGCCGAGCACCAGCCACAGCACCACGCCCAGCGTGCCCATGCCGATCAGCGGCACCCACACCAGCCCGAAGACCAGGATCCCGGCGGTGACCAGGATCAGCGTGGAGCGCCGGCCGTACTTGTCGGCGAGCGGGCCGGAGACCAGGGTGAACACGGCGAAGAACAGCACCCCGAAGATCATCATCAGGACGAAGGTGGTGTAGCCGTACCCCAGGCCGGGCACGGCGGCGTCCTTGGGCGTACGGCCGTAGCTCAGCGAGAACGTGGTCATCAGGTAGAAGAGCACGTACGTCGCCAGCATGAAGAAGGTGCCGAGGACCAGCTGCTTCCAGTGGCTGCGGAAGACGGTGGCCAGCGGCAGCTTCCGCACCAGCCCGGCCTCGCGGGTCTGGGAGAAGACCGGCGCCTCCACCAGGCGCATCCGCACCCACAGGCCGATCGCGACCATCACGGCGGAGAACAGGAACGGGATGCGCCAGCCCCAGCTCAGGAAGGCGTCCGAGGGCTGGGACGGGTCGGCGCCCGCCGCGGACGGCAGCAGCGCGCCGATGATCAGGAAGAGCCCGTTGCCGATGATGAAGCCGAGCGGGGCGCCCAGCTGCGGGAACGTGCCGTAGAGGGCGCGTTTGCCCTTCGGGGCGTTCTCGGTGGCGACCAGGGCCGCGCCGCTCCACTCGCCGCCGAGCGCGAAGCCCTGCGCGAGCCGCATCAGCACCAGCAGGGCGGTGGCGGCCCAGCCGGCCTGGGCGTAGGTGGGCAGCACGCCGATGAGGAAGGTGGCGACGCCCATGGTGAGGAGCGAGGCCACCAGCGTGCCCTTGCGGCCGAGCCGGTCGCCGAGGTGTCCGAAGACCACGGCGCCGATCGGGCGGGCGACCATCGCGGCGCCGAACACCGCGAAGGACGACAGCAGGGCCGTCGTCGGGTCGCTGCTCGGGAAGAAGAGCTTGGGGAAGACCAGGACGGCGGCGGTCGCGTAGATGTAGAAGTCGTAGAACTCGATCGTCGTGCCGATGAGGCTCGCGATGAGGACCCGGGACCGAGAGTTGACGGGGGCCGGGCCGGTGGTTGGTGCGGGCATTTCACGGTCTTTCCGGGGAGGAGCGGTCACCGGCGGCGTACACCGGCGGCCCGCACCGCGCCACGCGTCCACCTCGCGGGAGGCCGCGCGAACAGTGTGGGCCATGCAACGATCTCAGACATCTCACTGGCCAGAAACGTCGTACCAAGATGTGAGACGCGGATATTGCGTGGCCCGACCCTCCCCTCCCTCCCTACACTCACCGAGCAGACGCCGCCCGTCCTCGGGCCGCGCATCCATGACCAGTGAGGGGAGACCGGCCGTGCGCGACCACGCCACCGTTGCCGCTCCCCGTTCCCGGTCCCGTCGGTCCGTGGTGATCCTGGTGTCCCGGTCCGTCCGGTGCCCGCTGCGCGCCCGGCACCGGATACCCGTGACGCACGCCTGATCTTCGACGCCCTACGCACCATCAGGGGCGTACGGCGTCGTGCGTCAGGGACATCGCGCCGCCCTTTCCCGGAGCAACCGAAAGGCCACGGGCCATGCGCGACCCGATGAGAGCCAACCCCCTCGCCACCGTCCGCAACCTGGGCATCCTCGCCCACGTCGACGCCGGCAAGACCACCGTCACCGAGCGGATCCTGTTCGCCACCGGCACCACGCACAAGCGTGGTGAGGTGCACGACGGGACCACCGTCACCGACTTCGACCCGCAGGAACGGGACCGGGGCATCACCATCTTCGCCGCCGCCGTCAGCTGCGCCTGGGACGGTCACCGGATCAACCTCATCGACACCCCGGGCCACGTCGACTTCGCCGACGAGGTGGAGCGCGCCCTGCGCGTCCTCGACGGCGCGGTCGCCGTGTTCGACGCGGTCGCCGGTGTGGAGCCGCAGAGCGAGTCGGTGTGGCGGCAGGCGGACCGGCACGGTGTGCCGCGGATCGCGTTCGTCAACAAGATGGACCGGGCCGGCGCCGACCTGGACGCCGCCGTCGCCTCCGTCCGGGAGCGGCTGCACCCCGCACCCCTGGCGGTGCAGCTGCCGATCGGCGCGGAGGACACCTTCACCGGCGTCGTCGACCTGCTGCGCATGCGCGCCCTGACCTGGAACGACGAGGGCGAGGCCCGCGACCCGGCACCGGTGCCGGACGAGCTGCGGGAGGAGGCGGACGGACGGCGCCGGCTGCTGGAGGAGGCCGTCGCCGAACTGCATCCGGGCGCGCTGGAGGAGTTCTGCGACACGGGCGCGCTCAGCACCGGCACGCTCGCCGCCGCCCTGCGGGACCTGACCCGCAGCGGTGACGCCGTCGTCGTGCTGTGCGGCTCCGCCTACCGCAACCGCGGCGTCGAACCGCTGCTGGACGCCGTACTCGCCTACCTGCCGTCGCCCCTCGACGTGCCGCCGGTACGCGGTACGCACGCGGGCGACGGCACCGGACAGCAGCGGGCCGCCGACCCGGCGGCACCGCTGGCCGCCCTCGCGTTCAAGGTGAACGCCACCGCCACCGGGCGGCTGACCTACCTGCGGGTGTACTCGGGAACGATCGAGAAGGGAGACACGGTGTGGGACGCCACCGCGCGCCGCTCCGAGCGCATCGGGCGCATCCTGCGCGTCCGGGCCGACCGGCACGCGCAGCTGGACCGGGCCGTCGCCGGGGACATCGTCGCCGTGGTCGGACTGAAGTCCGCCCGCGCGGGCTCCACGCTGTGCGCGCCGGACGCCCCGCTGGTCCTGGAGCCCCCGGGGGTCGCCGAGCCGGTCGTCTCCGTGGCCGTCGAGGCGCTGAAGGGCACGGACACCGGGCGCCTGGCGTCGGCGCTCGCACGGCTCGCCGAGGAGGACCCCTCGCTGGTCGTGCGCACCGACCCGGAGACCGGTCAGACGGTGCTGTCCGGCATGGGCGAGCTGCACCTGGAGGTCGCGGTGGAGAAGATCCGGCGTGAGCAGGGGCTGGGCGTCAACGTGGGCCGTCCCCGGGTGAGTCACCGGGAGACCGTCGGCCGCGGCGTGTCCGGGTTCGTGTTCCGGCACGTCAAACAGGACGGCGGGGCGGGCCAGTTCGCCCATGTGGTCCTCGACGTGGAACCACTGGACTCCCCGGAGTCCGGCTTCGAGTTCCGTTCGGCGGTCATCGGCGGGCGGGTGCCGCAGGAGTACGTCCGTGCGGTCGAGGCCGGCTGCCGGGACGCCCTGGCCGAGGGGCCGCTGGGCGGTCACCCGGTGACCGGGCTCCGCGTCACGCTCACCGACGGGTCGACCCATGTGAAGGACTCCTCGGACACCGCGTTCCGCACCGCCGGCCGGTTCGGGCTGCGAGACGCCCTGCGGGCCTGCGCGATGGTCCTGCTGGAGCCGGTCGTCGAGGTCACGGTCACCGTGCCCGAGGACGCGGTGGGCGGGGTGCTCGGCGATCTGGCCGCCCGCCGCGGCCGGGTCACCGGTTCGGTCGTCCGGGCGGGCGCCACGGTCGTCACCGCGACCGTGCCGCTGGCCGAACTGTTCGGCTACGCCACGCGGTTGCGCAGCCGCACCCAGGGCCGCGGCACCTTCACCACCCGGCCCACCGGCTACGCCCCCGCACCGGCCCCCGCGCCCGCGCGGTAAGGCGTGAACGGCGGCCCCTCCCGCGAACTGAAGCCGGGAGGGGCCGCCACCACCGCCGTACGGGCACACCCCGACCGTCGGCGTCGGTCACGGGCGTGCCCCGGGCGGCGGGCTCAGGGGTACGACACCACCGTGGACGGCACGGTGGTGGTGCCCGACGTCGGAGCCCCGGTGTCGTTGATGACGCACTCGTACTGCCCGTGCCCGCTCAGCGAGACGACCAGCAGGTCGTGGAAGCGCACGCCCGGACGGTCCGGGGCGGCGAAGCCGTGGTGCTGGACGATGCCCGGGTTCACGTTGTAGTAGCAGTAGCTGCCCATGCCCCAGCCCTCGTGGGTGGTGACCCGGTCGCCGACCTTGTAGGCCGCGTAGCCCTTGACCGAGCCGTTCTGGATCGAGGCCTGGTCGGGGGCGTCGTACGCCTTCTCGTTCTGGAAGAAGATCGTGCGGCCGCGTTCGCCGTTCCACTGCACGTCGTACTTGTTGAAGTGCTCGACGAACAGGCCGGTGGCGAGGACGTCGTGGCCGTTGACGACGACGCCGTAGTCGCAGCGGTTGGTCTCCCAGCCGACGCCGTCGCCGTGGTCGGCGCGCCAGACCCAGGTGTGGTCGACGATGGTGTGCCGGGCGTTGACCACCATGCTGGTGGTCGCCCTGCCGGGCCCCGCGCCGCCGATCCGGATGAAGACGTCCTGCACGGTGATCGGGTCGCGGGAGTGGTCCCGGGAGGCGCCGTTCGGGCCGACCTCCAGCAGGACGGGCGAGTCGACCGGCCCGGCGTCGATCAGGAAGCCCGCGAGGCGTACGCCGTCGACGTCGGCGACCTTCAGGGCGGTGACGCCGTTGTCGGGGATCAGGGTGGCGTAGCCGAGGCCCAGGACGACCGTGCCGGGGCGGTTCACCCGGACCGGCCGGTCGACGTGGTAGATGCCGGGCGTGAGCAGCAGGTTGAGGCCCTGGTCGAGCGCCTGGTTGAGGGTGGCCGCCGAGTCGCCCGGCGCGGCGACGTAGAAGCGGTCCAGCGGCAGGGAGGTGCCGCGCGGGGTGCCGTTGCCCCAGGTGACGCCGCGGGCGTTCCTCCGCAGCGCGGGCAGGAAGACGCGGTACCGGTCGCCGTCGAGGTACAGGAAGGGCTTCTCGCGGGAGATCGGCGTCGTGGCGAGCGTGGTGTACGGCGGGTCCGGGAAGCTCTGTGCGGGGGCGCCCTCGACACCCGAGAACACCATGTTCCAGACGGCGTTGGTCCAGCCGCCGACCGAGCTGTCCCGGGTGTACCACTGCTGCTGCGAGTACGGTCCGACGGTGCCGTCGACGCGGCTGTCGGCGATGTAGCCGCCGCTCGCCCAGCCGTAGCCGGACGGGGCGAGGTCGAGGCCGCCGCGTACGTGCATCCGGCGGAACGGGGCCGCCTGCGCGACCGCCCACCGGTTGGTGCCGGTGACCGGGACGAGCGCCAGGTTCTCCGCCGAACGCCAGAAGTTCTGCGTGGCGTTGCCGTCGAACCAGCCGGCGTCGACCGTCACGTCGCCGTTGATGGTGGTGTCGTCGGGGGAGAGGCCGAGCCCGGAGACGGAGGTGTAGAAGCCGAGCTGGGCGTTGAGCCCGTGGTACGTGCCCGGCTTGAACAGCAGTTGGTAGCGGCCGGTGCCGAACTGCGCCGACTCCTGCCGGGCGAACACCTCGTCGAGCCTGGCCTGGATGCCCGGCGTGGACGGGTCGAAGACGATCACGTTGGGGCCGAGGTCGCCGCCGCCCTTCAGTCGGCGCGGCTTCTTGCGTCCCGCCGCGGGTACGGCGGAGGCCGCCGAGGGCAGTCCGGCCAGGACGGGGGCGGCGGCCGCGGCGCCGAGGACGGTGCGGCGGCCGATGGCCGGCGGCCGGGAGGACGACGGGGAGTCGGACGTCATGTGGCTGGCTCTCCTGGTTCAGGAAATGAACGGCGTGGGGTGCTGGGAGCGCTCTCTCGACGCTGAATGGTTCATCCGTGGAACAGATGAGTCAAGGGGTCCGGCGAGAGTGGGATGAGTCCGTCCAAACCCTTGACGTGCCGCCTCCGGAGGGTTTAACTCACGTCCTAAATTAAGCCGTGAGGCGGTGTCTTCGTGCGGAGGACGCCTCATGCACCCCGGAAAGGGACATCAGGAGCCATGCGCAGTATCCGAGCCGCGGCCACAGGCGCCGTCATCCTGTCTCTCGCACTCGCCGCCTCGGCCTGCGGAGGCGGATCCAGCACCGGTGGCGGGTCCAACGACTCGCCGAAGGAACTGACTTACTGGGCCTCCAACCAGGGCGCCAGCATCGAGGTCGACAAGAAGGTCCTCCAGCCCGAGCTCGACAAGTTCGAGAAGCAGACCGGCATCAAGGTCAAGCTGGAGGTCGTGCCCTGGTCCGACCTGCTCAACCGGATCCTCACCGCGACCACCTCCGGCCAGGGCCCGGACGTCCTGAACATCGGCAACACCTGGTCCGCCTCGCTCCAGGCGACGGGCGCCCTGCTGCCGTGGGACGCGAAGAACTTCGACAAGATCGGCGGCAGGGACCGCTTCGTCGACTCCGCGCTCGGCTCCACCGGCGTCGAGGGCCAGGACCCGGCCGCCGTCCCGCTGTACTCGATGGCGTACGCCCTCTACTACAACAAGCAGATGTTCGCCGACGCCGGCATCGACGGCCCGCCGGCCACCTGGGACGAGCTGGTCGCCGCCGGAAAGAAGCTGTCCGGGGACGGCAAGTGGGGCCTGGGCATGGAGGGTTCGAACCCCTCCGAGAACATCCACCACGCCTTCGTCTTCGCCAAGCAGCACGGCGCCGACTTCTTCACCGCCGACGGCGAGGCCGACTTCACCAACGACGGAGCGGTCGCCGCGGTCAAGCAGTACGTCGACCTCATGGCCAAGGACAAGGTCATCGCCCCGGGCAACGCCGAGTACGCCCAGAACCAGTCGGTCAGCGACTTCGCCAAGGGCAGGACGGGCATGCTGCTGTGGCAGTCCGCCTCCGCCAACCTCACCTCCCAGGGCATGAGCGAGGACGCCTACGGCATCGCCCCGGTGCCCGTGCAGTCCGGCACCCCCGGCGCGGGCAAGCAGGTCAACTCGATGGTCGCGGGCATCAACCTCGCCGTCTTCAAGAACACCGACAACCTCGACGGCGCCACGAAGTTCGTGAAGTTCATGACCAGCGACGCCGAGCAGAAGATCCTCAACACGGCGTACAGCTCCATCCCGCCGGTCAAGACCGCCCAGGAGGACGCGGCCTTCAACTCCCCGGCCAACGCCGTCCTGAAGGACACCCTCGCCAAGAGCGCCGTCGCCCTGCCGCAGGTGCCCGACGAGTCCCAGTTCGAGACCGCCGTCGGCACGGCCGTCAAGGAACTGTTCGCCGACGCCGCCGCCGGACGCGAGGTGACCACCGACTCGGTGAAGGCCGCGCTCACCAAGGCGCAGCAGCAGATGCCCAAGAAGTGAGCCCCGACACCGCCATGACTGCCACTGCTCCCACAGCGGAGGCCACCGTGCGGAAGAGCTCCCCCGGTGCGGCGCGCGGCCCCCGCCGCCGCCCCGGGCGGATCCGCCGCATCGGACTGCCCTACCTGCTCCTGCTGCCCGCCCTGCTCCTCGAACTCCTCGTCCATCTGGTGCCGATGGTGATCGGCATCGTGATGAGCTTCAAGGAACTCACCCAGTTCTACATCCGCGACTGGGGCACCGCCCCCTGGGCCGGCTTCGACAACTACTCGGTGTCGGTGGACTTCGACGCCCCCGTCGGCAAGGCCCTGCTCGACTCGTTCCTCGTCACCATCGCCTTCACCCTGCTCTCCGTCGGCCTGTGCTGGCTGATCGGCACGGCCGCCGCGATCTGCATGCAGGACACCTTCCGCGGTCGCGGCCTGCTGCGCGCCCTGTTCCTGGTGCCGTACGCCCTGCCGGTCTACGCGGCCGTCATCACCTGGGTGTTCATGTTCCAGCACGACAACGGCCTGGTGAACCACGTCCTGCACGACCAGCTCGGCATCACCGACAAGCCGTCCTTCTGGCTCATCGGCGACAACAGCTTCTTCGCCCTGCTGATCGTCTCCGTCTGGAAGGGCTGGCCGTTCGCCTTCCTCATCGTGATGGCCGGCCTGCAGAACATCCCGCGCGAGCTGTACGAGGCCGCCGCGCTCGACGGCGCCGGAATGCTCCAGCAGATCCGCCGCATCACCCTGCCCTCGCTCCGCCCGGTCAACCAGGTGCTGGTCCTCGTCCTGTTCCTGTGGACGTTCAACGACTTCAACACCCCGTACGTCATGTTCGGCAAGACGGCGCCCGAGGCCGCGGACCTCATCTCGGTCCACATCTACCAGGCGTCCTTCGTCACCTGGAACTTCGGCACCGGCTCCGCGATGTCCGTCCTGCTCCTGCTGTTCCTGCTCGTCGTCACGGGCGTCTACCTCGCACTCACCTCGCGCGAGCGGAGGGCCTCGCATGCCTAGCACCCCGACGACGGCACCGGCCGCCTCCCCGATGGCCCCGCCCCGCTCCTTCCTATGGACCCGGCGGATCTTCCTCACCCTGCTGACCGGCTTCGTACTCGTCCCGGTCTACGTCATGGTCTCCAGCTCGCTGAAGCCGCTGGCCGACGTGACCGGCAAGTTCCGCTGGCTGCCCACCGAGCTGACGATCGACCCGTACATCGACATCTGGTCCACGGTCCCGCTGGGCCGCTACTTCGTGAACTCGCTGATCGTGGCGGGCGCCGCGACCGTCTGCTCGGTCGTCATCGCCGTGTTCTCCGCGTACGCCGTCAGCCGCTACAGCTTCCGCGGCAAGCGCGTCTTCACGGTGACCGTGCTGTCGACGCAGATGTTCCCGGGCATCCTGTTCCTCCTCCCGCTGTTCCTCATCTACGTCAACATCGGCAACGCCACCGGCATCGCCCTGTTCGGCTCCCGCGGCGGACTGATCCTCACGTACCTGACCTTCTCGCTGCCGTTCTCCATCTGGATGCTGATCGGCTACTTCGACTCGGTCCCGCGCGACCTCGACGAGGCGGCGCTGGTGGACGGCTGCGGCCCGCTCGGCGCGCTCTTCCGCGTCGTCGTCCCGGCCGCGGTCCCCGGCATCGTCGCGGTCGCCGTCTACGCCTTCATGACCGCCTGGGGCGAAGTCCTCTTCGCGTCCGTGATGACCAACGACACCACCCGCACCCTGGCGGTCGGCCTCCAGGGCTACTCCACCCTCAACGACGTGTACTGGAACCAGATCATGGCCGCCTCCCTCGTGGTGAGCGTCCCCGTGGTCGCCGGCTTCCTGCTGCTGCAGCGCTACCTCGTCGCCGGCCTGACGGCAGGAGCCGTCAAGTGACCGATTCCCCTCATCCCGAAAGGACCTCCGTGACCATCGACTACGCCGCCCTCCCCGACGACTTCCTGTGGGGCACGGCCACCTCGGCATACCAGATCGAGGGAGCCGTGGCGGAGGACGGCCGTTCTCCGTCGATCTGGGACACCTTCTCGCACACCCCCGGCACGATCGACAACGGCGACCACGGCGACGTCGCCTGCGACCACTACCACCGCTGGCGCGAGGACATCGGCCTGATGCGCCGCCTCGGCACCGACGCCTACCGGCTGTCCGTCGCCTGGCCGCGCGTCGTGCCGGGCGGCGACGGCCCGGTGAACGACAAGGGCCTGGACTTCTACGACCGGCTGATCGACGGCCTGCTCGAGGCCGGCATCACCCCGTCGGTCACCCTCTACCACTGGGACCTGCCGCAGACCCTCCAGGACCGCGGCGGCTGGCCCGAGCGCGACACCGCCGAGCACTTCGCCGCGTACGCGTCCGTCGTCGCCGAGCGCCTCGGCGACCGCGTCACTCACTGGGCGACCCTCAACGAGCCCCTGTGCTCGGCCTGGATCGGCCACCTCGAGGGCAAGATGGCCCCGGGCTGGACGGACCTCACGGCGGCCGTCCGCGCCTCCTACCACCTCCTGCTCGGCCACGGCCTGGCCGCCCGCGCCATCCGCGCCGCGGCCCCGGACGCCCAGGTCGGCATCGTCAACAACCTCTCCACCATCCACGCCGCGAGCGACAGCCCCGAGGACCTGGCGGCCGCGGTCCGCATGGACGGCCACACCAACCGCTGGTGGCTCGACCCCGTCCACGGCCGGGGTTTCCCGGAGGACATGCGCGAGGTCTACGGCGTCGAACTCCCGGAGCGGCAGGGCGACCTGGAGACCATCGCCGCCCCGCTCGACTGGCTCGGCCTCAACTACTACTTCCCGCAGGTGGTGGCCGCCGACCCGGACGGCCCCGCCCCCCACGCCGCCTTCGTGCGCCGGGACGGGGTGCCGCGCACCGGCATGGACTGGGAGATCGACGCGAGCGGCATCGAGACGCTGCTGCTGCGCCTGACGAACGAGTACGGCGCACGCAAGCTCTACGTCACCGAGAACGGCTCCGCCTTCCCCGACGTCGTCCGCCCCGACGGCACCATCGACGACCCCGAGCGCCAGGACTACCTCACCCGGCACCTGGCCGCCTGCGCCGACGCCGCCCGCAAGGGCGCCCCGCTGGCCGGCTACTTCGCCTGGTCCCTGCTGGACAACTTCGAGTGGGCGTACGGCTACGACAAGCGCTTCGGCCTCGTCCACGTCGACTACGAGACCCAGGCACGCACGATCAAGGGCTCCGGTCACCACTACGCGGACATCATCCGCGGGCACCGTGACCGCGCGCGGCGGGCGGCCTGACGCCACCGGTGAGCGCGGACGGGCCGTCGAAGACCCGGAAGGGAATCCGACGGCCCGTGCCCCTCGTGCCGCCGCGAGCCGGTCGGCGTGACGCGGCGTCAGATCCGGTGCACGGTGTGCAGGGTCTTCGCGTAGGTGCCCGTGCCGTCCAGCAGTGAGGCGCCGCCGAGGTCGGCCATGGTGGGCCCGTCGACGGTCTTGCGGCTGGAGAGGAAACGGCGCCGGCCGGCCGCGTCCACACCCAGGTGGATGCCGACGTGGTCGACCGTGTCCGTCTGCCGGTCGTCGCCGGAGTCGGCGTTGAACAGCACCAGGTCACCGGGCTGGAGCAGCGCGGCGGCGGGCGGAGCGGTACCGTCGGTCCGGTCGATGCGCACGCCGGGCGCGTGGTCCGCCATGTCCCGGGACTTGCGGGGCAGTCGCTGCCGGGAGGTGTCCTCGCCCGCCGCCAGCGGAACGCCCATGTGGTAGCCGTACACCATGCGCGTGTACCCGGAGCAGTCGAGGTTGCCGACCTGCTTGCTGGACGGCCCGGTGTAGGCACCGTCGTCGAAGGTCCAGCCGATGCCCATGTACTCGTGGAAGTCGGCACCCTCGTAGCGGTAGCCCTGGGGGTCCAGGTAGCCGTACCCGGCCTCTCCCAGGACCTGCCTGCCCCGGGCAGGTCCCGCCCCGGCCGTCACCGCCGGAGCCCCGCCGAGGAACATCGCGGCGTACGCGAGCACGTCCGGAGCCGTGGAGCCGGCCCAGCCGCGTATGACCTGGTCCAGTTCCTCGGTCCAGGTGCCGTCGAACGGCCGGGGCAGCACACGCACCCAGTCGCCGTGTGTGACGCTCGGCGGGGCGTCCCAGGTCGCGGCGTCCACCTGGAAGCGGCTGACGGAGAGCCTGACCGGCAGGTTGGTGCACCCCTGGTTGGCCAGGGCGCGCAGGCCCACCCGGCCCTTGGCGAAGGTGGAGTCGCTGACGTCGACGTCCCATGCGGACGGTTCGGCCGACTCCGAACGCCACGCCTTGACCCGGATGCGGGAACCCTCGCGGCGCACCCGGATCGTCCAGTCGGTGTTCGCGGGCACCCCCGTGGCGAGTGTCAGGGCCGGGGTCAGCTGGGTGACGGTGTCGGCGACCTCCTTCTCGACGCGCAGCTGGACCGCGCCCGTGGTGAGGAAGGACAGCCGGGCCCGGTAGTTGTTGTGGGCGTCCTGGTATCCGAAGGACAACGCGTACGAGCACGCCTCGCCGGTGGGAACCTTGTCGAACGCGGCCACGGAGCGCACGTCGACGTCGGTGATGTCGTCGTCGCGCAGACTGGCGTGGCGACTGGCGTAGTCGGTGGTCAGGTCGATGACGCCGGCACCCGGCACCACCGAGTAGTCGGTGTCGACGGGCCCGAGGGTGGACCAGACACCCCCGCCGGGCGAGGCACCCCAGTGGTCCCGTTCCGCGACCGGCAGCGACAGGTCCGGCAGGGTACGCCGGAAGTCGTCCACGAAGGGTCGCTTGTCCTCGGTGAACGTGCGCCGCGGTCCCGGCAGTACGACGGTCCGCGCGCCGTGGGTCAGCAGCGCGACGCGTCTGCCGCCCGAGGTGACCTCGGTACGGGCCGGGGAGCCCGGCAGCACGGTCGTGGTGAGCGAGGCGTCGAGCGTCACCGGGGCGAAGTAGGAGGCGTCCAGCGGGGACAGCGTCACGGAGGACCGGGCCGCGGCCGTCCCGGCCGCGACCGCGAGGGGCTGCACGGACACGGGAACGGACGAGGCGGCGCGCGCGGGTGCGGCGACTGCCCCGGCCAGCGGAACGGAGGCGGCGGAGGCGGCGAAGGCGGTCAGCAGGGTGCGTCGGGAAGCATGGATCATGCGGCACATGATCTCGTGCCTCGCACCCGGGCAGGGCGCTTCCGGGAGAACCTCCGGAGGAGGGCGGGACGGACCCGTCGTGAGGACGGACCCGTCGTGAGGACGGGTCCGTCCCCCGCTCCGCGACCGGCCGCCGGGACGGCGACCCCTGGTACGGGCCGGGCCCCCGCGGCAGCACGCCACCGGTGGACCGGCGCCCGGTGCGCGTGAACAGCTCGTGACAGTGCCCCACGGGGCGCGCTCCCGGGTACCCGCCCGTCCCGTCCGGCTCTGACCTGGCGCGATGCGCGCGGTGGAGGAGCTGGGCCACCGGCCCGACACGGCCGCCCGGCGGCCGGGGCTCGCCCCGGGGGAGGTAGGTGTCGGCGTGCCGGGCGGCGATCGGCAGGGCGGCCTCGGAGGAGCCGCCGAAGAAGACCGGGGGCCGGGTCAGCGGCGGCCGGCGCAGGCGCCCGCCCGCGACCCGGTGGTGGACGCCCTCGAAGTCGTACTCCCCTCCGCTCCAGGCGGTGTGCGGCAGGTGGAGGAACTCGCCGGTGCGGGTGTGGCGCTCGTCGTGGGCGAGGAAGTCGCCGTAGGAGCGCTGCTCGTCGGCGTCGGACCGTGCGGCGCCGCGCGTGATCGTCGTCCCCGGCGTTCTGGTCGCCGTCGCGGGCTTCCTCGCCTTCGCCGTCCAGGCCGGCTCCGACGCCCCTCACTGGTGTCTGGTCGCCTCCCCCGCCGTCATGGGCACCGGGGTCGGCATGACGAACATGCCCGTCATGGCCTCCGCCACGCGCGGCCTCGCGGGCACCGAGGTGGCCGCCGGCGGTACCGCGCTGGACATCGTCTCCCGGGCGGCGGCGTCCGCCGGCACGGCGCTGGTGGCTTCGCTGCTGACGGCGACGGACGGATTCCGTACGACGCTGCTGTGCGGGGCGGGCCTGAGGGCGCCGGCGCTGCCGATGGCGACGCGCCTGCCGAAGCACCGGCCGTGAACGCGGTGCGCGCGCTCACCTTCCGGGCCGGTACGACCCTCGTCTTGATAGGCAAGTCGCCACTTGCCTATGCTGGTGGTCGTGGAGGAGGATGTCTTCAAGGCGCTGGCCGACCCCACCCGCCGCCGCATCCTCGACGAGCTGGTGGAACGGGACGGCCAGACCCTGTTCGAAATATGCGCGCGGCTGGTGACCAAGTACGGCCTGGGACTGTCCCGTCAGGCGATCAGCCAGCACCTGGCCGTACTGGAATCCGCGGGTCTGGTCGTCTCGAGGCGCCAGGGCCGCTACAAGTTCCACGACCTGAACACCGAACCCCTCGAGCACATCGTCACCCGATGGCTCAGGCCCGACCCACCGGAGGGCACCCCATGAGGATCCACCTCACCAGCGTCTTCGTCGACGACCAGGAGAAGGCCCTGCGCTTCTACACCGGCGTACTGGGCTTCGTGAAGAAGAACGACATCCCGATGGGCGCGGACCGGTGGCTGACCGTGGTCTCGCCGGAGGACCCCGACGGGACGGAACTGCTGCTCGAGCCCTCCGGCCATCCCGCGGTACAGCCGTACAGGACGGCGCTGGTCCAGGACGGCATCCCGGCCGCGTCCTTCGCCGTGGACGACGTGCGGGCGGAGTTCGAGCGGCTGCGCGGGCTCGGGGTGCGCTTCACCCAGGAGCCGCTGGAGATGGGCCCGGTCACCACCGCGGTTCTGGACGACACCTGCGGCAACCTGATCCAGATCGCCCACAGCAAATAAGACGCCATTTCAGGTGGCGTGCTCTTGCGGCAGTCCGGGGTGATGACTGCCGCGCTCGTCGAGCGGATGGCGCCGGAAGACCTGTGGGCCTTGTTCCAGCGGGTGGTGCCGGCGTCAGGCGTCGCCGTTGAGCATGGCGGCGGTGAGGACGTTGCCGGCCACTCCCCAGCCTCCGTCGACGACCTCGTCGACGAGCACGACGGTGGTGGCGCGGGCCCGCTCACCGTAGATCTCCGCGTACAGATCGGTGGTGCGCTCGACGATCTTCTTCTTGTCCTCGGCGGTGACGGTGCCCGCGGGGACCTTGAAGTTGGCGAAAGGCATGACTGTCCCTGAGTGGTCGGCGGTCCGGGAGGACCGGGCGTGGTTCACAGCGACGGCGGGGCCGCCCCGGTGAACCGGTGCGGAACGGAGGTCGCTGGTGGTCGTGTCCTCCACTCTGCGCGCCGACGGCCGGCCGAACCAGGTGATGTCGTCCCCTGGGCCGGTGCCCCGGCCCGGCACACAATGGCGGACATGGGTTCTGTGAAACACACCGAGCTGGGAGCATTCCTGCGGTCGCGGCGTGACCGCATCCGCCCGGGCGACGTGGGGCTTCCGGCCGGGCCCCGGCGCCGGGTGCCCGGGCTGCGCCGGGACGAGGTCGCCCAGCTCGCCGGGGCGTCGGTGGACTACTACAACGAGCTCGAACGCGGAGCCGGGTCCCAGCCGTCCGAGCAGATGATCGCCGCACTGGCGAGGGCGCTGCGCCTGACCGCCGACGAGCGGGACTACCTCTACCGTCTGGCGGACCGCCCGGTGCCCGCCCCGGGCAGCGCCGCCTCGCACGTCCACCCCGGCATGCTCGACCTGCTGCACCGGATGCCGTCGACTCCCGCGCAGGTCATCACCGATCTGCATGTCACGCTGGTGCAGAACCCGCTCGCGGTGGCACTCCTGGGGGACCACTCCCGATTCCAAGGGATCCGGGCCAGCTTCGTCCACCGGTGGTTCACGGAGGCCGACGCCCGGAGCCTGTACCCGGAGGCCGACCACGAGGCCCAGTCCCGTGCCTTCGTCGCCGACCTGCGGGCCGCGGCCGCCCGGCGGGACGCCAAGGACGCCGAAGCCACGTCGATGATCCGCTCGCTGAGGGACACCTCGCCCGAGTTCGCCGCGCTGTGGGCCGACCACGAGGTGGCCTTCCGGCGCGACGACCGCAAACGCATCCGGCACCCCGCACTCGGGATCGTCGAGGTCAACTGCCTCAACCTGTTCAGCGAGGACGGCCGGCAGCGGCTGCTCTGGTTCACCCCCGCACTCGGCACCGACAGCGCCGACCTGCTCGACCTGCTCGCGGTCCTCGGCACCCAGGACGTCGTCGACCCCGCACCCTGAAAGGGCTCCGGCCGAGCCGGGTACTCCCCACCCCCGGGACGACATCCCCTGGTCGCCCCCACCGCGGACAGAAACACTGAACGGGCCGAAGCCACCTGCTTCTGACGGAAACCAGGCCCTGTGACAAGGAGTTTCTCATGCAGCGGCGGACAGTACTGCTCCTCGGCGCCGCCTTGGCGGTGTCCCCGGCCGTCGAGGCCCACGCGCATCCGGGTCACCCGATCTCCCCCGGTGGAACGCCCCCCGTGGAAGAAGGGCCCTACCACAGGGGCTGGCAGCGACTCGCACCGATCGCGAGCGGACCCCGGCAGGAGCACAGCGTCGCCGCCGTCGGCGACAAGGTCTACGTCATCGGCGGCATCGTCCCCGGGGAGTCCGGCGGCATCACCACCACCACGCGGGTCGACGTCTACGACACGCGTCACGACACCTGGTCGGACGCGGCACCGTTGCCCGTCGCGATGAACCATCCCAATGTGGCGGTGGTCCACGGCCGGATCCACGTCCTCGGCGGGCTGTCCGGCGGATCCGAGTGGCAGGCCCTGCGCGACAGCTTCGTCTACTCCCCGCGCGCCGACCGATGGCGACGGCTTCCCCCCATGCCCGCGGGCATCGAGCGGGGGAGCGCCGCGATCGGCGTGCACGGGACGAAGATCTTCCTCGCCGGCGGCATGCGCGTCCTCGTGCCGGGCGCGGGCGGCCTTCAGGACACGGTGGACACCGTGTCCGCGTACGATGCCGTGACCGGCCGGTGGGAGAGTCTGCCGAGTCTGCCGCAGGCGCGCGACCATGTGGGCGGAGCCGTGGTCGGCGGGACGTTCTACGTGCTCGGCGGCCGGGACCGGGGGCAGGTGAACGTACGGGACACCGTCTACGCGCTCGACCTGCGCGCCCACCGCTGGTCCGAGCGAGCACCGATGCCCACGGCCCGCGGCGGCATCGCCGCCGCGGCCGTGGGGACGAGGATCTACACCTTCGGCGGTGAGGGGCGGCACGACGGCAGCAACCCGAACACGGTCTTCGACGAGACCGAGGCGTACGACACCGAGCGCGACCGGTGGCAGCGGCTGGCTCCCATGCCGGTGCCGCGCCACGGCACGGCCGCCGTCGCCGTACGCGGCACGATCCACATCCCCGGCGGCGGCGTCCGGGGCGGTGGCGCCCCGGTGCATGTCAACGACGCCTACCGTCCCGCCCACCGGTGAGCGTGCCCGCCGGCACCGTGGACACCTGAGGCACTCGAAGACCGGCCGGCCGTGTCCCTCGACGACACTCTCGCCGAGCGACACGGCCGGCCTCCTCCTCCCGGGCGCGGGTGCGGCGACCTCGGGAAGGTCGTCGACACCCGGCCCGGGGAGGAACGCGCGCTCGGCCGTCCGCGGTCAGTGACCAGCGAGCAAAGACGCCAGGGCGTCGGCGGTCGCAGGGTGACGGCTTGCCAGCGCGGCACCCGACGGGCCGGAACCGGCCGTTGCCCACGCCCCTTCGCAGCCCAGCAGCTCCGCCACCGCGTCGCACGCCGCCGGATGCGCGGCCAGCAGCCCGGCGCCCGCCGGGGCCGGGGCGTCGGACCGCGTCCAGCCTCCCTCGCAGCCGAGCAGCCCCGCGACCGCGTCGCACGTCGCCGGATGTGCCGTGAGCAGCGTGGCGCCCCGGCGGACATCGGCCACGGGCTTCGCGGCGAACGGATCCGTCTCCGGCATCCGCCACGGCGGCACCCACGCGTCCAGCGCCGCCAGCCGGCCCGGGAAGATCCGGCCGGCCTCGCGGACCATCAGCGGGGCGAGGTCCGCCGCGCCGGAGCGCAGGGTGGTGATCAGCAGCGGCAGCCACGGCAGCAGCACCGAGTCCGGCAGCCGCCCGAACGCGTTCGACACCGCCTCCACCACCACGTCCGCCAGCCCCGGCACGGGCTCCAGCGCGTGCACGAAGCCGCTCAGATAGCGCGGGTAGGCGGGCACCACCAGCGGGTTGTCCAGCAGCTCGTCGCACCGGGCCCGCAGCTCGGCCCGGGACAGGGTGCCGAGCTGCACCTGCGCCGCCCACAGCAGTGCCGTCTTCGACGGGTCGTCCGGGTGCGACTGGGCGACCGCGAGCTCCAGCTGGGTCCGGTCGCAGCCCAGCGACAGCGCGAGGCCCTCCATGGAGAACAGGAAGCCGAGCATCGCCGCGACCTGCCCCACCGTGGCGTCCTCGTCCCGGAACGCCGTCGGCAGCAGGGTGCAGTAGTGGGCGTAACCGGTCTTGACGAACGACTCGATCCACGCCGGCAGCACCGGCTCGCTGGTGCGGTAGTACGCCAGCAGCGCCCGCACCCGGCGCAGCACCTCCGGCGCCCCGTCGACACCGCGCTCGGCGGCGAGCAGCTTCAGCGCGTGCGTGCCGAGCTCGTCGGCGAGCCGGCGGCCGCCCAGGTACAGGAGCGAGTCCTCGACCGCCGCCAGCACCGTCGCCGTCGTCGCCTGCGGCCCGTACGCGTCACGCCGCAGCCGCTGCTCCAGGACCTGCTCGAGGCTGACGCCCTCGTAGCCCAGCTCGATCAGGGCCCGCTGGTGCGTCCCGAGCGCCAGGTCCCACGACTCCTGGATCGACCGCTCACCGAGCCGCCGCTCACCCATGATCGGCCGAGCCGCCCCCTGCGGAAGCAGCCGCCGCAGCATCCACAGCACATCGGAGCAGGCCCGCAGTTCCGGCCGGGACGCCATGTCCAGCAGTGCCCTGCGCACCCCGCGCTGTTCGAGCTTCAGCTCCAGCGGTGCGAGCCGGTCGTACACGTCACGGGCGAGCGGCGGCAGCGAGTCGTACCCGACCTGCCCGATCCGGTCGCCGCCCATCATGATCTCGACGAGGCGCCGCACGTCCCGCCGCCCCGGGACACTGTCCTTCTCGATGCAGGTGACCGCCGCGTCCTGGAAGTCGTACGGCGTCGGCCTGGCCCGGTCCCGCATGCCGGCCAGCAGGATCGACGTCTCGAAGACGGCGATGGCGTCGGCGGTCGAGGCGAGATAGCCGTTGCGCCGGGCCGCGCGCACGATGTCCACCGACCAGCCGAGCAGCTCGGCCTCGTCCAGACCGTCGAGCACGGGCGGCCGGCGCAGGAAGCCGGACAGCTTGTCCGCGTCGGCCGCGGGCGCCGGAACCGGAGCCGGGGCGACGGCCGCCTTCTTCCCCCCGGACTTCCTCGCCCCCGCCTGACCTTCCAGCCGGTACGGCTCCACCCGGGTCCGCTTCAGGCTCTTCGCCCACTCCGTCGCCGCGATCGACACCGACCCGGCGGCGAGGCCGAACTGCGCCTCGATCGCCGCGTGGCTGGACGGGATCAGCCCGTACTGCCAGGTGGTGGCGGTGCGCGGGGAGATCGTGAACGTGTCCGAGCCGCCGTGCACGCCGAACTCCTCGACGCGGCTGGCCGCGTGGAACGCCCCGCACACGTACAGGCAGTCCTCCGGGTCCGTGCCGGTCGCCGCCAGGTGCTCCCGCATCCGGGTCCACATGTACCGCTCGCGGTCCTCGTCCACCCGGACGCGGGACCCGTCGCCGGGGGCGAGCCGCCGGAACAGGCTGCCGATGAGGAACATGACCTGGCGGTAGGTGTCGTGGTCGGCGGCGCTGTCGCCGAGCGGGACCTCGACGTACTGGTGCCACCACTCCGACCAGTGCCGCACCTTGCCGTGGCGCAGCAGGTGCTCCTCCAGTTCGGCGAAGCGCGGCCGCAGGTCGCCGATCTCGACGCCGACGGCCTCACCGTGCAGCGCGGCCTCGGCCTCCTCCGGAGGCTCGGTGCCCTCCTGCTCCTGCTCGCCCCTCCTGTCCCACTGGAAGACGTGGTCCGCCGACCGGTCGACCAGGACCAGTTCCACGCCCGGGGTGTCCAGGGCGTACGCGATCGCCTGGTACTCGGCGGACGCCTCCGTGATCGGTGCCACCACCGACAGCGGGGCCCAGTCGGCGGGGAAGCCGTCGACGTCGCCGGCGAACGCCTGCACCGCCACCGGCAGCCGGCAGTTGCGCAGCTCGGTCAGGAGCGGTGCCATGTCCTCGCACAGCTCCAGGTACACCACCTTGGGCTGCTTCTCGCGCAGGCGGCGGGCCATGGCGAGCGCGGACGCGGGGGAGTGGTGACAGACGGGGAAGATCTCCAGCGGCTCGCGCACCGCCCGGTCGACGTCGTCGACCATGCCGAGGAGGATGCCCTCCAGGGCGTCCGGGCCGCCCGCGAATTCGGCTGCGGCTTCCTGTAGTTGTCCGCGCAGCGCGGCGAACGACGTGCTCTCCTGGGACCCGCTCATGACAGGGTGGCGATCGCGTCGCGGCCGCCCTCGAGGAACTCGGGCCAGGAACCGCCCTCCTCCTTGCTGCGCGGCTCGACGACACCGTGCAGGTACTTGTTGAGGATGGCCAGGTCCTCGGGCTCGCGCCGGGTGAGGGAGCCGACCAGCGAGGAGGCGAGGGCGCGGGCGGTCAGGGTGCGCTCGCCGAAGAAGTTGCCGTGCAGGACGGCGTCCTCCAGCACACCGATCTGCTCGGCCGTCGACAGCGCGGACTCCAGCTTCTCGTCGTCGCTGCCGGCCGCGGCGGCGGACGCCCGCAGGTCGGCGAAGCTCTGCAGCAGCACGTCCAGCAGGGTCGGCGGCACGTCCAGGTCGATCGAGTGGCGGCGCAGCAGCTCCTCGGTGCGGAAGCGGACGATCTCCGCCTCGCTCTTCTTGTTCGTCACGACCGGGATGCGGACGAAGTTGAAGCGCCGCTTCAGCGCGGAGGAGAGGTCGTTGACACCCCGGTCGCGGCTGTTGGCCGTGGCGATGATCGAGAAGCCGGGCTTGGCGAAGACGATGTTGTCGTCGCCGCCCCCGCTCTCCAGTTCCGGAACGGAGATGTACTTCTCGGAGAGGATCGAGATCAGCGCGTCCTGGACGTCGCTCGTGGAACGGGTCAGCTCCTCGAAGCGGCCGATGGCTCCGGCCTCCATGGCGGTCATGATCGGCGAGGGGATCATCGACTCCCGCGACTGGCCCTTGGCGATGACCATCGACACGTTCCACGAGTACTTGATGTGGTCCTCGGTGGTGCCGGCCGTGCCCTGCACCACCAGCGTGGAGTTGCGGCAGATCGCGGCGGACAGCAGCTCGGCCAGCCAGCTCTTGCCCGTGCCGGGGTCGCCGATGAGCAGCAGACCGCGGTCGGAGGCGAGGGTGACGATCGACCGCTCCACGAAGCTGCGGTCGCCGAACCACTTCTGCGACACCTCGCGGTCCAGGCCGTCGGCACGCTCGGAGCCGAGGATGAACAGACGGACCATCTTCGGGGACAGGCGCCACGAGAACGGCTTGGGGTTGTCGTCGATCGACTCCAGCCAGTCGAGCTCCTCGGCGTACTTGATCTCGGCGGGGGCGCGCAGCAGGTCGGACATGAGGGAAAAGCCTTTCGTACGGTGGTCGAGAGGGACGTGTGACGCCGCTGCGTCGATCAGGTGAGGAACGTCTTGAGTTCGTGCACGAGCTTCTTGATGTGGCCGGAGATCACCGGCGTGCCGAGGTCCTTGAACTTCTCCCGGAACCACGGGTTGACGCTGCCGCGCCCGGAGCTGGTCACCGAACCCACCGGGATGAACTTCGCCCCCGAACGGTGGATGGCGGCCATGCTCTCGAACAGCTCCTCCGTGCGCCATTCGTAGAAGTCGGAGATCCACACCACGACGGTGTTGCGCGGTTCGGCGATCTTCGGCTGGGCGAGCGCCATCGCCACGGTGCCGTCGGTGCCGCCGCCGAGCTTGGTCCGCAGCAGCGTCTCGAACGGGTCGTGTGCCCAGGGCGTGAGGTCCAGCGCCTGCGTGTCGTACGCGATCAGGTGGACGTCCACCTTCGGCAGCCCGGCGAAGATGGACGCCAGGATGGTGCAGTTGACCATCGAGTCCACCATCGAACCCGACTGGTCCACGACCACGATCAGCCGCTGGGGTGTCGTCTTGCGGCTGGTGTGCCGGTAGTAGAGCCGGTCGACGTAGAGCCGCTCCTCCTCCGGGTCCCAGTTGGTGAGGTTCTTCCAGATGGTGCGGTCGAGATCGAGGTTGCGGTAGACGCGCTTGGGCGGGACGGACCGGTCGAGTTCACCGACCGTGGCCTTCTCCACCTGGGTGCGCAGCACCTCGGTGACCTCGTCGACGTAACGCCGGATCAGCGCCTTGGCGTTGGCGAGGGCGACACCGGAGAGGTTGTTCTTGTCGCGCAGCAACTGCTCGATCAGCGACATGCTCGGCGTCAGCCGCGAGGCCAGCGCGGGATCGGCCAGCACCTCGCGCAGCCGCATGCGCTTGACGAGACCGGCCTCGATGGAGCCGAGCTCCGGCCCGATCTGGGGAACGAGGCGGCTGAGGTCGGGTGTGGGCGCGCCGAAACCGGTGCCGGTCGGGCTGACGCCCTGCCCGGCTCCCGCGCGGTTGACGCCGCCGCGTCCGCCGCGCAGCTCACCGGGCCGGCAGCCCAGCGCCCGCTCCAGCCAGCCCGCGTCGGACTGCCAGCGCGCCAGCTGCTCGGCGGTGACGGCACCGGAGCCGGTGGCGAAGACGTTCAACAGCACCTTCGACGCGAGCGCCGCACGCCGCACCTCGGCGGCCCGGTCACGCGCACCGTCCCCGTCCGGCTCGGGCGTCATCAGCCCGTCGAACTCGGCGGCCAGCTCCGGGTGCCGCTGCACGACGGAGTCGACGGACGCCCCCGGGTCGAGCAGCGCGGCCGGCAGGCCGATGTCCTCGACGACGGCGAGACTCGCCGACTCCAGGGACGCCTGCTCCTCGGGGTCGAAGAGCCGGGCCAGCAGCCGCCAGTACAGCACCTGCCGCCGGTTCTCGTCGGGATCGGGCGCGCAGGCCCCTCCGATGGTCTGCCCGCTCATTTCCGCAGCAGCTTTCCGGCACGCTCGCGCAGCACCTTGACGGCGTCGGTGGCGGCCTTCTCGGCCCGCACCCCGGCCTTGTCGGTCGTACCTCCGGCCCACGCCCCGGCGTGCACGGCGACGGCCTTCTTCCGCACGGTCCGCTCGACGGCGAGCGGCTGGAGCAGGAACTCCCCGGCGTCCCAGCGCAGCAGCCCGACACACGCACCGGACGAGGCGACGACCTCGGGGGTGAGCGGACCGGCGGCCGGAACCCGGTCGGTGTCGACGGGGAGCCGCTCCCCGGCGACCCGGAAAGCCACCCCGCCCTCGTCCTCCTCCACGGCGTACCCCTCCAGCAGGACGGGCACGGCGATGCGGGCCGGATGCCGGTCGAGCGGAGCGGTCGCGAAGGCGACGGCGGCGGGCAGCGCCACCCGCGCGGTGGCGAACGCCTCGGCGGGCTCGCCCGCACGCGCCCGGGCGTCGTCCCACAGCAGATCGCCCTCACCGGTGACGGGCATCGCGTCGAGCTCCATGGCACGCCCCTCGCTCACGGCGGCCAGCAGGGACATGTGCGGCCGGAGCAGCTGCCACAGCCCCGCCCCGACGACGGTGTCGGGCTTCGGCGCGGACACACTGGCCCGCACCAGCCGGGCCGTGCCGCCGTCCGCCGGCTCGAACACCGCGTGCACCTGCGCCTGTACGGCGGTGGCGTGCTCCTGCACGTCGACCCCGAGCGGCAGCAGCCGGCCGGTCGCCCCGGTGACCGCGGGGGCGGACGCCGCGCCGGGCAGGGTCAGCAGCATGGCGCGCGACCACAGGTCGGCCCATCGACGTACGGGAACGTGCTCCAGGGACGCGCCGGGACAGGAGGCGGCGAGTTCGGCGGCGAAGCCGTCGAGCAGCGTGGCCAGGCGGCGCAGTGCCGGGTCGGGCAGCATGGCGGACACGACGGGCGCGGCACCGGCGACCAGCTCGTGATCGATACCGTGCCAGCCGGCCCGCGCGAGATCGCACAGCCAACTACGGGCGGCGGCACGCAGGTTGACCCCATGTTCCTCCCCGCCGGCCGCGGCCGTGCCGCTCTCCCCGTCCCGCGCCCGCCCGACGGCCTCCTCGACCCGCTGGAAGAGCGCGTCGTGCACGGAACCGAGCAGGGCGGTGCGAGCGGCCGCGAGCGCCACGAAGTGATCCTCGCCGGCCGCCCCGGCGGCCGTCTTCTCGGCCGCCTCGGCGACCCGCGCCGCCAGCGGCGACCCGGCGACGGCGTCCGCGAGGGCGGCCAGCCCGCTCGCCTGGGCGGGCTGCGGACGCAGCAGACCGGCGACCAGGACCTCGTCGAAACCGTCCACGGCCGCGAGGGCCTCGTCGAGCCCGTCGACGGCGTCGGTCAGCAGATCGGCACGCATCAGGCCACCGCCCTCGTCGTCGGGAACCACTGCATTTCGGGCAACGGGGCGGTGACCGGGGCGAGTTCGAGGTACGCGAGGTGCCGCAGGAACCGGCTGAACACCTGCGCCGCCGCCGAACTGTCGCCCTGGGCGGGCCGCGTGGCGGTCATCGCGTCGGTGACGGAGTCCGCGTCGGGCGCCTCACCGGTGACCTCGACCTTCAGGTACCGGGCCACCCGCTCGACGCCGTACTGCAGCACGGCCTCACCGACGAGCGCGCGTATGTGGTTGCAGAACCACCCGCGCGCCCCGCCGCAGGGCCGGTTGTTGTTGGTGCTGCACGCGAACGCGTACGTCCCCGCCTCGACCGACGAGACGTACACCCGCCCGATGTCCGACCCGCTGGACACCACACCCTGCAGCCGCCCGTCGGCCAGCTCCACGAACGGCACCTTCGCGAGCTTCCGCGGCCGCGCGGACGGCACCACCCGTGCCGTGCTCGACTTCTCCCGGACCGACAACGCACCATCTCCCATGCATGCGAAAGGGGACGTCAACGCCAGAGCGGCGCAACGAGATCAAGCTATCGGCAGCCACTGACAACGCCCCCTGCCCGGGGCGGGCGCGGAGGCGGCGGGCAGAACGATCGTCGTTGACGTCGTCAACGGCCGTCTTTCATTGATACGCGGCCGGGACGCTGTGTACCGTAGCCGGTATGCCACAGACCCCGGCCACGCCGACGAACCCGTTGGTCACCGGCTCCGAGATCGCCCGTATCGCGGGTGTCACCCGCGCCGCCGTGTCGAACTGGCGACGGCGGTACGACGACTTCCCGGCGCCGGTCGGCGGCGGCGCCAACAGCCCCCTCTTCGACCTGGCCGAGGTCCAGGCCTGGCTGGACAAGCAGAGCAAGGGACAGGACGTCACCGACGAGGTCCAGCTGTGGCAGGTGCTGCGGGGTGCCTACGGCGACGACATCCTCGGCGGGCTCGCGGACATCGCGCACGTCCTCGCCGCCCCCGGGGAGGAGGCGCCGGCCGCGTTGCCCGAGCAGGGGGTCCGGCTCGCCCGCCGGATGGCCGGCAGCGGCTCCGCCGCGGACGTGGTGAACGGCCTCGCCGAGCGCTTCACGGAGTCCGTGCGGCGAGCGGGCTCGGACCAGGTGACCTCGCCCCGGGTGGTCCGGGCCGTCCGGCACTTCGCGGGCGACGTGGCCGCCGACGCCGTACTCTTCGATCCCGCCTGCGGAATCGGTACTCTCCTGCTCGCCGTCGGCGCCGGACAGGGCGCCAGGCGGTGCGGCCAGGAAGCGGACGCCCGCAGCGCACGCCTCGCACAGTCGCGGGCCGACCTCGCGGGACTTCCCCGTACCGAGATCAAGCAGGGTGACTCCCTGCGCGCGGACCAGTGGTCCGGCCTCAAGGCCGACCTCGTCGTCTGCGATCCGCCGGTCAGCGACACCGACTGGGGCCGGGAGGACCTCCTCCTCGACCCCCGCTGGGAGCTCGGCACCCCCTCCCGCGCGGAGGGCGAACTCGCCTGGCTCCAGCACGCCTACGCGCACACCGCGCCCGGTGGCCGTGTCGTCATGGTCATGCCCGCCTCGGTGGCCTACCGCAAGGCCGGCCGCCGCATCCGCGCCGAGCTCGTCCGCCGGGGCATCCTCACCCAGGTCACCGCGCTGGCCCCGGGCACGGCCGCCGCACACTCCCTCCCCGTGCACCTGTGGCACCTGCGGCGCCCGACGTCGCCGGACGACGCGGCCACCGCCGTACGCATGGTCGACCTCACGTCCAACGACCCGGACGACCCCCTGGAGCCGCGGCCCCAGCAGATCACCGAGGTCCCCCAGATCGATCTGCTCGACGACCTGGTCGACCTCACCCCGAGCCGTCACGTCGAGGAGTCGCACCGCGACTACGTGACGGAGTACGACACCTTGCGCCAGGAGCTGACCGAACAGGTGCGGCGCCTGGCCGAACTGCTCCCCGCCCTGGTCGCCGGCGAGGGCACCGGCGCCCTGGACGGCCCCAGTGTCAGCGTCGCCGACCTGATCAGGGCCGGGCTGGTCGAGTACGCGGACCCGGAACCGGTCTCGGTCAGCGACCAGCTCGACACGGACTTCCTCCAGGGCTTCCTGCACAGCGCCGCCAACAGCCGCCGTTCCACCACCGCCAGCGGCACCTTCCGCCTCGACAGCAAGGGCGCCCGCATCCCGCAGATGGACATCACCGCACAGCGCGGCTACGGGACCGCCTTCCACGCGCTGCGCGAGTTCGAGGAGCGGGCCCGGCGGGTGGCGGAACTCAGCCGGCAGATCGCGGCACTGGCGCGGGACGGGCTCAGCAACGGGGCACTGAAACCCGGCACCTGACACCTTCGTGTCGAAAACGTGTACGCGCATCCCTCGGGTGTCTGGCACCATGAGTCGCTGCACCGATGCGTCTTCACGCGGGCCGAGCGTCCTGACCGAAGGGGATTCCATGGCGGACTGGATCTACATCCTCGATCCGCGAAAGGACACGCTGGACGGGGAGCCGTCCGACAGGGAGACGATGCTCCAACTCGCCGAAGAGGAACCGGAACTGGAGCTCTGGCTCAGCCGCCGCAACCGGATGGAGCCGGGCGACCGCCTCTGGTTCTACTTCGCGCGGCCCGAGGCGGCGGTCGCCGCGGTGGCCGAGGTCGACGAGGAGCCCCGCCCGGACGACGAGGACCCCGACGTCCCCTTCCTGGTCCCGGTGACCTTGCTGACCGAGGCGACGAAGGCCCTGTACCGCGACCCGGTGAGCCGCGGGGAACTGGGCCTGGGCCAGGTGAGATCGGTACAGAAGGTGAAGCCGGAGGCCCTGCCGGTGCTGCTGGCACGGGCGGGACTGTAGGCGGCGCGGCGGCGCCCCTCAGGGGAGCCGGGTGACGGTACGGCCGCCCGGACGCATCGTCGTGACCGTCCGTGGGAAGGGCAGTTCCGACGCGCTCGTGCGTCCAGCCCGGTCGAACCGCACCCCAGGGAGCCGCCTTGTCAGCGACCACGACCGCCCTCCTGACCCTCCGCTCCAGAGCCCTGCTCGTCCTCGCCACGGTCCTCCTCACCCTCGCGCCCACCGCACCGGCACACGCCGTCACGGGGCAGGGGGCCGAGGCCCCGTCCCGTTCGCCGCATGCGCGCGGCGCCGAGGTCGTCGCCGTCACCCAAGTCGCCGACCGGCAGGTCGACCTGTCGGTGAGGTCGGCGGCCCTGGGCGGCCGTACGGTCGAGGTCCGCCTCCTCACCCCCGACGGCTGGAACCCCGGCGACCGACGCCGGCACTGGCCGACCCTGTGGCTCCTGCACGGTTGCTGCGGCGACTACACCTCGTGGACCGCCATGACCGACGTCGCGGAGACGGACAGCCTGCGCGACGTCCTGGTCGTCATGCCGGAGGCCGGCTGGAACGGCTGGTACAGCGACTGGTGGAACCACGGCGAGGGCGGCGACCCGGCGTGGGAGACCTTCCACACGGCCGAGCTGCGCCACCTCCTCGAACGCGACTGGGGCGCCGGCCGCAACCGCGTCGTCGCCGGACTGTCGATGGGAGGCCAGGGCGCCCTGCTGTACGCCGCCCGGCACCCCGGCATGTTCAGGGCGACCGCCGCGTACTCCGGCTCGGCCCACCCCCTCCTCGACGACGAGTCGGTCGACCGCATCATGGGATTCTTCGCCGGTCAGGGCGGCGACCCGCTGCGCGTCTGGGGCGACCCGGTCGCGCAACGCCGCATATGGCAGGCTCACGACCCCTTCCACCTGGCCGAACGACTCAAGTCGATCCCCGTGTACCTGTCCTGCGGCGACGGCACCACCGGCCCCCTGGACCCGCCGGGCGGCACCAGCGCCCTCGAGGCCGACTTCAACCGCCAGAACCACGCCCTGGCCGCCGAGCTGGAACGCGTGGGCGCCAAGCACCTGACCACCCACTTCTACGGCCCGGGCACCCACGCCTGGGCGTACTGGGAACGCGAGTTGCACGCCTCGCTGCCGATGCTGCTGGGCGCCCTCGGCCTGAGGGGGTGACGCCCGGGTCCGGGGGACGGCCGGGGCAGCGACTTCGGCCCCTCGTCCGGCCTCCCCCCCTCGGGGAACCGCTTCCCCGGCGCGGGAGCCCCGCACTTCGGTCATGCTCCGCGCTGCCGCCACAGGATCTCCGGCCCGGGCCTCCGGGCCGGAGATCGCGCGGACCCTACGAGGCGTCCCTCCGGCCGAAGGCCTTGACGGCCGCCCGGCGTTCCGGAGCGAACGCGTCGACCGTCCCCGCTCCCAGGCCCGGTACGTCCCTCCAGGACCGGAGCTTGCGAGCCACGCCCCGCACCTTCGGGTGGGCCGGACCGAGAGCGATCTCGAAGTGCGACTCCTGGGGCGTGGTGAAGTCACCGCCCCAGACGACGGCACCGTCCAGCTCGGCCAGGATGTCCCGCACCACCACCAGCTCCTGCGGGTACAGACCACCGCGTACCCCCAGCGGGTAGGCGTGCGGCCGGATCGCCATCGCCGTGCCGGACAGGTAGTTCGACTCGTGGGGTTGACGCACCTCGCGGGACGTGGTGTGGCCCGTCACGTCCTTCTCGCGCAGTTGGTCGATCTCGTAGTGGAAACGCCGGGCGACGTGCAACAGGAGCGTCGCGGCGTCGCCGTCGGCCAGGCGTACGGTCAGGCCGCTGCCCTCGATGGTGTGGGACGCGGCCTCGTCGAGGATCTTCCAGCCGTTGGCCGAGCGGCTGCCGCGCCAGGCGGTTGCCGCCCGGTCCGTCCGGGCCGGGGCGGCGGCCGCGGCCGGGGCCGTGTCCAGGAGGCCGAGGGCGGCGGCCCCGGCCAGGCTCCCGGTGGCACCGAGCACACGGCGTCTGCTCAAAGCGGTCATGAAGTGCCCTTCCTGTTGGTACGGAGTCGGATGACGGTCAGGCCCACGGCACAGGCCAGGCAGAGCAGCGCCAGGACCGGGAGCACGACCAGGACCGGGTTCACCCAAGCCGGGACCAGGTCGTACCCCGCATGACACTTGTCGTGCAGCGGGAACCACCGCGTGTACTCCTCGAAGTTCGCCCTGCGGTACGCCCGGTCGTAGGTCTGGCCCGCCTTGTGGCACGCCTCCTCCGGGTCCAGTGACGCCCCGGCGAGGGAGCCGATGAGGTAGCTGACACCGGCTCCCAGCAGGAGGAGCACCGCGCTCCAGGTGAACCACGCGGGACTGCGCCGCCACGTGCCGGAGAGCAGCGGGCGGCTCCAGAACCACAGGCAGACCAGGAGGGGCAGGAGAATCGGGATGAGAATGAGGGCCATGGGCTGAACTCTGCAGGTTCTTCCTGACCTACCGGGCCGCGGCCCGCTGCGCGGCCTGCTTGCGGTAGACGGCCAGGTTCTCCTTGTACTTGGCGGCCAGGCTGTTCTCCAGGCCGATGAGGGCGAGCTGACGGTCGGAGAAGCCCTGACAGAACTGGGCCAGCTTCTCCGTGTTGCCGGGAATGAGGACGTAGTCCGCCGGCAGGGCGACGCCCGCGCCCGTGATGAGCGCGAGCCGGGCCGCGTCGACGGTGACGTCGGACGGGCCGGCGAGGATGTCCCAGCAACTCGCCCGCGCGTTGGTGGCGTTCTCCCACCGCCGGTCGAAGTGGCTGCGGAAGCGGGTCAGAGCGCCCCCGTTGTTGTAGTGCGCCTTCATCCAGTCGACGACGTTCCCGCCCCCGGCGACGTGCTTGGCCAGCAGGTACCCGTCGACGTCCTCCAGCATGTCCGTGTAGCCGAAGCTGGAGACGGTGCCGGGGATGGCCAGCTTGGCCTGGCAGAACGTGAGCGGCGAGGCGTACTCGTCCACCGAGTTCCGCCAGTCCGCCCAGAACGTCATGATGTCCCCGCCCCAGCCGGCGATGTCGCCACCGGTGGACTCCTTCTTGTCGGAGGGGTCGGAGTTCTCCAGGAAGCCGTTGGCCGTGGCCATCAGGTGGGTGGCGTCGAGCTGGTAGCCCGTGACGGTGTCGGTGAAGGAGTCCTCGACCGACATCCCGCGGCTGTCGCAGTACCCGACGAAGTCCTCGTCGTAGCTGTTCGCCAGCCACCACCACTTCAGGCCCCGGTACTTCTCGTGACGGATGTACTCCATCACCAGTCGGCTGGCGTTGGTGCCGACGTTGTTCGACGCCTTGTACGCGACGGCGTGATCGTAGAGACGCTGCACGTAGGCGATGTACGTGTCGGCGGGGCCGCCCGTGTTGTTCACCGAGCGGACGCCGGGCTCGCCGTTGCGCCGCCAGACGTCCCGGTCCAGGTCGAAGGTGTCCGAGCCGTTGGTGACCTGGAACTCCTTGATCTGGTTGATCGCCCAGTTGGCGGGCAGGGGGTAGCCGAGGTTCCCGGAGAAGCCCCAGGACATGCCGGAGACGAAGGAGAAGCGCGCACCGGTCTTGGCGGTGACGTTGATGCAGACGTTGCGGGAACCGTAGACGCCGTGGAAGTACTTCTTGCCCCGGCTGGCGAGGCCGGCCACCACACCGTTGAAGTAGGCGACGATGCCCTCCGGCTGACCGTCGATCTCCCACTGCTGGGCGTCGTAGTCGACCGCGAAGTAGATCGTCGTGCCGCGGTTGAAGCCGTACCCGCTTGCCAGGTCGTGCGCGTTCAGGGCGTGCTGGAAGCCCTGGCTGTAGGTGAAGTCCGCGAGCCGGCGCGCGTTGTCCTGATAGATCGGGAAGACGCGCAGACCGGCGTCGAAGATGGTCTGCAGCTCGCCGGGTTTGATCTCCTTGTCGAGGGTGGACCCCGGCGGATCGTAGAGGTAGCGGCCGACCAGGCGGTAGTCGTTGTCGTACAGCCAGCGGGCACGGGAGGCGGTGATCTCGAATCTCGTGTCCGAACCGGTCGCCGCACGGTCCGCGTTGCCCATGGACACCAGCAACTGGGACCAGGTGTCGTACTCACCCACGCCGTAGTTGGCGTCTCCCGACTCGTACAGCTGGGAGAACTTCTGGAAGACCTGGACGAACTCCTTGGTCTTCGCGTCGAAGGTGCTCTTGAACGTCGTCCGGACCTCCGAGTCGTCCAGGCCGCGCAGGATCACCGGCTCGTTGAAGACGCAGGCCGCGGTGAACAGCTGCACGAAGATGCCCGAGTCGCCCTCCCGCACGGGATGGCTGCGCAGACCGGCCTGGGTGCCGGGGCCGAAATTGCCGTTGGGGCTGAGCCCCAGTTCGTACTGGATGGCGATCACCAGGGACTTCTGCACGTCCCGGGAGTAAATGCCGTCGCACGGGCCGATCGAGTAGGCGTCCCGCTGCCAGTAGCGGTTGTTGAGCCACTGCTGGATGGCCCGGATCTTCTCCGTTCCGCCGGCGACGACGACGTATGCGTCCATGTTGAGGATGCACTTGAAGATCTTCGGAGTGGTGACGCCGCCGGACGTCCCTGTTCCGCCGTCGGGCAGGCCCATGTCGACCAGGAGGGCCTTCACCGCCTCCGTGGTCACGGCCCCGTACTCGCCGTATCCATTGGCTCCCCAGTAGCCCTTGCAGAACAGGCCGTGCTGGAGGATGCGGACGATGTTGGCGTTCTTGTTCCAGCCGAAGCCGATGTCGCCGAGCGCCTGGAGCCTGGAGAGGGTGGTCGGGCCGAAACTCGCCACCACGGGACTGATGCCCAACTCGTGCTGGAGCCCCATGGTCAGCGCGTACATCGTGGACCAGCCGGTGCGCCCGTCCTCGGGGCACCTGACGTATCCGGCGACAGATCCGTAGGTGGCATTCACCCATTGCTGCGCCTCAAGAACCTTGGCGTCGGCCAAGTCCGCCACTCCTTCTGTGATGAGAGCCGCAGCGATGGCGGCTGTTTCGAAGTCAAGTCGGGCATGAAAAAGCGCGCCCGTGTCGTCAGCGGTTGCCCGGACGGGACATGCTCGGGAATGCGGAATCCGGTGCCTGTGCGTCGGAAGGGGACGGCACGGTACGTGAGATAAACGGGCGGAATTCTTCACCGCGTGATTCTCGGGACGTCGGCGAGGACGGCCGGTTCATTCCTTGGAACGGCGGCGTGCCATTGTCCTGCCGGTACCGCGCACCATGCGCTTTCCGCGTCCATGTCCGCCGGACGTCACGAGCCCCGCCGCCGGAGCACGTCGTGCTCGAGTGCGGGCCACGATCAGTTGCAGCTCCCGACCGTCTGGGTACGGTCGACGAGAACGTTGCCGTTGGACGCCTCCATGTAGGAGTAGACCGTCCCGCAGTAGCCCCGCTTCTGGTAGACGGGGCCGGCGTAGGAGCCGAAGGCGCCGAAGTCCTCGGCGGGGGCGTCAGCGGTGTAATTGGACCGCAGACGCACACCCATGTACTTCGTGTAGCCGCTGTCGTTGAAGAACACGGCACAGATCGGCCTGTCGTAGTACCCGGCCCCGGACGTGCCGTTGGTCCATGTGTACGTGGTGCCGTAGCCGTCGTAGCGCCACGCTCCGGTGGAGATGGTGTAGCCGGATCCGCACACGTTCGCGGCGGCGACGGCAGCCGGCGCGTCGGCCTCGATGATCCGTCTCGTGTCGCTCGACGCCTTCTCGTCGACCTGAACGCCCTTGATGTCGACGGTCGCGAGCGTCGTGCTCGTCTGCTTCGTCCGTGCGGAGGTGTGCTCGGCCGCGGAGGAGGCGGGTGCGGCAGCCATGAGGCCCAGGGCGGCGGCAGCCGCAATGCCGATGCGTATCACTGTCTTCACTCGCGCTCCTTGTCAGGGATTCCCGCCGGGGTATTCGGCCCGCGTCACTGCGAAACGTGGTGCAAGGGTTTCGATGGAAGGCTCACGTCTTGAGAGGTGATGTCACCCGAGAACACTGCGGTCGCCATGACCATAGATCAATTGCAATGTCGGGGGAAGGGGCACGAGTCGAGAGGTCGGGCGACGGGGCGGCGTCGTCGCCGAGTGTTTTGCGGGACTTCCGGTTTTCTCTCTTTGTGAGTCCGTCGCGCGCTTTGCCGCCTTTCCCGTGTATTCAATCGGCTACTTCCGGCCAATCGTTCGTGCGGCCGTAGGCCGACCCCGCATCGTCCGGAGCTCTGGTCCGGGGGCGGAAAGCCAGGCGCTCGAACGGGCGTGGAGTCGTCACTGTCGCAGTGCACGCCCGCGGTATGCCGACGAGTTCCGGCCACACCGGACGAGGGGACGGCGCACGGAGGGCGCCGCCGCGGCGTGAGCGGAGAGCGAGGACCCCGCGCTGTGACCCTGCTCACCTCGACCGGAGGGGTCGCCGACGAGGAGGAACGCGGCGGGACTTGGTCTCCTCGGGGTCACTGCGTACACACGACCTTGCAGACCGGAGGCACGGGTTGGAGGCACGGGCTGGAGGTACGAGGCAGGGGCCTACGGGCGCCGGCGCGACTGGGGACCGGCTGAACCACGGCCCGAGTCGACGGGGCGTGTACATCAGGGACGTCCCGCGGGACTAGGGTCTACGTGACACGGGGCTCAGAGGGGGAGTGACGGGCGTGCTGTCGGGGCTGGGACTGTCCGCGGTCTGTGCCGCCGGCGCGCTCATCGCCGCGGTGGGGATCGTCGCGATGGCGTTCCACGGTCGGCCCCGGCCCCGGGCGGCGCATCTGCTGCGCCGCGCGGCGGGAACGGCCGCGGCCGTCCACTCCCCGGGGTTCCTCTCGGTTCTGATGTCGGAGCAGGCGTTCGGCGACGGCGCGGACTCGATCCCCGCCCCGGCCTGCCGCGACGGCTTCGACGCCGAGACGGAACAGGGCCTGTCCCACCACCGGTCCTCGTACCTGCCGCTCCGCTTCGACCGCGCCCGCCACGACGGCACCGTCTGCTCCGGTGACCCCGGCCATGTCCGGATGAACGGGGCGACCTTGTCCCTCGCCCTGGCCGCCGCCCTGCTCGTCATCGGCGCGGGCCACGCGTCCGAGTTCCGTGCCCGGAAGAAGACCGCGGTGATGTCATGACGCTGCTCCCGGTCTTCGTCGGGCTCGTGGTCGGCTGGGTCGCGCTGCGCGGGCTGCTGGCGCATCCGCTGCTGCCGTTGTGGGTGCGGACCGCGGTGTTCTGGTCGGTGCCGCTCGGCGCCGTCACCTGGTTCGTGATCATGACGGCGGACGACGCCTTCCTGTTCCCGGAGACCGCCCCCTGCCCCAGGGAGCCGATGCGCGAGGGCGTCCTCGGGGACGGGAAGGTCTCGGGAATCTCCACCCCGTTCCCGCCGCGCGCCTACTGCCGGTGGGAGGACGGCACCGTCTACGACCTCGCGCCCGGGGCCGAGTTCGTGTTCTGGGTCTTCTTCGCCATGACGGTCGTACCGCTCGCGGCGGGACTGTGGCACGCGCTGCGGGAACCGAAGTCACTTCTGCGCTGAGCGTGTCGGTCCGCGGGGGCGGTCAGCCCCGCCGCACGCGCCCGGGAGCGGGACATGAACCGAGTCGGTCGCCGCGCGACGGACCGGGCCCCCGGCCGCGCTCGGATGCCCCACGGACCGGGACGCGACACGGCCGCCGGATCCCCGGGCCAGGGCAACCGGGCCTCGATCTCGTCACCGGTCCCCGTCCGCGTCACTCCACCCCATCGGTCCGCACCGCACGGCTGTTCCCTGCCGGGGCCGATCACGTCGCCGTCGGCCGGACGCCACCGGTCGACGGCCTCCGCTGTCCTGACCTCGAAGGGAGTCGACCCCCGGGCCATGGCCCGTCGTGCGGCACTGCGGCGTTCACCGTGTGACGGCAAGGGCGAAGGACGCAGCGGCCAGAGCCAGATAACCGCCAGGAAAGGCGAAGTTGTAGTACACGCGAGCGCGGATGTGCGCGGCGACGGCGCCGAGGTAGAACAGGACGAGCCCGGTCGCGGCGGCGACGCCGATGACCGGGACACCCAGGAGCCCGAGGAGGAGACCGGCGGCCCCCGCGGCCTTGAGCACGGCGAGCCACGGGATCCAGGTCTGCGGGAGGCCGACCTCCGCCGAGTTGGCGAGGACGAACCTGGCCCCGAGGAAGTCCGCGGCGGCGATTCCGGCGTTGGCCAGGATCGTGACGACAGTGGTGATCGCGTAGGCGGTGAACATGTACCTCGTCCTTCGGTCGAGCGCGTAGTGAGTCCGGCGAACCCGGCACGCTCACCTCGCCAAGCCTCCTGGGGACCTTGAACGACGTCCAATACCTGCGCCCATAATCTGTGGGCATGGATGTGGACACTCGGTTGCTGCGCTCTTTCCTCGCCGTGGCGGAGGAGGGGACCCTCACCCACGCCGCGGAACGGCTGTTCGTGTCCCAGCCGGCGCTCACCAAACAGATCAAGCAACTGGAGACCCTGCTCGGAGTGCGGCTGTTCACGCGGTCCCGCACCGGCATGACCCTCACCGAACCGGGCCGGACCCTGACGGAGCGGGTACCGGCCCTGCTGGCCGACTGGGACCGGGCACTGCGGGAGACCAAGAACACCGCCGGCCGGGCGGCCCGCCTGCTGCGGGTCGGCTTCATGGCCAGTGCCGCCAACGAGACGACCCCGCGCATCGTCGCGGAGTTCACCCGGCGCCGGCCGGGCTGGCGGGTGGACATGCGGCAGGCCGCCTGGTCGAACCCGAGCGCCGGGCTCGCCGACGGGGACGTCGACGTGGCTCTGCTGCGGCTGCCCTTCCCCGGCCGGAGCGCTCTGCGGACGGCGGTACTGTTCACCGAGCCCCGCTGGGTCGCTCTTCCCGAGGGACATCCGCTCGCCGCTCGCGACACGATTCCCTTCCGGGACCTGTGGGACGAGCCGTTCGTGGCCGCTCCGCCCGAGACCGGCCGGTGGCGGGACCACTGGCTGGCCATCGACGAACGCGACGGCCACCCGGTCCGCATCGGCGCCGTCACCGACCAGCCGGACGACTGGCTCAGCGCCATCGCCAACGGCTACGGCATCGCCCTCGCCCCCGCGTCCGCCGCCCGCTTCTACGCCCGGCCCGGTATCACCTACCGTCCCGTCGGAGGCGTCAGCCCCAGCCAGGTCGGCGTCGCCTGGGCCCGCTCCGACGACGGCGACCCCGTCGTCCAGGACTTCGTCCACTGCTGCCTGGACGCGCTACGGCCGGAGGAGACCGCCACTTGATCACACGGCCGGTACCGACCGCGCCGCGTTCCGCTGCTGCCGGACGAGCCGTTGGACCCACCGCGCTCGCAGGCCCTGAACCCGGCCGTGCAGCGCCGCGTCGGCGGCCGGCTCCATTTCGGGACGGTCCGTCGGCGGCGGTCCGATGAGCGGTCGGTCAGGTGTATGCGGCTGCCGAGCGGGATCGATTGCACCGAAGACGGTACCGAGCCTCAGCGGAGCAGGAACGGACTCGCGGTCCCGCTCCACGACACCGCGAGCGCCTCCCGCGCCCTCGTGCACGCCACGAACAGCAGGCACCGCTCCCGCAGCAGATCCGACTCGTGCTGCAGGGCGTCCACGGAGGCCGGCGTCACCTCCCGGCCGAACGGCAGCGCTCCGGCGGTCACACCGAGCACGGCGACACACCGGAACTCCAGCCCTTTCATGGCGTGCATGGTGGCGAGCCGCACCCCGTCCACATCAGCGCCCGGATTGTCCCTGACCCGGACCACCGGCACCCCGGCCGCGGCGAGCTTGTCGTACGCCTTGTCGAGCAGGACGTTGAACCGGGCGCACACGCCGATCTCCGCGGGGCGGATGCCCTGCGCGACCCAGTCCTGAACACGCGCGACGAGCGCCGTGACCTCCTCCTGCTCCGACCCGTACCCCGCCGTGTGCGGTCTGCGTCCGTGCAGCAGCGAGCGGTAGCCGGCCAGCGTGTCGTGGCCGTCGCCGCCCAGGTCCTCCACCGTCACCGGGCCCAGCAGGCCGGTGGACCAGGTCAGGATCTCCTCCGTGCTGCGGTAGTTGAGCCGCAGCCGGTGGGTGCGCCCGGTCACCGCGATGCCCAGCGAACCGAGGGAGACCTTCGAGTCGTAGATGCGCTGGTGCGGGTCGCCCGTGATGAACAGGTCGTCGCTGCCGGGAGCCACCGCGCCCCGCAGCACCCGCCACTGCGCGGGGTGCAGGTCCTGCGCCTCGTCCACCACGACATGGTCGTGCGTGGGCGCCGAAGCGGTCAGCAGCTCGGCCGCCCGCGCGCACACCTTCAGGTGCGTGGTCTCCTTCCGGTCGCGCAGCATCGACTCGAACAGCTCGACGGCGGGCCACAGTTGTTCCCGCTTGCTCGGCGCCAGGGAGCTGCCCCGGCCGCGCCGGGAGGCGGCACGGTAGTCGTCCAGGGCGCGCAGGTCCTGGGCGAGGACGACGTGCCGGTACTCCTGGGCGAGGAACTGCTCGGTCCACGGCAGCCCGAGCTTCTTGACCACCCGCTGCCACAGCTGCCGCTCCTCGCGGTCGCCGACGGGCGAGGGGGCCTTGCCGTCGAGACGGGTCACGACGCCGTGCGCGTAGGCGTTGACCGTGGTCACGTCCACCCGCCCCAGCGACTCCTCGTCGCCGTCCAGGAGCAGCGACAGGTTTTCGCGCAGTGCCGCCGCCAGCGCGTTGGTGTACGTCGTGAGCAGGATCCGGGTGTCCGCGGAGCGCCCGAGCAGATGCTTGACGCGATGCAGGGCGGCGACCGTCTTCCCGGTACCGGGACCTCCGGTGACCTGCACCGGGCCGCCGTAGGACACCCGGTAGGCGACCCGTCGCTGCGAGGGGTGCAGGAAGACCCGCCAGGCCGCGAAGGGCTTCTCCAGGATGTCGGCGAGTTCCTCCGGGCCGGTGACCAGGGTGATCCGGCTGGTGGTGTTGGTGATCGCGGCCGCGAGGCTCTCGTCCGGATCGGGACCCGCGGCCACCGGCCGGCGCACGGCGACGACGTCCCGGTAGACCTCCTCGGGGCTGAACCCCTCGGCGAGGTACTGCAGCACCTCGAACTGGTCCTCCGGCAACAGGCTGCCGAACGCCTCCAGCTGGGGTTTGTCGATGACGGTCCGCACCGCGCGGAGCACCTGGTCGTCGAGGCCCAGCTCACGCAGCACGGTGTCCGAGTACCGCGCGAACAGCAATGAGGGCGCAGCCGCGGCGGCCTTCTCCAGCTGCGGCGTCAGCTGCTCGATGGCCACCACGTTGCGGACCTCGAGCGCCCGCGTCGCGGAGTTCGTGGTGTAGAGCCGCTTGGCGGCCCAGGTGTAGGCGTCGTCGTGCCGTACGACGTTGACGAGCAGGAACACATCGCTGCCGTCGTCGGGGGCGAGTACGACACCGCGCCAGAAGTCGTTGATCCGGATGGTCCGCATCCGCGGATCACGGGCCTTCTCGACGGACTCCAGATGCAGTCCCTTGTCCGCCTGCAGCTCCGGAACGGTGAGCTGCTGGAACTTCTGCATCGCCTTGCGCACGCCGGCCCGCACGGGCTTCTCCAGGAGGTCGTAGCTCTCCCAGAAACTGTTGGCGAACGCCAGCTGCGGCACGACGTGCTCTCCCCACCCCGGACGGTCACTGCGAGCTGATCATACGTGCGGTGTCCTCACCAGCCGGGCGGCCACCTCCGCGACGTCGGCGAGCAGCCCCGCCGGGTCCTGGTCGAGGTCCAGGGCGTGCTGGTGGAGGACGATGCCCGCGTGCCGCACCCGGTGGGCGGCGTGGTCCGCGTTGCCCTTCGCGTACACCAGGTGTCCCTCGTCCAGCCCGAGGGCCGTGCAGTAGGCGAGCATCTGGTACAGGTCGGCGTCCGGGTAACCGCCCGGTCTCTCCACCTTGTACTTGGCGTCGGCCACCGCGCACGGCGCGCGGTCGGGCCCGTGGAGGACGAGGTCCGGCTTCATGCGGATCGCCCGCGCCTCGTCCAGGTGAAGTGGGTCCTGGAACCGCGCGACGTACCCGGAACCGCGCAGCGCCTCCCGCAGGGCGACGGTCACGAAGTCCTCGAAGAGCTTGTTCATGTCGAACAGGAACCCCTCGACGCGCAGTCCGCCGGGCCCGTGCTCCGGGGAGGCGTCCTCCAGCACGGCCCGCGCCAGGCGCAGGGCGTGGTGGTACCGGGCGTTGAGCCGGCTCGGACGCCACTCGGGCAGGGGCCGGCCGCGCACGAGTACCGTGACGTCCGCCAGCCGCGCCCGCTGGTGCAGCAGCCTCCGGCGCACCTCGCGCGGAACCCCGGGCAGCCGCAGCAGTCGCTCGACGGCCGCCCGCAGGATCCGGTTCTCCGCGATGTCCGTCGTGAAGTCGTCGTACACCACCTCCACCGGCAGCGTCGCCCCGAACCGGCGCCGTATCTGCTCGGCCTCCCGGACCCGCCCCCGCACGACCGGCGAGGTCTCCTCCGTCACCCGGTACCCCTGCAACAGCCCCTGCCGCAGGGCCCGGTCCACCTGCCGCTCCACGGCGTGGGCGAGCGCGGGCAGCACCTCCCGGTGCTCGGCCACATCGACCTCACCCTCCCGCCAGGCGCCGGCGGGGTCGAGGCTGTAGCCGAGGAGGAAGAAGAGCCGGACGATCGGCACCTTGGGGGTGATACGGACCGTGAGCGGATCGCCGTGACCCGGCACCGTGACCGTGACGGCCCCGACCTTGCTCCCGGCCCGCAGCGACCAGCGCCCGGAGGAGTACGGATCCGGCGCGGCGTCCACGATCCGCAGGGCCGCGAGCGCCCGCCCCACGCCGTCCGGCAGGGCAACGCCGACCGCCGGCGCATGCTCGACGAGCTCGACGACCGACGTCACCCCAGCGACTCCCGCAACGCCGCCGGCCCGTACCGCTTCTCGACGTCCACGCCCTCGCCGTAGTGGTGCTCCTCCAGCAACGGCAGGATCTTCGTCCGCCAGGTCCGCTCCAGACCGCCGTCCCGGTACACGCCCTTCTTCATCAGGTACGAGGGCCCGATGCGGAAGTCCGGGTCGTCGATCCGCGCGTTGAGCGCGTCGAGCAGGTCCGCGGGCTCGGAATCCTTGCCCTCCCGCTCCAGCCACCGGCGCAGCAGGCCGCTCGTCGGCTCGGTGCGCGGCGACAGCTCGACGAACGCGAACCGCCGGCGCATCGCCGCGTCGACGAGGGCGATGGACCGGTCGGCGGTGTTCATCGTGCCGATCACGAACAGGTTCGGCGGCAGCGCGAAGTCGTCCCCGGAGTACGTCAGCCGCACCGACTTGTTGCGGTACTCCAGCAGGAAGTACAGCTCACCGAAGACCTTCGCGAGGTTGGCCCGGTTGATCTCGTCGATGATCAGGAAGTGCGGGATGTGCCGGTTGCCCTCGCGGGACGCCAGATCGGCGAGTTCGCGCAGCGGCCCGGCGGTGAGCCGGAACGCCACCTCCCGGGTCTCCGGGTCCTCCTGCGGCCGGAACCCCTCGAAGAAGTCCTCGTAGGAATAGGAGGGGTGGAACTGCACGAGCTTCACCTGCTCCGGACCGCCGCCCAGGAACTCGGCGAGCTTGAGGGCGAGGTAGGTCTTGCCGGTGCCGGGCGGACCGTAGAACACGAGCTGCCGCTCGTCCCAGAGCAGGTCGCGCACCTCTTCCAGCCACGCCGTGTCGTGCACGAGCAGGTCGGCGGCCAGTTCCTCCGTCGGCCGGGGCAGTTCCAGCTCGCGGCGGGCCGTGAGAGCGGGGATCTCCACACTGGGGTCACGGTCGGTGGCCTCGGCCTCGTCGATCAGGTCCTGATCGCTCAGACCTAGTCCGTCGATGAGGTCCTTGGCCACGGTGAGGTCGACCACGTCGTGCTGAGCGGAGAGACGCTGCTGCAGCTCCTCCGGCAACTCGTCATAGGGATGCCCCTGTCCCGCCCAGTCCACGGGTCGGCGCAGATGGGACCGGCCGTCCTCGGAGTCGACCTGCTCGGCGGGGCCCGAGACCTCACCGACGTAGAGCCGCCCGCCGGAGATCGTGCACATCGTGTCGCCGGGCCGCATCCGGGAGAGGAACGCGTGCATGTCCTCGACGAGCTGCAGTTTCTGGTTGTACGTGGCGGTGGAGGTGTAGTCCTCGTCGACGGCCGTGCGCAGGCGGTCCTTGCTGATGCCCTGCTCGACGCCCTTGCGCAGGTGGCGGGCCGAGAGGGAGACCAGCCCTTCGGACAGCCACAGCCGCTGCACGAGATCGAGACCGGAGACGTTCGACCCCCGCACCAGCCAGGCCCGGTTGCGTCCCCACCAGACCTGGTCGAGATAGTCGGCGAGCGGATGCCCGTCGGCCGACTTCCACTCCGCCCACCCGTTGGCGCTGCGCCCGACCAGGATCTCGGCGGCGGCCGACGGCGAGTTGCACTCGATGTCCCGCGTCGTCTCCAGCCAGCCGGGCCAGGTGGCGGACTCGACCAGTGCGCCCTCGTCGATCAGGCGTCGCCGCAGCCGGTACGACGACGGCATGCGGTGCGGGAACGAGGGCACGACCTCCGCACGGCCGGGCGACCCGGCCAGGACGACGAACTTCTGACTGCCGTTGGTGCCCTTGTCCGTGAGCAGCCGCCCCCGGGCCTCGGGTCCGTCGCCGGGCAGCCGCAGCCGGAACTCCGGATACTGCGTCGTGCCGGCAGGGACCTCGTACTCCTCGCTCACATCCACTCCTCGTCTTCCTCGTCTGCGGAGAGCCTGGCCCGTCGTCCAGGACCCTGTCCATGTCCGTCGGACAACTCGCCCGAGCCCGCGCGGGGGCCGTCGGTCACGCGTTCGTGCGTGATCCGGCCGGCGACGTCCCCCCGCCTTCGCCCAGCGTGGTGAGCAATGCGGTGACCTCGCCGAGCCGGGCGTGGATCTCGGCCGGTGTAGGCGGTAGTTCGTACGTGCGGTAGTGGCACGCCGCGCTGAGCGCCGCCCACGTCGTACGGCACCGGCGCGCGGTGTCGCGTCCCGCGTACCACTCCAGGCACAGCATGCGGTGCTTGCCGACCCGGGTCATGCGCGGAGTGACCCGCTGCCAGTAGGCGTCGAGGGCCTGCTCCAGGGCCATGCGCAGCAGGACCGCGGCGGCGCGGGCCCGCAGACCGGGGGCCAGGGTCTGTACCGTCCCCGCCGGAGGCAGCAGCAGTCGGTCGGCGGCGGCGACCAGACCGTCGGAGGAGATGGCCGTCACCGGGCACCTCCGGCGTTTCCGGCACCCGCCGCGCCGCTTCCCCGGGCGTCGGAACGCAGGATGGCCCGCGCCAGGCCCTTGGTCCGGGACACCAGTGTCCTGCGGTCGTCCACCGTGGGGAGCGGCCCGTGCGCCCCGGAGTTGAACGCTTCGATCAGCTGCCAGCCACCCGGCATGATCTGTTCGACGGCGTAGTGGGGGTGCAGCTTGCCGTCCCCGAGCAGTGCGAGAGCCACGTACTCCTTGGTTCGCTCCAGGGATGCGATGCGCTTCTCCACTTCGGACAGCGGCAGTCCGTGTTCGTCACGGAGCCGGCGGCGCGCCGTCGCCAGACAGGCGACTTCCACCGCGCCCCGGCACATGGCCGGAAGCACGTGATCGGCCACGTCCTGAGGCAGCTGCGGGTCGCGCGAGACGGCCCGCGCCTCCGCGAGGGCCTGCTCGACGGGGTCGGTCACCCTCTCGACTCCCACCACGGAGTCGCTCTGACGGGTGACCCGCAGCACGGTCGCCCGGATGCCGAGGTGGACGATCGCCTGCTGAAGCCGTGTGTCATGGGTGAAGACGATCACCTGGCGGTCCTTGGCCACGGTGTCGAGCACCCGGGCCAGTCCTTCGACCTTCTGCGGGTCCATGGACTGCACGGGGTCGTCGATCACCAGGAAACCGAACGGGCTGGCATCGTGCGTGGCACGCGGCAGGAACAGCGACAGCGCCAGCGAGTGCAGCTCCCCCTGGCTCATCACGCTGTAGGCGGGAGCGGTCATGTCGTCGACGGTGACGTCCAGTTCGACCCTGCCGCGTCCGGGAGTGCCGGCCAGGGTCACGGAGCCCAGCGTGACGCTGCTGTGCTCGCACAACTGCTGCCACACCTCCTGCGAGCGCTCGGCGAAGGGCCGCAGCCGCTCGTCCCGCAGCTCGTCGATGACCGTACGCAGCCAGGCGCGCGCCTTGTTCACGTACGGGCGACGGGCGCGGGCGGCCTCGGCCGCTTCCGCCACGGCCAGCCAGTCGGTGAGCCGCACGGCCATCGGCTGCCACTCGCCGTCCTGGTCGGCCAGTTGACGGGCCGATTCCTCCCGCACCTGTCGGCAGGCATCCTCCAGAGCGACGGCGGACCGCTCCGCCCGGCCGGCCAGCTCCGAGGCATCGGTGACGCTGCGGCACAGCGCCCATTGCCGCCAGAGCTCCGCAAGCGGTGAGTCCTCCGTCTGCAGCCACACGGGGACGGGCTCGATCACGTCGTGGAGGGCCCGCCGCGCCTTCACCACTCCCTGCAGGGCGGATTCGGCCTGGGCCGCCTCGCTCTGCAGCCGTTCCACCTCGGCCCGTGCCCGCTCGGCCCACGCCTGGTCGAGCTGCCCGGTGCCGCACACCGGGCAGTCGGGGGACGGGGAGCGCCGCCGGTGATCGAGCGCGGCTTCCAGCAGCTTCGCCAGCCGCCGGGCGTTCTCGGCGCTGCCGTGCCGGGCGTCCTCGGCCCGCGCCGCCGCCTCGCGCAGCCGCGCGACGGCACCGGAGACCTCCTGCGGATCGGGACCGGTGAGGCCGGCCTGCCGCCGCAGCCGTGCCAGTTCCGGCTCGGCCGCCGGGGAGCGGCTCGCGAGCAGCGCCCGTACCCTGCCGGTGTCGGGCCGGGTGCCGGACAGCGCTTCGACCGCGTCCCGGGCCCTCGGATCGTCCAGCGTGGCCAGTTCCCCGAGCAGCTGTTCCGTGCGTTCCTTCTCGCGCTTGCCCGCCTGCTCGCACTCGCTCGCGGCGTCCTTGACGCGTCCGTCGAGCTCTGCGAGCAGTTCCAGGCCGAGGAGTTTGAAGAACGCGTCGTGCAGGTCGGAGAGCGTGCCGTTGATCATCGAACCGAGTTCGCTGTACGGCAGGAAGGGCCGGGCCAGGCGGAGCGCCTCGGCGTCGACGACCTCGTCCGGCTTCCGCTCCGAGCCGTCGGCCCTTTCGGCGCGCGTCCGGGCGTCGTCGACCTTGGCGCCGTACCAGGTCCGCCGTACGGTGACGGGTTCGCCGTGCTCGCCGAGCCCCAGTTCGACGCTCACCTCGGGCGTGACGTCGGGGCTGTGCAGGTTGCGCCAGCCCTGCTTCCAGTCACCGGTCCGGCGCTTGTCCCAGCGGGAGTTGCGCCCGGTCAAGGCCGTCTCCGCGGCCTCGGCGAAGCTCGACTTGCCGGAGCCGTTGGGTCCGGCGACGACCACCAGGCCGGGGCCGGGCGGCAGTTCGAGCGTGGTACGAGGCCCGATGCCGCGCCAGCCGGCGGCGGTGATGGACCGCAGCTGTACGGGCCCGACGCTCCCCTCACCGCTCATGGTCCGCTCGTCCGGGAGTAACCCGCGCAGTACGGCGCGTGCTTCCGGCGCGAGCTCGGAGACGTCGAGACGAGCCAGAAGGAGCTCCCGGACGGAGGCGGGAGCGTCGCCGGGGTCGGAGGGGGACGGCTGGGGCTGCTCGGGCATGGACTGGTCCTTGTCGGGTCGGGAGGCTGTGAGAGCCGCACGTTGTGCGCGAGTCCAGACTGATGTTGTGCAGTTAGCGTTGTCAACGGAAATCCTCTTTCAAGCTATGGCTCGAAAATGTGTACGTTCGCGCGCTGGGCGCCTGGCGGTATGAGGCGGTGAGGAAGGTGAAACGCTTGCCCGGTGATGCCGGGACTTCGTACGGATTCGAGCGTGACGAGAACAGAGTGATGGCGTGTCGCGTACGCCCCTGCCGCGCGAACGAAGTGAAGGGGATCTTCACGTTCCCTTCATTGACCGGGGCGTCATCCAGTTGAACCTCAACTGGTCGGTCACAGCCGAGGCCGCCCTCGGCCTCGGCTGTCTGGTGCTCACCCGTGACGGGGCGGGGACGGCGGTGCAACCGCTCGGCGCGTAGCTCGGCGACCTCGACGTCTGACCCCACGTCAGCCTCGACCAGGACGACCGGACCGGCGAGACCTCGGACGGCGAGACCCTCCGCATCAGCCTCGAGCGCCGGAACCGGTTCGCCAAGCTGCTCGCCTACGTGTACCTCTGCGAAGGCGCGGCCGACTTCCGCAGCCTCGGAGGCGTCGTCACCGTCAGCGCGCCGCCACCCTCGACCTGCGGCGCGAGGTCCGCTGGTTCACCGCCGAGCCGCTCCTGTCGAGCCAGGAACTCATCGACCGGGCCTGCGGCTTCGGCGTCGACTGGGTGCCGGGCACCAAGCCGCCCCTGTAGCCGGGCGTCGTCGGGAGACGGCTCGCGGCCTTGCCGTGCCGCCCGTCAGGAGTAGGACCAGCGCCAGGCGTTCGAGCTGTACCTGCACGTGATCCGGGTGCCGCCCGCGGTCGTCGTCGTGGCCCCGTGGTCACTGTTCCGGCAGTACTGCCCCGCCTGGTAGCAGTTGCCCGTGTTGGAGGTGATGGAGCAGGTTCCGGAGCCGCTGTCGCTGTTGTTGCCGGTACTGCCGCTGGTGCCGGATCCGGTGGCGGCCCGGGCGGTCTTGGTGACGGTGACGGTCGGGCCGGGCGTGGTGACCTTCTTGGTCTTGGTGACCGTGGGGGCGGGTTCCGGCTCGGCGGTGACGGTCGCCGTCGCCGTAGCCGTCGCCGTGGTCGTGACGGTCGGCACGGGCTTGGCGGCCAGGGCCTGGGCGGCGTCCACCTCGTCCTGCGCGGACTGGGTGCCGCCGATCGCCCCCAGGGCGAACAGGGCGGCGCCGACGGCCCACAGTCTCTTGCGCTTGCGCAGCGGCCGTATGTCGGACGGACCCTGCGGGTGGTTCTGCGGATTCACGGTCTCTCCCGGGGACGGTGAGCGAGGGTGGCGTACAGCAGCTGAGGCACATGGGTACGGCCGGGCTGGTCACGCCGTTGCGGATTGGAGCATGAAGTATTCCCGTTGATGATGTCAACAAGCTATTCTTGTGGGCGTGTGTACGATTGTCGATGTAGATCGCCAAGAGTGAACAGTGATCGCGGGGAGCAGGACACCGGGCCCGCTGCTGGCGAGACCGTTTCGAGGAGAAAGCAGGCTGCCTTGGCCGACGAGAAGGACCGACGAAGGAAGCTCCGGAGGCTTGAGTCCCGGCTGCGGGGGATGATGCTCGGCCTTGCGCTCGGGGACACGGTGGGAACCGCTCGGGGCAGGCCGCCGGCCGACGGCCTGTTGCGGGCCGGTGTCAGCACGCAACTCGCCTGTTTCACCGCCGAGGGCATCATCCGCGCGATGGTGCGCATGGAGCACAAAGGGATCTGCCACCCGCCGTCGGTGGTCCTGCACGCCTACTGCCGATGGGCCGCGTTGCAAGGCATCGAAACGGAGAGGATGCGGCGCCGCTGGGCCTCCGGGACCGGAGCGGAGTGGCCGGACGGCTGGCTCGCGGGTGTGCCGGCGTTGGCCGAGCGGCGGGGCAGCGCACCGGCGACCGTGGCCGCCCTGTCCCGGATCGACGAGCGCCACGAACAGACGGCGACTCGAAGCCGAGGCTGTCACGCACTGACACGGGCCCTCCCGATCTCGGCGATCGGGAAGGAAGGAGCCGCACTGGCCGGAGAGACCGCCGCTCTCACACACGGTGACGCGGCAGCGCGGTCCGCCACCGTCCGGGCGGTTGCGCTGCTCCATCACTGCCTGACCGGCTCCCCTGAGGAAGCCCATCGTCCCGTCACCGCCGACCAGCCGGTACGGGAGACCCTACGAACAGGTATTGCCGCGCTCCCGCCCCTGGACCGCAGCGACGTCGGCGACGAGCACCACCACCTCGTGACAGTGTTCCGGCACGCCGTCGACCAGCCCGCGGACGCGGGGCTGCTCGCACGGCTCGCACCGGACGCCACCGCCCCTTCGGCGTTGTACGGCGGCCTCTACGTCGCGGCGTCCTTCCCCGGCCGAGCCGACTTCGGGACCGCACTGCAGTTCGCGGCGGGAGCGCCGGACGGCGACTCCGTCGCCTGTGTGACGGGCGCGCTGCTCGGCGCCGTACACGGGATCGAGGCACTGCCCGTGGACCTGGTGAGCCGTCACGAACTGGCATGGGTGCTCGACACCTTGGCGCGCGACCTGCTGATCCAGACCCTCGACTCGCCCAGCGGCAGCGAGTACGTCGAGGGCTGGGACCCGCACTGGTGGAGCCGTTATCCGGGTTGGTGACTTCCGCCGGTCGTGCAGCGCCGCGTTGGCGGCCGGCTCCGCGACGGCCGGCTCCGCGCGGTCGGTGACGCCGGGTGGACGAGAACTGCTGCGTGAACGTCCGTATGGTGGCGGGGAACTGGGGAGTGGTTGAGCGCAGGGGACCACGGTGACGGGCGTGAGGAAGTGTGTTCCAGAGGCGGAGCTCGTACGTCACGTCACCGTACGTACGCATGTGGTGAGTGGTGCGGGCATCGGGCACCCGCGCGGGTGCCTGTCAGGTCGGGAAACCGAGCGTCTCCTGGCCGGGGCCAGCGGTGCGCCGAGAACGCCGGGGTGGCTTCGGTTCCTTGGCGGCGTGGGGAGGCACGGGCAGGAGAACGGCCGCTTGACCGCTGGCCGAAAGAGGTGAGCCGCATCCACATGCGCTGTGCAAGCCTGCGCTCGCAGGCGCTTTCCCCGAAGGACTCCATGGGCCTGCTGATGCGGATCAGAGGGGCGCTATGAACACGTCCGAACTCGGTTGGTTCAAGTCCAGCTACAGCAGCGCACAGGGCGACGACTGCGTGGAGGTCGCTGTCGCGGAGCAGACCGTCCACGTACGGGACTCCAAGGACGTGACACGACGGCCGTTCGCCGTGGGGCGTGAGGGCTGGGATCACTTCGTGGGCTTCGCGGCGGCGCGGGACTGACGGAGGCCGGCTGCGGGGTGGGCGGTTGGCGGCTCGCCCCACGGTGGGGGCGGTCGACGCTCACTCAGTCTTCCTTGTCGCTTTCTTTTTCGTCCCTGCGCAGGCGGCGCGCTCGCTCGGCGATCTCGCTGGAGAGCTTGCCCTTGACCGAGCCGGCCCGGTCGAGGGTCTCGTTGCCGAGGCTTCTGGCGACGCTGACGCCCTTCGCTCCTGTCTCAAGCGCCTTGTCCTTCACCTCCGCCGCCGCGTCCACCCATCGTCTCGCCTCCGATGACTGGCGACCGGACTCGATCCCGAGCCGCGCGTGGAAGTCATGGACGCCGGTCACCACGTGGTTGCTCGACCGGACCACAGCCGGGGACTTGGTCGGGTACAGCAACACCTTCGCGTTGGCCGCGTCGGCAGCCGAGTTCATCCGGGCCACCAGACGCTCGGTGCTCCGTGAGATGAGATCCAGCCGATTCTGTCGGGCAACCCGAAGCCCGAGGCGGTGCTGGTCCAGCTGATCCGGATGCGCGTCCAGCACTCGGTCGAGTTCGAGCACCGCGATCGCGTCCTGCAGTTGGAAGCAGCGAGCCAGAACAGCGAGCCACTCCCGAACCTTGGGCTCGACTTCCTTGACCGCCGTGGCGAGATCACCGATCTTGGACTTGCTTTCCAACTTCTCGGCGAGGGCGTCGAGTTGACGCAACGCGTACGCCTGGGTCTCCGCGATCGTCGTCGGCGCGGTCTGTACCTTCGACCACGTGACCTCGGAGACTCGGCCCACCTGCTCCCGGATGGTCATGGTCTCCTCGATCACGAGGTCCATTCCGATCATGCGGGACAACACAGCGTCCTTCTGGGCGCGGAGCACGTCGTCGACCTTCTCGTCGATCGTGGCGAGGTAGTCGGTGATCTCGTCCATGGTCTGCTGCATCGAGAGCTGCGCCATGACCCCCGCGACACCAGCCAGACGTGCAGGGCTGGTCAGGAACGAGCCGGCCCCCTTCTCGATCTGGAGCCATGACTTGATCGAGCCGGGTTTCCCCACCATCGCATGGCTGACGCCTGGCGTCCTGCTTTCCATCAGCCCGAACTTCTTGACACGCTCCGCGGACTCCTTGGTCAGCTTCACCCAGCGACCCGAGTCGGCGGCAATGTCCGAACCCGCCTGCGCGACCGCGGCCCCGGTACCGAAGACAGACTTGAGTCGTTGCACCCCGAGATCCTTCGACGGCAATACCTCCGAGGCGAGGAATCGTTCGACATCCGTCGCATTCCCCATGACTGCCAGTCCGTCACCGTCACTGATCAGCTGAATCTCGTTGTTCATCGCCTGCTCCTGAAGGGGCTCGTCGCAGTGGGAAGTAGTCGGGATGCACGCGGCGATCGCCGTGCAGGGACCGGGGCGAACCTCACTCGCTGCTTCGCCCCTCGTACGCGTCCCGCCCTGCCCTGACGGACAGGCCCCTCACCTATCGCTGCGCCCACCCATCGTGACAGAGAGGAAACGGCGGCAGGGACGCCGTACACGAGAGGTGATCAAATTGGTAGGTAGGGATCCGTTGACATCATCAACGTGTTGAACTTACCGTGAGGCCAAGAAAAGTTGCGGGGTGAACGAATGACGCAGTGGTCTGCGGTCGAGGGCGGATCGTCCGGCCTGCGCGCGGCGCTCGGTGAGGTGCTGGCGCGACTGCGGCGTGCGGCCGTGGACGGCGTCGTCCCGGAGCACGTCTTCATCGAGAGCGTGCGGGCGCTCGCGCTGGGGGACGCCGAGCGGGAACGGCTGCGTCAGGAGCTGGCCCGGCTGGGGCTGCCTGTGAGGGAATTGCAGATGCACACAGGGGGTGACCAGCGGGGTGGTGAAAAGGTTGCACAGGATCGTGCAGAAAATGTGTTCCCCCGCCTGTCGCTCGTACAGAACCTGCTGGCCCGCTACGCGGACGCCGACGGGTACGTGACCCCGAGGGTCGTGGACGGCGTGGTCCGGCTCACCGGGCTCGCCGCACACGAGGCCGCTCAGCTCCGTGCGAGGGCCCTGGTACGGGCCCCGGAGGGCGAGTCGAGCGCCGGGAACGGTGAGGAGGCCGACGAGCCGGACACGTCCGACGGCGCGGAGGATGTCGAAGCCGAGGCGCCGGACCCGGGGGGCGCGTCGCAAGGGGACCTCGCGGAGTCGGTGGCCGCGGCGCACGCCGTTCTGGACACCGACCGACGGGTGCGGCGCCCCGGCAGCCGGTTGCTGAGCGCGCAGGCCGAGGTCGGCCTGGCCGTGCTGCTGCGGGGCGGGGCGGACCGCATCGCGCAGGAACCGGACGAGGACGAACTGAAGGTCCTGCCTCCCGAAGACCTCAGGATCCGTGCCCGGGACTGCCTCGTGGTGCACAACCAGCGACTCGTGCACTCCCTGGCGCGGCCCTACCAGGATCAGGGGCTCGACTACGAGGACCTCCTCCAGCACGGCTTCCTCGGTCTGCTCAGGGCGGCGCGGAAGTTCGACCCGACCATGGGCAACAAGTTCTCCACCTATGCCACTTGGTGGATCCGGCAGTCCATCACCCGGGCCATCGCCGACGAGGGTGCGCTGATCCGCGTCCCGGTGCACATGCACGAACAGATGCGGAAGGTGGCCAGGGCCGAACGCGCCCTCGCGGCCGAGGGGCGGCGCGCGGGCGACGCCGATGTCGCGGTGCGGTGCGACATGACCCTGCAGAAGGTGCAGGAGATCCGGAAGCTCACCCGGCGCACCGACTCCCTGGACCGGGTCATCGGCGACGGCGCCACCCTGGCGGACTTCGTGGCGGAGACCCATGTCCTGCCGTCGGTGGAGCGGCAGGTGGTGGGAGCCCTGTTCGCGGAGGACGTCCTGGCCGTGGTGGACACGTTCACCGAACGGGAGGCGCGCATCCTCGTACGGCGGCTCGGACTCGACGGGGACGAACCCTCGACCCTGGACGACCTCGGACGTGAGTTCGGCGTCACCCGGGAACGCATCCGGCAGATCGAGGGCAAGGTCCGGCCCGTGCTGCGGCAGCGGGTGCGTGAGGCCGGCCTCGTCGGTCTGGACGACGTGTGCGAGAAGGCCGAGCGCGCGGCGGAACGCGCCGCCGAGGCCAAGCGGGCGGCACGGATCGCCCGCGCCACGCACGCGGCCCGCACCGCCCGGGCCCGGATCGCCCTGCGCAAGGTCCGGGCGGAGCGCCTCGCCCGGGCCGCCCGGGAGGTTCCGGTGCAGGCTCCGACGGCGGGGGAACGGGACGAGAGCCGCGCCGCTCCGGTCGGGGAGGCGGAGCTCGAGGCAACGACGGTCGCAGCGGAAGATGCCCGGGCGAAGGTGGCCACGGGCGTCGATGAGACCGTCGACACCGCGGCGCCGGACGTCGTCGCCGCTGACTGGGAGCGCGCCTGCCGGATGTCGCAGGCGCCCGTCGACCAGCTCCGGTGGCTCGCCGACTACGCACGTGCGGTGCTGGGGGACGACGGCCTGGCGGCGGTGCTGGGGCGGCCGGCCGCCGACGCCGTGGCGCGGGACGCCCGCGAGAACAACTACCTCTCGCGTCCGGTACTGACCGCGCTGGAAGTGCTGTGCCGCGTCTTCGACGCCCTGGTGGCGGCCGGGCAGCGGCCGGAGGACTTCTTCGACCGTCCCGCCGAAGCGCTCGTCGGGGCGACGCCACGTGACTATCTCGTACGCAGGCCCCTGGTGAACCGTGAGTCGCGGCTGGCCGTACGGGACGTCCTGCGGGAGTTCCTCGCCGTGGCGGCGAAACCGGCGGAGCCCGAGTGTGAGCAGGCCCCGGAGCCCGAGCGTCAGCAGGCACCGGAGCCCGAGGTCACGCAGGTGCCCGGCTCCGAACCGGCGTCGGTACCGGAGACGGAACGACCGGCGGAGACCACCGGCCCGGCCGGTACGCCGCAGACCACCGCCGACTGGGACAAGGCCCTGACGCTGACGCGGCCACCGCTGGGCGGAGGAGTGGCCTGGCTCGCCGAGTACGCTCTGCTCGCCTTGGGACATCTGCAACTGTCCGTGTTGCTCGGCTCCTCCGGCACGGACGCGGTGGTGCGCGCCGCGCGGCAGCGGGGGACGCTCGACCGGCCCGTGGTCGAGGCCCTCGAAGTCCTGCAGAAGGTTCTCGACTCCGTCAAGCACGCGGGGCTGCGGCCCGAGCACTTCTTCGAGCGGCCCGCCGGAGCGCTGGCCGGGGCCACTCCCCGGGCGTACCTGGCCACAAGACCGCTGGTGAGCGCCGAGTCGCGCCTCGCCGTCGGTGCCGCCCTCGCGGAGTTCGTCGCGGCACGCCCGCCACGGACGGCTCCCGCCTCCGGGAACGGCGGCGCCGGTGCGGGCACGGTCGCGGAGCAGGCAGCCGACACGGCAAGCGGGCGTCCGGTGCCCCCTCCCGCTCCTTCCACGCCGGTCGAGCCGCAGCCGGCCGACCCCGAGCCGTCGCTCGCCGAGGTCCGCGCCCGGCACGATGCCCGGCTCGCCCTGCTGACACAGGAGAACGAGCTCCGGCTGGACCAGGAACGGCGCCGTGCCGACGAACGAGTCGCGGCGGCCCGCGCTGCGGCGGAAGCACAGCTCGACGCACTGGAAGAGGAACTGCTGCGTCGTGCGGACAGGTCCTGGGACCGGCGCGAGCGGCATCTGCGGCGGCAGGCCGAGGAACACGTCGAGCAGTTGAAGGCGCAACACCGTGAGGCGTACGAGGCGTTGCTGCGCAGGGCCGAGGAGGCGGAAGAAGCCGCCCGGGAGACGTCTGGCGCCGAGCGGCGGGCACACGAGCTGGAACAGAGACTGCACCAGTACCGCGAGGGTGCCGAGGCACGGATCAGGGACCTGGAGGCACGGCTGACGACCGCCCACGCGGCTGCCGCCGAGCGTGAACAGGCCGCGGCCTCGGCACGCGAGGAGTACCACCAGGGTGCCCGACTGCGCGTCGCCGAGGTGGAGGCACGCCTGCGGGAGGCCGAGGCGGCCGTCGCCCAGCGGGACCTGTTCGTCGAGGCGGCCCGGCGGCGAGCCGAGGAAGCCGAGCAGGAGGCGGTTCGGCGCATCGCACAGAACGAGCACGACGCCTGGCTCCGCATCGACGCCCTGCAGACGCAGCTCGGCGAGATGCAGACGCAGCTCAGCGAGGTACAGGCACAACTGGCCGCGGCCCAGGAAGCGGCCGACCGCGGTCGCGGCTCCCTCCGGGACCGCTGGCGCCGGTCCTGAGACCGCCGGCCTCCCACTCGTCCCCCTCTCCTCTCATGAACACCAGGAATCCCATGGACCCCAGACAGGAACTCGTCTCCTACCTGCGGCGGCAGCTCGTCGGTCCGGTCGGCGGCGACGACGAGACGCTCGACGCACCACCCGACCGGCAGTACCTCATGGGCACCCTCTACCCGCAGGAAGCCGACCTGCAGGGGCAGTTGGACCTCGCCAAGGAGGAGTTCGAGGGGGCCGGCACCGAGCGGGGGGCCGAGGACACCGCGCCGGCGGGCGACCCCGTGCCGGAGTCGAACTCCTGGCTGCCGTCGTCCCTCGGATTCAGCTTCTACACCGACGCCGAGACCCTCGAGGTCGAGTGCTCCGCCGCCCGCTACCGGACGCAGTCGCGCAGCGGTCAGCGCGGCCGGACGTGGCAGCGGATCGCGATACCGGCCGAGACACACCTCCTCGGCCCGGACCGGGATCAGGTCCCCGTCCTGGACGCGCGAGCCGAACTGCGCGTCACACGCCGCGACTTCGGCAACGGGAAGCTCGTCACCGTCGCCCTCGTCAACGCCGCCCGGTACGACCCCGCCCTCGGCAGGAGCGCCCACTGGGACGGAATGCTCTTCCAAGTGGAACTGCGGGCCCGGCCCGTCGACGGGCAGGTGCTCCAGTACCCGAGTGTGCGTCTGGCCAGCAGGGACCCGGAGGAGCAGGAACTGCGCCTGCAGTACCGGCATGTGCGCACCCACGCCGTCGGCCACGGGTGCGCCGTCGAGGAACTGCGGGACGGCGACGACCGGACGGTGACGGGACTCCGGGCGGCCGTCATGCCCGAGGCGGAAGTCACGGGCGTACGAGCCGCCGGACTCACCGACACCCCGGTACTCAGCCTCGCCCACCTCGCCGACCCGGCCGTCTCCGTCGACCAACTCCGTGAAGAGCTCTTCGAGTTCGCCTCCGCCTACCGGGCCTGGTACGTCGGTCAGCTCAACACCGAGGTGCCCGAATGGGGCCGCGAGGCGGCCGAGCGCGTCCTCGGACGGATCGGCACCGCGGTCTCCCGCATCGAGGCCGGCGTCCGCACCCTCTGCGACCCCGGACGTCCCGAACTGCTGCACGCCTTCCGGGCCGCCAACCACGCCATGGCGCTGCAGATGCGCCACTCCGCCGCAGACCTCGCCGGCACCCGGCGTCCCCGCCGCGACGACGGCGTACCGCCGGACCCGCAGCCGTACGCGGACGCCACCTGGCGCCCCTTCCAGCTCGCGTTCTTCCTGCTGGCCGTCGACGGCGCCGTCGACCCCCGGCACCCGGACCGCGCCGTCACGGACCTCATCTGGTTTCCGACCGGTGGTGGCAAGACCGAGGCGTACCTGCTGCTGGCCGCGTTCGTGATGGTGCTGCGCCGGGGCGGACCCGACGGCGGAGGCACCGCCGTGCTCAGCCGGTACACGCTCAGCCTGCTGACCACCCAGCAGTTCCAGCGTGCCGCGACGACCGTGTGCGCCCTGGAGTCCATGCGCCGGGCCGACCCGGCCGCCTACGGCGAGGAGCCGTTCTCCATCGGGCTGTGGGTCGGTGAGACCACCACCGCGAACAGCTACGACAAGGCGCGCCGCGACTTCGAGAACGCGCGCGAGGCCGCCACCCCGGACGACGTGTTCATCCTCGACCGCTGCCCGTGGTGCGGCACCCGCATCCTGCCCGCCCACAAGTCGCCCGACATCGGCGACTACGGAGTGCGCGCCGCCGCCGACTCCTTCGCCTTCTTCTGCCCCAGGGACGAGTGCCTCTTCCACGACGAGCTGCCCGTCGCCGTCGTGGACGACCACCTGTACGACCGTCCGCCCACCTTCGTCCTCGGCACCGTCGACAAGTTCGCCCGCCTCGCCTGGGAACCACGCGCGGGACGGCTCTTCGGCGCCGGCACCGGGCACCGGCCGCCGTCCCTCGTCATCCAGGACGAACTGCACCTGCTCACCGGCCCACTGGGCACCACCGTCGGCCTCTACGAGTCCGCCGTCCTCGGACTGTGCGCCGCGCCGGACGGCACCGGACCCAAGGTCGTGGCGTCCACCGCCACCATCCGCCGCTCCGGTGAGCAGGTCCGCGCCCTCTACGGGGGCGGCGTCCAGCTCTTTCCGCCCGCCGGACTCGACGCCCGCCACTCTTATTTCGCCGAGCCCGACACCTCCCGGCCGGGCCGTCGCTACGTCGGTGTCATGGCCCAGGGACACACGGCCGGCCGTGCCTCCGTCGCCACCGCCGCCGCCCTGCTCCAGGGTGCCTGGGAACTGCCCGAGGAACACCGGGACGCCTACTGGACCCTCGTCGCCTACCACCACAGCCTGCGCGAACTGGGCCGCACGGTCACCGCCGCCGCTGACGACATCCCCGCCCAGCTCGCCGGACTCGACACCGGCAGCGGCGTACGCCCCCTGCCGGACCAGCAGGTCGAGGAACTCACGAGCAACCTGCCGCGCTCCGAGCAGCCCGTGCTCCTCGACCGGCTGGAGAAGAGCTGGGACGACACGAGTTCGGTGTCCTTCCTGCCGTGCACCAACATGCTGTCCGTGGGCGTCGACGTGAAGCGGCTCGCCCTGATGCTGATGCAGGGGCAGCCCAAGACGACCGCCGAGTACATCCAGGCCACCAGCCGCGTGGGCCGCCACGCCGTACCCGGACTCGTGGTGACCTTCTTCAACGCCACCCGTCCCAGGGACCGTTCGCACTACGAGACCTTCGACGTGTACCACCGGGCGCTCTACCGGCACGTCGAGCCGACCAGTGTCACCCCTTGGTCCGTCCCCTCCCGCCGCCGTGCCCTGCACGCCGTGCTCGTCGTCCTCGTACGGCACCGGCTCGGGCTCGCGGCCGAGAACCAGGCCGGCCGGATCCTCGACCGGATGCCCGAAGCGGAAGCGCTCGTGGACGAGTTGGCGGCCCGCGCCGAAACCGCCGAACCGGGAGCCGGTGACGCGGCGCGCAAGGAACTCGCCGGGCTGCTCGCCGACTGGGAGGACCTCGCGCGCCAGGCCCGCAAGGACGGCCGCGAGCTGTACTACCGCAGCCAGGGCAAGGGCCAGTCCCACCTCATCAAGAGCTTCGAGCAGGTTCACGGCCTGTGGGAGACACCCAACTCGATGCGCAACGTCGACCGGGAATGCCAGGTGACAGTGAAGGGAGCCGACCTGTGAGCCGCACACTCCGGGTACGTCAGTCGCAGACCGTGGTGCCCTTCGGGGTCGGGGCCGTCTTCGACATCCAGGGCGAGTCGTTCGTCGCCACCGGCATCGGCGACTGGCCGTCCCGCGGCAGGCAGCCCGTCGACTCGCCCCGGCTCGCGGACCGCCTCGGCGTCTCCGGCTTCCACGCCGCGCCCGCCACGGCCAACGACCGCTTCGACGTCGCCGACGCGCCCGGAGCGCCGTACATCCGCTTCCCCTCCTGGCTGTTCTGCGGTGCCTGCCGACGGATGAAGCGGTGGCGGATCGCCGACGAGAAGCGCGGCCAGGCACCGCGCTGCCCCTCCTGCTCTCCCGCACGGACGCTGGCGCCGATGCGGTTCGTGCAGATCTGCCAGGCCGGGCATCTCAGCGACGTCGACTGGTGGTTCTGGGCGCACTCGCGGCGCGACGGGGGCGAGCGGCGGCAGTGCGGGGAGCGCGAGAAGCTGCGCTTCCTCGTCTCCGAACGGGCCTCCGGCCTCGAAGCGCTCTCCGTCGCCTGCACCGCGAAGGGCTGCGGAGCCGTCCGGGACCTGCTCGACATCCTCGGCACCCACGGTATGCGCTGCTCGGGACGGAACCCGTGGCAGCGCGCCGGTGAAGCCGTCGAGTGTCCGCGCCCGGTGCAGATCGTGCAGCGGACCGCCGGCAACCTCTACTACCCGATCGTGCACTCCGCGCTCGACATCCCCGAGACCGACGTCCCCGTGCACGCCGACGACGCGCTCGCGGACCAGGTCCGCGAACACCACCTGTGGGTGTCGCTGTGCCGGGACCCGGCCTCACCGCGTGCCGTCCTGTTCCGGCAGATGATCCAGGAGGACACGGGAGCCGACGACGCCTTGCTGGACGCACTCGTCGCCGACGAGACGGGCGGCACGAGCACCGCCGGTACGGCCGCCGCACCCGAGGGCCCCGCACGGCCCGACCTGAGCCGGGAGGAATGGGCCGCGTTCACGGCACCCGTCCCGCCCGCCACCCGTGACTTCGCCCTGCGCGAGACCACGCTCGGCCTGGCCGGAGAGACCGCCGAACCCTGGGCCGGACTCGCCCGCCGCTTCGGCCGCGTCGTCCTCGCCGACCGGCTCCGCGAGGTCCGCGCCCTGTCCGGCTTCACCCGGGTCTCCCCGGACGCCGTCGTCGTTCCCGCCGACACCTCACGCCGGCTGAAGTGGCTGCCCGCCGTCGAGGTCTTCGGCGAGGGCGTCTTCCTCACCCTCGACCACGGCGCGCTGAAGGACTGGGAGGAGGACCCGGACGTACGCAGACGCGTCAAGGGCATGCGGGCCGACCTCGACCGCTCCTTCCAGAAGGACCGTCTGCAGAACGTGACCGGTCCCGAACTCTCCCCACGCTTCGTCCTGTTGCACACCCTGGCCCACCTCCTCATCCGTCAGCTGTCCTTCGAGTCCGGCTACACCACGGCGAGCCTGCGCGAGCGGATCTACGCCCGCCCCGAACAGGACCAGTACGGCGTCCTCGTCTACACCGCCGCCGGGGACGCCGAAGGCACCCTCGGCGGACTCGTCCGCCAGGGCGAACCGCCGCGGCTGGCCGAAACACTGCTGCGGATGACCGAGTCCGCCGCCTGGTGCTCCGCGGACCCGCTGTGCGCCGAACACTCCGGACAGGGCTTCGGCAACCTCAACCGGGCCGCCTGCCATGCCTGCGCCCTGCTCCCGGAGACCAGCTGCGAGGCCGGAAACAGCCTCCTGGACCGGGCCCTCGTCGTCGGCGGCGAACGGGTCCCCGGTTACCTGCAGTCGATCGTCACCGCCGCCCGCACCGCCGCGGCGGGCGCCTTGGAGCAGCCGTGACCATCACCTACCTCGACCTCGACCCCGACCAGCGGGCCGGCCTCGACGGACTCCCCTTCGACGGCAACCACTTGGTCGGCGGACCCCCCGGCAGCGGCAAGAGCGTCCTGGCCGCACAGCGCGCCGTCATGCTCGCCCTCACCGGCACCCCGGTGGTCCTGCTGACCTACTCCAACCTGCTGCGCCAGTCGCTCGCCGGCACGGTGCACGCACTGGGCCCCGCGGACCGCTCGGTCCGCGTCATGACCGCGCACCGCTGGCTCGCCGACTGGTACGGCGCCACACCGCCCGGCGGCGGCGACGGCTGGTACGACTGGGACGCCCTGTACAACCGTGCCGCCGAGACCGCCCCCACCGCCGGACCCACGCTGGTCATCGACGAAGGCCAGGACCTGCCACCCGAGTTCTACCTGCTCTGCCGCATGCTGGGAGCCCGTACGACCGTCTTCGCGGACGAGTGCCAACGGCTCACCGACACCAATTCCACCCTCGACGAGATCGCCCGCAACCTCGGCCGGTGCACCCGCCACGAACTCGCCGGCAATCACCGCAACACCGAGCAGATCGCGTCCCTGGCGGCCCACTTCCACACCGGTGCCGGCACGCCGGTCCTGCCCGGCCGCCAGGGACCGGCGCCGCGCCTGCACCGCTTCCACGAGCGGGGCGTCGCGGACCTGCTCGTCCTGCTCGCCGAGGCACAGCCCAAGAAGAGCATCGGGGTGATCGCCGCCACCAAGCACACCCAGTTCTCCCTGCTCGGCAGCATCCAGAACCGTGCGCCGCGCCTGAAGCCCCAGCTGTACACGTCCGAGTCCAAGGGCGGTCAGTACCGCAACCTCGACCTCGGCCGGCCCGGCATCGTGATCGTGCACCGCCGCAGCGCCAAGGGGCTGGGCTTCGACACCGTCGTCATCCCCGACACCCACGGGGACGCGGGGACGGACCCCACCTCCGCCGCACTGCGCATGTCGTACTACGTGATGGCCACGCGCGCCCGGCAGGAACTCCACCTCGGCTACGAAGGGCAGTCGGAGCCGCCGCTCCTGGCACAGATCAACCGCAGGGACCTGCAACGGGGCTGACATGCGACGCGTGCGCCGTCACCGGGGCGTGGAGCGCGGGCGCGGACTGGGCCGTCACCTCCACGTCGTGAACGAAGCCGGATTCGGCAGCTTGATCCACGGCTTCTCCGCACCCTGCCTGGAACCACGCTCTTCCTCGCGGGGAAGTGCCCCGGTCGTGGTGCCTCCGCATGCCACATACGACGTCCTCGGCGCTCCCCTTCAAGTGCGGAAGACCGGTCGGTCCACGGTCAGGGAACTGAATGCGGACCTCAGCTCGCTGGACAAGGGAACCGCGGCCCATGAACGAACGGTCGGAGCGCTCATCAAGCACCTGTCCCACCGAGGGATCGAGGTACACACCTTTGCCCGCAACAGCCCGAGGTTCGACGCGGGCTGGGCGGTCGGGAAGGACCTCTTCGTGGCGGAGGTGAAGAGGGCCACCGGTCCCGGCTGCCGCAGTGCGACGGCGGCGAGGGGCGCGTCGATTGCGTACTTGTGACCGTGCAGACCGGCTTCGCCATGTTCCGCAGGCGCAGGGAGGTACTCGACTCCAGTGCCCGCAGGATGTGACCTCAGGCGATCGGTGGGCGACGCGGCACTACGTGCCCGACGCCGTGTCGGCACTGGTCGTGCTGCTGCCGGCGGGTGCCTGGGAGTGGTGGGCGGCTGAGCTGTCGCCGCTGGGCAGGTGCTCGACCGCGGCGAGGAAGTCACGGAAGGCCCGGTCGGTGCGGGCGGTGTCGGCGGTGGCGTCGAGGTCCATGAGGAGGCCACGGATGACGGCGAGGACGAGTGTCGCCAGCTCCGGCCGGCCGATGCTGCGCAGGCCCTCCTCGAGCGGCCCGAGCCAGTCGGTCGTGGCGACGCGCCGGAAGTCGGGCCACAACTGTTGCCCTGTGTTCTCGCGCAGCTGACCGAACATCCGCAGGTACGGCCGTCCGTCCAAGCCGGTGATCGAGGTCCAGGCGCGATCCAGGGTGGCGGTGTAGGGCTCGTCGGGTCGCGCCCGCAGGAGGTCGCCGAATGTGTCGAGCTGGCGTTGGCGCGCGTGCCCGAGGACGGCCCGCAGCAGGGCGTCGCGGGTGCCGAAGTGATAGATCAGCATGCGGGCCGAGGTGCCGGTGGCGGTGGCCAGCGGCTCGAGCCGGTCCGGGAGGCCGTGTGCGAGGGCGTAGTCGGCGCACGCGTCGAGCAGCCTCTCCTTGATGTGTGGCTGTGGTCGTCTGCCCATATCGAACATCTTTTCGCGTAATGGCGGCTACGTCTACTGTTGATCGAAAGGCGGTCAGGCAGACGTGGAGGTAGCGATGAGGGTCGTGTTCGTGCATGGGGCGTGCGTGCGGGACGGGTCGTGGTGGTGGCACCGCACCGCCGAGCTGCTGCGGGAGCGAGGGGTGCCGAGCGTGGCCCCGGCGCTGCCGAGCTGTGGCGAGGCGGGCCTGCCCGGAGGCGTCGGCGGTCCGGGGCTGTCCGAGGACGTCGCGGCGGTGCGGCAGGTGCTGCTGGACGGCGACGAGCCGACCGTCGTGGTCGCCCACAGCTACGGCGGCATCGTCACCGCGGAAGCCGCCGCGGGCGTCGGGTCGGTGCGCCACCTGGTGCTGGTCTCCAGCTACCTGCCCGAGGTCGGGCAGAGCCTGGCGGAGTTCGGGGACGGCGGCCCCGCCCCGTTCCTCGACGTGGACCCCGACGCCGGCACCTTCGGGGTCCGTCCCGAGCTGCTCGTGGACACGTTCCTGCAGGACTGCGACCCCGAGGTCCAGGCGCAGGCGGCGGATCACCTCGCCCGGCAGAGCGTGCAGGTGACCGGCCAGCCGGTCGGGGCGGCCGCATGGCAGCAGGTGCCCTCGACGTACCTCGTATGCGCCCAGGACCGGGGCACCCCGCCGCGTCTGCAGCGCGAGTTCGCCCGCCGGGCCGGCAGCGTCGTCGAACTCGACGCCGGCCACCACCCGTTCCTGTCCCGGCCCGCCACGGTCCGGGACCTGCTGCTGAGCCTGTGACGGCAGTCGCCGACGAGCCGGGCCGGCGATTCGAGTCGAGGACCAGGGGTCGCCGTGGCCACCGCGAGGGACGTGGCCAGGGCATGGAGTGGATTCGCCCCTGGTGACCAAGAACAAGTTCCTGCGACCTTGCACCACACTGGAGGCGTGGGGAACCAATTGATCCTGACGGTGATCGCGGTGATCGGCAGTCTGGGTGGTGTCGCCCTCGGCGGCTGGCTCACCGCCCGTCGTGATGACACCCAGTGGTCACGAGAGAAGCGGCAGCGGCAGGAGGACGCGCTACGCGGTGTCTGTGCTGCTTTCGTGGCCGCTGCGATCGAATGCCGACGTCTGCTCGAACAGCTCCACTACTTCCAGCAGCTCGGACGCGACGCGGAGATCCTCACTTTCGGTGAGGAGTACAACCACAAGTCGCGGGACCTGCACCGAGAAGCGGCCCAACTGCGCTTTCTCGGTTCCGCGACTCTCATCACAGCCGCGGACGACATCGTGGTCTCGGTGGCCCACACCCTTCAGGCCGTCAAGCGTGCCGAGTCGGTGTCCTCCGCAGCGGATGTCCGTGCGGACCTGCCCGAGCTCGAAGAACTCAAGCGTTCGATCAATGCGTTCGTCGACCAGGCCCGCTCGCAGTGAGCACGCCTGAACTCGACTGGCACAAGTCCAGCTGCAGCAGTGCGCAAGGTGCCAGTTGCATGGAGATCGCCGTCCCCGAGCAGGCCGTCCACGTACGGGACTCCAAGGACGTCCAGCGTCCGCCCTTCACGGTGGGGCGTGAAGGACGGGCGTGCTTCGTGGGGTTCGCCTCGGCTCAGTTGGCCAGTGCGACGCGCTCGACGTAGGCGACCTTCACGGACGCGATGTCGGACAGCTCGCGCTTGTCCTCGAACTCGCTGTACTCGTTGAACTCGCTCTTGTCGGCGTCGGTCTTGCCGGCGGCCAGGTGGGTCGACCCGATGTAGGTCTGGCCGACGAAGTCGCCGTCCTCGTCGAAGGCGTTGACGATGACGGAGTAGTTGGCGGGTCCGTCCCCCTCGTTGGTGATCTTGTAGACGAACTCGTAGGTCTCGTCGGTGTCCGAGTCGCAGTCGTTGTACGTGTACTCGTCGGTGTCGTCGCAGTCCTCGTACGCGTCGCTGTCGTCGGTGACGAGCTTGCCGCCCGAGACCTCGACGTGGTCGATGGGGTCCCCGTCATCGGCCAGTGCCCACCAGGTGACGCCGCCACCGGCGAGGAGCAGCACGACGACGGCGGCAACTATGAGGGCGCGCTTGGCCGGACGGCGTCCTGTCGCGGTAGCCGGGACAGGCATGGGGTAAGCCTGGGTAGCCGTGGGCGGTGCTGTTGGGGGCGGCGGGGGCGTGGCGTCCGGTCTCTCGGGCGTGCTCTCGGTCATGAGACGGCTCCATTTCGGGACGTGGGGTTCTTGCCGGCGCGGTCGTCTGCCTTAACAATGCGGCTACCGGTCCCCGCCAGGAAGAGCACTGCTGCAAGGACCGATACGACGCAGGCGACCCCGAAGACGTCGGACTTCTCGTCCTCGAACATGCCGGCCGCGGTCAGGGCGAGGAACACTCCGGAGGTCTGCCAGCCGGTTCCGTCGGGCATCGGGCCCGCGGTTCGCGTGCGTATGCGGGGTAGCCACAGGCGCAGCAGCTCGGCGGTGGCCGTGAGGGCGACGAGGCGGGAGGCGATCATCAGGTAGGGGTGGGCCGTGTTGTCTCCCAGTTCGCCCACGCCGACGACGGTGGTCAGGCAGAAGTAGAGAATCGGGACCAGCCAGCCGGGGCTCGCCCGGACTCCCGGTACCGGGTGGGAATCGGTCAGGTCGGTGACCTTGGTGAGGCTGACCCGGGCCGCCGCATCACCCGGAGTGCGTGGCGACGGGATGCCGGGGAGGGGCGACGTCTGGGGAATCGGGCGGAGCGCCCGGTTCTGCGCGCGGCGGACGCGACGGCCGACATCGCCGTACGTGTCCACGTGGGCCGACAGTTGGCTCTGGAGGTCCAGCAATCGCTCGGCCATCGCGTCGAACTCCGCCCTGCGCACGGCGGCGAGCCGCGCGGCCTGGCCTGCGGCGGTGGTGAGCAGGTCGAGGGCTTCGGTGCGCAGTCGTACGGCTTCCGCGCGTGCTGTTTCGGCTGTCTGCGGGGCCTCTGCCAATTCCTTGCGCAGGCGCACGCGTTCGGCGTCGATGATCTCGGCGATGCGGTGCCGCTCGTCCGGGGGCAGCTTGTGCGGGGCGCGGGCCTCCGCACGGGAGAGGGCGGACTGACGCCACTCCAGCAGCGGGCGGCCACGGTGCTCGCCGATGCCGTTGATGTGAACCTTGTCGCCCTTAGTGCGGTGGATGTAGAGGACGTCGCCGCCCTTGCCGTTCGGTGCCTTGTCCCAACTGACGTTGTGGAAGTCGGCGGCGGTTCTGATGCCCTGTGCAGCAAGGCTGCGGATGAGGCCGTTGCCGATGCCGTTCACCTGGCTGGCGGTGAGGTGTTCGCCGCTGAGCGCGCGCTCGATGGAGTGACGGCGCAGGAGCGCCAGAGCTTGCGTCTCTTGGCGCTCGCGTTCTCCGTCCAGCGCGTTGAGCTGGTGGTTCAGCGAGGCTTCCTGGCGCGCCCGTTCCTCATGGATCCGGTGCAGCGCCTTGTCGTGGGCGGCCTCGACGCGGTTCCGGTGCTTTGCCTCGTGGTTCAGGCGCCGTTGGTCGGCGACCTCGAAGGCGCGGCGCTTGGACAGGAGGTGGCGGAGGGCGCCGATCGACTCGATGAGCCGTCGGCGCTCCGCGCGCACGTCCGAGGGGGAAGGCGCGGCGGACGGAGGGACGGGGGCCGATCCGTCCCTCCGGGGGGTGGTGCTGTCGATCAACGGGGACTCTCTTGGGCAGTGGCGTGGCGGGGACTGAGGCCCGGGGCGGGAGAGGTCAGCAGGTCAGGTCGCCGGTGTCCGTGGGTTCGTTCCTGCCCGTGGAGAGGGAGACCTGCTTGATCTTTCCGGTGTAGGGGCCGACGGCGCCGTCGGTGGTGGATCCGTCGGAGTAGTAGACGGCGTGCGCCCACGGCTCGGCGTCCTTCTCGAGGTCGGCGACGATGTCTTTGAGGCGCTGGCTCTGAATGTTGAGGTTGAGGCAGGCTCCCTCGAGGTACGACCAGTCGGGGTTGGTGCCTTCCGCTTCGTCCTCGGCCACGGCGTCGATGGGGAGCAGGGAGAGCGCGGCGTCCTGTGCCCGCTCCTCGCCGACGGGTTCGGCGAACACGACGTCGACGCTGATGAGGTGTTTCTTCAGCTTCTCCGCCGGTGGCACGGTGGCGCAGACGACGGCGTCGTCCGACAGGCGGTAGGCGACCGGGTCCCCGATGGGCTGTCCCGTCTGGGCGGCGCACTCCTCGGACCACGAGACGCGCCGGTAGCGCGTGTCCCACCAGGACACCGGTGAGGCCAGGCCCCGTCCTTCCTTGGCGTCCTCCTCGGGGCCGCCGAGGGTCTGCTCGGGCAACGGCGCCTCCTTGTAGGGAGCGACGTGCGGGCAGAACTCCTTGCGCAGGAAGTCCGCCATGGCCGCGGCCTGTTCCTCGGTCCCGCCCGAGCTCACGTCCGAGGCCTGGATCCCCTCCCACGTGCGGTGCCCGACGGCCACGTCACGGCACGTGCCGACCTGTACGGTCGCCAGCTGCTGCCGCTCCTCCAGGCTCGTCTCGACGCCCTCGCCCAGGCCGTAGCCGTTGGCGTCGCCCACTTCGCCCAGACGGTTCACGAGTGCGTCGTCGACCTTCGCCGAGCGGAGGAAGTCGGCGAGCGAGGTGTCGTCCTCCGTCGGTTCGGAGGCGTCCGCCGCGGGCTCGTCGTCCGGTTCGGGTGCCTTCTGCTCCGCCTCGGTGGCCGAAGAGGCGGGCGGTTCGGACGGTTCGTCATCGGAGCCGCATCCGACGAGCGTGAGGGCCGACACGATCAGCAGGGCGACGGGGGTGAGGCGACGGGACGTGGGCATGATGCTGGACTCCGGGACGGGACGGAGGGGGACAGGCGAGAATGGCGGTGCCGCCGACGCGGTTACCCGCTGCTGACGAGAGCATGATGCATACGTGTTAGCGATGTCAACAAAGTTGCATTTCGCTCACGTTTGATTGTGTGTACCGCCGAGGGTGCCGGCCGGGGCTGCCGGTTGGGTGGTCCGTGCGCCGACACACCGCTGGGGCTCACTGAGGGAAGTGCACGTGGAGCAGTTCGCCGCGGGCAAGGCCGTCGCCGCGGATCTCCTGGCCCTGCCCGACTGGCGCCGTACCGCCCTCGCGCGCTTCGAGGGGGAGGCCAGGACCGCCGCCCGTCTGGACCACGCCGACATCACCACCGTGTACGACGAGGAACCGCTCCAGCGCGAGCCGCGTGTCCTCGTCGGCTGGGGTGGGCTTCGCGAGGACCTTCCGGGTGAATCGGTTACCGGGACCGTCGGTGCGCACCACCGCTGCAGCCGGGCATCGACACCCACCTGGTCGAATCCCGGACCGATCCGGTCGCGCGGCACGGCGGGCCGCGGGTGCCGGCCATGCCGGTGCGGCGGGCATCGGCCGAACGCCGATGCCCGCCGCCGGTCTTCGCGGTTCAGCTGTAGGGGATCACCAGTACGGACTTGTCCGTGCCCGTCTGGAGCTTCGAGGTGCCGTTGCCGATGGCGCTCCACACCTCGAGGCGTACGGTGCCGCCGGTGAGATCACCCGGTGTGCCCGTGGCCGTCTTGAGGCCGCGTGCCTGCGTGTACTCCTCCCATCCGGTGACCGGGTCGGTCGCGAAGTAGTGGTACGTCTCGGTCCGGTCGAAGCTGCCGTCGCCGGTGAGGTCGTAGCTGATCCGGGCCTGCTGGCCCAGCCCGACCGCGGTGCCCGCGTCCACCTGGAGCCGGAAGGCGGTCTGCGCGCCCGGGGTGAGCGTGCCGTTGACACCACGGACCTCGTAGACGAGGGGCCGGTACGGGGTGCCGTCGTGGTTGGCGCCGTCGGCGGAGGCGATGGTGTCGCTGCCCGCCGTGCCGCCGGTCGCCGTGGTCAGGGCGCCACCGCTGCGCAGCTGGAAGGTGTTGCCGGTCGGCGGTTCCGGGTCGGGGTCGGGTTCTCCTGAACCGGTTCCGGTGCCGGTCGCGGTGGAACGGGCCGGTACGGAGAGGGTCTTGCCGTCGGAGAAGGTGACGGTGCGGGCCGTCGGTCCGTGGTTGTGGGCCGCGTAGGTCCGGGTCGTTCCCTTGGTGAAGACGGCGGAGGCGGGGATGTCACCGGTCACGGTGGCGTCCGGGGCGCCGAGGGTGTCGAGGGTGTTGATCCAGTGGTAGGTGTGCGCCTTCGACTCCCCCTGCTCGGGGGTGTAGCCGGCGTGGCCCGCGTCCCACTTCGCCTTGGCCGTACCCGGGTCGGCGAAGGACTGGAACTCCCAGAGGATGTCGCGCCATTCGACGGCCGGGCCGCCGTTCTCCCGCTCCATCTCGGCGATGTTGCGCCGGATCGCGGCCTTCTCGCCGCCGAGGTGGAGCGATCCGCCGGTCACGGGCAGGACGTTGATGCCGTGGATCTCCTCGGGGTTGGCGGTCCACCAGGTGGAGTAGGCCGCGCCGCTGCCCCACACCATGCCGGCCGTGTCGTGGCCGAACGAGGACGGGAAGACCTGCTCGTCGGCGTCGAACCAGTACTGGGCGATCGACTCCGACTCGGTGGTCAGCAGGAAGGTGCCGAGGTCACGCAGCGAGGTGTCGCCGGTGGCGGAGCCCCACAGGACGAGGGCCGCGCTGAGGTTGGTGGACTCGGAGGAGGACTCCTGGTTGTTGCCGGCGGCGAACCCCTGGTGCCCGGAGGCCCAGCTGTGGCCCGCGTAGACGTCGAAGCCGCGCAGGAAGGGGAAGGCGGTGTCGGTGCGGCTGGGGTTGGCGGTGTCCCGTACGAGGGTCTCGACCATGCCGCCCCAGGCGGAGTCGGCGGCCCATCCCGGGTCGTACTGGGCGACGATCGCCGCCGCGTAGACGTAGTAGCCGTAGTGGAAGTGGTGGTCGTTCAGCTCGGTGTCGCTGCCGTAGGAGGCGGGGTAGCCGGTGAGGGTCTTCCAGTCCTTGTCGTAGCTGAACTCGTTCGCGCCTCCCGCCGTGAACCAGTCCTGGAGCTTGCCCTTCATCAGGCCGAGCATCCGGTCGCGGGTGCCGGTCTCGCCGATCTGGTCGGCCACCGGCACGAGTTGGGCGAGGCGGCCGAGGGCCTTGCCGGTCCAGTAGGTGTCCGAGGCCCCGGAGAAGGGGTCGGAGGCGTTCACGACCTCGTTCAGGTAGCCGCGCAGTCTGGCGGTGTCCACGCCGTTCGACTTGGGCAGCGCGGGCAGTACCGCCGACGCCTTCTGGCTCGTGGTGAAGGAGGCCGACTCGCGGACCTTCATGGTGCCGCGCGGCGAGACGTAGGTGTAGGAGGTGAGGGGGTCCGTGGTGTGCAGCCACTGGTGGCGGTAGAGGGCCTGGAGCGTGCCGCGCTCGGTGCCTTCCTTCGCCTCGGTGGTGAGCGTGTAGGTGGCGCCGACGGTGCCGCCGGTGTAGTTCCAGGTGACCTTGGAACCGGTGACGAAGCTGTAGGCGTACTTCTTGAACGTCGCCAGCGCGCCGGTGGACGGCAGCACGGCGACGGAGAAGTAGTCCTTGGATCCGAGACCCGCGGTGACGGTGGAGCCGGCGACGTTCCAGTCGCTGCCGGTCGGTGCGAAGAGGGCGTAGTGGTGCCCGGCGACGGTGATGCCGAGGACGTTGCCCTGGTCGGCGAAGACGGCGGGCGCGCCGGCGGTGGTGATCTGGGCGTTGCCGCCGGAGCCCTTGGCGTAGACGAACGGGGAGCCGTGGCCGATGGTGGTGCGCAGGGTGCGTGCGCCGTCGGACCAGTAGGGGGTGACCGTCCAGTCCGACCAGTCGTCGGCCTTGGTGTCGGGTGAGTTGAGGCCGGTCAGTCCGATGGTGAGGTCGCGCTTGTGGGCGTACTCGTACTGGCGGCCGTCACCGACGATCGCGGGGGTCGTCGGATAGCCGACGTCGAGCCCGCCGGCCGTGGCCTGGTAGGTGAGGGGGTGCCCGTACATGGGGGTCGAGTACGGGTTGTCGCCGTAGCGCTGGAAGGCGAGGGAGGACCACCAGTCGTTGGTGGGCACGGGCCGGTTCCGGGCGGCGGCGGTCAGCTTGGGCGTGACCGGCGTCCCCGTGTTGGTGGTGGGGCCCGACGCACCGGCGGGCCGGGTGTCGGAGTAACTGCCGGAGCCCACGGGGACGGTGGCGGCGGCCGCCGGTACGGCGGCCGGACCCAGGCCGACGGCGACGAGGGCTGAGGCCAGCAGCAGAACGGCTGCCGGTCTGGTGCGGGGGGATGGCATGCGGCACCTCAAGTCATGACAGGAGGGGAGTCTGAGAGCGCTCTCAGGTGGCCGGAACGTAAAGCCTCTGTAATGCACGTGTCAATGCCTTGAACGCAGCGGGTGGGTGTCGAGCCCGAAATCCGTCAGGTCTTCGCGTCTTGACGGTGTGAGCGTCCTCCGGCTGGACCCGATGGCGGAGGGGCACACGTACGGGGGCGCCGGACCTCAAGCGCGAGGCGGAGCGGTTCCTGGCTCTGCGGCACGCCGACAGCGCGCCGCCCCCGCGGGAGCCCGGGTGAGCGTGCCGCTGACGAGGGTTGTCGTACGATCGGCATGCATGTTCTGGTACTTCCCGGACCGGTGATCCGGCTGCCGATCCCGTACGGGCACAGCCGGTGCGGGGTGACCGGTCCGGTCGCGAGGATCCGGGAGACGACCAGTGACACACGACGGGGACGAACCGGCGGAGCTCATGGAACGGCTGGTGCGTGAGCCGAACGTGTACGTGAGTGCCGGGCGGCTTCCCCGGACCGCCCCCGCTCCGGAGGGGCCACGGCCTCTCGTCGCCGCCGAGGTGCACGCCCTCGTGCGCCGGCTGCACGAGGAGCACTGGCACAAGTACGGCTCGGACCCGGTGCCGGTCGGGCAGGTCGAGGCGTCGCTCGTGCCGTGGGACGCCTCGGACGCCACCGCGCTGATGGGGGAACTCGCCTCGGTGAGTCTGCTGTGGCCGTCGCACGCGTACAGGGACCGCGGCGAGGCCGATGCCGTCGCCCGGTGCGTGGTGGCCGCCCTCGGGTCCGGGGCGTGCTGGTGGTCCAACCGGGACGACGTAAGCGTGAGTGGTGTCACCGGAGCCACCATGGACACCCTCGTCACCGGAAGTGACGGTGACCGCTTCGTCGTGCTGATCCAGGTGGAGGACGACTGACGTGTCCGGCGGCACGGGGCACCCGCGCATCCAGCCTTTTCGTGACCGGTGGTCAGGTCCGGGTCGAGCAGACGGCCGGAGACCTTCCAGCGCGGACGGACGTACGGGAAGGCGTCCGGGAAGAGCAGCGGCCGGCGCTCGCCCTCCCCGGCGGCGAGCGCGACTGCCGTCCGGAACCCCTGGCGCCGGCGCGCGAACTCGTCGGTCGACGTCTTGCGGCTCCGGTCGTAGTGGGTACCGGTGCGGCCGTCCGGGTCCTCGCACATTCAAGATCCACTTCCGATGCGCGCCCTGACCGACTCTCAGGACGAGTCCCCGTAGCGGATGGCCATCGCGGCGGCGCGGTCGCGCAGGGAGGTGCGCAACGACTCCGGGGCCAGGGCTTCCGCGTCCGTGCCGAGCTGCCACAGTGCCCACTCGGCGTGTCGCAGATCCTGGAACGTCACCTCCAGCCGCAGCCAGCCGTCCGCGTCCGGTTCTGCGGCGCGGACGGCCACCACGGTGCTCAGCAGGTCCTCCCGCCGCTCCGGGGTCACCCGTGTCAGCACGGCGATGTGGTCGCTGGACAGGAACCGCGCGCAGCGTTCCCGCCAGACCCGGTCCAGGTCGACCCGGTTCGGTCGCTGTGCCGGTTCGGGGAGTTCCTCGGCGGCCGAGATCCGCGACAGCCGGTAGGTGCGGTCCGCGCCGGATCTCGTGGCCAGCAGGTAGCCCCGGTCGCGTACGGTGACCAGGCCGATCGGGTCCACCGTGCGCCACCGGGGTGCCTGGCCCGTGGCCGCGTAGTGGATGCGCAGCCTGTGTCCGGTGAGCACCGCGCGCCGGATCTCGATCATCGTCGTGTCGGGCACCTCTTCGGTGACCGGCCGGCGTGAGAGCAGGTCGGTCTCGGGCTCGACGAGAATGCGCCGGGCCGCGTCGCTCGCGGTGGCCCGATGACCTTCCGGCAGCGCGTCGACCACCTTGCGCATGGCCGAAGCGAGCGCCGAGCCGAGGCCGAACACCTGCTCGCCGCGCCCCGATCCGGCGGTCAGCAGGGCAAGGGCCTCGTCGTGGTTCAGTCCGGTGAGCTCGGTCCGGAAACCGGGCAACAGCGCGAACCCGCCGTGTCGGCCGCGTTCGGCGTAGACCGGGACGCCGGCTGCGGACAGTGCCTCGATGTCGCGCAGCACGGTACGGGTGGACACCTCCAGCTCGCGGGCCAGCGTGTCCGCGGTCATCCGACCGCGCTGACGCAGCAGCAGTACCAGCGAGACCAGCCGATCGGCGCGCATACGAGAACGCTATCGAATACATGACCAAGGGTGTCATGTTTTGTTGGAAGGCTCGTGAGCACCGACGTCGACGACGGCGGCTACCGCGCCGACGGACGTACGTACTTCCCGTGAATCGAATGGAGCCGATGTGGCAGTGGAACGAACGGCGGTCAACCCCGTGACGTGGTCGGTGGAGAGGGGGTTCAACCAGGGTGAGGTCGTCTCCGGGCACACCCGGACCCTGTACTGCTCCGGACAGACCGCGATGAGCGGCGACGGCGAGCCCCGGCACGACGGTGACATGGCCGCACAGTTGGCACTGAGCCTCGACAACCTGGAGGCCGTGCTCGGCGAGGCCGGCATGTCCCTCGCGAACCTCGTCCGGCTCAACGTCTACACCACCGACGTCGATCTGCTGTTCCCGCACTACGGCGTGCTGGCGTCGCGGCTGGGCGCCGCCGGGGTGGCGCCGACCACCACGATGCTCGGGGTGACACGGCTGGCGATCCCCGGCCAGATGGTCGAACTCGAGGGGACCGCCGTCGCGTGATGCGACCTCGCCGCCTCTGCCGCTCGTGCCGGCCGAACCGGCACGAGCTCATGGGTGGGGGGACGTAAGGGCGAAGTGAGGGTCCGGTTCTTCGTTCGTCCCGCAGGGCTGTGGCACGGTGCAGGTGTGTGCGGCTCATGAGGGGAGCGGGATGACACGCAGGCGGATAGGGGGCATTACCGCAGCGGTGTTCGTGGCGGGTGGTGCGCTGGGGTTCGCGGTGGCGGCGGTTCAGGAGGACGAGACGCCTCCTGTGACGGTCGGCGCAGCCCAGCCGACGGCGTCGCGGATACCGACGACCCGTGCGGAACTGGTCAAGGCGTGGACGGCCGAGCTCGAGCACGCGGGCAAGGAACTGCCGGAGGGCTGGGAAGTGCTGACCACGGACGAGATCCGGGGCCGCTACGTGCACCAGCGGATGCTCAACGCTCCGAGTGCCGAGGACATCGACCCGGACATGGGCCGCCGCGCGGACGGGTGAGGGGACGGGCCCCGGCCGAGGTCGGGCCGGGGCCCCGATGCGCGCCGGGTGAAGGTGAAGGCCATCGCGAATCCGGTGGTGTCCGTGGGGTGAGAGGGAGGGAGCGGGGAGGGCGAGGTGCGCATGGGCGCGGCGTTGTGGTTGCGCCGGTCCCACCACCAGCAACGGCGCATGTACGACGGGGGCCTGTACACCGGGTGGGGCGCCGGTATGCGGTGCGGGGGAAGCGGCGGCGAGTCGGGGGGCGGACGCGGTGCGTGTCCCCGCGGCGGGCGGAAAGCACGGATCGCGTGCCGTACGGGTGGCTTCTGTACCGGTGCGCCCGTGTGACGGGGGAGGGGGCTGCTCCTCACCCGCACCGCTTCCCGTCCTCACCGTGTTGCCTCCTTCCTCGCGTCTCCCCTGCTCGCGCCCGGTTTCCCGGCCGACCGCCCGGCGGGCAACAGGAAACCCGTCGACCTCTGGCTGCAGCGGGACAACTCTGAGTCCGTCAGCAAACGGCAGCGAAGGGGGCCGGGTTCATGAGACGTGCACTCGTGTCTTTGTGCACGGTCGTGGCGGCCGTCACGACCGGATGCGCCGACGGAGGCGGCGGAGGCGGCGACGGCCGGGCGCAACAGGATCCGCGTCCGCGTCCCCCGGCACTGACCTGGCAGCAGGAACTGCGCGTCGCCGACGCGCAACAACGTCTGACCAGGCAGTGCATGAACCGCCAGGGCTTCACCTACCGGGAGGACCGCGGCCTGACGCTCCAGGAGAGCCGCCCGGTGCGCTACGTGCAGGACGATGTGGCCTGGGCCCGCACGCACGGTTACGGGGGACGTATCGAGGCGAAGAGCCTGCGGGTCCACGAGCGCAACCCCAACGGCACCTACCGGCAGAGCCTTTCCGCCACCCGGCGCGCCGCCTTCGACACCGCGCTGGACGGTGGTGACGACGCGAAGATCCTCCGGGCGCCGCTGCCCGTCGGCGGAGAGATCCGCAAACGCCTCGGAGGCTGCACGGAGGAGGCCGAGCGCACGCTCTACGGCGACCCGGCCACCTGGTTCCGCACGAGCAAGACCGTCTCGGGACTCAACACCCTGTACGGCGAAAAGCTCATGAAGGACCGTCAACTGACCTCCGCGGTCGAGGCGTGGGCGCGGTGCATGAAGCAGGCGGGGCAGCCTTACAAGGATCCCCAGGCGGCCCGCGAAGCCGTCCGCGTCCGCACCAGCCGACTGGGCGAGGCCCGTGCGGACGAGGCGTTCACCGCCGAGCGGAAGACCGCCGTCGCCGACGCTACCTGTGCCCGCGAGACCTCCCTGCGTGCCGTGGCCACGGCACGGGAGACGTACTACCTGGACCGCCTGCGCGACCGGTTCGGCAAGGACATCGACACCTACCGGCACCTCGGTCAGCGGGCCTACGACCGGGCGGTGCGCATCGTCCCGGAGCGCGACTGACCATGTCGCGCCCGGGCGGACACCGCCCCACGGTGCCGGTGCGCGCCGGGCAACCGGCCCGGCACACCGGCTCCGACGCACCACCGAAGCATCAACAGCGACACCAACGAGGGGAAACGACATGCGCAAGTTCACCGTCACCGCAGCGGTCCTCGGGCTCGCCGCCCTGGGCCTCGCCGCACCCGCCACCACCGCGCAGGCGTCCGAGAGCGCCGTCGCCGGCCCCGGCTGCGACAGCAAGTGGGGGCCGCGCAACGGCAACGTGTACGCCTGGGACGGCTTCGACTGCCAGGGCACCCAGCTGGTGGCCACGCCGGGCAACAGCAGCAACTGGGGCTCCGCCAACGACAGGGCCTCGTCGGTCATGAACCGCGGATTCACCGGCACCCTGTCGATCGTCGCGTTCTACTTCCTGGAGAACTACGAGGGAGGCCACGCCTGCCTCCAGCCGGGCGAGCTGTACGCCGACAACCTCTCCGACAACTTCTTCAGCACCGGTCCGACGGTGAACGACAACATCAGGTCGCACCGCTGGGTGAACGGCGGCTGCGCGGTCAACCTGACCTGACCCGTCCACCCGCCCGCCCGGCAACGAGCGTCCGGAACCGCCCCACGGTTCCGGACGTTCGCGTTTTCGCTACATCGGGTGAAAGGTTTGGCTGCCCTTACCGTCCCGGCAGTAATCTGGGCGTCCACCGTCTCACGGCCGCACCGCTTGGGGGACTCCGTGGGAGATCCGCAGCACGAGCATGAAGTTGACCACGGGAACGGGCGGGACCGGAACGCGCTGACCACGCACTCCTTCCCCGCACAACTGAGACGACTCAAACAGGCGCGCGGCCTGTCGCTGACCGACCTGGCACGGCAGACGCATTACAGCAAGGGCTACCTCAGCAAGATCGAGACCGGGACGAAACGGGCGACCGCCGACATCGCCCGTATCTGTGACCGAGTGCTGGGCGCCGAGGGGCAGTTGCTCAGGCTCGTACAGGAGGGACCGCCCGCCGACGGCGGGAGCGGCGCCGAGGGCGCCGCTCCCGGGCGGCAGTCCGACGGAGTGTGTCCGTACCGCGGCCTGTCGGCGTTCACCTCGCAGGACGCGGACTGGTTCTTCGGCCGGGAGCGCGCGACGGCCGCACTGGTGGAACGCGTCTTCGAACGGGTGGGAAGCGGCCCGCTGATGCTCGTCGCCCCCTCGGGCGCGGGCAAGTCGTCCCTGCTCAACGCCGGACTGGTGCCCGCCCTGCGGCGCGGCGACCTCCCCATGCCGGGCGCCGACCGGTGGCCGGTGGTGACGTTCACCCCCACCTCACGGCCCCTGGACGAACTCCTGGAACGCACCGCGAAAGCGGTGGGCGGGGATCTCGCCGTCACCGTCGAGGAGGCGCGCGCCAATCCCGACGCGGTGCTGGACGCCGTACGCGCGATGGTGGACGACCCGCCGGCGCCACCCGGGGGACGCCGGCCCCCGCCCGGCCGACCGGTGCTGATCGTCGACCAGTTCGAGGAGCTCTTCACCCTCTGCCCGGACGACGACGAGCGGCGCTCCTTCGTCCGGGTGCTCCGCGCGCTGGCGGCCCCCCGGCCGGAGGAGAGCGAACACGGCCCCGCCGTCGTGGTGCTCGGCGTCCGGGCCGACTTCACCGGCGACTGCCTCGGCCTTCCCGAACTGGCCCCGGTCCTCACCGACGGGCTGTTCGTGCTGCCGCCCATGTCCGTGGGGGAGTTACGGGAGTCCATCACCCGGCCGGCGGAACTCGCCGGACTGACTCTCCAACCGGGCCTGATGCCCCTGCTCCTGCGCGACGCGGGGCTGCGCGACGAGCGGGGCGGCACGCTGCCGGGCGGCCCACCGCGGGACGGCGGGAAGGACGCCGGTTCCGGAGCCGGCGTGACCCCCTCCGGCGTGCTCCCCCTCGTCTCCCACGCCCTGCTGGCCACCTGGCAGCGGCGCGAGGGGTCCACCCTGACCGTCGCCGGGTACGAGCGGGCCGGCGGGATCCAGGGCGCGATCGCGCGGACCGCCGAGAACGTCTTCGCCCGGCTGTATCCGGCCGAGCAGAGGACGATCCGCCGCGTCCTGTCCCGGCTGGTGTACGTCGCGGACGGCGGCGGGGCGACCCGCCGCCGGATGAACACGGCCGCCCTGAGGGAGCAGTTCACCGACGCGGACGGCGCGGCCGCCGCGCTCGACGCCTTCGTACGGGCCCGGCTGATCACCACGGACAGCGACACGGTCGAGATCACCCACGAGGCCCTGCTGCACGCCTGGCCACGGCTGCGGGACTGGATCCACGCCGACCGCGCCGGGCTGCTCCTGCACCAGCGACTCGCGCACGCCGCCGCCGAATGGGAGCGCGAGGACCGTGATCCGTCCGTGCTGTACCGAGGCACCCGGCTGAGCACCGTGCGCTTCTGGGCCGACGAACTGGACGGCTGGAACCGGCTCGGCCCCGGCGAGGAAGCGTTCCTCCGGGCGAGCCTGGCCGAACAGGAAGGCCACGAGAGGCAGGCCAGACGCCAGGTCCGGCTCCGGCAGTCGACGCTCGCCACGCTCGTCGTCCTGCTGGGGCTCGCCCTGACCGCCGGCGGCCTCGCCCACCAGCAGCGCGAGAGCGCCCTCGACCAGGAACGCGTCGCGCGTTCCCAGGCACTGGCCGTCCTGTCCGCGTCGCTCGCCGGAGGCCGGCCGGAGGCGTCGATGCTGCTGGCCGGGGAGGCCTACCGGGCCCACGTCACCGTCGAGGCGCGCGGCGCGCTGCTGAGCACGCAGTCCCAGCCCTTCTCCGGCCGGTTGGGCGGTCACCGGGGGCCGGTCAACGCGGTGGTCTTCGCGCCGGACGACCGGTCCCTGGCGACGGCCAGTTCCGACGGGACGGTCACCCTGCGACGGGTGTCGGACCGCCGCACGACCGCCACGTTCACCGTGTCCGGTCCCGTCCGCTCGATCGCCTTCAGCCCCGACGGCCGTACCCTCGCGGCGACGTCGACGCGCGGGCCGGTGAGCCTCTGGGACATCGCCGAGCGCCGGAGGAAGGCCGTGCTCGACGACAGCACGGAGGGCGCCCGGGCACTGTCCTTCGACCCCCGTGGGCACCGGCTCGCCGTCGCGACCGCGCAGGGGCCGATCCAGTTGTGGGACACCGCGCGCACGCCCCGCGTCACCGCCTCCCTCCGCGGGCACGAGGGAGCGGTCAACGCCCTGGACCACGCCCGTGACGGCCGGACCCTGGTCTCCGCCGGGGCCGACCGGGCCGTGCGGCTGTGGGACACCGACCGGGCCCGGCCCCTCGCCGTGCTCGAGGGACACACCGACGAAGTGCTGGGCGCGGCGTTCTCCCCGGACGGCCGGGAGGTGGCCTCCGGAGGCGTCGACCGGACCGTGCGGCTGTGGGACGTGCGCGCCGGCCGGCCCGGCGCGACGCTCTCCGGGAGCAGCGACGACATCAACGCCGTCGCGTACACGCACGACGGCGCCACGGTCGTCGGCGCGGCCGGCGACGGGACGACCAGGCTGTGGGACGTCCGCAGCGGCCGCCAGACCGCCGTCCTCGCCGGCCACACCGACTACGTGATGGGGGCGGCCGCGACCTCCGACGGCACCCTGCTCGCCACGGCCGGCTTCGACCGGTCCGTGGTCCTGTGGAACCTCGGCGGCCCGGTGCTGACGGCCCGTCCGTTCACGCAGGTCTGGCAGGCCCGGTACAGCCCCGACGGGAGACTGCTGGCCACCGCCGACGCCGACCACACGGTACGGCTGTGGGAGGTGGACGGACGCCGGCTCCTGGCGACCCTCCGGGGACACACCGAGGCGGTCTTCTCGGTGTCCTTCGCCCCCGACGGGCGGACCCTGGCGTCGGCGGGCTCCGACGGCACGGTCCGGCTGTGGGACGTGGCCGCACGGGGACCACTGGCGACCCTGACCGGCCACACCGGGCAGGTCTACTCCCTCGCCTTCGCGCCCGACGGCCGCAGTCTCGCCTCGGCCGGCGCCGACCGCACGGTGCGCCTGTGGGACGTGACGAAGCGCGTGCCGCTGGCGACGCTGACCGGCCACCGGGACTTCGCCAACGGCGTCGCCTTCAGCCCCGACGGCCGGGTCCTGGCGAGCGCCGCCGACGACCTGACCGTACGGCTCTGGGACGTCTCCTCGCACCGCCCGCTCGGCACGCTGAAGGGCCACACCGGCGCGGTGCGCGGCGTGACCTTCGCCCCTGACGGGCGGACCCTGGCCAGCAGCGGCAATGACGGCACCGTACGGCTGTGGAACGTCCGCGCACACCGCGCCGAGGCCGTCCTGACCGGCCACATCGGCTCCACCCGGGGCATCGCCTTCGCGCCCGACGGCCGCACGCTCGCCAGCAGCGGCAACGACCGTACGGTGCGCCTGTGGGACGTCGCCGGACGGCGTCCGTGGGCGACGCTGACGGGCCACACCGACGCGGTGTGGAGTGTGACCTTCGCTCCCGGCGGGCGCACGGTGGCCAGCGCCGGCACGGACGGCACCGTACGGCTGTGGGGCCTCGACCCCGAGGTCCGGCTGGCGCGGATCTGCCGGCTGCGCGCGAGCATCGACGCGGACGAACGCGCGAAGCTCCTGCCCGGAGTCCCCCTCTCCGACGGGGCGCCCTGCGGGGAACGGGGGTGACGGCACCTCTTCCGCGCCCCGGTGCCCGCCGCCACCGCGAACACCCAGGCGCCCGCGCAGCGTACGACCGCCGATACGCGCGGCGCCCGCGTCCACGCCTTCCCGTGCTCCACCATCCGCGGTGCGCGTACCCGGCGAAATGTGCGATCCGGTGATGTTGCCCGCAATCGGGTCGAGGGAATGCATTCCTGGCGTGAGGCGACCTCTCCCTCCACCCGGAGCACCCGGACCGAGAGCCGCCGACAGCACGACGACCGGACGAGGGGACGGGGAGAATGAGCCTCAAGGACCGCTTGGTGAAGACACTCGCCGATGTGGCCGAACAGCGCGGGAGGGCCATGGCCGAACGCTTCACCCTCACCGGAGAGTCACGGGACATCGAAGCCGCCGTCGACGCCTACTGCAAGGCGTTGGACGTGACACCGGACGACACTCCGCACCGGGCCGCCTACCTCTCCGGCCTCGCCTCCGCACTGCACCTCGGATTCGGCCTGACGAACGCGTCCGGGGATCTGGACGCAGCGGTCGGGCCGGCAGGTGACGCGGTCGACGCCTCACCTGCGGGACACCAGGACCGGCCGACCCTGCTGCACAACCTGGCGACCATGCGATTCACCCGGTACGAGCAGTCAGGCTCCGCCGACGACCTCGAAGCCGCCGTCACCGCGGCCCGGGAGACGGTCGCGACCCCTCCCGCCGACCCCCGCCGCCCCCCCCGGGCGCGCCGGCGCCTCGGCCCCCGGGTCCGCCTCGGACACGGGCGAGGAGACCCCCGC
>NZ_JAGMUJ010000058.1 GCF_019049255.1 Streptomyces sp. AC558_RSS880 | reverse complement strand
GATCCCGCGCTCGAGCATCAGCTCCTCGACCTCGCGGAACGACAGCGGGAAACGGAAGTACAGCCACACACAGTGGGAGATGACCTCGACCGGGTACCAGTGCCCCTTGTACGACAGCGACGCGCTCCTCACGGACGACCCTTCCCAGGTTGATCAACCCGAAGATCATCCCACCGGTCAGCCAACGTGACAGTGCCAGGCCGACTGCTTCCTTGCCTTCACGAGCATCGCCTGCACCCTCATCCGCCACCGCAGACTCGGTGGCCTCCCGCCGCGATAATTCGATGGCGCGCGCGAAGACGTCTGATCACCCTGATCCAGTGACAGAACCCAAGCACCAGATCCGAGCCCTGCACACGGACCGCACAATCACCGTCTACCAGGCGTACTCGTCGGCGATCGGTCTGGCGGCGGCCCGGGACGGCCGTTTCCCGGCGGTGTGGCAGCGGGACCGGATGACGTGGGTCATCAAGCCGCGTTCACAGACTGCAAGGGCCCGTGCTTGAGCGCCGGGCTGCATCAACTCCGTTGGGCAAGCCTGCCGGAATGTGGATCATGGAGCCGTGATGAAGTGGACGAAGAAGGCGGCTCCGGTCGAACAGCCGGAGCGTGAGCCCGGGCTCTCGGCGTACCAGCAGGCGATGCGGAACCGGCTTCTCGCGGCCCCCGTGGTGCCCGCTCCTGAACCCTGGCAGCCCGTCTTCGAGTACACCTACGGCGTTCCTGTCGGCGGACTGCTCGGGATCGGCTTCGCGACGCATCCCGACAGCGGACACGATCTGGTGATGGTCGTCTCCCACGACGGACATGGTCTCTTCGACGCCGTCACCGGGGAGAAGATCGCCAGGGACCGTGACCCCGACCCCGAGGACAGCACCCCCGACGCGGTTGCCGACCTGTCCTGCCCGGGGCTGGGGCCGATCGCCGGGAGTCGCGTACGCATCGCGGGGCTCTTCGGAGGAGGGCTTCACACCACCACCGAGGACGGCTGGACCCTGGAGGTCGTCACCCCGGCTTGGCCGAACGACCGTGTGCTGCTGTCCGGCGACGGCGGGCTGCCCCATGCCGGTCCGCACGGAGAGCGGTGGTGGCACATCTTCCACTCGCACTACTCCACATTCCGCACAGCCGGCTTCTCGCCTTCCGGACGCACCATCGCCGTGGCGACGAGCAGCGACCTCTCCCTGTGGACACGGGGAACGGCAACCCGTGTCCGCTCCCAGTGAGAAAGGACGGCGATGGACGAGGACGAGAGCCTGCGCCGATACGGTCTGTACCCCGTCGGGGTGGACCTCGAGGAGGTCCGGAGTCTGCTTACCGCGCGCGCCCGGCTGGAGAAGTGCGCACAGGGCGACGGGGACACGGAGCTGATGAGACTGTGCTGCGTGCAGTTGTTCAACGCCGGGAGTCCCGACGACGTGCTGCTCATCTGGCAGGCCAAGACCGCCAGTATGGACGCCGACTGCTCGATCGGCATCCAGTTGCCGTGCGGAGGCGGACTGCCCAGGACCAAGGCGTATCTGTCGGAACAGCGCTCACCCGAAGCCGACGCGGCGCTGCGACGACTGAACCTCTGTGAGGCAGCCGGCGACTTCGAGGGCTTCTCCGTCGAAGTGCACGCCGCCTACTACGCGCCCTGACGCACGAAAAGCCCCTGCGGGCGATCTCCCTTCTCGCGGGTCCAGTTGGTGGGGCATGATGATCAGCCGTCGACAGGACAGGGGTCCCGCCCGCGCTGTACCCACGGACGCCTGAGAGGATGCCGCATGACCCACTACCTGCGATTCTTCTTCGAGGCGGGCGTAGACACCCCGCTGTGGCCGGAGGACGTGGACAGCCCGTACGGCTACCCCTGTGAACTGGACAGGCTGCCGATCAGCCCGGCCATCCGAGAGGAACTGGCGAAGTTGTCCGAGTGGTATCAGTCGTCGATCGACTGGAAGTATCCGCCGGACCCCTCGCCGTGGTCGGACGAGGAGCGGCAGGCCTTCAAGCAGCGGGCGCACGCGGCCCTGGACACTCTGCGCCGTGAGCTGGGTACGGGCTGGACGGTCTGGGACGAGAGCCTGCTCTGAAGGGAGCGGCGTTTCTGTCCGAGTGGTGATGGATCTCTGGCGGAAAGGGCTCGTGAACACGGCTTGACGTGGATCAAGCCGTCGTTCCTGTGGATGATGTACCGCTGCGGGTGGGGCAGCAAGGAAGGCCAGGAGAGCGCCCTCGCCGTCGAGATCACCCGGGAAGGCTTCGAGTGGGCACTGCGATACGCCCGCCTGTCCCACTACGAGCACGGACTCCACACCGACCGCACCACGTGGAACCCCCGGTTGAGGCAAGCTCCCGCCCGGGTGCAGTGGGCCCCTGAACGCGACCTGCACCTCCAGCCGCTTCCCCACCGATCGCTCCAGCTCGGCCTCACCGGCGAAGCCGCACATCTTTACGCCGACGAGTGGATCGTCTTCATCACCGACGTCACACCGCTGGCCCGCACGATCCACGCCCACGTACGAGACGCAGAGCTGGACCTCGCCCGGCAACTCCTACCGCGTGAACGCCCCTACCCCGTGGACGATGAGACGCTGTCTGTGATGTACCGGCTATCGGGGAGGCTGGTGGCCCGTCCGGGCAGCGTGCGAAGGGCCTCGGACGGGCTCCGCCTCGTATGGTGCCTGTCCACGGACGCCGGCGGGCGACGACAGGCTGGGCGCCCCGCTGCGCGATAGAAGCGGCGGCTGAACGCGGTGGTGTGTCTTCACCCGCGCCCCATGCCCGTCGCGGTCCGCGCGCCGCGCCGTCTGCCGCGTTTACCGGTTGCCTTTGACGGTGTCGCGGCGCGGCCGGTTCGGCTCCCGGCCGATCTGCGCGGCGACCTGCCGGATCTCCGTCTCGCCGTAGGCGGTGCGCACCCCGGAGAAGCTGTATCCGGCGCGGCGGGCGAGGTCTTCCAGCCCGTAGGGGCGGCTGCCGTGGAACTCCCTTCCGTAGGCCAGCAGTTGGCGGATCTGGGCGTCGACGGCCTCCTTCTGTGTCTTCAGGTCCTCGAGCGCGAGCAGAAGCGGGTCGACCTGCTGGTCGTCGCTTGCGGCCTCCAGGTGGAGGGCGTCCCTCTCGCGCTGCTCGAGGATCTGCTCGCAGGCGTCGGCGTAGCAGTCCTCGGGGATGACGGTGCCCGGCTCGGGCAACGGATGGCGCAGGGCGGCCAGTTCTTCAATCGGATGCATGTTTGCGATAATCGCAAAAGATTGTGTTGAGCGCAATGCTTAGGTGGGGTCGACGAGCTGGCTGACGCGCTGGAGCCACATCCCGGAACGGCCCCCGTTTTGTCAGTGGCCACTCATAGGCTGCCGGGCATGGCCCGTTCCTGGACACGACTGCACGAGCACCTCGGCGTGCCGCCCGGCCCGCTCACCTTCGACATGGTCGCGAAGGCCGCGGCCGACCGGCTGGCCGAGTCCGACGATCTGGACTGGCAGGAGCACCTTCCCCAGCCGCCGCGCGAGGGACGCTGGAACGAGCTGGCCAAGGACGTCGCCGCGATGGCCAACACCCGTGGCGGCCTGATCATCTTCGGCGTGCGGGACACCACGTGCGAGCTGGTCGGCATCGACCACGGCGAGGTGAACATCGAGCAGTACGCACAGTGGATCCGCAACCACGTCCAGCCCTACCTGTCCGGCCTTACCTTCATACCCCTTCACTCGCCCGACGGCGCCCGCAGCGTCCTGGTCGCCGACGTCCCGGCCAGCCCCATGGCCCCCACCTCGTCTACGGCACCGCCGCCCGCGACAAGGACCAGCAGGCCGCCGTCGCCCCCTGCCGCGCACCGCTCCCCGCCTCACCCGCCCGGGCGCGAGCATCGTCGTCACAGAAGCCCGCGCCCGCGCCGACCAGATGCCCGGCAGCTGCACGGCTCCCGGCCCCCTGGCCGCTCTGCAGATCGTCATGAACAATCCGCGCCCCGGCTTGCGCCGCTGGGTGCTGAGCACGATGCCCCAGGGCGGTGGACGAGATCTACACCGAGCTCCACCACGAGGGGACCGTCGTGCTGGCCGCCAACCTGTCCTGGCAATCCCTGAGAAACAACCTCCGTGGCGACGAACCCGCCCCCTTCGGCCTGCTGGTCCACCAGGACTACGCCGGAGCGTGCTGCCGTGACCTCGGCGTTCTCGCCTCCGAACTGGCCCGCTATCTCCGGCTCGACAGCAACCTGCTGCTCAAGGCCACCATCACCGCCACCGCCTCGAAGAGCACACCGCTGGTCCCCGTCGTCATGCACCACCCGGGCTTCCCCGACATCCCCGCAGATGCCCGCCGTCCCCACACGATCCAGCCCACCGGTGGAGACCACACGCTCCAGGAGAGCACGCAGGAGGCGTTCGCCGACCTGATGAACCAGTTCGGCCTCGAGCCGTAGAGCAGCACCGAGCCCGCGCCCAGTCACCTCTGACAGAAAGCAGCCCCGCCGTGTTCCAGGAGACCCCCATCTACAGCCGCCTCATCACTGAACGCGGCGACGTCCCCGCCCAGGTGCGCGGCGAAGCCGACCGCATACACCGCCACCTGGCCCAGGTACTGCACCGGGCGCCCGCCTCCCAGCCGAGCATGCCGCGGAACGTTTTCGAGCCGAAGACCCCTCCCACCGTCCCGTAAGGGCTCAGGCCCGCAGAACAGGCCATGCCGTCCCCTCGCCGGCCCGGTGCCCGTCTGGCGCCCGAAGGCCCCTCACGCCAGCGCCCACCGAGCCCTCGACGACACCACCTCAGAAACGGTAACAGCTGTTACCATGCGGGTATGGCGAAGACACAACTGGGCGCACGCGTGGATGAGGACGTCGCGGAACTTGCGAGGAAGCGCGCCGCCGACCTGGGACTGAGCATCGGGGACTACCTCGCCCGGCTGGTGCAGGACGATGCCAGCGGCCTGCGTGCCCGCGCGGTGGACGCCGCCGCCCGCTTCCTGGCCGAACACCAGGCGATCTTCGACGAAGCCGAAGACGCCCAGCAAACGGAGACGGCTCGGGGAGCGCGCGCGGCCTGATGGATCTGCACATCGACGTTCCCTGGATCCTGCAGGTCGCCGAGGCCGCCGGGGTGAACGACCCGGCCCCCGATGACTACGGCGTCCCGGTCTCGGCGGTTGCTCGTCACCGGGCTGAACTGTTCGAGCAGCCCGTCTACGACGGCCCCTACGCCAAGGCCGCCGCCCTGGTGCACACGCTGGGCCGCTGCCGCTGGCTGGAGCGTTCCAACATGGCCGTCGCCGCCGCCACCGGCGTCATGTACCTCGAGGCCGCCGGGATCACCGTCAAACCCGCCCGCGAGGATGCCCTCGCCCTCAAGGACCTGCTCCTGGACCCGGCCTGCACCGCCGGGAAGATCGCCGTCCTGCTGCGCAGCTGGCCCACCGCCACCTGAAACCCGCCTGGCAGACTCACGAGAGGCGGACCATGCTCGCGACCGCCGAACGCGTACGCCCGGACGGCCCCTCGGCCCCCTGGAGATCTTCTGGCATGTACCGGCCGATCTCGCGTCGTGCGACGGTGACTGCGACTACCACCCGGTCGCATGCGGGGAGCCCGGCATCAGCGTGCCCGGCGGCATCCGCGAGGTGCCCGAGAACCTGACCGAACCCGGCCAGCGGCGGTGCACCGCCTGCAGCCCGTCGCGGACGGTGTACGTACGCAACTGAGTGGTCCTGGGCATCTCATGCACTCTTTCTGCCGGGCCGGTCACCCGGTATGCGTGTGAGGACTGGATGCTCGACCACGGTGCGGGCAGCCACCTGCCCCTCACCTACCCAGCGTGGAGCCTGCAGGGAGACAGCCGGCTGCTGATAGCCCCCGGCACACGACCATCGACGACATGGCACTGGTTGCCGCGGCCCGCGCACGGCGAAGACCCACACAGCCCAGCCACCTCGCCACCGCCCCGGCCCGTAAGTCCGGGCTCCGCAAGGCGGCTGCCCACCGGGCTGCTGGAGACCGGGACGACGACAATCACGCCTTTCTGCGGCGACTTCCCTTGCAGACCGGACGTGCCGAGGGCGGTTATGGCACCGTGTCCTCGGGCCTGGTCCGTCACTCCCCCCGTGGTGGCGGACCAGGCCTTCATGGCCGGTGCCGAAAAGCAGGCCGCCGCTCGGTGGTGCCCCGGCCGGGGTTTCCCTGAGCACCGGCACCCGGCCCGGGGACACCAGGGACGCATGTTCTGGCGGGCGAGGGCGGACTCCGAAAGGGTCAGCGGATGACCTGGGTCGTTTCGTGCCGGTGGCTCCCGGCTGGGTTGATCCGTGGACAGTTCTTGCTGGTTGTCCCGGCCGGTGTCGAGGGCCGGGGATACGGTGGCCGGGTGAACGGACCGAACGCACCGGCCGGACCTGGCGCACCCGTCCGCCCCGGCGTGCCGGGGGCCTTGCTGCCCTTTTTGGGAAGTGACGAGGAGGTCGTCGCGTTCTTTGCCGCAGTCGCGGATCTGGATGCGACGGATCCGTCCTGCCAGGCGCTGGAGAACGGGGTCCGGCTTGCCTCCGGGGCCCGGCTGGAGCAGTTCGCGCGGGCGGGCTCGGGGGACGCCCTCTGTTTCGTCGGCGAGGGCGGCGAAGAACGCCCGGTGGTGTATGTGAGCCTGGACGGCGTGGCCGGCCCGCTCGCGGTCGGGTTGCAGGAGTTGGTGCGGTTGTGTCTCGTGGCACCGTGGTGGCGGGACGCTGCCGGCCGGACGGCCGAGGAACTCCAGGCAGTCGCCGACGAGTACCGGCAGGACATGCCCGACATCGGCGAACGACGCGACCGTGCGGCCCGGGCACTCGGTCTCGACCGGGCCCAGCTGTCCTCCGAGGCGACCGTTCTGGCCCGTCTTGTGGATCTGTCTCGGGGACCGGTGGCCGAGGCCTGTCTCGTCGTCGGCAATGAGGGCGATCCGCTCGACCCCCTCTTCGGCGCCGCCCCCGCCCGCCCCTGACCGAACGGTCACCGGAGCCCGGACTGGGTACCGGGTCGCCTGGGCCGTCCCCAGCCCGGCCCGCGGCCAGCCGGGCGACGGCGAGCGGTCAAGACTCAGCCAGACCGGACACTGGTGGGTACGGACCAAGCGGAGACCCATGAGGACACCCGAACGGGTGACAGGTCGTTCACTGCGCAACCAGAACAGCCCCATGGCCGCTCCTTTCCCTGCAGCAGCATTCGTTCACCTGTAGGGGGAGCACTCTCTTGCGTATCCGTTCCGTCCTGGCCGCCGCCGTTACCGCGAGCGCCCTGGCCGCCCTGATTCCTGCCGTGTCGGCTCAGGCCGCCGAGTACAGCTCCGCTGTGAAGGTCCGCGGCGTCCAGTACGACGCCCCCGGCCGGGATTCCAACAGCTGCTCCACGGGCAACACCGACGAGGAGTACCTGACGGTCAAGAACTACTCGTCCTCGGCGACGGTCAATCTCAAGGGTTACGTCGTCAAGGACGCCGCCGGTAACCGCTTCACCTTCACCGCCAGCCACTACCTGCAGCCTGGCGACTTCATCAAGCTGCGCGGCGGCCACGGCACCGACTCCGACGCGGGCAACGTGGTCTACCGCAACAACTGCAACTTCCTGTGGAACAACGACAAGGACACCATCTATCTGTACAAGCCCTCCGGTGGCCGCGCGGACGTGCACTCCTACACCAAGCGTGACCACGACCGGGACGGCAACGGCTACATCGGCTACCACGGTTGAAGCCCGCATCCCATGAGCCGACCTGCCTGACCTTCCTGCCGAAACGGCCCCGCACCGACCGCGTAGAGCGCGCATGACTGGGTGAGTTTCCGTGCCCGGCCCGGACCGCAGGAGCGGTCCGGTTGCGGGTAGAGGGCTGACCGCTGGGGAGTGGAGCGCGAGGGCGGCGCGTACCCGCGCAGGGTACGCGCCGCCCTCGCATGTGTCGGTGCTGAGGGACGTCAGGCCGACGCTCGGCGGGACCGGCGCAGGAACGCACCCTTCCGGTGCGGTCGCTGAAGTGTTCAGCCGCAGTCGTTGCGGTTGATTTTCAGGGAGCGGGTCTGGTCGTTGAGGTTGTAGCCGCGCAGGTCGTGGATGGAGCCGCCGCTGCGGGTGACGCACACCCAGCGGCCGGAGTGGTTGCGTTTTTCGTACACGCGGGCGGTGCGGTCGGAGTTGTTGCGGATCGAGCTGCCGCGGTCACGGATCGCGGAGGGCAGGTCCTTCACGCTGCCGTCCGAGGCACGCCGCACCCAGGGCTGCCCGCCGAAGTTGATCTCGGGGTAGATACACACATAGCCGGACGGGCAGTCGATCCCGGCCCGTGCCGGGCCGGTCTCGGTGGAAGCAGACGCCGGAGCGGTCATCGGCAGGACGGTCAGGGCGGCGACGGCCGTGGCACGCATCAGGTTTTTGATCACGGCACTACAGATACTGGCTGATGGGTGTGGATCGGGCTGAATGGACCGGGGTTCACTCCTCTGGAGGAGACTGTACGGCCGGTTTCGTCACCGCCGTCATCGCCGTCATCGCCGTCACCGCCGTCAGCGTTGGCGTTACGGACGGCCGGGCCGCAGTGCACCTGGAGGAGTTCCGGCTTCGCGGGCTCCCGAACCGACGTCGTCCTGGTCGTTGATGAGGTGAGGTAGCGGCCGACTGCCCGGGTGTTCATGACCGTTGCGGCTCGGCTCTGTGCGCGGGCGACGTCCGGGGGAGTGTCAGTGCCGTCGTCTACGGTCGTCGTGTTCCCTGTGTGGGGACCGTTGTGCTCTCGCCTGGCCTCTATGGCCGGCCAGGCGAGAGTGGATGCCCGCTTCCCCCATTGTTTCGGCACGGGGACGGGCCCTTCCGGATGGAAGGCCGACACCAACGGCGTCATGTTCTATTGACGTCTCTTTGGCGTGCAATTGCAAGGAGAACCGGGAACTTCCACCCGCCAGCGCGCCGACTTGCCTTCCTTGGCCGCCGATGCTCCTACGGCCGCCGGCGGCCTCGATGATCGCTATTGTTCCGTGATTCCTTGATCACGTGGCGTAGCAACTGCCCGTCGTTCCATGCTGGTTGCCCTCCCCGGACCGGTGGCCTCGGCACCCGCCTGTCCGGGGACCCGGCGGCGTCCGGATGAGCCGCCGGGACAGCAGGGCCCGACACCCACCGGCTCAAAGGAGAGACCAGGGGATGGAACCGAAGCAGATAGTGATCCTCACCGTCACGATGACGGTCTTCACGTGGAGCGGGGTGATGGTGGCGGCCGGCCAGACGGCAGCGGCCGCCGCGCTGGCCCCGGCTCTCGCCGTCACCGTGCAGCAGATCGTCCACACCGCCCGCACCCACGGCGCACCCCGCCCCGTGGAGGCGGCGGACAAGGAGGACGACGCCCCGTGACGACGCCCACCGACCCGTCGGTGCCCCCCGACAGACCGCGGCCCGGCCGCAAACTCGGTCCCATCGCAGACAACGTCAGCAGTACCCACCGCGCCTGGCTGGAACCGATGCGCGAGATCTACCTGGCCAGCGGCCTGACCTTGAACGGCCTCAGCAGTCGGATCAGCTTCGCGAAGTCCAAGCTCTCCGAACTGCTGCGCGGCGTGGGCCTGTACCCGCGCTGGGAGGTCGTCTTCCTGATCGCGGCCGAGCTGGGCATGCCGAACTGGCCCCTGTACCGACTGTGGCGGCAGGCGGCGTTCGAGGCCCACCGGAGCGGAGAGTGGGTCGAACGCAGCACGGAGCGCACCGCCATCCTGACGGCCACGCACACGGCCCCGCCCTTGGACTACCGCGCCTTCCGCGAGTTGATGGAGGGCGACTACCTCCTGTACGCCCAGGTCTTCCTCGACGACGACCAGCGCGACACCGCCGTCTCGGACACCTTCGACATCCTCTGGCTGTCCTGGAACGACGCCCTCGCCAGCCACGACACCCGCCGCTTCGCCTGGAACGTCCTGCGGGCCACCGTCATGGCCCGCACCCCGCACCGCGACGGCCGGCCCGAACTGGGCACGGCCGCCTTCGACACCGTCGCCCTGCGCTCCCTCGCCGACCCGGCCGACTTCATGGACCAGATCCCCGAGCTCATGGAGCTGTTCACCGCGATCAGCCACCTGCCCGGCCGCCAGTTCGACGTCATGGTGCTGCGCCGCCTGTGCGGCTTCGCCCCCGAGGCCGTCTCAGCGCTGGTGGGAGCCTCACTGGCCACCGTCCGCTCCGACGAACGCCACGCCACCCGCTTTTTGGAGAGCGTCCTGTGCCCGCCGCCCTCGACCGAAGGAAAGACCCCGTGACCCGCATCGAAGAGCTCCTCTCCAGAGCACTGCTCGCCCGCGAACGCACCGTCCCCCGTGAAACCCCCAAACCCGCCTCGACCGCAGCAGGCACACGCCCCACCGGCACTCCCGCCCAGGACAACACGCCCAACACAGCCGCCCAGGACCTGCACGCCCTGTGCGAAACCCTCGTCCTGCACACCCCACCCGCCACCGTCACCAAGTTCGTCACCGACCAAGTTCCCGAACCACGCAGCGCCCTGGTCCTCGCCTGCATCCTGCAACTGACCGACACCGACGAGGGCGCACGCTTTTGGTGGCAGTACGCCGCCGGCGCCGGACAGGCCGCCGCCGCCTACTGCCTCTACCTGCACCACCTCTCACTGGGAGAGCGGAACACGGCCGAGTGGTGGCACCGGCAGACCGACGACGTCCAGCCCCCGCCCGAGCCCCCGGCCTGGGACGACGGCAGCACCTGGAATCCCGCAGACCACCGGATCACCAGCGCCTCCACCACCCAGTTCATGCGCATCCTGCGCCACCTCGCCAAGCAGACCGTGCGGTCACGGCCCGCCGCGGTCAGCAAACTCATGGCCTACATCCCCGCCGCCGTCACGGCCGGCTACCTCCGCGAGCCCGACACCGAGCTTCCCCTGCCCGGCGACGAATTCGCCCGCCGCATCAACCGCCTGCTTGCCGCGACAGACCGCCCCCACACCTGGCAGAGACGGCCCAAGCCTCCCGCTGCAGGCCACCACGAGGCGTCCACCACCACCGAGTCTGTCGAACGGACGTACCTGCAGACAGTTCCCGAACAAATGGGCACCGCCAAACGCTGAGCACAGCTGCGGGCCGCGCCGTCTGCCGGGAGCGGCCCGCAGCCCAGGAGCCCACGCGAGTCCGGGGACCGCCAACACCTGGTACGGCGCGGCCGCACCCCCAGTTGTACGGCCTCTGCGTCCAGACGGTTGGGGCAGAGCCCGGCTGTAGATGCGTGTTCATGCACGGCGACCCGGTCCTGGAGATCATTGCTGGGGAGTCTAGAGAGTCGGGGGATACGGCACGGCCGTCTCCGCTGCTGCAGGGTAAGGCTGCACCTTCCCGACCTGACCGAGAGTGTCCTGACCGGTGCCGTGCGGCTCGGTAAAGGGGGTGAAGCGGGCGGGCGGATGGTCGATGGGCAGGTCGGGGCGCCAGGCGGTGAGGATCTGGGCGCTGCACTCGAACAGGCCCGACGGCAGCGCGTCCAGCGGCCACCACCTCCAGTCGCCGACCCGCTCGCCCGGCTGGTCGGCGGGCTCGCCGCTCCACTGTGTGACAAGCGCGCCGAACGTGATCCGGACGACGCCGCCAACCTGGTCCAGGAGCATGCCCAGCAGGCGCACGTCGGCCGGGTCCGCGTGCAGGCCGGTCTCCTCGGCCAGTTCGCGCACGACCGCCTCCTCCAGCGACTCGCCCGGCTCCACCGTGCCGCCGGGCAGCTCGACGGTCCCCCGCCGGTGGCGGCCGAGCAGCAGACCGCGCGGTCCCACCAGCACCGCGCCGACCCCGGCCGCCGCGTGTGCGACGGGCGGCCGGGCGGTGCGGGGACGAGAGGTGATCCGGGCCGGCCTGCGGACCTGGAAGAGCCGGTAGGAGGCCTGGTTGCCCTCCTCGGGCGCGTCCAGCACGGTGACCTCCTCGGCACGCAGCCCGTACTGCGCGAGCAGGTCCGTCCACAGCTTTGTGGTGAGCACCCACATGTGCCCGGTCAGTTCGCCGCCGCCGGCCAGACGCAGGATCTCCGGACGGGACTCCACCTCCGAAGAAGGGCCGTTGCCGGACGAGTTGGTGTGCAGCACGGTGAAGTACAGCCGTCCGCCGGGCCGGAGGGCCGCCGCCAGGGCGGGCAGCAGTCGGTGCGGGTCGATGAAGTGGACGGCGGACAGGGAGTAGATCACGTCATACGGTGCCGAAGCGCGCAGATACCCGACGGCGTCGGCCTGGATCAACCGCAGGCCCGGCAGGTCGCCGTAGCGCGCTCGTGCGCGCTCGATCTGAGTCGGTGAGAGGTCGACGGCGTCCACGGCGGCGTGATGGGTACGGACCAGGTGGGCGGCGTGCCGGCCCGGGCCACAGCCCAGGTCGAGCACCCGCAGACCCGCCAGGTCACCGAGGACAGCGTCCCCCGGCCCCGTTCCCGCCGGACCCCAGGCGATCTCGTCCACCTCGGGCAGGGGCGTGGCCCGGCTGAGGTGATGCGCCCCGTAGGCGTGCCACATCGCGGCATTGACCTGCTCGGCATCGGCCGTACCGGATGCGTCGGGTGCCGTCATCACGTCCCCTCCCCGGACTCGTCGCCGAGCCGCTTCATCACGTCGTCCCACCCGTCATCGGGCACCGTCCCGTCTCCGGTCTGCTGCCGAGCGCCGATCCAACCCCCTGCTCTCCAACGTGCCTGAGCACTTGGCGGTCACCGACGAACCGGGCCAGCTTTCCGGCGGTATGGGTGCTGGTGCTGTACAGATGGTGGTCGGTCATGGAGAACAGACCCTAGCCCGGCGAGCGTCTGCGGTGATCACCACTACTCTGGGCGAGCCCGCTCCGCCCGTGATGGACCGCCGGCCGAGGGGCGGGAACTGGCGGTGTGGCGGGCCAGGGCCGTGTGCTGTCCCCTGCCGGGCATCCCACAGCGTCGCGCCCCCACCCGCACCACCGGTTGGTGTCGCCCTCGGGAAGCCGGTGCCCGGTCCGGTAGGAGACCTGGACCGGCCACACCAGGTGCAGCGGGACGGCGACAACGATCAGCACCCACATCGTGATCCGCAGCGCTCGTAGCGTGCCTGACCCACTCACCGTATCCCCCTCAGTTTCTCCGGCAAGGGGACGTAGCGGCTGGGCCCGGGGATCGCCAGAGTGCCCTCACCTGATGGGGTCCTGATCTGGTTATCGATCACGCTGCGTTCTGGAAGTGTCATCCGATAGGGAGTGGAGGAAAGTCCGGCAGCGGACGATGTCCTCGTCGGCCGGGCTGTCGTCCGGGTACGGGAAGCAGGCCAGGAACGCGCAGGGGCGGTCGGAGCGGGAGCCACGCCACTGGGCGGCATCGCGCACCATGGGATCGCGGGTGCCGACGCAGAGCGTCTCGGCCGCGAGGCCGCTCCAGAGCACGCGGGCCTGCTCCTGGGCGGGGGTGACGATGATCAGCATGTCACCGGGCTCAACGAGGGTCTGGTCCGCGTTCTCGTCCCACGCCAGCGCCAGCGTCGGCCCGTCGAGGCTGAGCGCGATGTACGGCGACTCCGTCCGTGATTCCGGACGCAGCCTGCACGGTTTGCTCAGTGCGCGGTGAGAGTCGGTCCGGGCATGAGGGTTTGGAGGTTCCTGCCGTGTTGCAGGGATGGAAGGGGGGCGTGCCCGGGCTTGGGTGTCCGGGGCGCTGGGAGGCCGTATCACAGGGGGCGCTATGAGTGGGATTCGTCCGGTCGCCAATGGGCTGCGTACCGATCACCCGGTTCCGGGGCTGCCGTTCATCAACGACGAACGGCTACCCCTGGACAATCCCGACGCGATCGAGCGGACCGGCCGCAACCAGGGCGAAGGGCTGTGGGGGCGCATGGATCCCTTACCCGGCGGGGGATGGGTGGCCTTCACGACCGAGACGAAGAGGTGAGATGCCACTGAACGCGGACAGGAACCTCTGCGCCCCGCCCACGGAGCGGAAGCCCTTCATCACCCGTTCGCGTTGCCTCGTCGGCTGGTGGCTGTTCTCGGCCCGGTTGTTCAGTCCTTTGTGCGAGCGGTGCTCGACGCAGGGCATGACCTCGCGGTGGGCGGCGCTGCAGGAGCGGAGCTTGTCGGTGACGATCACCCTCGGCACTGCCCGGGTCTTCGTCATCAGCCTGCGGAGGAACCGTCTGGCCGCGGCCTTGTCGCGGCGGTTCTGCACGAGGATGTCGAGGACGTTGCCGTCCCGGTCCACAGCCCGCCACAGATACTTCTGCTCGCCGTTGATCTTGATGAAGACTTCGTCGAGATGCCATGTGTCGCCGGGCCGGGGACGCCTGCGGCGAAGCCCGTTCGCGTAGGCCCGCCCGAACTTCCGACACCACCGTCGCACGGTCTCGTACGAGACGATCACGCCGCGCTCGAGCATCAGTTCCTCGACCTCGCGGTAGGACAACGGGAAGCGGAAGTACAGCCACACGCAGTGGGAGATCACCTCGACCGGGTACCGGTGCCCCTTGCACGACGGCGACGTGACCTCCACGGACGACCCCCTCCACCACGATCAACCCGGAGATCATCCCACCCGCTCAGCCAACGTGACAGCGCCCGTCTTGGACCACCCCGGCATCAGCTCAGGTGCACATACGACAATGCAAGCCCACACTTCAAGCTCGATGGCTGCTTCCAGCATCCGCACCCGAGCGGTATGCAGATCAGTCCACTTCCTGTGAAGAGGCCCCCCGTCCGGTGACCACTTGAACTCCGTACCGGCCGGAACGCCCAGCTCCTGCCGCAGCCGGGCGAGCTGCTCGCGGTAGGGCTGAAGCGACTCCCGGGAAAAGATCACTGACCCGTAGGCGTGGAGGGCCCCGAGACCCCCCTCGGGACGTCCTTTCGCTTACGCGAGCTGTCGTCCATGAACGCGAAGTACACGGTGGGAAAGCCTAGGCCGACCGCATGGATCAGGTTCTGGCTCTTGCACAACCTTGTACTGGTAAACCGCACCCTGCCCGCGCGTCGACTGTCTCACCGCTGCGAGTGGAAGCGAGCCCCCTTTAGAAGCCGTATCTCAACCGAACGTGATCCCTTGATTTCTGCTGGTCAGGAATGGTTTCGCTCGGGTTGAGGGAGGCATGCCGACGTCTTGTATCCGCT
>NZ_JAGMUJ010000057.1 GCF_019049255.1 Streptomyces sp. AC558_RSS880 | reverse complement strand
AGAAGCCGTATCTCAACCGAACGTGATCCCTTGATTTCTGCTGGTCAGGAATGGTTTCGCTCGGGTTGAGGGAGGCATGCCGACGTCTTGTATCCGCTTCATGGCCAAGGGGTGCGCGGTGGCGTCGGTGCTGGGAATGCTGGAGGAGCGGGAGGCGGCTGCCCGCGTGCGAGTGGAGGGCTTGCGGGAGGAAGCCGCTCGGCTGGCTGAGGTGTTGGAGGCCGCGGAGATCGAGCTGGACCGGCGGGTGATCGCGCGGGAGGAACTGCTCGAGGCCCTGGCTGTCTCTGCGGCCGAGTCCACTGCCGTGACCACGGCCGAGACAGAGGAGGAAGCGGCGCCGTCGCTCACCCCGGTGCCGGGCTCGACGGTGCCGCCCTGGCGGGAAGGGCTGCCGGTGACGGTGCTGGCGCCGGACTATCAGCGGATTCTGGGCGTGCTGGAACAGCGGCGGTCCACGGGTCACGGACCGCTTCGGGCCAAGGAGATCGCGGTGGAGCTGGGCCTTGGGGCGGCCCCGGCGAAGGTCGAGGGGCTGCGGTCGAAAGCCCGGCGCCTGGCGGAGCGCGGGTGGCTCCTCCTGGAGACGTCGGGGGCATTCAGCGCCGGCCGGCGGCCCGTGGCCGTGCCAGACGCCGGCTCATCCGCGTGACCATCGACCACCGGATCATCGCCTCGCTGGTGGCGGGCAGGGTCTCGTAGTCCCGGGCCAAACGGCGGGAGTTCATCAGCCACGCGAACGTGCGCTCTGCCACCCACCGCCTCGGCAGCACCACGAACCCGGTCATGTCGTCGGTGCGCTTGACGATCTCCAAGGTCAGAGCGAGCTTGTCCCGGCACCAGCCGACGAGGGAGCCGGTGTAGCCGCCGTCGGCCCAGACCAGGGTGATGTCGCGGTGCAGACGGCGCAGCCGCCCAAGCAGGCCCGCCGCGGCATCCCGGTCACCGATGTTCGCCGCAGTGACGCGGGCGACCAGGAGCAGACCGAGGGTGTCGGTCACGATGTGCCGTTTACGGCCCGGCACCTTCTTCCCGCCGTCGTAGCCGCGTGAGGCGGCCGGCACCGAAGCCGCGGCCCGCACCGACTGCGCGTCGATGATTCCGGCCGTGGGCTCGGCCTCACGGCCCTCGCGCTCACGGACCTTCCCGCGCAGCCGGTCGTGGAACTCGGTGATCAGCCCGTGCTCGCACCAGCGCCGGAAGAAGGCGTAGACCCGGCCCCAGGCGGGGAAGTCCGCGGGCATCGCCCGCCAGGAGATCCCGCCCGCGACCAGGTAACGGATCGCGTCCAGCAGCTGGCGATGGCAGTAGCCCTCGGGCCGCCCGCCCCGCCCCTGAAACCAGGCCGGCACCGGCAGCAGCGGTCGGACGGCCGCCCACTCCGCGTCCGTCATGTCCGACGGATACCGGCGCACCCGATCGGGATGATCGGCCGCGTTCCCGTACACGTGCGCGAGGCAATCGCACGACACGACGGACGAGTTGAAGTCAACGGGCTCGGGCGCGTACAACAACGACAACAGGGCCTCCGGGAACCGCTCGGAATGGGATCGCACCCCCGAGCTGCCAGGAGGCCCTGCCTTCATGCGCGTACCTGCGGAAGATCACCCGACCAGGAACCCTGTTCGATCCACACGTTCCAAGATCGGTTGAGATACGGCTTCT
>NZ_JAGMUJ010000056.1 GCF_019049255.1 Streptomyces sp. AC558_RSS880 | reverse complement strand
CACTCTCGACAGGTTCCACGGTCTCCAACTCCACGACGGTATCAGTCACTTGACGTCTCTCCCATGATCGTCGGATCCGCCGTTAGATTTACACTCCCGAGGTGGTGGCTACTTCAACTCGCACGCTGATGCTCAGGCGGTACTGGATGCCTACCACGGAGGGAAGGTCCAGGTCATGGGGCTGACCAAAACCGGAAACATTCAGATCAGAGTTCCGAGCGTCACGGGCTATGACAACAACCCGCGGGCGGGCCGACTCGGTGTACCCACGAACATTTTCATGATCAAGGGGACGAAGAGTCCGAGTGTGGTGCCGATGAATCCCAATGCGGGTGCGCCGTGATCAGTCCGGATGTGCTGAAGCGGGAGAACGAAATTGCTCTCAACGCGGTTCAGGCGCTGCTGGGTCTTATTTCCTCGGAGGTGACTGCCGTGGCGGTCCTCGTCGAGACGCATCGCGTGGAGTTGTCCTTCTGGGTTCGCCGTCACACCTCTGAGATCGAGGAGGATGTGGATCAAGCGGTTTTCGAGTTGGACGCGCTCTTCTCCGAAGAGCATCCCCTGATCGAGTCGAGGATCACCGTGGGGGAGCCGGATCCGGGGATGCTCGATTCGTACGGGCGGATGGTCTATTGGGCGAAGTGAAGGACAAGCCGGCTTCCTGAACCGGCCGCTCCGTCGGTCTGTCCGGAGCGCCCCATGTACTGATGGGAGCGAATGTCCCACCCACCCGTCTCTTGTGCGGCACAGATCCTGGGTCTGGTGGAACATTCGCTCCGAGCACGTCTGGGTACCGGGCATCCGGGGCCCTGTGAGTTCGGAAACTGCGACATCCTGGGTCCCGCCGGCCAGCCGTCCGCACACGGCAACCGCCGCACGGGTGTGCGCCGCAACCCCGACCCGCTCGCTTCTTCTCGGTGCCGGAGCGGGCCGAGCCAAGGAGGGCCCGGAACGCAGCGCCCTTCACTCGGGTCGTGGAAGCATGAGACCGCCGAAGAAGCGAGTGGCCCAACGGTCACTTGGTGATGTGCGTGAGGAAGACGTCCCACGTGGCGGGGGAGAGGCCGAGCCGAGGTCCGGACGCGTCCTTCGAGTCGCGTACGAGGACGGTGGCGGAAGTGGTGGCTATCTCCACGCAGTTCGAACTGTCGCCGCTGTGGGACGACTTGCGCCAACGGATGGTCTGCACGGTGTTCCTTCTCAGGCTTTCCGGATGAGGTTGTGGATGAAGTCGCGAGACTCGGCGGGACCGAGTGCGCAGGACGTCATGTGGTCCAGTACGGCTCGGTACTTGGTCAACTGTGCCTCCGCGTCGAGGAATCCGCAGCCCCCGTGGTGCGTGTCCAGTTGGACTGTGTCGAGCTGCGGTACAGCGCCCGCGAGGTAGTCGAAGGACTGGCCGGTGCTCGGGAAGAAGGCCGTGCCGAACGGGATCACTCGGATGGTGACGTGGGGCATCTCGCCCATCTCGAGCAGGTGTGTGAGCTGGCCGCGCGTCACGGAAGGGCCGCCGAAGCCCATGCGGAGGGCCGACTCGTGAATGATCGCCGAGTAGGAGGGCGGATCCTCTCGATGCAGGATGCCCTGCCGTTTGATGCGGTAGGTGAGGCGGTACTCGATCTCGTACTGACGCAGGGGCGGCACCACGGTCCGGAAGAGGGCGCGGGCGTGATCGGTGGTCTGCAGCAGCGCCGGGATGTGGATCACCAGGGCGACGCGTAGTGCGGTCGTGTGGTGTTCCAGCTCCGCCAGGTCGACCAGTGCGGCGGGCAGGTGTTCGCGGTACTCGTCCCACCAGCCCCGGCGGCGGCGCCCGGTCATGGCGGCCAGCGCGTCGATCAGAGCCTTGTCGGAGCAGTCGTAGGCGGACGCCATCCCACGTACGAGGTCGGCGCTCACAGGGCTGCGACCGGTCTCGATCATGCTCACGCGCCCTTGGTTGACGCCCAGGTGCTCGGCGGCCCGGGTCACCGTGAATCCCGCCTTCTCGCGGAGTTTGCGCAGCTCGGCGCCCAGTCTCCGTTGCCGCAGCGTCGGATTGTTCGTGGGCGGCACAGTGTGTCCTTCCTGGCCGCGAAGCGGCTCTCATGTCCCTCACACGAGCTAATCAGAGATAAATCTCCTGGGATTGGGAGATTTATCTTCCATCTCGGCTCTGCGGTAGCGATATCGCTCATCCGCCGCGCTCGTAAGCCGGAAGCGCACCGACCGAGGCACTGCCACCGCCCGGCGCGGCCGTGCGTGCGAAACCCGTGTCCCCTCCAACTCCCGGAGACAACCATGGTCACCGTAGCCCCGCCCCACTCCTGGACGTACGCCCTTCGCCTCCCCCGTGACCCCCGCGCCGTACGCGTCGCACGTATGACGGTGCGGGCGGCGCTCGACGGGCACGGCATGCAGGACGCCGTCGACGTCGTGGAGTTGCTGACGTCGGAGTTGGTCACCAACGCCTACCTGCACACCGAGGGGCCCGCCTCCCTACGGCTCACGGGCCTGAGCGGCGGTCGGCTGCGGGTCGGGGTGTGGGACAGCGACCCGTGCATCCCCGCCCCGTTCGGCGGGACCGGCGGCGACTGCGTCCCGCTCGCCCCGGCCGACGCCGGTGCCGGGCGCGGACTGCGTCTCGTGCAGGAGTACGCCGACTCCTGGGGAGGGTGGGCCCTCGGTGACGGCGCGCTGGGGCGAGGGGTCGGAAAGCTGCTGTGGTTCGAAGTGGGCGGGCGTGCCACACTGCCCCTGTTGCGGAAGTGAACGGTGTGGCCAGGGGGCGGGGGACGATGAGCAAGCGGCAGACGCGGAAGATGCTGCGGCTGATGGCGAGCGGGGAGCCGGTCGAGCTCACCAGTGCGATGGCGTCCGTGAAGAAGCTCGCCCGACTTGCGTTCGTTGCCCAGCAGTTCGGCTACGAGTACGCGGACGTGCGGCAGGGCGGCGGGAACAACAGCCAGCTGAAGATGCTGATCGTGCCCGATCACAGTCCGCAGGCCCGCGCCCGCGCCGCGCAGAACTGGGCGCAGTACCCGAACGCCGGCGATGGCGTGTCGGTGCCGCCGCTCGTGCCGGACGCCTTCGAACTCCTCAAGGCCCGCATCAACTTCGACCTCACCGGAAAGAGCGCCGAGAAGCGGATGGGGTACGGCGCCCTCGGTGTGTCCATCGGCTGCGTGGTCCTCGCCTACCGGTTCGGGGGCACGTCCGACGACTTCGTCATCGCGGCCGTCATCTGGCTGGCGCTCATGGCCGTTTTCGGCATCGGCTTCGTCGTCACCCGCAAGCGCAACGCCAAGTTCGCGGCCCGGCTGCAGGCGGCCGGCTTCGCCCCGGTGGCGGACGAGACGGGCCGGGTGCGCTATCTGCCCCCGAGCGGGCAGATGCCGGGGCACGGCAACCCCTTCGGGGTCGGTCCGTACGGGGCCCAGGGCCCGGGGATGCCGGTCCCGGGGCATGGAATCCGCGCCGGTACCTGGTTACGGTCACCCGCCCCAGCAGGCCCCGATGCCGTACGACCAGCAGCCCCCGGCCGCCTACGGCACCCCGCCCCAGGCCCCCAGTCCTTACGTCCAGGCGCCCGGTCCCTACGCCCAGCCCCAGCCCCCGTACGGGTACCCCGCCCAGCAGAACCCCCACTGGCAGCCCCCGCGGCGCTGAACCTCACGGCACCGCCCGCGCCCCCTGCCGGACACCTCTCACCCGGCCCCCGCCACGGGTGAGAGCAACGTTCCCCAGCGGTCACCGCCCGCCACAGCCACGAAACGACCCCTCCCTACCTTCGGGATCAGCCCCTCGCGGCACCGTCCGCGCCCCGGAGAGCAGTGGAGGCCTCATGACAGCCCGCAGTGGCCGCTGGATTCAGGAATGGGACCCGGAGGACGAGACCTTCTGGAACCGGACCGGAGAGAAGATCGCCCGGCGCAATCTGCTCTTCTCCGTGCTGTCCGAACACATCGGGTTCTCCGTCTGGACGATGTGGTCCGTGCTGGTGCTCTTCATGGGCCCGGAGTACGGGCTGACGCCCGCCGACAAGTTCCTGCTGACGTCGATGGTCACGCTGGTCGGCGCCGTGGTCCGGGTGCCGTACACCTTCGCCGTCGCCGTCTTCGGCGGGCGGAACTGGACGGTGATCAGCGCGGGGCTGCTGCTCGTGCCCACCGTCGCCGCGTTCGCCGTGATGGAGCCGGGGACGTCCTTCTCCACGTTCCTGCTGGTCGGCCTGCTGGCCGGGATCGGCGGCGGCAACTTCGCCTCCTCCATGACCAACATCAACGCCTTCTTCCCGCTGCGGAAGAAGGGCTGGGCGCTCGGCCTGAACGCCGGCGGCGGCAACATCGGCGTCCCGGTGATCCAGCTCGCCGCCCTCGCGATCATCGGCGCGAGCGGCGGACCGCGCGTGCTGCTCGGCATCTACATCCCGCTGATCGTCGTCGCCGCCGTGCTCGCCGCGCTCTACATGGACAACCTCGCCTCGGTGAGGAACGACACCGGTGCCGCCAAGGACGCCGCGCGGGACGCGCACACCTGGATCATGGCGTTCCTCTACATCGGCACCTTCGGCTCGTTCATCGGCTACAGCTTCGCCTTCGGGCAGGTGCTGCAGAACCAGTTCGACCGCACACCGCTCGAGGCCGCGTACGTCACCTTCATCGGCCCGCTGCTCGGATCGCTGATCCGTCCGGTGGGCGGATCGCTCGCCGACCGGTACGGCGGCGCGCGGATCACGCTGTGGAACTTCGTCGCGATGGGCGCGGCGACGGCGGTGCTGATCGTCGCCTCCATGCAGAAGTCGCTGGTGCTGTTCACCGTCGCCTTCGTGGTGCTGTTCGTGCTGACCGGCCTCGGCAACGGGTCGACGTACAAGATGATCCCCGGCATCTTCCAGGCGAAGGCCCGGGCCCTGGGGCTCGCGGGTGAGGCGGCGGCCGCGTACGGGCGGCGGCTGTCGGGGGCGTCCATGGGGCTGATCGGCGCGGTGGGCGCGCTCGGCGGGGTCGGCATCAACCTGGCCTTCCGCCAGTCCTTCCTCTCCTACGGCTCCGGCACCGGCGCGTTCGTCGCCTTCCTCGCCTGCTACGCGGTCTGCTTCGCGGTCACCTGGGCGGTGTACCTCCGCCGCCCGGCGGTCCGCTCAAGTGACACGAGCCCGGCCCCGGAGGAGAAGCCGCAGCTCAGTTACGCCGACGTGTGACGCGAAGTGACGTAACACTGGTGACATGAAGCCGAACCGAGCCTGTCACGGATCGTTGACAGGCTCGATCGGCAGGGAGGTGGAGCCGCACCTCCCCGCAGTACACCGACTCGAGCCGGGACGAGAGCCATGTACGACGAACAAGAGCAGCCACCGGAGCACGGGCCCCTCGCCGGGTTCACCGTGGGGGTGACCGCGGCGCGCCGGGCCGACGAGCTGGGCGCGCTGCTGGAGCGCCGTGGAGCCGCCGTGCTGCACGCCCCGGCCCTGCGGATCGTGCCGCTCGCCGACGACAGCGAGCTGCTGGCCGCCACCAAGGAGATCATCGGTCAGGCGCCGGACATCGCGGTCGCCACGACGGCGATCGGGTTCCGGGGATGGGTGGAGGCCGCCGACGGCTGGGGGCTGGGCGAGGACCTGCTGGCGCGGCTGCGCGAGGTGCGGATCCTGGCGCGCGGACCCAAGGTGAAGGGCGCGATCCGGGCCGCCGGGCTGACCGAGGAGTGGTCACCGGCGTCGGAGTCCCTGGCGGAGGTGCTCGACCGGCTCCTGGAGGAGGGCGTCGACGGACTGCGGATCGCCGTACAGCTGCACGGCGAGCCGCTGCCCGGGTTCGTGGAGTCGTTGCGGGCCGGGGGAGCGGAGGTGGTGGGGGTGCCGGTGTACCGGTGGCTGCCGCCGGAGGACCTCGGTCCCGTGGACCGCCTCATCGACGGATGCGTCGCCCGGACCCTGGACGCGGTCACCTTCACCAGCGCGCCCGCCGCCGCGTCGCTGCTGTCCCGCGCGGAGGAGCGCGGACTGCTCGACGACCTGCTCGCCGCGCTCGGCCACGACGTGCTGTCCGCCTGCGTCGGCCCGGTCACCGCGCTGCCGTTGCAGGCCCGCGGCATCGACACGGTGCAGCCCGAACGCTTCCGGCTCGGCCCGCTGGTCCAGCTGCTCTGCCGGGAACTGCCCGGCCGTGCCCGGGCGTTGCCCGTCGCCGGGCACCGGGTGGAGATCCGGGGGCACGCGGTCCTGGTGGACGGCGCGCTCAAACCCGTGCCGCCGGCCGGGATGTCGCTGCTGCGGGCGCTGTCCCGGCGGCCCGGCTGGGTCGTCTCCCGCGCGGAGCTGCTGCGCGCCCTTCCGGGCGCGGGCCGCGACGAGCACGCGGTGGAGACCGCCATGGCCCGTCTCCGCTCCGCCCTGGGCGCCCCGAAGCTGATCCAGACGGTCGTCAAGCGCGGCTACCGCCTCGCCCTGGACCCGGCGGCGGAGTCGAAGTACGACGCGGACGGGTAGGGCGACGCCAGGTCACGCGGACACCGCCTGCCGGGATTCGGCCTCCACGGCGCGGAGTCCGGTCACCGCCGTACGGGACTCCGGCTCGTCCCGGCCGCTGCGGCACTCCGGCCTCGATGACGCACTCCTCGAACCGCTCGCGGCGCGCGTTGACCGTCACGTCGGACAACCGGGCGGCGGAGGGGTTCCGGCGACCGGGACGGGCGGGCACTGTGGGAGGGGAACGGCTTCCCGGATCGCTCACCGGCCCCCCCCACGCGCGGGGCCAACCTAGGCGGTGGCAGGAACATGGCAATGGGTACGGTCACGGCGCCCCACGAGCTGCGGTTCGACACCGGGCGGGTCTGCCTGGATCTGCTCGCGACCACCCATCCCGTGGAACGGCTCGGCTCCGTGGAGGTGCTGCGCGCCTGGATCACCGGTTCCGGACTCGTGCCCGCGGGCACCGTGCTCGCCCACGCCGACCCCTCCTGGCTGCCGGCCTTCCGCGAACTGCGCGGGCAGCTCGTCCCGTTGGTGCGCGGCCGGCCGACGCCCGGTGTCCGCTCGTACGACCTCGCGCTCGCCCGGGTGAACGAGCTCGCCCGCGCGGCGCCCCCGGCGCCCCGCGCGGTGCCCGGTGAGGACGGTGTGCTGGTGCGCCGCCTCGACGGCCCGCCCGGTCGCGCGGCGCTGCTCGCGGCCGTCGCGCGGGACGCGGTGGACCTGCTCACCGACCCCGTCGCACGCGGGAGCCTGCGGCAGTGCGAGGGCGACAACTGCCCGATCGTGTACCTCGACACCTCCCGGGGGCGCAGGCGGCGCTGGTGCTCCAGCGAGATCTGCGGCAACCGGGAGCGCGTGGCCCGCCACCGCCGGCGCGCGGCACTCGCGCGGGCCTAGCCCGACTCGGGTGCCCTCTTTGCGGCTTCTGTGCGCCGACCGCCACGAGGCGCCCAAGTGGCGTCGGTTGCACACCCGTTCACCGTTCTCGCGGTGTGATCAGCGTCACCCCCCTGTCGTCGTGTCGGAAATGTAAAGAAGTGGCGGGGGGATTGTGGGTTCATGTCCCGGTCGTCACACGGCCTCGCAGAAAACTGTCACCTCTCTTTGAACACCCGCCCCCCGCCGTCCGTACCGGTTGTCGAGCGACCGACTGGGGGATCCCCCGGACACCGGAGGTGGGCGTGCGCAAGGATGCGGCCGTGGCCAATGAACGTGGAGCGAGGGCCCGACATCGCATGTCCTCACAGCCCTCGGAACCCGACGAGGAGCTGATGCGTGCGCTGTACCGCGAGCACGCCGGACCTCTGCTGGCCTACGTCCTGCGGCTGGTCGCCGGAGACCGGCAGCGCGCCGAGGACGTCGTTCAGGAAACGCTCATCCGTGCCTGGAAGAACGCCGGTCAGCTCAATCGGGCGACCGGTTCGGTACGCCCCTGGCTGGTGACGGTCGCCCGGCGCATCGTCATCGACGGCCACCGCAGCCGGCAGGCCCGGCCGCAGGAGGTCGATCCGTCGCCGCTGGAGGTCATCCCCGCGGAGGACGAGATCGACAAGGCGCTGTGGCTGATGACGCTGTCGGACGCGCTCGACGACCTGACCCCGGCTCACCGGGAGGTACTCGTCGAGACGTACTTCAAGGGGCGTACCGTCAATGAGGCGGCCCAGACACTCGGCATACCCAGCGGCACCGTCCGCTCCCGGGTGTTCTACGCCCTGCGGTCGATGAAGCTGGCTCTGGAGGAGCGGGGGGTGACGGCGTGACGAGGGTCTACGGGGGATACGGAGAGGGCGGTACGGGTATGTCTGGTCCCATGCAGGGATCACCGGTGCCGAACGAACACGAGACCGTCGGCGCCTACGCCCTCGGCATCCTCGACGACGCCGAGGCAACCGCTTTCGAGGCGCACCTCGCGACCTGCGAGTGGTGCGCCCAGCAGCTCGACGAGCTCGCCGGCATGGAACCGATGCTGGCCGCGCTCGCGGACCTGCCCGGCACCGGGACGCCCGCGCTGGGCGAGTCGCTGTCCGCCAAGCCCTCCCCGCGCGTGGTGGAGAAGCTGGTCGACGAGGTGGCCGAGCGCCGCGCGAGGAAGCGCCGCCGCAACTTCTACATGGTCGCCGCCGCCGGCGCGCTGATCGTCAGCGGGCCGTTCGTGGCCGTGGCGGCCAGCGGCGGGGGCGACGAGGGCGGGGGCGGGGGCGGTACCAACCGGACGCTCGCGGCCAACCCCGCCAAGGAGGCCTTCGACAAGAGCTCCGACAAGATCATGGCGACCGATCCCGGCACCCAGGTGACCGCGACCGTGGCCCTGGAGGAGAAGCTCTGGGGCACCGAGATCGTCACGGAGCTGAAGAACGTCAAGGGCGAGCAGAAGTGCTCGCTGATCGCCGTCGGCAAGAACGGCGAGCGCGAGACGGTCAACTCCTGGTCCGTGCCCGGCGAGGGGTACGGACTGCCGGACGCCAGGACGGAGAAGGCCAGGCAGCCGCTGTACGTCCAGGGCGGCGCCGCCTTCCAGCCGAACGAGATCGACCACTTCCAGATCATGACCTTCGACGGCGAGCTGCTCGTCGAGGTCGACGCGTAGCCTTACGGGGCCCCCTTCGCGTACGGTTGACGGCTGCCCAGCACGTCAGAAGGGGGCCCGGTGGCCGCTCAGGCTCAACAGGAAACCGCGGTCGATCCGGTTCACGACTCCGTTCGCGACCGGGAGATCAGAGTCGAACAGGAACACCTCGACCGGGTGTACCTGCGCCTCGAGGAGAAGATCCACGAGGCCGAGTTCCTCATGCGCGACGCCGCCCGGCGCGGCCAGGTCGGCACGCCCGGCGCCCTCGCCGAGCGGGACGCCCAGGTCTTCCGCGCCGGCATCCATCTCAACCGGCTGAACAACGAGTACGAGGACTTCCTCTTCGGCCGGATCGACCTGCTGCTCGGCAAGGACGGCAAGAAGGGCCCCGACGGCGCGTACACCGCCGTCGAGCCCGCCGAGGGCGCCGTACGTCCGGACAACACCGCCGACATCGCCGAGACCCTGCACATCGGCCGCATCGGCGTCCTGGACGAGGACTACGCCCCGCTGGTCATCGACTGGCGGGCGCCGGCCGCCGCCCCCTTCTACCGCTCCACCCCGGTCGACCCCGGCCGGGTCGTGCGCCGCCGCGTCATCCGCTCCAAGGGCCGCCGTGTCCAGAGCGTCGAGGACGACCTGATGCGCCCCGAGCTGACGGCGTCCCTGGACGGCCACGAGCTGCCCGTGATCGGCGACGGCGCCCTGATGGCCGCGCTCGGCCAGGCCCGTACGCACACCATGCGGGACATCGTGGCGTCCATCCAGGCCGAGCAGGACCTGGTGATCCGTGCCCCCGCCGCCTCCGTCACGTACGTCGAGGGCGGCCCCGGCACCGGCAAGACCGCCGTCGCCCTGCACCGCGCGGCCTACCTCCTCTACCAGGACCGGCGCCGGTACGCGGGCGGCATCCTCATCGTCTCGCCCACCCCGCTCCTCGTCGCCTACACCGAGGGCGTGCTGCCCTCCCTCGGCGAGGAGGGCCAGGTCGCCATCCGCGCCATCGGCTCGCTGGTCGACGGCGCCGAGGCCACGCTGTACGACTCCCCGTCGGTGGCCCGCGCCAAGGGCTCGTACCGCATGCTGAAGGTGCTGCGGAAGGCCGCGCGCGGAGCGCTGGAGCGACACGACGCACCGCAACGGCTGCGGGTCGTCGCCTTCGGACGGCGCCTGGAACTGGAGGCGGAGGAGCTGGAGGGCGTCCGCCGCACCGCCCTCGGCGGCACCGCCCCGGTGAACCTGCTGCGCCCCCGCGCCCGCAAGCTGCTCCTCGACGCCCTGTGGGAGCGCTCCGGCGCCGGGAACCGGCACACCGACCCGGAGCTCGCCGCCGAGCTGCGCTCCTCCTTCGACGAGGACGTCACCACCGAGGACGACTTCATCGCCTTCCTCGACGCCTGGTGGCCCGAGCTGACCCCGGCGGCCGTCCTGGACGCCATGGCCGACGAGCGGCGCCTCGGCCGCTGGGCCCGGCGGATCCTCAACCCGGGCGAGGTCCGCAAGGTCGCCCGTGCGCTGAAGCGGGACGGCCGCTCCGTGCACGACATCGCGATGCTCGACGAGCTCCAGGCGATCCTCGGCGCCCCGGCCCGCCCCCGCAAGAAGCGCGAGCTCGACCCGCTGGACCAGCTCACCGGCCTGGAGGAGCTGATGCCGGTGCGCGAGGAGAGCCAGCGCGAGCGGGCCGAGCGGCTCGCCCAGGAGCGCGTCGAGTACGCGCACGTCATCGTCGACGAGGCCCAGGACCTCACCCCGATGCAGTGGCGCATGGTCGGCCGCCGCGGCCGGCACGCCACCTGGACGGTCGTGGGAGACCCGGCGCAGTCCTCCTGGTCCGACCCCGACGAGGCCGCCCAGGCCCGCGACGAGGCCCTCGGTACCCGCCCGCGCCGCCGCTTCGAGCTCACCGTGAACTACCGCAACCCGGCCGAGATCGCCGAGCTGGCGTCGAAGGTGCTCGCGCTCGCCATGCCGGGGTCGCAGGCACCGAGGGCGGTGCGCTCCACCGGTGTCGAGCCGCGTTTCGCCGTCGCGGAGGGCCCGCTGGGCGAGACCGTGCGCGCGGAGGCGGCCCGGCTGCTGGAGCGGGTGGACGGCACCGTCGGCGTGGTCGTCGCCATGCAGCGCCGCGAGGAGGCCCGGCGCTGGCTCGACGGGCTCGGCGACCGTGTGGTGGCGCTCGGCAGCCTGGAGGCCAAGGGCCTGGAGTACGACGCGACGATCGTCGTCTCCCCGGCGGAGATCGCCGACGAGTCCCCGGCCGGCCTGCGGGTGCTGTACGTCGCCCTGACCCGGGCCACGCAGCAGCTGACGGTGGTCTCGGCGGACCGCGACGAGCCGGACGCGGCCGGGGTGCCGGATCTGCTGAGGGACTGAAGGCCGCCCGGAAAAACCGGTTGCGCCACGGGAATGGTCTTACCGGATCCGTTTGTTAGCCTTGGTGTGGCACCGGCCCGATCCAAGCCCCCGGGCCCAACCTTAGTCGCTTCGAGCGACCACTTGCCGCGAGGCGAGCATGGCGGGTCGGTGTCACTCAGACATGGGAGAGGCCCACATCACAGGACGTGATGTGGGCCTCTTTTCTTGCCCGGACATCTCCGCGTGATGGAAACTTCCTTCCACGATACGGTACGTGCCGATGAACAAAACGTCCGCAATCCGGGGCGGCTACCGCGTACTCAGGGGTAGGTGCGACGATCGGACGGCACACTCAGCGGCACGGTAAAAGCAGAGGAAGTCGGCCATGGCAACGGCGCCCAGCGTCTCCTACTCGATGACGATCCGGCTGGAGGTGCCCGCGAGCGGAACCGCCGTATCGCAGCTCACCACGGCCGTGGAGTCCTCCGGAGGCTCGGTGACCGGCCTCGACGTCACCGCGTCGGGCCACGAGAAGCTCCGTATCGACGTCACCATCGCGGCCTCCTCCACCGCCCACGCCGACGAGATCGTCGAGCAGCTGCGCGGCATCGAGGGCGTCACCCTGGGCAAGGTCTCCGACCGTACGTTCCTGATGCACCTCGGCGGCAAGATCGAGATGGCGTCGAAGCACCCCATCCGCAACCGTGACGACCTGTCCATGGTCTACACGCCCGGAGTGGCCCGCGTGTGCATGGCGATCGCGGAGAACCCCGAGGACGCCCGCCGTCTGACCATCAAGCGCAACTCCGTTGCGGTCGTGACGGACGGCTCGGCCGTGCTGGGCCTGGGCAACATCGGCCCGAAGGCCGCGCTGCCGGTGATGGAGGGCAAGGCGGCCCTGTTCAAGCGGTTCGCGGGCATCGACGCCTGGCCGATCTGCCTGGACACCCAGGACACCGACGCGATCGTCGAGATCGTCAAGGCCATCGCCCCGGGCTTCGCCGGCATCAACCTGGAGGACATCTCCGCCCCCCGCTGCTTCGAGATCGAGGCCCGGCTGCGCGAGGCCCTGGACATCCCCGTCTTCCACGACGACCAGCACGGCACCGCGATCGTCGTCCTCGCCGCCCTGACCAACGCCCTGCGGGTCACCGGCAGGGCGATCGAGAACATCCGCGTCGTGATGTCCGGCGCCGGCGCCGCCGGTACGGCCATCCTGAAGCTGCTGCTCGCCGCCGGGGTGAAGAACGCCGTGGTGGCCGACATCCACGGCGTCGTGCACGCCGGCCGCGCCGACCTCGTGGACGCCGCCCCCGACTCCGCCCTGCGCTGGATCGCCGACAACACCAACCCCGAGAACCTCACCGGCACCCTGAAGGAGGCGGTGCGCGGCGCGGACGTCTTCATCGGCGTCTCCGCCCCGAACGTCCTCGACGGCGACGACGTGTCCGCGATGGCCGAGGGCGCCATCGTGTTCGCGCTCGCGAACCCCGACCCCGAGGTGGACCCCGCGATCGCCCGCCAGACGGCGGCGGTTGTGGCCACCGGCCGCTCCGACTTCCCCAACCAGATCAACAACGTGCTGGTGTTCCCGGGCGTCTTCCGCGGCCTGCTCGACGCCCAGTCCCGCACCGTCAACACCGAGATGATGCTGGCCGCCGCGCAGGCCCTCGCCGACGTGGTCACCGAGGACGAGCTGAACCCGAACTACATCATCCCCAGCGTCTTCAACGACAAGGTCGCCGGTGCCGTCGCCGGCGCGGTGCGCGACGCGGCGAAGGCGGCGGGGGCGTCGGTCTCCTAGGGGGACCCGGACACCGAGCGGGCTGTGAGGATCGCCACGGCCGGTTGGAAACGGCGCGTCGGGGCACCCGGAGATCCTGGCCGCCCTTTATGGTGGCGGCCGGGCCGTGGCGCTCTTCGTGTGACTCCCTGGGGTGTTCTCACGACTCCTGCGGGTGCCGGATTGGCATTACCGCCGCAGGTAGAGGCAGGATGCGTCCCTGGGCGCGAGGGTCTGACGAGGGACCCGGGTCCGGGGACCCACCGAGGAACCTGGCAGCATCGGCTTGGCCGTGCCCGACATGCGGCTCCGCCGCGTGGCACGCCTCAACGGCAAGAAGAACACGGGAGTAACAACATGAACCGCAGTGAGCTGGTGGCCGCGCTGGCCGACCGCGCCGAGGTGACCCGCAAGGACGCCGACGCCGTGCTGGCCGCGTTCGCCGAGGTCGTCGGCGACATCGTCTCCAAGGGCGACGAGAAGGTCACCGTCCCCGGCTTCCTGACCTTCGAGCGCACCCACCGGGCCGCGCGCACCGCGCGCAACCCGCAGACCGGAGAGCCGATCCAGATTCCGGCGGGGTACAGCGTGAAGGTTTCGGCGGGCTCGAAGCTCAAGGAAGCCGCCAAGGGCAAGTAGCCTTGCATTTTTGAGAGCGTCGTGGGCAACTGCAGGCCGGTTGTGGCTGGTCGCGCAGTTCCCCGCGCCCCTGGAGGGGCGCTTTCGCTTACGCCGATGGGGCGGTCACCCAGATTGTGGTGACCGCCCCATCGGCGTAAGCGTGAAGGTTTCCGTTACCCCGGCGCCTCGCCGGGAGGTTCCGTCCTCGCGCCCGGCTCCACGAGCTTCTCCGTGCTGTGTCTTCCCGGGGGGCGACCCCCGGACCCCCGGCCGGGGCGGTGTCGCCGGGGCCGGGGTGGTGGGGTGGGCGGGGTCAGCCGAGGGCCTTGCCCGGGAGCTCCACCTTCGCGCCCAGCTCCACGAGCTTCTCCATGAAGTTCTCGTAGCCGCGGTTGATCAGGCCGATGCCGTGGACCCGGGAGGTGCCCTGGGCGGCGAGGGCGGCGATGAGGTAGGAGAAGCCGCCGCGCAGGTCGGGGATGACGAGATCCGCGCCCTGGAGCTTCGTCGGGCCCGAGACGACCGCCGAGTGGAGGAAGTTGCGCTGGCCGAAGCGGCAGTCGGAGCCGCCCAGGCACTCGCGGTACAGCTGGATGTGCGCGCCCATCTGGTTGAGCGCGGAGGTGAAGCCGAGCCGGGACTCGTAGACCGTCTCGTGGACGATGGACAGGCCCGTCGCCTGGGTCAGGGCGACCACCAGCGGCTGCTGCCAGTCCGTCTGGAAGCCCGGGTGCACGTCCGTCTCCAGCGCGATGGACTTCAGCTGGCCGCCGGGGTGCCAGAAGCGGATGCCCTCGTCGTCGATCTCGAAGGCGCCGCCGACCTTCCGGAAGGTGTTCAGGAACGTCATCATCGAGCGCTGCTGGGCGCCGCGGACGTAGATGTTGCCCTCGGTCGCCAGCGCGGCGGACGCCCAGGAGGCGGCCTCCAGGCGGTCGGGCAGGGCGCGGTGGGTGTAGCCGCCGAGCTTGTCCACACCGGTGACGCGGATGGTCCGGTCGGTGTCCATCGCGATGATCGCGCCCATCTTCTGCAGGACGCAGATCAGGTCCTCGATCTCCGGCTCCACCGCCGCGTTGGACAGGACGGTGACGCCCTCCGCGAGGACCGCCGTCAGCAGCACCTGCTCGGTCGCGCCGACCGAGGGGTACGGCAGCCGGATCTTGGTGCCGCGCAGCCGCTGCGGGGCCTCCAGGTACTGGCCGTCCGCCCGCTTCTCGATGGTCGCGCCGAACTGCCGCAGCACGTCGAAGTGGAAGTCGATGGGCCGGCCGCCGATGTCGCAGCCGCCGAGCCCCGGGATGAACGCGTGCCCGAGCCGGTGCAGCAGCGGGCCGCAGAACAGGATCGGGATCCGCGAGGACCCGGCGTGGGCATCGATGTCAGCGACGTTGGCGCTCTCCACGCGCGTGGGGTCGAGCACCAGTTCGCCGGGCTCCTCGCCCGGACGGACCGTCACGCCGTGCAGTTGCAGCAGACCCCGTACGACCCGGACGTCACGGATGTCCGGGACGTTGCCCAGACGGCTCGGTGCGCTGCCCAGCAGCGCGGCGACCATGGCCTTCGGTACGAGGTTCTTCGCACCGCGGACACGGATCTCGCCCTCCAGCGGGGTTCCGCCGTGGACAAGCAGTACGTCATCGACGTCGTTGACGGTCATGAATCTCGCGTTCCGTGGGGAGTGGGGCAGGGGCCAGAAGGGAAAGGGTAGTCGCCCCCGGCCCCCCTTCCGTAAGCCCGAGGAGGGCTCCGGAACGTCATGGGTCTGTCACAGTACGGAGGGTTCGGCACCGGGCACGCGGGGTCACCGCCCCCGTCGTGCGCCGGGCGTGCTCCAGTCCGCCCTGAGCTGCGTTCACTCCCGTACCCCCGTTGCCTCCCCACGCGGGAGCGAGATGCGGGATCATGTCTGGCATGACCGAGGTGTCCTCGCTCACAGGGCGGCTGCTCGTGGCCACTCCCGCCCTGGCGGACCCGAACTTCGACCGCGCGGTGGTGCTCCTCCTCGACCACGACGAGGAGGGCTCCCTCGGTGTCGTCCTCAACCGTCCGACGCCGGTGGACGTGGGCGACATCCTGGAGGGCTGGGCGGACCTGGCCGGCGAGCCGGGTGTCGTCTTCCAGGGCGGTCCGGTGTCGCTGGACTCGGCCCTCGGCGTCGCCGTCGTCCCCGGCGGGACGGGCGGCGAGGCCGCGCCGCTGGGCTGGCGCCGGGTGCACGGCGCGATCGGGCTGGTCGATCTGGAGGCCCCGCCGGAGCTGCTCGCCTCCGTCCTCGGCTCGCTGCGCATCTTCGCCGGATACGCCGGCTGGGGCCCCGGACAGCTGGAGGACGAGCTGGTGGACGGCGCCTGGTACGTCGTCGAGTCGGAGCCCGGCGACGTCTCCTCCCCGTCCCCGGAGCGGCTCTGGCGCGAGGTGCTGCGCCGCCAGCGCAACGAGCTGGCGATGGTGGCCACGTACCCGGACGACCCTTCGCTCAACTGATGCGTGTGAGCTTCAGTACCCTTGGCTGTTATGAGCACTCTTGAGCCCGAGCGCGGGACTGGTACGGGGACCCTCGTCGAGCCGACGCCGCAGACCTCCCACGGCGACGGTGACCACGAGCGCTTCGCCCACTACGTCCAGAAGGACAAGATCATGGCGAGCGCCCTCGACGGCACCCCCGTCGTGGCGCTGTGCGGCAAGGTGTGGGTGCCCGGCCGCGACCCGAAGAAGTACCCGGTGTGTCCCATGTGCAAGGAGATCTACGAGTCCATGGGCGCCGGCGGCGACGACAAGGGCAAGGGCGACAAGTAGTCCGTCCCCTCCCTCCGTCGGTCCGATCTTCTCAAGGCCTCCGGGGTGCGCTTCGCGTGCCCTGGGGGCCTTTGTGCTGTCCGCGCGTTGCACAGGGTGCGTCCGCCGGTCACAGAGTGGTGGAGACCTCTTGTGGCGCGGTTCACCCAGTCCTTAGCCTCCGGTGTGTTGTGCACAGCGAAACCGCCATTGCATATGTTGCAACGCGCTCGGAGGAGCAACTCCATGAAGCTGTCCGCCCGCCTGGTCGCCGTAGCGGCCGTCCTCGCCACCGCCGCCTGCGCGCCCCAGACCTCCGGCACCTCCTCCTCCGACAAGGACGAGAAGACCGGCACCCTCCGCGTCTGGCTCTTCCAGGAGGTCAACAACAAGCCCAAGGAACAGGTCGTCGACTCCGTCCTCGCCGCGTTCGAGAAGGCGCACGAGGACACCGACGTCACCGTCGAGTACATCCCCGTGGAGACCCGCGCCCAGCGCATCAAGGCCGCCTTCAACGACCCCGGGTCCGCGCCCGACCTCATCGAGTACGGCAACACCGACACCGCGGGCTACGTGAAGGACGGCGGACTCGCCGACATCACCGAGGAGTTCGGGGCCTGGGACGAGGCCGAGGACACCGACCCGACCGCCAGGCAGTCGGTCACCGTCGACGGCAAGGTCTACGGGGCCCCGTACTTCGTCGGCGTCCGCGCGCTCTACTACCGCACGGACGTCTTCGACGAGCTCGGCCTCGACGTCCCGAGGACCCAGGCCGAGTTGATCTCCACCGCGAAGGAGATCCACACCGCGAAACCGGAGATGTACGGCATCGCGGTCGGCGGCGCCTACACCTACGGCGCGATGCCCTTCATCTGGGCCCACGGCGGCGAACTCGCCACCGGCAAGGGGGGCTCGTACGCCTCCGCCATCGACAGCGCCGCCGCCCGCAAGGGCATCGAGGCGTACACCTCGCTCTTCGGCGACGACAACTGCCCGGCCGCCAAGTGCGCCGGGATGGGCGGCAACGACACGGTGACCGCCTTCGCCTCGGGCAAGGCGGCCATGGCGATCGGCGGCGACTTCAGCCACGCGGCCGTGGAGGCCGGGAAGGCCGGGGGCAAGTACGCCGTCGTGCCGCTGCCGGGTGTGGAGGCCGGGTCCATCGCGCCCGCGTTCGCCGGCGGGAACAACCTCGGCGTGCTCAGGTCCACCTCGCACCGCACCCTCGCCGTCGACCTGATGAAGCGGCTCGCGTCGAAGAAGGCGCAGGGGGCCCTCTTCGAGGGCATGGGCTTTCTGCCCACCTTCTCCGACGTGCGGGAGCAGGTGGCCGCGAAGGAGGCCTTCGTGAAGCCGTTCGTCGAGACGCTGGCGGCCGACACGAAGTTCGTTCCGGCTTCGCCGGCGTGGGCGCGGATCGATGCGTCGGCGGTGCTGCCGACGATGTTCCAGGAGATCGTCTCCGGCAGGAAGAGCGTGGCCGCCGCCTCGGCGGACGCGGCGAAGAAGATGAACGAGGCGTTTGGCTCCGCCGGATGACAGGGCCCAAGAGCTCGGAGGCTCTGGAGCGTCGGCGGGTGCGGGCCGGTTCGGGCCGGCCGCGCCCACGCGGCGGTAGCCGCACATTCAATACAGCCCCGCGCCCCTGGGTGGGTTCCAGCACCCCTTGGCTCTATCTCGCGCCGGCTCTCGTCGTCCTGGGAGGGCTGCTCGCCTACCCCGTCTACCAGCTCGGGCTGATCTCGCTCTTCCACTACACCCAGGCCCAGGTCAGCGGAGGCGAGCCCACCACCTTCGAAGGGTTCGGGAACTACGCCGAGCTCTTCGGCGACGAGCAGTTCTGGCAGGTGCTGCTGGCCACCGTGGTGTTCGCGGCGGCGTGTGTGGTGTGCACGCTGGCCGTGGGGTGCGCGCTCGCCGTGCTGCTGACGCGGGTGCGGGCCGTGCCGCGGCTCGCGCTGATGCTGGCCGCGCTCGGCGCGTGGGCGACCCCCGCGATCACCGGGTCCACGGTCTGGCTGTTCCTCTTCGACGCCGACTTCGGGCCGGTCAACCGGGTGCTGGGGCTCGGCGACCACGTGTGGACGTACGGGAGGTTCAGCGCCTTCTTCCTCGTCCTGCTCGAAGTGGTCTGGTGCTCCTTCCCGTTCGTGATGGTGACGGTCTACGCCGGGATCCGCGCCGTGCCGTCCGAGGTGCTGGAGGCCGCGTCCCTGGACGGGGCCTCGCAGTGGCGGATCTGGCGCTCGGTGCTCGCGCCGATGCTCCGGCCGATCCTGGTGGTGGTCACCATCCAGTCGGTCATCTGGGACTTCAAGGTCTTCACCCAGATCTACGTCATGACGGGCGGCGGCGGCATCGCCGGCCAGAACCTGGTCCTGAACGTCTACGCCTACCAGCAGGCGTTCGCGTCCTCGCAGTACAGCCTCGGCGCGGCGATCGGTGTGGTGATGCTGCTGATCCTCCTCGCCGTGACGCTGGTGTACCTGCGACTGTTGCGCCGCCAGGGGGAGGAGTTGTGAGCCTTGTGAGCCAGGACGGGAAACCTCGGGTGAATCTTGTGCGCCGGTTCGTGCGCCGGTTCGTGCGCCGTCCGGGGCGACTGGCGGCCGAGTCGGCGGCGCTGCTGACCGCCGCCGTGGTGGCCTTCCCGCTGTACTGGATGGTGCTGAGCGCCTTCAAACCGGCCGGGGAGATCGAGTCGACCGAGCCGCGCCCCTGGACGCTCGCGCCCACGCTGGACTCCTTCCGGCGGGTGTTCGGGCAGCAGGAATTCGGCCGCTACTTCCTCAACAGCGTCGTCGTCGCCCTCGCCGTGGTGGTCGCCTCCGCGCTGATCGCCTTTCTCGCCGCGACCGCCGTGACGCGATTCCGGTTCCGGCTGCGGACCACCTTGCTGATCATGTTTCTGGTGGCCCAGATGGTGCCCGTGGAGGCGCTGACCATCCCGCTGTTCTTCGTCATGCGGGACTTCGGTCAGCTGAACACGCTGTGGTCGCTGATCCTGCCGCACATCGCGTTCTCCCTGCCGTTCGCGATCTGGATGCTCCGGGGGTTCGTGAAGGCCGTTCCGGAGGCGCTGGAGGAGGCCGCCTACATCGACGGGGCGAGCCGCGCGCGCTTTCTGTGGCAGATCCTTTTCCCGCTCGTCCTGCCGGGCCTGGTGGCCACCAGCGTGTTTTCCTTCATCTCCACCTGGAACGACTTCCTGTTCGCCAAGTCCTTCATCATCAGCGACATCTCGCAGTCGACCCTGCCGATGGCGCTGCTGGTCTTCTACAAACCCGACGAGCCGGACTGGGGCGGGGTCATGGCGGCGTCCACGGTGATGACGATTCCGGTACTGGTCTTCTTCGTACTCGTACAGCGGCGTCTGGTCTCCGGACTGGGCGGCGCGGTAAAGGACTGACGTGACTGACTTGATTCCAGCGCCCCGCAGTGTCGTCGCCGGTTCCGGCGAGGTGCGGCTGACGGCGCACTCCCAGGTGTACGCCGGTGACGGGACGGAGGGCGCCGGTCATTGGCTGCGCACCGTCCTCCGGCAGGCGACCGGCCTGCCGCTGCGCGAGGGGCGGGAGCCCGACGGGGCGGAGGGCGACGGCATAGCACTCCGGCTCGACCCCGGGCTGGGCCCGGAGGAGTACCGCCTCGTCAGCGACAGGGGCGGGGTCCTCATCGCGGGCGGCGGCGCGGCCGGTGTCTTCCTGGGCGCCCAGACGCTGCGGCAGCTCCTCGGCCCCGACGCGTTCCGCAGGGCCCCGGTCCGCCGCGACCGGGCGTGGGCGGTGCCCCACGTGACGATCGAGGACTCCCCCCGCTTCCGCTGGCGCGGACTGATGCTCGACGTCGCCCGGCACTTCATGCCCAAGGAAGGCGTGCTGCGCTATCTCGATCTGATGGCGGCGCACAAACTCAACGTCCTCCACTTCCACCTGACGGACGATCAGGGCTGGCGCATCGAGATCCAGCGGTATCCGAAGCTCACCGAGACCGGATCCTGGCGCGCCCGGACGAAAATCGGGCACCGCGCGTCACCGCTGTGGGACGACAGGCCGCACGGCGGTCACTACACCCAGGACGACATCCGCGAGATCGTCGCCTACGCCGCCGAGCGGCATATCGGTGTCGTCCCGGAAATCGACGTCCCCGGCCACTCGCAGGCCGCCATCGCCGCGTATCCGGAACTCGGCAACTCCGATGTCATCGACACCGCCTCCCTGACCGTCTGGGACACCTGGGGGATCAATCCGAACGTACTCGCCCCCACTGACAACACCCTGCGCTTCTACGAAGGGGTGCTCGAGGAAGTCCTGGAACTCTTCCCCGCGGACGCGGGCCCCTTCTCGCCGTTCGTGCACATCGGCGGCGACGAATGCCCCAAGGACCAGTGGCGCGCGTCGGACACCGCGCAGAAACAGATCGGCAACCTCGGACTGGCCGACGAGGACGCGCTCCAGTCCTGGTTCATCGGGCACTTCGACAAGTGGCTCGCCGCGCGGGGACGCCGGCTGATCGGCTGGGACGAGATCCTGGAGGGCGGCCTGGCCCCCGGCGCCGCGGTGTCCTCCTGGCGCGGCTACGAGGGCGGGGTCACCGCCGCCCGCGCGGGGCACGACGTGGTCATGTGCCCCCAGCAGCAGGTGTACCTGGACTACCGTCAGGACGCGGGCCCCGACGAGCCGGTGCCGATCGGGTACGTGCGCACCCTGGAGGACGTCTACCGGTTCGAGCCCGTGCCGTCGGAGCTGACGGGCGAGGAGGCCGCGCGGGTGCTGGGCACCCAGGCCAACGTGTGGACCGAGGTGATGGAGGACCAGGGGCGCGTCGACTACCAGACGTTCCCCCGGCTCGCCGCGCTCTCCGAGGTCGCCTGGAGCGACCTGCCCGCCCCCGCCGACCGGGACTTCGCCGGCTTCGAACGGCGGATGACCGCCCACTACCGGCGCCTGGACGCCCTCGGGGTCGCCTACCGGCCGCCCACCGGACCGCTGCCCTGGCAGCGGCGCCCGGGCGTCCTGGGGCGCCCGATCGACGGCCCGCCGCCGAACCGGTAGCCCGTCCGTCCGGGTTCCCGGCGCGCGGGCGGTCCGCCCCCGCGCCGGGAACCCGAACGGGGTGCGCGCATCTGTTCGTCCCGCGTCGAACGGGTCATGCGAAACGGGCGCAAAGGTCACCGAAAAGTGACAATCGGAAGCGTACCGGTGGCGCGGGGGGAAACCGGCCGCGCCCGGGGTGAGGTGGGCGAACGCCTCCTAGCGGACCCCCGTCCTCGGCACCTGCCAAGATGTGCCAGAGTTGCCACGTCCGCCCTGTCAGGCCGTACGGTACGGCAGCACAGGTGGGACCAGGTGGGGCAGCGGGAAGGGGCAGCCGGACTTGAGCACGCACGCACCGCAGGCGGCGCAGGCCGTGACACTGCCCACGACGCTCGACGAGGCCGTGGCGGCCCTCACGGCGATGCCCGCCGCCGTGCCCGTCGCGGGCGGCACCGACCTGATGGCCGCCGTCAACTCCGGGCAGCTCAGGCCCGCCGCGCTGGTCGGCCTCGGCAAGATCAGCGAGATCCGCGGCTGGCAGTACCTGGACGGACACGCGCTGCTCGGCGCCGGTCTCACCCACGCCCGCATGGGCCGCCCCGACTTCGCCGCCCTCATCCCGGCGCTCGCCGCCTCCGCGCGGGCCGCCGGACCGCCGCACATCCGCAACGCGGGCACCCTGGGCGGCAACATCGCCTCCGCCGCCCCCACCGGGGACGCGCTGCCCGTGCTGGCCGCGCTGGAGGCGACGCTGATCATCGCGGGCCCGGGCGGCGCCCGCCGCGAACTCCCGGTGTCGCACCTGCTGGCCGGGATGGACCTGTTGCGCCCCGGCGAACTCATCGGCTACGTGCGCGTGCCGCTGCTGCACGCCCCCCAGGTCTTCCTCAAGGCGACCGGCCGCACCGGCCCCGGCCGCGCGGTCGCCTCCGTCGCCCTCGTGCTCGACCCCGCGCGGCGCGGGGTGCGCTGCGCGGTGGGCGCCATAGCGCCGATGCCGCTCAGGCCCCTGGACGCCGAGCAGTGGGTCGCGCAGCTCATCGACTGGGACAACGACCGCGCGATCGTGCCCGAGGCACTGAACGCGTTCGGGGAGTACGTCGCCGCGGCCTGCATCCCCGACGCCGCACCCGGCGAGGACGGCACCGTCCCACCGCTTCCGCCCGCGGTACTGCACCTGCGGCGCACCGTCGCCGCGCTGGCCCGACGAGCACTGGGGAGGGCGCTGTCGTGACCGACGACCAGCACGGACAGGGCACGCCCCCGGGCGGCAGCCGCTGGGACCCGCTGCCCCAGGGCGACTACGACGACGGCGCCACGGCCTTCGTGAACCTCCCCGAGGGCGGCATCGACGCCCTGCTGGACTCCATGGAGAGCCCGCTCGCCGCGCCCGGCCACGGCTATGTGCCGCCGCAGATCACGGTCGACCCGGTGGCCGCCGCGGGCACCGACCCGGCGGCCACCGGTTCCTGGGGGGTGCCCGGCGCGCCCGTCGACGGCGCCCAGTGGCACGAGCCCGAGGCGGGTGCGGCGCCGGGGGACCGGTTCACGTACACCCCCGGCGCGACCGGGCAGTGGGCCTTCGAGGAGCGGGCCGCGGAGAACCCGGCGCCGGGGCACGACGTCACCGGCCAGTGGTCGATCCCCGTGGCCGACGGCGACCTGCCGGACGAGTCGGGCGAGTTCACCACGTCCGCCCTGGTCGAGCAGTGGGGCGGCACCCCGCCGGCCACCCTCCCGGGCGGCGCCCCCGCCCCCTGGGCGCCCGCTCAGGCCATCGGCAGCCCGTGGGGGCCCGGCGTGCCCGGGGTCCCGCAGGACGGGGACCAGGAGCCGCGGGGCGGCGAACACGGCCCCGCGCAGGACCGGCAGGAGCCCGGCCCCCGGCCCCACACCGACGTCCCCGCGCACCGGCAGCCGCCCGGCGCGGGCACGTACGGCGGGCAGCCCCTGCCTCCCGCCGCACCACTGCCGTACGCCGAGCCCGGCGGCCGGGACGCGGGTCCCGTGCCCGGCCAGGACGTGTACGGCGGGACGCCCGCCCAGGGCACGCCCGTACGGCCTGTCGACGAGCACGCGCAGGGAGGGCCGGACGCCGGTCCCGCGCCCGAACGGGCGCCGGGGCAGCCCGGAGCGGGCCTCCCGCCCGGTCAGGACGTGTACGGCGGGACGCCCGCCCAGGGCACGCCCGTACCGCCGGCCGGTGAGCATGCGCAGGGAGGGCCGGACGCCGGTCCCGCGCCGGAGTCCTTCGCCCCGTCCGCGCACGCCCCGGAACCCCACGGCGAGCCCGGTCCGGGCGACGGCACCGCACCCCGGCAGCCGTCCGGCGAGGCCGGGTACGGCGGGGAGTCCGGGCACGCCGGGCCCCGGTCGACCGGTGTTCCCCAGCCGTTCGCCGCCGAGGGGTACCCGGAGCCGCAGTGGCGGTCCGGGGCGGAGGCCGCCGAGGACGCCCCGGCCGGACTCCGGGAGCACCCGCACCCCGGCGGCCAGGACGCCCCGGAGCCCGCGTCCGGGGCCGGTGAGGCGCCCGCGGACGCCGCGGACGCCCACGGGGCCCCCGAGGCCGCCGAGGGCCCGTCAGAGCCCTCCGCGGCCCCCGCCGGGCCCGCTCCGGACGCGGAGCCGACGACGGGGCCCGCCGACGCCGAGCCCCCGAACGCCGACACGGCACCCGGCGCTCCGGACACCCCGGACATCTCGGACGACCAGGGCGAACCGGGTGCACCGCACGCGGCGGACGACGCGCCGCCACCGCACGACGACCACCCCCTCGCCTCCTACGTGCTCCGCGTCAACGGCACCGACCGGCCCGTCACCGACGCCTGGATCGGCGAGTCGCTGCTCTACGTGCTGCGCGAGCGGCTCGGTCTCGCCGGTGCCAAGGACGGCTGCTCGCAGGGCGAGTGCGGGGCCTGCAACGTGCAGGTCGACGGCCGGCTCGTGGCGTCCTGCCTGGTCCCGGCCGTCACCGCGGCCGGCAGCGAGGTCCGTACCGTCGAAGGACTGGCGCAGGACGGCCGGCCCTCCGACGTGCAGCGGGCGCTCGCGCGGTGCGGCGCCGTGCAGTGCGGCTTCTGCGTGCCGGGCATGGCGATGACCGTGCACGACCTCCTCGAGGGCAACCCCGCGCCCACCGAGCTGGAGACCCGCCAGGCCCTGTGCGGCAACCTCTGCCGCTGCTCCGGCTACCGGGGCGTGGTGAACGCCGTCAAGGAGGTCGTCGCCGAGCGCGAGGCGCACGCCGCGGCCACCGAGGACGACTCCGACGGCGAGGCGGACCCGCCCCGCATCCCGCACCAGGCGGGCCCCGGCGCCGGCGGCGTCAACCCCTCGGCGCTCGGCACCCCCGGACCCGACGAGCAGCCCCATGACCAGCCCTACGGCCAGGACGGAGGCCAGGCGTGACCAACGAAGCAGCCACCGCGCAGGCCGTACAGGCCGCGGAGGCCGCCCCCGAGCCGGAACCGCTCCCGCACGGACTCGGCGTCTCCCTCCCGGCCGCCGACGCCCGCGCCAAGACCGAGGGAACCTTCCCGTACGCCGCCGACCTGTGGGCCGAGGGCCTGCTGTGGGCGGCCGTGCTGCGCTCGCCGCACCCGCACGCGCGCATCGTGTCCATCGACACCACCCACGCGCGGGAGATGCCCGGCGTCCGCGCGGTGGTCACGCACGAGGACGTCCCCGGCGACCCGCTGCACGGCCGCGGCACGGCCGACCGCCCGGTCTTCGCCTCCGAGGTCGTGCGCCACCACGGCGAGCCCATCGCGGCCGTCGCGGCCGACCACCCGGACACCGCGCGGATGGCCGCCGCCGCCGTCATCGTCGAGTACGAGGTGCTCGACCCGGTGACCGACCCCGAGCAGGCCTTCGAGGCCGAACCGCTGCACCCCGACGGCAACCTGATCCGGCACATCCCGCTGCGCCACGGCGACCCCGACGCGGCCGGCGAGATCGTCGTCGAGGGCCTGTACCGCATCGGCCGCCAGGACCCCGCCCCCATCGGCGCCGAGGCCGGACTCGCCGTGCCCCGCCCGGACGGCGGCGTCGAGCTGTACCTGGCCTCCACCGACCCGCACGGTGACCGGGACACCGCCGCCGCCGCGTTCGGCCTGGCACCCGAACGGGTGAAGGTCGTCGTCACCGGGGTGCCCGGCGCCACCGCCGACCGCGAGGACCGGAGCTTCCAGCTCCCGCTCGGCCTGCTGGCGCTGAGGACCGGCTGCCCGGTGAAACTCACCGCCACGCGCGAGGAGTCCTTCCTCGGCCACACCCACCGCCACCCCACGCTGCTGCGCTACCGCCACCACGCCGACGCCGAGGGCAGACTGGTGAAGGTCGAGGCGCAGATCCTGCTCGACGCGGGCGCCTACGCCGACACCTCCTCCGACGCCCTCGCCGCCGCCGTCGCCTTCGCCTGCGGCCCGTACGCCGTCCCCAACGCCTTCATCGAGGGCTGGGCCGTCCGCACCAACAACCCGCCCTCCGGCCACGTGCGCGGCGAGGGCGCGATGCAGGTGTGCGCCGCCTACGAGGCGCAGATGGACAAGCTGGCCAAGAAGCTCGGCGTCGACCCGGCGGACGTGCGGATGCGCAACGTGATGGCCACCGGCGACGTCCTGCCCACCGGCCAGACGGTGACCTGCCCGGCCCCGGTCGCGGAACTCCTCGAGGCGGTGCGGGACTTCCCGCTGCCGCCGCTGCCCAAGGACACCCCCGAGGACGAGTGGCTGCTGCCCGGCGGCCCCGAGGGCGCGGGCGAACCGGGCGCGGTCCGCCGGGGCGTGGGCTACGGCCTCGGCATGGTGCACATGCTCGGCGCGGAGGGCGCGGACGAGGTGTCCACGGCCACCGTGCGGGTCCAGGACGGTGTGGCGACGGTGCTGTGCGCGGCCGTGGAGAGCGGCCAGGGCTTCTCCACCCTGGCCCGGCAGATCGTCCAGGAGACCCTCGGCGTCGACGAGGTGCACGTGGTGCCCGTCGACACCGACCAGCCCCCGGCCGGCCCGGGCTGCCGGGGCCGGCACACGTGGGTGTCGGGCGGCGCGGTGGAGCGCGCGGCGAAGATGGTCCGCACCCAGCTCCTCCAGCCCCTCGCGCACAAGTTCGGCATGTCCACCGAGCTGCTCCAGATCACCGACGGCAAGATCACCTCGTACGACGGCGTGCTGTCCACGACCGTGGCCGAGGAGCTGCACGGCAAGGAGCTGTGGGCCACCGCCCAGTGCCGTCCGCACCCGACGGAGCCGCTGGACGGGGCCGGCCAGGGCGACGCCTTCGTCGGCATGGCCTTCTGCGCGATCCGCGCGGTGGTCGACGTCGACATCGAGCTCGGCTCCGTACGGGTCGTGGAGCTGGCGGTCGCCCAGGACGTGGGCCGGGTGCTGAACCCGGCGCAGCTGGCCGCCCGGATCGAGGCGGGCGTGACCCAGGGCCTGGGCGCGGCGCTCACCGAGAACCTGCGCACGCCGCGCGGACTGGTCCGCCACCCCGACCTGACCGGGTACGCCCTCCCGACGGCGCTGGACGCTCCGGACATCCACATCGTGAAGCTGGTCGAGGAGCGGGACGTGGTCGCGCCGTTCGGCGCGAAGGCGGTCAGCGCGGTGCCGGTGGTGACCTCGCCGGCGGCGATCGCCTCCGCCGTACGGGCCGCCACGGGCCGTCCGGTGAACCGTCTGCCGATCCGTCCGCAGGCCGCGGTGGTGACCGGGGGCTGAGCGTCGTTCCGGGCGATTCCCGCGGGAAGGCAACGCAAACGGTTGTTCAGGCGTCTTCTGTGACGGGGGCGTTGCACGCTCCGCCCTCGGTCCGGGGCGTTGTCAGTGGTGCCGCGTAGTGTTCCGAGCAGTGGGGGACGGCTGCCGGGTCCGGGAGGGTCCGGGCCGTCCTGCCCGGGGCGGGACGTTCGCGGGCCCGGGACCGAGCACACGTATCGCGGGGGAATCATGAGCACGACCGACACCGTTGCCACGGCGACGATCACGCTGACCGACGCCGACCTCGATCCCTTTGTCACGCACGCGTCCACGCGCGGCTGGCTGACCGGTCCCGGACTGCCCGCCGACAGTGGCCTGGTCAGCTTCGCGGAGCTGACCCGGCCCGGCGGCCCGCGCACGGTGGGCGACTCGACGGGCGATCCCGGCGACCGGCTCCCCGCGGAGCTGCGCGACCAGCTGGTCATCGGCGGATTGCTGGGCCCGGCCGGTCTGGAGACGGAGTCGGTGTTGCTCGACGGGGCGACCGGCGAGGTGTCCACGACGTTCTTCTTCCACGACCGCCCCGACCTGATGGACCGCCGCCCGCTCGCCCCGTCCCTGCCGACGCTGGTGCGGTTCGCGGCGGCGACGGACGAACTGGCGGGCCTGCGCGGTCAGTTCGCCGCGTACGCGGGCCGGTACGGCACCAAGGCGGTCGCGGAGGCCTCCCGGCAGCTGCTGGCGGTCTTCGAGGAGGGCGCGGACGGGGAACCGGCGCCGTTCTGGCAGATGGCCGCGCTGATCAGGCCGCTGGCCCTGGTGGCGGGTCCCGGTACGGCCTCGGGGCTGGCCCTGGACCTCCCCGTCCGCCTGCTGGACGAGGAGTTCGGCCGGGGCGGAGTGGTCCGCTTCGAGGAGGTCGACTTCCCCGCGACGCTCGACCACGAGCCGACCCGCCGCTTCCTGCGCGAGACGGGCCTGCCGGAGGACGGCTTCCTCTTCCAGCTGGACACCGACCTGCCGCTGCGCACCCTCGCGGAGTACTACGCCGACGAACGCGAGCTCCCCGACGCCCGCCTCCCCGCCCGCGCCGAGCACCTGATACGCCTGGGGTACCTGATCGAGGACAACAGCCTGGTCGTCGACGGCACCACGGGCGCGGTGCTCAACTGGAGCGAACCGGAAGGCGTCCTCTACCCGCTGAACACGGACATCTCCACGCTCGCCTTCACCCTCTGGCTGCTCCACCGCGAGCACGCCATCGACGAGGCGTCGGGCCACGCGCTGACCAGCGACACCTACGACCAGCTGGCGCTGACGATGATCCAGGTCCTGTCCTCCATCGACCCGACGGGCACCACCAGCGACGCGGACTGGCACTACTGGACGGAGCTCTTCCAGGACGAGGCGGGCGGGGTGCTGTAGCGCTCCGCTGGGGGTGCCGATGCGGACGGCGCGTGGTTCTCCGCGCTTCTTCGGGGTGCCGACGGGGCGGGCGGGGCGCTCCGGAGAGCACCCCGCCCGTGCGGAGGCCGTGGCGGGAATCGAACCCGCGTTATTCGATTTGCAGTCGAACCCCTGGGCCACTCGGGCACACGGCCGTGTCGGGGGCGAAGCACCGTGGGGCGCCTCGCCGTTCCGAACCGGTGGAACGACCGTACGGTGGGCCGGAGGCGGTGCTCAAGGAAACGCCGGGGGCCGCAATACGACTGCCACACGCCGTTCATGGACGAAGGGTCCCGGTCCTACGACCAAGGTCCCGGTGCCGGTCCCGACCCCCGACAGGGGTCAAACCGGGCCGTGGCCCTTACGCTGGCGACCATGACCGCCCCGAACCCGCGTGACACCGATGTCGCCGAGCCCGCCGACGCCCCCTCGCCGGCCGTCACCCCCGACGAGACCGTGCTGAGCGGCCCCTACCGGGCGCTGAGCATCGGCGTCGTCTCCGTGGTGCTGCTGATCGCCTTCGAGGCGACGGCGGTCGGTACGGCGATGCCGGTGGCGGCGCGCGAGCTGGACGGGGTGTCGTTGTACGCGTTCGCGTTCTCGGGGTACTTCACGACCAGCCTGTTCGGCATGGTGCTGTCCGGCCAGTGGTCGGACCGGCGGGGCCCGCTCGCGCCGCTGACCTGGGGCATCGCCTCCTTCGGAGCCGGACTGCTGCTCGCCGGGACGGCCGGGGCGATGTGGCTGTTCATCCTGGGGCGGGCCGTGCAGGGACTCGGCGGCGGACTGGTGATCGTCGCGCTGTACGTCATCGTCGGGCGGGCCTACCCGGAGCGGCTGCGGCCGGCGATCATGGCGGCGTTCGCGGCGAGCTGGGTGGTGCCGTCGATCGTCGGCCCGCTGGCCTCCGGCGCGGTGACGGAGCACATCGGCTGGCGCTGGGTGTTCCTCGGCATCCCGGTGCTCGTGGTGTTCCCGCTGGCGCTCGCGCTGCCGCAGATACGGCGCCTGGCGTCCGGCCCGGTGAACGGGGACGCGGACGCGCCCGCCTCCTTCGACGGCCGCCGCATCCGCCTGGCCCTGGCGATCTCCCTCGGCGCGGGCCTGCTCCAGTACGCCGCCCAGGACCTGCGCTGGATGTCGCTGCTGCCGGGCGCGCTGGGCGTGGCCCTGCTCGTCCCGGCCGTGCTCGGCCTGCTCCCGCGCGGCACGTACCGGGCGGCGCGCGGACTGCCCTCGGTCGTCCTGCTGCGCGGAGTCGCCGCCGGCTCCTTCATCGCGGCGGAGTCCTTCGTCCCGCTGATGCTGGTCACCCAGCGCGGGCTCAGCCCCACCCTCGCCGGCTTCTCCCTCGCGGCCGGCGGCGGCACCTGGGCCCTGGGCTCCTGGGTGCAGTCCCGGCCCCGCCTGGAGCCGTACCGGGAGCGTCTGATGACCCTCGGGATGGTGCTGGTGGCGGCGGCCATCGCCGCGGCGCCCAGCGTGCTGGTCGACGCCGTGCCGGCCTGGACGGTGGCGGTCGCCTGGGCGTTCGGCTGCCTCGGCATGGGCCTGGTGATCTCCTCCACCAGCGTGCTGCTGCTCCAGCTCTCCGCCCCCGAGGAGGCCGGCGCCAACTCCGCCGCCCTGCAGATCTCCGACGGCCTGTCCAACGTCATCCTGCTGGCCGCCGGGGGAGCGGCCTTCGCGGCCCTGGGCGGCGGCACGGCCGGCCACGCGGCCACGGAGGCCACCGGCTCCCACCCGGCCGCCTTCGCGGCGGTGTTCCTGCCGATGGCGGCGGTGGCGCTGGCGGGGGCGTGGGTGGCCACGCGGGTGCGGGAGCGCGCATCGTAAACCTTTCGTCGCCATGTGATCGCGGACAGTAGCCTTCCGTCATGTCCGAACTCGTTCTTCGCCTCGACCCCGCCGTACGGCAGGCCCTCCACGACCTTGCTGACGCGCAGGACCGCGCTCCGGAGGAGGTCGCGCGGGAAGCACTGTGCCGCCACCTGCACGCTGAGGGCATGGCGGTACGTGCCGTCGCCGAGCGCATCGCGCGGGAGCACGCCGAGCTGCTGAGGAGGCTCGGCGAATGACCCGGCACCTCACCGTCGACGAGGTCACGGCCATCGCCGAGGTCGCCTTCGGCGGGCAGCCGCCCGAGACGCGGGCGCCGGGGCTGCCGGCCTCGGCCGTGCACCGTCCGCGCGCCCGCATGTTCGGCACCGCGGCGTACGAGGATCTGCACGAGCAGGCCGCCGCGCTCCTCCACGCCGTCGCGACGAACCACCCGTTCGTCGACGGCAACAAGCGCACCGCCTGGCCGGCCACCGCCACCTTCCTCGCGGTGAACGGCGTCGACCTCGCCGGCGTGGACCAGGACACGGCGTACACGCTGGTCGTCGACGTGGCCTCCGGGACGGAAAGTGATGTGAGGGGGATCGCGGAGCGGCTGAGGCGGTTGTGATGTGGGTCCCACCCTCGGGTGGTGCGGCCGCGTAGCGGCGTTGACACCTCCGGGCCATCGGTAGGGTGGCCCGGTTGTCATACGCAGCCGAGCCACCCGACCGGAGATCGTGACTACCACCGCCAGCTCCGCCTCGCACCACCTGTCCCCGGCCTTTCCCGGACGTGCCCCCTGGGGCACCGCCGGCAAGCTGCGCGCCTGGCAGCAGGGGGCGATGGAGAAGTACATCCAGACGCAGCCCCGGGACTTCCTGGCGGTCGCCACGCCCGGCGCCGGCAAGACGACGTTCGCGCTGACGCTGGCCTCCTGGCTGCTGCACCACCACGTCGTGCAGCAGGTGACCGTCGTCGCGCCCACCGAGCACCTGAAGAAGCAGTGGGCCGAGGCCGCCGCACGGATAGGCATCAAGCTCGACCCCGAGTACAGCGCGGGCCCGCTCGGCAAGGAGTACGACGGCGTCGCCGTCACGTACGCCGGTGTCGGCGTGCGCCCCATGCTGCACCGCAACCGCGTCGAGCAGCGCAAGACCCTCGTCATCCTCGACGAGATCCACCACGCCGGTGACTCCAAGTCCTGGGGCGAGGCATGTCTGGAGGCGTTCGAGCCGGCCACCCGGCGGCTCGCGCTCACCGGTACGCCGTTCCGCTCCGACACCAACCCCATCCCCTTCGTGACGTACGAGGAGGGCGACGACGGCATCCGGCGGTCGTCCGCCGACTACACCTACGGGTACGGCTCCGCCCTCGCCGACAACGTCGTCCGCCCCGTCATCTTCATGTCGTACAGCGGCAACATGCGCTGGCGCACCAAGGCCGGGGACGAGATCGAGGCGCGCCTCGGCGAGCCCATGACCAAGGACGCCGTCAGCCAGGCCTGGCGCACCGCGCTGGACCCGCGCGGTGAGTGGATGCCGGCCGTGCTGCGCGCCGCCGACCAGCGGCTCACCGAGGTCCGCAAGGCCATCCCGGACGCCGGCGCCCTCGTCATCGCCGCCGACCAGGACTCCGCGCGGGCCTACGCCAAGCTGATCCGCGAGATCACCGGCCACAAGGCCACCGTCGTCCTGTCCGACGACACCGGCGCCTCGAAGCGGATCGACGACTTCAGCGCCGGCGACGACCGCTGGATGGTCGCCGTCCGCATGGTGTCCGAGGGCGTCGACGTCCCCCGCCTCGCGGTCGGCGTGTACGCCACCACCATCTCCACCCCGCTGTTCTTCGCCCAGGCCGTCGGCCGTTTCGTGCGGTCCCGGCGGCGCGGCGAGACCGCGTCCGTGTTCCTGCCGACCATCCCGGACCTGCTCGGCTTCGCCAACGAGATGGAGCGCGAGCGCGACCACGTCCTCGACAAGCCCAAGAAGGAGGGCGAGGAGGACCCGTACGCCGAGTCCGAGAAGGAGATGGAGGAGGCGAACCGGGAGCAGGACGAGGACACCGGCGAGCAGGACATGCTGCCCTTCGAGGCGCTGGAGTCCGACGCCGTCTTCGACCGGGTGATGTACAACGGCGCCGAGTTCGGCATGCAGGCCCACCCCGGCAGCGAGGAGGAGCAGGACTACCTCGGCATCCCCGGACTCCTCGAACCCGACCAGGTGCAGATGCTGCTCCAGAAGCGGCAGGCCCGGCAGATCGCGCACAGCCGCAAGAAGCCGGACACCGAGGCCGATCTGCTCGAACTGCCCGCCGAGCGGCGGCCCGTGGTCTCCCACAAGGAGATGATGGAGCTGCGCAAGCGGCTCAACAACCTCGTCGGCGCGTACGTCCACCAGAGCGGCAAACCGCACGGCGTCATCCACACCGAGCTGCGCCGGGTCTGCGGCGGCCCGCCCTCGGCCGAGGCCACGGCGGGACAGCTGCGCCAGCGGATCGAGAAGGTGCAGGAGTGGGCCACGCGCATGCGGTGACGCTGCGTGTACGTATGAGGACAAACGGAACGACTTCCCTGTGAGAGTGCCCGGATTCTGGACGGAGGCTTCCGCTGACCGGACCGGCTCGCTACTGTCCCGCTACGCACACGCCCCGTGGCAGCGCCGCCGCGGAGCGCAGCCGTGAAGCGACTGTGCCCGGATCACGGCCGGGCCGCCGGCCGATCGGCGGCCTCTGAAGCGCGTGACCGACGGGACTCGGTGACGCATCTGCCGCGAGGGGGCCGCCGACCTCACCACTAAGGAGTGGGCGTCGTGACCGCGGAGACCTCTCAGACGCTCGACAGGGGACTGCGTGTCCTCAAGCTGCTGGCCGATACGGACCACGGGCTGACCGTCACCGAGCTTTCCCACAAACTGGGCGTGAACCGGACTGTTGTATACCGGTTGCTCGCCACGCTGGAGCAGCACGCTCTCGTACGCCGTGATCTGGGCGGACGGGCCCGGGTCGGGCTGGGCGTGCTGAGGCTGGGCCGGCAGGTGCACCCGCTGGTGCGGGAGGCGGCGATGCCGGCGCTGCGGTCGCTGGCGGAGGACATCGGGGCGACCGCGCACCTGACGCTGGTGGACGGGGCGGAGGCGTTGGCGGTGGCCGTGGTGGAGCCGTCGTGGACGGACTACCACGTGGCGTACCGGGCGGGGTTCCGGCACCCGCTGGAGCGGGGTGCCGCGGGGAAGGCGATCCTGTCGGCCCGGCAGCGGCGGGCGGACGATCCCGGATACACGCTGACGCACGGGGAGTTGGAGGCGGGCGCGTGCGGGGCGGCCGCGCCGCTGCTCGGGGTGACCGGGGTCGAGGGCAGCGTGGGCGTGGTCATGCTGGCGGAGGTCGTACCGGAACGGGTCGGCACGAGGGTGATGGACGCGGCCCGCGAGGTCGCGGAGGCGTTGCGCTGAGCCGCCCGTCCCGCGGGCAGTCGTGCCGCTCTGCGGCACGACTGCCCGCGGCGGTGGTGTGTCAGGCGGCACGACTGCCCGCGGTGGTGGCACGTTAGATTGATCCCGTGCTCTCCCGCCTCACGCGTCCCCAAGCCCTCGCCGTACTGGCCGCCCCCGTCGTGGCCCTGCTGGCCACGGCCGCGTTCGCGCCACTCCCCTTCTCCATCGCGCAGCCCGGCATGACCGCGGACGTGCTCGGCGAGAACAAGGGCACCCCGGTCATCACGATCACCGGCGCACCCGTCCGCGAAACCAGCGGACAGCTGCGGATGACCACCATCGTGGCGACCTCCCCGGACACCCGCGTCGACCTCCCGGACGTGATCGACAGCTGGTTCGGCACGGACCGGGCGGTCATGCCCCGTGACTCCGTCTACCCCAGCGGGGACAGCGTCGAGGAGATCAGGCAGTACAACCGCGAGCAGATGGAGGAGTCCCAGGACGAGGCCACCCGGGCCGCCCTGAACCACCTGAACCGCGAGGACGACGACATCGAGGTCGCCCTGAAGCTCGCCGACGTCGGCGGCCCCAGCGCCGGCCTGCTGTTCTCCCTCGGCATCGTCGACAAGCTGAACGGCGACGGCAGCGGCGGCGACCTCACCGGCGGCCGGGTCATCGCCGGTACCGGCACGATCGACGCGGACGGCACCGTCGGCGCGGTCGGCGGCGTACCCCTGAAGACGCAGGCGGCCAAGCGGGACGGCGCCACCGTCTTCCTGGTGCCGAAGGACGAGTGCTCCGACGCCCAGACGGAACTCCCCGAGGGCCTGCGCCTCATCCCGGTCACCACCCTCAAGAGCGCCGTCGACGCGCTGGTCGCCCTGGAGAAGGGCACCGGGAAAGTCCCCGCCTGCTAGCCCTCCTTGACGAACCCTTCCTCCACCATCCAGTCCAGCGCCACCTCGTGCGGGTCCTCCCCGTCGACGTCCACCTTCGCGTTGAGTTCCTGCGCCACGATGTTGTCGAGCTTCGCCGTCACCGGGGCGAGGACCTCCGCGATGGCCGGCCACTTCTCGAAGGTGCCGGAGTTGACCGTCGGCGCCGCGTTGTAGTTGGGGAAGAACTTCCTGTCGTCCTCCAGCACCACCAGGTTCATGGACTTGATGCGCCCGTCGGTCGTGAAGACCTCGCCGTAGGTGCAGGAGCCCTCGGCCGTCTGGGTGTAGATGATCCCGGTGTCCATCTGCGTGACGTTGCGCGCCGGGACGTCCATGTCGTACGCCTTCTCCATGCCCGGCAGTCCGTCCGCGCGGTTGGCGAACTCGCCCTCCACGCACAGCGTCACCGCACCCGGGTCGGACTTCGCCAGCTCCGCCACCTCGGACAGGGTCCGGGTGCGGTACCTCTCGTAGTTCGCCTGGCTCATGGCGAGGGCGTAGGTGTTGTTCAGCTCCGACGGCTCCAGCCAGGTCACCCCGTTCCTCACGTCCGCGTCCCGCACCGCCTCCCACTGCTCGCGCGGGTCCGGGATCGGCCTGCTGTTGCCCTGGTACGTGATCCAGGCCGTGCCCGTGTACTCGAACCCGGCGTCCGCCTCGCCCTTGACGACCGCCTCCCGGGAGCCGACCGAGCCCTGGATGCCGGTCCGGTCGACGACCTCCGCGCCCGCCGCCTGGAAGGCGATGCCCATGATCGCGCCGAGGATCAGCTGCTCGGTGAACTCCTTCGAGGTGACGGTGAGTTTCGCGCCCTCCAGCGGCCTCCCCCTGCCGATGGAGCCCGGTTCCACGTCGTCGACCATGGGGGAGCCGCTGGTCAGCCCGCAGCCCGAGGCCGCCGCCAGCAACGCCCCGGCCAGGAGCAGACACATACGTCGTCTCATGGGCCCGCCTCCAGGCCCCGCGGCCGCAGCAGCAGCTCCACCAGGGAGGCCAGCCAGTCCACCAGCAGCGCGAGGACGACGGTGAGGACCGAGCCCACCACCAGCACCGGCATCCGCTGGCTGGTGATCCCGGTGGTGATCAGCACGCCCAGCCCTCCGCCCCCGCCGAAGGTCGCCAGCGTCGCCGTGCCGACGTTCAGGACGAGCGCCGTCCGCACACCGGCGAGGATGAGGGGGACGGCCAGCGGCAGCTCCACCCGCGTGAGCACGCCCAGCGGGGACATGCCGATGCCGCGCGCCGCCTCCAGCAGCGTCGGGTCGTTGGCCTTCAGACCGGCGATGGTGTTGGACAGCACCGGCAGCACGGCGTAGGCGATGATGCCGATCAGGGCGGCCTTGCGGCCGATGCCCAGCCAGATCACCAGCAGCGCCAGCAGACCGATCGCCGGGGTGGCCTGGCCCATGTTGGCCAGCGTCATCGCCGCCGGGGTGGCCCTGCGGAACATGCGGCGGGTCAGCAGGACGCCTAGCGGGATCGCGATGACCAGCACGAAGAACGTCGAGATCACGGTGAGTTCGATGTGCTGCCACAGCGCCTTGGACACCTGCCCGTTCGACAGCGCGTTGCGGGTGAGCGCGTCGAGGTCCGCCTGCTCGAACCACAGCCAGGTCGCGAGCAGCACGGCGATCAGCACCGCCGGCAGGAGCGTCAGCTTCTGCCAGGTCACCCGGGGCGGCTTCGCGGCCGGGGGCGGGGGAGCGGCCTCCTCCTCGTCCGGCGGCCCGCCGCCCTCGTCCCGGAACGCGAGCCCCCGCACCTCGTGCTCGCCCTCGGGCCGCCACCCAAAAGAGCCGGAGGAGCCGGAAGAGCCGGAAGAGCCGAAAGGGCCGGAAGGGCCAGAAGCGGAGGCCCTCACGCCTTCGCCTCCCCGCCGAAGCCTCCGAAGCCCTCCTGCTCGGCGTGCGTCTGCGCGGCCCGCTGCTCCTCGAGCTCGTGCTGGGCGTCCATCGCCTCCAGACGGTCCGCCTCCAGCAGTTCGTGCACGGAGTTCATCAGCGTCTCCACGTCCACGACACCCTCGTACGCGCCGCGCCGCCCGGTGACCGCGACCCGCCCCGTGTTGTCGGTGAGCACCGCCTCCAGCGCGTCCCGCAGCGTCGCGTCCCGGGTCACCGTGTCGTGCACCAGCGTGCCCGCGCGGGCCAGCGACCCCTTGGCGAGCGTCATGTCGCCGCGCCTGAGCCACTTGTAGGGGCGGCCCCGCTTGTCGAGCAGCAGGATCTCGTTGAAGCCGCTGGAACGGAGCCGGTCGAAGATCTCCTGGAGCGGGTCGTCGACGCTCACCGTCGGATAGTCGGTGATCTCCACGTCCCGCACCCGGGTGAGGTTGAGCCGCTTCAGCGCGGCCCCGGCGCCGACGAAGCCCGACACGAAGTCGTCGGCGGGGTTGGTGAGGATCGCCTCCGGGGTGTCGAACTGGGCGATGTGGGAGCGTTCGCGCAGCACCGCGATCCGGTCGCCGATCTTGATCGCCTCGTCGAAGTCGTGGGTGACGAAGACGATCGTCTTGTGCAGCTCCCGCTGGAGCCGGATCAGCTCGTCCTGGAGGTGGTCCCGGGTGATCGGGTCGACCGCGCCGAACGGCTCGTCCATCAGCAGCACCGGCGGGTCCGCCGCCAGCGCCCGCGCCACGCCCACCCGCTGCTGCTGACCGCCGGAGAGCTGACGCGGATAGCGGCCGTAGAACTCGCCGGGGTCCAGACCGACCAGGTCCAGCATCTCCTCCACCCGGTCCCGCACCCGGGCCGCCGGCCAGCGCAGCATCCTCGGCACCAGCGCGATGTTCTGCGCCACCGTCATGTGCGGGAACAGCCCGCTCGCCTGGATCGCGTACCCGATCTTGCGGCGCAGCCGCACCGGGTCCATGTCGGTGACGTCCTCGCCGCCGATGCGGATCCGGCCTCCCGTCGGCTCGATCAGCCGGTTGATCATCTTCAGGGTGGTGGACTTCCCGCAGCCCGACGGGCCGACGAAGATCACCGTCTCGCCCGCCCTGATGTCCATGGTGACGTTGTCGACGGCCGGCAGCGCACTGCCCGGGTACCGCTTGGTCAGGCCCTCCAGCTCGATGGCCGCCCCGACCGACCCGGACTCCGTCTCGGGCCTCTCGGGATCAGGCAGGTCAGGCAGACCGGACAGATCAGGCACGGATCCCCCTGGGAATGGTCAGCCGCCCGATCAGCACGTACGCGGCGTCGAACAGCAGGGCCAGGACGATGATCCCGAGGGTGCCCGCGAGCACCTGGTTCAGCGCGTTCTTGCTGCCCAGTGAGGCGATCCCGCGGAAGATCAGGTTGCCCAGGCCGGGACCGGAGGCGTACGCGGCGATGGCGGCGATGCCCATCAGCATCTGTGTGGAGACCCGGATCCCGGTCAGGATCGGCGGCCAGGCCAGCGGCAGCTCCACCCGCGCCAGCCGCGCCGCGCGCGACATGCCGATCCCCTTGGCCGCGTCCACCAGCGACGGGTCGACCCCGCGCAGCCCCACGATCGCGTTCCGCACGATCGGCAGCAGCCCGTACAGCGTCAGCGCGATCACCGTCGGCGGCACCCCGAGCCCCACGACCGGGATCAGCAGACCGATCATGGCCAGCGCCGGAATGGTCAGCAGGGTGGCGGTGGCGGTCGTGGCCAGGCTGCCCGCCCAGTCACTGCGGTAGGTGGCCACCCCGATCAGCACACCGAGCAGGGCCGCCACCACCATGCACTGGAAGACCACACTGGCGTGCTGGTACGCGTCGGTGAGCAGCTGCTGGTGCCGGCTCCCCAGGTACTCCCAGAAGTTCACAGCGGCTCACCCCAGCTCGGCCAGGTCGGTTCACTCGCCGAGCGCGGCCTGCTCCACCAGCGGGATGATCCGCAGCGGAACGGGGTTCTCCATGACGATCGCCGTGGAGGCCCGGACGATGCCATCAAAACCGACGACGCGGTCGATCACCCGCTGGAGATCGGCGTTGGAGCGCGCCACGAGGCGGCACAGCATGTCCCCGGTGCCGGTGGTGGTGTGCAGCTCCAGCACCTCCGGCACGGTCGCCAAGTGGGCCCGTACGTCGGCTCCTTGACCCTGCCGGATCTGCAGCGTGGCGAACGCCGTGACCGGGTAGCCGAGGGCCGCCGGATCCACCTGGGGGCCGAATCCGCGGATGACTCCGTTCGACTGAAGCCGGTCCAGGCGGGCCTGCGCGGTCCCGCGCGCCACCCCGAGCCGCCGCGACATCTCCAGCACCCCGATCCGCGGCTCCCGCGCCAGCAGCAGGATGATCCGCCCGTCCAGATGATCGATCGCCATACCGGCCTCCCCGGTGGTCATCCTGTACAGAAAGCCCGACGGTACGGGCGTACGGCTGAACACATTGCCCAGTGAACAGGCGAACTATTGCGCACCTTGCAGGGCTGCACCACCCTGCCCCTATGACGCAGACCACACACCACGCTCCCGACACCGCCCGGCAGGCCGACCCCTTCCCGGTCAAGGGAATGGACGCGGTCGTCTTCGCCGTGGGCAACGCCAAGCAGGCGGCGCACTACTACTCCACCGCCTTCGGCATGAAGCTGGTCGCCTACTCCGGACCGGAGAACGGCAACCGCGAGACCGCTGCGTACGTCCTGGAGAGCGGCTCCGCCCGCTTCGTCCTCACCTCGGTGATCAAGCAGTCCACCGAGTGGGGCGCCTTCCTCGCCGACCACGTGGCCGCGCACGGCGACGGCGTCGTCGACCTCGCCATCGAGGTCCCGGACGCGCGCGCCGCGTACGCCTACGCCGTCGAGCACGGCGCCCGCTCCGTCGCCGAGCCGTACGAGCTCAAGGACGAGCACGGCACCGTCGTCCTGGCCGCGATCGCCACCTACGGCAAGACCCGCCACACGCTGGTCGAGCGCTCCGGCTACGACGGCCCCTACCTGCCCGGGTACGTCGCCGCCGACCCGATCGTCGAGCCGCCGGCCCGGCGCACCTTCCAGGCGATCGACCACTGCGTCGGCAACGTCGAACTCGGCCGGATGAACGAGTGGGTGGAGTTCTACAACAAGGTCATGGGCTTCACGAACATGAAGGAGTTCGTGGGCGACGACATCGCCACCGAGTACAGCGCGCTGATGTCGAAGGTGGTGGCCGACGGCACGCTCAAGGTCAAGTTCCCGATCAACGAGCCCGCCATCGCCAAGAAGAAGTCCCAGATCGACGAGTACCTGGAGTTCTACGGCGGCGCCGGCGTCCAGCACATCGCGCTGAACACCAACGACATCGTGCAGACGGTCCGCCAGATGCGCGCGTCCGGCGTCCGGTTCCTGGACACCCCCGACTCGTACTACGACACCCTCGGCGAGTGGGCGGGCGAGACCCGGGTGCCGGTCGAGACGCTGCGCGAGCTGAAGATCCTCGTCGACCGCGACGAGGACGGCTACCTGCTCCAGATCTTCACCAAGCCGGTCCAGGACCGCCCGACGGTCTTCTTCGAACTCATCGAACGCCACGGCTCGATGGGCTTCGGCAAGGGCAACTTCAAGGCCCTCTTCGAGGCGATCGAACGAGAGCAGGCCAAGCGCGGCAACCTGTAGGTCCCCCGCGACTAGCGGGACTCAGGCCCCGCCTGGACGGAAGGCTCACCCAGGCGGGCCAGCGCCGCTTTCGCCCGCGGCACCCACAACGGCGAGAACCACGGGTTGATCCGAAGCGCCTCCTTCAAGTGCCGCCGCGCCGCCCCGTACCGCTCCAGCGACCGCTCGATCACCCCCCGGTGGAACACGTACAGCGCACTGCGCACCCCACCCCCCTCCGTCCCCTCGGTCGCCCGTACCGCGAAGGGCAGCGCCTCCTCGTCCTCCCCGGCCCGGTGCAACGCCCACCCCAGCGCGTCCGCCACCTCCGTCGACGGCTGCCGCTCCCACTCCGCCCGAAGCCGCCGCACGGCACTCTCCGCATCCCCGTGATCCGCCTCGAACCGCCCCAGCACCACCCCCTCGTCACCCCCGTGCGCCGCGGCCAGCCGCACCCGCTCCCGCAGCACCCCGTACTGCACCCCCGCCGCCCGCTCCAGCCCCAGCGACTCGTACAGCTCCCCCAGCTCCAGCGCGTACTCCGGCCGGGGCTGCTTCGCCAGCGCCATCCGGTACGCGCTCAGCGCCTCCGTCATCCGCCCCAGCGCCGCCAGCGCCCTGCCCTGCCCGGCCTGCGCCGCCCGCTGATCGGGGTCGATCCGCACCGCCTCCTGGAAGTGCCGCAGCGCGTCCTGACGGTCGCCGCGCTCCCAGGCGAGCTGCCCGGCCCGCTCCAGGTACGCCGCCCGCTCGGCCGGCTCCCCGGCGGCCGACACCGCGTCGGCGAGCTTCGCCGCCGCGTCCTCCCGCCAGCCCCGGTCCCGGTACACGGCCGCCGCCCGCGCCATCACGGCGGGACCGGAGCGCAGGTCCTGCAGCTTCTCCAGCAGCTTCCCCGTCTCCTCGTCGTCACCGAGCCCGGCGGACGCCTCGAGCAGCAGCGGATACGTCGTCCACCGTTCCGGCTCCAGCCTCCGCGCCGCCTCACCCCACTTCCGCGCCCCGGCGAAGTCCCGCCGCGCGTTCGCCAGCGCGGCCAGCCCCCGCAGCGCCGGGGCGTTCCCCTTCGTCCGCACCTTCAGCGAGGCGCGCAGCGCCTTCTCGGCCCGCGGCCAGTACGTCGGGTCCGCCAGCCGCAGCCCCTGCTCCACCAGGGCCGCCCCGAGCACCGCCCAGGACTCCGCGTCCCCCGGATGCCTCCGCACCCGCCGCTCGCGCTCCTCGACCAGCGCCTGCAGGTCGGGCAGCGCGGCCGGCACCCCGCTGGTGACCGCCACCAGCGCCCGCGCCCCCGGATCCGGTGCGGGCGGTGCCTGCTGCCACCGGGGCAGCAGCACCAGCACCCCGCCCAGCACCGCACACGCGGTGGCCGAGGCGAGCAGCGCCCGACGGCGGACCCGCCGCCGGGGCTCATGTGGCTTGTCGTCCGTGGCGCACACAGTCATGGCGCACACTGTGCGCCCCACCCCACGTCCGTACGATGATCACACCCCGATGTGACGCGGCTGCCGTACGCGGGGTTCACACCGATGGCCCCCGGTGTCACGCTGTGATCATGAGCCGTATCGAAGCGCGACGCGATGAAGACACGGTGGCGGCCGGCCCCCTCGTCGACCGGCTGCTCGGCGGCCTGCCCCCCGAGGCCGTCCTCACCGACCCCGACGTCACGGCCTCCTACGCCACCGACATGGCGAGCTTCTGCCCGGCCGGCAGCCCCGCGGTGGTGGTCCTGCCGCGCACGGTCGAGCAGGTCCAGCACGTCATGCGCACCGCCACCGAGCTGCGCGTCCCCGTCGTCCCGCAGGGCGCCCGCACCGGGCTGTCCGGCGCCGCCAACGCCACCGACGGCTGCATCGTCCTCTCCCTGACCAGGATGGACCGCGTCCTGGAGATCAACCCGGTCGACCGGATCGCCGTCGTCGAACCCGGCGTCGTCAACGCCACGCTCTCCCGCGCCGTCGGCGAACACGGCCTCTCCTACCCGCCGGACCCCTCCAGCTGGGAGATGTGCACCATCGGCGGCAACATCGGCACCGCGTCGGGCGGGCTGTGCTGCGTGAAGTACGGGGTGACGGCCGAGTACGTCCTCGGTCTGGACGTCGTCCTGGCCGACGGCCGCCTGATGTCCACCGGCCGCCGCACCGCCAAGGGCGTCGCCGGATACGACCTGACCCGCCTCTTCGTCGGCTCCGAGGGCTCCCTCGGCATCGTCGTCCGCGCGGTCCTCGCCCTGCGGCCCAAACCGCCCGGGCAGCTGGTGCTGGCCGCCGAGTTCTCCTCCGGCGCCGCCGCCTGCGACGCCGTGTGCCGCATCATGGCCGGCGGGCACGTCCCCTCACTCCTCGAACTGATGGACCGTACGACGGTCAAGGCCGTCAACGACATGACCCGCATGGGCCTCCCGGAGTCCACCGAGGCCCTGCTGCTCGCCGCCTTCGACACCACCGACCCGGCCGCCGACCTCGCCGCCGTCGGCGCGCTGTGCGAGGCCGCCGGCGCCACCCAGGTCGTGCCGGCCGAGGACGCCGCCGAGTCCGAACTGCTGCTCCAGGCACGGCGGTCGTCCCTGGTCGCCCTCGAGGCGGTCAAGGGCACGACGATGATCGACGACGTGTGCGTGCCCCGCTCCCGGCTCGGCGAGCTCATCGACGGCGTCGAACGGATCTCCGAGAAGCACCGGCTCACCATCGGCGTCGTCGCCCACGCCGGCGACGGCAACACCCACCCGACGGTCTGCTTCGACGCGTCCGACCCCGAGGAGTCGCGGCGGGCGAGGGAGTCCTTCGACGAGATCATGGCGCTCGGCCTGGAACTCGGCGGCACCATCACCGGCGAACACGGAGTCGGCGTGCTGAAGAAGGAGTGGCTGGCGCGCGAGATCGGCCCCGTGGGACTGGAGATGCAGCGGGCCGTCAAGCAGGTCTTCGACCCGCTGGGCATTCTCAACCCGGGCAAGCTCTTCTGAACGAGAAGATGCCCGAAAGGGGTGGGGTCGGACCGGACGGGCGGTCAGGTCCCCGCCCGTCTGATAGATGTGGTTCCCCCCGACCCACCCCACCGAGCAGATACGGGACGACGGAATGAGTGCCCCAACCCCGGCCCCCGGCGACGACAGGCCCCGCGAAGGGTACTACCCGGACCCGTCCATTCCCGGATATGTCCGGTACTGGAACGGTGCCTCCTGGGTACCGGGCACGAGCCGTCCGGCGCCCAAGGAGGGCGAGTCGCTCGCACCACCGCCCGGCGCGGGCCCGGCGCGGCCCTCCGTCGAGGAGACCGGACCGCACTTCTTCGACGAGGACCCCCTCGAGGAGCAGTCCCAGGCCGAGTCCCAGCACGGCAGCCGGCCCGAGCCCGCCTCGGCGTGGGGCGCCGACCGCTCCCACCAGACCGGCTTCGGCGGCGACCAGGACCGCAAGGTGTCCTGGGGCGCCGACCCGAGGGTGCCGCACACGGCCCCGCCGTCCGCGCCCTCCGCACCCTCCGCGCCGGAGGGCGGGCCCGCGGGCGCGGACGCCCCGGACGAGCGGACCGCGGCCGGTTCGGGCAACACCTTCGTGTTCCGCAGGCCGGCGCCGACGCCGCGGCAGGAGGCCGGGGCCCCCGACGGGGAACGCGCGGACGAGGGCACGATGACCTTCCGCGCCGTCACCCCGCGCGCGGGACAGGACCCCGCGGGGCAGCAGGCGGGCTCCACCGCCTCCGGGCGGCCCGGGTTCGGGGCCGGCAAGGCGGCGGCCGCCCGTGCCGCCGCGGCTGCCGCCACGGCGCCGTCCGGACCCCAGCAGGCCGCCGCCCCGGCCGTGCCCCCGCAGACCGCGGGCCCGGCGGGGACGGGGCACGCGGCGGGCGCGGTGCCCCCGCCGGCCGCTGCCGCCTCCGCGCCCCTGACGAGCGGTGCCGGCGGGGGCCAGTCCTCCTGGGCGCAGCAGGTGCACCGGCTGGCCGGCGGCGAGGAGCCGCCCGTCGCGCCCTGGAAGCCGCCGGTCGAGGACGTGTTCCAGGCCGCCGCCCGGCGTCAGGCCGCGGCCCGCCCCGCCGCGCTCGGCAGGCGGCTGGCCGCCCGGCTGCTGGACACCGTCGTCCTCGGCGCCGTCACCGCGGTGGCCGCCGTGCCGCTCGGCATCAAGGCCATGGACCACATCGACGCGAAGATCGACGCGGCCAAGCTGTCCGGCGAGACCGTCACCGTCTGGCTGCTCGACGGCACCACCTCCGTGCACCTGGGCATCGTCCTGGCCGTCCTCCTCCTCGCCGGTGTCCTCCTCGAGGTGCTGCCGACCGTCAAGTGGGGCCGCACCCTGGGCAAGAGGCTGCTGGGCATCGAGGTGCGGGACATCGAGGGGCACGAGGCGCCGTCCTTCGGCGCGGCCCTGCGCCGCTGGCTCGTCTACAGCGTGCCCGGGCTGCTCGTCGTCGGTGTCGTCGGCGTCCTGTGGTGCCTGTTCGACAAGCCCTGGCGCCAGTGCTGGCACGACAAGGCCGCGCACACGTTCGTCGCCGCCGGCTGAGTCCGCGTCACCCGCACCGCCGCTGCTGCCGCCACCGCCGCTACTCCGGACGGCCGCTCGCCGGATGCGGGGCCGGAGGGTTCACGGTCGACTCGGGGGCATGACCACCGAACCGCCCCCCGGCTCCGGTCGGCAGCCGCCGGACGACGACCCGTTCAAGAAGCACCCCCCGCCGGGCGGCCCCGAGACCCCGGGGCCGGGCTCCCCGTACGACACCCCCGGCGGCCCGCCCCCGCCACCCGGAGGCGGTGACGGGCCGTACGGCGGTGGCGGCGGTGGCCCCTACGGCGGTGGCGGCGGTGGCCCCTACGGAGGTCCCCCCGGCCCCTCCGATCCCCTCGCCGGCATGCCCCCGCTCGCCGACAGCGGCAGGCGCACGCTCGCCCGCGTCATCGACATGGTCCTCGTCGGCATCGTCGTCTGGCTGCTCACCTGGCCGTTCGGGGTCAGCGAGTACGACGTCGACGGCAACGACATCAACGTCGGCAACTCCTTCGCGCAGTCCGTCGTCGCCGCGGTCCTCTACATCGCCTACGACACCTTCATGACCGCCCGAGGCGGCCAGACCCTGGGCAAGAAATGGCTGCGCATGCGGGTGGCCGACCTCGCCGACGGCTCCACCCCCTCCGTGCAGACCGCGCTGATCCGCGCCCTCGTGCTGTGGCTGCCGTTCGCGTTCTGCTGCGCCTGCGTGTGGACCGTGATCGCGGGCGGCTGGAGCTTCTTCGACCGGCCCTACAAGCAGGGCCTGCACGACAAGGCGGCCAAGACCGTGGTGGTCAGCACCGGATGAGAGCGACGCACTGTCAGGACGCCGCGCGCTCCCGCACCGGCTCGCGGGCCGGAGGGGGGACGGTGGCCCGTACCGGCTGTGCCGGCTGGACCGGCTCCGGGGCCGCGGGCCGTTCCGCCACGGCGGGCCGCCGGGGCCCGGAGGACGGAACCGTCATGGCCACCAGCAGTCCGAGGGCGAGCGCCGAGACGGCGACGATCGCGACGCCCACGCCCGAACTCGCTCCGGACAACAGCAGCATGGCGAACGTCGAGAAGATCACGGTGCACGAACCGTAAGCGAGCTGAGCGACAGTCGGACGGGGCATGGCCATCGTGTCCTCGGGAGTCGGGAGCTGTCCGCCTGGCTTTCCACCGGTTCAGGGCGGTTTTACCAAACGACTCTAACCGCGAGCGTGCCCGAGTGGAACGGACAGTAAGCGTGACCTGACCGACAGGGCCGGTGCACAGGGGGCGCACGGATTCATGGCGTCCATCAAGTGGACGGTCGTGCGCGCCCGCGGGGTTTCGCCCGGGTGTGTCCGGTAAGCGGACGTCGGCTCCGCATAATGCAATTGAACTGTTCAAGTCAAGGACTGTTTTTTCTTGCGAACCTCTAGTCAAATGTCGTCACTTGACTACACGCGTTGATCACGTGCGTGCGGGACCTTCCATAGACGGAACCTCCTTCGGCCGCGCGCACGCACGCGGGAGGGGATCTCAAGTGACCAGTAGACCCTGGACGTTCAGAGCGGCCGCGACAGGCGTGGCCCTCGCGGCGGTCACCGCCACCTGCTCTGCGTTCACCGTGGCCCAGGCCGACCCGGCTGACAAGGCCGACCGCCCCGGCGCCGTGGACCGGCACGACCCGGCCGAGCACGACCACGTCGAGCACGACCTCGCGGGCCCGCTCACCAAGACGCAGGAGGCCCAGCGCGAGGAAGCCCTCAACCAGGTCATATCCGGTAAGGCATCGGTCAAGGACCGTGAGGGTTCGAAGGTCGTCCAGCTGAAGAGCAAGAAGGGCGACAGCAAGTACGTAGAGCTCGGCCGCGAGAAGACCGACAAGATCTTCACGATCCTGGTCGAGTTCGGCGACAAGGTCGACAGCCGCTACGGCGGCGACGCCGGCCCGCTGCACAACCAGATAGCCGAGCCGGACCGTGCGACGGACAACTCCACGGCCTGGCAGGAGGACTGCGACCAGCAGCACTTCGAGGACCTGTACTTCGGGTCCGGCAAGGGCGTCGACTCGGTCAAGACCTACTACGAGAAGCAGTCCTCCGGCCGTTACTCGGTCGAGGGCGAGGTCTCCGACTGGGTCAAGGTCCCGTACAACGAGGCCCGTTACGGCAACAACGCCTGCGGCGACACCAACTGCCCCAGCGTGTGGAACGTCGTCAGCGACGGCCTGAACGCCTGGGTCGCCCAGCAGAAGGCGGCCGGCCGCACCGACGCCCAGATCAAGGCGGACGCGGCCCGGTTCGACGAGTGGGACCGCTACGACTTCGACGGCGACGGCGACTTCAACGAGCCCGACGGCTACATCGACCACTTCCAGATCGTGCACGCCGGCGAGGACGAGTCCGCCGGCGGCGGCGCCCAGGGCGAGGACGCGATCTGGGCCCACCGCTGGTACGCCTTCGGCACCGACGCCGGCGCCACCGGCCCCGAGCAGAACAAGCTCGGCGGCACCCAGATCGGCTCCACCGGCATCTGGGTCGGCGACTACACCGTCCAGCCGGAGAACGGCGGACTCGGCGTCTTCGCCCACGAGTACGGCCACGACCTCGGTCTGCCGGACCACTACGACACCGCCGGCGGCGAGAACTCCACCGGCTTCTGGACGCTGATGTCCTCCGGTTCCTGGCTCGGCACCGGGAAGAAGGAGATCGGTGACCTGCCCGGCGACATGACCGCCTGGGACAAGCTGCAGCTCGGCTGGCTGAACTACGACACGGCCAAGGCCGGCGTCAACTCCTGGCACAAGCTGGGCGTCGCCGAGTACAACACCAAGAACAAGCAGGCGCTGGTCGTCACGCTGCCGAAGAAGGCCGTGACCACCGAGATCGTCCCGCCGGCCGAGGGCAGCACCCAGTGGTGGAGCGGCAGCGGTGACAACCTCAAGAACACCCTGAGCCGTTCGGTCGACCTGACCGGCAAGACGTCCGCCGCCCTCACCTTCGACGGCTGGTACGACATCGAGGCCAACTACGACTACCTCTACACCGAGGTGTCCACCGACGGCGGCGCCAACTGGACCGCCATCGACGGCACGGTCGACGGCCAGCCGGTCCCGCGCGACGGCAGCGACAAGCCCGCCCTGCACGGCACGCTCGACGGCTACAAGAAGTTCGCGTACTCCCTCGACGCCTACGCCGGTCAGAAGATCGACCTGCGCTTCCGCTACCAGAGCGACGGCGGCGTGGCCCTCAAGGGCTTCACGGCCGACGCGATCACCGTGACGGCGGACGGCGCCCCGGTCTTCTCGGACAACGCCGAGAGCGCGGACGCCGCCTGGACGGCGACCGGCTTCTCCCGCGTCGGCGCGTCCTTCACCAAGGACTACGCGCAGTACTACATCGCCGAGAACCGCCAGTACGTGTCGTACGACAAGACCCTCGAGGTCGGCCCGTACAACTTCGGCTTCACGTCCCGCCCGGACTGGGTCGAGCACTACGCGTACCAGAACGGCCTGCTGATCTGGAAGTGGGACACCTCCCAGGCGGACAACAACACCAGCCAGCACCCGGGCACCGGTCTGGTCCTCCCGGTCGACTCCCACCCGACCGCGCTGAAGTGGTCCGACGGCACGCTGATGCGCAACCGCATCCAGACCTACGACGCGCCGTTCAGCAAGTACCGCACCGACGGCATGACGCTGCACAAGGCGGACGTGGCGACCTGGATCCCGTCGTCGAAGGGCGTGTCGGTCTTCAACGACCGCACCAGCACCTACTACGACGAGTCGAACCCGACCGCCGGTGTCAAGGTCACTGACACCAACACGAAGATCAAGATCCTCAAGGAGGCCAGGGACGGCTCGACGATCGAGCTCGAGGTCGGCCCTGCGGGCAGGTAAATAGCATCTTCGCAGGTCAGAGCATGATCGGCGGTGACCCCCTGGCGGGTCACCGCCGATCCGTGTTTAGGTGCCTCCTGTGACCCGCTTATTGACACCGGCTGACACGGGGGTATGACCACATGGCCGCAGGAGGTTTCTGCAAGCTGCCGAACGGCACGGTGGTGGTGGCGCTGAACCTGCCCAGCCCCGCCGCCGACGCACCGGCCGGAGTCCGCGTCCTCGTCCACGCCCAGAACCGCGCCCGAGCCCTGACCAGGCTCCGCAACCTGGGCCTGCGAGCGATCTACCTACGGGGCAACGCCGCCCCACCCACCCCCGACGAGATCACGGCGGTCCTCCACCACCCCGACGGCCTCATATGGCGCACCACCGACACCCTGACCCTGGAACTCTGGCACCCCATAAGAGCCCTGCTCAGACCCCCCACGCGGGCGTAACACGCAGCCGCCGGCGCAGCTGCGGGCAATCGTGCCGCAGGGCGGCACGGGTGGGCGCAGCGGCACCGGCTCAGCGCCGCGAGCTGACCACCCCCCGGGCCACCCCCACAGGGCTCACTGCACAACCGGCTTCCCCGACAACTCCACCCCCGCCGAGCGCAGCTCCTCCAGCGCCCGCTCAGTGGTCTCCGCCGCCACCCCCGCCGTGAGATCGAGCAGCACCTGGGTGCGGAAACCCTCCCGCGCCGCGTCCAGCGCAGTGGCCCGCACACAGTGATCCGTGGCGATCCCCACCACGTCCACCTCGTCGACCCCCCGCTCCCGCAGCCACTCCGCCAGCGACGTCCCGTTCTCGTCGGCCCCCTCGAACCCGCTGTAAGCGGCCGAGTACGCCCCCTTGTCGAACACGGCGTCGATCGCGCCCGACGTCACCGCGGGGGCGAAGTTCGGATGGAACCCGACCCCCTCCGTCCCGGCGACACAGTGCGCGGGCCAGGACCGGACGTAGTCGGGGTTGTCGGCGAAGTGTCCGCCGGGCGCGATGTGGTGGTCCCGGGTGGCCACCACATGCCGGTAACCGGCGGGGGCCTGCCCGATCAGCTCGGTGATGGCGGCAGCCACATCCGCACCGCCGGCCACGGCGAGGCTGCCCCCCTCGCAGAAGTCGTTCTGCACGTCGACGACGATCAGTGCGCGGCGCATGGTCGGTGTCCTTCGGCTATGGGGTCGGGTGGGGACGGCCCGGCCGGGTGAACCTCCGAGCCTATTGAATTACGGACGACGCGGACAGGGGCACGGCAGGGCGGGCGGGAGCCCCCACCCGCGTACCGGAAGCCCCGCCCCGCGCACGGGGGGCACGTTTTCAGCTACCCGACGGCCCGTGCGCGTACTCCGTCGGAAGGACGGGTTCCCCGCGGGAGAGCTGTGTGGCGGACAGCGGCAGACCCGCGCGGGCCGCCGCGTGCCGGTCGCGGACCACGTCCAGCGGCTCCCGGGCGATCACCCCGCCGCCCTCGACCAGCTTCACCAGGAGCTGCCGGTCGGCCAGGTCGCCCGGCACCGCACCGGTGCCGACCACCTCGGCCTCGGCGACCCCGTGCTCGTCCAGCCGCCGCGCGGCCCACTTGCGGCCGCCGACGGAGGTCTTGCCGCCGGTGGACTTCTTCGCCACCGGCACCAGCGGCGCCTTCGGGTCGGCGGACTCCGCGCGGGCGACCAGCTTGTACACCATGGAGGCCGTCGGGTGTCCCGAGCCGGTCACCAGCTGGGTGCCCACCCCGTACGCGTCCACGGGCGCCGCCGCCAGCGAGGCGATGGCGTACTCGTCCAGGTCCGAGGTCACGATGATCTTCGTGTCGGTGGCGCCCAGCTCGTCCAGCTGCTGCCGCACCCGGTGCGCCACCAGCAGCAGGTCCCCGGAGTCGATCCGTACGGCGCCCAGCTCAGGACCGGCGATCTCCACGGCCGTGCGGACCGCCTCGGCCACGTCGTAGGTGTCCACCAGCAGCGTCGTACCGCCGCCGAGGGAGTCCACCTGGGCTCGGAAGGCGTCCCGCTCGCTGTCGTGCAGCAGGGTGAAGGCGTGGGCGGAGGTGCCCACGGTGGGGATGCCGTAGCGGAAGCCGGCCGCCAGGTCGGAGGTGGAGGCGAAGCCGCCGACGTACGCGGCCCGGGCGGCGGCCACCGCGGCCAGCTCGTGGGTGCGCCGGGCGCCCATCTCGATCAGCGGCCGGTCGCCGGCGGCGGACGACATCCGGGAGGCCGCGGCGGCGATCGCGGAGTCGTGGTTGAGGATCGACAGGATCACCGTCTCCAGGAGCACGCACTCCGCGAAGCTGCCCTCGACCCGCATGATCGGCGAGCCCGGGAAGTACACCTCTCCCTCGGGGTAGCCCCAGATGTCACCGGAGAAGCGGTAGCCGGCCAGCCAGTCCAGGGTCTCCTCGTCGACGATGTCCTTCTCGCGCAGGAACCCGAGGACGCCCGGGTCGAAGCGGAAGTTCTCCACCGCGTCCAGCACCCGCCCGGTGCCGGCCACCACGCCGTAGCGGCGGCCGTCGGGCAGCCGCCGGGTGAAGACCTCGAACACGCTGCGCCGCCCGGCCGTGCCGGCCTTCAGCGCGGCCCGCAGCATCGTCAGCTCGTACTGGTCAGTGAAGAGCGCCGTCGAGGGGACATCCACCGGCAGCCCAAGGTCCGCTGTGTTCATGGCAGGGATGCTACCCCCATTTCGTCACTTTGACGATTTCGGGTCCGGGTACCGGAACAGCGGGCCGGTTTGTGCGACCACCCCCCTGCGGTGGCAGCATGGGCTGTGTGACGTCACCCGCGCCCCTGGAGATCGAACGCACCGAATCGGCGGAGGAGGCCTTCGCCGTACCCGAGCCCGACGTCCCGTGGGTGACCATCGTCCACAACGACCCGGTCAACCTCATGAGCTACGTGACGTACGTCTTCCAGTCGTACTTCGGCTACAGCAAGGACAAGGCCACCAAGCTCATGCTCGACGTCCACCACAAGGGCCGGGCGGTCGTCTCCAGCGGCACCCGCGAGGAGATGGAACGCGACGTCCAGGCCATGCACGGCTACGGACTGTGGGCCACCCTCCAGCACGACCGGAAGTGACCGATCCGGACATGACCGAACCGGACATGACCCGCCCCCACCCCCGCCCCCGCCCGCAGGACCGGAAGCAGCCAATCGCCGCCATGCCAGGAACCTTCGAACCGCTCCCCGGCGGCGGCGCGGCCGTCGCCCTCGACGAGGTCGAGATCTCCATCATCCGGTCCCTCGCCGTACAACTGACGGAGCTCATCGGCCCCGGACCCGCCGAGGACGCCTCCGGCGACCCGTTCGCCGGCCTCTTCACCGAGGGGCCGAGCGAACCCCCCTCCGACCCCGTGCTGCGCCGCCTCTTCCCGGACGCCTACGGCGACCCCGAGGCCACCCCGCGCGCCGAGGAGGCCGAGGAGCAGCGGGCCCACTCCGCCGAGTTCCGCCGCTACACCGAGAACGACCTGCGGGCCGGCAAGCGCGACAACGCCCTCGCGGTGATCCGCTCCCTGGACGCGCTCACCCCGGCCGGCGAGGGCGGCGCGGTGCTGGAACTGTCGCCGGACGAGTCCCGCCGGTGGCTCGGCACCCTCAACGACCTGCGCCTCGCGATCGGCTCCCGCCTGGAGATCAGCGACGAGGACGACAGCGACCTCCTCTTCCACCTCCCCGCCGAGGACCCGCGCAAGCCGATGGTGATGGCGTACCTGTGGCTCGGCGGACTCCAGGAGACCCTCGTCTCGACGCTCATGCCGTGACCCGCACACCGTGACCCTCATGCCATGAGTCGGCGTCGAATGTCCGGAAAAGTTCGCTGACGCGTTCGCTCAGAGGACACTCAAATCCGGATAACGATCGCGTCAAAGAGCCCGCCGCCTATGGGCTCTTCAGGTGCCTTTTGTCCGCTTCTCCTTGTGAAGCACACCACAAACCGTCCGTGTGATCAGTATGGCGGCCGTGATAAATCTTCACGACCGCCCGGCGAACACCACCCGTATGTTCCGCCGGGTGCGCCACCGAGCCGGCGACCGCCGGCCAGGCACGGGCGGACTCCCAGAGCCCGCCCAGCTCCATCAGTCCGGGGGGATCGAGACCCGATCCGAGGCCGACAGCGGCCCGGGTCGGCATGGAGAAAGGCGCACCACACATGGCCTCACCGCAGGTCGACACGGAGTCCGTACCCGAAGAGGGGTACGAGCGCGGCCTCAACAGCCGCCAAGTCCAGATGATCGCGATCGGCGGCGCCATCGGCGTCGGGCTCTTCCTGGGAGCCGGGGCGAACATCGCCAAGGCCGGCCCCAGCCTGATCGTCATGTACGCCCTCGCCGGCGTCATCATCTTCTTCATCATGCGGGCCCTCGGCGAGCTCCTGCTCTACCGTCCCGTCTCGGGCTCGTTCGCCGAATACTCGCGCGAGTTCCTCGGCCCGTTCTTCGGCTACTTCACCGGCTGGACGTATTGGCTGATGTGGGTGGTCACCGGCATGGCGGAACTCACCGCCGCCGCCATCTACATCAACTACTGGTTCCCGGCGATCCCGCAGTGGACCTCGGCCCTGGTCTTCCTGGTCATCCTGTTCGGCGCCAACCTGATCTCGGTGAAGCTCTTCGGCGAGATCGAGTTCTGGTTCTCCATGGTCAAGGTCACCGCCATCATCGGCATGATCGTGATCGGTCTCGGCGTGCTCACCCTCGGCTTCAGCCAGGCCGGTGACACCGCCGCCGTCTCCAACCTCTGGGCCTTCGACGGCTTCTTCCCCAAGGGCATCGGCTCGTCCCTGATGACCCTGCAGGGCGTCATGTTCGCCTACCTCGCCGTCGAGCTCGTCGGCGTCACGGCCGGCGAGTCCGAGAACCCCGAGAAGACCCTGCCCAAGGCGATCAACACCCTGCCCTGGCGCATCGCCCTCTTCTACGTCGGCGCCCTCACCGTCATCCTGTGCGTGGTCAAGTGGACCGAGTTCTCCGAGGGGGTCAGCCCCTTCGTGAAGGCGTTCGCGGTCATCGGCATCCCGGCCGGCGCCGGCATCGTCAACTTCGTCGTCCTCACCGCCGCCCTGTCGTCCTGCAACTCCGGCATGTACTCCACCGGCCGCATGCTGCGCAACCTCGCCGACAACGGCGAGGCCCCGAAGGTCTTCCAGCGGCTGTCGTCCACCAAGACCCCGGCGCTCGGCATCTTCACCTCGGTGATCTTCATGGGCATCGGCGTCGTCCTGAACTACACCGTCCCGGAGAAGGCCTTCGGCTACGTCACCTCCGTCGCCACCGCGGCCGGCATCTGGACCTGGCTGATGATCCTGATCAGCCACGTCCTCTACCGCCGCAAGGTCGTCGCGGGCCGGCTGCCCGCCTCGTCCTTCCCGGCGCCCGGCGGCTCGGTCTGCTCCTACATCGCCATCGCGTTCCTGCTCTTCGTCACCGCCCTGATCGCAATCGACGCGGACTCCAGGATCTGCCTGTACGTGATGGCCGGCTGGGCCCTCGCCCTGGGGATCGGCTGGTTCTTCCTCAGGCGCCGCAACCCGCAGGTCACCCGGCGCGACGACAGCCGGTTCGAAAAGGTCGGCTGACCACCGCAGACCTCACCCCGGGACGCCGGGCCGCAGGGGGTACTCGTGGCACCCCCTGCGCCCCTCCGCTCAAGGCGTCCGGCATACGGGCCGTTCCGTACCACCCCTCGGTACGGAACGGCCCGTCTGCTTATCCTGAGCCCCATGCTGACCATCACCCAGGCCCTGTACGACAGAATCGTCGCCCACGCCCGCGAGGACCACCCCGACGAGGCGTGCGGCGTGGTGGCGGGCCCGGTGGGCGCCGGCCGCCCCGAGCGCTTCATCCCCATGCTGAACGCGGCCCGCTCGCCCACCTTCTACGAGTTCGACTCCCAGGACCTGCTGAAGCTGTACCGCGAGATGGACGACAACGACGAGGAGCCGGTGGTCATCTACCACTCCCACACCGCGACCGAGGCCTACCCCTCCCGCACCGACATCTCCTACGCCAACGAGCCCGGCGCCCACTACGTCCTGGTCTCCACCGCCGACACCGACGGCGCCGGCGAGTTCCAGTTCCGCTCCTTCCGCATCCTGGAGGGCGAGGTCACCGAGGAGGAGGTCGAGGTCGTCGAGGCCTACTGACCGGGCGAACAGACCCCGGTCCCGTATGGCGGAAGAAAGATGTCCGAAGGGTGAGATCACACTCCGGAGGCCGGTCCGGGAATCGATACGATGACCCCATGGTTCTTCCAGACGTGAGCGAAACAGCGCCGGGCGCCCTGCTCGTGGCGCGGTTGCACGTCGACCTGTGCAGGCTGAACAGCGCCATCTGTTGATCTTCCGCTGCCGCCGTGGGCCGTGAGCCGCGGCGAACTGCCGCGCGCCGCCGCGCGCCCTGACGAACCCACGACAGACACTTCCGACAGGAGCCCTCAGCCATGGCCATCGAGGTCCGCATCCCGACCATCCTCCGCCAGTACACCGACGGTCAGAAGGCGGTGGAGGGCACCGGGGACACCCTCGCCGAGCTCTTCACCGACCTCGAGACCCGGCACACGGGCATCCATGCCCGCATCGTGGACGGCGAGCAGCTGCGCCGCTTCGTCAACGTCTACCTCAACGACGAGGACGTCCGCTTCCTGGACGGCATCAACACCAAGCTGTCCGACGGCGACAACGTCACGATCCTGCCGGCCGTGGCCGGCGGTATGGCCTGATCGGCGATGCGCTACGACTCCCCACTGGCCGCGGTGGGCAACACCCCCCTGGTGCGCCTGCCGCGGCTGTCGCCGTCCGCCGACGTCCGGATCTGGGCGAAGCTGGAGGACCGCAACCCCACCGGCTCGGTCAAGGACCGCCCCGCCCTGTTCATGATCGAACAGGCGGAGAAGGACGGCCGCCTCACCCCCGGCTGCACCATCCTCGAGCCGACCAGCGGCAACACCGGCATCTCCCTCGCCATGGCCGCCAAGCTCAAGGGCTACCGCATGGTCTGCGTGATGCCCGAGAACACCTCGCAGGAACGCCGTGACCTGCTCGGCATGTGGGGCGCGGAGATCATCTCCTCCCCGGCCGCCGGCGGCTCCAACACCGCCGTACGCGTCGCCAAGGAACTCTCCGTCGAGCACCCCGACTGGGTGATGCTCTACCAGTACGGTAACCCGGACAACGCCGGCGCCCACTACGCGACCACCGGCCCCGAGATCCTCGCCGACCTGCCGTCCATCACCCACTTCGTGGCCGGCCTCGGCACCACCGGCACCCTCATGGGCGTCGGCCGCTACCTGCGCGAGAACAAGCCCGACGTCAAGATCGTCGCCGCCGAACCGCGGTACGACGACCTCGTCTACGGTCTGCGCAACCTCGACGAGGGCTTCGTCCCCGAGCTGTACGACGCCTCCGTCCTCACCACCCGCTTCTCCGTCGGCTCCGCCGACGCCGTCACCCGCACCCGCGAACTCCTCCAGCAGGAGGGCATCTTCGCCGGCGTCTCCACCGGCGCCGCCCTGCACGCGGCGATCGGCGTCGCGACCAAGGCGCAGAAGGCCGGTGACTCCGCCGACGTCGTCTTCGTCGTCGCCGACGGCGGCTGGAAGTACCTGTCGACCGGCGTCTACACCGCCGCGACGACGGAAGAGGCCATCGACACCCTCCAGGGCCAGCTCTGGGCGTGACGCGTCACGCCACACGCACGACAAGGGGCCGGAGACCAGCGTCTCCGGCCCTCACGCGTTCCCGGAGCCACCCCGCTCGCCACCCCGCCACCTCCAGAACCTGGGCATGTCTAAGCGCTTGCTCAGATCAAAGGTACCGGCGAGTATCCACAGCCGTCCAGAGCGGAGGCCCCGTAACGCTC
>NZ_JAGMUJ010000004.1 GCF_019049255.1 Streptomyces sp. AC558_RSS880 | reverse complement strand
GCGTTCTAAGGGCAGGTGCCCGCTGATTGTTCACACCTTTCAGCAAGGCATCCCCGCCCCTGGCCCCGCAGAGCCGGGACAGGGAAGGTCTCCCCACCCGGCCGGACTCTCTCGCGACTGCCGGGCACCGGCCGCTGGGCCTGACGCGGCATCCCGCCACCACTCGAGTGCGCCCATGCTCCCGCCACCCACCCACCGTCGGCCGCTGAGCCGGCCCGGCGTGCGGGCGAGACGCGAGCGCGTCCGTGAACGCCATCGGCCTGGAAACAGACGGTAGACCGCAGGCGTGCCTGGGCCTCCGCTTTCCTCCGGGCCGCTCGCTCGCTTCTCTCCCGTGCTGGAGCGAGCCGAGTCAAGGGTGGCCCGGAGGGCCATCGCCGAAGGCGACGCGGAGTGGAGCGCAGCGGAACGCAGCGCCCTTGACGCGGCTCACGGAAGCACGACACTGGCGAAGAAGCGAGTGGCCCCGACGGTGACCTTTCAGCCGGCGGTGACACCGAGGTGCGGCCCGCACGCCCATCCGGGCCGTACGGGCCGCACCGGTCGGGTCACCGGGTCACGACTTCTCCGGGCACTCCTTCCACGCCAGGTGGTACACCGTGCTGATGTCCCCGTCCGTGGAGTCCATCGTCATGAAGCTGACGCCGTCGGGTGACGTGGTGCCCGCGTTCACCCGCAGCTCCGTGTTGATGTTGAAGTTGCGCTGGACCCCGCAGGGCGCGTAGACCAGCTGCGCCCAGTCGGTCTCGTCCGTGGCCTGCCAGTTGTCGTCGTAGGGGCCCGCGAAGGGGTGGCTGCGGTACTCGGTGTTCGGGGAGCCCTGGAAGTAGTACGACGCCCGCTGTGTGGCGCTCGCGCCGGGCTGGAGCGAGGCGAAGCCCCGGTAGTCGGCGCTGGCGATGGCGTAGGTGAAGCCCTGGGGGACGTGCACCAGCAGGCTGAGCTGGCAGTTCTTGCGGAAGGCCGTGGGGTCGGAGTCCCCGCCGGCCTGGGCGAGGTAGTCGCTGTACGTCACGGTGAACGCGGTGTTGTCCGCGGAGACGGCGACCGCGGCGGTGCCCTGGGGGCAACCGGAACCGTTCACTGTGGCGACCTTGATGACGATCTTGTCCGGCGGCGGGTCCTCGAACCCGGTCGACGGGTCGTGCGCGGGTAACGCGGCGGTGAGGAGCGCGGCCACCGCCGCGCCCATGAGCAGTCCACCAGCCATGGTTCTCCATCCTTCGGTGGGGGGTGATGTCTCGCCTTGCTGTTTCGGATCGTTGCTGCCATGAACCGTTGAAGCGTCATGTACATGCCAAACATGCACGCACATGTGCTCCGGCCCCGTGAAGGAGGCGTGGAAGTGCGGTGAAGGCCGGGAGCGCTCGCATCGTATGGAGCCCCGCGACCGGCGGACAGGGTGAACTCCGGCCATTCACTTCCACCCCACCGAAACGGGAGGAAACAGGCGTACCGGAACCCTCATGTGAACGCAGGGGTGCCGGTTCGTGGACAATGGCCCACCGGCACCCCGTGTGGCAGTACTACAGGAGGCGCTCCCTTGGAGCTCAGCAGGCGTACCTTCACCGCCCTGGCCGGTACGGCGGCGCTCGGTCTCGCGCTGGCCGGCAGCGGCGGGGCGGCGACCGGCGCGCACGGGCCGCGCAGCGTCCCGACGGGCCCGCCGCCCCCTCCCCCGAGCGCGGACGGCAAGCGGCACCGGATCGGCCACGACCGGTACTCGCTGCTGGTCGACGGCCGGCGCCTGGTGCTGTGGTCCGGCGAGATGCACCCCTTCCGGCTGCCCAGCCCCTCCCTGTGGCGGGACGTGCTGCAGAAGCTGCGCGCCCACGGGTGCAACGCGGTCAGCGTCCCCGTGCCGTGGAACCACCACTCCCCCGCACCCGGTACGTACGACTTCACCGGGGTGCGGGACCTGGACCTCTTCCTGAGCACGGCCGCCGAGGAGCGGCTGTACGTCATCCTGCGTCCCGGCCCGTACCTCGGCTCCGCCGATCTCGACGCCGGCGGCTTCCCCGGGTGGCTGACGGCCACCGGGGGCCGCGCCCGCACCGCCGACCCGGAGTACCTGCGGCACGTCGACGAGTGGCTGAGCGCCGTCAACCGCATCGCCGTCCGGCATCTGTTCACCGCGGGCGGCGGCACCGTGCTGCTGTACCAGTTCGAGGACGGGTTCGAGGTCCCCGCCGACGATCCGGCCGGGCGGGCCTACCTGACCCACCTGTACGACAGGGCGCGCGCCGACCGCATCGACGTACCGCTGTTCCACGCGGACGGGCGTTTCGGGGTCCGCGGGACCGGCCGGCGGACGCCCGGGGTCCTGGCCGGGGCGGCCGGCGGGGCGGCCGACCCGTGGGGCGGGGCCACCTCCGGCGGCAAGGGGTACGCGGAGGTGCGGCGGACGCACGACGCGGCCCACGAGCGGCGCGGCCACCTCACGAGCCTCGCCGACGGCGTCACCGTGCACAACGTCCGCGTGGCGTTCGGCGGGACCTCGTGGGGCTGGCTGCCCGCGCCGGGCGTCTACACCTCGTACGACTACGGGGCGGCGATCAGCGAAGGCCGCCGGCCGACGCCGAAGCTGGCCGCGCTCCAGCAGCTCGGCCACCTGCTGCGGACCGTGCCCGACCTCGCCCGGCTGGACCCGGCGGAGGAGGTGCGGGCCGAGGACGACCGGCTGAGGGTGCGCCACCTGGCCAACCCCGACACCGGCGCCCAGGTGTACGTCCTGCACAACGACTCCGCAAAACCGGTCGCCTCGATGCTGCCCGGCACCGGCATCGACGTACCGGTCACCGTCGGCGCGCGGGACGCCAAGCTGCTCACCACCGGGCTGGAACTGGGCCGGCGGAAACTGGCGTACACCACCGCGCAGCCCATGCTGAGCACGACCGTCGGGCGGCAGGACATCGCCCTGTTCACGGGCCGCAGCGGTGAGACGGCGCAGGTCGCGCTGGACTGCGACAGCGAGCCGCTCACCTACCGGCTGGACGACGAGCCCGGGTGGTCCTACGACCGGGGCAGGCTGAACATCGTGGTGCCGCTGGGCGTGGGCGGACTGAGCCGGGTGCTGCTCGAGGGCGGGGACTCCGAGACGCCCATGGTGCTGCTGTTCGCCGACGACGCGACCGCGCTGCGCCTGTGGCCGTACGAGACCCCGTCCGGCCCGCTGCTGGTCTACGGCCCGGCGCTGCTGCGCTCGGTCACCCTGCGCGGCTCCACCGCCCACCTCGTCGGCGACCTCGTCGGCGAGACCGGCCTGGAGGTGTGGGCACCGCGCGGGATCACCGCCGTGACCTGGAACGGACGTCCGGTGCGCACCCAGGTCAGCCGGGCCGGGAGCCTGCTGATGGAGGGGCTGATGCCGGGCGCGCCCGAGGTGCGGCTGCCCGCGCTGGGGGGCTGGCGCCGGCGGGCGGAGAACCCGGAGTCCGAGGCCGGTTTCGACGACTCGGCGTGGCCGTCCGCCGACCTCGCCTCGTCGCACAGTACGACGCCCGTGCCCGAGGGCGGTCCCGTCCTCTTCGCGGACGACTACGGCTTCCACCACGGCGACGTCTGGTACCGGGGACGGTTCGAGGACACGCGTGGCGTCGAGTCCGTCTCGCTGTCCTACAGCACCGGTACGCAGGGGCTGCTGATGGCCTGGCTGGACGGCCGCCCGCTGGGCACGCACCGCATGCCGGTGCCGGACGGGGACACGGCCCGGCGGGGCACGTGGACGGCGACGGCCTCCTTCGGCGTGCCGAAGAAGCGGCGCGAGCGGGGCCCGCACGTGCTGTCCGTGCTCGTACGGCCGATGCAGCACGACGGGGACGCGCGGGCGCGGGATCCGCACAAGGCCGCGCGCGGGCTCGTGTCGGCCGGGTTCGGGGGCGCGTCCCGGGACGTGGAGTGGCGGATCCAGGGCGCCACGGCGCCGGACCGGGTGCGCGGTCCGCTGAACAACGGCGGGCTGTACGGGGAGCGGGAGGGCTGGCACCTGCCCGGGTTCGACGACCGGGAGTGGCGGGCCGTGGAGTTCCCGCGGGCGGAGCGGCGGCAGGGGGTGGCCTGGTACCGGACGGGGTTCCGGCTGAACGTGCCCGCCGACGTGGACGCCTCGATCGGGCTCACGCTCGACGACGATCCGGAGCGCGCCTACCGGGTCCAGATCTTCCTCAACGGCTGGAACATGGGCCAGTACATCAACGATGTGGGCCCGCAGCACACCTTCGTCCTGCCGAACGGGATTCTGCGCACACGGGGGACCAACACACTGGCCCTGGCGGTGCTGTCCGACGGAACCACACCCTCGGGCCCGCGCGATGTGCGGCTGACGCTGCTGGGCGCGGCACAGGGCGGGATTCCGGTGGAGACGGTGGACTCACCGGGGAGGTGAGCCCACCGCCGGGCACATCACACCGGGCGGCTCACGCCAGCCGGATCACGTTCCAGGACAGCGGCTCCAGCACGGCGGAGAGCCGGCCGTCGTCCAGGGTCGTGCCGTCGACCGGGTGCGGGGCGACCCGCTCGGGCTCGGCGAGGGTGTTGCGGGCGTCCGGGTCGGCGTCCGCGAGGGCGCTGTGCTCGACGACCGCGGTGAGGTCGAGGCCGTTGAGCGCGACGTCCAGCGGCAGGGACTCGGTGCGGCTGCGGTTGACGGCGAAGACGGTGACCGTGCCGTCCTCGGCGCGCACGGCGGTGGCGTGCAGCAGGTCGGCCTCGCCGTACTTCTTCGTCTCGTACGTCGGTGAGTCCACGCGGACGTCGAGCACCTCGCCGCGGCCGTACTTCGAGGCCTGGGCGAACGGGAAGAACGTCGTCTGCCGCCAGGCCGGGCCGCCGGGCTCGGTCATGATCGGGGCGATCACGTTGACGAGCTGGGCGAGACAGGCCACGGTGACGCGGTCCGCGTGCCGCAGCAGGGCGATGAGGAGCGAACCGAAGACGACGGCGTCGGTGACGCTGTAGTTGTCCTCGAGCAGGCGGGGGGCCTCGGGCCAGTCCAGGGCGCTGACCTGGGCCTCGGTCCGGGACAGGTACCAGACGTTCCACTCGTCGAAGGAGAGGTTGATCTTCTTCTTGGACTTGAGGCGGGCGCCGACGTGGTCGCAGGTGGCGACCACGTTCTCGATGAAGGACTCCATGTCGACGGCGGAGGCGAGGAAGGAGTCGACGTCGCCGTCGAGCGGCTCGTAGTAGGCGTGCAGGGAGATGTAGTCGACCAGGTCGTAGGTCTCCTTGAGGACGGTCGCCTCCCACTCGGCGAAGGTCTCCATGGACTGGCCGGAGGAGCCGCAGGCGACGAGCTCGACACCGGGGTCGATCTGGCGCATGGCGCGGGCGGTCTCGGCGGCGATGCGGCCGTACTCCTCGGCGGTCTTGTGGCCGGTCTGCCAGGGGCCGTCCATCTCGTTGCCGAGGCACCACATGCGGATGCCGAACGGGTCCTTGTCGCCGTGCTCGACGCGCAGGTCCGACAGGGCGGTTCCGGAGGGGTGGTTGGCGTACTCCTGGAGCTCCAGGGCCTCGGCGACGCCCCGGGTGCCGAGGTTGACGGCCATCATGGGCTCGGCCTGGGGGCCGATCTTCTTCAGGAAGGCGATGTACTCGGAGAGGCCGAAGCGGTTGGTCTCGGTCGAGCGCCAGGCGAGGTCGAGGCGGCGGGGGCGGTCCTCCACCGGGCCGACGGAGTCCTCCCACTTGTAGCCCGAGACGAAGTTGCCGCCGGGGTAGCGGATGGCGGTGACGCCGAGTTCCCGGACGAGGTCGAGGACGTCCTGGCGGAGGCCCTCCGCGTCCGCGGTGGGGTGGTCGGGCTCGAAGATGCCGGTGTACACGCAGCGGCCGAGGTGTTCCACGAACGAGCCGAAGAGGCGGGGGTTCACTTCGCCTACGGTGAAGGCGGGGTCCAGGGTGAAACGGGCGGTGCGCAATTTCTTCCTTTCGAGGGTTCGGTTTCGTCTGCGGGTCGGTGGGGGCTTGTCGCGCACACGCGGCGGAGCCGCACATCGACACAGCCCCGCGCCCCTTAATGGACGTTCGGCCAGCCGTCTTTCTGCCAGCTCAGCCGGTTGAGCCCCAGCTTGGGGGTGCCTTCGTCCTCGGCGTCGTAGTAGTGGTAGGCCAGCCAGTCTTTGCCCCGGTCGCGGAAGACCGACTGGCCGCCCGTGCCCACGTACCTGCCGTGGCCGGCGAGGAGGAGGTCGCCGCCGCCCTCCAGCATCGGTCTGCCCGTGCTGTCGACGTACGGGCCGGTGATCGACGTCGAGCGGCCGACCTTGATCTTGTACGTCGAGTTCACGCCCGAGCAGCACGCGTCGTACGACGCGAACAGGTAGTAGTGGCGGCCGTGCTTGACGATCTCCGGGCCCTCGACCGCGTACGGCTCGTCGGGGCGGGTGGCCAGGTGGTGGACCGGGGCGTCCTCGACCGCCTTGCCCGTTGCCGGGTCCAGTTCGACCATGCGGATGCCGGTCCAGTACGAGCCGAACGTCATCCACAGGCGGCCGTCGGCCCGGGTGACGGCCGGGTCGATGGCGTTCCAGTGGTCGGTGGTCTCCGAGGTGAAGACCTTGCCGTGGTCGGTCCAGGTGCCGGGCAGGCCCGTGCGGGAGGTGGCCACACCGATCGCGGAGTGGTTGGTGCCCCAGGAGGAGACCGCGTAGTACAGCCAGTAGCGGCCGGCGCGGTAGGAGAGGTCGGGGGCCCAGGGGTCGCCGGTGTCGTTGTACTCGTACCACCAGGACGGGGGTTCGGCGAAGGCGTTGCCCGCGTCCGTCCAGTGGACGCGGTCCTTCGAGGTGCGGGCGCCGATGACGCCGCCCGTCGAATAGGCCACGTAGCCGCCGGACTTGAGGCGCATCACGGTCGGGTCGTGGATGATCTGCTGGCCGGTGACCGGCTGGGGGTCGGGGTACGTCACGTCCGCCCGGGCCGTGGCCGGCAGCAGGGCCACGACCGCGGTGGCCAGGAGGGTGACGAGTCTCAGGCGCTTCACATCAGGCTCCCCTCGGAGGGACTACTGGCCGGCCAGACCGGTGTGGGCGACGCCCGCCACGATCTGGCGCTGGAAGAAGACGAAGACGATGATCAGCGGCAGGCCCGCCATGAGGCCGCCGGCCATGAGCTGGGCCCACTGGATGCCGTAGGAGTTCATGACGGTCGCGATGCCGTTCGGCATGGTCATCAGGTCGGGGTTGTTGGTGACCATGTAGGGCCACAGGAAGTTGTTCCAGGAGCTGATGAAGGTGAAGATGCCGACCGCCGCGAGGGAGGGGCGGGACAGCGGCACGATGACGGTGAAGAAGACGCGCCAGCGGCCGGCGCCGTCGATGAAGGCGGCCTCCTCCAGTTCGCGCGGGATGCCCTGGAAGAACTTGTAGAGGATGTAGACCATCGCGGCGGGCGCGCACTGCGGCAGGATCATGCCCCAGTAGGTGTCGACCATGCCCATCTGCTGCACGGTGGTGAACAGGGGGACGCCGAGCACGGCCGGGGAGACCATGAGGCCGGCCATGACCACGCCCATCAGGACGTGTCTGCCGCGGAACTCGGTGCGGGCGAAGCCGTATCCGGCGAGTGCGCTGACGACCAGCACGATCGCGGTCACGCAGACGGACACCACCAGGGAGTTCACGAACCAGTTGGTGATGTTGCCGGTCTCGAAGATGGCCGTCCACGCCTGGCCGGTCCACTCCTTCGGCAGCCAGTGCGTCGGCACCTCGACGGCCTCGGTCTCCGACTTCAGCGAGGTGAACAGGGCCCAGGCGAGCGGAGCGAGGAAGACGAGGGAGACGGCGGTGCCGAGGAGGGTGAGGACGATCTGGCTCGGTGTCCAGCTCCGGCGGGACTTGACCCGTGTCTGCTGTGCGGTGGTGGTCATCGGCCGCCCTCCTCACGGTTGCGCAGCAGCCACATCCGGGCGAGGGCGACGGCCGCGATGATCACGAAGAAGATGATGGAGATGGCGGAGGCGTAGCCCACGCGGTAGCTGGTGAAGCCCTCTTCGAGGGTGTACTGCACGAACGTCCTGGTGGATCCTTCCGGACCGGGCAGGAAGTCCATCATCACGACGGCCTGGTCGAAGACCTGGAGCGAGGCGAGGATCTGCAGGGCGATGACGAGGCCGGTGATGTTGCGCAGCATCGGCAGGGTGATGTGGACCATCCGGTGCCAGGCGTTCGCGCCGTCCAGCTTGGCGGCCTCGTAGAGGTGTCCGGGGATGCCCTGGAGGGCCGCGAGGTAGAGCAGGAAGCTGAAGCCGACCGTCCACCACAGGGTGCAGATGACGACGGCGAGCATCGCGTACGACTTGTCGTTCAGCCACGGCGTCTCGATGCCGAAGACGTGGTTGACCATGCCGGTACCGGGGTTGAACAGCCACTGCCACAGGTTGGCGGCGACGGTCGACGGCAGCAGGAACGGGGCGAAGAAGCACAGCCGCCACAGCCACTTGCCGCGTTCGATGTGGTGGGCGAGCATCGCGAGGAGGAAGGCGAGGACCGTGATGCAGGGCACGACGAGGAGCGTGAAGTACGCGCTGTGGCCGAGTGATTCCCACACCAGCGGGTCGTCGAGGGCCTCGCGGTAGTTGTCGAGGCCGATGAAGTTCGCGCTGTCGCCGGAGATGTTGGCGTCGGTGAAGCTGAGGTAGAGGCCGCGCAGCAGCGGCCAGATCACGAAGAGCGCGAACAGCACGAGGAACGGGGCGACGAACCAGCCGCCGTGCTGGAAGCCCTGCTTGCGGCGGACGGTGGCACTGGCCGTGGCGGTCCGCACGCGCGTGGGCGCGATGACGGTCTCTGCGCCGGTCGTCGTCATGCGACCGCACCTCCCTGCGCGGCAGTCCTGCCGTCCATGGGGTTCTTCGAGGCGAGCAGTTGGGTGAGTGTGCTCTTCATGCTGCGGGCGGCGGCGTCCGGCTTGGCGGAGCCCATCGTCGAGGAGACGACGACGGGGCCGACGCGCTGGGCGAGGATGCCGGTGGAGCCGGCGAACCACACCTTCGGCTCGGTGGCCTGGTGGTCCATCGCCGACACGTACTCGCTCTGCGGGTCGAGCTTCTGGTACGCGGCCGTGGACAGGGTGGGCGTGTGGGCGGGGATGTGTCCGCCGGCGGCCCACTGCCGGGCGTGCTGGACGATGTAGGCGGCGAGCCGGTGCGCGCCCTCGTTGGCGGCGCCGCCGCGGTCGGACTGGTGCGGCAGGACGAAGGCGTGCGACTCGGCGTGGGTGGCCTGCCTGCCGAAGACGGGCGGCAGCGGGGTCGCGCCGTAGTCGATCTTCGCGCTGTCGAAGACCGGCACCGACCAGTTGCCCTCCCAGACGAAGGGGCCGCCGTTGACGAACTGTTCGGCGCCCGCGCCGCCCGCGAAGTCCGGGTTCGCGTACCCGTCGGTGACGTGCCGGCGCAGGAACTCCAGGACCTGGGTGGCCTTGTCGGTGTCGAAGGTGACCTCGGTGTTGGCGTCGTTGAACCAGGTGCCGCCGAGCTGGGTGTAGAAGGCGACGAAGAACCACCACTGGAAGTTCTGGTCGGCGGTCCACATGCCGAGGGTCTGCAGGCCCTTCCCGGCGGCCCTCTTGGCCTCCTTGAGCACGTCGAACCATGCGTCGACCGAGGTCACGGGCACGATGCGGCCGTCGGCGCCGAGCAGGCCCGCCTTCTTCAGCACGTCCTTGCGGTAGAAGCAGAGCTGGACGTGGATGTCGAGCGGGAGGGCGTAGAGCTTGCCGTCGATGACGGCGCGTTTCCACAGCTCGGGGTTGAAGTCGGTTTCCTTCACGCCGTACTTGGCGAGCAGCTCCACGTCCCAGGGGTCCAGGAGGCGGCCGGGTGAGAAGCCGGTGACGCGGCCCAGGTGCATGACGCCGAGGTCGGGTGCGCGGTTGCCCGCGGCCGCCATGGCGAGCTTGGTGTAGAAGGGGCTGCCCCACTGGAGGGTCGAGTCCTTCACCTCGATGCCGGGGTTGTCCTCGCGGAAGGAGTCCAGCATCGCGATCATGTTGTATCCGTCGCCGCCACTGAAGAGGTTCCAGTAGCGCACACGGGTGTCCGCCCCGGAGGCGAGCGCGTCGGCCCCGGTCCCGAGCGCCGCGAAGCCGAAGCTTCCGGCGACGGTCAACCCGCCCATTCCGGCGAGGAGTTGCCTGCGATTCAGGCCAGGTCGTCCCATGCCCTGCCCCATCCGTTCATGGATCGTTCGAAATATCGAATGACGCCCGTAACTTCGAACGGACCGTAAGGGTGTTGGAACGGCGCGTCAATGGCCCGGACAAGAACTCACAGCGGGACTTTCCGCGGACGTCCCTCGCATGACGCGGACACGTTCGGCCGCGTAGGCTCGAACGGCCTTGGGTTCAGCGGCGAACGGGAGCGAGGGGACGGGATGGGGTTCGCGGACGCGGCCGTGGGTCCGGCCTCGTTCCTCAGCGCGTTCTACACGTCCTTCTGGTGGATCCCGGCCGCCGTCCTCGCCGCCGCCCTGGCGATCAAACTGCCGACGATCATCCGGTTGTGGACGGACCCGCTGCTGCGCGCGGTCGGCGGGCTGCTGCTGCTCGCCTGCGCGGTGTTCGTGTTCGTCGCCCCGTCGACCATCGTGTGGGTCAACCGGGTCACCGGCGTGCCGAACATCTCGGCGCCCTGGGTGTACTCGCTGCTGACCGCCTTCTGCGGCTCCTGCCTGGTGCTGATCATCGCCTGGCGCGACGGGCCGGCCGAGCACTCCGCCTCCACCCGCCGCGCCACCCGCCGGGTGCTCCGCGCGTACGGGGCCGTGATCGTCGCGCTGTGGGTGCTGTTCGCCCTCGCCGACGTGCCCGTGGAGCGCACCCGGGACCTGGACACCTACTACGCGACGACGCCGTTCATGCGCGAGGAGATCCTGCTGTACCTCGTCGCGCACACCACCGCCGCGCTCATCACCTCGAAGCTGATCTGGAACTGGATCCGCGCCGACGGACTCGACGCCTGGCTGCGCTGGGGACTGAAGTTCCTGGGCGTCGGATACGCGCTGAACCTGGCCTTCGACGCCGCCAAACTCACCGCCGTGGGCGCGCGCTGGACCGGCAACGACCTGGACTGGCTCAGTCTGGACGTGGCCCCGGCGCTGGCGTGTCTGGCGGCGGTGTCGATCGCGGTCGGCTTCATCCTGCCGCACGCCGGCCAGTACCTCCACGAGCGCTGGCGGCTGCGCCTGGCCCACCACCGGCTGCGCCCCCTGTACGTGCTGATGCGGTCCGTGCACGGCTGCGGTCTGCCGCTCGTGCTGCGCGCCGGGCCCGAACTGCGCCTGACCCGCCGCGAGACGTTCATCCGGGACGTCCTGCTGCCGCTGGCCCGCCACACCGACGAGCGGCTGCGCGAACGGTCGTACGCCGCCGCCCTCGGCCTGGGTCTCCCGCCGGAACGGGCGCGGGCCCTCGCCGCGGCCGTGGTGATCCTCGACGCCGTCGAGGCCGGGGCCGGTACGCGCCGCGGTCACGAACTCGACACCACCGAGCTGCTCCGCGAGATCGGGGCCGTCTCGCGCGCCCTGCGCCACCCCGACCTGATCCGGGAGGTCCGCGCGCTCGCCGCGGCACCCGGGGACATCGTGGCGGTCACCGAGTGACCGCTTCACCTCCGGAACTGGCCGGGACGGCATCCGACTTGGCATATTGCACAGGTGACCGGGCGACACCCAGGGGAACAGGGAGACAGCGGTGCGTACCAGGAAGGAGATGCGTCGCCTCGCTGACGCCCTCATCGACCCCATCCGGGTGGCGGTCCCGGCGGACCCCGAGGTCCTGTTCGAGGCACTGGTCGCCTCCGTCAGCGCCTGGCGGGGACGTGACGTGGTCGTCCACCGGGCGGCGTTCCCCCCGCACACGGCGAGCGGGCTGTGGCTGGAACGCGAGGGCCACGACGACGTGGTGGTGGACGAGCGGGCCGCCGTGTGGCACCAGATCGTGATCCTCTGCCACGAGGTGTGGCACATGAACCGCCGCCGGGAGGAGGCCGGTGAGCGGCCCGGACCGGTCGCCGCGCGCACCGACTTCAGCCTGGCCGAGGAGCAGGAGGCGGACCGCTTCGGCATGCTGATGGGCCGCCGGCTGCGCACCTGGCTGGACGCCTCCACCGACTCGGTGTACGCCGCGGAGGGCGGCGCCCCCGGCGACCCGCAGGACCTCGCCGGACGCATCGGGGCCGCACTCAACTACCGCGGGACCAGGAGATGAGCGGCCTGATCAACTACGTCAGCTGCGGGGTGCTGTGGCTCGGCCTGCTGGTGAAGGCCCCCGATCTGCTGCGGCACCGGCGCGACCCGTACCTGCGGACGATCTGCGCGGTGCTGGGCCTCGCGGGCCTGTGCTTCTTCCTGGGGGCGCCGCCGACGGTCGGCGCCGTCAACCGGATCGGCGACGTGCCGAACCTCGCGGCACCGGTCACCTACGTGGTGATCACCGGGTACTGCGCCGCGTCCCAGCTCCTCGTCGTGCACTGGCGCGGCGGGCCCCGGGTGCGCCGCACCGCCCGCCGCTGGCTGCTCGCCTACGCCGTCGTCGTCCTCGGCATCACGGTGACGTTCGCGCTCGGCGAGGCGCCCGTGGAGCGCCGTACCGACCTGGACACCTACTACGCGACGACGCCGTTCATCGCCCAGATGATCGTGCTGTACCTGCTCGCGCACCTCACCGCGGTGACCGTCACCGCCGTGTCCTCGCTGCGCTGGGCACGCCGGGTGCGGGGCGGACTGCGGGCGGGGCTGACGCTGCTCGGCACCGGTTCGCTGTGCGGGGCCGGGTACAGCCTGGCCAAGCTGGTCGCGGTGGGCGCCCGCTGGTCCGGGCGGGACTGGTCGAAGCTCGACACCACCGTCTCCCCGGCCGCCGCCGGGCTCGGCGCCCTGCTGACGGTCGTCGGGGTGCTGGTGCCGCTGGCGGCGCCCCGCGCCACCGAGTGGCGGCGGGCACGGCGGACGTACGCCCGGCTGGAACCGCTGGAGCGGGCGCTGGACGACCTCCTCACCCGCCGGACGCTGCGGCTGCCCCGGCCCGGGCTCGCCTCCCCCACGACGCGGCTGGTGTGGCGGCAGACCAGCATCCACAACGCGCTGAGCCACCTGGACGCCTACTTCGACCGGGAGCTGTACGACCGGACCCGCGCCGGTGTGCTGGCGGCGACGGGGGAGGCGGAGCGCGCGGAGGCCGCCGCGTGGGCGGCGGTGATCACCGCCGCGGTGCGCGCCGAGGCGGAACCGGGGCGCCGGGTCCCGCCGCGCGACGGCGGCGGCCGGCTCCCGGCCCGGGTGCCGGACCCGGCCGCCCTGGCCCGGATCGCCGACGCGCTGACCGGTGCGGCCCCGGCGCCGGCGGCCGCCTCGGTGCCGAGCGGCACGACCACGGCGGGGACCGCGTGAACCGGGCCCCGGACGGGAGGAGCCGGCCGGTATGAGTCTCGTCGTCTACCTGGCGGCCTTCGTGTTCGGGATGACGTCCGTGCTGCTGTTCCGCCGCCCGCGCACGGCAGCCCCGCGCAACCCGCTCACCCTGTCCACCTGCGCCGCGATCATCCTGGGCGCCCTGGTCTTCGTGTGCGCCGCCCCGGCCACCCTGGCCGCCGTCAACTCCCTCACCGGCATCCCCAACTTCGGGGCCCCGCTGACCTACGGGATGCTCTCCGCGTACAGCTGCGCGGTGCTGGTGCTGCTGATCAACTGGCGGGGCGGGTCGCGGGAACGGGTGCGGCGCATGGTGCTGCGCAGCGTGGCCGCCTACGGTGCGCTGGTGGTCGCCATCGTCCTCCTGTTCGCGCTCGCCGACGCGGACACCGAGCGGCTGACCGACCTCGACACGTACTACGCCAACACCCCGTTCATGCGGGAGATGATCCTGCTGTACCTGCTCGGGCACAGCGCGGCGATGCTGGTGATGTGCGTCGTCTGCGTCAAGTGGGGGCGCGAGGTCGGCGGGCTGCTGCGGACCGGGCTGCGGCTGATCCTGGTGGGGGCGCTGCTGGACGTGGTGGGGTTCCAGCTGACCAAGTACACGGCGGTGGTGGCCCGTTGGTCGGGCCACGACCTGGACTTCCTGTCCACCGCGGTCGCCCCGCCGATGGCCTCGCTGGCCGCGCTGCTGTGCTCGGCCGGGTTCGTGCTGCCGCGGCTGCTGCCGTCCGCCCGCGCGCAGTGGCGGGGGCTCGGCGACTACCGGCGGCTGGGCCCGCTGTGGTCGCTGGTGGGGTCGGTGCCGACCGCGCCCAAGCCGCAGGCCGCCTGGTGGCAGCTGCCGCAGGCGCGGCTGCAGTGGCGTGAGGTGTCGATCCACGACGCGCTGCTCGCGCTGGCGCCCTACTTCGACCACCGGGTCCGCGAACGGGTCCGGGACACCGCCCTGCGCGCGGGCCGCTCCCCCCACGAGGCGCGGCTGGCGGCCGAGGCGGCCATGCTCGCCGACGCGGCGCGCCGGGCCGCCGCCCGCGAGGAACCACCCGAGACCGCCGGTACGTACCGGCTGCACGCCACCGAGGTCTCCGGCACCGACGGGCTGGTGGAGCTGGCACAGGCGCTGCGCCGTCCTCCCTCCGCGACCGCCGCGACCACCGCGCCCGACGGCGCGGTGCCGCCCGCCACGACCAAAGCCGTGACCGAACCCGAGGAGCCCCATGTCGCGTAGAGCTGTCGTCATCGGTGCCGGCCTGGCCGGCATGCTGGCCGCGGCGGTGCTGTCCCGTGCGGGAGCGGACGAGGTGATCGTCCTGGACCGCGACGAACTGCCGGACGGCCCGGAGCACCGCAAGGGGCTGCCGCAGGGCCGGCACGCGCACCTGCTGATGGCGGGCGGCCTGGACGCCATGGAGGAGCTGCTGCCGGGCGCGGGACTGCGGGGGCGGCTGCTCGCCGCCGGGGCGCACGAGATCCCGCTCAACTCGGGCCTGCTCGCGCTCACGTCCGAGGGCTGGCTGCGGCGGTGGCGCCGCGAGGGGCCGGTGATGGTGACGTGCAGCCGGGCACTGGTGGACTGGGTGGTGCGCACGACGGTACGGGAACAGGTGCCGGTGGAGGTCCGCAAGGCGGCGGCGGTGGGGCTGACGGGCTCCGCGGGGCGGGTGCGCGGGGTGCGGATCGCGGCGCCCGGCGGGGACACCGACCTCGAGGCGGACCTGGTCGTCGACGCGAGCGGACGCGGGACGCGGGTCGCCGGCTGGCTCGACGGGCTCGGGCTGACCGGCGTGGAGGAACGGACGGTGGACTCCGGGCTGGTCAACGCCTCGCGCGTCTACCGGGTGCCGGACGGCGCGGAACGGTTCCCGCTGACGATCGTGCAGGCCAACCCGTATGTGTCCCGGCCGGCGCGGAGCGCGATGGTGATGCCGATCGAGGGGGGCCGCTGGCTGGTGAGCTGCGGCGGCTCGCGGGGCGGTGAGCCGCCGGCGGATCCGGAGGGGTTCCTGCGGTACACGCTCGATCTGCCGGATCCGATCGTGGGGCGGCTGATCTCCGGCGCGGAGCCGCTCACGGACGTGCACCTGAGCCGGTCGACGAGCAATGTGCGGCGGTACCTGGAGCGGATGCCGCGGTGGCCGGAGGGGTTCGTGGTCCTCGGGGACGCGCTGGCCACGTTCAATCCGGCGTACGGGCACGGGATGTCGGTGGCGGCGTTCGGCGCGCGGGTCCTCGGCCGGGAGCTGGGGCGGGGCGGGGGGCTCGGCGCGCCCGGTCTGGGCCGGCGGGTGGTGCGGGGGGCCGCGCGGGCGGCGGACGCGGCGTGGTCGATGGCGGTCGGGCAGGACGTGCTGTATCCGGGCGTGCGGGGCGGGGTGCCGGGTGTCGGCGACCGGGTGGTGACGGCGTACACGCGGCGCATGATGAGGGCGGCGACGGGCTCCTACGCGGCGGCCTCGGCGGTGTGGGACGTCACCAGTCTGCGCACGCCGCCGACGCGCATGTTCCGTCCCGGCGCGGTGCTGGCGGCTCTCGCCGGTTCCCCGCTCCCTCCGTCGACCGAGCCCCCGCTGACGCCGGGGGAACGCGAGGTCCTGCGGGGGCTCGACCGTACGGGGGTGTGAGCCGGAGGGTCTTCGCCCCCGCCGCCCCTTCCCGTCCCGTCCCGTCCCCGGGGGGCGCTGCCCCCGGACCCCCGCTCCTCGAACGCCGGAGGGGCTGTGTGGTCCGGAGGCGCTGTTCGTCAGCCCGCGAACGGCGGCTGGGGCACCCCCTTGCCCGCGCCCGGCACCACCAGCAGCGAGCCCGCCAGAGGATGCGGGGCCGTCAGGCCCACGCGGGCCGTGGTGACGTAGAGGTCCGTCAGGTCGGGGCCACCGAAGGCGCAGGCCGTGACGAGGGGGACGGGCAGGGTGACCACCCGGTCCAGTTCCCCGGACGGGGTGTAGCGGCGTACCGCGCCCCCGTCCCACAGGGCCACCCACACGCAGCCGTCGGCGTCGACGCACAGCCCGTCGGGGAAGCCCGCGCCGCCCTCGATCGTGACCAGGGAGCGGCGGTTCGTGATCCTGCCGTCCGCCTCGCCGACGTCGAAGACGTCGATGCGGCGGGTCGGCGAGTCGATGTAGTACATCAGCCGGCCGTCGGGGCTCCAGCCGGTGCCGTTGCTCACCGCCACGTCGTCGAGGAGGACCTTGACCGTGCCGTCGCCGGTGACGCGGGAGAGCGTGCCGCCGCAGGGCGCCTCGTCGTAGCGCATGGTGCCCGCCCAGAGGCTGCCGTCGGGGGCGACGGCGGCGTCGTTGGCGCGGCGGCCGGGGACGACCTCGCGGTGCAGCCAGCGGAAGGCGCCGTCGGGGTCGAGCAGGCCGATGCCGTCCCGCAGGTTGAGGACGAGGCCGCCGCCCGCGCGGGGCTTGACGGCGCCCACGTGCTGGTCGGTGCGGCGCACGGTGCGCCGGCCGGTGGCCGGGTCGTAGGTGTGGACGCGGGAGCCGAGGATGTCGATCCACAGCAGGCGGCCGGTGGCCGGGTCCCAGGTGGGGCCCTCGCCCAGGGCCGCCTCCGCACGGACGGCGACGTCGAATGTGCTCGTCATGCCACGCTCCTGTGACCCAGTCGCTCGGACAGTTCGGCGGCGCCCTTGACCGCGAGCTGCTCCAGCTCGCCGAGCCGCTCGTCGCTCCAGCGGATCATCGGTACGGAGATGGACAGCGCGGCGACCACCTGCCCCGTGCGGTCGCGCACCGGGGCGGCGACGCAGGAGACGTCCGGGTTGGACTCGCGGCTCTCCACGGCGACGCCCCGGGCGCGGATCTCCGCAAGGGTCTCGCGCAGGGCGGCCACGTCGGTGATGCTGTTGGGGGTCATCGCGGACAGCTCGGCGTCGTCGGGGACGCGCGCGGCGAGTTCGTGCTCGGGAAGGGAGGCCAGCAGCATCTTGCCGACGGAGGTGCAGTGGGCGGGCAGTCGGCGGCCGGCCGCCGACACCATCCGCACCGCGTGGGTGGAGTCCACCTTGGCGATGTAGATGACGTCGGTGTCCTCCAGGATCGCCACGTGCACCGTCTCGTCGCAGGTCTCGGCGACCGACCGGGCGACCTGCTGGCCCTCGGCGGCGAGGTCGAGGTGCTCGGCGTAGCGGGCGCCGAGCTGGTACGGGCGCACGCCGAGCCGGTAGCGTCCGGGCTGGCCCGCCACCGGGACGATGTACTTCCGGGCGGCGAGCGTGGTCACCAGCTCGTGCACGGTGGTGCGCGGCAGTTGCAGCCTGCGCACGATGTCGGGGGCGGAGAGCGTCCCGTCCCCGTCGAGGAAGAGCTCGAGAATGTCGAGAGCCCGGGTCACGGCTGGTACGAGGCGTCCCACGACCGGCCCCCTCCCTATGTGTCTCAGGTGCCTGCAATCGTTCGAGATTTCAACAGGCGATCGGAATGACGAACACACAGGCTATCCATACGGGTCGACCCCGGGCAATGGGACGATGCGCGACGATGGGTCCCGTGCCCACCGGACAACGCCCCACCGGCCCGTTCACCCCGCTCGACTTCCAGCTCGTGCTGCTGCGCCGCATGGCCGACCACAACCCCGGCCCGGTGGAGGACGCGCGACGCGCACTGGGCGTCTCCCTCGCCGACCTGCGCGAGGCCAACAGGCGCTGGCAGGCGATGGTCCGCTCGCCGCGCTCCCGCCCGGCCCTCTCCCGCTACCGCTCGGTGCTCGGCGAGCCGGAGTCCCGGGCCCCGCGCAGGGTCGGCGACCTGGAGTGCGAGGCGTGGCGGTGGCCGGTCCCGCTCTGGCCCTCCTTGCGCTTCGAGGTGCTGACCCCGGCGGCCGGCGGTGCGGTGTGGAACGAGTGGCTGGTCCGCGCGCCGGGCGCCGAACCGCCCGTCCTGCGCACGGTGGAGGACCTCACGCCCTGGTCCTGCACGGTGGACGAGGCGGCCCGCGCCTTCGCCCCCGCCCGCCCCCTGGAGGGCACGGCCCCCACCCGCTGGGGTCTCGCCTTCACGGCCCCGGACGCGACCGGCGTGCCCCGCGAGGTGGTCGCCGAGTTCACGTGGGGGCTGCTGCAGCGTACGGCGGTCAGCGGACCGCGGCCTTGAGGATCTCCTCCGCGACGCGCGGCACCGACTCCGGGTGCAGCCACAGGAAGAGGTTCGGCTCGACCAGCTCCAGCTCCATCACGCGGGGCCGGCCGTCCTCCCCGTCCACGAGGTCGACGCGCGCGTACAGCAGCTCGGGCCGGCCCGGTACGGAGGCCAACGCCTTTCTGGCGATGGCGGCTTCCTCGAGGGTCGGGGTCCAGTCGGTCAGCCCGGGATGGGCCACCTTGCGCTGGTCGTAGGGCGTACCGGGGGCGAGGACGGGCCCCTTGCGGCTGGCGTGCAGCAGGCTCCCCCCGAAGTACTGCAGCGCCCGCTCGCCGGCGGTGTCGATGCCGCGCACATAGGGCTGCACCATCGCGGTGAACCCCTCGGCGTGCATCCGCTGAAGGTGCCGTACGGCCGTGTCGTGCTCGTCGGGCGTGTAGCGGGCGGCGAACCGGGCGCCGGCGCCGGAGGTCGGCTTGACGACGTACTCGTGGTCGTCCGGGAGGTCGAGGGCATCCCCGGGCGCCAGGTACCGGGTGTCCACCACCGGCACCCCTGCCCCGGCCAGCTCCCCGAGGTACCGCTTGTCGGTGTTCCAGCGCACCACGTCCGCCGGGTTGGCCAGCCGGGTGAGCGTGCCGCACCGCTCGGCCCACGCGGTGAACTCCGCCGCCCGCCAGCTGTAGTCCCAGGTGGAACGGATCACGGCGAGGTCGAAGCCGGACCAGTCCACCCCGTCGTCGTCCCACACCTCGGCGGACGCCTCGGCCCCGGCCTCCTCCAGTGCCCGCACCAGCCCCGGCAGATCCCGGTCCTCAGCGACCTCGGGGCCGGGCCGGCAGGTCACGAGCGCGATACGGGGCACGACGGTTCCCTCCTCGTACGAACAGCTGATCGACGAGCAGGCTAACAACCGCGCCGGGGCCGCGACAGGCCGTTCGCCGACCAGGAGGAGGTCAGGAGGAGGTCAGGAGGAGGTCAGGAGGAGGTCAGGAGGAGGTCAGGAGGAGGTCAGGAGGAGGTCAGGAGGAGGTCAGGAGGAGGTCAGGAGGAGGCCAGGAGGCGGTCAGCGGTCCTCCTCCGGATCCCAGTCCAGCAGGCGGACCTTGGCGACCGTGCGGACGTGACGGCGCATGGCGGTGGCCGCCTGGCGGGGGCGGCCTTCGGCGATGGCGTCGAGGATGGCCCGGTGCTGGGCCAGGGAGCGGTGGGGGCGGCCGGGCTGGCGCAACGACTCCGTGCGGCTCTCGGCGATCTGCCCGGCGATGGAGCGCATGAACTCCGCGAGCAGACCGCTGTGGGCGGCCGCCGTCACCGCCGCGTGGAACAGCCGGTCGCCCTCCACTCCGCCGCCGCCCGCCTCGATCTCCTCGGCCATGTGCGCGAGCGCGGACCGCATCGCGGCCAGGTCGTCGTCCGTGCGGCGCTCGGCGGCCAGTTCGGCGAGCTTCGTCTCCAGCGCCTCCCGGGCCTCCAGCACGTCGGGCAGGCGCCGGCGGCGTTCCACCATCCGGTCGACCGGCTCGACGTCGAGGCTGTCCCGTACGAGATAGGTGCCGCCGCCGTGCCGGGCCTCCACCAGGCCCTGGACCTCCAGGACCACGATCGCCTGCTTCACCGAGGCGCGGCTGACGCCGAGCCGCTGGGCCAGGTCCCGTTCGGGCGGGAGGCGGTCGCCGGCGCGCAGGCCGCCCTCGGTGACGTACTGGCGCAACCGCTCCAGCACCTGCTCGTACAGGCGCTGTTTCGTCATGGGGCGCAAGGCGTCGGTCACGGAGTCCCCCTCTCGTCGCGAGGTTAGCACCGGGACCCTCGCAGTGGCCGAGTGGCTGAGCCAATTCCTGCGCGACCCCTTGACGGCCCCTCCCCCGGGGCCCACGCTGTCCAGCCAAACGGACCACACCACTCCAGTGGGCAAGTGGTTCAGCCACTCAGCCACTCGGGAGCCCGCATGTCCCCCGAACTCGTCTCGATCCTCGTCCTGGCGGTGGTGTTCGTCATCGCCACCACCCGCTCCGTCAACATGGGCGCGCTGGCCTTCGCCGCCGCCTTCGGGGTGGGCACGCTCGTCGCCGACCTCGACGCGGACGGCGTCTTCGCCGGTTTCCCCGGCGATCTGTTCGTCGTCCTGGTCGGCGTCACGTACCTGTTCGCCATCGCCCGCGCCAACGGCACCACCGACTGGCTGGTGCACGCGGCCGTCCGGCTGGTGCGGGGGCGGGTCGCGCTGATCCCCTGGGTGATGTTCGCCCTCACCGGCGCGCTCACCGCGATCGGCGCGGTCAGTCCGGCCGCGGTGGCGATCGTCGCGCCGATCGCGCTGAGCTTCGCCGCCCGGTACCGGATCAGCCCGCTGCTGATGGGCGCGATGGTGGTGCACGGCGCGCAGGCCGGCGGCTTCTCCCCGATCAGCATCTACGGCTCGATCGTCAACGGCATCGTCGAGCGCGAGAAGCTCCCCGGCAGCGAGATCACCCTGTTCCTCGCCTCGCTGCTGGCGAACCTCGTCATCGCCGGGGTGGTGTTCGTCGTCTGCGGCGGGCTGAAGCTGTGGAGCCGGGGGGCCGTGACCGGCACCGGGACGGAGACGAAGGAGACGGGCGGCACGGGCAGCGGCGGCGGTTCCGGTACCGCGGGCACGGGGAACGGCGGTGGCACCCGTACCGCCCCCGCCCCCACCGCCGCGGCCACCCGCCCCGACGCCCCCGCGGCCGGCCCGCTCACCACCCCCGTCGTCGCCACCCTCGTCTCCCTGGTCGCCCTCGTCGTCGCCGTCCTCGGCTTCGACCTGGACGCCGGTCTCACCGCGATCACCCTCGCCGTCGTGCTGAGCACCGCCTGGCCGGACGACAGCCGCAAGGCGGTCTCCGAGATCGCCTGGCCCACGGTCCTGCTGATCTGCGGTGTGCTCACCTACGTCGGGGTGCTGGACGAGATGGGCACGATCACCTGGGCCGGTGAGGGCGTCGGCGGCATCGGCGTCCCGCTGCTCGCCGCGGTGCTGCTCTGCTACATCGGCGCGATCGTGTCGGCGTTCGCCTCCTCCGTCGGCATCATGGGCGCGCTGATCCCGCTGGCCGTGCCGTTCCTCGCCCAGGGCGAGATCGGGGCCGTCGGCATGGTGGCCGCGCTCGCGGTGTCCGCGACGGTCGTGGACGTGAGCCCGTTCTCCACGAACGGCGCGCTGGTCCTGGCCGCCGCGCCGGACGTCGACCGCGAGCGCTTCTTCCGGCAGCTGATGGCGTACGGCGGGATCGTGGTCGCGGCGGTCCCCGCGGTGGTGTGGCTGGTGATGGTCGCGCCCGGGTGGGGTTAGGTCCCGGTCGGCACGAAGACCTGGCAGCCTTCGGACGACAGCTGGTCAACGACAGCTAGTTAAGGAGTACGACGCGTGTCCTCTCTCTTCCCGGCCCTGACCGACGGCCCGGCCGACCGGCCCGCCCTGCGCTTCGGCGAGCGCTCACTGACGTACGGGGAACTCGCCGCGGCGGCCGGGGCGGTGGCCGGGGGCCTGACGGAGGCGCGCCGGGTCGCCGTATGGGCCACACCGGCGCTGGAGACCGCGGTCTCGGTCACCGCGGCACTGCTCGCCGGGGTGACCGTGGTGCCGCTCAACCCGAAGTCGGGAGGGAAGGAACTCGGCCACATCCTGACCGACAGCGCCCCGGACCTGGTGCTCACCGCGCCCGGCGAGGACCTCCCCGCCCCCCTGGACGGCCTGCCCCGGCTCGACGTCGACCCGTCCCTGAGGGCCCCGGGCGCCCTCCCCGACGACCGTGCCCGGAACGCGGAGGACCCCGCGCTGATCGTCTACACCTCCGGCACCACCGGCCCGCCCAAGGGCGCCGTCGTCCCGCGCCGCGCGATCGCCGCCACCCTGGACGCCCTCGCCGACGCCTGGCGGTGGACCGGCGAGGACGTGCTGGTGCACGGGCTGCCGCTGTTCCACGTGCACGGCCTCGTCCTCGGCATCCTCGGCCCGCTGCGCCGCGGCGGCTCCGTGCGCCACCTGGGCAGGTTCACCGGCGAGGGCGTGACGCGCGAACTGAACGACGGCGCGACCATGCTGTTCGGCGTGCCGACGATGTACCACCGCCTCGCGGAGGCGCTGCCCGACGGGCCGGAGTTGGCCAAGGCGCTGGCCGGGGCGCGGCTGCTGGTGTCGGGCTCCGCCGCGCTGCCCGTGCACGACCACGAGCGGATCACGGCGGCGACCGGACGCCGGGTCATCGAGCGGTACGGCATGACGGAGACGCTGATGAACACCAGCGTCCGCGCGGACGGCGAGGCCCGCCCCGGCACGGTGGGCGTACCGCTGCCGGGGGTGGAGCTGCGGCTGGTGGAGGAGGACGGGTCGCCGATCGCGTCGTACGACGGGGAGACGGTCGGCGAGATCCAGGTGCGCGGGCCGAACCTGTTCACGGAGTACCTGAACCGGCCGGACGCGACGGCCGCCGCGTTCACCGCCGACGGTTGGTTCCGCACCGGGGACATGGCGGTGCGCGACCCCGACGGTTATGTCCGCATCGTCGGCCGCAAGGCCACCGACCTGATCAAGAGCGGCGGTTACAAGATCGGCGCGGGTGAGATCGAGAACGCCCTGCTGGAGCACCCGGGGGTGCGGGAGGCCGCGGTCACCGGGGAGCCGGACGCCGATCTGGGCGAGCGGATCGTGGCGTGGGTGGTGCCGGCCGATCCTCAGTCCCCGCCCGGTCTGGAGGAGCTGGCCGGTCATGTCGCCGGGCGCCTCGCCCCGCACAAGCGCCCGCGCGTGGTCCGCCACCTCGACTCCCTTCCGCGCAACGACATGGGGAAGATCATGAAGCGGGCGCTGCGGCATGGCTGACCGGCTGTCCGCCCGGGAGGCCGTCGCCCTCGTCGCGGACGACTTCACCGAACTTCCGTATTCCGCGGGGGAATCGGCCCCGGACGGCCCGCTCGGCTGGCCCGGTTACGGTGCCGCCCGCGCCCGTGCCGCCGAGCGCACCGGCGAGCAGGAGTCCGTGGTCTGCGGCACCGCGAGCGTCGAGGGCACCCGGGCGGTCGTCGTCGCGTTCGAGTTCGGCTTCCTCGGCGGCTCGCTCGGCGAGCGCACCGGCGACCGGCTGGTGGCGGCGTACGACCACGCCCGCGCGCACCGGCTGCCGGTGGTGCCGCTGGTCGCCACCGGGGGCAGCCGGATGCAGGAGGGCATGCTCGCCCTCACCCAGCTCCAGCGGGTGGCCCGCGCGTCGGCGCTCACGCGGGAGGCCGGGCTGCCGCAGATCGCGGTGGTGCGGGACCCGACGACCGGCGGTGGGTGGGCCACCCTGGGCGCGGGCGCCGACGTCGTCCTCGCCCTGCCCGGCGCGCAGGTCGGTTTCGCCGGTTCACGGGTGCGGCCCGCGGACGCGGACCCGGCGGCGTACACGGCCGAGGCGCAGGTGGCGGCGGGGGCGGCGGACGCGCTGGTACGGCCGGAGGAACTGCGGGGGACGCTGGGCCGCTGGCTGCGGCTGCTGACCCGTCCCTCCACCGCACCGGTGCCGCCGCCGCTGCCGCTGGGCGCGACGGACCTCCCGGCCACCGGCTGGGACGCCGTCCGCCGCGCCCGTTCACCCGAACGCCCGCGCGCCACCGCGTACCTGGACGCCTGCCTCACTTCCCGCGTCACCCTCAGCGGCGACCGTTGCGGCGGCACGGACCCGGACGGCATGCTGTGCGGCTTCGGTGAGCAGGAGGGCCGTACGGTCGCCTACGCGGCGCAGACCGGGGCCGCCACCCGTCCCGCCGGGTACCGCACCGCCGCCCGGCTGGTCCGGCTCGCGGACCGGCTCGGCATCCCGGTGCTGACGCTGGTGGACACGCCGGGCGCGGCGAACGACGCGGAGGCGGAGCGGCAGGGCGCGGGGGCCGCCATCGCCGACCTGTTCGGCGCCGTGGCCGCCGCCCGTACGCCGGTCACCACGCTGGTCGTCGGCGAGGGCGGCTCCGGCGGCGCGCTGGCGCTCGCGGCCCCCGGCAACACCTGGGCCACCCCCGACAGCTACTTCTCGGTGATCGCCCCGGAACTCGCGGCGGCCATCCTCAAACGGCCCCCGGAGGAGGTGGAGGAAACGGCGGACCGGCTCCGTGTCCGCCCGCAGGACCTGGTGGAGCTGGGAGTGGTCCGGGGGGTCGTGGGACCGGCGGACCGCACCCCCCGCGCCTGAGGGACCCCGTTCGGCGGCCCCCCACCCGGCCCCCCAGGAAAGGCGCCCGCCCCCGCCTGCCGCGCACGATGCCTGAGAGGTCCGCCGCCCGGCGGGCCACTGGGCGCGCACTCGGGAGGAACCGCCGTGACCGCCAGTCTGGAGCAGCTGCGCCGCTGCCACTTCGCCGTCGACCTGGGGGCGGCCCGCACCCGGGTGTACGTCAAGGGCGCCGGACTCGTCATCGACCAGCCGTCCACCGCCGCCGTGAACACCCGCACCGGAGCGCTGATGGCGGTCGGTGAGCTCGCGGAGAAGATGACGGGCCGTACGCCGGACTACATCCGCGTCGTACGTCCCGTCTCCGGCGGCACGGTCGTCGACATCGAGATGGCCCAGCGCATGCTGCGGCAGTTGATCGGCGACAAGATGCGCCGCACCCTGCGCCGCAGGCCCCGGCTGCGGGCCGCCGCCTGTGTCCCGCACGACGCCGATCCGCTCGCCCAGCGCGCCGCGATCGAGACCCTGGTCGGTCTCGGCGCCCGCCGGGTGGAGCTGGTCGACACGCTCCTCGCCGCCGCCGTCGGCTGCGGTCTGCCGGTGGAGCAGCCCGAGGCCACCATGATCATGGTGTGCGGTGCGGCGGCCACGCAGGTGGCCGTGCTCTCCCTCGGGGCGATCGTGGCGGCGGAACGCGTCCCCGTCGGCGGGGAGGCCGTGGACAACGCGATCGTGCAGCTCCTGCGCTACCAGCACGAGCTGGTGCTGCCGAGCCAGTCCGTACGGCCCCTGCAGCTCGCCCTGCACGACAACGGGCTCACCTCGCAGGGCCCGGAGTCGACGGAGATCCACGGACGGGACGTGGCCACCGGTCTGGCCCGTTGTGTGCGGGTCGACACGGCCGCCGTGCGGCAGGCCATCCAGACGCCGCTCACCGCCGTCCTCGACGGCATCGGCAGGACGCTGCGGGAGTGCCCGCCGGATCTGGTCGCCGACCTGGTCGACCGGGGGATCATGATGGTCGGCGGGAGCGCCCTGCTGCCGGGCCTGGACCAGATGCTGCGTCGGGCGACGGGCATGCCGGTGCACATCGCCGAGCGGCCGGAGCTCTGCGCCGTACAGGGGCTGGGCGAGATGCTGGAGGGCAGGATCGCACCGATCGTGCTGGACCCGCTGCGGGCCTGAACCGGGCGGGCGTCAGCGGGCGGGCGTCAGCGGGGGACCGGTACTCCCTCGCCCCGGCGGGCACCCGCGGGCGCGGGCGGCCGGGCGGGCGTCAGCGGGGGAACCAGCACCTGATCGTCGTGCCCTCGTCCCCGGTGTGCACGCGCACCAGGTCGGCGATCAGATGGACCATCAGCAGGCCGCGCCCGCCGCGCTGGTCGCGCGAGGCGGGGCGGCGCCCCGCGAGGGGGTCGGTCATCCGGCCCCGGTCGCGCACCTCGCACAGCACGTGGCCGTCCTCGGCCCAGATCCGCAGCACCCCCGAACCGCCGCCGTGGACCACGCTGTTCGTGGTCAGCTCGGCCGTGGCGAGGGCCAGGTCCCCCAGGGTGACGCCGGTGAGGCCGAGCCGCCGTCCCTCCTCGGAGGCGGCGTGCCGGGCCGGGGTCAGCGACTCGGCGACGAACGGGAAGGTCATCGCGTCCGTCACGAGCGGCAGCGGCTCGTTGTAGCGGGCGACGACCGCGTCGGGGGCGTACGCCTCGCTGTCCCGCGCCGGGCGGGACCCGGCGGGGATGACGGTGGGGTGGGTGGCGTGGGCGTCGGCGAGGACGTGCGCGGGCAGGCGCACGGCGTCGTAGGGGCACAGGATCGTCACCGTGCGGCCCTGGAAGGCGGCGTTGATCAGTGCCTCGTGCTGGACGCAGGCGGGGTACTCGGCCGCGGAGCGGCCGGCCCAGACGGGCTCGCCGATGATCCGCACCCGCTGCCCGGCCGGGTGGGTGTCGGCGAAGGCGCGCAGCACGCCGGGGATGATCCGGCCGGGGTTGCGTCCGGCCTCGCGCATGTCGAGGAGGCGGACGGTGTCCGCGTCCTCGCCGAGCGCGTCCCGGATCATCCGCAGCCGGTCGCCGGGCACGGCGACCGCCACGGGCTCGCCCGCCGCGAGTCCCTCGCGCACGAAGGGGACGGTGCCCTCCAGGTACTCCTGGTCGTCCCGGTAGAAGAGGGCGGGGTGGACGAAGGGACCGGCGGGGGTTTCCAGGGGTTCGGCCGCGGCGCTCATGACATCGACACCTCGATCGTCGGCAGGCCGGGCCAGAACATCTCCAGCACCCGGCGCAGGGCGGGCGGCGGACGGCGCACCACGAACCGGCGGCCGTCCCCGAGGCGCCCGGCCGCCGCCGCGAGCGCTCCGGCGCCCGCGACGTCGACGAACGTCACCTCGGACAGTTCCAGGTAGTACACGGCCTCACCCTCGCGCACCGCCTGCTCCAGCACGCGCTCCCAGATCGTATGCGTGGCCAGGCCGATCTCCCCGGCCGCGCGGACACCGCGGCCGCCCTCCAGTGGGCGCACCGTCAGGCACGGCGCCGGAGTCCCGGGCCCGTACGGCGTCCGGTGGTGATCGCCCAACACCCGTCTCCCCCCGCTCCCGGACCTGCAGGTACCCCGTCGGTTCCCCGCCACTCCCCCGGCACGGTGTGTAGGACGCCGCAGGGTGGGCAGGCGCACCCCCAGCGCAACCGGGACCGTGCGCAGCCTACCGCTCCCGGTGCCGGCCGGACCTCACCCGAACGCCCCGACCCCCCACGAGGACCGACAAGGCGGTGACATGACCTCCATGGCATCCCTCCCTCTTCCCGGAAGGCCGGACACCTTGGTCATAGGCGGTCACACGGACGCGGACCGGGTGCTGCTCACCCCGCGCGGCGAACTGGTCCGCGGGTGCGCCCGGATCCTGGCGGAGAAGCTGGCGCGGCTGCCCGCCGGCACGGCCCGCGTCGACGTGGACATGAGCGGCGTGCACTTCATGGACACGGCGGGACTGGAGTTCCTGGAGGTGCTGCGCGACCACGGCCGGCGGCGGTCGGTGCCGGTCACGGCCACCCGCTGGAACGACCAGCCGCGCCGCATCCTGGAACTCGCCGGCCTCGACACCACGGACCCGCTGCGCTCCCCGGCCCCGGAGGGCGCGCCGTCGCCGACCGTCTCGGCGGTGGCGCTGGAGCGGGAGGAGCGGCTGCACCTGCTCGAGGAGGAGGTCGAGCAGCTGCGCCGGGCGATCGTCTCCCGTCCGGTGATCGACCAGGCCCGCGGCATCCTGATGGCCACGTACGGCTGCACCTCGGACGAGGCCTGGCACATCCTGCGGGAGGCGTCCCAGCTGTCCAACACCAAGCTCCGCGCGGTCGCGGAGGCGCTCACCGCCGGAGCGGAGGCGGAGGGCGCTCCCCCGCCCGAGGAGGTCCGCTCCGCCCTGTCCCGGGCCCTGGCCCGCCGCTCGTCACGATGACACCGGCCCGCGCGGGGTACCCGGCGACGGACGACCACCGGCCCCGTGATCGGGAGGCAGCATCATGAGCGAGCTGAGCGAACACACTCCGTCCCAGGCCGAGGGCGACCGGGACGACGACGAGTGGACCACCCCCGAGGTACCGCACTCGACCCCGTCCCAGGCGGAGGGCGAACGCGACCCGGCGGACGCGCCGACGGCCGGCGACGGGACCGCCGAGTAGCAGCACGGCCGGCGCCCGTCACCGGAGCCGGTCCGCCGGTCCTGTTCCGGGGCGGCGGTCCCTGCGAGGAACGCCGACAGCATGAGACCGTCACCGAACAGGTCCGGTGTGGCGAACGGGCCGGTGAGTCCGGCCCGTTGTCATGGTGGGCACATCCACCGCTTCATCCCGCTCCCGCGGGGTGGCGCCGCCGGACCGTACGGCCGGCTGCGGGGAGCCCCTGCCACGCCGCACCCGCCGGCGGGACGGAGCCCGGCCGGCTTCCTCCGGTGGGGGCCGCCGCCCGTGAGGGCTCGTCCCGCGTAGGTGATGGTGGGGCGGGTGGGACTCGAACCCACGGCCGACGGATTATGAGTCCGCTGCTCTAACCGGCTGAGCTACCGCCCCATAACGGCGTGTCGCGTACATGTGTGCGCGCCGTCTGCCGCAGCATAGCCGCTCATACGATCTCCTGCTTCGGATGGTCGGCTGCGTACGGTCTTCGTGACCATGGAGACTTCACCGAGCCCCGCACGGTTCCCCCGGACATGAAAAAGGACCCCTGCGGGGTCCTCGTTCAGCATGCTCCCCCGACTGGACTCGAACCAGTAACCTGCCGGTTAACAGCCGGCTGCTCTGCCAATTGAGCTACGGAGGACCGAGCTCCCCCGACTGGACTCGAACCAGTAACCTGCCGGTTAACAGCCGGCTGCTCTGCCAATTGAGCTACGGAGGAATGCCTCGTCGCATCGAACGCATCCGCCTGGGTATTCGCCAGGGGGCGCGCGCTCGCTGCGACACATACATTAGCGCAAGCAGGGGGGTGCTCCGCCAATCGGTACTCCCCGGCGCCGTCGCCGCACCGGAAACCTACGCAGACTGGAACAACGGGAAGGGTGGCCGACATGCGTTACCGGCTCACGTTCGTCGCCGGAGTCGTCCTGGGTTACGTGCTGGGCACGAAAGCCGGACGCGAGCGCTACGAACAGATGAAGAGGTCCGCGCAGCAGTTCACGCAGAACCCCGCCGTCCGCAACACCGCGGAGAGCGCGGCGCAGCAGGGCCGCGAGTTCGCGGACAAGGCGTACCACGCGGTCAGCGACAAGGTCGGCGACCGCATGCCCGACTCGGTCGCCCAGCGGGTCCGCACGCTGCGCGAGCGCACCGCCCACGGCCCGGCCGAGGACGACTGGGGCACCAGCAACACGTAACGGCGGAACCTGTGAGCGCCCACGCCCCACCCACCCCTCCTCATACGGCAAAATCGCCGTATGGGGATAGTCGCCGGACTGGACAGCGCGCCAGACTTCACTCGCATCGTCGTCTGTGACACGGACACCGGAGCCGTGCTCAGGCAGGGATACGCCCAGCATCCGGTACAGAGCGCCGACGGCGGTGGCCGTCCCTCCGACGTCGACCCGCAGGCCTGGCTGCTGTCCCTGGGCGAGGCCGCGGGCGGTGGCCTGCTGGAGGGCGTGCAGGCCATCGGCGTCTCCGCGCAGGCGAACGCGCTGGTGCCGCTGGACGCGCAGGGCAACACCGTGCGGCCGGCGATGACCGGCGGCGACAAGCGGGCGCAGGTCGCGGCGGCGGACCTCATCGACGCGTTCGGCGGGCGCGAGGCGTGGGCGCAGGCCGTGGGCTGTGTGCCGGGGGCCGCGCAGCCGGTGACCAAGCTGCGCTGGATGGCCCGCAGCGAACCGGAGAACGCGGCGCGTACCGCCGTACTGCTGCAGGCGCACGACTGGCTGGTGTGGCAGCTCCTCGGCCGGCCGGTGCGGCGCACCACCGACCGGGGCGGGGCCTCCGGCACCGGGTACTGGGCGGCGGCCACCGGCGGCTACCGGCCCGATCTGGTGGAACTGGCGCTCGGGCACCAGGCGATGCTGCCCGAGGTGATCGGCCCGGCGGAGGCGGCCGGTACGACACCGGAGGGGCTGCTGATCTCCGCCGGTACGGGCGAGACGATGGCGGCGGCGTTCGGGCTCGGCATCGGGCTGGGCGACGCGGTGGTGTCGCTGGGCGCGTCCGGGTCCGTGATGGCCGTGCACCCCGAGGCGCTCGTCGACCAGTACGGGATGATCACCTCGCTGGCGGACGCGACCGGCATGCACCTGCCCGTCGTCACCACCCTGAACGCCGTGCGCGCCCTGCGCGGGACCGCCGAGCTGCTCGGGGTGCCCGACCTGGAGAGCCTGTCCGACCTGGCGATGAAGTCGACGCCGGGGTCGCACGGGCTGGTGCTGCTGCCGTACCTGGAGGGTGAGCGCACCCCGAACCTGCCGCACACCGCGGGGACGCTGGCCGGGCTGCGGCGCGAGTCGATGAAGCCGGAGCACCTGGCGCGGGCCGCGTTCGAGGGGATGCTGTGCGGGCTCGGGGACGCGCTGGACGTGCTGCGCGGCCGGGGCGTGGAGGTGCGGCGGGTCTTCCTGCTGGGTCCGGCCGCGGAGTTGCCAGCCGTGCAGTCGGCGGCGCCCGCGCTGTTCGGGGCGCAGGTGGTGGTGCCGCAGCCCGCGGACTACGCGGCGATCGGCGCGGCCCGGCAGGCGGCGTGGGCGCTCGGGGCGTCGCAGGGCACCCTCGATCCGCGCACCCCGCCCGTCTGGCAGGGCCCGGTGGCGCAGGTGCTGGATCCCGGGGAGGACCTGGCGGTGGGGCAGGCGGTGCGCCAGCAGTACGTGTCGGTGCGCGAGCAGACGCATCCGGGGGCGTTCCACCTGTAGCCCGGGCCGGTGCGTCAAGCCGGTGGATTAATTCGGTTGAGGTAACGCGGGTGGAGTGTTCGACGATAGGGGCCACGGGCAACCAACGCCCCCGCCGACCACTCCGAGAGACTCAGCGTGCTCATACGACTCCTGCGGACCCATCTCCGGCCCTACAAGAGACCCATCGCCCTGCTGGTGCTGCTGCAGTTCCTGCAGACCTGCGCCTCGCTCTACCTGCCCACGCTCAACGCGGACATCATCGACAGCGGTGTCGTCGAGGGTGACACCGGTTACATCCTGAGCTACGGCGCCCTGATGATCGCCGTCTCGCTGGTTCAGGTCGTCTGCAACATCGGTGCCGTGTACTACGGCGCCCGGACCGCGTCGGCGCTGGGACGGGACGTGCGCGCCGCCGTGTTCGACCGGGTGCAGTCGTTCTCCGCGCGTGAGGTGGGCCACTTCGGCGCGCCCTCGCTGATCACCCGTACGACGAACGACGTCCAGCAGGTGCAGATGCTGGTCCTGATGACGTTCACCCTGATGGTGTCGGCGCCCATCATGTGTGTGGGCGGCATCGTGATGGCGCTCGGCCTGGACGTCCCGCTGTCCGGGGTGCTGGTCGCGGTGGTGCCGGTGCTGGGCCTCTGCGTGACGCTGATCGTACGGCGGCTGCGTCCGCTGTTCCGGACCATGCAGGAGCGGCTCGACACGGTGAACCGGGTGCTGCGCGAGCAGATCACCGGCAACCGGGTGATCCGCGCCTTCGTACGGGACGCGTACGAGCAGGGGCGGTTCCGGACGTCCAACACCGAACTGACCGATGTCTCGCTGCGCACGGGCAATCTGCTCGCGCTGATGTTCCCGGTGGTCATGACGGTGGTGAACCTGTCGTCGATCGCGGTGGTGTGGTTCGGCGCGCACCGCATCGACGACGGCGGGATGCAGATCGGCGACCTGACCGCGTTCCTCGCCTATCTGATGCAGATCGTCATGTCCGTGATGATGGCCACGTTCATGTTCATGATGGTGCCGCGCGCCGAGGTGTGCGCCGAGCGCATCCACGAGGTGCTGGACACGTCGTCGAGCGTGGTGCCGCCCGTCGCGCCCGTCACCGAGCTGCGCCGGCACGGACATCTGGAGATCCGGGGCGCGGGCTTCCGCTACCCGGGCGCCGAGGAGCCGGTACTGAAGGCCGTCGACCTGGTGGCGCGGCCCGGTGAGGTCACGGCCGTGATCGGTTCCACCGGCAGCGGCAAGTCCACGCTGCTCGGTCTGGTCCCCCGGCTGTTCGACGCGACCGACGGGGAGGTGCTGGTGGACGGCGTGCCCGTGGCGGACGTCGAGCCGCAGCTGCTCGCGAGGACGGTCGGACTGGTGCCGCAGAGGCCGTACCTCTTCGCGGGCACGGTGGCGACGAACCTGCGCTACGGCAATCCGGACGCCACGGACGAGGAGCTGTGGCACGCGCTGGAGGTGGCGCAGGGCAAGGACTTCGTGGAGCGTCTTGAGGGCGGCCTCGACGCGCCGATCGCGCAGGGCGGGACGAACGTCTCCGGCGGTCAGCGCCAGCGGCTCGCGATCGCCCGGACGCTGGTGCAGCGCCCGGAGATCTACCTCTTCGACGACTCCTTCTCCGCGCTCGACTACGCCACCGACGCGGCCCTGCGGGCGGCTCTCGCACGGGAGACGGCCGAGGCGACCGTGGTGATCGTCGCCCAGCGGGTGGCGACCATCCGGGACGCCGACCGGATCGTGGTCCTGGACGAGGGCCGGGTCGTCGGCACCGGCCGGCACCACGAACTGATGGCGGACAACGAGACCTACCGGGAGATCGTGCTCTCCCAGCTGACGGAAGCGGAGGCTGCCTGATGGCGGGGCCCGGAGGACGGATGATGGCCGGGGGCGGCCCCGACCAGCGGACGATCGACTTCAAGGGGTCGAGCACACGGCTGATCGCCCGGTTCAAGCCCGAACGCCTCACGATCCACGGGCTGCTGGCCTGCGTCGTCCTGAGCGTCGGCCTCAGCGTGATCGGGCCGAAGATCCTCGGCGAGGCGACCGACCTGGTCTTCTCCGGCATCGTCGGACGCGAGATGCCGGAGGGCGCCACCAAGGAACAGGTGCTCGACTCGATGCGGGAGCGCGGCGAGGGCGATGTCGCCGACATGCTCCGCAGCACCGACTTCACCCCCGGCGAGGGCATCGACTTCACGGCGGTCGGCAACGTCCTGCTGTTCGCGCTGGCGGTGTTCGGGGCCGCCGGACTGCTGATGGCGGTCGCGACCCGGCTGGTGAACCGGGCGGTCAACCGCACCATGTTCCGGATGCGCGAGGACGTGCAGACGAAGCTGTCGCGGCTGCCGCTGTCGTACTTCGACAAGCGGCAGCGCGGTGAGGTGCTCAGCCGCGCCACCAACGACATCGACAACATCGGGCAGACGCTCCAGCAGTCGATGGGACAGCTGATCAACTCGCTGCTCACCATCATCGGCGTGCTCGCGATGATGTTCTACGTCTCCTGGATCCTCGCGCTGGTCGCGCTGGTGACGGTGCCGCTGTCGTTCGTGGTCGCCACGCGCGTCGGCAAGCGGTCGCAGCCGCACTTCGTGCAGCAGTGGCGCTCGACCGGCACCCTCAACGCGCACATCGAGGAGATGTACACCGGGCACACCCTGGTGAAGGTGTTCGGGCGGCAGGAGGAGTCGGCGAGGAAGTTCGCCGAGGAGAACGACGCACTGTACGAGGCCGGGTTCAAGGCGCAGTTCAACAGCGGCGTCATGCAGCCGCTGATGTTCTTCGTCTCGAACATCAACTACGTGCTGGTGGCGGTCGTCGGCGGCCTGCGGGTCGCGTCGGGCACGCTGTCCATCGGTGACGTGCAGGCGTTCATCCAGTACTCACGGCAGTTCTCCATGCCGCTGACGCAGGTCGCCTCGATGGCGAACCTGGTGCAGTCGGGTGTCGCCTCAGCGGAGCGGGTCTTCGAACTGCTCGACGCCGAGGAGCAGGAGGCGGACGCCTCACCGGCCGAGAAGCCCGAGCGGTTGCGCGGACGGGTGGCGCTGGAGCACGTGTCGTTCCGGTACGACCCCGAGAAGCCGCTGATCGAGGACCTGTCGCTGACGGTCGAGCCGGGTCACACGGTGGCCATCGTCGGCCCGACGGGCGCCGGCAAGACGACTCTGGTGAACCTGCTGATGCGGTTCTACGAGGTGTCCGGCGGGCGGATCACGCTCGACGGGGTGGACATCGCCCGGATGTCCCGGGACGAACTGCGCGCCGGGATCGGCATGGTGCTGCAGGACACCTGGCTGTTCGGCGGCACCATCGCGGAGAACATCGCCTACGGTGCGGCGCGCGAGGTCACCCGGGAGGAGATCGAGGAGGCGGCTCGGGCGGCGCACGCCGACCGGTTCGTCCGGACGCTGCCCGACGGGTACGACACGGTGATCGACGACGAGGGCAGCGGGGTCAGCGCCGGTGAGAAGCAGCTCATCACGATCGCCCGGGCGTTCCTGTCGGACCCGGTGATCCTCGTCCTGGACGAGGCGACGAGCTCCGTGGACACGCGTACGGAGGTGCTGATCCAGAAGGCGATGGCGCAACTGGCGCACGGGCGGACGTCGTTCGTGATCGCGCACCGGTTGTCCACGATCCGGGACGCGGACACGATCCTGGTGATGGAGAACGGCGCGATCGTCGAACAGGGCGCGCACGAGAAGCTGCTGGCGGCGGACGGGGCGTACGCCCGCCTGTACAAGGCGCAGTTCGCCCAGGCGGTGGCGGAGGTCGACTGACGCGCGCGTCCCGGGCCGGTCCGGGGACGCGCGCGTCCCCGGATCAGCCCGTGCCCGCTGCCTCCGTCAGCTTCTTCAGCTGGGCGGTGATCACCTCGTCCGGGGCCTCGCCCGCCTTCTTGTTCGCGACCGGGCTCTTCCAGCTGAAGACGGCGACGTGGGGGCCGCTGCGCACCACCTGGCACCAGTGCGCCGTGCCGGACAGCTCCCGCTGGTAGGCGACCGCCTCGTCGCCCGGGCCGGGGTCGGGGTCGGCGAGGGCGGTGACGGTCGGGTTCAGGCCCATGTCGTCCTCGTACCCGGTGCAGCCCTTCGCCGCCTCGCGGACGCGGGTGAGGAGTTCCTCGGCGTCGGCCGCCTTGGCGTAGGCGTACAGCGCGATCTCGGTTTCCTGGATGTCCGTCTTCGGGTGGACGGAGCGGGCCGCCGCCGCGGCCGGTGCCGGTTCGGGTGAGCGCAGTCGGATGTCCTCGATGGGCTGGCAGGCCGCCGGGTCGGCCGGTTTGCCCTTGGTGCCGAGGACGGTGCCCTGCTTGAAGACGGTGAAGGTGTAGTCGGGCAGGTCCGCCTCGGCGACCGCCGCGCTCTCCAGACCGGCCGCGTCCAGCGGGCCGCCGCCCGCCTTCCCCTCCGAGGTCCCCTTCCGCGAGCTCTCGGCCGCGGCATCGCTGCCGCCGTCCGTGGACTCCTCGTCGCCGCCTCCGCAGCCGGCCAGCAGGGCCGCTGCCGCCAGCATCGCCACGGCCGCCGGAACCCGCCGCAGTCCGTCCACTCGCATGCTCACTCCTCAGACACCTGTGCCCGGCACGTCGGTACCGAGGTCACATCCAGGGAGACGGTGGCAGAACACAACGGGTGCGGCGTCAGTGAAAAGACGTATAACCCCTACGCATGCGGCCAGTTGAAGGGCGGGGGCCGTTCCGTCGAGGCGTCGCGGCAGCCGCGCGGCGCAGTCAGTCCAGGTAGCCGCGCAGCTGGTCGGCGAAGGCGTGGTCGCGGAGCTTGTTCAGCGTCTTGGACTCGATCTGCCGTATCCGCTCGCGGGTCACGCCGAAGAGGCGGCCTATCTCCTCCAGCGTGCGCGGACGCCCGTCGACGAGGCCGTAGCGGAGCTGGACGACCTTGCGCTCGCGTTCACCGAGGGTGGAGAGGACCGCCTCCAGGTGCTCCTTGAGCAGCAGGAACGCGGCCGACTCGACCGGGCTCGCGGCGTCGCCGTCCTCGATGAGGTCGCCGAGCGCCACGTCCTCCTCCTCGCCCACCGGCGCGTGCAGCGACACCGGTTCCTGCGCGAGCCGCAGCACCTCGCCGACCCGCTCGGGCGGCAGGTCCAGCTGCGCGGCGACCTCGTCCGGCGTCGGCTCGTACCCACGCTCCTGCAGCATCCGCCGCTGCACCCGCACCACCCGGTTGATGAGCTCCACCACGTGCACGGGCACGCGAATGGTCCGGGCCTGGTCGGCCAGCGCCCGGGACATGGCCTGCCGGATCCACCACGTGGCGTATGTCGAGAACTTGTACCCCCGCGCGTAGTCGAACTTCTCCACCGCCCGGATCAGCCCGAGGTTCCCCTCCTGGACCAGGTCGAGCATGGTCAGCCCGCGGCCCACGTACCGTTTGGCGACGGACACGACGAGCCGCAGGTTCGCCTCGATCAGCCGCCGCTTGGCCATCCGGCCCATGACGACGAGCCGGTCCAGGTCGACGGCGAGCCGGCTGTCCAGATCGGGGGTGAGCCGCAGCTTCTCCTCGGCGAACAGCCCCGCCTCGACACGGCGGGCGAGCTCGACCTCCTCGGCGGCGGTCAGCAGCGGGATGCGGCCGATCTCGCGCAGATACTGGCGGAACAGGTCCGAGGAGGGGCCGCCGGTCTCGGTCCGGACCGGCGCGGGCGGTTCGGCGGGTTCGGCCGGTTCCAGAGCCTCGGCCGGGGGTTCGGCCGGCTCGGGCGGGGTCTCGGGGTGGTGCGCGGCGCGGCTCTGCGCGGGCATGGCGGCGAGAACGCCGGCGTCGGGCTGGGTGAGGGTCTGGGTCTGCACGGGGGCGACCTCCAGGATGATCGCTGCCGGGGGGTGGGGCAGCGGTACTTCGGGGACGGAATCGGCGGCCTCGCCGCTGTCCGTCCCGTACGCGATGAGCGGACCCGCGGATGTCCGGGACCCGTCGGTGACGGATCGGCCGCGCTCCGAGGACTCAGGCACCGGGTCCAGTGTGGGGTACGACACATCGTCCCCACGAGGGGCGTGCGATGACTTTTTGCGTCCGGTCGGTGACCGGCCGATTACCCGGGCCCGCCCCCGGCCGCCCTCACAGCGCGGCCGCGCCGTGCTCCCGCAGGGCCTGGTCGTACTGCTGGAGGACCCACAACTCGTTCTGCACGGCGGCCAGTTCACTCGGGTCGCCGTGGGTGCTGAGCCGGGTGAGGCGGCTGGCGACATCACTGATGCGGCGCTCGACCGCACGGCGCCGGACGGTGACCAGCTGGGCGCCCGCGTAGGTCTCGTCGACCTCCTTGACGCCCCGGTGCAGCATGATCGCCTCGACGGCGAGTTCGGTGACCATGGCGCGGACGGTGTCGTCGGGGGCCGCCTCGCGGACCCGGATCAGGTACTCCTGCGGGTCCTGGGTGCCGTACTCCGCGCCGCCCGCGTCCAGGATCGCCTGGCGTACGGCCGCGTAGGGCGGGGCGGTGAACTCGTCGACGCCGTACGCGTCGAAGGCCGGGGAGACCAGCTCCGGGCGCTGGAGGGCGAGCTTGAGCAGTTCGCGTTCGGTGGCGAAGACCGGGTTGCGGAGGTTGAGGGCGGGGCCGCGCGGGGCGGCCTGGGCGGTGGCGTACTGCTGGGGACCGCCGCCGCCCCCGCGCTGCCGGTGGTCCGGCGCCGGGCCCTTGCCGCCGCGTTCGCGGGCCCAGCGGGCGAGCTGGGCGACCCGCTTGACGACGAACTGGGTGTCGAGGATGCCGAGCATCCCGGCGAGCTGGACGGCGACCTCGTGCTGGGCGCCGCTGTTCTTGATGCGGGCGACGATCGGGGCGGCCTCGTCGAGGGCGGCGGCGCGGCCGGCCGGGGTGTCGAGGTCGTAGCGGCGGACGATCTGGCGGAGGGCGAACTCGAAGAGCGGGGTGCGGGGTTCGGCCAGGTCGGCGACGGCCTCGTCGCCCTTGGCGAGGCGCAGGTCGCAGGGGTCCATGCCGTCGGGGGCGATGGCGATGTAGGTCTCGGCGGCGAACTTCTGGTCGTCCTCGAAGGCGCGCAGGGCCGCCTTCTGGCCGGCCGCGTCGCCGTCGAAGGTGAAGATCACGCGCGCGCTGCCGTTGTCCATGAGCAGCCGGCGCAGGATCTTGATGTGGTCGCCGCCGAAGGCGGTGCCGCAGGTGGCGATGGCGGTCGTGACGCCCGCGAGGTGGCAGGCCATGACGTCGGTGTAGCCCTCGACGACGACCGCGCGGGACGCCTTCGCGATGTCCTTCTTCGCCAGGTCGATGCCGTAGAGGACCTGGGACTTCTTGTAGATCGCCGTCTCGGGGGTGTTGAGGTACTTGGGGCCGGTGTCCGCCTCGTAGAGCTTGCGGGCGCCGAAGCCGACGACGTCCCCGCCGATGTCGCGGATGGGCCACATCAGCCGGCCGCGGAAGCGGTCGATGGGGCCGCGGCGGCCCTCCTGGGAGAGGCCGGAGAGGATCAGCTCCTTGTCGCTGAAGCCCTTGCCGCGCAGGAAGCGGGTGAGGTGGTCCCAGCCCTGCGGGCTGTAGCCGACGCCGAAGTGGACGGCGGCGGCCTGGTCGAAGCCGCGGTCGGCGAGGAAGATCCGGCCGGTGTCCGCCTCGGGGGAGGTCGCGAGCTGTTCCGCGTACCACTCGGCGGCGATCTTGTGGGCCTCGACCAGGCGGATGCGCTCGCCGCGCTGGTGGGTGGGGTTGTACCCGCCCTCCTCGTAGCGCAGGGTGATGCCGGCCTGTCCGGCGAGGCGCTCGACCGCCTCCGAGAAGGAGAGGTGGTCGATCTTCATCACGAACGTGATGGTGTCGCCGCCCTCCTGGCAGCCGAAGCAGTGGAAGAGTCCCTTGCTCGGGCTGACCTGGAAGGACGGCGACTTCTCGTCGTGGAAGGGGCAGAGTCCCTTGAGGTTCCCGCCGCCCGCGTTGCGCAGCTGGAGGTACTCGGAGACGACGGCGTCGATCGGGACCGCGTCCCGAACCGCCTTCACGTCCTCGTCATTGATCCGTCCAGCCACGCGTAGATTCTACGGGTGCGCCAGGACGTCTCCGGGGCGTGGAGCGCCCCGGAAGGGACGCGGAGCTGTGACATGGGCGGCTCCGCCACGTGGGCGCGACCGGCCACGACGGCGCCGCGGCCGCGACGGACGGAGGGATCTCCGAGGAGGTCCCCGGTGTCGTACGCGGTCTTCGGACCGGTCCGGCGCGCCCTCACACCTCCGTCGCGTAGACGTGCTCGTACCAGTCGCTGCCGCCGTTCGCCGGATTGTGACCCGGGTCGTGCCTCCACTCGCTCCTGTCCACCCTGAAGCTCGCGCCCGGCATGAGCAGGACCTCCGACTCGTCGCCCTGGTAGTGGTGGAAGGGTTCGACGTCACGGCCGTACTTCCCGGTGAGCGTCAGCTCCAGGAGGATCCGGTGCGTCTTCGTGCCGGAGACCCGCTGGCCGCGCATGAAGCCCAGCGCCACGTCCTCCCTCCTGCTGGTGCTGTCGAAGGAGCTCGTGAAGACGGAGCCCGGCCGGTAGTTCAGCGCGGCCTGCTTGCCGAGCCGGTAGACCGACTCGTCCCCGCCGAGGTTCCAGTCGCCGCGGAAGACGGTGCCCCTGACGGGAGGCAGCCGGTTCAGCGCCTCCACCGTCATGTCGGCGTGCATCTTGAGCTCCTCGAAGAGCACGGGGGCGATGACCTCGATGCGCGCGTCGATGACAGCCATCGCCGCCTTCTTGGCCACCGGGTCCGTGCCCCAGGCGGCCGCGAGCTGCGGCCCGATCACCAGATCCTCCTCGAGGGTGGCCACCGACTCATGGGCGCTGTCCTGGGCGGCCCAGCTGAGCTGGCTCTTGATCTGCCGCAGTGAGACGGCCTCGGCGCCGGCGGTGGCCATGCCGACGGTGCCGTACGGCGCGTACCCCTCGGGCAGCAGCCGGCTGCGCACCACCGCGTTGATCATCTGGTGGGCACCGCCGGTGTACGCCTTCAGCGCGGTCGCGTGGGCGGGCTTGAACTTCTCCGCGACGGCCTCGGTGGAGGCGCCGTTGTTGTCCGCCTTCCACTGGGCGATGCTCGGCGTGGGCACGGTGTCGCCCGCCACGAAGGCGTTGTACTTCCCCAGCGCCTCGCCGGCCGCGAGCTCGCCGGGTTCCATGAAGCCGCTCGCCGCGGGGTCGGTCGCACGCGGCTTGTTGGCCTCGGCGAGGTACATCAGCTCGTGCGGGAACTGTCCGTCGACGCAGACGTTCCGCCGCAGCTCCTCCTCCGTGAAGGGCGCGATGTTCTGGTACATCAGCGCCGCGCCCCTGCCCGCCCGGGCCGCGGACTCGCCCGGCCCCTTGACCCCGGCCGCCCAGGAACCGCGCAGGATCTCGTAGAGCGAGTGGTCCCAGGACGGCAGCATCCAGCCCATCACGGCCATCCGGTAGTCGAAGACGTCCACCCCGGGCACGTTGATCCACTGGAAGGTCTTGAGCATCCGGGTCGTGGTCCCGGACATGCCGGCGACGGTCGGGATGCCGCGCGCGGCGTTCTCCTTCGGCCAGGACTCGTTCTGCTGGATCTCCCAGTAGGCGGTGCCCTCGTCCCAGGGCAGCTTGTCGTCCATACCGGGCTTGCCGGCGAACGCCAGCTCGCGCGCGCTGAGCGGGGCGCCGCGGTCCGCGTAGTCGCGGGGGGTCTTGCGGTTGGCCTCCTTGTCGGCGTCGCTTCGCTTCTTGCGCGGGCTCTGGCTGCTGATCATTTCGCGGGTGTCGCCGACGAAGGTCTCCGGGGCCGACTGCCACAGCAGGTTGCCCAGCGCGTACGGGTCCTTCTCGTAGTTGTAGCCCTTGCCCACGAGGTTCGCCGCGGCCCACATGGGCAGCCGGGACCAGCCGTTGAGGAACGCGGAGTGCTTCTTCAGTTCCTCCTCGTTCATGCCGAGGGTCGACGCGAGCTGCGGCTTGGGTCCGATGATGCCGTTGAGGATCTTCTTGAGCGAGAGTTCCGCTCCCTGGTTGTAGTAGGCGGCGTTGTAGACGGCCGTCATCAGCTCACGGAGGTTGCCGTCCCGGGAGAAGAAGTCCTTGATCTGGTCGGTGGTCATCCCCTCGCCCACCTGCCCGGCGCTCGTCCTGTCGTTCTTGAAGAACGCCTTGTTGGCGAGTGCCGGGTCCTTGTGCTCCGCGTGGGCGTAGGCGATGAGCAGCTGCTTGAGCCGGTTCACGGTCTTGCGTGCCGCGTCGAGCGCCCTCGGATGCCTGAAGGAGTAGGCGCCCAGCCGCTTCTCGAACTCCTCGGCCGACGCCTGCCAGTCCGTCTTCGCGTAGTACTGGGCGTGGTCGAAGGGCGCCTCGCCGCCGGCGCGCTGTACGGCGATCTCCCCGTCGGAGTGGGCGGGAGCGGCCGCCGCCCGCTGCACGGGCGCCGCCTCGGTGGGTGCGGGACCGGCCAGGACACGGCGGGCGTTCTCCTCCGCCGCGCGTTCGAAGCGGTCGGAGGGGTCCGAGACCCTGAGCCCCGAGCCGTTGTCGGTGCCCGCGACCGGCCCCTGACGCTGCTGGATGACGTGCGTCAGCTCATGGGCCAGGGTGTGCCGGTCCGCACCGCCGGCGCCGATGACGACATGGCTGCCGGAGGTGTAGGCGCGGGCCCCCACCTCGGCCGCCGAGCGCTGGGCGGCCGCCCCGGTGTGCAGCCGCACGTCGGAGAAGTCGGCGCCCATCCGCGCCTCCATCTCCGTGCGGACCGCCCCGTCCAGCGGCCGTCCGGCGGCGCGCAGCACGTCCGGCACGGACGAACGCTGCACCGGCGCGGACTCGTCGTGACCGCAGGAGGGCCCGTGCGCGTGGCGCTGCACGGGAGCGGGGTCGTCGTGGCCGCGGGAAGGGCCGTGCGGGGGACGCCCGACCCGCCGCTGCCGCTCCAGCGCCTGGACGACGGCGGCGTTGCCGGCCGCGCGCTGCAACGCCAGCAGCTGCCCCGTGACCGCCGGGCCACCGGACCCGGCCGGACCCACCGGTGCGGTGAGTCCGATCGGCCCTGCGGATCCGGAGGACACCGCCGGGCCGGAGGACACCGCCGGACCGGCGGCGTCGGCCGCGCGTGCGGCAGCGGGCGCGGTCCGGGCAGGACGAGCGGCGGTGTCCTGCTGGTCTCGTGAACGCATGCTCCGATCATCGGCCATCCCACCCCGGGGGTTCCAGGCCTCACGCTCCCGAATTCACTTGCCCACGGCGGGACTTGTGCCGCACCCGGACCGCCGGCGAACCTGCCGGAAAGATTCGGGAACCGTACGGGAACACTAGGCGCCGACGTTCTCCAACGGCATGTGCGGATCCGCCAGCGCCTCCGTGTCCACCCGCGCGCCGGAGCGGATCAGCCTCTGGATCGGATCCGTGACATCCCACACGTTCACGTTCATCCCCGCGAGCACGCGCCCCTCCTTCACCCAGAACGCGATGAACTCGCGCTTGCCCGCATCGCCCCGGATGACCACCTGGTCGTACGAGCCGGGCGGCGCCCATCCCGAGTACTCCATCCCCAGGTCGTACTGGTCGGTGAAGAAGTACGGGACGCGATCGTAGGTCTCGTCCCGCCCGAGCATCGAGCGGGCGGCGGCCGGTCCGCCGTTCAGCGCGTTGGCCCAGTGCTCCACCCGCAGCCGCGTGTCGAAGAGGCCGTGCGGGAAGGACGCGACGTCGCCGGCCGCGTAGATGTCGGGGTCCGACGTCCGCAACCGCTCGTCGACGAGGACGCCCCCGCCGGCCGCGCGGTCGGCGAGCTCCAGTCCCGCCGCCTGCGCGAGGGAGACCCGCGGGGCCGCGCCGATCGCCGCGAGGACGGCGTGCGCGGGGTGCTCCTCGCCGTCGTCGGTGCGGGCGGCGAAAACCATGCCGTCCTGACCGGTGATCTCGGTGAGCGTGGCACCGAAGTGGAAGCGGACGCCGTGCTCGCGGTGCAGCTCGGCGAAGAGCTGGCCGAGCTCGGGGCCGAGGACCGAGTGCAGCGGGGTCTCGCCGCGGTGGACGACGGTGACCTCCGCACCGTACTGGCGGGCCGCCGCCGCGATCTCCAGGCCGATCCAGCCGGCGCCGGCGATCACCAGGTGGCCGTTGTCGCGGCCGAGGGAGGTCAGGACGCCCCTGAGGCGTTCGGCGTGGGCGAGGCGGCGCAGATGGTGGACGCCCGCGAGGTCCGTGCCCGGGATGTCCAGGCGGCGGGGCTCTGCGCCGGTGGCGAGCAGCAGTTTGTCGTAGCGGACGACGGTGCCGTCCTCGCCGAAGCGGACGGTCTTCGCGGTGCGGTCGACGGCGTCGACGGTCTGGCCGAGGTGCAGTTCGATGTCGTGGCGCGCGTACCAGGCGGGCTCGTGGACGAAGACGCTGTCGCGTTCGTCCTTGCCGAGGAGGTAGCCCTTGGAGAGGGGCGGACGCTCGTAGGGGTGGTCGCGTTCGTCGCAGATCAGTATCACCCGGCCGGTGAAGCCCTCCGCTCTCAGCGTCTCGGCCGCCTTCGCGCCGGCCAGGCCGCCTCCGACGATGACGAATGTCTGATCCGCGTCGACCACGTCGTTGCCTCCTCGTAAGGGTGTCGCCACCTGCGAGCGTCCCGCACTCGGGGTGTTGCCGGAAGGGGGAGTGCCCCGATCAGGCCATACAGCTCATGCCTGCCCCGTGAGACGGGCGTGAAGCGAGCGGGCCGAGGCGTCGGTGAGCGACGCGATCTGGTCGACGATCACCCGCTTGCGGGCGCGGTCGTCCGGAGCCCGGTCGAACAGGGTGCGGAACTGGGGGTCCAGGCCGTCGGGGGCGCGGGCGGTGAGCGCCTCGGCCAGTTCGAGGACGACGATCCGCTGGTCGGCGCGGAGCAGCTCCTGTTCGGCGCGCTGCATGACGTACCGGTCGGCGACCGCCTTGAGGACCGCGCACTCCATGCGGGTGCTGCGCGGTACGACCAGCTCGGCACCGTACCGGGTGAGGCGCCCAGCCCCGTACGCCTGGCGGGTGGCGCCCTCGGCCGCGAGGCAGAAGCGGCCGATGAGCTGGCTGGTGGCGTCCTTGAGGCGGGCCTGGGCGACCGCGGTGCCGTCGTAGCCGTGCGGCCACCACTCCTGGTCGAGGAGGCGGTCGAGGGCCTCCGCGAGTTCTTCCGGGTCGGTGCCGGCGGGGACGTACCGGCCGACGGCGACGGCGAAGACGGCTTCCCGCTCCGGGGCGGCGTGCAGGCAGTTCGGGTCGATGTGGCCGGCGTGCAGACCGTCCTCCACGTCGTGCACCGAGTAGGCGACGTCGTCGGACCAGTCCATGACCTGGGCCTCGAAGCAGACGCGGGTACCGGGGGCGCCCTCGCGGACCCAGTCGAAGACGGGGCGGTCGTCCTCGTAGACCCCGAACTTCGGGGAGGCCGGGTCGGTGGGGTGGGCGCCGCGGGGCCAGGGGTACTTGGTGGCGGCGTCGAGGGCGGCGCGGGTGAGGTTGAGGCCGACGGAGCCTTCGGGGGTGAACCGTTTGGGTTCGATGCGGGTGAGGAGGCGGAGCGACTGGGCGTTGCCCTCGAAGCCGCCGCAGTCCTCGGCGAACTCGTTCAGCGCCTGTTCGCCGTTGTGGCCGAAGGGCGGGTGGCCGAGGTCGTGGGAGAGGCAGGCGGCCTCGACGAGGTCGGGGTCGCAGCCGAGGGCGGCGCCGAGCTCGCGGCCGACCTGGGCGCATTCGAGGGAGTGGGTGAGGCGGGTGCGGGGGCTGGCGTCCCAGACCTGGCTCCGCTCTCCCGGGGTGACGACCTGCGTCTTTCCGGCGAGGCGGCGGAGGGCCGCGGAGTGCAGGACGCGGGCGCGGTCGCGTTGGAAGGCGGTGCGGCCGGGGCGTTTGTCGGGTTCGGGGGCCCAGCGGGCGACGGACGTCGGGTCGTACGCGGCGGGGGGTGCGGTGCCTTCCATGGCATGACAGTACGGGGAAGGTGTGACAGTCGGGGGGCGTGGTCGAGTGGTTCGCGTGCGGTGGGTTTTTCGCCCCCGACGCCCCTTCCCTTCCCGTCCCTGGGGGCCGCGCCCCCAGGCCCCCCTTTGCGCCCACGCGGCGGAGCCGCATGTCGGCACGGCCCCGCGCCCCTTCGGTGCCGAGCCTCCTCAGGAAGCCGACGCCAGTTCCAAGGGTGTGGTGGACGGAGTGCGCAGCGCCTGGTCGTAGCGGTGGAGGAGGAGGTGGGCCATGGCCGGGTGGGTGCCCAGGGGGGCGGACGCGATCCCCGGGGCCGCTGCCGCGCACTCCGTGGCGAAGCGTCCGGGGGCGGTGAAGTAGGAGGCGACGGCCACGCGGTGGCGGCCCCGGGCGGCCAGGGCGCGGACGGCGTCGGGGACGGTGGGCGCGGCGGCGGAGGCGTAGGCGGGGATCACGGGGACGCCGAGACGGTCGGCGAGCAGGCGCGCGGTGCGGCCGGTGTCGACCCTCGACTCGGGATCGCGGGACCCTGCGGCGGCGAGCACGACCCCGCTCGCGCGGCGGGTCGCCGTGTCCGCCGGGGTGCGCCAGCCGGCCTCGGTGAGGCGGGCGTGCAGGGCGTCCACGAGCAGGGGGTGCGGGCCGAGCGGCGCGGCCACGCGCGTGTGCGGCCGTGCCCCGGCGGCCATCTCGGGGATGTCCCGCTTGACGTGGTAGCCCCGGCTGAGCAGCAGCGGTACGAGGACGGCGGCCCCGGTGCCGTGCGCGTCCAGCTCGGCGAGGGTGTCGGGGAGCAGGGGCGCGTTCAGCTCGATGTGGCCCAGGTGCACGGGCAGGCCCGGCCGCAGCGCGCGGACGCGGTCCAGGAGCTGCCGTACGGTGCCCAGCGCGCGCGGGTCGCGGCTGCCGTGGGCCACGACGACGAGGGAGGGGAGGTTCGTGGTGTGCGCCGTCATGCACTGATCGTGGCGGCGGCACGTTGCCTTCCCGTTGCGTGGACGTGACGGGTGTTTTCCGGCGGTTCACGATGTGGACGGCGGCGGGTGTGAGCCGGTTCCGCCGGCCGTTCCACCCCGGCCCGTGAAGCTGGTCACAGTGCGTGACGTGAACCGGAAGGCTCGGCGGGGCGTCTCTCACCGTCGAGGACCGACCGGGGAGGGCCCGTCCGATGCGCCGTTTCACAGTCCGCCGTCCGCGTCTGCCGCGCACCCGTACGGGGTGGCGGCGGCTGGTGCAGGCGGTGGCGGCGGTGTGCGTGCTGGCGCTGCTGCCGGCGACCTGGCTGCGCGTGACGACGGACGACCGGCTGCGCACCACCGCCGACGTGCCGCGCACCGACGTCGCCGTGGTCTTCGGCGCGGGCCTGTGGGACGGGGAGCCGTCGCCGTACCTCGCGCACCGGCTGGACGCGGCGGCGGAGCTGTACCGCGCGGGGCGGATCGAGGTGGTGCTGGTCACCGGCGACAACAGCCGCGAGGAGTACGACGAGCCGGACGCGATGCGCGCCTACCTCACCCGGCACGGCGTCCCCGACGCACGGATCGTCAGCGACTACGCGGGCTTCGACACCTGGGACTCCTGCGTCCGCGCGAAGAAGATCTTCGGTGTGGACCGCGCGGTGCTGATCAGCCAGGGCTTCCACATCCGCCGCGCGGTGGCCCTGTGCCGGACGGCCGGCGTCACCTCGTACGGCGTCGGCGTGGACGACCGTCACGACGTCACCTGGTACTACGGGGGCGTCCGGGAGATCTTCGCGGCGGGGAAGGCGGCGCTGGACGCCGCCTTCCGCCCGGACCCGCGCTTCCTCGGGCCGGAGGAGCCGGGGGTGGAGCGGGCGCTGGCCGACGTGCACGGTCCGGGGACGCCGGACTGACGGACCGCGCATACTTCAGTATGCTCGCATCCATGGCAGACACGACGCGCATCACGGTGACGCTCCCGACGGAGCAGGTCGCCGAACTGAAGAAGCTCACCGACAACGTCTCCGGCTACGTCGCCGAAGCGGTGGCGCGTCAGCTGCGGCACCAGTTGCTCGGGGCCGATCTGCTGCGCCATCAGGAGGAGTACGGAGCCTTCACCGAGGAGGAGCTGGCGGAGGCCCGCTCCCGGATCTTCGGGAACACCGATGTCGGCGAGTCGGCGAGCGCGGCGTGAGCGGGCACGTCGAGACCGTCGTCCTGGACTCCGAGGGCCTCTCCGCCTGGATCGCCCAGGATCGCAAGATCGCCGCGATGTTCCAGGTGTTCCATGCGGCGGGTGCCGATTTCGTCGTCGGAGCCAACACCATCGTGGAGGTGAGTCACGCACGGGTGAACACGGCCCGGCTGCGGTGGGCACTGTCCCGCGTCAGGGTCGAACCGGTGACCGAGCAGTCGGCGAAAGAGGCGGCGGAGCTGCTCAAGGCCGCCGGCCTGCACGGGCACAAGTACGCGATCGACGCGACGGTGGCCGAGATGGCACTGCGCCAGCCGGGCCCGGTGGTCATACTGACGTCCGACGTCGACGACATGTCCCGGCTGTGTGGTGACCGTATCCGGCTCGTCGGCGTCTGAACGGGGAGCCCGCTGACGCCTCACCGCGGGCCGCCGCCGGCGGGGAGGTCGCCGTACCCGGGGTGTAACAGCGGCCGGCGCGGTGCGTAACACCGACGGCGCAGCCTGGGCGTATGCGAGACACCGTGACGCCCACACACTGCCCCTACTGCGCCCTGCAGTGCGGGATGAATCTGACGCCGGCCCCCGACGGGAGAGCCGTCGAGGTGAGTGAGCGCGCGGACTTCCCCGTGAACCGGGGGGCGCTGTGCGGGAAGGGGCGTACGGCGCCCGCCGTGCTGTCGTCGAGCGTGCGGCTGACCTCGCCGCTGGTGCGCTCCGAGGGGGGCGCGCTGGTGCCGGCCTCCTGGGAGGAGGCGCTGGAGCGGGTCGCCGAGGGGCTCGGGCGGACGCGTGCGGAGTACGGGGCGGACGCGGTCGGGGTGTTCGGCGGGGGCGGACTGACCAACGAGAAGGCGTACAGCCTGGGGAAGTTCGCGCGGGTGGTGCTGGGGACCTCCCAGATCGACTACAACGGGCGGTTCTGCATGTCGTCGGCCGCGGCGGCGGGCGGCAAGGCGTTCGGGCTCGACCGCGGACTGCCGTTTCCGCTGGAGGACATTCCGCGGACCGGGTGCGTGATCCTGGTCGGGTCGAACCCGGCGGAGACCATGCCGCCGTCGCTGCGCTACTTCACCGAACTGAGGGAGAACGGCGGCACGCTGATCGTCGTCGACCCGCGCCGCACGAAGACCGCCGAGCAGGCCGATCTGCACCTGGCGCCGCGTCCCGGCACCGATCTCGCGCTGGCGCTGGGCCTGCTGCACCTGATCGTCGCCGAGGGGCGCACCGACGAGGCGTACATCCGGGAGCGCACCGGCGGCTGGGAGGAGACCCGGGCCGCCGCGATGGCGCACTGGCCGGAGTACGTGGAGCGGATCACGGGGGTGTCCGTGCCGCAACTGCGGGAAGCGGTACGGCTGTTCTGCGAGCCGGAGGCGGCGATGGTGCTCACCGCGCGTGGGCCCGAGCAGCAGTCCAAGGGCACGGACACGGTGGGCGCGTGGATCAACCTGTGCCTGGCGACGGGGCGGGCGGGACGGCCGCTGTCCGGGTACGGGTGCCTGACCGGGCAGGGCAACGGGCAGGGCGGGCGCGAACACGGCCAGAAGGCCGACCAGTTGCCCGGCTACCGCAAGCTCACCGACCCGGCGGCGCGGGCGCACGTCGCCGGGGTGTGGGGCGTCGACCCCGACAGCCTTCCCGGCCCGGGGCGCAGCGCGTACGAGCTGCTCGACGCGCTCGGCACGGACATCCGCTCCCTGCTGCTGATGGGCTCCAACCCGGTGGTGTCGGCGCCGCGCGCCGCGCACGTCGAGGAGCGGATCCGCTCGCTGGACTTCCTGGCGGTGTGCGACGTCGTGCTGTCGGAGACGGCCGCGCTCGCCGATGTCGTCCTGCCGGTGACGCAGTGGGCGGAGGAGACGGGGACGACGACGAACCTGGAGGGCAGGGTGCTGTTGCGGCGGCGCGCGATCACGCCGCCGGAGGGCGTCCGCAGCGACCTGGAGGTCATGCACGGGCTGGCCGCGCGGCTGGGCGGCGACCGGAACCTGGAGAAGGGCTTCCCGACCGACCCCGAGGAGGTCTTCGAGGAGCTGCGCCGGGCGAGTGCGGGCGGGCCGGCGGACTACTCGGGGATCACCTACCGGAGGCTGGTGGAGGAGAACGGCGTGTTCTGGCCGTGCCCGGCGCCGGGGGACCCGGTCACCGGGGACCCGGCGACCGGCGTCCACCCCGGCACCCCTCGGCTCTTCCTCGACCGGTTCGCCACCGAGGACGGGCGGGCGCGGTTCGCGCCGGTGTCGCACCGGGCGGCCGCCGAGGAGCCCGACGACGCGTACCCCGTACTGCTGACCACCGGGCGGGTCGTGGCGCAGTACCAGTCCGGTGCCCAGACCCGGCGCGTCGACGAGTTGAACGCCGCCGCGCCCGGCCCGTTCGTGGAGCTGCACCCCCGGCTCGCGGAGCGGCTCGGCGCGGCCGAGGGCGACCCGGTGGCCGTGGTGTCCCGGCGGGGGCGGGCGGTGGCGCCGGCCAGGATCACGACCGCGATCCGTCCGGACACGGTCTTCATGCCGTTCCACTGGGCCGGTGAGGGCCGCGCCAACACCCTCACCAACCCCGCCCTCGACCCGACCTCCCGGATGCCCGAGTTCAAGGTGTGCGCGGTACGCCTCGAGGCGGTGGGGGCCGGCCGGCCCGCGCCCTCCTCGCCGTAGCGGCCACGGGGCGCGGGGTGGGACCGCACGCCCGGTCGGCCGGTTCGTCCGGTACGGGCGGCCACGGGGGCGCGGGGGGCGAGAATCGTCCCCGCAAGGCTCCGCCGACCGTCCGCGCAGGTGAACCAGTGCTCCTCCCCTTCTTCGTCTACGGCACCCTCCGCCCCGGCGAGACCAACCACGACCTCTTCCTGCGCGGCCGCACCCTGCGCGAGGAACCCGGCCGGCTCCGGGACGCGGTGCTGTACGAGGGGCCGGGATATCCGTACGCCGTCGAGGAACCGGGCTCCGTGGTGAGCGGGGAACTGGTGACCGCGCTGCCGGAGGCCTACGCGGGGCTGCTCGCCGAGCTGGACCGGCTGGAGGAGTACGTGCCGGGCGATCCGCGCAACCTCTACGAGCGGGTGGCGCGGGACGTCGTCCGGGCCGCCGACGGCACGGCGGTGCGGGCCTGGGTGTATGTCGCCGCGCCCGCCGTCGCCGCCCGGCTGCGGGTGCGGGGGAAACCGATCGAGGGCGGGGAGTGGCGGGGAGCGGGAGCCTAGACACGGCCCCGCGGCCGTCGTGTCCGCGCACCCCACGGGCGCCGCGTCCGAGCCTCGTACGGCCGCCGCGCCCAGGCCTTCCGCAGCCGCCGCTCGACGGACAGGCCGCCCGGTCCGGTCAGTCCGACGCCGAGCACCCACGCGCCGATGACGACGTCCTCGCCCGCCGCGCGCTGGAAGGCCCGCTGCTCCCCGTAGGTCCTCTCGTCACCGTTCCGCGTGTGGCACAGGCCGCCGGGCTCCATCGGCGAGGGATGCTCCTCGCCGTCCGGGCCCGTGTTGATCCAGGAGCACTCGACCTCGCTGCTCATCCCGTGGCTCGTCACCCCCTGGCCGGCCTGGAACAGCCCCCGGAGCACGAGGGCCCACGTCGCCGACACCCCACCGGTGCGTGCTCTCGACGCCCCACCTCCCCGCCCCGGATCCTCGCAGACCCGCCGGTCACCCGTTCACCCCCGTGCGCCGCACCCTTCGGGTGCTTCACCGCGACCGGATCGGCGCGGCACCGGTGACCTGCTGAAACACGGTGAAGGGGGCGGCCGTCCGGGTGTGGCCCGACACCCGTTCGGCCCTCTTCCTGACGCCTGCTCAGGAAGCGGTGCGGCCCCGGTGGCACTTACCTCGGAGGGGCAGGGACGCGTCCGACGGCGGCACATGGGGGTGCCGCGGGCCGTGGCCCGCTCGAGGGAGCATCGATGCGACGTACCGCCCGGATGCCGGCCGGCACCGCGCTCGCCGTGGTCATCGCGGGGCTGCTCGCCGCGCCCGCGTACGCCGGGGAGTCCCACGGCACGCCGGCCGGAAACCTGGAGGTGTACCCGTCCTCGGTCGCACCGGGATCGCACGTCACGGTGAACACCGGGACGTGCGGCGACGGCGGGACGGCGGCGGGCGACGCCACCGCCGTGGGCGCCGGCCGGTTCACGCTGGCGCCGAGCACGCACGAACGGAACGCGATCGGACAGTTCAGGGTGCCGCCGAGCGCGCAGCCGGGAACGTACGAGATCGTCGCGACGTGTGACGGGAGCGACCGGCGGGTGGCCGGTGACCTGGTGGTCACGCTGACGCCCGACACGCAGCAGGTGGTTCCCCGGGGGAGTGTGAAGACGGGGGTCGGGGGCGCGCTGGGCCCCGACCCCGTGCAGACCGCGGCCGGTGTGACGGCTCTCGCCGTCGCCGCCGCGGGCGGTACCTGGCTCCTGCATCGCCGGGCGAGAGGCGACGGGATCTGACGGGCATCCTCCGCCGCCCGTCCCGCCGGTACCGCATGTCCCCTCCCCCTCCGGGTCCGACGCCCCTCGCGGCCCGGAGGGGGGCACGGGGGCCGACTCGAGATGAGGTCAGTCCGTCATGCGCCGCAGGTTCCGCCGGACCGGGGGTCCGGGCAACGCAGCGACAGCCGCCATCACGGTGTTCGCCCTGTGTGCGGGGATGTGGCTGCTGCGCGACGTGACCGGGACGCAGGCGCCGCCGCAGCCGTCCGCCGCCCAGGCGCACACGGAGGACGACGACCGCAGCGCGGGCCGGGCCTCGGCCCCCGCCCTGCCGCCCTCCCCGCCCGACCGCATCCGCATCCCCGCGATCGACGTGGACGCGCCCCTGACCGGCCTCGGCCTGACGGACACCGGCAGCCTCGACGTCCCCCCGGCCGACCGCGAGAACCTGGCCGGCTGGTACGAGGCCGGCGCCACCCCCGGGGAGACGGGCACCGCGATCGTCGCGGGCCACGTCGACAACGCCGACGGCCCCGCCGTCTTCTACTCCCTCGGCGCCCTGCGCAAGGGCAGCACCATCGAGGTGGACCGCCGCGACGGCGGTGTCGCGGTGTTCACGGTGGACGCCGTCGAGGTGTACGACGCGCAGGGCTTCCCCGACGGGAAGGTGTACGGCGCGGCGCCCCGCCCCGAGCTGCGGGTCATCACCTGCGGCGGGGGCTGGTCACGGACGACCGGGTACCAGGGGAACGTCGTCGTCTACGCGCACCTGACGGGCAGCCGCTGAACCGACCGGCGCCCCGCGGTCCGCCTCCCCGAGCACGTTCTCCCGCCCCCAGGCCCCGAGCGGCTCCAGCGCCGCGTTGAGGGACACCCCGCGCGGCGTCAGCGAGTACTCGACACGGGGCGGCACCTCGTCGTACTCCTCGCGGTGCACGATGCCGTCGGTCTCCATCTCCCGCAGGTGCGAGGCGAGCACCTTCTCGGTGATCCCGGGCAGCTTCCGGCGCAGCTCGCCGAAGCGGTGCGGACGTTCGCCCAGCTCCCAGAGGATGAGCACCTTCCACTTGCCGCCGATCACGTCCATCGCCGCGTCGGTCCCGCACACGTACCCGCCCGGCCGCCGTACCGTCGCCATGCCCGCCACCCCGTCCGCCTCCGCTGCCTGCACCCTTTCCCCGGGGTAAGCACCCACTTCGAAGTACGTACTTGAGCAGGTCCTTCCCCCGCGGCGAGCCTAGTCGCCATGAACGACAACACCCTTGCCACCGCCCCCGCTTCCCGCACTCCCCTGACCCTCCTCGGCGCCGGCGCCATGGGCACCGCGCTGGCCCGCGCCTGGCTCGCCGCCGGGCACCCCGTGACCGTCTGGAACCGCACCCCCGCCCGCGCCGAGGCCCTGGCCGCCGAGGGCGCCTCGGTCGCCGCGAGCGCCGCCGAGGCGGTGGCCGCGAACCGTCTGGTGGTCGCCTGCCTGCTGGACGACGCCTCCGTCGGCGAGGCGCTGGAGGACGCCGACCTCACCGGCCGGGACCTGGTGAACCTCACCACCGGGACCCCGGAGGACGGCCGCACCCGCGCCGCCTGGGCCGAGGCGCGCGGCGCCCGTTTCCTGGACGGCGGGATCATGGCGATTCCGCCGATGATCGGGATCCCGGAGTCCGGGGGCTATGTGTTCTACAGCGGCTCCCGGGACGTGTTCGAGGAGCACCGCGACACCCTCACCGCGCCCACGGGCGCCCGTTACGTGGGTACCGACCCGGGCTTCGCCGCGCTGCACGACGTGGCGCTGCTGAGCGCCATGAGCGGACTGTTCGCGGGCATCACCCACGCCTTCGCCCTGATCCGCCGGGAGGACATCTCGCCCAAGGACTTCGCGCCGCTGCTCACCTCGTGGCTCACCGCGATGACGCCGTCCGCGCACCGGACCGCCGAGCAGCTGGTGAGCGGCGACTACACCACGGGCGTGGTGTCCAATCTGGCGATGCAGTCCGCCGGCAACGCCACGCTGCTGCGCACCGCCGAGGAGCAGGGCGTCAGCGCGGAACTGCTGACGCCCTACATGGAGCTGATGGCCCGCCACGTCGCCGACGGCCACGGCGACCAGGACGGGGCGGGCCTGATCGACCCGCTGGTGCGGGCGGCTAGGGGCTGACCGCGAGCGCCGGGGGATAGGTGCCGCCGTCGGCGTTGACGATCACCCAGCCGTCGCCCGCCCGGACCAGCTGCGGGCCGCTGTCGAGCTTGAACGAGATGTCGCGCACCGTGGTGCCGTCCTCCTCGCCCACCCGGGTCCCGTCACCGGTGGTGAGCGTCCACAGACGCTGGGACTCGCCGAGGACGGCCACCCGGTCCCGGCCCGCCGGGGCGAGGGCGACGACCCCGGTGCCCAGGTCCGCGTGCCAGCGGCGCCGGCCGTCGTCGAGCGCGTAGGCCGCGACCCGCTCGGGACGGTCCGCCCCCGGCTTCGCGGCCGCCACGATCAGGTTCCCGTCGGCGACCACGGCCCGGAACACCGGCCGGGCCGCGAAGACGGGGTCGGTCGCGGTGACGGCCAGGTCCTCCTCGTCGGCGGTGAGCGGGATCGTCACCGGCTCCCGCTCCGGGTCGTCCGGGTCGCCGTAGGACAGTACGGCGGCGAGTCCGCGCTCGTCCTTCTCCTGCACCAGCAGGGTGAACGGCTCGGCGGAGAGCACCGCGGCCGCGGTCAGGTAGCTCTCGACCGGGAGTTCCCGCCGGCTGAGCTCCTTGCCGGTGGCGGTGTCGAGGGTGAGGATCCATGCCGAGTGGAAGTCGGTGTAGTAGCCGCAGGTCATGGCCACCCGGGTGGTGCCGTCGGCCGAGGAGGCCGTCACCGGCTCGCACTCGGCGTCGTCCTCACCCCCGGCCCCGGCCGCGGTGGGCTTCACGGTCCAGCGCACCGCGCCGTCGGTGAGCCCGTACCCGTGGACCGAGCGTTCACCCAGTGCCACGGCCACGCCCGCGTCGGCGCTGAGCACCCCTCCACCGCCGTACAGCGGTGTCCTCCCGGTGAGGTTCCGCTCCCACACCTTGCGTCCGCTGCTCACGTCGACGCCCCACACGGTGTCGCAGGGCTTGTCGTCCCGCTCGAAGGCGACCAGGCCGATGCCGTCGACGATCCCCTCGCTCATCGCGCACACCGACTCCCGCACGGGCGCCCGCAGCACCCACTCCCGGTCCCCGCTGCCGGAGTCGTACGCGACCAGCGCGTCGGTCCGGGCGCGTACGACCGTGCCGCCGTCCTCGCCCACCGCCCAGGCCCCGACGCCGCGCACGCTCGCGGGCCGGTCCGGGCCGGACTGCCAGGCGCGGTCGAGCACCGGTCCGCGCATCCAGAGGTAGGCCTGCCAGCCGGGCCACAGCGCGATCAGCACGCCCGCCGCGACGAGCGCCCCGGGCACGGCCTTGCCGGGGCGGATCCGCGTGAACGCGGCGAGGGCGATGGTGAGCCCGACGAAGCCCACGAAGGTGAGGACGAACGCCAGGATGAGGGTGGGCGTCGTGCCCTCCGGGCAGGGCCGGTACCTGCCGCCGCAGCTGTTGCCGGGAATGGACGTCCACCCCAGCGCGTGGAACTCCACCGCGAGCCCGACCAGCGCGCCCGCTCCGACCACCAGGGCGGCCTTCCCCAGTGGTCGCGTCCCTGACGGTCTGCCGTCCTCGGCCATCTTCTCCCCCACCCTTGTGCTGCTCCGCGGCGCTCCCCAGCACCGGCCGCCCGCGTCATGGAGCGGCGCTGGAGCCTAACCCGCCCGAGTGGATCACGTCAGCCGGGTTGATCACCGGGTGTGCCGCCCGGGCCGGCCGGCACTCGGACGCTCAGGCCGGCCGGCACTCGGACGCCCGGACCGGCCACCGCTCGTACGCTCAGGCCAGCCACTGCTCGTACGCCAGGTTCGCGACCAGCGCGAAGACGACCGTCAGCAGGACGACGCGGACGAAGCCGCTGCCCTTCTTCAGGGCCGTGTGCGCGCCGAGCGTGCCGCCCGCCAGGTTGAACACCGCCATCAGCGCCGCCAGTTGCCACAGCACCGCGCCCTGCCAGGCGAAGGTGGCGAGGGCTCCGGCGTTGGTGCAGCAGTTGACGATCTTGGCGGTGGCGGAGGCGGTGACCAGGTCGAGGTGGAGCAGGGCGGTGAGCGCCAGGACGAGGAACGTGCCGGTGCCGGGGCCGATGAGACCGTCGTAGAAGCCGATGCCGAGGCCGGCCAGGCCGATCGCGGCGAGGATCTGGCGGCGGGTCGCCGGGCCGGTGGCGGGGGCCGTGCCGAAGGCGGGGCGCAGGATCACGAAGGCGGCCACGGCGAGCAGCACCACCATGATCACCGGCTTGAGGACCTCGGTGCTCATCCCGGCCGCGAAGAAGGCCCCGGCCGACGATCCGGCGAGGGCCGCGAGGCCGATGCGTACGGCGGTCTTCACGTCGACCGGCGCCTTGCGGGCGTACGTCACCGCCGCGCCCGTGGTGCCCACGATCGCGACCGCCTTGTTGGTGCCGAGCGCGTGCGCGGCGGGGGTGCCGGCGGGCAGGCCGAGCAGCAGGGCGGGCAGGAGCAGCAGCCCGCCGCCGCCGACCACGGCGTCGATCCAGCCGGCGGCGAGGGCGGCCAGACAGAGCAGGACGACCGTGGTCAGGGAGATGTCGGGCATGGCCGTGAGCCTAGGGACGGGGTAGATGCTGCGTCCATCAAGATGAGCGTTTATTGAGGTTGGCCTCCTCACAGCCCCGCCCGGCCGCGTCCCCGGAACCCTCACATCCACCCCCTCACCCCGCTGAGGGCAGCGTTCCGCGGGGGAAACAGGGGGGATGCCACCGGGTAACACCCGCACCGCACGCTCAAGGACATGACCTCGAACGATCGTGTGGTGGTGATCGGCTCCGGCCTCGCGGGCGTACGGCTCGCCCGGCGGCTCGGCGAGCTCGGCACGCCCGTGACGCTGGTCGGCGAGGAGGAGCACCGCCCGTACAACAGGGTGCTGCTCGCCGAGGTGCTGGCCGGACGGTACAGCCCCGAGGTGATCGCCCTGCCTGCGCCCGCGGAGCTGACCCGCGCCCGGGTCACCGGCATCGACCGCGCCGGGCGGACCGTCGTCTGCGCGGACGGGGCGGTGATCGCATACGACAGGCTGGTCCTGGCCACCGGCTCCAACCCCGTACTGCCGCCGCTGCGCGGCCTGTTCACCGAGGACCACGAGCTGCCCGAGGGCGTGCACGCGTTCCGCACCCTGGACGACTGCCTGGGCCTGGCCAAGGCGGTACGGCCCGGGGTGCGGGCGGTGGTGATCGGCGGCGGGCTGCTCGGGGTCTCCGCGGCCCGCGCGCTCGCCGTGCGCGGCGCGCAGGTCGTCCTCGCCCAGCAGTCCGAGCGGCTCATGGAACGCCAGCTGGACCCGGCCGCGTCCGAGCTGGTCGCGCGGCACCTGACCGACCTCGGCGTGGAGGTGCACACCGAGTGCCGGGTGCGGGACGTGCGCTGCGTCGGCGGCGCCGTCCGCTCGGTGGAGATGGCCGACGGCTACGCCCTCGACGCCGACCTCGTGGTCCTGGCCTGCGGGGTGCACCCGCGCGCCGGCCTCGCGCAGGCCGCCGGGCTCGACGTCCGCAAGGGCGTCGTCGTCGACGACGAGCTGCGCACCTCCGACCCGTACATCCACGCGATCGGCGACTGCGTCCAGCACGCCGGCACGGTGTACGGGCTGGCCACCCCGGCCCTCGAACAGGCCGACGCGCTCGCCGCGCTGCTCGCCGGGGACACCGGCTCCCGCTACACCGGCACCCGTTCGCTGACCCGGCTCACCCTCACCGGGCCGGACAGCCCCTTCGACCTGGCCGCCTTCGGCGAGACCGAGGCGCTGCCGGGCGACGACGTCGTCCAGCTCACCGACCACACCCGGGGCACCTACCGCAAGGTCGTCGTCCGCGACGACCGCCTGGTCGGCGGGGTCCTCGTCGGCGAACTCGGCACCGTCGGCGCCCTCGCGCGCGCCTGGGAGGGAGCAGAGCCGCTCCCCTCCGACGGCGGGCCCCTGCTCCACCTGCTCACCAACGATGGAGGCTCCTGATGACCGCCACTCCCGGGGCATCCCCCACGATCGTGCTCGTCGGCCACGGCATGGTCGGCCAGCGCTTCCTCGAGGCGCTCGCCGAGCGCGGCCTGACCGCCACGCACCGCGTGGTCGTGCTGTGCGAGGAGCCGCGCCCGGCGTACGACCGTGTCCAGCTCACCTCGTACTTCTCGGGGAGGACGCCCGAGGACCTGTCCCTGACGGACCTGGCCTTCATCGAGGAGCACGGCATCGAGCTGCGCGTCGGCGACCCGGCGGAGAGCGTCGACCGCGAGGCGCGCACGGTGACGGCCCGCTCCGGGCTGGTCGTCGACTACGACGTCCTGGTGCTGGCCACCGGCTCCTACCCGTTCGTGCCGCCGGTGCCGAACAAGGACGCCGAGGGCTGCTTCGTCTACCGCACGATCGAGGACCTCCTCGCGATCGAGGAGTACGCGAGGACGTCGACGACCGGTGCCGTGGTCGGCGGCGGTCTGCTCGGCCTGGAGGCGGCGGGCGCGCTCAAGGGCCTCGGACTCACCTCCCACATCGTGGAGTTCGCACCCCGGCTGATGCCCGTCCAGGTCGACGAGGGCGGCGGCGCGGCGCTGCTGCGCACCATCGAGGAGATGGGCCTGTCCGTCCACACGGGGGTGGGCACGCAGGAGATCCTGACCGACGCCTCGGGTGCCGTCACCGGCATGAGGCTGTCGGACGGCTCCGAACTCGCCACCGACCTGGTGGTGTTCTCCGCCGGCGTCCGCCCCCGCGACCAGCTGGCCCGCGCCTGCGGCCTCACCGTCGGCGAGCGCGGCGGCATCACGGTCGACGAGCAGTGCCGCACGGTCACCGACCCGCACGTCTTCGCGATCGGCGAGTGCGCGCTGGCCGCCGACGGCCGGGTGTACGGCCTGGTGGCGCCCGGTTACGAGCAGGCCGAGACGGCCGCCGCGACGATCGCCGCCGACGAGGCGTCCTTCACCGGCGCGGACCTGTCCACCAAGCTGAAGCTGCTCGGCGTGGACGTGGCGTCCTTCGGCGACGCCCACGGCACCGCCGAGGACTGCCTGGACGTCGTCTACTCCGACTCCCGCTCCGGCCTGTACAAGAAGCTGGTCATCGGCCGGGACGGCACGCTGCTCGGCGGCATCCTGGTCGGCGACGCGGAGGCGTACGGCACGCTGAAGGCCTTCACCGGCTCCGTCCCGCCGGTCTCGCCCGAGTCGCTGGTGCTGCCGGCCGGCGCCGGGGCGCCCGTGCAGCTCGGCCCGTCCGCGCTGCCGGACGACGCGATCATCTGCTCCTGCAACAACGTCCGCAAGGGCACGATCCGCGAGGCGGTCACCGAGCACAGGTGCACCACCGTGCCCGAGGTGAAGAAGTGCACCAAGGCCGGGACGACGTGCGGCAGTTGCGTCAAGGTCCTCGGCCAGCTGATCAACGCCGAGCTGGAGGCGAGCGGCGTCGAGGTCGACAAGGGCCTGTGCGCCTGCTTCTCCCAGACCCGCGAGGAGCTGTACGAGATCGTCCTCGCCCTGCGCGTCACCTCCTTCCGTGACCTGCTCGACCGCCACGGCCGGGAGGCGGCGCGCGGCGGCGACGGCTGCGAGGTCTGCAAGCCGACGGTCGGCTCGATCATCGCCTCCCTCGCCCCGACGATCGGCGCGAGCACCCACGTCCTGGACGGTGAGCAGGCGGCGCTGCAGGACACCAACGACCACTTCCTGGCCAACCTGCAGAAGAACGGCTCGTACTCGGTCGTGCCCCGCATCCCCGGCGGTGAGATCGCCCCGGAGAAGCTGATCGTGATCGGCGAGATCGCCCGCGACTTCGGTCTCTACACGAAGATCACCGGCGGCCAGCGCATCGACATGTTCGGCGCGCGGGTGGAGCAACTGCCCGTCATCTGGGCCCGCCTGGTCGACGCCGGCTTCGAGTCCGGCCACGCCTACGGCAAGTCGCTGCGCACGGTGAAGTCCTGCGTCGGGCAGACCTGGTGCCGCTACGGCGTCCAGGACTCCGTCCGCATGGCGATCGACCTGGAGCTGCGCTACCGGGGCCTGCGCTCCCCCCACAAGCTCAAGTCGGCGGTCTCCGGCTGCCAGCGCGAGTGCGCGGAGGCCCAGTCCAAGGACTTCGGCGTCATCGCCACCGCGGGCGGCTGGAACCTCTACGTCGGCGGCAACGGCGGCGCCACCCCGCGCCACGCCGACCTGCTCGGCCAGGACCTCTCGGACGCCGAACTGATCCGCCTGATCGACCGGTTCCTGATGTTCTACATCCGCACCGCGGACCGCCTGGAGCGCACCAGCGTCTGGCTGGACCGCATCCCCGGCGGCCTGGACCACGTACGGGACGTCGTCGTCCACGACTCGCTCGGCATCTGCGACGAGCTGGAGGCCCTGATGGCCGCCCACGTCTCGCACTACCGCGACGAGTGGGCCGAGACCCTCGACGACCCGGAGAAGCTGGCCCGCTTCGTGTCCTTCGTGAACGCGCCCGACACCCCCGACCCGGTGGTCGCCTTCGTCCCCGAGCGCGACCAGATGAAGCCCGACCTGCCGCTGCTGAACATCGGCCTGCGACCCGCCGACGAGATCCTGGAAGGAAGCGCCACGCGATGACCCTGACCCTCGAGACCACCGATCTGAAGGTCCGGCTCCGCCTCGCCGACGACTGGTTCACGGTCTGCGACCTGAGCGCACTGCTCCCGGGCCGCGGGGTGGCCGCCCTCCTCCCCGACGGCCGCCAGGCCGCCGTCTTCGCCGACCGCACCGGCCGCCTGTACGCCATCGACAACCGCGACCCCTTCACCGGCGCGGCGGTCCTCTCCCGCGGCCTGACCGGCACCCACCAGGGCCGCCCCTTCGTCGCCTCCCCGCTCCTGAAGCAGCGCTTCGACCTGGAGTCGGGCCAGTGCCTGGACGACGAGACGGTACGGGTGACGGCGTACGAGGTGAAGGCGGCGTAACCGGCCGCGACGGGCCCCACGCCGGGCCCGGCGCCGCGGTCCTCACGCCGGGTCCCACTCCGGGTCTGGCACCGAGCCCCACTCCGGGTCCCGGGGCCTGTCGACTTCCTGTCGGGTTCGTGTCCCGCGTTCAGCGGGGCCGGTCCATGGAGTTTCATCGGGGGTGGTTCATCCCCCCATCCGTCACGGAGGCCCGGACCATGACCCGGAACCACCCGCAGCACATCCAGCCCTCCCGGCGTGCCGTGCTCGGCGGTGCCGCCGTCGCCGCGTTGGCGGCGGCGGCCGGCACCGGTACGGCGCAGGCGACCGGCCACCGGCCCGCCTGGCCGACCGAGTTCCCGCTGCCGGACGGCTGGCTGCCCGAGGGCATCACCATCGGCGGCGCGCCGTACGCCTACCTGGGCTCCCGCGCCGACGGCGCGATCTACCGCACCGACCTGCGCACCGGCAAGGGCGGAGTCCTCCACGAGGGCGCCCCCGGCCTCGCGGCCATCGGCCTCAAGCTGGGCGACGACGGCCTGCTGTACGTCTCCGGCGGCGGGGGCGGCACCGCCCGCACCGTCGACGCCCGCACCGGCGAGCTGCGGACGACGTACGAACTCACGGCACCCACCGGCCACTTCGTCAACGACGTCGTCCTCTTCCGCGACCGCGCCTGGTTCACCGACTCCCGCGACGCGGTCCTCTACGGCGTCCCGCGCGGCCGGGGCGGCAGCGTCCGCGCCCTGCCGCTCACCGGCGACTGGGAGCAACTGCCCGGCGTCAACAACGCCAACGGCATCGTGAGCACCCCCGACGGGCGCGACGTGATCGTGGTCAAGAGCACCCCGGGCGAGCTGTACCGCGTGAGCCTGCGCACCGGGCGCGCCACCCGCATCGCCCTGTCCGGCGCGGAGAACGTGGTCAACGGCGACGGTCTGGTCCGCGTCGGCCGCACCCTGTACGTCGTACAGAACCGCTCGAACGTCGTCACGGTCTTCGACCTGGACGCCCGCGCCACCACGGCGACCCTGCGCCGCTCGATCACCGACCCGCGCTTCGACGTCCCCGCCACCGCGGCCCGCTTCCGCGACCGCCTCTACCTGGTCAACGCCCGCTTCACCAGCCCGCAGACCCCGGAGACGACGTTCACGGCGGTGGCCGTGCCCCTGTAGGCCCCGGGGATGGTCATCCGCCGGTACGCCCCCGGTCATGAAGCGTCCATTCCGCACCCCTAGGTTCCCTGACCGCACGCCCCCGCCGCCGACCGGCGGCGGGGCGGTCACGGCACCTCTTGGAGCGGCAATGGAACGTCGTACCTTCCTTCGTGCGACCGCCGTCGGCGGCACCTCCTCCGTCCTCGGCGGGACCCTGTGGCGCGGCGCGGCGTACGCCGCGCCCGCCCAGCCCGGCAGCGGCCCGTACGGTCCGCTCGGGGCGGCGGACGCCAACGGCATCAGCCTGCCCGCCGGTTTCACCAGCCGGGTCGTCGCCCGTTCCGGCCGGACGGTCACCGGCACCTCGTACACCTGGCACAACGCCCCCGACGGCGGCGCCTGTTACGCGGACGGGTCGGGCTGGATCTACGTCTCCAACTCGGAGATCAACCCCTCCGGCGGGGCGAGCGCGCTGAAGTTCTCGGCCACCGGCGCCATCACGGGCGCGTACCGCGTCCTGTCCGGCACCCGGCAGAACTGCGCGGGCGGGAAGACCCCGTGGAACACCTGGCTGTCCTGTGAGGAGGTGGACCGCGGGTACGTCTACGAGACCGACCCGTGGGGAGTGAAGGCGGCCGTCCGCCGTGACGCGATGGGCCGCTTCAAGCACGAGGCGGCGGCGGCCGACCCGGTGCGCAAGGTCGTGTACCTGACGGAGGACGTCACGGACGGCTGCTTCTACCGCTTCCGGCCCACCACCTGGGGCGACCTGTCCTCGGGCACCCTGGAGGTACTGGTCGCCGGCAGCGGCACCAGCGGCCCGGTGAGCTGGGCACGGGTCCCGGACCCGTCCGGCGCCACCGCCACCCGCAACCAGGTGTCCGGCGCCAAGCGCTTCAACGGCGGCGAGGGCTGCTACTACGCCAATGACACCTGCTGGTTCACCACGAAGGGCGACAACCGCGTCTGGCAGTACAACGCGTCCGCCCAGACCATCAAACTCGCCTACGACGACTCGCTGGTGACGGGCGGCGGCGCTCCCCTGTCGGGCGTCGACAACGTCACCGGCGCCGCCTCCGGCGACCTCTTCGTGGCCGAGGACGGCGGCACCATGGAGATCTGCGTCATCACGCCCGACGACGTGGTGGCCCCGTTCCTCCGCATCGGCGGCCAGTCGGGCTCCGAGATCACCGGCCCGGCCTTCTCCCCCGACGGCACCCGCCTGTACTTCTCCAGCCAGCGCGGCACGAGCGGGAGCTCGTCGGGCGGGATCACGTACGAGGTGCGGGGCCCCTTCCGGTCGTGACGGAGACGACGACACCGACTGCGCCCGGCCGCCCGCCGCTCAGTCGGCCCGCACGGTAACGATGACGCTCGGCAGCGGCCCCGCCACCGCCTGCGGGTCCACCCCCAGGCCGAACTCCCGCTCCACCGCCTCCAGAGCGGCGGCGGGCCGCTGAACTCGTCGTCGATGCGGCACCGCACGGGCGGTTCCGAGCGGGCCGGCCCGTCCGCTTCACCGAGGCCCCTGACCGCGGCCACGCGGAAGTACTCGCTCCCCAACGCGTCGAACAACGTGGAAGCCATGCCGTCCCCCCCCTCCCGTCACAAAGGATCACCGGTAGCGGAGAGCTACTCTTCAGTCACGTCACGTTCGCATCACAAGCTTTTCATAGGCCCCCCACGACACGAGCCTCCCAGTAGCTTCGTCACCCTCGTACCAAGCACGCGCAATCGCCCGATCTGGGGGACTCTTCACCATGAATCCGTTCCGTACCTCCGCCGCCGCGGTCCTCGCCGCGCTCGCCCTGGCCGCCGTACCGGCCACCGCCGAGGCGCACGGCGGCAACACCCCGTTCGAGAACTGTTCCGAGGCGTACGAGAACGGGCACGCCAACATCCCCGAGACCAGCGACCACTACGGCGAGCACCTGGACCGTGACGGCGACGGCATCGGCTGCGACAAGCCGCCCGCGGACTTCGAGCCCTACGAGGAGACCGAGAGCGACACCGGCACCGGCACCGGCACCGGCACCGGCACCGGCACCGAGAACACGGGGAACACCGGTTCCGACAGCAAGGAGCAGGGCGGCGGCACCGACCTCGCCGAGACCGGCGGCAGCAACGCCACGCCGTACATCGCGGCCGGCGGTGCGGCCGTCGTCCTCCTGGGCGGCGGCGTGATGATCGCGGCCCGCAGGCGCCGCGGCGACTCCGACTGACGTCGTTCCGCGCGAAGACCGGCTCCCCTGCTCACAGGGACAGCAGCAGGGAGTCGGTCTTCCCCCGCCGGCGCCGCACATGCCCGCGCCGCCCGGCGAGGACCGCCATCAGCGTCCACGCCACGAGCCCGCCGATCAGACCGTTCAGCCGCCCCGCGGCGTCCACCTCGTCCGCCTGCTCCATGGGCGCCACGCCCTCCGGGTCGAGGAGGACATCGAGCCGGTCCCCCACCTCCAGACCCGAGCCGTCACCGTTGTAGGTGAGACGCTCCTCCAGTTCCTCCCCGTCCGCCGTGCGCAGCGTGAACCGGTGGTTGTCGCCGCCCGTCTCGTCCACACTGTCCGCCACGATCACCACGCTCTCCCGCACCCCGCGCACCTCCAACGCCGCCTCGGGCGCGTACTGGACGGCCCCGACGAGGACGAACAGCCCCGGCACGAGGGACAGCAGGGCGATCCACCCCGCGCGATGGAGCAGCGTCAGGAGGAAGGCGAACGTGAGAAACAGCGGAACCCCCACGGCGATGGGCACCCACACCCACCGCAACGCCAGGTAGGACGCCCCGGCGGTAACGGCCGCGGCGGCCCACCCGAAGAGCACCACCCCGACCGTGCGCCGGAACGACTGCCACGGATCGACGGCGTACCCGCCCATAGCGCTCAACGGCCTGATGCTGCTCCTGCGCATCCGAAACGGCACTGCGTCCCCCCTGTTCCCCGCCGTGGCGGCTCCGTAAGTTCCCGGCACCGGACCCTACACACGCGAAAGGGCGGCACCCCCGCACGGGTGCCGCCCTCTCTTTCGTGGTCCGGAGCCGTCGCCGATCGGTGAGGGTGGTCGGGTGACAGACGACGGCTCCGGGGTTCAAGTGCCCCTCAGGGGGCGGCTCAGCGGTGGTCGCTGCCCGTCGACGTGACGGCCGCGCGGCCGGCCTCCAGGCGGGCGACCGGGATGCGGAACGGGGAGCAGGAGACGTAGTCCAGGCCGACCTCGTGGAAGAAGTGGACCGACTCCGGGTCGCCGCCGTGCTCGCCGCAGACGCCGAGCTTCAGGTCGGGGCGGGTTGCGCGGCCGGCCTTCGCGGCGGCGGCGACCAGCGAGCCCACGCCGTCCTTGTCGATCGTCTCGAACGGCGACACCCCGAAGATGCCCTTCTCCAGGTACGCCGTGAAGAACGAGGCCTCCACGTCGTCCCGGGAGAAGCCCCACACCGTCTGGGTGAGGTCGTTGGTGCCGAAGGAGAAGAACTCCGCCGCCTCCGCGATCTGACCGGCGGTCAGCGCGGCGCGCGGCAGCTCGATCATCGTGCCGATGGCGAGCCTGAGCGAGGTGCCGGTGGTCTGCTCGACCTCGGCGATGACCTGGTCGGCCTCCTCGCGGACGATCTCCAGCTCCTGGACCGTGCCGACCAGCGGGATCATGATCTCCGCGCGCGGGTCGCCCTTGGCGGCCTTGCGCTCGGCGGCGGCCTCCGCGATGGCCCGCACCTGCATGGTGAACAGGCCGGGGATGACCAGGCCGAGACGGACGCCGCGCAGACCCAGCATCGGGTTCTGCTCGTGCAGCCGGTGCACGGCCTGGAGCAGGCGCAGCTCGTTCTCGTGCGGCTCCTGCCGGGACTCGGCGAGGGCGACGCGGACCGACAGTTCGGTGATGTCGGGCAGGAACTCGTGCAGCGGCGGGTCGAGCAGGCGGATGGTGACCGGGAGGCCGTCCATCGCCTCGAAGAGTTCCACGAAGTCCCGCTTCTGGAGCGGGAGCAGGGCCTTCAGGGACTCGTCGCGCTCGGCCTCGGTGTCGGCCAGGATCAGCCGCTCCACCAGCTCGCGGCGGTCGCCGAGGAACATGTGCTCGGTGCGGCACAGGCCGATGCCCTGGGCGCCGAACCTCCGCGCCCGCAACGCGTCCTCGGCGTTGTCGGCGTTGGCCCGCACCCGCAGCCGGCGCTTGCGGTCGGCGAAGGCCATCATCCGGTGCACGGCCTCGACCAGCTCGTCGGCGTCGTCGGCGCCCGGGTGCATCCGGCCCTCGAAGTACTCCACGACCGGGGAGGGGACGACCGGGACCTCGCCCAGGTAGACCTTGCCGGAGGAGCCGTCGATGGAGACGACGTCACCCTCCTCGACCACGTGCCCGCCGGGGACGGTCATCCGGCGGCGCTTGGTGTCGACCTCCAACTCCTCCGCGCCGCAGACACAGGTCTTGCCCATGCCGCGCGCGACCACGGCCGCGTGGGAGGTCTTGCCGCCGCGCGAGGTGAGGATGCCCTCGGCCGCGATCATGCCGTCCAGGTCGTCGGGGTTGGTCTCGCGGCGGATCAGGATGACCTTCTCGCCGGAGCGCGACCACTTCACGGCGGTGTACGAGTCGAAGACCGCCTTGCCGACCGCCGCGCCCGGGGAGGCGGCGATGCCGCGTCCGACCTGCTCGACCTTGGCGTCCTCGTCGAAGCGGGGGAACATCAGCTGGGCGAGCTGGGCGCCGTTGACGCGGGTGAGCGCCTCGGCCTCGTCGATCAGGCCCTGGTCCACCAGCTGCGTGGCGATGCGGAAGGCGGCGCCCGCCGTGCGCTTGCCGACGCGGGTCTGGAGCATCCACAGCTGTCCGCGCTCGATGGTGAACTCGATGTCGCAGAGGTCCTTGTAGTGGTTCTCCAGGGTCTCCATGATCTGCATCAGCTGGTCGTACGACTTCTTGTCGATCGACTCCAGCTCGGCGAGCGGCACGGTGTTGCGGATGCCCGCGACCACGTCCTCGCCCTGCGCGTTCTGCAGGTAGTCGCCGTAGACGCCCTGCTGGCCGCTGGCGGGGTCCCGCGTGAACGCGACACCCGTGCCGGAGTCCGGGCCGAGGTTGCCGAAGACCATGGAGCAGACGTTGACGGCCGTACCGAGGTCGTGCGGGATGCGCTCCTGGCGGCGGTAGAGCTTGGCGCGGTCGCCGTTCCAGGAGTCGAAGACCGCCTTGATGGCGAGGTCCATCTGCTCGCGCGGGTCCTGCGGGAAGTCCCGGCCGGCCTCGGTCTTGACGATCTTCTTGAACTTGGTGACGAGTTTCTTGAGGTCGGCGGCCTCCAGCTCGGTGTCGACGGTGACCTTCTTGGCCGCCTTCGCCGCGTCCAGCGCGTCCTCGAACAGCTCGCCGTCGACGCCGAGGACGGTCTTGCCGAACATCTGGATGAGGCGCCGGTAGGAGTCCCACGCGAACCGGTCGTCGCCGGCCTGCGCGGCCAGGCCCTGCACGGACTTGTCCGACAGACCGATGTTGAGGACGGTGTCCATCATGCCCGGCATGGAGAACTTCGCCCCGGAGCGGACCGACACGAGGAGGGGGTTGTCGGCCTGGCCGAGCTTCTTGCCCATGGTCGCTTCGAGGGCGTCGAGGTGCGCACTCACCTCGTCACGCAGTGCCGCCGGCTCCTCGCCACTGTCGAGGTAGGTCTTGCAGGCCTCGGTGGTGATGGTGAAGCCGGGCGGGACGGGAAGGCCCAGGTTGGTCATCTCGGCGAGGTTGGCCCCCTTGCCGCCGAGCAGGTCCTTGAGGTCCTTGTTGCCCTCGGTGAAGTCGTAGACGAACTTCACGCCCTCAACGCTCGTGCCCGACCGAGCTCCATGGTGATCTTTGTTTTCCGACACGGGTCTCGACTCCTCGAGGACGCGGTGGCTGCCCTGACGGCGAGGAATGTACCCAGATCGAAGGCGCCTGGGTACGTCCACTTGTGCGTCATGTGCCTGTAACCACTCGTCCGCCAGCGGATCGAAAGTCAAAGCTTGGCAAGCCATGACGGTCGAATGTTTTCACTTCTTGAACGCATCAGCCTCCTCAGCACCCTCCCGTTCGCTCACATGAGCAACAATCTCCACGTTTGATTTCGCCCGCTGAACGATCAAGGAGTGGCACTGAGTGCCAACCTTTGAGAAGTGCAGTCGCCCAAGATCCGCTCATCTGAGCGCAACCCTTATCAAGGGTGGCGAGAATCACGCTGCCACAGCGGGCCGGATTCCACCATGCGGACCGGTCCGGCACCCGAAATCCGCCGGTCAGATGAACGCACCGGTCACCCCGCCCGTACGGAACGACGGCGGACCCGGACCCCCACGCCGGGTCCGCCTCCCACCGGGCTCGGTACGGAAGGGACCTCCGGGTTGCCTGTCTTCACACGCCTGCGCGACACACGCGACGCGCACCCCGCCGTCGCCCGCGCCCTCCGCCGGACGCTGCACGCCCTCGCCGCCGCCCTCGTCGTCGGCGCCCTCCTGATGCCGAACACCGCTCCGGCCCTCCGGCCCGACCGGTTCACCCGGATACCGGCGGAGGCGATCATCGGGGCCGTCCTGCTGCTCGCCCTGCCGCGCCGGCCGCGGATCGTCGTGGCGGCGCTGTACGGGGCGGGCATCGGCGTCCTGACCGTGCTGAACCTGCTGGACATCGGGTTCACCGAGTATCTGGGCCGCGGCTTCAACGTCGTGCTCGACTGGGGCCTGCTCGACGACGCCCAGTCCTACGTCGAGGACTCGATGGGCGGCACGGCGGCCACCGCCGCGGCCGTCGGCGCGGTCCTCCTCGCCCTGCTCATCGTGGCCGTCATGGCGCTGGCCACCGTCCGGCTCGGCGACCTGCTGGCCCGGCACCGCGCCCGCGCCGGCCGGGGCGCGCTGATCGCGGGCACCGTGTGGGTCACCTGTACCGCCCTGGGGTTGCAGATCGCCGGTGTGCCGGTCGCCTCCGACCGGGCCGCCGGGGCGTTGAAGGGGCAGACCCGGCGCGTGGTGAACACCCTGCGCGACGAGGCGGCGTTCGCGAAGGAGGCGCGGGCGGACGCCTTCGGCGCCACTCCCCCCGACCAGCTTCTCCCGGACCTGCGCGGCAAGGACGTCGTCATCGCCTTCATCGAGAGCTACGGCCGCACCGCCGTCGAGGACCCGCTGATCGCCCCCGGCATCACCCGCACCCTCGACGCCCGCACCGAGGCGCTCGCGCGGGCCGGCTACCGCGCCCGCAGCGGCTGGCTCACCTCGGCGACGTACGGCGGCAGCAGCTGGCTCGGCCACTCCACGGCCCTGTCCGGCCTCTGGATCGACAACCAGCAGCGCTACCGCACCGTCACCTCCGGCGACCGCCTCACCCTCACCAAGGCGTTCCGCAAGACCGGTGCCTGGGACACCGTCGGCATCATGCCCGGTGTGCAGAAGGCCTGGCCGGAGGCGGAGTGGTACGGCCTCGACAAGGTCTACGACGCCTTCGACCTCGGCTACGAGGGGCCGAAGTTCAGCTGGTCGACCATGCCGGACCAGTACGCCCTGGAGGCCTTCCAGCGGCTGGAGCACGGCAGGAAGCACGACAAGCCGCTGATGTCGGAGGTCATCCTCACCTCCAGCCACCAGCCCTGGGCGCCGATCCCCGAGCTGGTCGACTGGGACGACCTCGGCGACGGCTCGGTCTTCGACGCCGTCCGGAAGGCGGGGAAGAAGTCCTCCGACGTCATCGCCGACTCCACCGAGTCCCGGCAGGAGTACGGCAGGTCGATCCAGTACTCGGTCACCAGCCTCACCCAGTGGCTGGAGCGCTACGGCACCGACGACACCGTGCTCGTCCTCCTCGGCGACCACCAGCCCATCGCCCGGGTCAGCGGCCACGGCGCGAGCCGGGACGTGCCGGTGACGATCGTCGCCAAGGACCCGGAGGTGCTGGCGAAGACCGACGGCTGGAACTGGACCGAAGGGCTCAGGCCCGCCGAGGACGCGCCGGTGTGGAAGATGAGCTCCTTCCGCGACCGCTTCCTGACGGCCTACGGCTCCGTCCCGCACCCCACGAAGGGCTGATCAGCCGCCGGAGGTGTCCAGTTCCGCGTCCTCGCCGACGCCCGCGCAGTCGTAGGGGTCCTTCAGCCAGCCGTCCGGCAGCACCACCCGGTTGTTGCCGGACGTACGGCCGCGGGGCCCGTCGGCGCCGGTGGGCCAGGGCTGGTCGAGGTCCAGCTCGTCGAGCCCGGCCCGCAGCTCCTCCAGCGAGGAGGTGATCGCGAGCCGCTTGCGCATCTCGGAACCGACCGCGAAGCCCTTCAGATACCAGGCGACGTGCTTGCGGAAGTCGATCACGCCGCGCGACTCGTCGCCGATCCACTCCCCCAGCAGCGTGGCGTGCCGGACCATGACGTCGGCGACCTCGCGCAGGGTGGGCCGTACATAGGCGTCCGTACGCCCCTCGAAGGCGGCCACCAGGTCCGCGAACAGCCACGGCCGGCCGAGGCAGCCCCGGCCCACGACCACCCCGTCGCAGCCGGTCTCGCGCACCATCCGCAGCGCGTCCTCCGCCGACCAGATGTCGCCGTTGCCGAGCACCGGGATCTCCGGGACGTGCTCCTTCAGCCGGGCGATGGCGTCCCAGTCGGCGGTGCCGCCGTAGTGCTGGGCGGCGGTGCGGCCGTGCAGCGCGATGGCGGTCACGCCCTCCTCGACGGCGATCCGGCCGGCGTCCAGGTAGGTCAGGTGGTCGTCGTCGATGCCCTTGCGCATCTTCATCGTCACCGGCAGGTCCCCGGCGCCGCTCACGGCCTCGCGCAGGATCGACCGCAGCAGGTTCCGCTTGTACGGGAGGGCCGAACCGCCGCCCTTGCGGGTCACCTTGGGGACCGGGCAGCCGAAGTTGAGGTCGATGTGGTCGGCGAGGTCCTCCTCCGCGATCATGCGGACGGCCTTGCCGACGGTCACCGGGTCGACGCCGTACAGCTGGATGGAGCGCGGCTTCTCGCTCTCGTCGAACCGGATCAGCTGCATGGTCTTGTCGTTGCGTTCGACCAGCGCCCGAGTGGTGATCATCTCGCTGACGAACAGGCCCTTGCCGCCGCTCCACTCCCTGCACAGGGTGCGGAAGGGCGCGTTGGTGATCCCGGCCATGGGGGCGAGCACGACGGGCGGCTGGACCGTGTGCGGGCCGATCTGCAGGGTCGAGGTCGTGGTGGGCGCGAGCGTGGGCATTCCCCCATTGTCCCGCATGCCGAGGGGTACCCGGCACGTCGCCGTACGGAGATCATGTAACGGTCATTAGTTAACCGCACTATCGAAACGCGCGTACGATGGCACCCATGCCCGAGCTCAGCCACGGCCGACGCATGCTGGTGCTCGCGATCTGCTGCATGAGCCTGCTGATCGTGAGCCTGGACAACACGGTCCTCAACGTCGCCCTGCCCGCCATGCAACGGGAGTTCCACGCGAGCACCTCGGGGTTGCAGTGGACCATCGACGCCTACACGCTCGTCCTGGCCTCCCTGCTGATGCTCGCGGGCTCCACGGCGGACCGGATCGGCCGCAGACGGGTGTTCATGGCCGGTCTGGTGGTCTTCACCCTCGGCTCGGTGCTGTGCTCCCTGGCGCCGGACCTGTCGTGGCTGGTCGTGTTCCGGATGGTGCAGGCGATCGGCGGCTCGATGCTCAACCCGGTCGCCATGTCGATCATCACCAACACCTTCACCGACCCCCGCGAGCGGGCCCGCGCGATCGGCGTGTGGGGCGCGGTCGTCGGCATCTCGATGGCCGCCGGTCCGCTGGTCGGCGGGCTGCTGGTGGAGTCGGTCGGCTGGCGCTCCATCTTCTGGGTCAACCTGCCGGTGGGCCTGGCCGCGCTGCTGCTCACCTGGCGCTTCGTCCCGGAGTCCCGCGCCCCGAAGGCCCGCCGCCCGGACCCGGTCGGCCAGCTCCTGGTGATCGTCCTGTTCGGCTCCCTGACGTACGCGATCATCGAGGCCCCGCACGCCTCCCCCGCGTCGATCGCTCCGTACGCCGTCCTGGCCCTGGCCGCCCTCGTCGCCCTCCTGCGCTACGAGCCCCGCCGCCGCGAACCCCTCATCGATCTCCGCTTCTTCCGCTCGGCTCCGTTCAGCGGGGCCACGGTGATAGCCGTGAGCGCGTTCGCCGCGCTCGGCGGCTTCCTGTTCCTGTCCACGCTGTACCTGCAGAACGTGCGGGGCCTGAGCGCCCTGGACGCGGGCCTGTGGATGCTCCCGATGGCCGTCCCGACCTTCCTGTGCGCCCCGCTCTCCGGCCGGCTGGTCGGCGGCCGGGGCCCGCGCCTGCCGCTGCTGGTCGCCGGCGGCGCGATGACGGCCAGCGGGCTCCTCTTCGCCCTCTTCGAGGCCGAGACCTCCGACGCCACCCTCTTCCTCGGGTACGTCCTCTTCGGCGTCGGCTTCGGCTTCGTCAACGCCCCGATCACCAACACCGCCGTCTCCGGCATGCCGACCGCGCAGGCGGGAGTCGCCTCGGCGGTCGCGTCCACCAGCCGTCAGCTGGGCCAGGCGCTGGGCGTCGCGGTGATCGGCGCGGTGCTGGCGGCGGGGGTGGGCTCGTCGTCGTACGCGGAGGCGTTCGTGACGGCGGCGCGGCCGGGGTGGTGGATCCTCGCGGGGTGCGGCTTCGCGGTGCTGGTGGTCGGCGCGCTGACGTCGGGGCGCTGGGCCCGCGGGACCGCCGAACGGACGGCGGAGCGGCTGGAGTCGACGGAGATGCGCCGGAGTGCGGACGTGAGCGCCTGAGCAGTCGGCCCGCTCACCGCGGGCAATCGTGCCGCAGGGCGGCACGGGTGGGCGCGACAGCACCCCGCAAGCGCCGGGCTGCGCGACCCGCCCCGGCCCACAACCACGCGGCCGCGCGATGTTGCCCTCGCCGCACACTCCTTGCCGCCCCCGATCCGGGGCAGTAGAACGACGACACCCCATCCGGACTCCGGAGGAGCCATGCCGCAGATCGACACGAGCAAGATCAGCCGCTGGGACCTGCACGGCCGCGAACACGTCGTACGCGTCCAACGCACCGGCGTACAGCGGACGATCCGGTGTGACACGTGCGGCTGGCGCGGAGGCGCCCGGTTCCTCCCGTGGGTCAAGGCGCAGAAGCATCTGGCGGAGGAACACCAGGCGACGGTGGACCCGTCGAACCGGCGGGCGTCCACGACGAGGCCCCCGGTGCCGGACCACTGAGTGATCCGGCACCGGGGGCCTCGGTGCGAGCCCGCGTAGCGGCTACGCGCCGATCAGACGGGCCGCCAGGTACCCCTCGATCTGGTCGAGCGAGACGCGCTCCTGCTTCATGGAGTCGCGTTCGCGCACGGTCACCGCGTTGTCGTCCAGCGTGTCGAAGTCGACGGTCACGCAGAACGGCGTACCGATCTCGTCCTGCCGGCGGTAGCGGCGGCCGATGGCGCCGGCGTCGTCGAACTCGACGTTCCAGTTCTGCCGCAGCGCCTGCGCCAGACCCTTCGCCTTCGGCGACAGCTCCGCGTTGCGGGACAGCGGGAGCACCGCGACCTTCACCGGGGCCAGGCGGTGGTCGAGCCGCAGCACGGTCCGCTTCTCCATCTTGCCCTTGGCGTTGGGCGCCTCGTCCTCGACGTAGGCGTCGAGCAGGAAGGCGAGCATCGCCCGGCCGACACCGGCCGCCGGCTCGATGACGTACGGCGTCCAGCGCTCGCCGGCCTCCTGGTCGAAGTAGGCGAGGTCCTGGCCGGAGGCCTTGGAGTGGGCGGAGAGGTCGTAGTCGGTGCGGTTGGCGACACCCTCCAGCTCGCCCCACTCGCTGCCGCCGAACTGGAAGCGGTACTCGATGTCAGCGGTGCGCTTGGAGTAGTGGGAGAGCTTCTCCTTCGGGTGGTCGTACCACCGCATGTTCTCCTCGCGCAGGCCGAGACCGGTGTACCAGTTCCAGCGCTGCTCCATCCAGTACTCCTGCCACTTCTCGTCCTCGCCCGGCTTGACGAAGAACTCCATCTCCATCTGCTCGAACTCGCGGGTGCGGAAGATGAAGTTGCCGGGCGTGATCTCGTTGCGGAAGGACTTGCCCATCTGGGCGATGCCGAACGGCGGCTTCTTGCGCGCGGTGGTGTGCACCTGGGCGAAGTTGGTGAAGATGCCCTGGGCGGTCTCGGGGCGCAGGTAGGCGATGGAGCCGGAGTCCTGCGTCGGGCCGAGGTGGGTGGAGAGCAGGCCCGAGAACTGCTTGGGCTCGGTGAAGGTGCCCTTGTTGCCGCAGTTGGGGCAGTTGAGGTCGGCGAGGCCGTTCTCCGGGGCGCGGCCCTTCTTCTCCTCGTACGCCTCCTCCAGGTGGTCCGCGCGGAACCGCTTGTGGCAGGAGGTGCACTCGGTCAGCGGGTCCGTGAAGGTGGCGACGTGGCCGGAGGCGACCCACACGTCCGGGGCCAGGATCACGGACGAGTCGATACCGACCACGTCCTCGCGCGAGGTGACCATGGAGCGCCACCACTGGCGCTTCAGGTTCTCCTTGAGCTCGACACCCAGCGGTCCGTAGTCCCAGGCGGCCTTCGTGCCGCCGTAGATCTCACTACTGGGGAATACGAAGCCACGGCGCTTGCTCAGGCTGACGATGGTGTCGATCTTGTCGGCGGCCACGGTGCTCTCTTCATTACGACGACGGGCGACGAAGCGAGATTGCTTCCAGCGAAGTCCTCAGGCTACCGGCGTGGCCTGCCCCTCGACCAATTCGGTGCCCCCAAAGCCCTCCCACGTGCTTTGTTGACAACGGTTTCCATATTTGTTGAAAATGAGTGTCATGAACGTACGACGACACCACATATCCGCGGCCGCCCTGGCCGCGGTCACCGCCCTCGGTCTCGGCACCCTGACCGCCTGCTCCTCCGACAGCGCCGCCGCGGGCAACACCGACAAGTTCGACGTCGTCGCGTCGTTCTACCCGATGGCCTTCCTCGCCGAGCAGATCGGCGGCGAGCACGTCAGCGTCACCAGTCTCACCGAGCCCGGCCAGGAGCCGCACGACCTGGAGATCAGCGCGAAGCAGACCGCGCAGCTCCAGGAGTCCGACGCGGCCCTCTACCTCAAGGGCCTGCAGCCCACCGTCGACGAGGCCGTCGGCCAGTCCGAGGTCAAGACGAAGATCGACGCGGCGACCCTGACCTCCCTCGAGGAGCACGGCACCGAGGCCGGCGGCCACGCGGACGAGCACGCCGAGGAAGGCCACTCCGAGGAGGAGCACGCCGAGGAGCACGCCGAGGAAGGCCACGCCGAGGAGGAGCACGCCGCCGAGGACGAGCACGGCCACGAGCACGAGGGCGGCAAGGACCCCCACATCTGGCTGGACCCGGTGAAGTACGCCGAGGTCGCCGAGGGCGTCGGCAAGGCCTTCGAGAAGGCCGACCCGGACCACGCCGCCGACTACAAGAAGAACACCGCGGCCCTGGTCGAGAAGCTGAACGAGCTCGACACCACGTTCAAGACCGGCCTGAAGGACAAGAGGACCGACGTCTTCATCACCACCCACTCCGCCTTCGGCTACCTCGCCGAGCGCTACGGCCTGACCGAGGAGTCCATCAGCGGCCTGGACCCCGAGTCCGAGCCCAGCGGCGCGCGCGTGAAGGAACTTGAGAAGATGGCCAAGGCCGACGGCGTCACCACCGTGTTCTACGAGACGCTCGTCAGCGACAAGACCGCCAAGACCCTCGCCGGCGACGCCGGACTGAAGACGGACGTCCTCGACCCGCTCGAGGGCATCACCGACAAGTCCCGCGGCGACGACTACTTCCAGGTCATGGAGGCCAACCTCAAGGCCCTGCAGACGGCTCTGGGAGCCAAGTGACCGACGAACCACCGGAGGACGGCATGACCGAGCCCGTCATATCCCTGCGCGGCGTCCGCGCCGAGCTGGGCTCGCGCCCCGTCCTGCGCGGCATCGACCTCACCGTGCGCCACGGTGAGGTCGTCGCCCTGCTCGGCGCCAACGGCTCCGGCAAGTCGACCGCCGTGCGCAGCGTCATCGGCCAGGTGCCCGTCACCGCCGGCGAGATCGAACTCTTCGGCACCCCGCGGCACCGGTTCCGCGACTGGGCGCGCGTGGGCTACGTCCCGCAGCGCACCACCGCCGCCGGCGGCGTGCCCGCCACGGTCACCGAGGTCGTCTCCTCGGGCCGCCTGGCCCGCACCCGCTTCGGCCTCTTCCGCAAGGCCGACCGCGAGGCCGTACGCCACGCCCTGGACCTGGTCGGCATGGCGGACCGCGCCAAGGACTCCGTCGACGCCCTCTCCGGCGGCCAGCACCAGCGGGTCCTGATCGCCCGCGCGCTCGCCGCCGCCCCCGAACTCCTGATCATGGACGAGCCGATGGCGGGCGTCGACCTGGCCAGCCAGGAGGTCCTCGCCGAAACCCTGAGGCACCAGGTCTCCGAGGGCGCCACGGTCCTCCTCGTCCTGCACGAACTGGGCCCCCTGGAGCCCTTGATCGACCGGGCGGTCGTCCTGCGCGACGGCTGCGTCCTGCACGACGGCCCGCCCCCCAAGGCGGTCGGCCAGCACGCGCTGCCCGGCCACGACCACGTACACCCGCACGCACCGGCGGGCACCGAACCGATCCGCACGGGACTGCTGAGCTGATGGAGATCCTCGACTACGCCTTCATGCAGCGGGCGCTGCTCGCCGCCGTCCTGGTCGGCGTCACCGCCCCCGCGGTCGGCATCTACCTGGTCCAGCGCCGCCAGGCCCTCATGGGCGACGGCATCGGTCACGTCGCCATGACCGGCGTCGGTCTCGGCTTCCTGCTCAGCTGGTCCCCGGTGTGGATGGCGACGCTCGTCTCCGTCCTCGGCGCCGTCTTCATGGAACTGGTCCGCTGGTACGCCAGGACCCGCGGCGACATCGCCCTCGCGATGCTCTTCTACGGCGGTATGGCCGGCGGCGTGATGTTCATCAACCTCGCCCCCGGCGGCTCCACCACGAACCTCTCCTCGTTCCTCTTCGGCTCCCTGTCCACGGTCTCCGAGTCCGACGTCACCGCGATCTGCCTGCTGGCCGCGTTCGTGGTCGCGATCACCGTCGGTCTGCGCCGGCAGCTGTTCGCGGTCAGCCAGGACGAGGAGTTCGCCCGGGTGACGGGCCTGCCGGTGCGGTTCCTGAACCTGCTCACGGCGGTCACGGCCGCGGTCACGGTCTCCGTCGCGATGCGCGTGGTCGGCCTGCTGCTGGTGAGCGCGCTCATGGTGGTGCCCGTCGCGGCGGCCCAGCAGCTCACCCGCAGCTTCGCCGCGACCTTCGCCATCGCCGTCGCGATCGGCGTGAGCGTGACCATCGGCGGCACGGTCACCTCGTACTACCAGGACGTGCCGCCCGGCGCGACGATCGTGCTGCTGACCATCGCCGCGTTCATCGCGCTGACCGCGCTGGCCGCCCCGCTGGCCCGCCGCCGCGCCCGGGCACTGGCCGCCGCACAACCCGGCGGCGACCCCGCCGAGTGCGCCATTCCGGCCGGCCGCAAGGCCGGCGACACGGTCGGCGCCTGACTGCCCTCCGCCCGGGCTGGCACAATGGCCCGGGCAGAGGCCAGAGATGAGGAGGCATCCCCGTGACGACCGCAGGACCGCCCGTGAAGGGCCGCTCCACCCGGCAGCGTGCCGCTGTGGCGGCCTGCCTCCAGGAGGTCGACGAGTTCCGCAGCGCGCAGGACCTCCACGACATGCTCAAGCACAAGGGCGACTCCGTCGGCCTGACCACGGTCTACCGCACGCTGCAGTCCCTCGCCGACGCCGGCGAGGTCGACGTCCTGCGCACCGCCGACGGCGAGTCCGTCTACCGCCGCTGCTCCACCGGCGACCACCACCACCACCTGGTCTGCCGCAGCTGCGGCAAGGCGGTGGAGGTGGAGGGCCCGGCCGTGGAGAAGTGGGCCGAGGCCATCGCGGCGGAACACGGCTACGTCAACGTGGCCCACACCGTCGAGATCTTCGGCACCTGCGCGGAGTGCGCGGCCGCCGCGAACGCCGGCTGAGACCGCGGCGACGGCGGACCCCCTTCAGGGCAGCATGTCGCCGCGGTTCACGCAGGAGTACGAGCCGTCGTCGTTCCGGCCCACACTCTCGTGGGACCAGCAGTGCAGCATCGGCGCGAGCGTCCACAGCCGCACCGCGACGAGGGCGCCCAGGACGACGGCGGCACCCCACCCCGCGTACGACCGCCGCCCCGCGAGCGCCAGTCCGCCGGCGGCGAGCAGCGCCGCGCACACCAGCAGGTACACGGCGAGCGGCGCCAGGTTCTCCCGCAGTCCCGGGAAGGACTCCATCTCCACCGTGCTGCCGAAGGCGAGGAGCACGGCCAGCCCCGCGCAGGCGAGGACGACGGCCGCCGCACACCCGCGGGCGGCACGGGCGACCGTCATACGCGGGCGAGGTGCCGGCCGAGCAGGGCCCGCAGGCGCTGGAGGTCCTCCTCGCCGCGCAGGCCGCGCTTGGGCTCGACCTCCAGCACCAGGATGCCCGGGTCGCGGCTGAGCAGCACCAGGTGCTCGGGGGTCTCGCGGTAGCCGCGGAACAGCGTCCAGCGCTGCACCACCGTCGTGTGCTCGGTCTCGACCGTGATCCCGGCGTCGGTCACCGTGACGCGGTACTCGCCCTGCCACGAGACGGCCCGGAACACCTGGCCGGCCTGGATCCGGGGCGTGCCCCAGATCAGGACCGCGGTCAGCAGCGAGAGCGCGGTCAGCACCGCGGCGTCCGCCCCTCCGAGCGCGGTGAACGCGGCGAACCCGGTGAACAGCACGACGAACATCCACCGCACCGGCGCCACCCCGCGCACGCGTGCACGGACCTGGATGCCCTGGAGGATGTCGGCGCGCGTCGGCCGGTAGACCAGCTCGACGGCGTCGGTGCCCCTGTCCTGAACGGTGTCCCGCCCCTGGTGATCCATGAGGCGGAACCCTAACGTCCCGCGTCCGGGCGTCAGCTCTCGGGCTGCTCGCCCTTCATGGCCAGCAGTTCCTCGTTCGGGATCGCCCCGCCGAACCGCCGGTCCCGGGAGGCGAACTCCAGACACGCCCGCCACAGGTCACGGCGGTCGAAGTCCGGCCACAGCACGTCCTGGAAGACCATCTCGGCGTAGGCGCTCTGCCACAGCAGGTAGTTGGACGTGCGCTGCTCACCGCTCGGCCGCAGGAACAGGTCCACGTCCGGCATGTCCGGGTAGTACATGTACTTCTGCAGCGTCTTCTCGGTGACCTTCGACGGGTCGAGCCGCCCGGCCTTCACGTCCTCCGCGAGCGCCTGCGCGGCATCGGCGATCTCCGCGCGCCCGCCGTAGTTCATGCAGAAGTACAGCGTCAGCCGGTCGTTGTCCTTCGTCTGCTCCTGGGCGACCTGGAGCTCCTTGGCCACCGACTTCCACAGCTTGGGCATCCGCCCCACCCAGCGCACCCGGATGCCGAGCTCGTCGAGGGTGTCACGCGTCTTGCGGATGAAGTCCCGGTTGAAGTTCATCAGGAAGCGCACCTCGTCCGGCGACCGCTTCCAGTTCTCGGTGGAGAAGGCGTACAGCGAGATCGCGCCCACGCCCATCTCGACCCCGCCCTGGAGCACGTCCAGCACCCGCTCGGCGCCGACCTTGTGCCCCTCGGTGCGCGGCAGCCCCCGCTCCTTCGCCCACCGCCCGTTGCCGTCCATGACGATCGCCACATGGTTGGGGACCAGCTCCCCGGGGATCTTCGGAGGCCGCGCGCCTGAGGGGTGCGGCTCCGGCGTCCTGTACTCCCGGCGCTGACGCCCCAGGAACCCGCGTACCACCATGTGCTTCTCGTCTCCTCGTGCTGACGTTCCGTGTCGTGCTTACTTCTCGACGTACCGGAGCGAGCGCAGCCCGCGCTCCAGATGCCAGTGCAGGTAGGCGGACACCAGCCCGCTCCCCTCCCGGACGTACCGCGCCTCGCACGCGTCCGCGGTCTCCCAGTCTCCCGTAAGCAGCGCGCCGAGGAGCCCCAGGGCCTGCGGTGAGGGTACGACGCTGCCGGGCACCCGGCAGTCGACACAGACGGAACCGCCGGACGCGACCGAGAAGAACCGGTTCGGCCCGGGCATCCCGCACTTCGCGCAGTCGGTGAAACTGGGCGCGTACCCGTTGACGGCGAGGGAACGCAGCAGGAACGCGTCGAGCACGAGATGCGGCGCGTGCTCGCCCCGCGCCAGCGTCCGCAGGGCCCCGACCAGCAGCAGGTACTGCTGCACCGCCGGCTCGCCCTCGTGGTCGGTGAACCGCTCGGCGGTCTCCAGCATGGCGGTGCCCGCGGTGTACCGCGCGTAGTCGGTGACGATCCCGCCACCGTACGGCGCGATCGTCTCGCTCTGCGTGCACAGCGGCAGCCCGCGCCCGACCAGCTCGCTCCCCTTCGAGAAGAACTGCACGTCCACGTGCGAGAACGGTTCGAGACGCGCACCGAACTTCGACTTCGTCCGGCGCACGCCCCTCGCCACCGCGCGTACCCGTCCGTGACCGCGCGTGAGCAATGTGATGATCCGGTCCGCCTCACCCAGCTTCTGGGTGCGCAGCACGATGCCGTCGTCGCGGAACAGACTCATGGCATCCATTGTCGCCCACGTTCACGGCACCTCCCCCCGGCTCCGGGCATTGGCGTACGCCGTCGCCGCGCGCAGCCGCTCGGCGGGCGTGGCGTGCCGTACGGCACCGGGGTCGGCGTCCCACTCACGGCCGCCGCCGTACGGTCTCAGCTGGACGTAGGGCCCCTCATGCCCCATGACGACGCCGAGCCGCTCGGTCCTGGTGTCCACGACATACGCGCCGACGGGCGGCTTCACCGCACCACCGCCGCCGCGATCCGCCGCGCGGTCTCCACGGAACACCGCCCCAGTTCGACGAGCGGACAGGGCGCCTCCCGCGCAAGACTCACCGGGTCCAGCCCCAGTGACGGCAGGGAAATTCCGGCCTTCGCGAGTGCCGCCCGCAATTCCTTCACCACTTCCTCCGCTTCTTCGACGCAGAGCGCCGAGTGTCGTGCCTTCACGGTGATCCCCTCGCTTTTCCGTTTTCACTCTTCGCGCCTCCAGAATGCCGTGCCGCACCTACACTCGGCAGGAGGCTGTGCGCTACAAGTGCGGGTCAGCACAAGGGGGTTGGTTATGGCCAATGGTTCGCGTCAGGCGGCGTGGGAGTTCTTCGGCACGGAACTGAAGCGGCGACGCGAGGACGCGGGGTTCACGCAGGTGGAACTGGGTGTGCGGGTGTTCGTTTCGGGCGGCTACATCGGCCAGTTCGAACAGGCGATTCGCAAGCCGCAATTGGATGTGGCGCAGCGGATCGACGGGGTACTGCAAACCGACGGTATTTTCGAGCGGATGTGGCGCAAGCTCATCAAGGACCAGAGCTATACGGAGTACTTTGCGCACGCAGCCGAACTGGAACGACTGGCGACGGAAATCTGCGAGTACGCGCCGGCTGTGGTTCCAGGGTTGCTGCAAACACGGGAGTACGCGCAGGCGATGTTCCTGGCGGGCAATCCGTTCGCCACCGACGAGTACATCGAGGAACTGATCAGGGGGCGCATGGAGCGGACGCAGGTCCTCAAGGACGCCACTCGGCCTGTGTATTGGGCGGTACTGCACGAGACGGTACTGCGCGTCCCCGTGGGCGGTCCGGCGATCATGGCGCACCAGTTGGACCACATCGCGGCCATGGCGCGCGAGCGCAAGGTGCTGGTGCAAGTGCTCCCGTTCGCCGCAGGGGCGCACCCGGCCATGGGCAAGCAGATGAAGCTCATGGAGTTCGAGGACGCACCGCCCACCGTCTATACAGAGGGCGTGTTTTCGGGAAGCCTGCTGGACGAACCGGCGCTGGTGAAGCGAGTCCGGGCGTCTTACGATCACATCAGGGCCGCCGCGCTGTCGTCGGAGGCGTCCCTGCCCCTGATCGAGTCGGCTGCGGAGGACTACAGACGATGCGCGAGTTCGACCTGAGCAACGCATGCTGGCGCAAGAGCAGCTACAGCGGCGGCGACGGCGGCGAGGACTGCGTCGAAGTCGCATACGACTTCCCCGGCGCCGCCCTCTGGCGCAAGAGCAGCTACAGCGGCGGCGACGGCGGCGAGGCATGCGTCGAAGTCGCCGACGGACTTCCCGGCGTCGTACCCGTCCGGGACAGCAAGGTGGACGGTGGACCGGTGATCGTCGTCGGGTCGGCCGCCTGGACGGAGTTCATAGGCGGCATCGGTCGCTAAGAGGCCCTGACCGCAGACGAATTGATGTGGACGGCCGCTCGCCGTCCGACGTATCGTGCGTCCGCGCGCGATCTTCCGCGGGTGTTCTCCGTCTTACCGCCCGTGGGGGATCATCGCCATGCTCACATCCAAGGATGGGCTCAGCCCGCATCCACCGCTGTCCAGCGGCATGCCGCCACTCGCTTCACGTGGCCTCCTCATCGCCGTGGTGGCGGCGTTCGCGGCCGCCGCGTTCGGCGACCTGTTCGCCGTGTACACCGGTGTCCGGCTCCGCGCGGTGGTCGACGGCGACGTGACCGCGTCGAGCCTGGAGGCCGCGTACTCGTTGTACGAGAATGCGGGGCGGGTCCAGGTGGCCACGAGCCTGCTCTGCGCGGTGCTCTTCATCACCTGGTTCTTCCTGACGCGCCGCCGCACCGAGCTCCTGGCACCGAACTGGTTCCGTAAGGGCCCCGGATGGGCGATCGGTGCCTGGTTCATCCCCGTGGCCAACCTGTGGCTGCCGTACCGCATCGCGGCCGACATGTGGAATGCCTGCGCACCGCTGCCGACCGAGGGGAAATCGCACCGGTTGCCGATGTGGCCGGTGAACCTGTGGTGGGGCCTGTTCGTCGGGACGACCCTGCTCGGCCGGTACACCGCCGCACGCCTCGACATGGCCGACTCGCTCGCCGGGCTCAGCGACGCCGTGACGCTGTACCTGGCCGTCGACCTCCTGTACGCCGCCACCGCCGGGGCCGCCGTGGTGTTCACGGTACGGCTGACAGCCCTGGAGCGACTGAAGGCAGCCGAGGGACCGTACTGTGACCGTCGGTCGGGGGTTTCCCTGGACGGAGTTCATACGCACCGTTGAGCCACTCGCTTCTTTGCCAGTGTCGTGCTTCCGCGAGCCGCGTCAAGGGCGCTGCGTTCCGCTGCGCTCCACTCCGCGTCGCCTACGGCGATGGCCCTCCGGGCCACCCTTGACCCGGCTCGCTCCAGCACGAGGAAGAAGCGAGCGAGCGGCCCGGAAGAACGGGTGGCCCACGTACGCCTGCGATCCGAGGCCGGCTGCCCGGTCACCCGGGGTTCACGAACGCGCTCGCGTCTCGCCCGCACGCCGGGCCGGCTCAGCGGCCAACGGTGGGTGGGTGGCGGGATGCCACGCCAGGCCCAGCGGCCGGTGCCCAGCAGTCGCGAGAGAGTCCGGCCAGGTGGGGAGACCTTCCCTGTCCCGGCTCTGCGGGGCCAGGGGCGGGGATGCCTTGCTGAAAGGTGTGAACAATCAGCGGGCACCTGCCCTTAGAACGC